>NZ_FXXQ01000003.1 GCF_900184815.1 Boseongicola aestuarii | reverse complement strand
ATGGTCGCGTCTATCGGGTGAACGTCACATCAGACGGCTTTGAGATGGACGGCCAGACGTTCTCATCTCTCAGTGCGGTCGCCAAACGGATCACAGGGGCCGAGTGGAGCGGCCCCCGCTTCTTTGGTTTGAAGAAGCGCGCCGCATGAAACGCATCCGTTGCGCCATTTACACCCGCAAGAGTTCCGAGGATGGCTTGGAACAGGACTTCAACTCGCTCGATGCGCAGCGTGAGGCTTGTGAAGCTTATGTCGCCAGTCAGCGCCACGAAGGGTGGGAGTTGTTACCCAATCATTACGACGATGGAGGTATATCCGGCGGGCATCTCGAACGCCCTGCCCTGCAACGATTGATGGAAGCCGTGGATGCAAAGCAAGTTGATCAGATCGTTGTCTACAAGATCGACCGGCTGACACGATCCCTGTCTGACTTCGCAAAGCTGGTTGATCGGTTGGATCAGGCAGAGGCCTCCTTTGTCTCGGTCACCCAGTCATTCAACACCGCAACCAGCATGGGGCGCCTGACACTCAATGTATTGCTCTCCTTTGCCCAGTTCGAACGCGAAGTGACGGCAGAGCGCATCCGGGACAAGATCGCGGCCTCTAAACGCAAAGGTCTCTGGATGGGTGGCAATGTGCCTCTTGGGTACGAACCCGATGGCCGCACGTTGAGTATCAACCACGCCGAGGCCGAGACAATCCTTACGCTCTATGGGCTCTATGAAGAGTGGGGCGCAATGCGTCTTGTTCAGGAAGCCGCAGGTCGACTACAGCTTCGGTCAAAGCAGAGGCGTGCGCCAGATGGGGGCCTCCGTGGCGGTAAGATCATGTCGCGGGGCCAGCTGCATCATATCCTGACCAATCCTATCTATGCAGGTCGCATTCGACACAAGGGCCAGGTCTTTGAGGGGCAGCACTCCGCCATCATTGATCCTGAACGATGGGATGCCCTGCAGGACCAACTAAGTGGCAAGGCTGCGAAGCCTCGTCTCTCCAAGCAGCACCGTGATCCCTCACTGCTGGCAGGCAAGATCATTGACGAAGCTGGCGAGCGGCTAACTCCCAGCCATGCGCAAAAGGGCAAGACGCGGTATCGCTACTACATCTCCCAAAAGCTGGTGACCGGCGTGACACAGGCAGACGAGAAGCAACGGACCTGGCGCATCCCGGCGCTTGTTTTGGAGGGTGCTATTGCCAACGCAGTTCAAAAACGGATTGGACAGCTATCCGCGGCGGCCAACATCCAAAAATTCCCGGGGACCGAAACACAAATACCTGATGCGCGAGAAGCCCTCGAAGTCGTGGAGCGAGTTCGGATCGCTCCAGGAAAACTGACGATCAATCTAAATGCCAAACGCGCGCAAAAGCCTGTAGGCGCTGAGCTGGAGTGTGACCCAGATGACCTCACGCTTGAGCTGCCGTTCACTGAACGTCGAAGAGGCGTAGAGATGAAGATCATTGTTGGCGAAGGGCCGGCGAATGTTGATCAGGTGCTCGTCGAGAATGTTGCGCTCGCCAATCAATGGTACCGGCAGTTGAAAGACGGCTTGAGCTACGAGGCTATCGCTTTGGAAGCTGGCACTTCGAAAAGACGAGTTCAGCAACTCGTCGATCTGGCATTCCTGGCACCTGACATTGTTCGTGAAATTGTGAATGGCACGCAGCCTCTGGGACTGACGTCCGACTGGTGCCTGCGCCATGAGCTTCCGGCCGAGTGGAAAGCGCAACGCCAGCGCATCACAACCCTCTGAACACACCGCTTCGCGTATCGCGGAAATCGCCAGTCCAGACACTTGGTGGATTACGCGCCAAATTTGTCCTGAGCCGGAGTCTGGCGCAGCTCACCCACTCCACAACCCACGGAAACTTGGGCACTATCTGACGCAGCGTACTGTATCGGCGGTTTTGTGGAACTGCCTGGCTGTGCACACAGTCCCGAGCGAACCAGTCTGCGGCTAAAATTCCCTGTTAAACAGGGAAAGAACAGGGAAAATTGACGTTTTTGGGCGTAATTGACCTCACTCAGCTCTATTAGCGCATATAAATCAGATGTTTACGCGCGAATTCCCTACTCAAATTAACAGGGAATTAAATTCCGGTATCAGGGAAAGAAATTCCAAAATCAGGGAAAGAAATTACAGCCAACAGGGAAGCCGTGCTGGTTTTGAACTGGCAATTCTTTCATCAACATGAATTTCGCCGGCCCATCAGTTGCAGTTGATCAGCGCGAAAATTGGCATATCGAATTCCCGAAAGTCGGCTTTATCCAAATGCGCTTTCGGGAAGATCACGCCAACAGCTTGTCGTCCGAATGCTGGCCTGATCCTAACAGCTCGACGTTTCTTTTATTTGCAAGTTCAAGAATATTGGTCGTCAGCCGCCAATAGAAGGCCAAGACACAATAGCCGTTTTGGCATATGCCAGTTTTCATCCAACGACAGGACACAATCCGTCGCCATGTCTGGTGAACAAATTCACGGAACATATCCAGAAAAATCTGTGCGAAATAATCAAACCGCTTTGGGAAGCGCGAATTACAGCCGCTCCGGTCTGCCAATCATAACATGGCCCGGCACTGGCACCAGTCAGTACGATGCGCTAATCCGAAGATCCGATTGTTGATTTGAACCTGTCTCGTGCCCTTTCGACGTGTCGAAAGAATGCAGCCTGCGCCCGGTCACGATTCCCGGTTGCGACCGCATCGACCATTTCCCGATGCTCGTGGTTCGATACCGACAATCCACCTGCATTTACCAGACTGCGCGTGCGGCAAAGATGCAGTTTGTTCGCCAGAGTCTTGTAGACTTCGATCAATGTATTGTTGCCCGTTCCTGCCAGAAGGAAGTCGTGGAACTCAAGGTTCTGACGGTAGTACTCGTCGAAATCCCTTTTTTCAGCAGCGGTGTCCATTTGATCCAGGTAGCCGCGCATCGCCGCCAGCATCGCATCGTCCACGCGGTCTGCAAGCAGCCAACCGGCAAGCCCAAACACGCCGGCACGCACATCATAAATTTCCAAAGCTTCCTCGGGCGAAACAGAGCGGACAAATACGCCCCGCTTTGGGATAACCTGAACAAGCCCACGAGACTGCAGGCTGCGGGTAGCTTCACGCAGGGGACCGCGAGAGATGCCGAAACGTTTGGACAACTGAGACTATCTCGACGAAAGTGCAGGCCAGTGGCCGAACACCGCCAAGACAAATGGCCGAGGATGATGTCCTTTCCACCGACGTAACACCATGTCGGCTTTCTATCCACCAGCAGTCGTTGACGCACCTCATGTAACCTGTAGCGTCTGACTACGACGCGGCGAACGTTCGCTTTCCAATTTGATCAGTTCCCGTGCCCAGTGGTGGCTTGTTCCACAGGCCTCAATACCGACCAGACACGGCTCAAGACGTTCAAAGAATGCCAGCAGCTGGGGTCCTAATCGATGGTCAATTCAAGATCTCCATTGGCCGAGGGCCTCAAGACGATGGGCGACCGCAGTCAGTAATCACCAGATAGATCCTCTCGCCAACCGATCCGCACTCCGGGCGGCACAAGGACAGCATCCGCCCAGTATCTCGTAGACGAACTCCGCAGCGGCCAGGGGTTGATCCTCTCCCACTGAGTTGGTCCGCCCCTATAGTTAGGAATCGGAGGATCGAAGATGGGAATCCAACGACACAAGCCGGAAGAGATTGTCACGAAGTTGCGGCAGGTTCGCGGCGGACCGGAAGGAGCTTGACGGATGTGCGCAAAAAAATGTGCCTGAAGCTGTCGTCAACGCCCTATTCTCCGTATGGGACCCAAATGTTTTTGACTTGGCTTGCGTGGCGCAGGAATTCTCTGCCTTCGCTCTGGGCTTCATCGAACCAGTTTCTGGCCTTGCCGCCCGCAACCCAAGTTTGCTTCAGGTTTATGATGGATGCCAGCTCCACGGCCTCAGCGCTGTTTGCGCTGCCAAAATGCCACAGCGCATCAACGCCAGCATGTTCAGAAAGCGTTTTGGTTAGCAAGTCCTGGTCGCCGGTGACGATATTCAGAACACCGCCGGGGAGATCGGATGTTTCCAACACCTGATAAAAGTCGGTCGCGGCCAGAGGGTGATCTTGCGAAGGCAGAGCCACGACCCGATTGCCAAGCGCAATGGCTGGCGCCACTAGCGAGATGAACGACAAGAGCGGGGCTTCATTCGGGCAGGCAATGCCAATCACGCCAATTGGTTCATTCATCGCCAGCGCGACACCCCGAATGGGCACCTGATGCACAGCACCATCAAATTTATCAGCCCATGCACCATAACAGAAGAGCCGGTCGATGCTTGTGTCCACTTCTTTTGTATGGCTATCGCCGGTCATGGATTTTAGCGTCGCAGCAAATTCAGAAGCGCGGGCTGACAGGTTTTCGGCAATGTAATAGAGGATCTGTGCCCGAGCATGTCCGGTCGTGGTTGCCCAGCTTTTTGCATTTGAAGCAGCCTCAACGGCGTTTCTGATATCTTTTCGGTTGCCTTCGCCAACCTGTCCGACAGTCTTACCAGAAGGATCAAGCACGGCACGGTCATAGCCGCCATCGGGGCGCGCCTGTTTGCCGCCGACATAAAGCTTTCTGGTCCGGTCCACGGAGTTTGGCGCAGACACCTTTGTGAAAGCACTAGTCTTTGAGGGCTTTGCCGCAGTAAGAGTCTTCAGAAAGCTCGGTTTCAGGTATTCAAACATCCCTTCGCGGCCGCCCTCGCGGCCATAACCACTTTCGCGATAGCCGCCAAAGCCTGCCGCTGCATCAAATAGGTTGGTTGAATTTATCCAGACAATCCCGGCTTTCACCTGGGGCGCTATATCCAGCGACAAATTGATGTTTTCGGTCCAGACACTGGCGGCCAGCCCATAGCGAGTGTTGTTGGCCAGCTCGACCGCTTCAGCTGGTGTGCGGAACGTCATGGCAACCAGAACTGGGCCAAAGATTTCTTCTTGTGCGACGCGCATTGCTGGTTCAACTGACGAAAGCAATGTGGGCGGATAATAACACCCATCTGTTGGCAATGATGCGGCACATTGATAAATTTCAGCACCTTCTTTGACACCCACATCAACAAGTTCTGCGATTCGTTGCTTTTGAACGGGATCGACGATTGCGCCCATATCGATGGATTTATCCATCGGGTTGCCGACGCGCAGTTTGTCCATCCGCACCTTGATTTTTTGGAGCATCTGCTCAGCAATACTTTCCTGCATCAAAAGCCGCGACCCGGCACAGCAGACCTGACCCTGGTTAAACCAGATCGCATCCACCAGGCCCTCGACAGCGCCGTCGATATCGGCGTCTTCAAATACGATAAAAGGCGATTTGCCCCCAAGTTCGAGAGTCAGCTTCTTGCCTTTCCCGGCTGTTTGCTGGCGTATGATCCGGCCCACGGTGGAGGAGCCAGTGAAGGCTACCTTGTCAATCTTCTTGTGGCCCGCAACCAGTGCGCCGGTATCACCAGCCCCAGTTACGATATTGACCACACCCTTTGGCAGGCCAGCTTGTTGACAAATCTCTGCAAAGCAAAGCGAGGTCAGCGGTGTGTATTCAGCAGGCTTCAGCACGACAGTATTGCCTGCGGCCAGCGCAGGCGCCACTTTCCATGCAAGCATTAGCAGCGGAAAATTCCATGGGATGATCTGTCCCGCAACGCCAGCAGCCTCGTATCCGGGAAATTCAGATTTCAACAGTCGTGCCCAGCCTGCGTGATAGTAGAAATGCCGCGCTACCAGGGGGATGTCGATGTCGCGCGTTTCCCGGATTGATTTCCCGTTGTCGAGCGTTTCCAGAACCGATAACAGCCGACTATTTTTCTGCACAAGCCGCGCCAAGGCGTAAAGATACCGTGATCGTGCCGAACCGCCCATGGCTTCCCAACTAGGCTGGGCAGCATTTGCTGCCTCGACGGCAGCATCGACGTCTTTCTTTGCCCCGGCAGAAACCTGTGCCAACACCTTCGCAGTGGCCGGATTACATGTCTGGAATAGCTTTCTGGGCTCGGTAAACTCGCCATTTATGAAATGACCGAATTTGGCATTACGCCCGGCAATCCACGCAAGTGCCTCAGCGTCACTTTCTGGTGCAAGCCCATAATCCATCGATTTGAATGCTTCCAAGACTGTCATTTGTTTCTCCGGTCACGCAAGCGCATGGCGATTTCCGGACGAGTACGACCCGGTCAGGTGATGTTCGAGCTGCCGTTCGATGTCGCCAAGCAACGACGACGCGCCAAAACGGAACAGATCTGGACACAGCCATGAATTGCCCAGCTCTTCCTTGACGAGCGACAGGTAAGCGACGCTGTCCTTAGCTTTGGAAATCCCGCCTGCGGGTTTGTATCCGATCTTTATTCCGGTCTGGTCGTAGTAATCTCTGATCGCTCGCAACATAACCAGCGTAACGGGAAGCGTGGCGTTCACACTTTCTTTGCCGGTTGATGTCTTAATAAAATCTGCGCCCGCCATCATGCACACCCAAGAAGCGCGCGCGACATTGCTCAGCGTTCCAAGTTCCCCGGTTGCCAAGATCGCTTTGACATGGGCGTCACCGCAAGCTTTACGGAAATCCTGCATTTCCTTGTAAAGCGCGCCCCAGTCGGCGCTCAGCACATGCCTGCGTGAAATTACGATGTCGATCTCCTCTGCCCCTGCAGCGACAGAATCCTCGATCTCCATCACTTTTAGGCGGTGCGGCGTCAGGCCGGCAGGAAATCCGGTCGAAACTGCTGCAACCGGGATGCCAGTATCTTTCAGCGCTAAGACCGCAGTTTCAACCATTTCATGAAAAACGCAGACAGCGCCAGTCTGCAGGTTCAGACTTTTGACGCCGAGGCGATCCACCATATCCGACGAAATCGGCTGGCGGGCTTTGGCGCAGAGCCGGCGCACGCGCGCGGCGGTGTCGTCACCCGACAGGGTAGTCAGATCAATGCAGGAAATTGATTTTAACAGCCATGCGGCCTGATGGGTTTTTTTAACCGTCCTGCGCCCACCATGCGTCACACACCGGCGCTCAACAGCACTTCGGTTCACGCGCAAATTGCGAATAAATTCTATGTCGAGCGGCATACCGTTGTTGCGCGGGGCCAATTCGTTTGGCACTTCGTTAATGTTCGTGATTCCAATACTCATGCCGTTACCGACTGTTTTGCACCAAGCCTGTTGAGGATGGATTCAGCAATAGTTTCTGGGATAAGGCCCATTTCGGCATAAACTTGGGGGCCCGGTCCGGACATGCCGAAGCTGGGCACGCCAAATACGTTTTCTTCAGAGCCAACATAGCGTCCCCATCCCATAGGCAGCGCCGCCTCGATGGCGTATCTTGGCCCAGTTCCCAGAACAGCATCGCGATACGACTGATCCTGCACATCGAATGTTTCCCAGCAGGGCAGTGAAACGATTGCGGCGTTTATATTGCTTTTTTCCAGCAGGGCCGCAGTGCGGATTGCAAGATCAACTTCGGAACCAGTTGCGATCAGTGTCAGATCACGTTTTTCTCTAGCCTCTTGCAAGACATAGCCGCCTCGCCGCGATGGCATATCGGGCCTCTCGACCCGTCGCACAGGCTCTACGGCCTGGCGGGCCACAACCATAGCGCTCGGACCCGAGTGCAACGCGGCATCCAGCCAGCATTCTAACGCCTCAACGCCGTCAGCTGGGCGGTAGACACGCAAATTTGGAATGGCTCGTAGGGATGCGAGTTGTTCGATAGGCTGGTGCGTCGGCCCGTCTTCGCCAACTCCGATTGAATCGTGACTGAACAAGAAAACCACGCGGATATTCATGATCGCGGCCATCCGGATTGACGGGCGGCAATAGTCGCTGAAGGTCAAGTAAGTGCCACCATAGGGAAAAAATCCACCATGGAGCGCTAGCCCGTTCATTGTAGCAGCCATCACATGTTCGCGAATGCCATAGCCTACGTGTCTTCCGGCGTATTCACCTGGCACGACAAGCTGCATATTATCCGGTTTGGTTAGGACACTGCCGGTAAGATCAGCAGAGCCGCCAACTAGCTCGGGCATAGAGTTTTGCAGAACCGCTGTTGCTGCAAGGCTGCCCTTACGTATGGGCGCGGCTGTAGGCGTTGCCACGGCCGATTTGATCGCGGCCTTAACTTCTGCTTCCAGAGTCGGCGGGAACTTACCGGATATGCGTCGTTCAAATTTTTCGCGTGTTGCTGGGCTGATGCCTTTCAACCGATCTTGCCATGCAAGCCGCTCTGTTGCCCCGGCAACACCAGCGGAGCGCCATTTGTTCTTGATGGGTTCCGGAATAACAAACGGCTCATGGGGCCAGTTCAGGTTCTTACGTAGCCCTGCCAGTTCATCGGGACCAAGTGGAGAGCCATGGACGATCGACTTACCCTCCTTGGTCGGTGCGCCGAATCCGATCCGGGTGCGGGCAATGATCACCGTTGGTTGGTCCGATGTCTTTGCCTCGGTCATGGCTTCATTGATGTCATCGTGGTCATGGCCATCCGCATGGAGAACCCGCCAATTCGCCGCTGCAAATCTTGCGGCGTGGTTTTCTGAGGTGGCAACACTGGTTGCGCCGTCAATTGTGGTTCTGTTGTCATCAAATACGAGCGTGAGTTTTGATAGTTTCAAGTGGCCCGCAAGACTGATTGCCTCTTGTCCGACACCTTCCATCAGGCAGCCATCACCACAGAATACCCAGGTGCGATGGTCAACCAGATCATCGCCAAAATCCGCGTTCATCATGCGTTCGCCAAGTGCAAAGCCAACCGAATTCCCTAAACCTTGCCCGAGAGGGCCAGTGGTCGTTTCAATTCCTGGCAAGTAACCCAGTTCTGGATGACCAGCAGTACGTGCGTGAAGCTGACGGAACCTTTGAAGCTCTTTGATTGTTGCGCCTTCGTAACCAAGGAGGTGCAGCAAGGAATATTGCAGCATAGACCCATGACCATTCGACAGGATAAACCGATCACGATCCGGCCATTCAGGGTTCTTTACATCGAATTTCAGATGCTTGGTGAACAGGACGGTCGCGAGGTCAGCCATGCCCAATGGCATGCCAGGATGGCCGGACTTTGCCTTCTCTACGGAATCAGCTGCGAGAAAACGCAAAGCATTCGCCAACTCGCTGGCATCGGTTTGATGTACCTCTTGATGGCGTGTCACTGGTCTTATCCTGTTTGCTAGAGCGGCACCGAAACGGCGATCCTCATCTATAAAAACATTATACTATGTGTGATTTTTTTTGCAATAATAATGTTTTTTTGCAATTATTTGCATTATTAGAAGTATAAGTAGGCGCGTCAGCTCACCCCCACTACGGTACAGCGGTGACTAATATCATGGTCTGCTGGGCGTTTTTTGCTTTAGTCACTGCGTCTGCAAAATCTGGCATCAGGACAGAAAGTTGGTCACAGAAGAGTTTGCTAAGTAGCTTAACATTTATGGGGGAGCGTTAGAAATCGGCCAAGTGATGTCGATTCGCGGCCAGCATGTCGAAGCTAGTCAGCCAAAAGCGCTTCGGCCGTGTCGGTGTCAGTCCCTAACACATTTATGAGCCCGCCCCTTATGGCCGCTTTGATGGCCTGCGCCTTTTCTTCGCCGATGGCGACGCCGAATTTTACGGGAACCGTGGAAAGTTTCTCAAGAGATACCGAAATTGTCCGAGCATCAATGTCAGTCGGAATAACTCTACCGTCTTTGTCAAAAAAACGCGCGCAGATTGTTCCTACCGCCTTGTTTTCTATGACTTCACTCAGCAGTTCCCGCGAAAAGTGCCCGTGGGTAAGGGTCGAGGAATCTTTTGTCATCGCACCAATTCCAATCAGCGCCACACTCATTTTGTCAACTTGCGAAAAGACCTCGGCATAAGCTTGGGTGTTTCGGAACGCCGAAGCGATTTCACCGGATTCAACGACTGCTGGCAGGGGAAGAATCCATGCTTTTCCGCCAATTCGCGACGCCAGCGTCCGGCAAATTTGGCCTGTCTGGCTTGGTTCTTCGGCCATACCAACCCCGCCAATCAAAGTCAGCACGTTCAGCTCCGATGCGCGCAGCCTGCGCATGTTCTCCGCAACGGCAGCCACCGTCAGCCCGTTGGAAACGCCGATAATAGCGCCGGTAGTCAAGTATTCCGACAAGGCCACATTGGACGCCTTGCCAAGCACCCGAAGCGTACTGGCGGGAGTCTTTTGGCTAGCCACAACGATTGCGGATTCCAATTTGAACATTCTCACAAGCTTGCGCTCAAGATCAAAATTGCGAAAGGCTCGCGCCGAAACTCGAATCTCAACAATACCCAGGTCCATGGCCTGTTTCAGATGTCGGCTAACCGTCGCAACTGAAACACCTACTTCCTCGGCGATTTCGCTTTGTGTAAGACCATCTTCATAGCGCATCCGCGCGATATTCAGAATCATTTGCTCGCCGCGATGAGGTCTGGACATGATGGCTTTCGTTGAATCAGAAATACGCTTGCGTAATATTAGTGAAATTTATTACGTTACGCGATGATTTTGATAATTTTTTGCACTAATTATTCAGCTGCTTCAACGCTCGGTACAATGATCGAAACTCAGAAACTCGGGATGCATATGCAAGATGCAATTCCGTGTCGGGCTCGAAGATTTCTTCAACGGGTAGCGGTGCTGAATCCGCGTCAAGCATTTCACCTGTCGCCAGACGCGCAAGATGCGCCGCACCCAAAGCTGGCGCCATTTCGGCGCCAGAATACTTTATCAGGGGAATATTGATTATTGACGCGATCAGTCGAGCGACAAAAGGTGACTTTGCACCACCGCCGACCAAGGCCATGTGTTCAGGCGACGTGTCATCCCCGAACGCCGCCAGCCCGTCCGCCAGCGAAAACGCAAGGCTCTCAACGAAGGCGAGTGTGATGTCAGCCGCGGTACTGGAATGCCCAAGACCGATGATTGCACCGCGGATTTGGCTGTCGTTGTGTGGTGTACGCTCACCAGAAAGATAGGGCAGGGCAAGTAGTCGCCCGGGGCCGTCAAATTTCATTTCAGCGGCGGTGAGCATCTTTCCGATATCGCTCTGATTTGTCCATCGCGACACCGCGTCCAGCACACTTGTCCCATTTAGCAATGCCGCCATATGAAACCATGTGCCAGGCAGCGCATGGCAGAACGTATGAACGGCGTTGTCCGTTTTTGGTTTGTATTCGGGTGTTGCCAGAACCACCTGGGCCGACGTGCCCAAAGATATAAGGCCGGATTGCGAATCTACCGCGTCAACGCCAAGGCAGGCACTGGCTACATCACCGGCGCCTGCAGCAACTATCACATCTTTCGGCAGACCCCAGCGCTTCGTCCAATCGGTCAGAATTATTCCTGTAGATTTGGAGGACTCATAGGCCAAGGGGAGATCTAGACCCTCCGCTCCGCATGCACTGATAGCGGTTCGTGACCAATTTCGTGATTTCTGATCCAGAAGCCATGAGCCGGCAGCATCGGAGACATCAGTTGCCCTCTTTCCGGTCAATTTCAGGCGGACATAATCCTTGGGAAAAAGAAGATATTTGGCTTCACGCATCGTTCGCGGTTCGTGCCGGCACAGCCACAAAAGCTTGGGTCCGGTAAACCCTGGCATTGCTTGGACACCAGCACTTTCGATAAGTTCAGGGTGCGCACGGTTTAAGTCGTCGGCCTCTTGGCGCGCGCGACTGTCATTCCACAGGATCGCAGGGCGGACGGACGCTTCATTTTCATCCAGCAAAACCACGCCATGCATCTGTCCAGAGAGGCCGACACCCTTGACAGCGGCCATCCGGTCGCCCGATTTTGCAGCCAGTTCATCAAGGCTCTCGACGACGCCGTTAATCCACATATTGGGATCTTGTTCGGACCATCCAGGGTTTGGCCGTGAGATTAAAAAGGATCGTTCGGCAGCAGCGATGACTTTCTGATCGCTGTCCACAAGTACGATTTTGACCGCAGACGTTCCAAGATCGATGCCGATGTACATTTTTCCCTCAGACTTCTGGGGCACGTCATTTAACAGCTTGTTGCTCAGGAGTTTGAGCTAGGCCAATTGTTTCAAAACCCCTACCACCATTTCCGGCGTGACAGACATGGGTTCATTGTGAATAATGTCGCCCTTCTTACATGCTCGGGTAGCAACTTTTTCTAGAAATTCCTTCTTTGCGTCCAAAATCCCGATATGGCTGAGCCGGGTGGGTAGACCCAATTTTCCCATGAATTCCTCGTATCTTTGGAACTGCTGATCGCTTGCATTTTGCAGCTTCAACTCCGCCAAGATACCGATCGCAACTTTTTCACCATGAAGACTACTATGAGTTTCATATAACTCGCAAAGGCCATCTTGGATGCCGTGTGCTGCTGCGACTCCGCAAGATTCAAATCCAAGTCCGCTGAGCAATATATTTGCCTCAGTCACGCGCTCAATCGCAATCCCTGGAAGGGATTCTTCGCATTCAGCAATCGCCTGTTCACCAAATTCAAATAAGACCTTCTCGCAAAGGTCCGCAATTTCATATGCAAGTGAGATACCCAGAACACCAAAGGTATTATCGGCTCCAGACGTTCGGCAGGCGTTTGCTTCAATACTGGTTGCTAACCCGTCAGCAATTCCGGCTGCAAGAAAGCGCGCCGGTGCAGCTGCAATAAGGGTGGTGTCTGCGATCACAACATCGGGGTTTCGAGCGAGATGATGGGCCCGATCAAGCGATCCGTCTTCATTATAAATGATTGCTAGCGCACTGCAGGGTGCGTCTGATGCTGCGATTGTTGGAACAACTACGCAAGGAGAGACTAGCTGGTCCGCAACTGCCTTAGCCGCGTCCAATGCCTTCCCGCCACCCAATCCGACGATACAGTCACACCGAAACTCTTTTGCCTGATGTGCAAGATTGCCTATTTCGGCCCAAGTGCAATCGCCATTATGGCTCACAAGAGAAAATTCGCAGTGACCATCAAATGCTGAATAGATTATGGGGCGCAGCATATCTGCAATACCATGATCCAACACGCAAAAAGCCCGGGCCCCAAATTCTTTGCACACACAGCCCAATTGATTTATCGCATCAGGACCTTGAAGGTATTTTCCTGGAAACCTTATGCCGCGCATCCGTTGATGTTGGTCTGCCTGGGCGCTACCAGCAGACATATCCACCATCCACATTGACGATAGAACCTGTCATCAAACTCGCTGCATCACTTGCAAGAAATGCTACGACCGATGCGACTTCATCCGGGTTTCCCATTCTATTCATGGGGGTACCGTCAAGCCAAGCGCCGTACATTTCGGCGTCGTCCTTGACCAGTGAATTCAACTCCGTGTCGATGTATGTCGGCGCGACCGCATTCACCCTAACGCCACGCGGCGCCCATTCAGCAGCTAGCGAACGAGTCAAATGATGCACCGCGGCCTTCGATGCGTTATAATGCGCTTGGCCCTGCGGTTTGTTGACAATGAAGCCAGACATCGAGCCAATATTAACGATGGAACCGCTACCTGCTTTGAGCATCGAATTGCCAAAGGCGCGGCAAAACCAAAACGTGCCGTTGAGGTTCACGTCAAGAACCTTGAGCCAGCGATCATCGGCCATGTCCTCGGCACCAACATTGCTTAGTGCGATGCCAGCACAATTTATCAGAATTTCGATTGGTCCAAATTCTGCAATCGCGTCGTCATGGACTTTTTGAACGGCGTTTGAGTCTGTAATGTCCAGTGCGACACCGCTGGCTGCATGACCTTTGTCGACCATGCTCTGCACGAGAGCATTGATTTGAACTTCATCAAGATCCGACACAATGACGCGCGCGCCAAATTGGCAAAGGGCCTCCACGATTGATGCGCCAATTCCTCCGGCCGCACCAGTCACAAAGGCTGTCTTGCCTGCAAGGCTCAGTTTATCCGAATAGTTCATAGTCCATTTTCACATTTTCCGCGGCAAGGAGAAAAGAAGGAGGCGGAGCGGGAGTAACCCCGCCTCCTGGAAATCAACCTAGAATACAGATTCTGGGTCGTAGTACTCATCAATATTGTCACTGCTGATCACAGCAGGTTCAGTCACATAATGCTTGGGGAAGTCGGCGGGCAGTTCCCCGCGCGAATGCTCCAGACCAAATCTGACCGCCAAACGAGCAAGCACATCCGGGTCATTCAGACCTGTTGCGCCATACTCACCTTCAAGGATCAATTCATAGGCTTCGCGCTGACCGTCAGCTGCCGCGAGCAACAGAATGTCGTCACGACCAGCGGCCTTGGCTGCGATGTGAGCACCCAGCACCATGCTGTCATTCTCACCGTAAACAACGTTGATTTCAGGGTGTGCTGTCAGCAGGTCTTCCATTGCTGTAAGACCGCCTTCCTGCGACCAGCCACCCCAGCCTTGAGCCACAATATTCACAGTCGCGTTGCCGTAGTTTACAAGTTGACCTTCGACCAAACCCCAGATGACACCCATGCGACGATCTTCGCCGCCAGTGTTACCTTTGTTACCTGACAGGATAGCAATGTTCGCTGGTTCACCGCCAAGCTCTTTTGCCAGCCAATGGCCAACAAGCTTGCCGTTGCCAACATTTGGCGAGTTAATCAGTGTGACATAGTTGGCGTCCATGCTCAGGCTGGTGTCCAGCGCGATAACAGAAACACCGGCTGCAACTGCATTGTTTACTGCCGGAACGATGCCCTCAACATCGGTTGCGTTCACAATCAGAACATCAACGCCCTGCGCAACATAGTCTTCGATATCAGAAATCTGCTTCAGCATATCGCGCTGCGAGTCAGATGTGATAACCTCGCAACCCAGTTTGGTTGCCTCGTCGATGACCGCTGCGTCCATCGCAGCAAAGTATGGCGCATTCAGCGTCGGCATGGTTAGCGCGATGGTGCAATCGGCAGCGCTTGCGCTGGTTGCAAAGGCGACGCTGCAGGACAGTACGGCAACCGTTGTATTTAGATATTTCATCTCATTTCCTCTCCAAGATGTGTGACAATTCTTGCCGGTGCGTTTCCAAAAGATGTAGAGCTCTGGAAAAGTCACTTGTCTGAAATCCATCAAACAAGATTGATAAACTCGCCGGCTAATCGTTGTCAGCCTCCCCGTGTTTCGGCTCACCATCTCGAATCAGATGGCCAGTTTAAGTGTCTTTTTAGTACCTTATTTGATCTAAATTTGCAAATAGTTATTATAAATGCAAATATTTGCATAACATAAAGAATGAGGGCCTTAACGCCAAACGGCCGACATTTGCCGGCCGTTCATACCTGATACGTGCTTATTGGGATCTAATTCTTGATCTTAGTTACACTAAAGTGGAGTAGCATGGCCACTGCGATGATAACACCCATCCAGACCTGCTGATGGTAACCCGGTACACCCGCGAGGTTCATCAGATTTGTCATAACGCCCAAAATAAGCGCACCAATCAACGTGTTGATAACGCCGCCACGACCGCCCATCAGACTTGCACCGCCAATCACCACCGCCGCAATTACATTCAATTCAGCACCAACCCCAACTTGGGACGACCCGATCCCGGTTCTGCTTGCCGCGATGATCCCGGCAGTGGCCGCCAGGACGCCAGAAATTACATACACGGACGCGACATAGCGCGGGACGTTGATGCCTGACAGACGAACGGCCTCTTCGTTGGAGCCGATGGCCTTAATGATGCGGCCATATTTAGTGAAATTCAACGTTATGCCCGCTACGATAAAGATGAATGCCATCAACCAGACCGGCATCGGAACATTCAGAAATCGTCCGGACCCAAACTCGGTAATAGCCGCGCCCGCCTTGCCTAGGACAATGGGCTGCCCTTGCGAATAGACCAGTGAAAGGCCGCGCGCCATCGCCATCATCGCGAGGGACATCACGAACGAGGGCAAGGATAGATAGGCAACAAAAAGCCCGGTTATCGCACCGCAGGCGGCGCCCGAGAGCAAAACAAGCGGGATGCCAAACCAAATGCTGATATCAAGCTGTACGATATAGTAACCGCACAAAACGCTTCCAAGCGCCTGGATTGATCCCACCGACAGATCGATACCGCGCGTCAGGATAACGAATAACATGCCAACCGCCATGATGCCGGTCCCGGCGGCCACCTGACGCAACACGTTCAGCATGTTTCGTTCAGTTAGGAATGTGTCGGTCCAGAGGGTCGCGACAACGACAAGGATCAGGAAGATCCCAAAAGTACTATATTTCTCGATAAATTCAGCCTTATCAAAGGGCCGCTTTTCAATCACTTCAGATGTACCGCCTGTCGCTTTGCTAGACATCGTTTGCTCCGTTTTGCTCTGCTACACCCGAGGCCATCGCCAAATGTAGCAGGTTTTCATCTGAAAAGTCCGGCGGCAGCAGCTCGCCCTGTAATGCACCATTGCCCATCACAAGGATCCGGTCGCAGATCCCGAACAATTCTTGATGTTCAGACGAAATAACCAAAACCGCCTTACCGTCGGCCGCCATCTGATTGATCAGCCCGTAAATCTCGGATTTGGCGCCAACATCCACACCCCGTGTTGGTTCATCAAAAATGATCAGCTCGCCACCAGCAAACATCCATTTTGCCAACACGACCTTTTGCTGGTTACCGCCAGAAAGTGTGCTGACCGGATCGCCAATGTGGCCGCATTTGAGAGTCAGTTGGTCTGTTAGCTCCGTAATGTCACGGCTTTCCGTGCTGTGCCTGATAAACCCAAACTTGTTCGTAATTTTACCCATCATCGCCATGGTGGAATTCACTTTGATAGGGAAATCGATGACAACGCCTTCGCCTTTTCGATCCTCGGGCAAAAGGTTGATGCCAGCGCGTACCGCATCATGCGGGGATTTCAGGCGCAATTCTTCACCATTAAGGTATACCTTGCCCGTTTCGATTGGATCAGCGCCAAAAATCATCTTGGCAACTTCTGTCCGTCCGGAACCTACCAGACCACCAAGGCCCACGATCTCACCCGCACGTACCGAAAAGTTCACGCCCAAGACCTTCCTGCCACGTCCAAGGTTTTCAACGCGTAGAACCTCATGGCCGATTTCGGTTTCGGGTTTTTCGGGAAACATCGCGCTCATACGGCGGCCAACCATCATGCTGATAATTTGCGCAACATCTGTATCCTTGGCGTCAATAGTTCCGACAGTCTCCCCATCTTTCAGTACAGTCATGCGGTCGGCAACTTCAAACACCTCATCCAACCGATGCGAAATATAGACGACCCCCACACCCTGGGCACGCAGCTGCAACATAATTTCATGCAGTCGTTCGGCATCTTTCCCTGACAAAACCGCAGTGGGCTCGTCAAAGACAATAATCCTAGCCTTTTTTGAGAGGGCCTTAGCAATTTCGACAATTTGCTGAAGCGCGATGGGCAACTTTCCGACAATTTCACGCGGCCCGATATCGAAACCAAAACGATCCAGAACCTCACCGGCTGCACGATTTAGGTCGCGCCACTTTATAACAGTGGGCAAAGCGCCGAGGTATATATTTTCAGCAACGGACAAATCGGGCGCCAACGCAAGTTCCTGATGGATCATCTGAATACCACTGGCCTTTGCATCGGCAGGCCCGCGATAATTAGCCGTCTTACCGTCGACTATAATGGTTCCTTCGTTGGCACTAATATCCCCGCCAAGCACCTTCATCAGTGTCGATTTTCCGGCACCGTTCTCTCCCAACAATGCGTGGATTTCACCCGGGCGGATGTCAAAATCCACTCCGCGAAGCGCCTTTACGCCACCGTAGGACTTCTTGATCCCACGCAACTGAACCAACGCATCCATCTCGAATCCTCAAATATCCTTCCAAAACTCTATTGATAACTTCAAAACAATCAAGCAAAATATTGCAATAATTATCATAAATGCAATTAATTGCAAATAATTTAGCGTTGTCTGAACCCAAGAGCCGGCAGACAATGCCAACACCGAAGCCCCCAATAGCCATTTGTGCAAGAGTGTCTGACTAGTTCCTGTGGTACTGTCAGACGGATTCGAACCAGTCTCAGTTTACCTCCAAATGTCGGCACTTATGCCGAACAAAGCTGGCGCCACTCGGACAGAGCAGCGGTTCGGTTGAGCTTGAAATTTGATCGAGTGTAGAGATGTCTTTCCTGGTTGAAGTGATTGTGCACTGAAGAATGAACGACAGCGAATTTCTGCAAACACAGCATGCTGCGGAATCGTTGCATGGCGCGTTCTCGTCGTCGAAATGGCAGGTGCGAATTCTCGGCCCGATTGTTCAACCAACGGCCGGTTTCCTGCTTGTCGGCGTTGCCGATATCTTTCATCGCAGCACCATATGAACGCAACTTATCCGTCACAATCACTTGCGGTTGCCCGTATCGCTTCATTGTTTTTCTGAGGAATTTCAATGCTGCTTTGCGATCCCGGCGCCTTGTCACATAGCTTTCCAGCACTTCTCCTTCGTGATCCACGGCCCGCCAAAGGTAATGCGTCTGGCCGTTAATCTTTACAAAGACCTCATCCAAATGCCATTGCCAGTTCGAATAGGCGCGTATCCTGCTTGTCCGCTTTCTGCGGATCTCCGCGGCGAACATCGGGCCAAATCTATTCCACCAATATCGAACCGTTTCGTGGCTGATGTCGATTCCGCGCTCGTGCAGAAGATCTTCTACATTCCGCAGCGACAGGGGAAATCTCACGTAGAGCATAACCGCCAGGCGAATGACTTCGGGACTGCTGTGAAAGTACTTGAATGGGTCGCTTTTTGTCATGAGTGAAGGCTATGGAACCGCCCTGCCCGCCTCAATGCCAATTCTTCTGACAAGACCGAGCAAAGTCAGCGCTGTGGTTGGAACTGATATCGATGCAGCCGATCCCGAACTTCTAAGCATCCGGGCACCGTTCCGTCAGCGCCGACGCGGCGTGGAACTGAAGCTGATCGTCGACAATCTCTCCGCGCGCCGCGACGAGACGCTCATCCGGAACGTCACACTGGCCCACGCCTGGTTTGGAGAACTCCGCACCGGCTCCAGCTACGCAGACATCGCAGCGCGCGCAGGAACCTCAAAGCGCCGCATCATGCAGGTGGTCGACCTGGCCTTCCTGGCCCCTGACCTCACCGCAGAAATCCTCGATGGCGCCCAGCCTGCGTCCCTCACCTCAGACCTTCTGATCAAGCGGGGCGTGCCGTCCGACTGGAACGAGCAGCGGCGGCTCTTCGACTCGCTGCGCTGAACTCCAACCATCCCCAAAATACAAACCTGCTACCGGAACAAAGCGGAACAGAGACAGACCCAACTTCCGGGCTAAAAACCGCGTCCCGGAGACGCCTTAAGCAAAACGTCATCGGCCTAAACGCCCGGAATGTCGGGGCAATTGCCGCAGGCTCTCGAAATGGTCGAAAAGGATGGACTGCCTGGCTGGGGTGGTAGGATTCGAACCTACGATACACAGTACCAAAAACTGCTGCCTTACCACTTGGCTACACCCCAACAGGCTGGCGTTACTTACTCAGAGACCTTGTCCGGTGCAAGACCCGGATATCGAAAAACCTCAAGCAATCAAAAGCAGCGTCAGTTCGACACCTGTTCGCGCAATACGGCCGCCGTAAGTGAGACCAACAGATACACTGCCGACAAGATCAACAAAGTGATCAAGGTGTTCTCGAACACCTTGGGATAGGTCGGCTCGTCCGGCGGGATCGGGGCCACACCAATCGACAGGAAACGCACCTGACGCATCGCCTCGATGCGCGCGGCCTCCATGGATTGTAGGGACTCCTGCATCATCATGGTACGTGTCTCAAGATCGACCTCGGCCATACGCAGTCGCGCTGAAATCGACGCCAGAGACCCTTGGGAACCGACCTGCGTCGTCATCTGCAGACGTAATTCGGAAATCAGGTCCTCAAGACGCCGGATATCCCCCTCGACACCGGCCACACGGGCCGCGTTTGGCTCGGTGTTGTCGAGAAGTTGCTGTAGCTGCAGCCGCTTTTCAGCGACCTGTATCTCGAAATTGCTGATCTGGCCCATCAAAGCAGATGTTTCCGACGCGGGATCCATGACTCCCAATTGCTCTTGCAGGGTCAATACCCGCTCCTGAGCTTCCACCATCTTGGCTTCGGCTGTCTCGAAACTCTCGCTTGAACCTCGCATCTGATCGCGCCGCTTGCGCTCGGTCACGCTGTCGACGCGCGCCTCGGCGTAGCCAATAAGCGCCTCGGAAAAGACCCGGCTCATTTCGGGGCTAAGCGCGGAAACCTCCATCCGCAAGACGCCCTCGGTCGGATCATAGCCGATCGTCACATTGTTTCGGTAATGCGCATAGACGTCCTCGTTCGATGCATCAGCAGGAAGGCGCTGGATCACATCAATGCTCTCGTCACTGAAGTGGCTACGATAATCATGATCTGCATTCAGCTTGGCCAAAGCCTCGCGCGAGGTCAGGAAGTCCTGAACCATGATCGAGTCCTGGCTGGTCGCCATCGAGGTACCGCCCAGAAGTCCCCCCGAACCACCCCCAGCCGATTCGGCTTGCTGCACGATGAATTCGGATTTGGTCGCATAACTCGGGGTTGCAACATAGGCGAAATAAAGCCCCGCCAGAAACGTTGGCAAGAACACGAAAAACGTCAATCGCGTGGCAAGGAAGAGCAAAGCGCGCCGGCGGCGGCGCACAATATCACGCTGAATGCGCTCAAGCTCGTGAGTCTGAAAACCCGCGCTTGGGTCATGCCGGCCCGGAAGGCGGGCATCTTCGTCTACAGTCTGCGGCAGGTTCTTCACAGCCGCGCCCGACTTGGAATGTGGCGCGCTCTCGGGCCTGCTGGTCGGTGCGGACTTTGGACGCGGCGCTTCTCCTTTGGATGCAACCGGGCTTGCGGCGCTTGGAGTTGCCTTCGAATTCGGCCGAGCGGTAACCAATTCCAGCATATTCGCGCGATCAAACGGATCAATGCCGCGGGCGCGCAACAGACGCACCGCGTCAAAATCCGATTTGGGTGACAAACCGTTCTTTTGTGCCAGGCGCCGTGCCATCCGAAGCTGGCGCCCCGTCAGACCTTCGCGACGGATTTCCGCGATATTCTCTTCGCTGGCGACACTCTCGGCAGCCGCTTTGGCCGAGCCGGGAAAGGGCTCGTCGCCGAACCCGTCGTTGCCACTTGCAAAAGGCATGTCATCCGCGTCTTGGCGCGTTGTCGAATTGGCATCCCGGCGGATGCGAAACTTAGGCGCTTTGGGCTTCATAATCATAGAGCTCTCTCGCCTCTTCCAGCGTCTCAAACATGTGAAGCGTCCCATTCCGCAGAACAGCCGCCGACTTGCAGAATTTTTCCAGCGTTTCCGCCTGATGCGACACGATCACGACCGTCGCCGTCTTCAACCGATCGCGCAGGATCATACCGGCCTTACGATTGAATTCGATATCCGTCGTGCCGGGCATGCCTTCGTCGATCAGATAAATGTCGAAATCGAGCGCCAATAGCAGCGCGAAACTGAATCGGCTGCGCATACCAGCACTATAAGTGCCGACGGGCATGTCGAAGTACTCTTCCAGACCGCAAACCCAGCGGCAAAACGCTTCGAGGTAGTCCGGGTCCTTGCCGTAGAGGCGTGCGATGTAACGCGCGTTTTCCTTTGCGGAAAGCCTGCCAACGACACCGCCCATGAAACCAAGCGGGAATGAAATGCGCGACTGGCGGATGATCTCGCCTTCGTCGGGCTTTTCCAACCCGCACATCATGTTGATCAGAGTGGTCTTGCCCGTGCCGTTCGGAGCAAGGATCCCAAGCGATGTTCCAAGTTCCACGCGAAAGTTCGCCCGATCGAGAATGACCTTGCGTCTTTCGCCTGTCCAAAAGGACTTGCTGACGTTCCTGAACTCGATCATCCGAAGATCCGTCCATGCCTCAATTTACCAACAGTTAACTCTGTTGTCCTGTCAGACCTTTCATGGCCCTTGGGCAACATTGTGGCAGAGGTTTCACGCAAAGGGAATCACCCTTTCGCGAATTGGACGATTGCGGAACGTTTGTGGGCGGAATGACGCGATCGCTTCTGTTTTGTCCAATGACGGGAATGACGCGATTTTGGCGCCTGCTACGTCGCGCGGCGCATTGCAAGACTGCTCGAGCCAGGAGTGAAACAGCCCGAGCAGCGATCACATGGCAACGACATTCCAAGCCAGTCCGGCGAAGACCGCGCCAACAAGAGCAATTGCCAGATAGGCAAAGAACACACGTGGCTTGACCAGCGCCCAGACCGCAACCGCTGCCGGGATGCAACTCACACCACCCGCAACCACAAACGACATCGCCGCCCCCTGCGCCATCCCTTGCGCCAACAAGGCGTCAACCAGAGGCACCGCTGCATAGCCGTTCAGGTAGGCAGGCGCGCCAACCAGCGCCCCCATGACGACCGGCCACACGCCCTCGCCTCCAAGGAAGCCCCCGATCCACTCGGATGGCAAATACCGCAGCATCAAGGCTTCAAGCATATAGGCCAAAAGCAGCCATTTCCCGAGGAAAAGCGCGTTTTCCAGAACGGTTTCGCCGAAAATCGAGCGTCGTTCGGGCTCATTCCAAAAACGCCAGTTCACCTGACCGCTGAAGGGCGACGGACCGCAACCGCAACACCCGGTTTGTTTCTTCGGACGAAGCGGGTCGGCGAAAACGGGTGATTTGGCAAACAGGTAGACCGTCACTCCCCCCAGCAGTCCAAGCGACACCGCCGCGACCGTTTTGGCCACCGCAAACGACGTGCCCAGCGTCCCCGCCGTGATGAAGAACATCGCGGGGTCCATCAGAGGGGAGGCCAACCAGAAAGCCATCACAGCCGACAAAGGCGCGCCGACCGCAAGAAGGGCGGCAATGAAGGGAATGACCTCGCAAGAGCAAAACGGCGAAAGGCCGCCAAGCAAAGCCGCCATGACGATCATCCGGCCTTCGCGCCCCTCGAAAGCCTTTGCAAGCAGGGCCTCCGCACCGCTTGCTTTCAAGTAACCAATCGCCAGAACCGCAAAGCCAATAAAGATTCCCGTCTGCCCCATCGCCTCCAGCGCGAACCGGACGGTCTCAATTCCTTGAGCAAAATCAAAAGCCGCGATGACAATCGGCAAGGCCAAAACAAGCAACCAGACGCGGTCGACCTTAAAGCGCGGCGCAACGGGTTGGGTGGTCTCAGCCATGGGACGCCTCGTGTTTGTCGTGTGGTACTGCACTATCAGCGCAACATTCCTTCATCAGAAATGTCGCGATATCTTCAATGCGGGCGTAATCGATGCCAACGCAGATGATCTTTCGTCCCTGCCGCTTCTGATCGACCAATCCCGCGGCGGCGAGAATTTTCATGTGATGCGTCAAAGTAGAGCCAGTCACACCGGACCGCATCCCAAGCTCACCGATCGTCAAACCTTCTGGGCCCGCCCGCACCAACACACGCAAGACATGGAGACGCTGCTCGGAACCCAGCGCCGCGAAGGTCGATGCCGCACGCGTGATTTCGAGTGCGAAGGGGGAATCATGTTTCATATTTCGATACTTCTAGAAATAACGAATTGAAGTCAACCCAAGATGGACCTCACAGTGTCGGGGCGCTAGATCATTCGTCATGAGCGAAACACTGAATGCCCTGAAGCGTGATCTGACAGCCTGCACCATCTGCACCGACAGATTCGCGGCATCCGCTACCGGGCATTCTCCCAGGCCTGTTGTCTGGTTCGAGAAAACCGCACGTGTCCTTATAGCCGGGCAGGCCCCCGGTGCCCGCGTTCACGAGGCCGGGATACCCTTTCATGATCGTTCGGGCGACAGGCTGCGCGACTGGCTCGGTATCGGCAGCGAGACATTTTATGACACGTCTCAGGTCGCGATTGTGCCAATGGCCTTTTGTTTTCCGGGCTACTCCAGGAGTGGGGCCGACTTGCCACCACCTCCGATCTGCGCTCGGACATGGCGTGTTACGATCATGCGGCACTTGCCGGATGTCCGCCTGACCCTGGTCATCGGCGGATACGCTCAAAGGTGGCACCTTGGTAAAGCGCATGCGCCAAACGTCACAACCACCGTTCGGAACTGGCAAAGCGCGACACCCGGTGTCATACCGCTTCCGCATCCAAGCTGGCGAAACACAGGCTGGCTCAAGGCGAACCCCTGGTTTGAAACCGATCTGCTTCCCGTTCTGCGCTCTCGCGTCCAAAAGGCACTACAATGACCGACACCCCCCTCGACACCGCTCATATCGCCATGGACACGCATCCGGATGACGACTCCGTACGACTGCAGTTTTACGAACGCCTTGCAGATAGCGAATTGTTCCTGCTGCTGGAAAAGGAGGCAAAGGGCGATCAAATTGAACCGCGCCTGTTCGACACCGAGGACATGCGCCTTGTGCTGGTCTTTGACCGCGAGCATCGACTGACCGCTTTCGCCGATGGCCCTGCGCCCTATGCAGCACTGTCCGGGCGCAGTCTGGTGGATATGCTGGACGGACAGGACATCGGGCTTGGCGTCAATCTCGGCCCCGCGCCTTCCTCTACCGTCATTCCCCCACAGGCGATTTCATGGCTTCGCCAGACCCTTGAAGGCAGACCCGAGGAGGTTGCCGACACCCCGGAAGTCGTCGGCCCGCCTATCGGCTTGCCCGAAAGGCTCATTACCGGCCTCGACACCAAATTGGCACAGGCGGCAGGTCTGGCTCGATTGGCTTACCTCACGATGGTCACCTACAAAGGCGGACGCCGCAGTCACATGCTTGCCTTCATAAACGCCATTCCCGGAAGCGAGCCTGCACTGGCAAGCGCGACCCGCGAAGCGTTGGTCTTTTCGGGTTTGGATGCCGGCGAGCTTGACGTCGCTTTTTTCAGGGCGAGCGACCCGATGGCTGCGAAGCTTGCCAAAACCGGCCTGAGGTTTGATCTGCCCGACGCCGCAGAGCTCCATACGCCAAGTCCGCCGGGCATGGACCCAGACCGCCCTCCACGATTGAAGTAGGGCCGACTAGTAACCGGCGCTGCGATCAACGGTGTGAAGCATCGGCTTACCTGCCTCAGCGCGACGAAAGTTGTCCGCGACCAGCTTTGCAGCACTTGAAGGGCGCGTGTCAGACGCAATGTGCGGAGTGACGGTGACTGATGGGTGCGCCCAGTAGGGATGATCGGCGGGCAAAGGCTCGACCCGGAAAACATCCAGCGTTGCATGTGCAATATGGCCGCTGTCCAACGCGGCCAGCAGGGCGTCATCGTCAATCAAAGGCCCGCGTCCCGGATTGAGGATACACGCACCCGATGGAAGTTTCGCAAGGCTCTCGGCGTTCAGGATATTGTTCGTCTCGGGTGTCTGGGGCAGCAACAGAACGACGATTTCGCCAGCTTCCAAGGCGCTGTCCAACCCTTCGTCGCCAGCCAGACACTGCACGCCAACGATGTCCTTTTGACGCCGGCTCCACCCGGTCACCTGAAAGTTCAGCGCTTTCAGTGCCTCCGCAACCGCGGCCCCCAAGGCGCCCAAGCCAAGGATCGTGACCGACCTGTCACGCGCAAGCGGTGGAATGTGGATGTCCCAATGCGCGTCCTTTCGCAGAACATCCCGGTCCATCCCGAGGTGATACCGCAGCACATACCCGACGCAGTATTCGATCATGCCCTCGCGCAGGCCATAGTCCACCATGCGCGCCAGCGGCACTTGCAGCGTCTCGTTACCGACGATCTTTTCCACGCCCGCCCAAAGGCTGTGAACACCCTTCAACCGCGTGAAAGGCGAGAAATCCTTCAGCCACCCGGTCGGCGCATAGACGATATAATCGACAAGGGCCGGGTCTGCATCGCGGGTCAGATTGGCTTCCAGCCCGGCAGCAGCAAACTCGTTTTGCAAGTCTTCGGCGAATTCATCCCAGTCATGATTGGTTGCAGCAAAATAGACAGTGATCATCTGCTTCTGGGCCTGTGAATATGCGCAGATTGGACAAGTCCGAACGCGCCCATCAAGACCAGCATCGCCGATCCCCCGAAACTGACCAATGGCAGCGGCACACCAACGACCGGCGCAAGACCCATAACCATCGACATATTGACCGAGAAAAACAGAAACAGGGTTGCGGCCACCCCAAGCGTCAGAAGTGCTCCGAACCGGTCAGCGTTCTGAATGGCCGAGGCAACACAGAACAGGATGATCAATCCGTAAAGGATCAGCAGCGAGAACCCACCGACAAACCCAAACTCTTCCGCCAGTGTCGTGAAGATGAAATCCGTGTGCTTTTCGGGGAGGAAATTCAGTCGCGACTGCGTTCCCTGCATGAAGCCCTTGCCAGTCCATCCCCCTGAGCCAAGAGCAATCTTGGATTGTGTGATGTGATACCCAGCGCCCAGCGGGTCGGTCGACGGATCAAGGAACGTATCGATCCGGCGGAACTGATAGTCCTTCAGGAGTTGCCAGTCCGTCCCACGCGACGAGAAAACCATGGCAACTAACCCAACGCCCGCCGCAACCACCGCGATGAAATACCACCACGACACACCGGCGCAAAACATGACTATGCCGCCTCCCGCGACCAACAGGATGGCTGTTCCAAGATCAGGCTGTTTCAAAACAAGCGCAGTCGGCAGCAGGATCAATCCGACCGGCAAGAGAACCCAGAACGGGCGCGACACTTTCGAAATCGGCAGCCAGTCGTAATAAGCGGAAAGGATCATTACCAAAGAGATCTTCATGACTTCAGACGGTTGAAGCCGCATGAAACCAAGGTCGATCCAGCGCTGCGCGCCCATCCCGACAGTCCCGAAGAACTCCACCAGAATGAGCAAGCCCAGCGCTCCCAGATAGGCCAGACCCGCCATGTTGCGCCAAAACCAGATTGGCACCATGCCGACAGCAAGCATCACCAGGAAGCCCAGCGCAAAACGCTTCATCTGAGGTTCGGCCCAACGATCGAAATCGCCGCCGGCAACCGATGTCAGCATCAGAAACCCGACACAGGCCACAGCGGTGAGCAGAAGAGCAATAGCCCAGTTGGCATAAAGTATCTTGCGCGCGCCTGACGGGATCGTCTGGACCTTGTACTCAAGATAGCTCATGCGCGGCTCGGGGTTTTCGACGGTTCCTGACGCGGCCGTATCGGTAATTCCGACAGCATCGTCTTGATCCGCTCGCGTTGATCGTCAGGATAGGCATCAAGCGGAGGCACACCACCGTAAAGGGCATAAAGCAGGATGTCTCGCGCCGGAGGTGCTGCAGCACTTGACCCGCCTCCGCCGTGTTCCACGATCATCGAAATGGCATATTTCGGTTTGTCGAACGGAGCATAAGCGACGAACAATCCGTGATCGCGCCGCTCCCATGGCAACTGCTCGTTGCTCACGACACCGCGCGCGCGCTCGGCGGCAGTGATATTGCGCACCTGGCTCGTCCCGGTCTTGCCAGCCATTTCCATACCCTCGGTCACGATACGAGACCGCCGAGCGGTTCCCCGGCGCCCGTTCGAGACATTGTACATGGCCTGCTGGACCAATCGAAGGTGAGAAGCGCTGATGTTCAAGGGTGCGGCTTCTTCAATCGGGGACTCGATGCCGTTCACCGACTTGATCAACCGCGGCGAAATTGCTTTCCCGCTTGCGATCCGCGCCGTCATCACGGCCAACTGCAGTGGCGATGTCAGAACGTCTCCTTGACCGATTGCTGTGTTCAGGGTTTCGCCTGGAAACCACTGTTCGCCTCGCGCCTGGGCCTTCCATTTGGTGGATGGCACAATGCCTTCCCGAATGGCCGAGACAGGCAGATCAAAGCGTTCACCCAGACCAAACTCGTGGCAAAGTGTGGCCAGCCGATCAATTCCCGTGCGATTGGCCGCTTCGTAGAAATAGACGTCACAGGACTCGGTGATCGCGGTATTAAGATCGACCCATCCATGTCCGCCACGCTTCCAGCAATGGAAGCGGCGACCGCCAAAATTCATGTGCCCCGGGCACCATACCGTTTCGCCCGGCCCAATCACGTTGTGGCGGAGTGCCGCCAGCCCGGTCATCATCTTGAATGTTGACCCCGGAGGATAGAGTCCCTGCACGGCCTTGTTGAACAGTGGACGATACTTGTTTTCCGTCAGCAGGCGATAATTCGTCGTCGAAATGCCCCGCACAAAAAGGTCCGGATCGAACGACGGGGAAGATGCCATCGCCACCAGATCGCCCGTTTCGATATCCATGACGACCGCACCGGCGCTTTCCTCGGCGAGTCGCGCCTGTGCGAAGTTCTGAAGTCCATGGTCAATTGTAAGCTGTAGGTCCGTGCCCGGAGTATACTCTTCGCGGCCAAGCTCCCGCATGACCCGGCCCGCGGCGTTCACCTCGATACGTTTGGTGCCTGCCTGACCGCGCAACTGCGCTTCCAGTTTCGTCTCGACGCCGATTTTCCCGATCTGGAATTTCGGAATCTGAAGGAGTGGATCGGGGTTTTGAAGCTTGGAAAGATCATAATCACTGACCGGGCCGACATATCCGACGATATGGGCGAAATCCGCGCCAAGCGGGTATTCACGAGACAGCCCGACATCAGGGGTCACGCCCGGCAATGCCGGCGCATTTACCGCGACTTCGGCCACATCTTCCCAAGACAAACGATCCGCCAGTGTCACCGGAACAAACGGACTGCGCCGGTACATCTCGCGTAGTGATTTCTCCAGCTCGTCCTCATCCAGAGGCACAAGTCGGCGCAACTTTGCGATTGTTTCATCCACATCCGGCACGTCTTCTCGCACGATGACGATCCGATAATTCTGGGTGTTTGTCGCGATCGGCACGCCGGTTCGGTCGTAAATGATGCCGCGCGACGGGGGAATGAGCCGCATGTTGATGCGGTTTTCCTCAGCCAGAAGGCGATAGTTCTCGGCCTCTTCGACCTGCATCTGGCGCATTCGCAACCCCAGAACGGTCATGAACCCAAGCTGAAGTCCGGCCAAAACGAGACCGCGGCGGGTCACAAGACCTGCGCTTTCCTCTGTCTCTTTAGATGACTTCTTCATTGCCTGTGCCCCAAACGGTCAACCTCGCCCGGTGCAATCTTTCTAATCCCTACAGCGCGCGCTGCAAGAACGACCACGATCGGGTAAACAAGAAGTGTCGTGATGAGACGTATCAGCGTCAGACCGAGACCGGGTTGATCCACCACAAACACCATAAGAACCATGGCGTTGGCCAGAACCATACTCGTTATCACAACGGACACCGTGAGCCATTCGGTCAAGAACCCGCTGTCGCGCAAAACGACAGACCTGCGCCTGAGCGCTTCCAGTCCGATGACTGTCAACGCAGTCCAAAGGCCCGGTGGCCGCATGAACAGCAAATCTGCCATCAGAAAGACGAACACCACCAAAACGACCGGCAAATAGTTCGGGCGGCGAACAACCCATGCACACGCCATTAGGACGAGCAGGTCAGGCCCGGGAAACTTTCCGGGTCCGGGGTGCAGCGGCAATAGCTTCGCGAAGATGACGAGGGCCGACAGTGCCAGAAAGACGCCACGATAGGTCCAACGCCCGGCATGTGTCGGCTCAGCCATCATTTTGCACCTCATTTGAGGGCAATATCGACACCGATTCCGGTAACAGCGGGCCAATGAGAGCCGCATCGCCAGCGATCGGCTCTGCCGCCTGGCTTCTCAAGACGCGCAGGAATTCCAAGCGTTCGTAATCCGCCGAAAGACGCAAGCGAAGGCGGCCGTCACGCGCCAGAACAATACTTCCGACCAATAGACCAGCAGGGAAGACGCCTCCGTCGCCGGATGAGACGACACGGTCTCCTGGACGCACTTCTTCCGGCTCTTCGATGAAATCCAGCACGGGCAAGGCCGAATTATCCCCCGAAAGCATTGCCTGTTGTCCGGAAGGCTGGATCGTCACGGGCACGCGACTTGCGCTATCGGTCAAAAGCAGAACGCGGCTGGACCGCTGCCCCACTCCTGATATCCGACCCACAAGGCCAAGCCCGTCGGTGACTGCCCAACCGTCCTTGATGCCATCGCGCCCTGCGCCCACGTTCAAGAGCACCGATTGGCGGAACGGTGATCCGCTATCGGCAAGGACCTGCCCCGTCACGACGGTCAATGCGGGATCAAGTCGGACCTTGTTCAGATCAAGTAACTTGGCGTTTTCCTGTTCAAGCTGGAGCGCCGCTTCTTTCCATGCTTTCATCTGCTGCAATTCGCGTCGCAGATCCTGGTTTTGCTGCTGAAGCCGCGCATAAGATTGAATGCCGCCAACCAGTTCGACCGTTTTTGTTACCGGGACGAAAGCCCAGTCCATTTGCGGAACGATTGCATCGACCAAAGCTGCGCGAAAACGTTCGGCGCGTGGGCTGTCGATACGCCAAAGCACAAAGATAGCGAACAGAAGCAGGACGATCCCACCAACGAAAAAGCGTCGGAGGGGGCGTGCAAAATCTTCAGATGAAGCGTTTTGGCGTGCCACGTCGTTTCCTGGTTCGTCCCCCGGGGCGCGAGACTAACACGATCTGTGGAAAACTCGGAACCCCGAGTGTGTTAACTGTCGTAATCAATCACGTGCCGCAGTTGCTTTTCGTATTCAAGCGCCTTGCCCGTGCCCAATGCGACGCAAGTCAGGGCTTCGTCAGCAACGCTGACTGCAAGTCCCGTTTGCTCGCGAAGCGCCAGATCGAGCTCGCCCAAAAGCGCACCACCTCCGGTCAGCATGACACCGCGGTCGACGATATCCGCTGCGAGATCCGGCGGGGTCGCTTCCAGCGCCGTCATCACCGCTTCGCAAATCTGCTGCACGGGTTCGGCAAGGGCCTCAGCCACCTGAGCCTGATTGATCTCGGTTTCTTTCGGGACGCCGTTCAACAGATCGCGCCCGCGGATTTGCATGGATTGTCCGCGACCGTCGTCCGGCATACGCGCTGTTCCGATGGATGTCTTGATGCGTTCCGCAGTCTGCTCACCGATCAGTAGGTTATGCTGACGGCGCAGATAGCTGATGATGGCTTCGTCCATACGGTCGCCACCGACGCGAACTGATCGCGCATAGACAATGTCGCCAAGCGAAAGCACGGCGACCTCGGTTGTGCCGCCGCCGATGTCGACCACCATGTTCCCGGTCGGATCGGTGATCGGCATGCCGGCACCAATCGCCGCAGCAATGGGCTCGGCGATCAGACCCGCGCGCCGCGCGCCGGCAGAAAGGACCGACTGGCGAATCGCGCGTTTCTCGACGGGTGTTGCACCATGCGGAACACAGACAATTACCTTTGGCTTGAAGAATGTCGTGCGTCTGTGAACTTTGCGGATGAAGGCCTTGATCATCGCCTCGGCGACGTCAAAATCTGCAATAACGCCTTCGCGCATTGGCCGGATTGCTTCGATCGAGCCGGGAGTCCGCCCCAGCATCAATTTCGCATCTTCTCCGACGGCCAGAACGCGCTTTTGACCATCTTTTACGTGATAGGCGACCACCGATGGCTCGTTCAGGATAATGCCCCTGCCCTTCACATAGACAAGAGTATTCGCCGTCCCGAGATCGATCGCCATGTCTGTTGAAAACAACCCACCAAAGGCCATGCTCTCTGCCCCAATCCATTCGTTGTTGGTCCACCGCAAACTGCCTGTTGGCGGACTCTCGTGTTATAGGCTCAGCGGGTATGCTCCGAAAGGGATACTTGCCCCGAACAAGCGCGATTCTGCCGCTTTTACCGCCTCTGATTAACTTCAAATCTATATCAAACCCTAAAAACCGGCACTATTGTGACCCAATAGAGAACAATTCGCGACCTGCATTTCTGCGACGCGGCGTTAGCGCGGCTCTGGGCAAGCCCGAAAGGACCGGGCATATATCGTGAATGACACGCTCAGGCGCATATTCGTTTCTGCGGCGTCCAGCTCTTCTTCGCGGGGTCGCTGGGCTTTTTCTGTTTGCACTCCTCTGTATCGCGACGCTGCCAACCGTCGAGCGCTACTTTCTCGATCGCGCGGGACTGCAGGGCGAAGCAACATTGCGTATCGCGGTCGAAGGTCTTGATGCCACGCTTGACCGTTTTGAGCCCCTTCCGAAACTGCTTGCAGAACGCCCAAGCCTGATCAATTTGCTCAACGATCCAACCAATCAGGGCCTCCTGCCCTTTGTTAATGAACAACTGCGCCTGACGGCTTTGAGTCTCGGGGTATCGGATGTTTATCTCATGGACGTCGGAGGCACGACGATTGCGGCAAGTTCCTATCGAAAGGAACGGTCTTTTGTCGGCCGTAACTTCAATTTCCGGCCCTACTTCGTACAGGCCGTGGAAGGAGGTCTCGGGCAGTATTTCGCGATGGGAACGACCAGTGGCGAGCGCGGGTATTTCTTTGCCGCCCCTGTGATCGACAACACACGGATCATTGGCGTGGTAGCGATCAAGTTCGATGTCCGTCCTTTCGAAACAGCCTGGAGCGGTGGAGCAAGCGACATCGTGGTCACTGACCTCAATGACATCGTTTTCATGTCCAATCGTGAGGAATGGCATTTCCGCACCCTGTTCCCGCTTCGTGGTGAAGTCTTCAACCTCATAGCCGAAACCCGCCAGTATCCGCTTGAACGCCTCATCCCGCTAGATGTGAAACGTTCGCGTATCAGTGACTCGTTTGATCGTCTTTCGATCAATGGCGAGGACTTTGTCTTGAGTTCTCAGACCTTGGCCGACGTCGGTTGGCGGGTCTTGCACCTCACACCTGCCGGACACGCACGAACCCAAGCCATCTTCGTCTTATCATTGGCGGCTCTCTTGATGCTGCTCACAGCTCTGAGCGCAACGGTGATCGTTCAACGCCGGAACCGCACGCGGGAGCGGATCGAAGAACAAACCCGCGCGAACGAAATTCTGGAGCAAAGGGTCATGCAGCGAACCGCGGACCTCAATACCGCCAATGCGCAATTGCAACGCGAAGTTACCGAACGTGCGGCGACGGAAAAGCGCCTGCGCACGACGCAAAAGGAACTGATCCAGGCGGGCAAACTTGCCGCGCTCGGCCAGATGTCCGCAGCACTCAGTCACGAGATCAACCAGCCCCTGACGGCCGTGAAGTCCTACGCAGATAATGCCGCGACATTTCTGGACCGAAACCGGGTAAAAGAAGCCCGCGAGAACGTGACCAGAATTTCAAAGATGGCAGACCGGATGGCGGCGCTTTCGGGGCATCTTCGCAATTTTGCCCGCCGCCCGCAGGATACGGTTCGTCCGGTCGATATTCGACTTGTGCTGGACGATGCGATTGAACTGATGGGGACGCGTATCCGCGCAGCGAAGGCCGTCGTCAACTTCGAACCGGCGGCGGAACCGGTATGGGTGAACGGCGGCCGTTTGCGACTTCAGCAAGTGTTCGTCAACCTGCTTTCGAATGCGCTTGATGCAATGGATCTCAGCGATGCGCCACAAATCGATATTCGTTTCGAAGAGGTGTCTGATACGCGTCTGAGGATCATTGTGGCAGACCGCGGCGCGGGTATCTCGGACGACTTGATCAGCCAATTGTTCGATCCGTTCTTTACCACAAAGGAACCGGGGCACGGACTTGGGCTGGGGCTTTCGATCTCATTCAATATCATCGAAGACTTCGGAGGGCGCTTGTCGGCTGCGTCACGCGAAAACGGCGGCGCCGAGTTTATCGTCGAACTTGATCGCGCAACGGCTCAGGTCGACGGGAAAGACCTGGCGGCGGAATGAGCAGTGAACGCATCCTTTTTGTCGACGATGAGGAAGACCTGCGGCGTGCGGCAAGTCAGACGCTCGATCTTGCCGATCTGTCGGTGATACCGTTTTCAGACGCAGAAGCGGCTCTTCCCGAAGTCAGCCGAAATTTCCCCGGCATCCTGATTACAGATATTCGAATGGCTGGCATGGACGGCCTGACCTTGATGCAGCGCGTACTCGAAATCGATCCGGAGTTCCCGGTGATTCTGGTGACAGGTCACGGCGACGTCGACCTGGCCGTGAAATCCATGCGGGACGGGGCTTATGACTTTCTGGAAAAGCCCTACGATCCCGTGCGGCTTGTCGAAACCGCCCGTCGCGCATTGGACAAACGCAGGCTGACCCTTGAAAACCGCGCATTGCGTAGTCGGATTGGTGGCCGTGACGCCATCGAGGCGCGACTGGCAGGACGCGCCGCCGGAATGGTCTCGATCAGGGATCAAATCCGCGCTGTTGCCGATACCAATGCCGATGTTCTGATAATTGGGGCAACAGGAACCGGGAAAGAGGTGGCCGCCCGCGCCCTTCACCGCGCCAGCGCGCGCGCCGACAACCCATTTGTTGCGATCAACTGCGCTGCCTTGCCTGCGGATTTGCTGGAAAGCGAGTTATTCGGGCATGAAGCCGGTGCCTTTCCGGGGGCTGCGCGCGCGCGATACGGAAGGTTTGAACATGCCCGCGGTGGAACCATATTTCTTGATGAGATCGACAGCCTTTCGCAACCGATGCAGGCAAAGCTGCTCCATGCGGTCCAAGACCGCGAGATCACCCGCCTTGGATCAAACGACCCGGTTTCACTCGACGTCCGGTTCATTGCAGCATCCAAACAGGACCTGGAAAAGACCGCAGCGCGCGGCGATTTCAGAAGTGACCTACTTTACCGTTTGAACGTTGTCACGATCCGCATGCCGGACCTCAGCGAGCGACGTGAGGACATTCCCCGCCTGTTTGTGCAACTGGTCGAAGAAGCGTCCGTTCGATACAAGCGCGCCGCTCCTGTTGTCCCGGGGGCCGTCCTCAACGCGCTGGTAGGCCGGGACTGGCCGGGAAACGTACGCGAACTGCGAAATGCCGCCGAGAGGTTCGCCTTGGGACTTGATCTCGATATCGGATCGAACGAGCCGGACGAAACCGCGTCTCTCGCCGCGCAACTGGCCCGGCACGAAAAAAGCCTCATCGCCGCGGCGATCACAAGTCACGGCGGAAGCCTGAAAGCGACCTATGAAGCCTTGGGGCTGTCCCGACGTGCACTTTATGAGAAGATGCAAAAACATGGACTGTCTCGCCATGATTTCATCGACGAGGACGCGGAATGACTGCCGATGGGCAGAACAACGCACATCAAGAAGAGATCTTTCGGCCAATCTCCGCACAAATCGATCGGAACAGTCATCTGTTTGCGCAAACAGGTGCGACGTCCCTCTTGCGCTTGACCTGCTGGTTCACGCACTTAATCGCGCGAGGATGCCTGGTGATCTGGCATCTTAGAGAGACCAGTCGACTGGACCGGTCATCACGGGAGGAAATCTAATGAAAAACGTCGCACTGACGGCAGTTGCCGTCGCACTTACATCCACAGTTGCAGTCGCGGACGGCCACGTCGATAGAACCGGCTGGCCGGAGAGCTTTACTGTCGGCACTGCGTCTCAGGGTGGAACATACTTTGCGTATGGTTCCGGTTGGGCCAACTTGGTTGCAGAAGAACTGGGACTTTCCGGCGGTGGCGAAGTCACTGGCGGTCCGATGCAGAACATGGCGCTGGTCCACACCGGTGACGCGCAGTTCGGCATGACTACAATGGGCCCGGCAGCAGAGTCGCTTGCTGGCACGAACCCGATTGCACCCGGCCTTCAAATGACCGGCGCATGCGCCATGTTCCCGATGTATCAGACACCGTTCTCAGTAACGGCTCTGGCCTCGTCCGGAATCACCTCGATTGCTGATATCCCTGCCGGTGCAAAGATCGGTTTCGGCCCTGCCGGTTCGACATCGGACACGTACTTCCCACGCATGATGGAAACGCTTGGCGTTGACTTCGAGCGTCGCAACGGCGGCTGGACCGACCTGGGCAGCCAGCTTCAGGACGGACTTCTGGACGTGATCGCTTTCGCGGCTGGTGTTCCGGTACCCGCAGTCAGCCAGCTTGAAGTGCAGACCGATGTGAACATCATCGAGTTCACAGAGGCCGAGCAGGCAGCAATTCTTGAAGCCTTCCCAGTAAGCGAATTCAACATCGCCGCCAGCACCTATACGACGCTGGAAGCCGATGCGCGCTCGGTCAGCATGTGGAACTTCGCGATTGCCAACTGTGACCTGCCCGAGAGCTTTGTCGAAACTGTCGTCGATGTGGTCATGTCCGATAACCCGCGGATGGTGAATGTCCACTCAGCCGCGCGCTCGACAGTGCCTGAGAACTATGACAAGAACCGCGTTCTGATGTGGCACCCCGGTGCCGCCAAGTGGTTCAAGGAAAACGCAGGCGCGAACATTCCTGATGACATGATCCACGGAATGTAAGACATAGTTTCGCCGCGCCTTTGGCGCGGCGACCAACCGGGGGCTTTGCCCCCGGACCCCCAGGATATTTCCACCAAAAAGAAGACTGACAGGATCAGGTGTTGCGTTAGAGTGGCACCAAATGGCGAAGCTATGCCGAGAGGGGCATCATGACAGATACATCCGCACACTCCGACGAACCGGTTATTGCCGAAGGCGTTGATGAAGAACCCATTGAGGGCAACCGGCGGCTGTTCGAAGGCTGGCGCTTTACATTCATTGCAGCATTGGCGGCAGCCTATGCGGCGTTCCATATGGCTGCGTTGAACGGATTGTCCATTTCGGAATGGACAGGGGTAAGTATTCCCTTCTTACCGACTTTTCCGCTTGAAACCTGGAATTTCCGCATCGTGCACGTGTCCGGTGCTCTGTTCATGGGGTTCTTGCTGTTTAGCGCGCACTTGAAGTTTGCGGACGAAGAGAGATCAGAGACACCGCTCTGGACTTACGCAGGATATGCATTGCTTGTCCCTGCCCTGATTGCCTGCTTTTCGGCGCTGAATTTCGCGTCGCGCATTTCCGCTGGCGAAATGTGGAATGGTATCGCGCCGGAGTTCCGCACGCCCGAGATCTTCTGGTTCGGCGTTCCACTCTTGATCGCGACATTCGGTGGCATATTGCTCGGGTGGGTCCACAGAACTCCTCGGGGCCGGTATTCCGTGCCTGACCTTGTTCTTGGCGTGTGCGGCATTGCTGTCGCGACCTATCTCATCACCATTTTCGGCACCTTGATGCGGAATTCGACCGGCACGCCCTTCGCTCCGATCGGCATCTCGTTGGCGGCGGTCGCCGGGACCGCGTTGATCATGGAGTTGACCAGACGCGTTGCTGGTCTGGCTTTGGTGATCATTGCTGGCGTCTTTCTGGTTTATGTCTTTGTCGGCCACTTGATGCCGGGCTTTCTGAACTCTCCGCGGATAGACTGGGCCCGCTTCTTCAGCCAGGTTTACACCGATGCCGGAATTCTTGGGCCGACCACGGCAGTTTCTTCGACCTATATCATCCTGTTCATCATCTTTGCCGCCTTCCTTCAGGCATCGAAGGTGGGCGACTATTTCGTAAACTTTGCCTTTGCGGCCGCCGGTCGGTCCCGCGGCGGACCCGCGAAAGTTGCCATTTTTGCGTCTGGCCTGATGGGGATGATAAACGGCACCTCGGCGGGCAACGTCGTCGCAACAGGGTCTCTGACCATCCCGCTGATGAAGAAGGTCGGCTACCATCGCAAGACGGCCGGCGCGGTCGAAGCCGCCGCGTCAACGGGCGGTCAGATCATGCCGCCGATCATGGGCGCGGGAGCCTTCATCATGGCCGAGGTAACCGGAATTCCGTATACCGAGATCGCCGTCGCTGCGATCATTCCGGCAGTACTGTACTTTGTGTCTGTCTACTTCATGGTCGACTTCGAAGCCGCCAAGCTGGGCATGCGAGGCATGCGCGAAGATGAACTGCCGAAGTTCAACAAGATGGTGCGCCAGGTCTATCTGTTCCTGCCGATCATCATCCTGATCTATGCCTTGTTTGCAGGCTACTCCGTCATCCGCGCCGGAACATTGGCGACGGTCGCGGCGGCGGTTGTGTCCTGGCTCACGCCGTTTCGGATGGGGCCAAGGTCCATTCTGAAAGCCTTTGAACTGGCGGGCGTTATGTCGATCCAGATCATCGCGGTATGCGCTTGTGCCGGTATCATCGTCGGCGTGATCAGCCTCACTGGTGTCGGCGCACGGTTCTCCTCGCTGCTGCTTGGAATCGCGGAAAACTCGCAGCTTCTAGCGCTGTTCTTTGCAATGTGCATTTCGATCCTGCTTGGCATGGGCATGCCGACGACCGCAGCCTATGCGGTGGCAGCATCTGTCGTGGCACCGGGACTGGTTCAACTGGGCATTCCGCTTTTGACCGCGCATTTCTTCGTCTTCTACTTTGCGGTTCTTTCGGCAATCACGCCACCGGTAGCGCTGGCCAGTTATGCTGCGGCGGGCATATCCGGCGCCAACCCGATGGAGACCAGTGTGGCCAGCTTCAAGATAGGGATCGCGGCCTTCATCGTTCCGTTCATGTTCTTCTACAACGGCGCGATCCTGATGGATGGCTCATGGGTGGAGATTATCCGCGCGGGCGTCACAGCCGTCTTCGGGGTCTACCTTTTGTCCTCGGGTGTGCAGGGATGGTTCATGGGCAACAGAACGGCGTGGTTCATCCGGGCTGCCCTTATGCTTGCGGCGCTCTGCATGATTGCAGGCGGTTTGATAACCGATCTGGTCGGGATTGGGGTGACCGTTCTGACCTATCTGGTGCAGAAGACGTTCAAGCCCGCTCCGGACGCGCAAATACGAGTCACAGGCGCGGACTGAACCGAGCCAACACCCTAGAAAGCGACGCGCGCCTGCCAATCCTGGGCGAGCGTCGCAACATCTTGCGATTTACTGAGAACGAAAGCCATGGAGGACTCGCAGTCCAGAAATAGGACCGCCTCACCACCTGCTCCGCCCGCGAATACAAGTCCACTTGGACCCGTCTCACCCTGAAACAGCAGGTCTTTCTTGCTGAAATAGCCGTCAAGAAACACAGCAGCCTGATTGCCGAGGTCAGCCAAAAGGCTCTCTGAACCGGATTGCTTCTTAACTTCCTCGCCTTCGATGAGCAGCCATGCCGAGGCCCGTGCATCCAGCGCGATCAGGAAGTCCTCAAGTGCGGCGCCCGGGTTTGTCCGTGTCTCCCCCACGGGCGCAATCTCCCACGCGCGCGTCAAAGGCTCCGTCGGAACGCCAACATCTGAGGGAAACCCGCCGCCAGCTTGACGCTGACTTGCGATTGCCCACTCTCTTCCTTTGGACAGCAGGGCAGTCAATGCATGGCGTACTTCCGCGAGCGCAGTGTCATCGACATCCGCGATCGCCTTGCCAACCAGCCTCGTCGTCGCGTCTTGAGCCGGAACAACAGTCATCAATGCCTGAAACCGCCTGTTCGCAACGGCAATCGAGAAAGAGATTTCGCCAGACGCAAAGCGAATTTCGCGCGGAAGGATTGTCTCGTCGATCTCGGTGACAACGGCCGCCAAAAGACGTTCCGGCTCGCCGCGAATGATCCGGTGTTCACCTGGTGCTTTTGCGCGCTGGCGCAGCTTTGCCAGGGTCGCTTCAAGGCGGGAGAAATCATCCATTCGGTCCCACCTTACCCTTCAGCCATAATCGAGGCTAAAGTCGCACTGCCACGCGCCACGATTTTCGCCATGTCAGCATCTGGCGAGCAAAGGCAGATCAGAGCCTCACTCTTGGCGGGCGATGCGCGAAGATAGACACGCACATCAACCGGGGTCATCGTGATCGCCGTTTGGGCCTTTTCACCACCGATCAGGCTTTGCGCACCTTCTGATATCGCGCCGTCCAGAACCGCCGCAGCCGTTTCGGTCAAAGCGTCCAGCTCCTCTTGCGCATGGCGGGTCGAGGCGCTGACACAAAGGATCATCGACGTGTTCAGATCAGCGAAGGCCGCAAGATCACAGCCTTCCACGTCTGCACGAAATTGATCCAATGCCTTGGTGACGTCCATTATCCGCCCTTCGCCGCGCTAAAGCACCCTGCGCCCATCGCCGACACCTTAATGCGCAGCAAGAGCAGCGGACGCAAGCCCCGCTGGCCTTAAAGAGCCGAAACCGACGCGTCCGACACTAGAGAGGTGGAAGCGGAGCCGGTGCTGAAGTGGGGCGACTTGTGGGGCGGCGCGCAAGAAGCTTCTTTGGCTGAACGCGAGAAGGCATCACATACTTTGCCGGTTCTTCCGGTGCGGTAGGCGCATGTGCAAGTGCGTATTCAGATTTGCGCTCCCCGATCTCCGCCAAAAGCTGGTGCAGAGCATTGGTGAAGTCTTCGGCCCCGCTCGCTGCCCACTTTTCGGCGTCACCTTCAGCCGCAAGGGCGCGGGTCAGCGATATCGGGAACAGCTCGCGAAATTGCCCGACCGTCTCGCGTCCGACGCGTTTGGCGACGCGCATTCGATCACGATCTGACAGAATCTTGTCCATCCGCGTCAAAAGCAAAAAGCTGTTGGCATAAAGCGCGGGCGGAAGCATAGACCACACGGCGGCCTCAGATTGCCGCCACGCCTGCGTTGCGTGGGTGCACCAGATCACCGCATCGGCATATGGGATAACGCGTTCCCATACATCGGCGTCCATATTCGGGTCCGAAATACCGGGCATGTCGATCAAGTCGCAATGATCGAGCAATTCTGCGTCGTGGAAAATGCGGATGAACGCCGTGTCCTCGACCGACACTTCTTCTAGTTTCTCAAGCTCAATTTCGAACTCACGCCCATCGTGGTTCACCCGATAAGGCGCACTATTGCCTTTCGAAATCCAAACTGGCGGAAGTTGGGTTGCGGTGACGTTGACCGGCAAAGCGGCTGTCTTGATCAGCAGGTTAGAAAGCGTCGATTTTCCCGCGCTGAATTCTCCCATCAAACACAGAACAGGCTTGCCGCCTTCAGCTCGCGCAGGCAGGCCCGGCGCTTCGGATTCCTCAACCAGCTCTTCAGGAGCCGCTTCTATGACGGTGAATTCCTCGGCCTCTGATGCGCTTTCGGTCACATCGTCAAAAGACGCGTGCTCATCCTCGTGTTCTTCAAGTGTATCTTCCTGTTCCACCTGCTCCGCTTGTGCGGGCTCAGCGGGACCACGGTAGAGCAGCGAAGGGTCCGCGAAATCCGACGCGAAATCATCCTGCGAACGAGAAATCCGCGAGTCATCAATCGGATCGGTAACGTCAAACGAGGGTCGCGATTCGATGCGCGTCGCGTTGTCCTCTTCAAAGGCGGATTTGCGGCTCGCATCCAGAACACGAAAAACCGAGCTTTCTACGCTGTCATGCTCTGTTGGTTCTTCAGTGCCATCCTGATGTTCGTTCTGGTCTTCCATCGTAACCCCCTCAGGCCGCAATTTCCGTCAACGTGGCCATTGTTTGCTTCAGTTGTGCACGTTTGATCGCTGTGCCTTCAGCATCGAGCAGTGCCGCAGCCCCGCCGGGTGCATTGTCCGCTTCTTCCGACAGGCGCGTGAGCAGCAAGCGTTGCTCGGCCATGAATTCCCTCAGTTCCTGCAATGATGCTTCACGAATGGACTCCGCGTGCGCGCCACTCAGGCTCTCCACAATCGGATCCGTTTCAGACTTGATCATGTCCGCGAATTCAGTCGCGAATGAGCGGAAACCCCTGCGTTTGTGCCACCAGCGCGACCACCACGTTCCCTTGAGATCAAGCGCGATCGTTTGCCCCAACAACACCGGAGACGGCACTGACGGCGGCGTGGGCGCCTCGATCCCGAAGTCCTCTTCGGCGACATCGAACAGTCTGAAATAGACACTGGCATAGGTTTCTGCCGTCTCGATCAGCAGATCTTTCGTGGTCTTCTGCGCTTTGCGCCCAAAGACCTGATAGGCGGTGCGCAGCAATATCCGCAAACCACTTGGATCATATTCCCAAACTTCGCTTTCACCGTTCTCTTCAAGGTGTTTCAGCAAGGAGCCGGTCGCCCGTTCGAGGAAGCTTCGGTGTGAACGCTCAAGCCTTTTCTGAAACTCTTGGATGGTCGTTTCAAATGCAGCGTTCATCGCTGCAATGGAATCTGCCTCGATGCGCTTCAGTTCGCTCTCAAGTTGACCTTTTTCAAGAGGCGGCAAGCCGATATCAGACTCGCGGCGCGAGACCACCTGGTGCGCGGCGTTCAGGCCATTGGCAAGGTTCATTGCGGACTTGGCGATGCGGTCCAGCATATCCTGCCCGGCGCCATCGGAAATCCGTTCGCTTAAAGCTGCATAAATGCTTGGAAGACCTGAAATGTCCCACAACAGTTCTTCGGGTGTAAGGGCATCTGGATCCGTCACACGGCCATCTTCAACTGCCCAGGCCGTCAAAGCCTCAAGCGTTTCGGCATCGATCGCATCGATATTTCCCGTCAGGGCGGCAGTCGCGCAATAGGCGGACGAGAAAATGATCTGCGCATCCTTTGGACCATCATGCTCGGAAAGCGTCTTGCGGATGCTGTTGCGGATTTGAGGGATTTGCGTCAGCGGGTCGCTCAATTCATCGCAACGGTTCACGGCGATAATGACTTCGCGCGACTTCACGTTCGCGATCAGGCGGATAAGCGCCATGTCGACCGAACTAAGCGCCTGATGCGCCGCGAGCACGACGACACAGATACGGCTCTCGCGGATTGCGCGGATCGTGATCTGCTCACGGATCATGAACGTATCGTTCACGCCGGGCGTGTCGCGAATGCAAAGCGGCATCGGCATTTCAGGACGGTGCATGAAGATCTCAGCGGACTTTGTTATATCCGCGAAACGGCCTTGCGCCTGACTTGTCTCGAAGTCGTCCTCGAAATCGTCGCCAAGACAGACGTAACGCTCGATCAGTTCGTTATCGAAATACCCATAGTCGTGCTGCTGGCCCAAAAGGAGTTCGAACTTGTCGCCGAGGCGCTCGCGCGATTTCTCACGCATCTCGATGACCTGCTCACGCACTTTCTCAAGTTCGTCTTCTGCGCCGGCACGGGCAGCGAGCTCACCAATCCGACCGCCGCGATCCAGAAGTCGACTCCATTCCTCCATATCGAAAAAACGGAAGCTCGCGCGGTTCTCGTCCTGGGACACATGCGGGTTGAGATGAAGGGACGTCACTACCGATGTCCACGGGTTCACGTCCGCCGGCAGAAGATCAGGAAAACCAACCATCGCATTTACAAGCGATGTCTTGCCGGCCTTCACCTGTCCGATCATCGTGACGGAAGGTTCGGCATGTTTCAGTTGGTGATGGAGACGGCGGGCCGTGCGGTTCGTGGACTTGTCGCCCATTTTGCCAAGAGCAACCAGCGCCTGTCGCAAATCGCGGGATTTCTGCAAGTAAGGTTCAAGCCCCTCGAACCCACGCCCGAGGAGATGCGCATTGCCTGCAGCTGGGGCGGCACCTTCTTCCATGATCCTCGTGTCAACTTTCATATCTACTACCTAAAGAACACACACACCTGTTTGGCCTTCCGGCCGTGCACAACTTCTGTTCAGGCGCCATCGTTTCGAACTGCGCTAGAATTCCCGGCCAATCTGGCCTTTTTGTGACGGATTTTCGGTCAATGTCGTGTGTTCAACCTTCCTAAGCTGCCAATTTCATTTCCATTTCGCGGCGAAGCTGCAGCAACAGCGTTGCCGCGTCCGCCGCCGACGCATCGCCACTTTCGACCTGCATTAAGACCATAAGGTCAGAGGCTTCCGTAAGATCATCCAGAAAGGCATCGACCACTGCGCAGCCGGAATCGTCGTCGCTGAACAGGTCCACCAGATGCTCGACCGCGTCCACGCATTGAGTGACAATGCCATCGGCCTTGCTCCGGCCCAGTTTCGTCGCGGACTGCAATAGAGCATCACCGCGTCGCCGAAGAAACTGAGCAGAATCTAAGAAAATTGCCTCATTTTCAACGATTTCGCTTTCGAATCCGCGCTCATTTCCACGGTGCGCGGGCTCTACCACCGCTTTTGGCTCAGGCGCTGGCTTCGAAGCCTTGCCTTTGGATTCGGGCGCTTCAGATGCCGGTTTCGTCTTTGAAGGTGACTTGATCTGATACCGCGCAAGGAAAAGATGCGCGCTGTCTACGTCAGCCCGACGACCGCGCTCGGCGTGACGCAGGATTTCCGCGCTCAACGCGCCTCCACCCGACGCATGGTAAATCGCTTCGTCGATCGCACCGTTTGCACCATGTGCCTTAATCGCCTGCAAAGTTGCCACCGCGAACAGCGAATGGAACTCCTCCGAGACGATGGTTTCAAGATCGGCGATTCGCGAGGTCAGCGCACTTTTCGCGGATAACTCATCCGCTTTCGACAACACCAGGAAGGCGTGGTCCTTGAGACTGTCGGGCACGCGCGCCCAGAGCTTTGCTTCGGCTGGCCCAAACGTTTGCGTGCACCAAAGAGCAATATCCGTCCGCCGCACGGCCCAGTCGATTGCAGATTGGAATTCGCTCGAGGAACCGTCAGTGACCACCTCCAGCAAGCTGATCCGCTGCAAGAGCGGAATGGGCATTTCGATGCGCATGAAGGCCGGCGAAACAGCCCGCGCCTTGTCAAAATCCAGTCCCTCGACCACCTGCCGGCTGCCGTTTGCCCCCGTGACCACAATGCGCGCAACGGCGCCGTAGGTCAGTTCTGTGGTCGGAAGCTTACTGTCTTTCGGAAGCAGCCGTTGGCCGATGAACATATTCAGTATTTCGGACTTGCCCGCGCCCGGAAGTCCGAGAACCGAGACGCGCACTGGCGACGACAATCGCTTCAGCAGAAGCGAAGCGTGTTCACGTGCGGCTTTTGGCAAGGCTTCGGCGGCCAGCGCAAACTGAAGCCGCTCGATGACATCTTCGTCGGCTGCCGTATCTTTCATGCGCCACTATCCGAGGCAAGCCAACGACGCCGCAGAAAGATCGGCCCACCTTCACGGGTCGCCTTTTGGCTGGTTTGCGCTTTTGGCGCAGGCTCTTTGCTGTCCCGGTTTGCGGAAACCGGCTCTTCGGAAGGCACCGGCTTCGGCTTGATGGGACGCGTCGTTACCTGCCGGCGCTTGGTCGCGCGGTTCTCAAACTCCGGCGTGAAAATATTGGCGTTCTCTTCTGGTTGCTGCTTGAAGCGCACCTTGATCACAGAAAAGCAAATGTTGTCCTGCTCAGGATCACCCAGCGTTGCCAGCTCATTCATCAAACGATCGGCAATGCGCATCGCGGGCTGGTCGTCACTGTCACGCAGGACGTTTCTGATCTTGCTGTTGGACAGGAACTGCAGGCCGTCACTTGCGACCACCAGAATGTCACCGTTGCGCAGTTGGAAAGGCACCTCGGGGCAATCAATGCGTTCGATGGTTTCGCCGATCAGCACCGAGGTCAAAGCATTGCGATCCGGGTGATTACGGCCAACATCCTCGGACATCATGCCGGATCTCACCATGTAGTCGATATGCGGACCCAGCGAATGATCTTCGTTCAACTGGCGCAATTGGCCACCGCGATAAAGATAGAGTGGGCTGTCGCCGATCGAGATCCAGAACAACTTGTCACGCAGGAACACCGGCGCCACGAGAGTCGCGCCCATTCCGGCAGTGTCGGGATTGTTCGACGTATGGGCGGCCATGCAGGCATTTGCGGAAACCGCCGCGCCCTTCAGGACTTCGCAGACATTCTCGACAAAAGATTTGGTATCGGACGACTGGAATTTCAGTTCGCTGAACATTTCGGTTACGACGATTTTCGACGCAACATCCCCGGCAGCATGTCCGCCCATACCGTCCGACAGGACGGCATAGCCGAACTCCGCGCCGCGCGGGAAGTCCGTCGCAATTGCATCTTCCTGGTAGTCGCGACGACCGCGATTGAGGACGGATGCAACGTCAAACCTTATGTCAGGCGACTTCGTCATTACTCGGCCGCGGTCCCTTCGCCTTCGGAAGACGCCCAGGTGAAGTCCTCACCACAGAGCGCCACAAATTTCAGTGTAGTTTCGCCAATTCGAACCAGATCGCCGTTCGCAAGCTCTTCCGTCGACAAGACCGGCTTGCCGTTCAGGCGCACAAGGTTCGATTTACCGCCGTGCCCGAGGAAAAACCTGCCCTGCTCGTCATCGAAAGCGACGGCTGCGTGGTTGTTGCGAGAAATCGAGGTATCGCCAAAATCAAGGCGGACAGCCTGATCTTCGCCCCGTCCAATCTGACTAACGCCAGAGAACATTGTGAAGCACGATCCTCGCCCTGGGCCATTGATGACAATGATCCACCCCACAGGAAACTCGGACTTGTTCGATTCACCTGCCGTCTTGGCGCTTTCAAATACATCTTCCGGTGCATCTTCCTGCGCCTGAAAACCAAGCAGACGTGTCTTGACCCGACCCACACTTCGCCCGGCGCGACCCGAAACCGCCGCACCGACATTCACATATCCATCCGCTTTGCTGACAGGCTCGACCTCGGCCGCTGCTTCGGAAACGCCTGACATCTCAACGATCTGCCGGCGAACGAATTCGTCATCAGCAGAGTCTTCGTCATCTTCTTCGGCATTTGCGGACGCAACAACTTCAGAAACAACGCTGCTTGCGACAGGACCATCTGAATCCAGATCTTCATCCATATCGAACCCGTCGTCGGCCTCGTCGCTGTCGTCGCCAAAGCCGTCGCTCTTTATCGCGGCGCCCTGTTTCGCAAAGACATCAGGTTCCGGCTCATCAGAAAATGCAGAGCGATCAATGCCTTCGTCGTCATCCGAAGCAAAACGGCTGCCCCAGCCCGACGTCTCATCGTCGTCCTCATCGTCGGTGTCATCGGCGAAAGCAGAACCCGCAAAGGCGGACGGCTCACGGTCAAAATCCGCGTCGTCCGCAAAATCGTCCGCGCTGAGATCGTCGGGCGCATGCGCCATCAGATCGTCGTGCTCTTCATCCGAAACAGTATCCATCGCGTTGCTTTCGAGCATCTCATCTTCGCTCGCGGCAAACAAAGCGGCGTCATCGTCACTTGTGCCCTGATCCCAAGACGCCGGTTCACTTCGTGGGCGACTTACAGGACGGCTGATCGGACGGCTCGATGTGCGGGGCCGAACGACCTTCGCCAGATCATCGCGGTATGGGCTTTGCTCGTCCGGGTCCGCAGTCGGGTCCCGCTCGGCAACATGCTTGAGCACACGATCCGCTTTGGTCGCCTGCGCGGCGGCCTTGAGGTGCGCCATTGCAGACCGCCGGCGGCTACCTTCGCTGTCAACGAACTTCGAGTTCGTCTCGCGAAGCAGCCGGTCTTCGGCGCCGTCGACCTGGCTACCAAGTTGGCTGCGCGCAATCGCCTTGCGACCGAAATCCGCATCGTCAGACCAGCGGCTTGCAGGGAACTCGGTGTGCCTAGCGTCACCCTTATCTTCATGTTCATCGTCCGGCGAAACGTGGCTCACCGAGCTCACGGCACCGCGAATTTCACTCACAAGATGGGTCTTGTCTTCGCCATTGGCATCAAAGCCATCGTCGTCGCCCCAATCGTCGTCGTCATCGTCCCAATCATCCTGGTCGTCCCAGGCCGCAGCGCCCCAACCAGCGCCATCGACTTCTTCAGGCTCTTCTTCGCGCTCGTACGTCGGCTTCGAGCGATCTGCAAACAGCGGATCATCAAAGTCGGACGTCCGTCGGCTGGAATTCACGCGACCGGTATCGTCTGCCAGCGGCTCGCTGCGGCGACGCAATGGCTCAACGTCCATCTCCAGATCAATCTTGCCCACCGCTTCTTCCGGGTCGGGCTTTCTCGACATGATATTCTTGAACAATTTCATGATTCTGCCTCTCTAGAGATAATCCGAAGGACCGTTGCCGCGGAATGTCCCGCGCAGTAATCCGAATGGGAGCAAACGGCTCAGGATCGATCTCTTGCGTTTTCGACCAGCCTCATCGTGATTGCCGCCCATCTGGGACCGGCGCATCGCGTTTTCTGCATTTCGGCTTTGCTCTTCCAGGAACACCTGATCATCAAGCATTGCCAGTTCATCCAGCGTCTTCTTTCGCTGTCGCATCTGTTCCTCAGCCAGCTTCTGCAACCGCTGAGCTTCTTTTTTCTCGGCCTTCGACTTGGCCTCGTGTTCTTTAATGTCTTCTTCAACCGCCCTGTTCGTTTCTTGAACAAGACGCGAGATTGACAGCTCGATCTGGCGATCAAGTTCGGCCTGCTGCAACGCGGCGGACCGGCGACGCTCGGTATCGACAAGTTCCATCCAGTCGCGGGCCGTCTGGATGCGATCCGGTGGGAAAACACTCAGCGCCTTGTCGACCGCATGAAGGAACGCGTCCTCGAACTGCGGGAACTTGCCTGTCACAGGTTTGTAAGGATCAGGCCGGTCACCCGCGATTGCCGAAACGCGCGCCTGCGCATCCGGCGGCGCCATGCCCGTCAGAACATGGTAGAACGTGGCACCCAGCGAATAGAGGTCCGACGAAGCATCTTGTGTCGAACCCGCGATATAAAATTCATGCGGGCTGTAGCCATCCTTGACCACATGCAAAGCTGATAGCGCGCGGCTGGCGCGCGTGGCTTCTTCCTTGGCCGCACCAAAGTCGATCAGAACAGGGTTGCCCTTGCCATCGATCAGAATGTTGTCAGGCGAAATATCGCGGTGAAGAACATCGTTGGTGTGGATATAGTGAACCGCCTCGAGACACTTAAGAAGGATGTCTTTCACGTCCCGAGGGTGTAGTTTCATCCGCGGGTCTTCAATCGTGTCGAGCAGATCACGACCGCGAACGAAATCAAGCGCCATGTAGGCGGTCTGATTGTCCTCGAAAACCTGGTGGATGCCTACGATGTGCGGGTGGTTCAGTTTCGACAAACGGCGTGCTTCGGCACCGAAGTGCTTCACCACCGCGTCGAATTCCGCCTGATGCTGGCGCGAGCGCGCCATGACGCTGCCGTTGTTGCGGCAACACATCGAAGACGGGAAACATTCCTTGATAACAACAATCCGATCCAGACTGTCGCGGGCGAGATAGGTCATGCCGAAACCGCCAGCATTCAGGAACTTTTCAATCCTGAACTGGCCGTGCAGCAACTCCGTGCCGGGCTTTAACGCATCCGCGAAGCTCTCAGAGAGCCCTGGATCGTAATTTTGTTGCCCTGCGTTCATCTCTCACCCAAGTTTTTGTCGCTCTCTTCGTCAGGCGATCTTTCCTGGCGCCAGGGCACTGCCCAATATGCCAAAATATCGCCACCTGATTGCTGCGACCTGATCAGAGCTATCGGCAGATTTGGCCCATAATGTGGCGCGGACGGGTCATTACGTATCCAATCCTGCGGCATTTTTAGAATTGTCGCCGCCTTGGATCCCAGATTTTGCGGTCGAAATGCGCCAAGGCACAAGACAGCGCAAAGTTGCGGTCAAATGCCCGACGACTGTTTCAAGAATTGTTCTGTATTTTTCACTGACTAGCGCAAATCCGCGCACATATTGTTGCGCTAGGCCATATGCATCCGAAAAATATCAACAGCCCGTGCCCATACGCAGCTTGGATCAGAATCAAACGCCAGCAGATGCGGCAACAACTGCCCCGCAAAGTCTTCGGAGGCTTCACGCGGCAGCATGGACGGCAGGTTATCAATCGCCATCACATCCAGCACAGGCACCTCATGCACCCGCAAAACCGGAGCCTCCCATGTCGTCGTCCGATCATACACTTTCACCGGCGAGAAATCACTCGACGGATCACAGGCGATATCCCCGATCATCTGAAGCCGCCGATCAGCTTCAAGCGCATCCCGTGGCACAAAAACCGGCACACCGGGACTCGCCAAAATACAGTTCAGAAAAACATCATGCGCCAAAATCTCGGGAAACGGACCACCGGATGCCGTCTCGGCCATATCCCACGCCGTCACCGGCAAACCCAAACGATCGCAAAGATCGCGCGCGCCGGTGCCAACCCGACCCAAAGCCCCGATCACGATCACGCTCGGTTTTGCACCGCCCAGCGCGTCGCGAACGAAGTCCGTCATCGCATCGGCCGTAGCGAACGTCCGCGCTGGGGGACACGGTTGGCCAGCCTGCGCCGCCGCCCAACCGATCAACGACACCGCCGCCCCCGCGAACCCGGCCCACACGCCAAACGCCGCAACGCGACGCCCATTCGTTTCGGTCAGATACTCCAGATCAAGAAGCGTCCCGGCACCTGCGCGAAACCGCTCCAACAAAACAGCACCGTCGGCCTGCCCCTTGTAGGCATGTCCGAACATGATGTGGCGATGGACCAGAGGGGTTCCGTCATCGGGCAACTCCTTCAACCCACAAATCACCGCGTCTTTCGGGGCATCCACCCAGCCCCCCGCCGTCACGATCTGTGCGCCGGCCTCGCGATACCCGCTCACCCCAATCGACCGCGTCGGGTCGTCCTCGACCGTGACGTCATGACCCGCAGCCATCAACGCCGCAACACCCTCCGGCGTCACACCGACCCGCGCCTCGTTCGCCCGAGGCTCATGGCGCACCCAGAAATGCGTCACGCCATCATCCCCAGATCACGCACTGCCTTCACCGAAGTACGCGCGCTCATCGCCTCGCGAAACGCCTCAAGCTTGGGAAAGCGCGAGACATCAACGCCGTCCGCCTCAAGCCAAGTGCTGATCGTATAAAGCCAGGCATCCGCCAAAGTGACATGGTCTCCAAACAGGAACGGCCCTTCAACAAGGTCCTCGATATAGGCGCAACTCGCCGCCATGGTCTCGGGCACCTTGGCCTTCATATCCGCCCACGACCGCTCATCATCCGCCCAGCGCGATCCCCGCATCTTATGGGCATGGTTCACGTGCATCGTTGACGCCAGATAATACATCACCTCCCGCATCCGCGCCGCATGAAGCGGATCAACCGGCACAAGCCCCGGCACCGCTGTCGCGGCAAGATATTCCAGGATTGCCCCGGTCTCGGTCAAAACACCTCCGGGCGTCACCAAAGCCGGCACGCGCCCCTTCGGGTTCACCGCGTGATAAGCGGGCTTCATCTGGTCGCCCTCTCTGAAGTTAAGGCGAATGCCCTCCCAATGGACATTGCCTTCTTCCAGAACAATGGCCGAGGCCGAGGCAATCGTCCCGGGGGCCCAATACAACTTCAGCATCTGTCATCTCCCTCAGAAATGTGTGCGCGCGTCGATGCGCTCAGGTCGGTCAAGATGCGGGATCGCGTTGAAACCCGCCAGAAATGCAGCCCCATCCCGCACCGTAAGACGGTGAATTGAGGTATTCCAGATCGGCAGCATGACATGGCTCATCCGCACGATATCAAGGTCCAGAATATGCCGCAGCACCATCCCGATTACCCCGCCCGAGGTGACACAGAGCAGTCTGCGCCCTGGAACCGAGGCTTCCTCCAGCAAATCCGCAACTCGTGCTTCGAAGTTCTCGTAGGTCTCCTGCCCTTCGATCTCAGCCTGCTTCCATGCGGCGAAGACCTTGGGCATGTGATCACTGAACGTCTCAGGCGTCGGCATCGGTTCACCCAATACGGTGTGCATCTGATCCGTCAGCCGGAAATAGTCGATCTCGTTCAACCGCGCATCTTCGTCCGCCGTCCAGCCCATCGCGCCGACGGTCTGGCGATGCCGCACAAGCGTGCCGGACAGCACATGATCAAACGCATAGGAATGATCCCGCATCCACTCGCCAAGCCACTCCGACTGGCGCACACCAAGTGCACTCAACCGATCATAGTCGTCTTCCGTCGTCGCCGCAGAATTCGCTTGCCCATGCCGGACCAGAACAATTTCGCCCATGAGAACTCCTTCTCCAAGGGCGATACCGGATCGCGCTCTGCTTGCCAATTAGCACCGACGCAAGTTTCCGATCTGACACCCTCGGCGAGTCAAAGACGCATTTTCACCCGCCCCTGTCGCCTTTGAGACGTTCCATAGCCTGCGTCGGTGGTCTAACCTTTCCACAAAGGGAGCCTAACGCATGAGCGACACGATCAAATTCACCCTCGATGGCCGCGATGTGGAAGCCGCGCGCGGCGAAACCATCTGGGAAGTCGCCAAACGGATCGGCACCCTGATCCCGCATCTGTGCCACAAGGATGCGCCGGGATATCGCTCGGACGGCAACTGCCGCGCCTGCATGGTCGCAATCGACGGCGAACGAACTCTGGCCGCGTCCTGCATCCGCACCCCGACCGAAGGCATGACAGTCTCCAGCCAAGGCGCACGCGAAACTCAGGCCCGCAAGCTCGTCATGGAAATGCTCGTCACGGATCAACCTGAACAAGACGTCGCTCACGATAAATCTAGTCACCTCTGGGACATGGCCGGTGTCCAAGGCATCGAAACTTCGCGGTTCCCTAAACTGGAAGACGGTCGCATTCCACTTCTCGACGACAGCCACGTCGCCATGAGCGTCAATCTCGACGCCTGCATTCAATGCGGCCTCTGCGTGCGCGCCTGCCGCGAGGTGCAAGTCAACGACGTCATCGGCATGGCAGGGCGCGGCCACGACAGCTATCCGGTCTTCGACTTCGACGATCCGATGGGCGACTCGACCTGCGTCGCCTGTGGCGAATGCGTGCAAGCCTGCCCGACCGGCGCCCTCATGCCCGCCACCGTCACATCAGGTGCCGGCACCGGCGACAGCAAAGATTTCGACAGCGAAGTAAATTCTATCTGCCCCTTCTGTGGCGTCGGCTGTCAGGTCTCGCTCAAGGTCAAAGACGGCAACGTGAAATACGTCGAAGGCATCAACGGTCCCGCCAACGAAGGCCGCCTCTGCGTAAAGGGTCGTTTCGGCTTCGACTACATCCACCACCCGCACCGCCTTACAAAACCCCTTGTCCGTCGCGAAGACGCCCCCGCGAAAGGTCTGAACGTCGACCCCGGCAACTGGCAGACCCACTTCCGCGAAGCGACATGGGACGAAGCCCTGGACATCGCCGCAAACGGCCTCAAAGGGCGCGGTCGCGAAGTTGCTGGCTTTGGCTCGGCCAAATGCACCAACGAAGAAGCCTACCTTTTCCAGAAATTCATTCGTCAGGGCTTTGGCCACAACAACGTCGACCACTGCACCCGGCTCTGCCATGCCTCCTCGGTCGCAGCCTTGATGGAAAACGTCGGCTCCGGCGCGGTCACAGCCACCTTCAACGAGATCAAAAACGCCGACGTCGCCATCGTCATCGGCGCGAACCCGATCGAAAACCACCCGGTTGCCGCGACCTTCTTCAAGCAATTCACCAAGCGTGGCGGCAAACTCATCGTCATGGATCCGCGCGGGGTCGGTCTTCGTCGGTTTGCGACCCACATGCTGCAATTCCGCCCCGGAGCGGACGTATCCATGCTGAATGCAATCATGCACACGATCGTGGAAGAAAAACTCTACGACCAGCAATACATCGAAGCCTACACCGAAAACTGGGAAGCCGAAAAAGCCCACCTCAAGGACTTCTCTCCCGAAAAGATGTCCGAGATCTGCGGCATCGATCCTGAAACCCTGCGCACAGTGGCCCGCGAGTTCGCAAACGCAAAGGCTGCGATGATCTTCTGGGGAATGGGCATTAGCCAGCACATCCACGGCACCGACAATTCCCGCTGCCTCATCAGCCTCGCACTCATGACCGGTCAGGTCGGCCGTCCCGGCGCAGGCCTTCACCCTTTGCGTGGGCAAAACAACGTGCAGGGCGCGTCCGACGCGGGGCTTATCCCGATGTTTTTGCCTGATTATCAGTCCGTCACCGACGACGGCGTGCGCTCGGCCTTTGCGGATGTCTGGAACTCGGGCGATTTCTCCAACGAGAAGGGCCTCACCGTCACCGAAATCATGGACGCCGTCCACGACGACCAGATCAAGGCGATGTATATCCTCGGCGAAAACCCGGCCATGTCCGACCCCGACGTCGACCACGCCCGCGACGCACTGGCAAAGCTCGACCACCTCGTCGTGCAAGACATCTTCATCACCGAAACCGCAAACTACGCCGACGTGATCCTGCCCGCCTCTGCCTTTTATGGGAAATCCGGCACCGTCACGAACACCAACCGACAGGTGCAAATGGGCCGACCCGCTGTCGCACCTCCGGGTGAAGCACGCGAAGACTGGGCAATCACCGTCGACCTCGCCAAGCGCTGCGGCCTCAACTGGGACTACGCATCTCCGGCAGATGTATTCGCCGAGATGAAGCTCAACATGAACTCACTGAACAACATCACATGGGACCGGCTCGAAAATGAAAACGCCGTGACCTATCCGTCCCTCAGCCCGACAGACCCCGGCCAGCCCATCGTCTTCGGTGACGGCTTCCCTCGCGCAGAAGGTCGCGCGCGCTTCACGCCTGCTTCCGTCATCGCCCCGGACGAAACACCCGACGCCGAATATCCGATGATCCTGACCACAGGTCGCCAACTCGAACACTGGCACACCGGCTCCATGACCCGTCGCTCCAAAGTGCTCGACGCTGTCGAACCCGAAGCCAACTGCTCGCTTCACCCGTCAACACTGCGCAAGCTGAGCGTAGAACCCGGCGGCCACGTGCGCCTGACCACCCGACGCGGTACGATCACCCTCATGGCCCGCGCTGACCGCGCTGTCGCGCCCGACATGGTGTTCGTCCCCTTCGCCTTCGTCGAAGCCGCCGCCAACATTCTGACGAACTCGGCGATCGACCCTTACGGCAAAATCCCCGAGTTCAAATTCGCGGCCGTCAAAGTGGAAAAAGCAGACGAACAGATCGCCGCTGAATAGCTAAAGCAGCGGTTCCGGGTCGTGCTCGCCCATTGCGCGCTGCCATTGGATCAGATGCTCCGGCACGCCCCCACGAGAAGCCAGAACGTCCCCCATCAACGGCCAGTTCGCCTTCGGTGTTGGAGCCCTGCGTTCTTCCGCTTCAACTCGCGGAAAGACGCCCCAGTCGGATGATGCAGCATCGCTCATAGGTCCAGCATAACCTAGCACTCCGACTTCACCAAATCACAGCAGCCTTAGCCGTCGTACTCCAGCATCGTCACCCAAGTGTCGCCATACCGACGCGCATCGAGCTTGGTGAACCCGTCCGGCGCATCTTGCTCGGACGCTTCCTCCCAAACCACCAGTGTCCTCTCAGCGAGCCAACCGCTCTTGGCCACCACCTCCAAAGCCCGCGCCCCAAGTCCCTTGCCATAAGGCGGGTCCAGAAACACCAGCGTCGCCAAATCCCCGGAATGCGCTCCAAGCCGCTGCGCATCCCGAGCAATAATGCGCACCACATCCGACACCCGCGCCCGCTCGATGTTCTCCGCCAACAACCGCCCAGCGACCCGACCCGAGTCGACAAACACACAAGACTCCGCACCCCGGCTCAACGCCTCAAGACCCAATGCACCCGTCCCTGCAAACAGATCCAACACCCGCGCCCCATCAACCGGATCGCCATAACCACCATTCTGCAAAAGATTGAAAATCGACTCCCGCACGCGGTCGGACGTGGGCCGCAAATGCGCCACCGCATCCCCCTTCCCGACCGAGGCCAATCCAAGCCCGCGCATGCGTCCGCCGATAATCCTCACGACTTTAAAAGCGCCTTCAAATCAGTTTCGGGGTCCGCCAACGCATCAGCCGGCGGGCTCTTTCCCGCCTCGATCAAGCGTCTACCCACCATGTAATCGCGCGGCGCATTCACGGCATCCACGGCCAGCAAATTATCCCCGGCGAAGTACCAGATACTCTGCCCGCCCCCGACCTGCCGCGTCACAACGCGATCATACCCGGTGCTTAAACCCGCAATCTGCAACTTCAGATCATACTGATCCGACCAGAACCACGGCATCGGAACATAAGGCGCCTCGGCCCCCAGAATATTCGCCGCCACGATCTCGGCCTGATCAATCGCGTTCTGCACAGATTCTAGCCGCAGCCGTCCGTTCTCGTAAGGAATGTTTGCACAATCCCCCGCCGCCCAAATCCCGGGCTCTGAGGTCTGCCCAAACGCATCCACCGCAATCCCGTTGTTACACGCTATACCCGCTGTCTCGGCGAGCCGCGTGTCGGGGCGAATGCCAATGCCCAAAATCACGAAATCGACGTGCAGCATCGTGCCATCCGTCAAGAGCGCGCCCGTCACATGCCCGCCCTCGCCCACAAGCTTTTCCAGGCCGACACCTTCACGAATATCCACCCCGTGCGAGACATGCTCGGCCCGGATCACATCCGCCGTCTCGGCCGAAGCGACTCGCCCCAGAATACGAGGCGACATTTCGATCAGCGTCACATGCACTCCCAGCTTCGTGGCTACCGCCGCCGCTTCAAGTCCGATATATCCGCCACCGACGACCAAAGCCCGCGCGCCGTGCTGGAACCGAGGCTCCATCCGGTCCACATCCGCCAGACCCCGAACCGTGAATACCCCTTCCAGATCGCCTCCAATAGCTGCCGGCAGATGGTTTGGAACAGATCCCGTTGTCAGAACAAGTTGATCATACTCGATCCATTCACCGCCCAAGTCGACCGTCTTGCGATCCGTGTCGATTTCAGTGACAGGGCAGCCCAGACGCAGATCAATATTGTTGTCTGAATACCAAGCCTCGGGCCGCAAATAGAGCCGCTCCTCGGCCATATCCCCCAGCAAATATGCCTTCGACAATGGCGGGCGCTGGTAAGGTGGCACGCTCTCGCCGCAGATCAACGTGATCGGCATTTCCGCCCCAAGGCTGCGCAACTTCGCAACCAACGACGCGCCTGCCTGCCCGCCACCAACAACCACAATTCCACTCATTTGCTTTGCCCTCTGGTCAAATCCCGCCAAGACGTTAAGTCCCCCTTTAACCTTACTAACCACCCGGAGCACTCCCGCAATGCCTATCACCATCGGCGACCGTATTCAGCCTTCAACTGTTCTTCACATGGGCGACAACGGCCCCGAAGAAATCGACATCGCCAAACATATCGCTGGCAAGCGCGTCGTGATCTTCGGCCTGCCCGGTGCCTATACCTCGACCTGCACCATGGCGCATTTGCCCAGCTTCATCCGCACACATGATGCGTTCTTGGAGAAGGGCATCGACGAGATCATCTGCGTCGCGGTCAATGATGTGCAGGTCATGGACCACTGGGGCAACTCCACGGGCGCGAAAGCCGCCGGCATCACGATGCTCGCTGACTGGTCCAGCGCGTTCGGCCAGTCGATCGGCCTGACATTCGACGCACCTCCCGTGGGCTTTATCCAGCGCATCGCGCGATGTGCGATGATCGTCAACGACGGCGTGGTCGAAGTCCTTCAGATCGAAGAAGGCCGCGGCATCTGCGAAATGACCGCAGGCGAAACGCTTCTGGAAATGGTCTGAGGCTTATTCGCTGACGTTCAGAACGGTGCGTGTCGGGAACGGAATTTCGATCCCGCCCGCATCGAACGCCTCTTTAACCTGCCGCTTCATATCCGCCTGATATTTGAAGTATTCAGGCGCCGCCACCCAGACGCGCACCAGAAAATCGACCGAAAAATCGCCGAGGTTGTTCACCTGAATGAACGGCTCGGGATCGTCCAAGGACCTTGGATCGTTCAGGATCGTGTCGCGAATGATCCGTTCGGCCTCGGCCAAATTCGCACCGTAAGCCACACCAAAAACCCACTCGGCGCGGCGCTTGTCATAGACCGAATAATTCGTGATCGTATTCGACCAGACCGAGGTATTCGGCATGATGATCTGCACGTTATCCAGCGTCGCAAGCTCGGTGTTGAAGATCGAAATGTCCTTCACCGTGCCCATCACGCCGTTCACTTCGACGAAATCGCCCACTTTGATGGGTCGGAAAATCACCAGCATCACGCCTGACGCCACACCACTGAGGACCCCCTGCAAAGCCAAACCAATGGCCAAACCGGCGGCACCTAGAAGCGCAACCAATGACGCGGTCTGGAAGCCGAAGTTCTGCAATACGAAGATGATTGTCAGCGCCAGAATGCCATAGCGCACCACATTGGCCAGGAAACTGCCCATCGTCTTGTCGAAGTGGCGTGACCGTTCTGCCAGCCGGATAATCCGACGCCGGAAGAAACCCGCCAGAAAGAAACCGACAATCAGAATGATGCTGGCAAGCATCACCTGGCCCGCAACATCGACCAGGAATTGAACCGTGAAAACATCTCCGACGGTTGTGCCTTCGACAATTTCATAGCCCAGAAGCTGATCGAGATATTCCATTACTTTGCCTTATCCATCTTTTGCGCCAATTCAGCGTCCAGCGCGCTCAAACCATCCACATCATGCGTCGTCAAGGTCACCTCGACCCTGTTATAGACGTTGGACCACTCCGGGTGATGGTTCATCTTCTCAGCGATAATCGCCATCCGGGTCATCCATCCAAAGGCATCCACGAAATTCGCGAATTTGAACGTCTTGGTGATTGCGTCACGATTGCCATCTATGACCCAGCCGTTCCCGGTAAGCCCGGCCAAGACCGTCTCCCGCTTGGCTCCTGTCAATTTCTCGCTCATGTCGGCTCCTTCGTGATCTTCTTGAATGGTCCGTAGGTTGTCAAAATCTCGATATCATCCGAAACGGCCCGTTTTTCCGCATCCAGAAAGTCGGACACCGCATTGGAAAACCCGTCATCCGCCATCCAGTGCAACGAATGACACTCCACCGGTAAGTACCCCCGCGCCAGCTTGTGCTCACCCTGCGCTCCGGCTTCCACCGCCCGCAAACCGTGCTTTATTGCGTAATCAATCGCCTGATAATAACACAGTTCGAAATGCAGACAGGGATAGTGTTCGATCGCACCCCAATAACGCCCGAACAAGACATCCCGTCCGACGAAATTCAAAGCACCCGCCACCGGCCTCCCGTCTTCAAGCGCCAGAACCAGAAGCATGTCGTTCCGCAACCGGTCTTGCGCGATGTCGAAAAACGACCGCGTCAGATAAGGCGTGCCCCATTTGCGCGAACCAGTGTCCTGATAGAACTCCCAAAATGCGTCCCAGTGTTCGGGCCGCAAATCATCGCCCGAATACTGAACGATCTCGCCGCCAAAGCCCTGCGCCGTGCGTCGCTCCTTGCGCACTGTCTTGCGCTTGCGCGATGACAAGGCCGCGAGAAAATCATCAAACGACCCGTAATCGTCATTCATCCAATGATATTGCTGCGTTACGCGGTGCAAAAGCCCCATCTCGGCCCCACGCATCGCCTCATCCAGTGTGCAAAACGTGGCATGCGCCGAACTCAACCGGTTCTGCATCCCGACATGCAGCAGCCCCTGCACCAAAGCCTGAAACCCGCGGTCTTCTTCGCCCGATCTTGTCAGAAACCGACGCCCCGTGGCTGGCGTAAACGGCACCGCGATCTGCAACTTCGGATAATACCGTCCCCCGGCACGCTCCCAGGCATGTGCCCAGTTGTGATCGAAGATGTATTCGCCCTGACTGTGGCCCTTTGCGTACATCGGCGCGACCGCGATCACTTCGCTGCCCGCCCGCGCCACCAGATGATGCGGCTGCCAGCCAGTGCCCGCTCCGACAGATCGACTGTCCTCCAACGCTTTCAGGAAACGATAGGTGGTAAAGGGATCAACCGCCCGCTCGCCATCGGCCGCCTCGGGGCAAGCACAAGCATCCCACTCGTCGGAGGCGATCTCGGCAAGACTGCCAAGCACTGATATTTCGATGTCAGGCGCGCTCATTGGTCTCTTCTCGGGGCATCACTCAAACGTGGTCCGTACTGCGCGATGTTCAACCCGCAAGCGCGGGCAGATAGCCCTCAAAAGTAATATTTTCTGCAACTTTGCGCGCTTGTGTCTCTTCCTGCCGAGACCGTACCGTCCAACACAAGACACGCGCACCCTGCGCTTTCAGTTCCATCACGCGCAGGCGGTCGAGATCATTGCGATCATGACTGATGAAACTTGCGCCCACGCGATCATAGGCATCAATGTCCCGCAATCCGTCCAATACTTCACGCGAAATGCCCTCTGGCTCTGGCTCAAAGCCTTCGGTGGTGATCCCCCGTGCTGTGCGCGGCAACAACGCCTGCATGGCCGCAACGCTATGCGGATTGAATGACATCACGGCGCAATCACCACGATAATCCTGCAAGTCGCGTGCGACCGCCCGCTCCAGGGGTCCGACACCGTCACCAAACGCTCCGTCCTGATCCTTGATTTCAACCAGCAACGGCACTTGCCCGGCAACAAGGTCCAGAACGTCTCGGAACATTGGAATCGTGTCGTCAGTCCCATTCAACCTGATCGTGCCCAGTTCTCGCGACGTGCGCTCTCGAACAAACCCGACCTCGCTGGTCAATCGATCCAATGTGTCATCATGAAATGACATCGCCTGCGCATCGGCCGAGAGCTGTACATCCAGCTCGATGCCATATCCTGCATCAATCGCCGCCCGGAACGAGGCCATCGCGTTTTCGATTCGCCCTTTGGCGGCATCGTGCAAACCACGATGCGCCAGAGGTGTATTGATCAAAGACTGAGGAAGCGCGATCTTCATGAGATCTCGAATATTCCCTCGATTTCAACGGCAACGTTGAAAGGAAGCGCACCCGCGCTGACAGCCGAACGCGCATGGCGCCCTTTGTCTCCCAAGAGCGCAACAAACAAATCCGAAGCGCCATTGATGACCTTGGGCTGATCGACAAAATCCGGTGTGGAGTTCACGAACCCGGTCAGCTTCACCACCCGCTTCAACCGCGAAATATCGCCGCCACAGGCTTTCTTCGCCTGCGCCAAAAGCGCCAGAGCGCAGACCTCGGCCGCCTTTGCCCCCTCTTCCGTCGTCAGATCGGCACCGACTTTGCCCTTGATCATCCCGTCCGCATTCACCGCGACCTGGCCCGACACATACACGGTGTTCCCGACGACCACGAAAGGCACGTAATTGGCGGCAGGGGCAGGCGCATCAGGAAGAGAAAGCCCCATCTCTTCAAGACGTTGTTCGAAATCGCTGCTCATAGGAAATATCCTTGTTTCTGATTGCGAACGGTGGGTTTTCGGCACGATCGCATATGACTTGCACTTATCAGCATGATTTCGCTCAGACGCGGTGCCGTGGCAACACTTAACGCAAAATTGCGTGATATTACGCTTCACCTCCCTGTTCATTAACGCATTATCACATATGTATCCGCAACACTTATGCTGCCGAACGAAATTATAGATTAGGTCTTATTTTGCTGCCTTCCCGTGCTTTTGCCAAACGCACTTTGCTGATTGGCCTCGGACTTTCCGTCCTGTCCGCCTGCTCCATTCCGGAACCGGGCACAGATGTGCACGACCCTTATGAAAGCGTAAATCGCGCCACACATCGCGTGAACCTCGAGCTGGACCGCTCGGCCCTGCGTCCCGCAAGCCAGGTCTACGGAACGCTCGTTCCCGGTCCGGTCCGTCGTTCGGTTGACAATGCAGCCGAAAATCTTGGCATGCCAAGCGCGGTCATCAACAAGGTGCTTCAAGGCGACATCGGGGACGCCATCCACAACACGGCACGCTTTGCTGTGAACACAACACTAGGTTTGCTGGGCCTCTTCGATCCCGCGACCGAAATGGGCCTTGAGTCACGCGATACGGGGTTTGCCGACACCCTGGCCAACTGGGGCGCAAGCGAAGGGGCCTATGTCGTTCTGCCGCTTCTCGGCCCCTCGACCGAGCGCGACGCCGCAGGGCGTTTCGTTGACATCCTGACCGACCCGATCGGCAGCGTTCTAGGGCCGAAACTTGGCGACAAGGCAGAAGACAACAGGCTAGGTTTTATGGCCGGAACCATAATCAACAACCGCTACGACCTCACGGAAACCATCGACGGCATTCTTTACGATAGCGCGGACAGCTACGCGCAGACGCGTCTCTTCTATCTGGATTCCCGCCGCTTCGCCCTTGGGGAAACATCGGATGATGCAGCGATCGATCTGTACGATGACCTCTACGAAGGATTGTTTGATGAATAAGCTCACACGCCGCACCACGCTGGCAGGCATGATCTCGGCCATCGCGCTGGCCGCAAGCCCGGCCTTTACACTCAACACGGCACAAGCGCGCGGGTTGATTGACGAAGTGGTCGCCAAGATCAACTCCGTCATCAATTCGGGCAAGTCGGAAGCGGCGATGTATCGCGATTTCGAGGCGCTCTTCAACCGCTACGCGGACGTGCCGACGATCTCGCGTTCTGCGCTCGGCCCGCCTGCACGCAGCGCCAGTAGCCAGCAACTCAGCCAATTCTCTGATGCATTCGCGGGGTATCTTGCGCGAAAGTACGGCAAGCAGTTCCGCGACTTTATTGGCGGCGAAATCACCGTCGAAGATGCGCGTCAGGTCAAGAGCTTTCAGGAAGTTCAGGCCGTCGCAAAGCTTCGCGGTCAATCACCCTTCGCTGTGACCTTCATGGTTTCTGACAGGTCCGGGTCGAACCTCTTTTTTGATCTGCTGATCGAAGGCATCAGCCTTTTGAAATCAGAACGCGCGGAAATCGGTGCGATGCTCGATAAAAACGGCGGAAATATCGACGCGCTGATCCGCGACCTCAAAAGCGCAGGCTAGAGCGCACCGCCTGACATGCGCGCAACGGTCATATGGCGTTTGCGCCCATATCCCGGACACCGCTCAACCGTAAAACCGGCATCCGACAACGCACGCCGGACCGCGCCCGCGGCAGAATAGGTGGCGGCGGTGCCTCCCGCCAAGGTGTGCCGCGCAACCTCCGACAACAGGGTGGGCTCCCATAGTTCAGGGTTTCGCGCGGGCGCAAATCCGTCAAGGTACCAGGCGTCCGCGGACCCCGCCCATGCCGCAACCTCGCGACGCGCGTCTCCGACGATGATTTCCAACTCAACACCGTGCTCTTCGAACGCAAAGCCTCCAGCGCGGCGCATATCCAGCAATGGTCCGGCCAACATTGCAACGTCCGGAAAAACCGACAAGGCCCGTGCCATATCTTCAGCCTCCATCGGGAAAAGCTCAAACGACGTAAAACGCAACGTCCCCGCTACATCCGCTTCTTTCCAGGCAGCCCAGGTCGCCAGAAAATTCAGTCCCGTTCCAAAGCCAAGTTCGGCAACCTGAAACCCGTCCCGAAAACGATCTGGCAGGCCGTTGCCCGCAAGAAATACATGGCCCGTTTCCGCCAAACCGTCCTCAAGCGAGAAATACGGGTCATCAAAACGCGATGCTATGGGCACACTTCCGCGCCATGTGATGTCCGGATGCTGGTCCACTGCCGTTTTTCGCCCTAAGTCCCCTGCACTACCGACAAACACTGGCAATAGGAGCCAACATTGGCAACGGTCGATCTTACGGTGCGCGGCGCGGGAATTTTCGGCCTTGCGACTGCATGGATGGCTCTGCAGCGCGGCGCCACGGTCCGCCTGATCGACCCCAACGGTGTGGCTTCGGGCGCATCGGGTGGCATCGTCGGCGCGCTTCAGCCCCATACACCGGATGTCTGGAACGAAAAGAAGCAGTTTCAGTTTGACGCGCTGACCATGGCGCCTGCCTTCTGGCAGCAGGTCGAAGCCACTTCAGGACGAACGTCAGGCTTCGCAAGGGCAGGCCGCCTCCAACCTCTCGCAGGAGAACGCGAGATCGTCATGGCGCGCGCCCGCGCGAAAGGTGCGGCAGAGTTCTGGGGGGCGCAGGCAAGCTGGAATGTCGTCGAATCCCAAGACGCAGGCAACTGGCGCGCGCCCTCTGAAACGGGCCTTTATATACACGACACATTGTCGGCTATTCTCCACCCAAGACGCGCCTGCGAAAGCCTTGCCGCGGCCATAAGGGTCAAAGGCGGCGAAATCGTTGCCGAAGCACCAGACGAAGGCCTCGTTCTCTGGGCCACCGGATGGCGCGGCCTCGAAGACCTGTCTGAAGCCTTGGCGGCACCAATCGGAAACGGCGTCAAAGGCCAGGCTGCACTGCTCCAGCATGACGCATCAGGATGCCCCCAGATATTCGCAAACGGGCTCCATATCATCCCCCATACGGACGGAACTGTTGCGATTGGCTCAACCTCGGAACGCGAATTCACCGAACCTCACACGACCGATCATCTTCTCGATGACATTATCCTGCGTGCCAAAGACCTGATGCCCGTTTTGCGCGATGCCCCCGTCATTTCACGCTGGGCCGGCGTGCGCCCTCGCGCGAAAAGTCGCGCTCCCCTGCTCGGAGCATGGCCTGGCCGCAGGCAACACTTCGTCGCAAACGGTGGCTTCAAGATAGGTTTTGGCGTGGCACCGATGATCGCGCAAACCATGTGCGATCTGATGCTGGACGGCAAAGACAGCATCCCCGATGGCTTCAGACTGACCACCTGACCCAATTCACCCTTTCAAAAATACCAAAAGACCAACATCCACGACAGGACTGCACCCCGGATCACGCCTGCGCCAAGCCTTACTGCGCTTCTGCCGTCATCGAAATGCGCCGCCGGGGGCCTTCAACCCAATACCGGTCTCCCGCGCGACAAAGCCACGCAACGTCTCCCAGGACCAAAGGCGCGGTCGCGCGAAAGGAAAACGAATTCAGCGTCCCCCGATGCGCTTTAGCGAACATCGCCAACATCGTTGCCAGCAACCGCCCATGGACCACACAGCCTGCATATCCCGCGTCTGTCGCATACTGAGCGTCGTAATGAATACGATGGGCGTTGAAAGTGAGCGCGGAAAAGCGAAACAGGAACGGCGCGTCCAGCCTAAGCGGACGGCGCTCATCCGCTTCTCCGGTTTCGATTGGTCCCTCCGCCGGCGCACTGGATTCCCCTCGATAAACGATGTCCTGATCTTCGCTCAGCAGCAGCGCGCCCCGCTGGAAAACCTCATGCCGCATGGTTACGAAATCAAGCTGACCACTCCGCCCCGACTTGCGCGTCACTCCGATGGCGCGCGAGACCTTCTTCGCCACGACGCCGGCGCGAAACGGCGCGTGCCACTTTACGCGTCCCCCTGCCCACATGCGCAACGGCAAACGTGAGAGCGGCGCACCCATCCCTTGCGCCACATGCCCGTCGGTGCCCAAGAGCTCCCCCGGAACGGGTTGCCAGAAATAGGCCCAATGCGCAAAAGGCGGCAAGACCGCGCCCACATCGACCGATCCTGCTTCGCCCAACATGGCCAGCCAGGCCTCGGCGCGGGCAGGGTCAATCCGGTCGGGTATCGTTACGGCGTCATCAGCATTCATGACCGCGATCATAAATCCGCCTCAGTGCCGCGACAAGCGTCTCAAGCCCCGCGCGCGATCTCTGACTTCAGTGCAGCCATCAGGTCCGCCACCTGAGTGTCCACGCGCTCGGAAATCAAACGGCCGTTCTCATCGAAAGCGTCGCGGGAGGCCGCCAAAAGAACTTCCATCGGCAGCAACCGCGTCCGAAATGGTGTCATGGCAAGCCGCAGGGCATAATTCGCCCGCGCGCCACCGGCGCGACCCGAAGCCGCCGACATCAAGGCGACAGGCTTTCCGGCCCATGGCCCGCCCTTGGTTCGGCTGACCCAATCCAGCGCGTTCTTGAGACTTCCCGAGAAGGACTGATTGTATTCCGGCGTCGAGATGACGACGGCCTCAGCCGCTGCAATCTGATCCGCTAAAAGCTGAACGGACGCCGGAATCCCCGAGGCCTGCTCGGCGTCGCCGTCATAAAGCGGCAAACGAATGTCCGCTTCGACGAAGTCGCCCCCGAAATGACGCCCCGCCTCGCGAATGAGCTTCCTGTTGGTCGCTTCCGCCCGAAGTGACCCTGAAATTCCTAGCAGCACTGAATGACCTCACTGTGTTCTTCTCTTGACCGCACCTAACCCTCAAACGACCAATCGCAAGGATTCGCCCGCATTTTCCCAACATCTTGTGGATAACTGCCGATATACACACCTTAGCTTGCGTGCGACATTGACTCCCAACGCCCCAGATCGGACACTTCGTGACTGGAATCACCTGAAACTGAAGGTCAGACTACGTGCGTTTCTCCCGACTGCGCCTCAACGGCTTCAAAAGCTTCGTCGACCCGACCGATCTCGTCATTGCGGACGGGCTGACAGGTGTTGTGGGTCCAAACGGATGCGGCAAGTCCAACCTGCTTGAAGCGTTGCGCTGGGTTATGGGCGAAAACCGCCCCTCCGCCATGCGGGGCGGCGGCATGGAAGACGTGATTTTCGCCGGGGCCTCGACCCGACCAGCCCGTAACTTTGCCGAGGTCGCACTGACCCTCGACAACTCGGACCGTCTCGCGCCAGCCGGGTTCAACGACAGTGATGGCCTTGATATTATCCGGCGCATCACCCGCGACGCCGGATCGGCCTTCAAGGTGAACACCAAGGACGTGCGCGCCCGCGACGTCCAGATGTTGTTCGCAGATGCCTCCACCGGCGCGCATTCGCCCGCCCTCGTGCGGCAGGGACAGATCTCCGAACTCATCAACGCCAAACCCAAGGCGCGCCGTCGCATCCTCGAAGAAGCCGCAGGCATTTCGGGCCTTTACCAACGTCGCCACGAAGCCGAACTGAAGCTCAAAGGTGCTGAAACCAATCTCACCCGCGTAGACGACGTGATTGAGCAACTCGCCAACCAGCTTGCCTCCCTCGCGCGTCAGGCCCGCCAGGCCAAGCGATACCGCGAAATTGGTAGCGAGCTGCGCCACGCCGAAGGTCTGCTTCTCTACCTCAAATGGCGCGAAGCGGAAGACACTCGCATCGCCGCCGACGCCAATCTTGCCGAACGCACCCGCGCCACAGCCGAGGCCGAACGCCTCGCACGCGCCGCAACCGGCGACCGCGCCAAAGCCGAAGCAGCCCTCCCGCCCCTGCGCGAAGAAGAGGCCATCGCGGCAGCCCTGCTTCAGCGCGTGCAGGTGCAGATCGCCCAACTGGCCGAAGACGAAGACCGCGCCAACCGCGCCATCGAGACCCTTCAGGCGCGTATCGCGCAACTCACCGCCGACGCAGAACGCGAAACGGCGCTGAACTCCGATGCAGGCGAAACACTCGCGCGCCTTGTCGCCGAGACTGCCGAACTTGATGCCGCAAGCGAAGGATTCGAAGCCGCCGTCGAGACCGCCTCAGCAGAAGCCCACCAAGCCGCCAGCGTTCTGCAAGATCGCGAGAATGACCTCTCGACACTGACTGAAGACGTGGCCCGCCTTGCCGCTCGACATCAGTCCGCCCAGCGTCTGCGCGACGACGCCCAAACGACCCTGACCCGCAGCGAGGCCGCCGAGGAAAAAGCCCGCGAGGAAGCCAAATCCTTTGAACAGGATCTCGCCAAGGCCACCGCCGCCTTCGCAACTGCCGAAACCGCCCTGAAAACCGCCAGCGAGCTGGCCACTACCGCCGAGGCCGCGCTTGTCACCGTCGATGATGCCCGCGAAGCATCCCAGTCGCGCGAAGCCGACGCCCGCGCAGAACGCGCCTCCGCCGAAGGCGAAGCCAAGGCCCTTCAAGCCGAAGTCACAGCGCTCGCCAATCTTGTTAACCGCGATACCGCCGAGGGCGGGCAGGTCATGGACCTTCTCTCGGTTAAATCCGGCTACGAGAAAGCCCTTGGCGCGGCCCTCGCCGACGATCTGCGCGCCCCTGCCATCGAAGACGACGACCCCTCCGGCTGGGCCTCGCTTCCGGGCTACGCCAAACCGCAATCCCTGCCCGCAGGCGTCGCAGCGCTCACGAATTACGTCACCGTCCCGCAGGTCCTCGCGCGCCGCCTCTCGCAGGTCGGCCTCATCGACCGCAACGACGGCCCGCGCATGCAAGCCGATCTGCTGCCCGGCCAGCGCCTCGTCTCCATTGAAGGCGATCTCTGGCGCTGGGACGGCTTCCGCGCTGGCTCGGGCGACGCCCCCTCCGCCGCTGCCCTGCGTCTCGAACAATTGAACCGCCTCGAAGAGTTGAAACAGGGACTTGAGGCCGCAACCGCCCGCGCCGACGGAGCCACCCGCGCGCACGATCACCTGAAAGCCGAGCTTGAAGCCCTCGCTGGACAGCTTGCCGACGCCCGCAACGCCCGCCGCGCCGCAGACCATGCGCTGGCCGAAGCCAACCGCGCCCTGTCACGCGCCGAAGCCGACCGCAACATCGCCGCCGGCAAACGCGACGCCGCCGATCTGGCAACAGCGCGTCACGGCGACGAAGCCACAGCCGCACGCCAGCGCCTGCAGGAAGCCGAACGCGGCCTTGAAGGTCTCGACGACCTCGACGCCCTGCGCGCCACATCCGAGGACCTAAAGGTCACCGTCGAGGCCGCGCGGATGACCATGATGGCCAAGCGATCCGCCCATGACGAATTGAAGCGCGACGGCGAAGCCCGCAAAAACCGCCTCGCCGCTATCGCCCGCGAGCGTGAAACCTGGCAAAAGCGCCTCGAAAGCGCCGAAACCCGCATCGCCGAACTCGCCAGCCGACGCGAAGCCACCGAGGCCGAGCTTGCCGAAGCCCAAGGCACGCCCGGTCGCATCGCCGCCGACCGTGACCGCCTTGCCGACACGCTCGCTACCGCCGAAACCCGCCGGCGCGACGCCGCCGACGCGCTTGCCCTCGCCGAAACCGCCGAGCGCGACGCCAAGGACACCGAACGCGAAGCCGAACGCACCGCCTCCGCCGCCCGCGAAGCCCGCGCCGCGGCAGAGGCCCGCGCAGACGCTGCCCGCGAAAGCGTGGCTCACGCCGCCGGGCGGATCGAAGAAGAACAGGAAACCACGCCCGAAAAGCTCCTCGAAACCTTGGACGCCGACCCTGAAAAACTCCCCTCTGCCGAGAAAATCGAAGCCGACGTCCTGCGCCTGCGCCGCAACCGCGACGCCCTTGGCGCTGTCAACCTGCGCGCCGAAGAAGACGCTCGCGAAGTCGAGGAAGAACATACCAACCTTGTTGCAGAGAAAACCGATCTAGAGGCCGCCATCCGCGCCCTCAGAAACGGCATCGCCAGCCTCAACAAAGAAGGTCGCGAGCGTCTTTTGACTGCATTCGAACAGGTCAACTCCAACTTCTCGATGCTATTCAAGCACCTATTCGGCGGCGGCGAAGCCAAGCTGGTTCTTGTCGAATCCGACGACCCCCTCGATGCCGGTCTCGAAATCATGTGTCAGCCGCCCGGAAAGAAGCTCTCAACGCTTTCCTTGCTCTCAGGCGGCGAACAGACACTCACCGCGCTCGCGCTGATCTTCGCGGTGTTCCTCGCGAACCCGGCCCCGATCTGCGTGTTGGATGAGGTCGACGCCCCGCTCGATGACGCTAACGTCACGCGCTTTTGTGACCTCCTCGACGAAATGTGCCGCCGAACCGACACGCGCTTCCTGATAATTACCCACCACGCGGTGACCATGGCCCGCATGGATCGCCTTTTCGGCGTCACCATGGCCGAACAAGGCGTCAGCCAACTTGTGTCCGTTGACCTCAAAAAAGCCGAGTCCATGGTGGCCTGAAGCCCCGCAGAAAGGTTCGCCGCATGGCAAAAATCCTTGTCATGACCGACCTTCACATCACCGAAGCCGGTACATCGATCATCGGCCTCGACCCTGCCCTGCGCCTGTCAGAAACGCTCGCCCATGCCGTCAAGCACCACAGCGACGCAAGCCGCCTGATCCTCACCGGAGACCTCACACACCACGGCACACCGCCCGAATACGACCGCCTGAAAGACACGCTTCAGGACCTTCCCTGGCCGGTCAGCCTCCTCATCGGCAACCACGACAACCGCGCCGCCTTCCGCCAAGCCTTCCCCAACGTACCAACCGACGCAGACGGCTTCATCCAAACCACGATCGACCTGCCCGACACCCGGCTCATTCTGCTCGATACCGTTGATGAAACCCCGGACGTACCACATGCCGGTATCCTGTGCCCCGACCGACTGGCATGGCTGCAAACCGCCCTCGCCGAAAGCCCCAATCCCTGCCTCATCTTCATGCACCATCACGCTTTTGATACCGGCTTTGCCGGCATGGACCGGATCAACCTCGCCAACGCCAACGAAGTCCGCACGCTTTTGTAAGCCCACGATACACGCCATGTTTTCGCAGGTCACGTCCACCGCACCATCCACGCCACGATCGACGGCCTCTCCATGACCATCTTCAAAAGCCCCTGCCACCAGCAGCCCATGATCCTCGGTGACGAGACCTCGACATCGTCCATAGACGAACCCGCCGGTTACGGAATTCTTCTGACCGACGGACCCAATGTCGTTGTCCATTTCGAAGATGTCGGCCTGCCCGAAAACTCTGTGCTGACCTATTAGCGCATCGGCTCAGGTACGCCCGTGCGTGACCAGATACTCGCGCCTCAGCGTATAAAGCCCGGTCGAAATGATCACCGCCGCTCCGATAATCGTCCACATATCGGGCAATTGCCCAAATACCATGAACCCGTAAAAGGTGCCCCATACCATCATGCTGTAATGGATCGGCGCGACGACAACGGCCATGGCAACTTCCAGCGCCTTGATCACACAAACCTCCGCCACCCCGGCCAGCAGCGCGATTCCCAAAAGGATTAACAACTGTTCACGGTCAGGCGTGATCCAGACCCACGGCAATGGCAGCGTCAACAAAGCACTTCCGACAATCGCCGTGTAAACCACCGTTGTCGCCGTCTTGTCCGTATCCGCCAAAGCGCGCGAGATGATCTGCCGGAACGCAAAGAAAACAGCCGCAACCAGCACGAAAAACGCCGCCGGATGTATCACGCCCATTCCGGGTCGAATGACAATCAGCGTCCCCAAGAACCCAAGGAAAACCGCAATCCAACGCCGCCAGCCAACAGGCTCGCGCAAGATCAGCGCCCCGAGAATCGTTACGATAAACGGTGCCACAAACGTCACGGCAACCGCATCGGCCAAAGGCACAAAAGTAACGCCGACAATGAACAAAGTGGCAGACCCAACAGCCATGGCTCCCCGCAAGATCTGCAACCGGGGATGCGACGTCCGCAGGATCGACCGCCCATGATATGCAATCAGAAAGATCGCTCCCGCCAACAGCCCCAACTGCCGGGTCCATGTGATCTGGATCGGATGCAGCCCCTCGGTCAGCAGTTTCGCACCCGTGTCAACCGCGGCAAACAGGAACATCCCCAACAGCATCAACGCCGCGCCCTTTCCACTCTCCGAGCGGCGGGTCGGCGCGCCGTCAGGCGGCTCGAGCGGGGTGGCCGAGGTAACGATGTCGGGTGCTCCTTTGAACGTCCCGCCCATCAAGCACGGCAAACCAGCACGAAGCAAGCAGGTCAGGCGTACTCTTCAAAGACCGCATCCCAGCCCGTAAGATCGGGCACATGAAGATCACCCGCGACAATCCTGACCAGCTGATCCTTGCCTATGTGCCATGGATCATGTCCATCCTGCTCAGTGTTTTCATCCTGATCTTCGTCGGAATTGGCCTTTCAATGATCTTCGATGGCGAAATCATCGGCCTCCTCTTCGCGGTCCTCGGGGGCGGCATCGGCGGCCTTTGCTTCGTGGCCTTCGTCCGCCGCGTTCAGGTCATCTTCGACAGACCGCGCCAAACTTTCACCCTGCGCCGCAGAACTGTCTTTGGTTTCATGGAAAATACCCGCCCCTTGCAGGACGTCGAACACGCCATCATCGAACACACCACGAACTCCGACGGAAAAAGGCTCGACCGCCCCATGGTTGTCCTGCACCGGGGCGCGGGCGACTTGCGCGTGCCGCTGGTCACTGCCTATTCCAACATGTCCCACACCGCCGATATCGTCGAAACGATCAACCGCTGGCTAAGTGATGCCAAGCTTGACTCCGACGCCCGCGCGCCGTAATCCACCGGCAACCTCCGGGAGCGACACTTCTCCCGGTCCCTGTTCACAGGGATCGCCCCCCATCAGCGCGTTGCGCCCATGGGGGCGTTTGGCGTTTAGGCGATTGGTGCATATGTGCCGGTCATGGATCAACAGGCTAAGAGGCCGTGCGTATGTTTGAAAATCTCTCAGATCGCCTCTCCGGCGTCTTTGATCGTCTGACAAAACAAGGTGCGCTGTCCGAGGACGACGTGAAAACCGCCCTGCGCGAAGTGCGCGTCGCCCTACTGGAAGCCGACGTGTCGCTGCCCGTCGCGCGTGACTTCGTCAAAGCGGTTCAAGAAAAAGCCACCGGCCAATCCGTCACCAAATCCGTCACGCCCGGCCAGCAGGTCGTCAAGATCGTCCACGACGAACTTGTCCACGTCCTGAAAGGCGACGCAGACCCCGGCGCGCTGAAAATCGATAACCCGCCCGCGCCGATCCTCATGGTGGGTTTGCAAGGCTCAGGTAAGACGACCACCACCGCCAAACTCGCCAAACGCCTGAAAGACCGCGAGGGCAAGCGCGTACTCATGGCTTCGCTCGACACCAACCGTCCCGCCGCGATGGAACAACTCGCGATCCTCGGCAAGCAAATCGGCGTCGACACCCTTCCAATCGTCAAAGGCGAAGACCCCGTCGCCATCGCCCGCCGCGCCAAAACCCAGGCATCGCTTGGCGGCTATGACGTTTACATGCTCGATACCGCCGGTCGCCTCCACATCGACGAAGAACTGATCGCCCAGGCAGCCGCCGTCCGAGACGTCGCCCAACCGCGCGAAACACTTCTTGTCGTCGATGGCCTCACCGGTCAGGACGCGGTCAACGTCGCAACCGAATTCGACGACAAAATCGGCGTCACGGGCGTGGTCCTCACCCGCATGGATGGCGACGGCCGCGGCGGCGCCGCCCTTTCGATGCGCGCCATCACCGGCAAACCCATCCGCTTCGTCGGCCTCGGCGAAAAGATGGACGCCATCGAGACCTTCGAGCCCGACCGTATCGCTGGTCGCATCCTCGGCATGGGCGACATCGTGGCCCTCGTCGAAAAAGCACAGGAAACCATCGAGGCCGAACAGGCCGAGCGCATGATGAAGCGCTTCCAGAAGGGTCAGTTCAACATGAACGACCTTCGCGGCCAACTTGAGCAGATGCTCAAGATGGGCGGCATGGAAGGCATAATGGGCATGATGCCCGGCATGGGCAAAATGAAGAACCAGATGGCCGAAGCTGGCATGGACGACAAAGTCCTCAGGCACCAGATCGCCCTCATCCAGTCCATGACCAAGAAAGAACGCGCCAACCCCGCCCTCCTTCAAGCCAGCCGCAAAAAACGCATCGCCGCTGGCGCCGGGATGCAGGTTTCGGACCTCAACAAGCTTCTGAAAATGCACCGCCAGATGGCGGACATGATGAAGAAGATGGGGAAAATGGGGAAAAAAGGCATGATGCGCCAGATGGGCAGCTTGCTTGGCGGAAAAGGCGGAATGCCCCCCGGCGGTATGCCAAGCCAAGCCGAAATTGACGCAGCACAGGCTCAAATGAGCAAAATGGGCGGCGGCTTCCCCGGCATGGGCGGCGGCGCTGCTCTGCCCCCCGGTCTCTCGGGCTTTGGCAAAAAGAAATAAGCCCGATGACCGTCGCCTTCCATATCCCCGAGATCGAAACCGATCGCTTGCGCCTGAGGCTCCCCAAAGCCTCGGACATCGATGCGCATATCGCGTTTCGCGCCTCGGAGCGCAGCGTCGGCGTTGGTGGCCCCTATGACGAATATTCCAGCTTCCATCACCTCGAAGGCATTATCGGCCAGTGGCAACTGCGCGGCTATGGCCGTTGGATGGTCGCCGACAAGGCAACCGATGAACCCTATGGCGTGGTCGGCATCTATCACCCGCTCGACTGGCCCGAAGCTGAAATTGGCTGGTCGCTCTATGAGAACGGCGAAGGCAAGGGCATCGCGCTTGAGGCCGCCACTGCGACCCGCGACTATGCCTATGACACCCTCGGCTGGACCCGCATTGTCAGCCTGATCATGCCCGATAATATTCGCTCCATTCGCCTCGCCGAACGCATGGACTGCCGAAAGACCGAAACGTTCACCCATCCCGAATTTGGTGAACTCGACATTTGGCTCCACGCCCGACCGGTGGCCGCATGACATTCGTTGCCCCCTTCTCAGGAACACGCCCATGACCGACGCCGTATCCCGCGCCGCCGAGCTTCTCTCGGATCACCGCGACAGCATCGACCGCCTTGATGCCATCCTCGTCTATACGCTGGCCGAGCGGTTCAAGCAGACCCAGGCTGTCGGCAAACTGAAAGCAGAATATGACCTCCCGCCCAGTGATCCTGCGCGCGAGGCCAAGCAGATCGAACGCCTCGAATGGCTCTCGAGAGAAGCGGATTTGGACCCCGAATTCGCCAAAAAACTCCTGGCTTTCATCATCCAGGAAGTTATCCAACATCACAGACAACACCAGAAATAACTTATAAGGATCAAGATCATGGCTATGAAAATTCGCCTCTCTCGCGGTGGCTCCAAAAAGCGCCCCCACTACGCAATCGTTGCAGCCGACAGCCGTATGGCACGCGATGGCCGCTTCATCGAAAAGCTCGGCACCTATAACCCGCTTCTCGCAAAAGACAGCGAAGACCGCGTGAAAATGAACATGGAACGCATCCAGTACTGGCTCGACCAGGGTGCACAGCCGACTGATCGTATCGCACGCATGCTTGAAGCTGCCGGCGTCCGTGAAAAGACCGAGCGTAACAACCCCAACAAAGCTGTCCCTGGCAAGAAAGCCGCTGAGCGCGCAGAAGAAAAAGCCGCGAAAGCTGCCGCTCCTGCCGAAGACGCAGCCCCAGCAGCAGAAGCAGCAGAAGAGGCTGCGGAGTAATCCGCAGCCTCTGGCGGCTTGGATCATGACTGATCGGGTTTGCGTCGGCGCCATTGCCGGCTCATTTGGTGTGAAGGGCGAGGTGCGGCTGAAAAGCTTTTGCGCCGAGCCCGACGCCATCGCGACCTATGGGCCGCTTACGTCCGAGGACGGAGCGACCTCGTGGGATGTGCGCATCACGCGATCCGTCAAGAACGGCTTTGCCGCACGCCTTAGCGGTGTCAGCACCAAAGACGCCGCCGACGGTCTTCGCGGTGCGCGACTTTATGCGCCTCGTGACAAGCTGCCCGAGCTTGTCGATGACGAATACTACTACACCGACCTGATCGGTCTCACGGTACTCGATACTGGCGGCACCGAGCTTGGCCGCGTGAAAGCCGTGCTGAACCACGGCGCTGGCGATCTGCTCGAAATCTCGGGCAAAAGCCTGAAACAACCTGTGCTTCTGCCGTTTACCCAAGCCGCCGTACCCACCGTCGACATCGCCGCGGGTCGTATCATCGCCGACCCGCCAGACGGCCTGTTCGAATGAGCGACAAACCGTCGAAATCCCACGGCCGCCTCGCCATCAGCGCGACGGCAAAACCGCGCGACCTGATGACCGATCGCCCCGACCTCGCAGGCGCATGGACCGCGAAAATCATCACGCTCTTCCCCGAAGCCTTCCCCGGCGTTCTCGGCGCCTCGCTCACCGGCAAAGCTCTGCAAGAAGGCAAATGGAAGCTCGATGCGATTGATCTCAGGCTCTTTGGTGAAGGCAAGCACCGAAATGTCGATGACACACCGGCAGGCGGCGGCGCCGGCATGGTCCTTCGCCCCGACATCATGGGCCGCGCCATCCGCTTCGCCCAGAAAGACGCGCCTGATGACCGCGCGCGCTGGCCCCTTGTCTACCTCTCCCCACGCGGCAATCCCTTCACGCAGCATACGGCCGAACGCTTTGCCGCCGCCGAAGGCATCACCATGATCTGCGGCCGCTTCGAAGGCCTCGACCAGCGCGTTATCGACCACTACGACATCGAAGAAGTCTCGCTCGGTGATTTCGTCATGACCGGAGGTGAAATTGCCGCCCAGGCCATGATTGACGCCACCATCCGCCTGCGCCCCGGCATCCTCGGAAACGCCGCGTCAACAGAGGAAGAAAGCTTCTCCGAAGGCCTCCTTGAACACCCCCAATATACCCGCCCCGCCACCTGGGAAGGCCGCGATATCCCCGAGGTCCTCACTTCCGGCGACCATGGCAAAGTCGCGAAGTGGCGCAAAGAACAGGCTGAAGAAATCACCAAAGCCCGCCGACCCGACCTCTGGCGCGCTTATACTCAAGACAAGGCCAAACACTGATCTTCATTATTGGCCTGAAAATATCCTGGGGGAGGTGGTGAAACCACCGGGGGCAACGCCCCCGATTTCCTCGATTACCCCTTGATTGAAACGCCCGCCCCCCTTATAGCACCCCAGTTCACGGACGGAATCGTCCGGGACGGATAAGCAAAGATGACCTGAACCCTTCGGCGGGTGCCACGCGCAGCCCGACAGACCCCGAAGCTCTGAGGCGCCAAACCACCTTTCGGGAAAAACCCGAAGCAACATGAAGGAGCGTTTCAGATGGACCTGATCGCACAATTGGAAGCCGAGCAAGTCGCAGCCCTTGCCGCTGATCTTCCGGATTTCAAAGCGGGTGACACCATCCGCGTTGGCTACAAAGTGACAGAAGGCACGCGCAGCCGTGTCCAGAACTACGAAGGCGTCTGCATCAGCCGCAAGAATGGCTCGGGCATCGCAGGTTCGTTCACTGTCCGCAAAATTTCGTTTGGCGAAGGCGTAGAGCGTGTGTTCCCGCTGCACTCGACAAACATCGACAGCATCACCGTTGTGCGCCGTGGCCGCGTCCGCCGCGCCAAGCTGTACTACCTGCGCGCGCGTCGCGGCAAATCGGCCCGTATCGCCGAAGATTCCAACTACAAACCACAACCAAACGCATAAGGGAGCGAAGTCATGAAAAAAGATATTCACCCCGACTACCATGTCATCGACGTCAAAATGACGAACGGCGATATCGTAAAGATGCGCTCGACATGGGGCTCCGAAGGCGACCAGTTGTCGCTTGATATCGACCCAACCGTGCACCCGGCATGGAACGGCGGCTCCTCCCGTCTGATGGATACCGGTGGTCGCGTATCAAAGTTCAAGAAGAAATACGAAGGCCTCGGCTTCTAAGCCAGATGCCTTTCACATCGATAAAAGCCGCTCCAACCGGGGCGGCTTTTTTCTTATCCTGCATATGAAAAGACCATCAGCCGCAAGAACGGACCAATCGACCTACCGCGACTTCAGGAACGCGACAAGAATATCCAAAGCCGCCTGCAAGTCATTACGGTCGACCATCTCGGTCACGGTATGAATATACCGCGTGCCGACCACGATGCCGAACACCCGCGCGCCCGCCGCCGCCTGCTGAGCCGCCGCGCCATCCTGACCGCCAGACCGCAACATCGTGCGCTGAAAGGGTATCTTTTTCTTCTCGGCCAGAGCCGCCACTTCTGCCACCAAAGCCTTGTCGGCAATGAACGACCCATCGCGGATGTGAAGACCGAAGCCCTTGCCCTGCACCGTCGTGCGGTCCTGCTCGGGGACACCCGGCGTATCGCAGGCCAGTGTCGTATCGATCCCGATCCCAATGTCCGGCTTCACGGAATAAGACGCCGTGCGTGCCCCGCGCAAACCGACCTCCTCTTGAGTGGTGAACACCACATGGATCTCTGATTTCGTCTTGGCTTTCCCAAGCCCACGCGCCGCTTCGATCCCCAACCAGCAGGCCACCCGGTTGTCCAAAGCCTTGGACACAAGCTTTTCGCCCATCTCCAGAAATGGTTCATCCATGACGACCATGTCGCCAACCTTCACCTTGTCGGCAGCCGCCTCACCCAACCCGGTATCGACATAAAACTCATGCGGCTCGGGGATACGTTTGCGGTCCTCAGCCGAGGCAATATGCACAGGCCGACCCGCGGGGTTCATCACTGCCTTCAGCTCGCCCTCATCGGTGCACACCCGCACCCGACGCGAAAACAGATTGCGAGGATCAAATCCACCCACTGGTTGCAGATACAAAAATCCCTTCTCCGAAATATGGCTCACCAAAAAGCCGATCTCGTCCATATGGCACAGAAGCATGATCCGCTCGGGGTCTTTCCCCTTGCCCTTGCGCACACAATGCAACGAGCCCATCGGATCGACTCGAACCTCGTCAAACAGCCCTTCCACTTCGCCGAGGATCAGGTCGCGCACGCCTTCCTCATTGCCGGGCACGCCCGGAGTCTCACAAAGCGCCTTCAACAGCTCAATATTCATTACGCTCACCTTTCAATCTGAGTTAAATCAATAATGAGGCCCAAGAGCGGGGGTTCAAGACGGAAACCACTCAATTTGCTCATCGATCACGATAACTCTAAGATCAGCGCATCCACCGGGAGGATTAAGAGTATGCGACACCTGTTTTTCGCCGCCGCCATCTCACTGGCATCAACCGTATCTGTTTCAGCTGGCGACGCCGCCCTGATCATAGGGATTGAGGACTACGACGCGTTGAACGATCTACGGCGCGGAGACGAGATCACCGAGCAAGCGGGAACGCTTCAACGCCAAGGTTTCGACGTCATCAGTGAAAGCGCCCCAGAAGACGACGACCTGTTCGACGCACTCTCCGCCTTCGAAGATGCCGCCTCAGATGCCGACCGCCTGCTTGTGGCGCTTGCAGGGCGCTTTGTTCACACTGAGAACGAAACCTACTTCCTTCCCGCTGATGCCCGACCCGGAGCACTCTCGGATGTCGCGCGCACGGCCCTGCCTCTCAGTCAGATCTTGTCGATCCTGTCGCAAACACCGGGGCGTGCAATCCTCGTAATCTCAAGCGACGATCTGACCGGCGATTTCGGCCCGCTTCTTCAAATCGGCGTCGGGGACCTCGACCTCCCACAAGGCACAACACTTGTGACCGGCCAACCCCGCTCCGTGGCGCAAGCCATTCAGCGTCTCGCCCGTCCAGGCGAGAATATCGCGAACCTGAGCAACAGCCGAAGCGTCCAGCTTGGCGGGTTCTTCATGGATGGATTGTCCTTCATCGACGAAGAAACCGTTGCAATCGCACCTGCGCCATCCGCGCCCGCGCCCGCAACGACGGACCGCCGCGCAGATATCCTTGCATGGCGCCAAGCCGATGCCGCCGACACGATCGAGGCCTATCAGGGCTACATCGACTCCTTCCCCGACGGCCAGTTCACCGCCATGGCCACTAGCCGCATCGAAGCGATGACAGACACGCCCGAGGCCCGCGCCGAACGGGCCGAAGAAGCTCTCGGACTCGACCGCGACCAACGCCGCGAAATCCAGCGCGATCTGACGTTGCTTGACTTCAACACTCGCGGCATCGACGGCATTTTCGGGCGCGGCACCCGTGCCGCCATCACCGCTTGGCAAAGAACCAACAATATCTCCGAAACAGGTTATCTCGACCGTGACCAGATCACCCGCCTCGACGCCCAGGCCGAACGCCGCGCCGCCGAACTGGAAGCTGAAGCCGAGCGCCGCCGCGAAGAGCGCCTCGCCGAAGACCTCGCGTTCTGGGAAGAAACTGGCGCGCAGGATGACGAAGTGGGTCTGCGGGCCTATCTGAACCGGTTCCCGGACGGTGAATTCGCCGAAGTTGCACAAGCTCGGCTGGATGCGATCGAACGCAGCAAACGCGCCGAAACCGATGCCCGCGACAGACAGCTATGGGACGAAGCGCGCATCGACGATACAGCGCAGTCTTATGGCGATTATCTGATCCTTGCTCCGAACGGTGCATTCCGCGAGGAAGCCGAAAACCGTATCGCGGAACTGACGCGCCAGTCGCAACAAACCGACCGTCAGCGCCAAGCCATCCAGGAAGAGAACGCGCTGAACCTCACGCCAAATACGCGTCGTGCGATCGAAAGCCGCCTGGAACGTCTTGGACTGAAGCCGGGTCGTGTCGATGGTGTGTTCGACGACGACACCCGCCGCGCGATCCGTCGCTATCAGGCCGCCCGAGACCTCGAACAAACCGGCTATCTGAGTGAGGCATTCGTCGTGCGTATTCTTGCAGACTCGGTTCGGTCAATCTTCCGGTAAAGCGAACAGGGTCGGCGTTTGAACGTCGGCCCTACTTCTTTGACTTACCCATCTTCAAAAGCTGCGCCTGCATCTCGGCCAATTGCGCGCGGATTGCATCAAGTTCGGCTTCAGGCTCCTCATCGGTGTCAGCAGCCTCGCTCTCGCTGTCCTGCGACGCCCATGTTCCGCCGCCGAATCCACCGGTCATCGCCTTCACAAAGGCCTCCTGCTGCGCCTTCATCGCTTCAAAGCCCGGCATCCCGGTCATTGGCGTCGAAATCTGCTCTATGACCTTGCTCTGCCCCTCACGGAGCATATCGAAGCTCATGGCCAGAAACTGCGGCACGACCGAATTCGCCTGCGATGTATAGGACCGCACCAGGTCGGTGAGCACATCAAGCGGCAGGACATTCTCGCCGCGGCTCTCATGTTCGGCGATAATCTGCAAAAGATACTGCCGCGTCAGATCATCCCCGGATTTCAGGTCGACAATCTGCACCTCACGGCCCTCACGAATAAAGCCCGCGATGTCCTCAAGCGTCACATAGTCCGAGGTTTCGGTGTTATAGAGACGTCGGCTTGCATAGCGCTTGATCAAAAGCGGTGTTCCGGACATGTCGTCCTCCTTATAGGCTCGCTGCAGTGCAGCCTACGCCCAAGTGCGCCAAATGCAAAGGAAATGCGCGAAACCTTCGCAGTTGCCGCATTGTTAGGTTCAAAACGAAAGAAGCCCGACCAAAAGGCCGGGCTCCCTGAAATGGTTGTAATCGGCCTAGTGAAGCTTTGCAGCAACCGTGCTGATGGCTTCGTCGACCAAGGCATCGGCGCGATCCGCTTTCATGTCCCGCGCGATAACTTCGGACGCCGTTCCAATCGCGATACGGACAGCCTCGTCGCGAACCTGGCGCACAGCCGAAGTTTCGGCGGATGCAATCTGATCTTCCGCAGCCCTGAGACGCCGCTCGATGGATTTCTCCAGATCAAGCTTGGCCTGTTCAGCCGCTTCCGACGCACTTTCCTTGGCAGCCGCAACGATGCGGTCCGCCTGCTCCTGCACGTCGCGTTGCTTGCGCTCAAAACTGGCCAGCAGGGTCTGAGCTTCCTCGCGAAGCGCACGCGCCTCGTCGATCTCGCCCTGAATACCCTCAGCGCGCTTGTCCAGCATACCCATCAGCATGCCCGGCACTTTGAAATAGAGCAAAACGCCAATGAACAAGACAAACGAGATCAGGACGATGAAGTCCGTGTTCGCCAGGCTGAAGAACGGCCCCTTTGCCGCAAATGCCGGAGTAGCGGCAACCATTGCGATCAGTGTGATGATCCGTTTCATGGTTTACCCCTTCACCCGCGCATCGACAGCCGCGGCAATCGCCGCCTTGTCCACGTCGACGCCCATCGCGGCCACAACGGCCTCGGCAGCGTCTTTTGCAACTTCACGCACCGCCGCCGTCGCGCCGTCACGGATTTCCGCGATCTTGACTTCGCTTTCAGCCGTCCGTGCCGCGATCTCAGCGTCAGCCTTTCTGATGGCTGCGTCGATTTCGGCCTGCACTTCGGCCTTGGTCTCAGCCCCGATACGACCGGCTTCCGCCCGTGCATCAGCAAGCGCCTTGTCGTAAGCCGCTTCCGCTTCTGCCGCCTTTTGCTTCAGCTCTTCCGCAGCCGCGATGTCATTCGTGATCGTCCCCTGCCGTTCGGCAAGAACCGATGCGATCCGTGGCAACGCCACGCGCGAAAGCACCATGTAGATGACCACCAACGTGATAACGAGCCAGAAAATCTGGTTCGGAAACGTCGTGAAATCAAGTTGCGGCATACCTGGCGCTGCGCCAGCGGCCTCTGTTGTTTCTGTCGCCATAGCGACCTCCTCAAACCCGTGTCAGACAACCGGGGCCCGCGTCAGCGGACAACCGGCGTGTAAGGATCGCGAGGTGTCTTAGACAGCAAACATCAGCAGAAGCGCGACGAGGAACGAGAAGATCCCCAGAGCTTCCGCAAACGCGATGCCGATGAAGAGCGTTGCGGTCTGACCCGCAGCGGCCGATGGGTTACGCAGAGCGCCGGCGAGGAAGTTGCCAGCAACGTGGCCCACACCGATAGCAGCTGCACCGGAACCGATAGCGGCAAGGCCGGCACCGATGAATTGACCCATTTGAGCGATATTGCCTTCCATTAGACTGTCTCCTTACGATGGAATTGGCTGAATTGGAACCTGACCTTAGTGATGCGGATGCAACGCGTCTTTCAGATAGACACAGGTCAGAATGGTAAAGACGTAGGCCTGGATAGCGGACACCAGAACCTCAAGACCGTAGATTGCGACGACACCGAAGATGGCGATCGGCGCAACAGCGGCAACCTGAGCAAAACCGGCGAACACCTTCAGAACCGCGTGACCGGCCATCATGTTGCCGGCAAGTCGGATCGAATGGCTCACAGGCCGCACGAAGTAAGAGATAAGCTCGATCAGAGCCAGGATCGGACGCAGCGCCAAAGGCGCCGAGCTGACCCAGAACAGGCTGAGGAACGACGCACCGTTCTTCACAAAGCCCAGAATTGTCACGGCCAGGAATACCGCCATGGCCAGAATGGCCGTTACTGCGATGTGGCTGGTTGTGGTAAAGCTCATCGGGATCAACCCGAGGAAGTTCGAGAAAAGAATGAACAGAAACAGCGTCATGATGTAGGGGAAGTACTTCAGGCCATCCTTGCCAGCCACATCCTCAACCATCTTGTAAACAAAGCCGTACGCCAGTTCCGCAACCGACTGACTGCGTGTCGGCACAACCGCGCGACCGCGTGTGCCAAGGATCATAAGCGCGGCAATCGCCAGAATGGCCGCGGCCATCCAGAACGTCGCATTTGTGATTGTGAACATGCCCACAGTATCGCCTGCATCACCAAACAAAGGCTTGATGATGAACTGGTCCATCGGGTGAAACTCAAGCCCGCCGCCTTTAGCTTCTTCTGCCACGTCAGTCCCTCTTCGCTTCGTCCTCGGCCTCATCAGGCCTCGGACCACCGTTCAATTCCTTGGCCGTGCGCATCATCGTCTGGATGCCAGCCGCAAATCCCAGAAGCGTGAATATCACCATCAGGAACGGCTGTGTTCCAAAGGCAGCATCCAGCCCGTATCCCATGCCAAAGCCGATCCCCAGCCCTGCAACCAGTTCGATCACCATCCGCCAGGCTTGCTGCGCCTGAGAATAATGTTCGTCCATGTGGGGCTTTGGAGCGTATTCGGCACGCTTATCGGCCAGCTTACGCTCCAAGGCGTCAAGCCGGGCCTTCGGATCATCTTGATCGGTCTCGGCCACGGGCCATGCCCCCATGAGAAGTTACGCAGGGATTTACGTTAGCGGACCCCACGAGTCAATGACACCAGGAATACACTTAACTAACTGTTATTTATCAACTTTAATCAATCGAACCGAAGTGTCGCACCAGCACCCACGTTCAACCAGATGGTTGAGCTTTGCGCCTTACTCGCAGAATTCGCCCATCAATGCACAAAAGACCGACAAAAATAACAATCATCCCGATCCCTTGCACAAACAACACCTCTTCGTTCAGGAAAACGACACCAAGCCAGATCGACGAAATCGGCGCAATCAGTGTGATCGTGGAAGCCGAGGTTCCGCCCACGCGCGGGATCAGCCAAAAGATCAAAATAAACGCAACCGATGTCAGAACAAATCCAATAACCATCAGACTTGCCCAGGTCTCGGGGCGTACAATGATCGGCATCCCTTCCAGGCCAAGCGCCAGCGGTGCCAGAAGCAATGCGCCAAACAGCAAAGACCAGGCTGTCATCACGGTGCGTTTAACGTCTTCAAGATAGCGTATCATATTCACAGCGATACCGTAGCATAGCGGCGCGCTGATCGTGGCCAGCATAGCGCAGGGGTTAGACTCGCCCAAACCGCCAAATTCCGGCCAGATCACGATGACCATCCCAAGAAATCCCAGCGCAACACCAAGAGACTTTGTCCAAACGGCTTTTTCACCGCCTGGCCAAGCATGGCTAACCAACACAACCATAATCGGCGTCATTGCATTGACGATCCCCGCCGCGCTCGACGTGATAAACTGCTGAGCGTAGGGATAAATCGTCAAAGGCAGTGTGTACTGGAACAACCCGAACACCGCCAAAATCCCGGCAATCCGCAACGGCACCCTTGCCCGTTCGCGACGAAGCAAGACCCAAAGCCAACAACCCAGAGCGCCAAACGCAATCCGCCCAAGTGACGCGGTAAACGGCCCCAACTCGCGCAGAAGGATCTCGTTGAAAAAGAACGACGACCCCCAGCCAAATCCAAGTAGAAATATGATCGCCCAATAGCGGTATTGCATGAAGTTCCCCTCGTGGCGCCACCCTATCGCCAATCCTGCGCCCTGTGTCATTCCGATTCTTGATCAACTCCATCACCATCCGACTTGACCAACCGCCCATGCGCCCGCTACGGCCAAAGGGTGACTGACAGCAACCGCCTCGACACCGCATTCTCCGCACTCGCCGACCCTACACGTCGGCGCATCCTCGAGATGTTGCTGGAAGACGACATGGCCGTCACCGACGTGGCCGAACCCTTCGAGATGTCGCTTGCCGCGATCTCGAAACACCTCACAATCCTGACCCGCGCCGGGATCATCGCTCAGGAAAAGCGCGGTCGCGTGAAATGGTGCAAACTTAACCCCGACGCCCTGCGCGAGACATCCGTCTGGATGCAAAGCTTCGGCCAATTCGAAGCCGTAGACCTCGACGCTTTTGAGACCTTCCTCGAACACGAGCTAAAAGACGACTAGACGGCCCGCTCGCGCAGCAACATCACCAGCGCCAAAATCGTCAGCCCTACCCCCGGCAATATGACGACCGGCGGCACATCCCGCACCAAGACCAACTCCCAAAGGATCACCCAGCTTGGGATCAAATACGTGTAGGCCATCACCTTCGCCGCCTTCAGACGCATTGATGCGAACTGGATCAGGCTGATCGACGCTACCGAAGCAAAGACCACCAGATAGGCCAACACCGCCCAGACCAGCACGGGTAACGCCGCCCAATCCGTCGCAACAATCCGCGGCGCGCCCAAAGCAACCACCAAAACCGCACCCCCGACCATCGTGCCCAAAGCGAAGGCAAAAACCCCCTCGCCCCGGTTCAGCCGTGGCACCAGCGGGATATACAGCGCATGCGCCACGCAGCCGACGAAAAAGATCATTTCACCGATCCCCACGTCAAACGCCAAAAACGCCGCCAGATCGCCCCGGAAAATCACCCACAAAGCCCCAACCGCTCCAAACAAAAGCGCCAAGGCCATCCGCCGGTTCGTGACCTGCCCCATGATCAACCACCCGAACCCCGCCGCCATCACTGGCGTCAGCGTGAACACCGCCGCCGTCGAAACCGGATGCGCCGTCTTTAGCCCTTCGAACATCAAAACAAAGTAGGATCCGAACAAACCGCCCAGTAGAAAATAGCGCCACGACGCCCGCAAAGCCTCCCGCGTCAACTGCCCTGCAGATCCCGCGATCACACTCACGACCAAGGCCGCCAGTAAAAACCGCACCGCCGTCAAAGCCATCGGGTCGATCTCGTTGGCAATCCGTCCCCCAAAGGAAAACGACCCCGCCACAAGAGCCGAAAACGCCACCATCCCAAGGTGGCCCTTCAACTCCTCCGAACGCGCAACAACGCGCGGCGTCACCACGTCTTCGCTTCTGCCTTGAGAAACTTCAGGAACGTCTGAACCTTCGTCGTGCGGTGCAAATCCACATGAGTCACCAGCCACAATGGCGCCGCCCAGTCGTCCAGCGGTTCGAACAACCGCACAAGACCCGGATATCGCTCCGCGTCCCACGTCGAAACAAATCCGATCCCGACACCGGCAATCACCGCATCCCGCAACACACGGTTGTCCGTGCCACGGAAAACAAACCGATCCGACGGCACCTTCTCGCGCAGCCAGCGCGCAAAGGGCGCTCGACTTTCGGAACTGTCCAGCGTCACGAAATCATGCTCCCCAAGATCATCAATTCTCTCAGGCCGCCCCTTTCGTGCGATATATTCCTCGGATGCGTAAAGCGCTATCTCCTGAGGCACGAAAGGCTGCACAACATTATCCGGGTTGTCCGGCGCACGCCCGGCCCGCACCGCCACATGCGCCTCGCCATACTCGAGCCGCAAGACCGTATCCCCGGTGATATATCGCACGATCAAATCGGGATAGAGTGCCTGAAACCGCGCCAGGACCGGAGTCAGCCGGGGTGATACAGACGTCAAGGACGTGACCACCAACTCGCCAGACACCTCATCGCCCCGCCCGCGAATACGCCCGACCAACTGCGTAAACTGATCGTCCGTCGCCTGTGCGACCTGCAACAAATCCAAGCCCGCCTCGGTCGCTGTATACCCCCGCGCATGCCTCTGAAACAGCTTCACGCCCAGCCGCGCTTCCAGCGCATCAATGTGGCGAATGACAGTCGCATGATGGACACCCAAGGCGTCGGCAGCACCACTGACCGTCCCCATCCTCGCCACATGATAAGCCGTGCGAATTTCATCCCAAGTGCTGATCGACATACCAAAAACTCTCGTTGTTCGACAAAACCTTATCGTGCGAAAAATTAGACATCCATACCATTTTACGGAAATCCCGACAAAAATGCACAACACGCGTTCACATTCTCGGAATACTCCAAACGTCCCCAGCCTCCTACATCTCCCTCAACGACAAACAAGGAGGCTCCCATGCCCACAAACGTTCTGCGTATCGACGCATCCGCCCGCACAACCGGCTCGATTTCCCGCGATCTGAATGACCGCATCATCGAGCGCTTCGAAACCAACGGCGACACTCACGTCACCTCTCGCGATCTCGCCAATCCTCTGCCGCTGCTCACCGAGGACTGGATCGGTGCAAACTTCACACCCGTCGCCGACCGCACGCCCGAACAAGCAGAAACCCTTGCGCTCTCCGACACTCTGATAGACGAGATCAAAGCCGCAGACGTGCTTGTCATCGGCCTGCCAATCTACAACTTCGGCGTTCCCGCAGCGTTCAAAGCCTGGGTCGATCTTGTCGCCCGCGCTGGCGTCACATTCCGCTACAGCGAGACAGGCCCCAAAGGCCTTCTGACCGGCAAACGCGCCATCGTCGCAGTCGCTTCCGGCGGCACGGAGATGGGGTCGGACATCGACTTCGCGACAGGCTTCATCCGCCACGTCCTGGGCTTTATCGGCATTTCCGATGTGGTATTCGTCGCCGCTGACCGGCTGATGATCGACGCCGACGCAACGCTTGCCTCAGCACGCGCAGCCGTAGACACCCTTGAAATCGCGGCCTGATCGCTACTGCTGTCCGATGGAATACGCATCATCCGGCGTCAAAAACCTACTCACGTCGGCTTTCGTCGCCTGAATGCACAAGGGTGATCTGTCCACAAACGCGAAGTAACTACTTTTGCAGTCTCGGCCGGTGCTTTTCGTCAAGAGAAGCCCGGCCAATCATATGCGCCGCAATCGGTGCCGTCAGCAGCAAGAAAAAGATCGCCGCAATCACGCGTGCCCATGTGCCGCCATCCCCGAACAGGATACCGCCTGCAATCAGGATCAGCGACGAACCCAGCACGCCCGCCTTCGTCGACGCATGCATCCGCGTGAAAATATCCGGCAAGCGTACCAGTCCCAACGCCGCAATAAACGTGAAGGCCGCCCCCAACAGGATCAGAATGCCCGCGATCACTTCAATCATTCCGCGCGCCCCTCATCGTCGTCACCATGCTCGCGCCGCTCTGCAAACCGCGCCAAAGCCAGTGTCGTCAAGAATCCGATCAACGCCAGAACCACCGCCGGATCCAGAAACGACTGATCCTCGGCAAATATCGCGTAAAGACCGCAAAACGCCATGATCGACATGGTCATCATATCCAGAGCAACAACGCGGTCACCAAACGTTGGCCCCTTCGCAATCCTGTAAAAGCCCATCGCGATCGACGCCATGATAATGACGAAAGACAAATCAATGGCCAGGCTCAGAAACTCTGCTCCGCTCATTGCTCAAAGACCTCCATCACCTTGCGCTCCATACCATCTTTCAACTCGGCAATCAGCGCGTCCGGATCGTCTGCGAACATCGCATGCACAATAAGTGTCGAGCGATCAGGAGACACATCAAGGCTCAGAGTCCCGGGCGTAAGCGAAATCAAGTTCGTCACCAAAAGGATCTCAATATCACTCTTAACATCCAGTGGCATCTCGATGATCGCCGGATTCGACAACTGGGTTGGTGTCAGTACGTCCCACGCCACACGCACCGATGAGACCACCAGTTCGTAGAGGAAGAACGCGAACAGTTTCAGAACCCGCCAGACACGGCGGAAGTATAGAACTCTGCCGCCAAACAACGGCTGCGCCACCCAAAGTGCTGCGTATCCAATCACAAATCCCGTCGCCAGAGACATCAAAGTGAAATCCGCCCAAAGCGACGACCAGACGATGGCGAGAAGCGTGTTTATTGTGAAGAGGTTCATTCCGACACCCCCAAAACCGCCTCAATATATGCACTGGAATCAAGCAACTGCGCCGCCGAACCTTCGGCAAACTGCACAAAAGGCTCGGGGAAAAGACCGATGATACACGTCAGAACCGCAAGTCCTGCAATCGGCATCAACAACGCCCGCCGCTCTCCCTTTGACAGTGTGCTCAACTTTGGCTCCTGATTGTCAGGGTGCGGGCTCCAGAACGCCTCTGCCCAGATCTTTGTCATCGAGAAAATCGTTAGGGCCCCAACCGCCAGAGCAATGAACGCAACAAACCCACGTCCGTCTTCCAAAGTGGCTTTCACCAGAATGAACTTCGCCCAAAACCCGGACAGCGGCGGAAAGCCAGCCAGCGAAAACGCCGGAACCAGAAACAGCACCGCCAACAGCGGCGCCGTCGCATAAAGCCCGCCAATCCGCTTCAATTCGGTCGATCCCGCGATCTTCGAAGCCACACCGGCAACCAGAAACAAGTTCGCCTTCACGATGATGTGGTGCACCAGATAAAACACCGCGCCGACAATCGCCAAAGGCGTCATCAGCGCCAGCCCAAGGATCATATATCCGATCTGGCTCACGATATGGAAAGACAGGATCTTGCGGAAATCATTCTGCGCCGCCGCGCCCAAAACACCCGTCACCATGGTGAAACAGGCGACCCACAACAGCACCTCATGGGTAAAGCTAATGTCGCCGACAAAAACCAAAGTGAACATGCGGATAAGCGCATAAACCCCGACTTTCGTCAGCAGTCCCGCAAACACAGCCGAGGTCGAAAACGACGGAGTGTGGTAGGCCGCGGGCAACCAGAAAAACAATGGAAACACCGCCGCTTTCACGCCAAAGGCCACCATGAACATCATCGCAACGACTGTGACCAGCCCCTGATTTTCCAGCGTTGGCACAATCAGCGCCAGATCCGCCATGTTCAGTGTGCCGGTCATCCCATACATCAATCCGATGCCCGTCAAGAACAGGATCGTCGAGACCAGATTAAGCGCCACATACTTCACACCGCCGTCGATCTGCTCTTTTGACCCTCCCATGACCAACAGTCCAAAGGACGCGATCAGCATCACCTCAAACCAGACGTAAAGGTTGAACAAATCGCCCGTCAGAAAAGCGCCCGCAACACCCGCGATCAGGATCTGGAACAGCGCGTGATATCCCAGCCGTGCAATCCGCGCCTCGACATCCGCCATCGCGTAAATCGACACCGCCAAAGCCGTGATCGCCGTGATCACCACCATCACCGCCGACAGGTAATCAGCGACCAGCGAAATCCCGAATGGCGCCGGCCAACCGCCCATCTGCCCCGCCACCACACCTTCGCGCAGAACCGTCGTCATCAAGGCACCTGACGCAACCAGCATCGCCGCCGATCCCAAGACCGACGCCCACCGCCCACCGGGTCCGTCTTTCAATAGGAAAGATACGACCCCCGCAACAAACGGGATGAACAAAGGAAGAGACAAAAGCCAACTCATGACGGGTCTTTCGGTTCGGCAACACGCATTTCGTCCGTATCAAGCGTTCCAAGCGACCGATACGCGCGCAACGTCAGAACCAGCGCAAACGCAAAAAGGCCGAACCCGATCACAATCGCCGTCAGAACCAAGGCTTGCGGCAAAGCATTCGCCACTTCGCCGACGGGGAAATCCTGCCCCTTTTCGATCAACGGAGGTGCCCCCGAAATCAGGCGTCCACTGACGAAAATCGACAGGTTCGCGGCGTTGGAAATCAGGATCAGACCGAACAAAAACCGCAGCAAATCCCGCGACAGCATCAGATAAATCGCCGCCGCCACCAACGCACCAACCACCAACGAAAGGAGGACCTCCATCTCAGACCTCCTCTTCCAGCGCAAAAACCAGCGTCAGGATCGCGCCCATCACGACCAGATACACCCCGATATCAAAGACCAGCACCGACGACAGCGGCAGACCCTTGTCCGTCTCGGTCGCGCCAATGAACAGCCACTGCCCCGTGAACGGATCGTCCGCCATCACAAAGGCCATGAACCCCGAAAACAGCGCAATACCGAGTCCCGCCATGGCGATCTTTTCCGGCGCCAGACGCAACGCCTCGCGCGCTTCTGATGTGCCACAGGCAATTGCGTAAACCACAAAACCGACAGCGCCGATCAACCCACCAATGAAACCGCCGCCCGGCACATTATGCCCGCGAAGCAACATGAAAACCGAGAACACCAGCAAAAGCGCCACCAGCAATCGCGCGCCCGCGGTCAGGATGATCGACTTCATTTCGCATCCTCCTTTGGACCTTTAAGGATCGCCCAGGCGGCTATACCGGCAACCGCCACCACGGCAATTTCGCCGAAGGTATCCAAAGCACGGAAGTCCACTAGAATGACGTTCACGATGTTGCGCCCATAGGCGTCGATCCAGCTCGATTGCTCGAAATATTCCGTCAGACGCCGGTTGATCGGCCCCGTCGTCACCGTGATCATGATCGCCGCAACGACCGCACCAATGGCGGTCGCGAACAACGCATCCAACTTGCGGTTCGGAAATCCGTCCTCTGGCTTCAGCATCGGCAATCGCAAAGCCGCGACCGCAAACAAGACCACGATCAAGGTCTCGACCAAGAGCTGTGTGATGGCGACGTCCGGAGCACTGTAAATGATAAAGATAAGCGCCACACCAATCCCGACCGCCCCCAGCCCCGCAATCCCTGCGATCCGGCTGTTTGTGATCGTCGTCAGGGCCGTCCCCGCCAGGATCAGGAACACCACCACCCAATGCTTGACCTGCACGCCCTGAATATCCGGGATACCGGTGAATGCGCCCGTCCAGATCAACGTGCCGCCAACCGCAACCAGCAGGGTCGCGAAGATCACATAAAGATAATACCGCATCACGCCCGACTGCAAAATGCGTGTCTGCCAGGCGGCCGTCGCTTTCATCCCGTCCAGAAACTTATCCCAGCCGCGATCAAAGCTCGGCAAACGCGCTTCCATCGCCAGCAAGAACGCACGCATCCGGCGATGCACAATCAACAACACGATGCCCAGCGTGATGGTGATACCCGACAGGATCAGCGGCAGATTGATCCCCGCCCAAAGCTTCAGCTCCACCGGTTCCAATTCTCCGCTGGAAATTGCAGCAACCCCCGGTTTGATCAACGTATTGGCAATCAGATCGGAATTAATGCCGAACAACGCGCCCAGAACCGCCAAAATCACCGGCCCCGCCAAAAGCTGCCAAGGCGCTTCATGCGGCGTCATCGGCGTAGAATGCGTGCCGCGCCAGAACGGACGAAAGGCGACCAGACCAGCAGCCACCAGCATCAGCGCGTTGGCCAGCAACACAGCACCCGCCACCAGCAAAGGCTCGGATTGCACCGCCAGCGCGCCATAGTATTTCAGCTCCTTGCCGATGAACCCCAAGAACGGCGGAAAGCCCGCCATCGACAAGGCCGCCAAAGCCGCCGCCGCTGTCGTGATCGGCATGGCGCGCGCCAGACCGCCCAACCGGTCGATCTCCCGCGTACCCGTGCTGTGATCCACCGCGCCCGCAATCATGAAAAGCGCCGCTTTATAAAGCGAATGCACAATCAGAAAGGTCATCGCGGCCGTAATCGCATAACCCGTGTCCGCCGCCAAAAACAGCGTCAAGGTCCCCAGCGCCATCAGCGTCGTATAAGCGAGGATTTGTTTCAGATCGGTTTGCTTGACCGCCATAAAACTTGCAAAAACCGCCGTCGCCGATCCCGCGATCGTCAACGTCCAAAGCCAGACATCCGTCTCCGCCAACGTCGGGTGCATCCGCGCCAGCAGGTAAATCCCCGCCTTCACCATCGTCGCCGAGTGCAGATACGCGCTGACGGGCGTCGGTGCGGCCATCGCATTCGGCAACCAGAAGTGAAACGGAATTTGCGCCGACTTCGTAAAGGCACCCAAAAGGAACAGTACGAAAATCGTCAGATAGAGCCCATGTTCGCGGATCAGGTCACCCTGCGCACGGATTTCCGACAACTCATAAGTGCCCGCTACCCAGCCGATCAGAATAATGCCCGCAAGCAACGCCAAACCACCGCCACCGGTCACCAGCAACGCTTGCAAAGCCGACCGTCGGCTGTCGGCACTTGTGTGACTGAACCCAATCAACAGATAGGACGTGATCGAAGTCAGCTCCCAGAAAACAAACAATGACAATAGGTTATCCGACAGAACAAGCCCTAGCATCGCCATCATGAACAGCGTCAGATACAGGAAGAACCGCGCAAAATGTTTATGCCCGGCCAGGTATTTGGTCGAATACAACATCACCAAAGCACCGATGCCCGAGATCAACAGCGCAAAGGAAAGGCTCAACCCGTCGATCAGAAAGCTGAGCGAAATCCCAAGCGACGGCACCCACTCCCATGACCAGCGCAAGACTTCGCCGTTTCCGACCGGCCCCAAAGCCTGCCAGAAGCCCACGAAAAACGCGACGGAAATCAAAACGGACACCCATCCAGCCAGCGCTTGTCCCGGAGAAGTCGGGAGAGAGTTGTCTTGCGCGGCGGCCATTTTAGGAACGACTTCTTTCTTTGGACGGTAATTTCTTCACGGGAACATAGACCTCCACGCCGACTTGCCAAGGGGCTCAAAGGCTCTCAAACGCCTATTTCGGATAATTTTTGTCAAGTATTTAATTAAGGCCGTTCCTGACAAAAAAGACCGGGCACAAGGCCCGGCCAGTCTTACAGGGAGGAACCGTGCCATAACCCGGACACGGAAACGGGATTCGAATCAGGCCACCAGCCTGTATCCACCACTTTCTGTAACAAGAAGGCGTGCATTTGACGGATCTGGTTCAATTTTCTGACGAAGCCGGTAAATATGAGTCTCCAGCGTGTGCGTCGTCACACCCGCATTGTATCCCCAGACCTCGTGCAACAGCACATCCCGCGCCACAACGCCTTCCGAGGCACGGTAAAGAAACTTGAGGATATTTGTCTCTTTTTCCGTCAGACGGATCTTCTTTTCGTCCTCGGTCAACAGCATCTTCTGCGCTGGCTGGAACGAGTAAGGCCCAAGCTGGAAAATCGCGTCTTCGGACTGCTCATGTTGACGCAATTGCGCACGAATACGCGCCAGAAGCACCGGAAACTTGAAGGGTTTCGTCACGTAGTCATTCGCGCCCGCATCAAGCCCAAGGATCGTGTCCGCGTCGCTATCATGCCCGGTCAGCATCAAGATCGGGCATTTCACCCCATGCTTGCGCAAAACACGGCACAACTCGCGCCCGTCCGTATCCGGCAGACCCACGTCCAGAATAACCAGATCGTAAATTGCTTCCTTGGCGCGCTCCAAAGCGGCCGCACCGCTGTCGGCCTCGAAGACATCGAAGTCTTCGGTCATCACCAACTGCTCCCCAAGCGCTTCGCGCAGATCGTCGTCATCGTCGACCAGCAAAATCTTCTTCAAGTTCTGTGACATGGGCCTCGCCCTCCTTGGACTGATGAGCAACAGATGCGCTTCAATCCTGCATCCGACAAGATTTGCTGCATTTTCTCACGCGCTCGTGTGACAACGGACCAAAATGTTTCAATTTCTGTCTAGGGGCGCGGCTCGGAATATGATTAATCACAAGGCAACATGACGCTTGTTCCTTCTCTGATCGACCGTATTGCACGGGCGCGCACCGACCTTCGGCTCGGATTGCCCGTCGTTTTGCGAAGTAAGGATGCTGCGGCTCTCGTGCTCGCCGCCGAAGGTCTTAGCAACGATCGCCTCTCTGCCGCCCGTACCCTCGGGCCCGCGACGCTTGCTATCACCACAAGGCGAGCCGAAACACTTCGCGCCCGCGCTTATGACGGCGATATCGCACGGGTCAAGGTACCCGAAACCGCCGATGCAGCATGGGTGCGCCATGTCGCTGACCCAAAAGACGACCTGTCCTCCCCGATGAAAGGCCCCTTCACCTCGATTCGCGACGGCGACGCCGACCTTCACCGCCTTGCGGTGCGACTGGTGAAATCCGCGTGGCTGCTGCCCGCAGCCATTGTCGTGCCGCTATCCGAGGACGCCCCGCCAGACCTTACACTTCTTCCCACCGAGGACACGGCAGCCGCCCTGTCCGCCCCGATTGCACATAAGGAAGTCGTTACAGGCCGCGTACCCATAGCCGTTTCCGAGCAGGGACGCGTGCATGTCTTTCGACCGACCGACGGCAGTGAAGAACACATCGCTTGCGAAATCGGCCGCCCGGCACGCGACAAACCCGTGCTTGCCCGGCTGCACTCGGCCTGTTTCACCGGGGACGTCCTTGGGTCCCTGAAATGCGATTGCGGCGCGCAGTTGCAGGCCGCCTTGAGGCAGATGGGCGAAGAAGGTGCCGGGGTTCTTCTATATCTCAATCAGGAAGGGCGCGGCATCGGGCTGGCCAACAAGATGCGCGCCTATGCGCTTCAGGATCAGGGGTTCGACACGGTGGAAGCGAACCACCGGCTGGGCTTCGAAGACGACGAACGCGATTTCCGCACCGGCGCGGATATCCTGAAGCGGCTGGGGTTTGGCGCAGTGCGCCTGCTGACCAACAACCCCGCCAAAGTCGCGATGATGCAGGCGCAAGGCATCGATGTGGTCGAGCGTGTGCCTTTGAGCGTCGGGCTCAATCCACTGAACAAGAAATATCTCGACGTGAAGGCCAAGAAGTCGGGGCATATTCTATGATGTGGTTTCCCGGCGCTTCGCGCCGCGACCCACAGGGGGGCTCTGCCCCCTTGGACCCCCCGTGGTATTTTTGAAAGGATGAAGACGCCGAACGATATGGTCTTAAGTCCGCGCGGCCTGCGCTTTCGGGGTCGCGATTTCCCCTGTACGATCGGGCGCGGCGGTGTGAGCGCGAACAAGACAGAAGGCGACGGCGCGACGCCGGTCGGGGTTCACGGCATTGTCGGGTTGCTTTATCGCCCCGATCGCATGGCGCGTCCGGCCGACTGGGCGGTCCCGATCCGGCCCGGTGATCTCTGGTGTGATGATCCGCGCCATGAAGATTACAACCTGATGGTTCGCGCGCCGTTTCCAGCCAGTCACGAGCGGCTTTTTCGCGCGGATCCCCTTTACGATCTGGTGATCATCACCGACTGGAACTGGCCCCGCGCCCGGTATCGCGCAGGCTCGGCGATCTTCCTGCATCGCTGGAGACGCGCGCAGGCGCCGACCGAGGGCTGCGTGGCCATGCGCGCCGACCATTTGCTCTGGATTGCCCAACGTATTCGCTTCGGCGCCCGCTTGATCGTGCCGCCTCAGCCGTAGTCGCGCGCGCCGAAAATGGCCGAACCGACCCGCACATGGGTCGCGCCTTGGGCAATCGCGTCCTCGAAATCGCCACTCATGCCCATGCTGAGGCCCTTGAGGTCATTGCGCGCGGCGATCTTGGCCAGCAAAGCGAAATGAAGCGCCGCGGCCTCGCCGACGGGCGGAATGCACATCAGCCCCTTCAGCGGCAGCCCCAGGTCGCGGCACTCGGCAACCAGCGCATCCGCGTCGTCCACCGAAACGCCTGCCTTTTGCGACTCGTCGCCCGTGTTCACCTGCACGAAAATATCGGGACAGGTGCCCATCTCATCCGCCAAACGTGCCAGTGTGCGCGCCAGTTTTGAACGATCCACCGTATGGATCACGTCAAACAACTCCACCGCCGCACGCGCCTTGTTGGTCTGTAGCGGACCGATCAGATGAAGCTCGACCCCCTCGAAGCGCGCCTTGAAATCGGGCCACTTGCCTTGTGCCTCTTGCACACGATTCTCGCCAAAGACCCTGTGCCCCGCCTCCAGCACGGCTTGGACACGCTCGTTCGGCTGGACTTTGCTGACAGCGATCAGGGTGCAGGCGTCGCGCGCACGGCCTGCGGCAAGGCAGGCGTTCTCGATACGGGTTTGAATCTCTTGCAGGCTCATGTCGACGCTCCGTTATTCGGTGCATCCCTGATGCCAAAAAGAAAAGAGCGGGCCAAGGCCCGCTCTTTCCAAATCGTATCTAATCCAGGTTGGATTAGAAGGACATGCCGATGCCGAGGTCCCAAACAGTGTCGACGTCGTTGTCTACAACACCGCCAGACAGGGAGGCGCCGCCACCGAGGTCGGTTTCGAATCCAACACCGACTGCCGAGCCACCTGGCAGATCAACAGTTGCAAGAGTACCTGCCGACGCGTCTGTGTCGGAAACGCCAAGCTTGATCGTTGCGACACCAGCGTCATAGGACAGGATGGCGCCGTAGTTGGTGCTGAGGTCGTGATCGATCCAAAGGATGTCAAAGCCAACCGCACCAAACGAACCCGAAAGGTCTACAGCTGTTACGCCGTCAATAGCGTCTGAACCGAGCGTTGTGAAGCCGGTTGTGTCTTCGTAGCCGATGCCGATCGTTACAGGACCAGCGTCAAACGAAACACCGATCGCCATGTCGTCCAGACCAGTGTCCTGGTTCATCGACAGATAGATGGATGCTGCGCCAATTGTGTTCGAGTACAGAACACCATTCGAGTCACCGATGCCGCGACCAAGCTCAGCAACGTTGTCTACGCCGAGACCGTCGAAGCCGATGTCGCCGATGCCAGCGACTTTCTGAAGTGCGTCGTCTACGTCACCAACAGTCAGCTTACCCCAGGAACCCGAGATGTAAACTTCGTTGTTGTCTTCGGAGCCGTCAACGAAAGCGTAGTCAAAGCCGAAGCCCAGACCGCCGTCTGTTTCGCCGGAACCGGAGAATGTGAGCTCAACGTCGTTGTTGAACTGGATGTCGCTGCCCAGGTCGTTGACCCAGATTTCAGCCGAACCGCCAACAGAAACACCAGCGTGGGCGTCTGCGAATGCGACACCAGCTGTAAGAACCAGAGCTGTAGTGCCCAAGATTACCTTTTTCATCGTTTTTCCCTCGTGTGTAAAAGGTTCATCTCAATTCGGTCAGGCCGAACTGATTGGAAACGTGTTTCCCTCTCCGGGCTCAAGATTGCAAGTCACCTGCCCCGCACCGAATGAGACTCAAAAGGGATGGTGCAGCTTTGCCACAGTGATTGCGAAGCGGACACAGGGTCATTTGCCGCGAAACCCCTTGAGACACAGGGAACGCTCGGCTACTCATGCCTTGAATAGAAGGAAGGATAAGGCACATGCGGGCATTCGCACGAATTGTCGCAGGCAAAGCTCTGGCGCCACTCGCGTTGGCGGTTTTTCTGTCCGGATGCGGCGCATTCAGCAACGTGTTTGATCAGGATCCCGCCGAAAACGAATCGTTCGCCAACGAAGAGCGGCGCGGAACGATCTGGGATTTGTTCTCGAACCGGGACGATCCGAACGTCACGATCGAGGTGAACAAGTATATCTGGAACGCCACTTTCGACGTACTCGACTTCCTGCCGATCCAGACTGCTGACCCTTTCACAGGACTGATCGTGACCGGCTTTGGCACACCCCCCGGCGGCGGAACCGCCTATCGCGCGACGGTCTTCGTGCGCGACCCAGCGCTTGAGGCACGATCGCTGAACCTTGCCCTTGCCACACGCGCAGGCCCCGTACCGACTGCAACCGTGCGCGCCGTGGAAGACGCGATCCTGACCCGCGCGCGGCAGCTTCGCATTCAGGACCTCGACCTATAGACCTTATCCGCTCGCCCGACTAACACGCTGGCCGGGCCCCGACGCCCGGCCTTTTCACTTTCTCGAAAGACTTGCCCCATGTCCGCTTACGACACCAAGACCATCGAACCGAAATGGCAAAAGGCCTGGGACGAGGCCGGCACCTTTGTCGCGACCAAAGAGGGCGGCAAACCGAAATACTATGTGCTTGAGATGTTTCCCTATCCGTCGGGCCGTATCCACATCGGACATGTGCGCAACTATACAATGGGCGACGTGATCGCGCGCTACAAGCTCTCCACGGGTCACAACGTCCTGCACCCGATGGGCTTTGACGCCTTTGGAATGCCCGCTGAAAACGCCGCCATGGCCATCGGCGGCCACCCGAAGACCTGGACCTACGAAAACATCGACACGATGGTCGCGCAGATGAAACCGCTTGGCTTCGGCCTCGACTGGTCGCGCATGTTCGCCACCTGCGACCCCGAATACTACGGCCAGCAACAGTCCATGTTCATCGACTTCCTCGAAAAGGGGCTGGTCTATCGCAAGAACGCTACCGTGAACTGGGATCCGGTCGACATGACCGTTCTGGCCAACGAACAGGTTATCGACGGCAAAGGTTGGCGCTCGGGCGCTGAGGTCGTGCGGCGTGAACTCACACAATGGTTCTTCAAAATTAGCGACTTCTCCGAAGAACTGCTCGACGCCATCGACGGACTGGACAACTGGCCCGCCAAAGTGAAGCTGATGCAGTCCAACTGGATCGGCAAATCACGCGGCCTGCAATTCTCATTCGAAGGCACCGACGGTTGTCAGGCGATCGAGGTCTACACAACCCGCCCCGACACGCTGATGGGCGCGTCCTTCGTCGGCATCTCCCCCGACCATCCCATCGCCAAGGAACTGGCCGAAACCAACCCGGACGTCGCCGCCTTCCGCGCCGAAGTCGCCAAGGGCGGCACCACCGCCGAGGCGCTCGACAAAGCCGAAAAGCTGGGCCTCGACACCGGCCTCAAAGTCAAACACCCCCTGAACCCCGATTGGGTTCTGCCGGTCTGGATCGCCAACTTCATCCTGATGGACTACGGCACCGGCGCGATTTTCGGCTGCCCGGCGCATGACCAGCGTGACCTCGACTTCTGCCGCAAATACGCTCTCCCGGTGATCGACACGTTCCTCGCGCCAGAAAATCCCATGCCAGTCCGCGACGAAGCCTTCGTGCCGCCCAAGACAGAAAAGGTCCGCTGGCTAAACCACTTCGCGGGCCTCGACCTTGCCACCGGCGACGAAGCCATCGACGCCACCATCGACTTCGCCGAAAAAGCGGGCTGGGGCAAAGGTGTCACCAACTACCGCTTGCGCGACTGGGGCCTCAGCCGCCAACGCTACTGGGGCTGCCCGATCCCTGTCATCCACTGCGATGATTGCGGCGTCGTGCCCGAAAAGAAAGAAAACCTGCCCGTCGAACTCCCCGAAGACGTCACATTCGACGTCCCCGGCAACCCACTCGACCGTCACCCCACTTGGCGCGATTGCGCCTGCCCATCCTGCGGCAAGCCAGCGAAACGCGAAACCGACACGATGGACACCTTCGTCGATTCCTCGTGGTATTTCGCACGCTTCACCGCACCCCGCGCGACGACTCCAACCAGCATGGAAGACGCCGAATACTGGATGAACGTCGACCAATACATCGGCGGCATCGAACACGCGATCCTGCACCTCCTCTATTCCCGCTTTTTCGCCCGCGCCATGCACATCTGCGGCCACCTGCCCGCCTCTGCGATCGAGCCCTTCGACGCCCTCTTCACCCAAGGCATGGTGACCCACGCGATCTACGTCACCCGCGACGAAAACGACCGCCCGGTCTATCACTTCCCTGAAGACGTAGAAGTCCACGAAAGTGGCGCGCGCCTTGGCGCGACAGGTCAGGAGGTTGAAATCATCCCCTCCGCCAAAATGTCCAAGTCGAAAAAGAACGTCGTCGATCCCGTGGCGATCATCGACCAATACGGCGCAGACACCGCCCGCTGGTTCGTCCTCTCCGACAGCCCGCCAGAGCGCGACGTCGAATGGACCGCCTCCGGGGCCGAAGCCTCGGCAAAACACCTCGCCCGCGTCCACCGCATCGCTTCCGAAATCGCGAATGCGTCCGACAACGAAGGCAACGCCGCCGAAGATCAGGACCTGATGCGCGCCACCCACAAGGCCATCCACGACGTCACGATGGGCGTCGACACATTCGGCTTTAACGCCGCAATTGCAAAGCTTTACGCTTTCACGAACGCCCTTCAGAAATCCAAGGCCAGCACGCCCACCAAACGCGACGCTGCAAAGACTCTCGCTCAACTCATGGCCCCCTTCACCCCGCACCTGTCGGAAGAAGTCTGGTCCATGCTCGGCGGCGAAGGCCTCATCGCCAACGCCCAGTGGCCTGTCGCCGACGAAAGCCTCCTCGTCGAAGACACGGTCACCCTGCCGATACAGATTAATGGCAAACGCCGCGCGGAAATCAGCGTGCCCAAGGACATGGACAAGGCAGAGGTTGAAAAGCTGGCACTTGCCAACGATGCTGTCGTCAAAGCGCTGGCAGGCGGCCAGCCGAAAAAGCTTATCGTCGTGCCGGGGCGCATCGTGAATGTCGTTATCTAGACGCACCTTTCTTCTGATCGCCGCCGCAGGCCTCGCCGCCTGCGGGTTCAAACCTGTCTACGGACCCGGCGGCATGGCCCAAAACCTTTCGGGCCGCATCGACGTCCTGCCTCCGGTCGACGAAGAAGGCCGCGCCCTGACCCGCCGCCTTAAAGAGCGTCTCGGTCTGCCCGAAGCTCCGGATATGATCCTCGACGCCGACATCTTCCTTGCCGAAGAAGAAATCGGCGTCCTGCCCGACGGCTCGATCAACCGCTACAACGTGATCGGCAAAGTCGACTGGATCCTGACCCGTGACGGCGAAACGGTGCTTTCCGGCAGCGAACAAAGCTTCACCGCCTACTCCGCCACTTCGACCACGGTCGCCACAATCATCGCGCAACGCGACGCCCGCGAGCGCCTGATGATCCTTCTCGCCGACCGCATAACCGCCGACATACTCGCCCGCGCCGACGCGATATGAAACTCTCCCCCCGCGACGCGCCCGCCTATTTCGCCAAGCCCGACCCGGCCAAAACCGGCCTTTTGATCTACGGCTCGGACGCCATGCGCGTGGCCTTGCGCCGCCAGGAAGTCATCAAAGCCCTGATAGGCCCCCAAGGCGAAGAGGAAATGCGCCTCACCCGCATTCCTGCCGCCGAGTTGCGCAAAGACCCGGCCCTCCTCAATGACGCCCTGAAATCTCAGGGCTTTTTCCCCGGCCCCCGTGTCGCCTTCGTCGAAGACGCCACCGACGGCCTCACAGAGACGATCAAAGCCGCCCTCGCGGACTGGCAACCGGGCGACGCCCAGATCGTTGCAACCGCCGGACAACTCACTGCTAAGTCCAAACTCCGCAAAGCCTTCGAGGATCATTCAACGGCCTACGCCACCGGCATCTACGACGACCCGCCCAGCCGCGCCGAAATCGAAGCCGCGCTCAACCAGTCCGGCCTCACCAATATCTCCACCGACGCCATGGCCGCCCTCACCAACCTTTCGCGCGTCATCGACCCCGGCGACTTCCGCCAGACGCTCGAAAAAATCGCCCTCTATAAACGGGGCGACGACACCCCCCTGACACCCGACGAGGTCGACCTCTCCGCCCCTCAATCCATTGAAGCGGGCATCGACGACGTCCTAAACATCACAGCTGATGGCGAAGCGCACCGCATCGGCCCTGTCCTGAAACGCCTGCAAGCGCAAGGCATCGGCGCGGTCGGCATCTGCATCGGCGCAACGCGTCATTTCAAGACGCTGCACACTGTTGCCTCCGATCCCGGCGGCCCTGGCAGCGGCATCGGCAAGCTGAGACCCCCCGTCTTCGGCCCCCGCCGCGACCGCATACAACGCCAGGCCACCCAATGGGGCATGCACAAAACAGAACGCGCGCTGGCGCTGCTCCTCGATACCGACCTCACTCTGCGCTCCACAAACCGCGCCCCCGACATGGCACTCATGGAACGCACCCTCCTCAAAATCGCATGGATGAACCGAAGATGACCCTGACCGTCATTGGCCCAACCGCCACCAGAACTTCCCGCGTCCTGTGGTGCCTCGAAGAACTGGGCCTGCCTTACGATCACCATATCGCCCGCCCGCATTCGCCCGAGATCAACGCGCTGAACCCGCTAAAGCAGGTCCCCGTCCTGAAAGATGGCGACACCATACTCACTGACAGCACCGCGATCCTCTATCACCTGTCCGACCGCGAAAGCCGCCTGACATACGCACCCGGCACCCACGCCCGCGCCCATATGGATGCCCGCATCGCCTTCCTGCTAACCGAGTTTGAAGTCCCTCTCTGGATGCGCTCCCGCCACAGCTACGTGCTGCCCGAAAAGCTGCGCCACCCCGAGATCTTCCCCCTCCTCGACACCGATTTCCGGCAAGCCAACACCAAATTCGACACGCTACTCGGCGATGCAGACTTCATCGGCGGCGACTCCTTCACCATCGCCGACATCATCGCCACGCACTGCATCTTCTGGGCCACCGATTTCCACGAGATCTCCGAAAAGGCGCAGTCTTACCTCGACCGCCAAAAAGCCCGCCCGGCATGGGCGGCATCACAAAAGAACCGCTGATATGGAGGGAACAACGTTAAAGGATTTCCCAAAACTCTACCGCGACACTTGGCAGGGCGTGATAGATGGCTCATTTGGCTGCGAAGAACTCAACCGGTTTTTCCACATTCCCTGCCATATGATCCTGACCGATGGCCAGCCTGTGGACATCACGACGGCCACCGACCTTCTCGCCTTCAATGAACAGCGCCGTGCGGCCTTCTTGGCAGGTGGTGTAGCCACCGCGCGTCTCTGCGGGTCGGACCTCACAACGCAGGGCTCGCACACCGCGCTAATCACTGCAAATTGGGAACTCTTGCGTGCTGACGGCTCTCTTGAGCGCAGTTGGCGCCACTTCTACACAATGATCCGCCCGGCGAGATCTTGGGTCATCGTCGTGTCAGCATTCCGGTCTGGGAGTTAGTGCACACACCCTGCGCGTCGCCAAACCAACATCCGCGTACTAGGTTCCCAATCAAAGAGTTCTGGGAGCCGACCAATGGGCGTGATGATCAATGGCACATACCACGTGAACGAACCTCCCGCTGACACCTCATCAGGCGGAGAATTCAAACGTGCGGAAGCCAAAATCCGCGACTGGATCACGCCCGACGGCCCCTTCACGCCCGACGCGGGCCGCTATCACCTCTATGTCGCCTGGAATTGCCCGTGGGCCCACCGCGCCCTCATCGCGCGAGAGTTTTTCAAACTTCATTCCACGATATCAGTGTCTTACGCACGTCCCCGCCGAACCGACCAGGGCTGGGTCTTCGACGAAACCGGAGAATTCAGCGACCCGGAACTCGGCGTCTCCGCCATTCATCAGGTCTACGCGTATCAATCCCCCGGCTACACGGGGCGTTGCACAATGCCCGTCCTTTGGGACCGCGAAACAGGGCAGATCGTGTCCAACGAAAGCGCCGATATCATCCGCATGTTTGGCCTCTTCGGCCAAGGCCCCGATCTCTATCCTGAAGACTCAAGACCCCAGATCGACGCCTGGAACGAGCGCATCTACCCGAACCTCAACAACGGCGTCTACCGCGCCGGTTTCGCCCGCACCCAAGACGCATATGACACCGCCGTCACGCAGGTCTTCGCCACCCTAGACGCCATCGAAACCCAACTTCAGAAAACCGAATTCCTCGTAGGCGACACCTTGACCGAAGCCGATATTCGCCTCTTCCCCACACTTGCCCGCTTTGACGTCGCCTATCACTACGCCTTCAAATGCAACATTCGACGCATCACCGACTACCCGGCGCTCTGGACCTATGCTCGCAAATTCTATGCCCGCCCCGGCATCGCCGAAACCGTGCGCTTTGACGTCTACAAGAACGGCTACCACTCGCAATCCGAACTGCGAAACCCGCTTGGCATCATCCCCGCCGGTCCCGAAATCGACTGGTCACTTTAAGAAGGGGCGCTGCCCCGTCGCTGCGCGACTCCTTGGGATACTTTTGGGCCACTAATAACGCGATGCGCCAAAGCCTGTTGCGCCGCTGCCCGTCCCGTTGCCAGACACCCGGTAATCAAATACCCGCCCGTCGGTGCATCCCAGTCCAGCATCTCACCCGCGACGAACACGCCGGGTCGCGCCCGCAGCATGAACCCGTCCAGCGCCTCCCAGGCTACGCCACCAGCCGTCGAAATCGCCTCATCCAGCGGGAACAACCCCGCCACGGGCACTGGTACGGCCTTCATCAAAGCAGCCAAGGCAGCCCCCTCCGGCAGCGGTCGCGCCCATTCCATCAACAACGCCCGCTGCACTGTCGAAAGCCCTAAGCTTTTCCGCAAATAATTGGAAACACTCATCTTTCCACGCGGCCGCGACAACTTCTGCACCACGTCCTCAACCGGCCACTCCGGCACCAAATCCAACGTCAGCGCCGCGCCCTCGCGCACCGCACGCGTCACCTCATAGACCCCGCCGCCCTCAATCCCGCGCTTGGAAATCACCCACTCGCCCCGCGACATGACCTCGTCGGCCCGAAATGCTGTCCCTTTTACCGGCGTGCCCAAAAACCCCACCATATGGTCAGACCACTTAACACGAAGCCCCGCATTCGACGCCTCAAACCCCCGGCGCGCAATCCCGTCCGCCTCAAACACCTCAGCCCAGACCCCGTCCGATCCAAGTCGCGCCCAGCTTCCGCCTCCCAGCGCCATCACCGCCACATCCGCCGAAACACGCACCTCGCCGTCAGAGGTCGAAAACAAGAAACCCGCGCCGTCCCAGCCCGTCCACCGCCAGCGTGTGCGCACCGCAACGCCTTGCTCCGCCAAGCGCCCCATCCATCGGCGCAACAGCGGCGACGCCTTCATCGCCCGTGGAAAAACGCGGCCCGTGGTGCCTGTAAACACCTCCTCACCCAAGCCACGCGCCCAGTCCTGCACCGCCTCCGGCCCAAACGTTTCAATCGCGCCGACAAAAGCCCCAGAGCCATCCCCAAACCGCGCCCGAAACGCCGAACCAACTTCGTCCTTCGTCAGGTTCAACCCCGACTTCCCCGCCATCAGAAACTTGCGCCCCACCGAGGGCATCGCATCTGCCACGACCACCGACAATCCACCCGCCGACAGCACCTCCGCCGCCGCCAAACCGGCCGGCCCGGCCCCTACAACCAAAGCCTCGACCTTGTCATCGCGCGACTTTCCGCCAGTTTCTTCAGACATGAGCCATCCCATCTGCCCCCTCTGCGACCGTCCGATCCCGCCGGACGCCAAGCAAAGCCAGCACCACCTCACGCCCAAACTGCGCGGAGGCAAACACGGTCCCACCGTGCTTCTTCACCAAATCTGCCACAATGAAATCCACGCCACCCTCACCGAAACCGAACTTGCCCGCGGCTTTGACACGCCCGAAAAACTTCGCGAACACCCGCGGCTCAGAACCTTCTTCGCATGGGTCGCCAAACGCCCACCGACCTTCCACTCGAAAACCCCCGGAGCGCGCCGCAAGAAACGCTAACCCGAAGGGATCAAACCCTTGATCGCCGCCACATGCGCCTGCCCCGCCGCGCAGGCATCCGCCACCATGCCTCGGGCCGCAGCCATTACGTCCGTTTCAATCGCATCGAGCAACCCCAAAACCTTCGCCTCATGCGCACCGATCTTTTCACCGGCCAGAAACACCCGCCGCGCTGCAGATCCGCCCGCAATCTCTACCATCCGCGCCGGATCCGATGGCTGCGGCAGAAACCCCAGCTTCATCACCGGATAAAACATCGACGCCCCCGGCACAGCCACACGCAAATCAGACGCCAGAACCATGCCCAAAGCTCCGCCCGCCGCCGTCCCGTTAAGGGCCGCCACTGTCAAGGCCGGACAGGCAGCAATGGCGCCCGACAATCGTTCCCACACCGGATCAACCGCCAGCCCGGCCCGTGCCGCCTCCAAATCCGCACCAGCACTGAACACGCGGCCCGCGCCCGTCAGAACAACCGCGCAAACGTCCGGACCGATCCCCTCAACCGCGTCCGCCAACGCCGCCAACATCTCGCCTGTCAACGCATTCGCCTTGTCCGGTCGGTTCAGCGTCAAGGTCAGAACCTCGCCGTCAAACGAACGCTCGATCATGCGATCAACCCGACCGCGCGCCGGATACCTTCGTCACGCAACGAAATGTCCTGCCCCAGATACCCGTCCGCATCCGCACCACACATCCACACCAACGCCTTGGCCGGCCAGTCTGGCGGAATATGCACCGACCAGTCCAACTGGCTCACCGGATTGACCCCACTGGCCTTGATTTCGCGCTGCATATCGGTAGCGACCGTCCCCGGCGACAACCCGATCACCCTAACACCTGCGTCACGGTTTTCCTTGTCGCCCATCCGAGTCAGCATCAAGACACCCGCCTTCGAGGCGCAATAATGCGACCAGCCCTCAATCGCATTGGTTGCCGCCCCCGACGAGATGTTCAAGATCGAGCCACCCCCCCGCGCAATCATCCCCGGCAGAGCCGCGCGCATCCCGTAGAAAACGCCCTTCAGATTGACGTCGATCACCCGATCCCAATCGGCCGGATCAATCGCGGCCAGATGCGCGACGGGTTCGATCATGCCAGCGTTGTTCACCAGAATATCGACCGATCCAAAAGCGTCCTCAGCCGCCTGAACCGCGCGTTCGACTTCCCAGAACTTGCTGACATCGCAAGGGATTGCCAACGCCTGCGCTCCGATTTCACCGGCGATCCCGGCAATCGCGTCCTGACCGCGCGCCACCAGAACCACATTCGCACCAGCACGCGCGAATTCCCGCGCTGCGGCTTCGCCGATCCCGCGGCTAGCGCCTGTGATCATCACTGTTTTGCCTTGAACCGACATCTCCGACCTCATTTGTGCCATACTGCGTGTTACAACAGCCACGCTTACCCCAGTCCGGAACCGGGCAACACCCTTGCCTTGACGGACCCCGACAGACGCACGAGTGTACCGCCCAAACCCCCAATTTAAACCGGAAACCATATTATGCCGCTCATTCGCACCCTCACACTGACCTCCGTCCTTGCCCTTTCTGCGGGACCAGCCCTTGCAGATTTGACCGCCGCAGAAGTCTGGGAAGAATGGCAATCGACCATCGAAAGCTATGGAATGGATGCTACGTTCGATCGCACAAGCAATACAGGATCGGGCATAGACATCATCGGCCTTTCCATGGGCTCTAGCTTGCCTGAAGGAGATGTTTCTTTTGACGTCGGAACAATAAACTTCATCGAAAATGGCGACGGTTCCGTCACGATCTCAATGGCCGATGAAGTGCCCCTCGTGGCAAACTTCAAAGGAGATGACGGTGAAGAAGGTACCGTCACGGTGACCCTTAATCAGCCGGGTGCTTCCATCACAGCTTCAGGGTCGGCAGACGAACTTCGCTACGTTTTTGACTATCCCCTAATTGAAATCAGCGACTTTGACATTGAGGCAGAGGACGTCCCGCAGGACTTGCCTGTCGACCTCGCTTTCGTGATGCGCGCGCTGAAGGGCTCGATGGACGTCACCAAGGGTGACATTGTATCTTACACAACCGAGAGCGCTATCGACGCAATAGGAATTGCTTTCTCCTTTTTCGACCCGAGTGGCGAAGAGGGGAATTTTGCATTCGACCTCAGCATGAACGACTTAAGGCAATCTAGCAGCGGAACCATTGGCCAGGTTGAGATGGACATGTCGCTCGGCCAAATGGTTCAGGGCGGCACGACACAGCAAGGCAGCGGCACACATGGCTCAGTTGCCTACAACATTAACGTCGACTCACCTGATGGTAGTTTCCAGTTCGCTGCCACGGCCGCCTCCGGAGAAATCTGGGGGGGCTATAGCGAAACGGGGCTGGCGTATGGCACTCTGACCAACGACGCCGCAATGACAATCGGAGGCTCTACCATTCCGTTTCCTCCGCTCACATTCACTATGGCGCAGACGTCAGCTGAACTTTCGATGCCAATCATCCCGAGCGAAGACCCACAGGATTTTGCTCTAGGATTCTCAATCCTTGGAATGGAAATCGACGACATGATATGGGCCATGATTGATGCGGGTGGTGCGTTGCCTCGCGATCCGATCAACTTTGTCTTCAAAGGCTCTGGTTCCGGTGTCATGTCAGAAGACTTCATGGCGCCCAACTATCTTGAAAACCCGTCCCCCGAGGTTCCAGGCACACTGGAATCCGTAAATGTGGACGAGCTCAAACTGACCATTGCAGGCGCAGAACTCACCGGCGACGGATCATTTACATTTGACAATTCGACAGAAATGCCAGTGCCGGCAGGTATCGCAAATCTGATGCTCACCGGAGGCAACGGCCTCCTCGACAAACTTGTCGGTATGGGCCTCGTCCCTGAAGAGCAAGCCATGGGCGCGCGAATGATGCTCGGTCTATTTGCCCGTCCGGGTGCTGGCGAAGACACGCTGGAATCGACTATCGAGTTGAAAGAGGACGGCTCGGTTCTTGCCAACGGACAGCGCATCCGCTGACCGGCTTCAATTTCCCACCACCAAAGCGGCGTCCCACGGGGCGCCGCTTTCGCATTTAAGCCCTACCGGACCTTGCGATGCAGTAGCTTGCGGACTACCTCGTCACTAACCCTCCCAAAGGAAGCCGCATGACCGATCTCGCCAATCTGACCGACGCCCTTCTGTCCGCCGCCAAAAAAGCCGGCGCAGAAAGCGCTGACGCCATCGCAACGCACGGCACCTCGGTCACCATCAACGTCTTGAACGGCGCCCTCGAACAAGCCGAACGCGCAGAAGGCACCGACATCGGTCTGCGCGTTCTCATCGGCAAACGTCAGGCCTGTGTCTCCGCCTCCGACACCTCGCCCGACACCATCGCCACCATGGCCGAACGCGCCGTCGCCATGGCCCGCCTCGCGCCCGAAGACCCAAACATCGGCCTCGCCGACCCCTCCGAAATCACCCACACCTGGGACATCACCGCACTTGACCTCGCCGAAGACGCCCCGGAACCCGACGCCGCCCACTTCCAGAACGCCGCACTGGAAGCCGAAGCCGCCGCACTTTCGCACAAAGGCATCACCCAAGCGGACTCCGTGACCGCAGGCTACAGCAACACCGCCATCCACCTCGCTGCCACCAACGGCTTCTCGGGCGGCTACGGGCGCACCTCGCACGGCCTCTCCTGCGTCGCGATCACCGGCACAGGCACCGACATGGAGCGCGACTACTTCGGCGACAGCCGCTCCCACGCCGCTGACATGATGAGCCCGGCAGAAATCGGCCACATCGCCGCCCAGCGCACCCTCGAACGCGCCGGCGCCAGAAAGCCACCCACCGGCACCTACCCCGTCCTTTACGACGAGCGCATCTCGTCGGGTCTGATCGGCCACCTCCTGCAAGCCGCCAATGGGTCTTCCATCGCCCGCGGCTCGTCCTGGCTGCGCGACCGCCTCGGCGAACAGGTCCTGCCCGACGGCATCACCCTCACCGAAGACCCCCACCGCCCCCGCATCCGCGGCTCGAAACCCTTCGACGCCGAAGGCCTCGCCACGTACGCCCGCAACATTGTCGAAAACGGCACCCTGATGGGCTGGACCCTTGACCTCGCCACCGCTCGCAAACTGGGTATGAAAAGCACCGCCTCTGCCGCCCGCGGCACAGGCGGCCCGCCCAACCCTTCCATCGGCAACGTCACGATGACCCAAGGCCCCCAATCCCGCGACGACCTGATCCGCGACATGGGCACCGGCCTTCTTGTGACATCCCTCATCGGCTCCACGATCAACCCGACCACAGGTGACTACTCGCGCGGCGCCAGCGGCTTCTGGATCGAGAATGGCGAGATCACCTACCCGGTCACCGAATGCACAATCGCCGGTAATCTCCACGACATGCTCGCAACCCTGATACCTGCCAACGACGCCCGCACACATCTTTCGCGAGTTGTCCCCTCCCTCCTCGTTGAAAGCCTCACGATTGCTGGAGCGTGATCTCGACCTCCTGAAATCCGCCGCGCTTGAGGCTGGAGAAATCGCCCGCCACTATTGGCGCGACGACCCGCAGGTCTGGGACAAAGGCGGCGACGACCCGGTGTCCGAGGCCGACTTCGCCGTCGATACCTACCTCAAAACCGCGCTCCTCGCCGCGCGCGCCGACTACGGCTGGGTCAGCGAAGAAACCGAAGACGACCCCGCCCGCTTTGAAAAACACCGAACCTTCGTCGTCGACCCCATCGACGGCACCCGCGCCTTCGTCGCAGGCGAAAAGACCTGGGCCCATTCGCTGGCCGTGGTCGAAAACGGCAAACCCATCGTCGCCGCCATCTACCTGCCCGTGCGCGACAAACTCTACCTCGCCACGAAAGGCGGCGGCGCCACTCTGAACGACGACCCCATCAAAGCCACAAGATACGCCTTCTCGCGCGAAACAACGCTCCTCACCCCCAAAGTGACCCTGAAACCCCACTTCTGGAAATCCAGCCCACCCGACTTCCAACGCCACTTCCGCCCCTCGCTCGCCTACCGCCTCGGCCTCGTCGCCGAAGGGCGGTTTGACGGCATGCTGACACTTCGACCAAGCTGGGAATGGGACATTGCGGCAGGTGCACTTCTCGTCACCGAAGCCGGCGGTCACGCCACTGACCGACGCGGCAAACCGCTCACTTTCAATACCCCAAGCCGCCAATCCGCAGGAGTTGTGGCGGCGGGCACCCGCGTGCATCCGGCCCTCATCGACAAACTCGCCTGAAAAAGGCGGTGAGGCCCCCACCGCACAACACCCCATTAGTTTGAAGCCCGTCTCAAAAACGGCTTCCGACAAGACCGATCCGTCGGTAATCAAGCAGCGGGTGCAACGACGGACCAAACGATGGGAACACAACGCGTGACCACGCCCCACGCCCGACTACGTATCGCCACAGTGACCGATATTTTCGGCGTCGACCTGCGCACACTGGCCCTATTCCGCGTCCTGCTCGGCGGCTATCTGCTGGTCGACCTCGCCTCGCGTGCCCGCGACTTCACCGCCCACTACACCGATTTCGGCGTCATGCCGCGCGACAACGCCGCCACCTATTTGTCACCCAGCGCCGCCTCGCTTCACCTTCTCACCAGCAGCCCCGCCTTCACGGCGTTTCTGTTTGCCATCGCAGCCCTGTTTGCTCTGCTCCTGATCCTCGGCTGGCACGCGCGCACGGTCACGATCATCAGCTGGGCCCTGCTCCTGTCGCTTCAAAACCGCAACACGATGATCCTGTCTGGCGAAGACAACCTTGCACTTCTGCTCCTGTTCTGGGCAATGTTTCTGCCCCTCGGCGCGCGCTTCTCAATCGACGCCGCCCTGAACTCCACCACCGACAAAATCCCCAACACCTACCTGTCCGTCGCCACCTTCGCGCTCCTCATTCAGGGGATGTCGATGTATTTCTTCAGCGCCCTGCTTAAATCCGATCCGATGTGGATGCCCAATGGCACAGCCGTCTACTACGCTCTGCACCTCAACTACTTCGCCACACCATTCGCCATCTGGTTCCGCCAGTTTGAAGACCTGCTGCAAGGACTGACCTACTACGTCTGGACGCTCGAACTGGTCGGCCCGCTTCTCATATTTTCGCCGATCTTCCACCGCACGCTGCGCGCCATGCTCATGGCCTGCTTTATCACGATGCACATCGGCTTCTGGCTCTGCCTCGAGATCGGTCTCTTTCCCCTCATCTCGATCATCATGAATCTGACCTTCATGCCGGGCTGGATGTGGGACGCACTCGCGCGAAAGCTGACACCAAAAGATAGCGCCAAACTCCAGATATGGTATGACCGAGACTGTACCTTCTGCCTCAAGATCAGCCGCATCATCGCAACTTTCCTGTTGCTCGACGGCACCCGCATCAAACCGGCCCAGAGCAATCGACGTATCGGCGCGCTTCTTGAAGCATCCAATAGTTGGGTCATCACCGATGGCGCCGACGACTACCTGAAATGGAGCGCCTTCCAGCGGCTTGCCAAAAGCTCTCCCCTGTTCCGCCCTATCGCACCCCTGATGGGATGGAAACCAATGACCAAAGTCGGAGACGCCACGTATGACTGGGTCGCGCGAAACCGACCCCGCATCGCTCAATTGACGGAATGGCTGCTGCCGATGCGTCCAGTTTGCCCAAGGGCGGGGTACACCACCAACGCACTTGCCGCCGCCGCAATCGCATTCGTCACACTGCAAAACATCACCACCCTGCCCGGTCCGGTCCTGCGGATGCCCGACACCTTCTTCGCTGTCCGCCAAAGCCTCGGCCTTTACCAGTTCTGGACGATGTTCGCTCCCCACCCCGAAATCACCAGCCCGATCCCGGTCATGCGCGGCACACTTGCCGACGGCACCGTGGTCGATCCCTATAACCGTCGCCTCGCCCCACCCAGCACAGCCAGACCCCCGGTCATCTCGGCCACCTACAAGTCCTCACGCTGGCGCAAGTATCTCTCGATCATGGAAGACGAAAGCTATGACCCCGTGCCACAAAGACTGGCCGTCCTCTATGCGGAATACCTCTGCCGTGACTGGCACATGCACCACCCTCCCGAACAAGCACTGTCCTCGGTCGACATCGCCTTCCTCGTCGAATGGACCAATCCGCCCGGCATCGCCAAACGCATCGAGTATAACCCCATCCTGACCATTGCCTGCCGGCCCTGACCTCTCTTCTTTGGGTCTGGAAAATCCTCGCTGGAGGCTCCCGTCCGCTAGACAGCACCACACTTCGCCCGTTTCTTACCGAAGCTTTGACCCGGCGCGCGGTTGCACCGACGCAATACCGACGTGGCACCGACGTCATACCGACGTGGCACCGACGTCATACCGACGTGGCAAAACCGGGCATTTCGCAGTCTCCCTTGACCCCAGTTCGCCAACGTTTAGCCTGTGCCCGACCGAACAGGAGACCCCAATGACCCAACGCCTTCACCTCGTCTTCGGCGGCGAACTCACCGACCCTTCGACCAATGTCTTCCGGGACGTGGACGACATCCATGTCGTTGGAATTTTCCCTGACTACGCAACAGCTTACAACGCTTGGAAGTCCGAGGCACAACGCACTGTGGACAACGCGCACATGCGCTATTTCATCGCCCATCTGCACCGCTTGCGCGACGAAGAAGCCCAGGCCTCCTCTACCGAGGAGCTTGGCAACTGACAACGCCCAGACCCCGCCTCATCTCGCGGATGCTCCTCGGCGCCACCCGCCTTGCCGACCGCACACTCCGCCGCAACAACCCAACCCCCCCCGAACGCGATTCCGAGCGTTTGGGACACACCGCAGTTGAGCGACCAAAGGGCTGTCTTTTATGGCTCCACGTCAACGACCCCTCCGAAGCCGGCTGTATTTCCGCTCTTACCGCCGAGCTTTCATCACTGCGTGATGAGCCGGTGTTTGGCCTGGTCACTTCGCTGGCAAACACACTTCCATTCAGTGCGAACGACAAGACTTCAATTCACCAATTGGTACCGGGAGACACCAGAGGTTCGGTAAAACGCTTTCTTGACCACTGGCAACCCGATGTCGGTGTCATCGCCGGCCCTGCAGATCGTCCGACGCTACTAAGCGAAGCCCATGCTGCTGGAATTCCGATGTTTCTCGCCGCAAATACGCGCGCCTCCGCAATTTCCGGCAACACCCTCGGCGCCCAGTCCTTCACAATACCCGAGATCTTCAGCGGCGTTCTGGTGGCAAACAGCACCGACCAGAAAGCCCTGACCCGACTTGGTCTCCCAGCCGAGCGTTCTGCAATTTCAGGTCCGCTCTGCGATACCGCCCTGCCGCCCCCATGCAAGTCGCAGGATTTCCTAAGACTGTCCAAAATCCTCGGGGGCCGCCCGGTCTGGCTCGCCGCCGAAGTGACCGCCGCCGAAATCCCCATTCTTGAAGCAGCGCAGCGCCGCACCATACGCGCGGCCCACCGCTTGCTTCTGATCATAGTCCCCCGCGATCCTGCGGAAGGACTGGCCATCGCCGGATCACTTGAAACCCACGGCTGGAGGACCGCACTGCGCTCGGCCGGTGGGCAACCAGACGAGAACGTTCAGGTCTACATCGTCGACACCGATGAAGGGATGGGGCTTTGGTATCGCGCATCGCCAATCACATATCTTGGCGGATCATTTGATCCCGGCATAGAAATTTCTGACCCCTACGGCCCCGCAGCGATGGGATCCTCGATCATACACGGTCCGGAAATCAACGGTGCAGTCGCGCGGATGCGCCGCCTGCGCGCAGCAAATGCCAGCAAGCCGATCACCTCCCCGGACGATCTCGGCGATGCCGTATTTCAGCTGTTGTCCCCCGATCAGGCCGCACTCCTCGCCCATGCGGCATGGGCCACGACATCTGAAGGCGCGCCTGCGATCGAAGCTCTCGTGACGATGATAAGCCGTGTCCTCGACGGCGAGGAGACACGCTGATGCGTGCACCAGGCTTCTGGCAGAACCCACCTGATGCGCCGGGATGGCAAGCCCACCTTCTCGCGCCCCTAAGCGCGCTCTATGGCGCCGCCACGGCACGCCGCATACGCCGGACACCCGACATCGCGCCCAGTTGCCCGGTCGTCTGTGTCGGCAATATCAATGCGGGCGGTACAGGCAAAACACCCACCGTCATTGCGCTCATCGAACGCCTGCGTCCCCTGAACGTCCACGTCGTTTCGCGTGGACACGGCGGAAACGAAACAGGCCCCACGCGTGTGAACGAGCGAAGACACAAAGCCGCCGACGTCGGCGACGAACCCCTGCTGATTGCAGCTTTCGCTCCGACCTGGATCGCGCGAAACCGGGCCGAGGGCGTGAGTGCGGCCCAGCAGGATGGCGCCGATATCATCCTTCTGGACGATGGCTTCCAAAATCCATCCGTTGCGAAATCTCTCAGCATCGTCGTCGTCGATGCAGCACTTGGATTTGGAAACGGTCGCGTACTTCCCGCAGGCCCACTGCGTGAAACCGTGGAACAGGGACTCAAACGCGCCGACCTGCTGCTCAGCATTGGTGACGCACGCGCACAAGCGCACTTTATCAAGACCTGGGGCGAACAGGTGAGCGTCCTGCACATTACGGCACACCTCAAGACCTTGGAAACCGGGATCAACTGGAAGGGCCAGCGCGTGATGGCCTTTGCAGGCATCGGGTATCCGGAAAAATTCTTCGCGACCCTTCGCGGTCTCGGTGCCGAGCTTCTGCGTGCAGAAGCCCTGACAGACCACCAACCCCTGACCGAACCACTGATGAAGCGTCTGGAAATCGAAGCACGCGCGCTTTCCGCACAACTGGTCACCACGGAAAAAGACGCTGTAAGGCTGCCGCCCAGCTTTCGCCAAAGGGTCCTGACATTACCTGTGCGGCTGGAATTTGATGACGATACGCAGCTTAACGACGCACTTAATCATCTTCCCCGGAGGTGAACTCTGCAACACCACCGTTCAACTTCGGTGCAGCGCGGACCGGTGCAAGCTCAGCGTCCGAAAAGACAATGGGCGTCCGCACGCCCGGCACGCCTTCGTGACTGACCTTCATACCTCGTGCAATCACCTGAGGGTCCTGAAAGACCTCGGCCATATCATTGATCGGCCCCGCCGGAACGTTCGCTTGCTCGCAGGCGACGAGCAAATCGGCCTTGGTCCAGCCCTTTGTCATTGATGTCAGGATTCCGGTCAAAGCCTCGCGGTTCGCGACGCGATTGGCGTTGGTGCAATACTCCGGCGCATCCGCAAGGCCTTCGGCCTTCAAAACGCTGCAAAATCTATGGAACTGCCCGTCGTTCCCCACGGCCACGATGATCCACCCGTCAGAACAGTCAAAAACCTGATACGGCATTAAATTCGGATGGGTATTGCCAAGCCGCTTGGGAGCCACGCCGGTCGTGAGGTAATTCATCGCCTGGTTCGAGGTGATTGCCACGGCTGAATCCAACAGGGCAAGATCGACGTGCTGACCCTTGCCTGTCTTCTCACGTTGCACCAAAGCCGCCTGAACACCGATCACCGCATAAAGGCCGGTGAAAAGATCGGTGATGGCGACTCCCGCTTTCATCGGCTGACCTTCCGGTGCGCCGGTAAACGACATCAGTCCTGACATGCCCTGAATGATATAATCATAGCCTGCACGATGTGCATAAGGCCCGTCCTGCCCAAAACCGGTGATCGAGCAGTAGACCAGCCGCGGGTTCACTGCCTTCAGGCTCTCGTAATCCAAACCATATTTCTCAAGACCGCCGACTTTGAAGTTCTCGATCAGGACATCCGCATCCCTGACAAGCTTCAGGACAAGCGAGCGACCTTCCTCGGTTCTGAAATCAGCCGTTACCGATGACTTCCCGCGATTGCAGGAGTGAAAATAGGCTGCAGACTTCTCGCCATCGTGGTCGACAAAAGGCGGGCCCCACGCGCGCGTATCATCACCCTCGGGACTCTCGACCTTTATGACTTCAGCACCAAGGTCCGCCAGCGTCTGACCAGCCCAGGGGCCAGCCAGAACGCGGGCAAGTTCAACAACCTTGAGGCCGGAAAGCGGCGCCACTACTCACCGAGTGCTGCGTTGATCAGGTCGGCCATGTCAGCGTAGGCCATGTTGGAATGACGGTTACCGTCGATTATAAACGTCGGCGTAGATGTCACTCCATCTTCTTCGGCCTGCTGCAAATAGCGCGCATAAAGCTTCTGTGCGCCCTCTGCGTCCGTTAAGCACTGATCAAGCTGTGCATCAGTCAGTCCGGCGGTTTTTCCAAAGCGACGCAGGCTGTCCACGATAGCCGCCGGATCTTCCTGCCGCGCCCAAACGCGCTGATTCTCATAGATCATATCGGCGATGCCGAAATACCGGTTCTCGGCGCCTTCACCACAGCGGGCAACGATTGCCGCCCAGAGCCCCTGCCGGTCGAAGAACACCTCGCGGTAGACGAACTTGATCTTTCCGGTGTCAATGAATTCCTTCTTCAAATCCTTGAACGCCCCGGCATGAAACGACGCACAGTGTGGACAGGTGAACGATGCGTATTCAATCACTGTGACTTCTGCATCCGGGTTGCCAAGGGTCATTTCCGGGACATCCGAGGTATCGACCGCAGAGGCGTCTTGCGCCGAAACCGACTGAGCGGAAAGGAAGAGTGCCGCGAGCATCGCAAGGGCGGTGGCCGTAAAGGCCGACGTGAAACGGTTCATAACATGAATACCTTTATTTCTGTTCTGAGTGAGATATGACATTTGCCCCGAGGCGTTCAAGGGCATCGCGCAGCGACGTATCGCCCACGATTTCAACTGTTTGGGCGGCCCGCTCGCGCGCATCAGCAGAGACCTCTGGCTTCTGGGGGGCGCTGCTGAAAGCTGTTTGCTCTTCGGCAAAGCCACGCGGAGCGGTTTGCGTAAGCCGGACCTTCTGGATCGCCGCATAACCATAGCACGCATTTACCCGCTCTCGAATCGCTTCCTTTTGCATCTCAACCATTGGCGCCTCTGCGCCTTTGACAAGCAATGTCAAAGTCGCTCCAAAGCTTTTTCCGTAGGCGATATCGATCGGTCGCGCCATGCCGCAAAGGTCCGCGCCGACAATGTCGTCCCAATGGGTCAAAAGCCGCGAAACTGCAAAGCCGCGGGTTTCGCTGGCAGTGCGGATACGGCCTGCGACAAGACTGGATGCACGCTCGAAGCCGCGCTTGCGGCGAAAGTCTTTCATTGCCTTGCCTTCCATGGCGATGCACGCATCTTAAAGCAGCAAGCCCGCCCTGTGCCACTCCAAAGCCGATGACGAGGACATAAACATTGTGTGAAACCCCGAAAAGCGGCGATCTGCTTGACTGGTATGACCAAAACGCGCGCGCGATGCCGTGGCGGACCGCACCAGCCGACCGTAAAGCGGGACATCTCCCTGATCCCTACCGTGTCTGGCTATCCGAGGTTATGCTTCAGCAAACAACAGTGGCTGCCGTCCGGGGCTATTTCCTGCGATTCATCGAGCTTTGGCCCACCGTCGTCGATCTTGCCAAGGCTGACGACGCGGCCGTCATGGGGGAATGGGCCGGGCTCGGATACTACGCCCGAGCCCGTAATCTGCTGAAATGCGCCCGCGCCGTAGCCAACGAACATGACGGTGCTTTCCCCACAACTCACGCGGAACTTCTCAAACTTCCGGGGATCGGCCCCTACACGGCCTCGGCCATTGCTTCGATTGCCTTTGACCGGCCTGAAACTGTCGTGGACGGTAACGTCGAGCGGGTCATGAGCCGCCTCTTTGCAGTCCAGACGCCGCTTCCCGCCGCAAAGCCGGTTCTGACCGACCTTGCTGCGAAGCTGACACCCTCCGAACGGCCCGGGGACTACGCGCAAGCGGTCATGGATCTCGGCGCAACGATCTGCACACCCCGCAACCCAGCATGCGGCATTTGCCCCTGGATTAATGCGTGTCAGGCAAGGTCCAGCGGTATCGCGGCCAGCCTTCCGCGCAAGACACCGAAAAAAGCCAAGCCGACCCGCTTTGGCATTGTGTATCTGGGGCGACGGGAAGACGGCGCATGGCTTCTGGAAACCCGCCCGTCCAAAGGGCTTCTGGGCGGTATGCTTGGATGGCCCGGCACCGAATGGACTGTCGAAGCGCAGGCCGAAACACCCCCGTGCCCTGCAGACTGGCAAGATCCAGGCGGCGAAGTGCGCCACACCTTTACGCATTTCCACCTGATCCTAGAAATTCGCGTCGCGGTCCTGCCAAGGGAAAACCCGCAGGATCGCGGACATTTCGTGATGCCGTCTGATTTTCGACCCTCTGATTTGCCAACGGTAATGCGCAAGGCCTTTGATCTGGCATCCAGCGCAATGGCTATGGATTGAGCCTGACAGCTTCGTACATATACTGAACGCGCAGATTTCGAACGGACCCATGACCCAGTCACATGCACCTCATAACGTCCCCGCGGCATTGCCGTTCTGGGTGTCGCTGACGCTGGTCCCAATCGCGTGGACCGGTGCGGTGGCAGGCGGATGGACGCTTGCGCTCTTGCCGCTTTACGCTTGGGTTGCGTTTTCGGTGCTGGATCAACTGCTTGGTCTTGATCTGCGAAATCCCAATGTCGCCACCCCGAAAGACGCCCTGTTCTGGCATCGTCTCATCACCTTGATCTGGCCGTTTGTGCAGGTCTTCACAACATTTTCGCTGCTGGCCTATGCGACGTTTTCAGACCACCTTTCATCACTTGAAAAGGTCTGCCTCTTTCTGGGCGTAGGTCTGATGAACGGCACAATTGGATTGGTCTATGCGCACGAATTGATCCACAAACCATCGCGTTTCGAGCGGTTTCTCGGAGATCTGCTTTTGGGAATGGTACTCTACGGCCATTACCGTTCAGAACATCTGCTGGTCCACCACAAATACGTCGGAACGCCTCGCGACCCCGTCACCGCACGGTTTCGCGAACATTTCTGGCGCTTTTACCCGCGGGTTCTGTATCAGAGCCTTGTCTCGTCCTTTCTTGCGGAGCGGGCGTTACTGGCGCGCAAAGGCCGTCCGTACTGGCACCTATCGAACCCCTTCTGGCGTTATGTAGGTCTGGCGCTGTCCTGTCTGAGCCTTGCATTCGCGATTGGCGGGATCGCCGGACTGGCCTTGTTCATGACATCCGCAGGTTTTGCCATCTTCCAGCTCGAACTTGTGAACTATATCGAGCACTACGGACTAACCCGGCGGTATCTGGGCGACGGACGGTACGAACCACAAAAACTCCACCACAGCTGGAATTCCGCACATGCAACGACGTCGGCTTTGCTCATCAATGTGACACGGCATTCGGATCACCACGCAAGCCCAACGCGACCCTATCCCTTGCTGCAAACGCCAAACGAAAATGCCGCGCCCCATTTGCCCTATGGATATGCCATCATGACCACAATGGCGCTTGTCCCCCCGCTCTGGATGCGGCGCATGAACCCCCTCGTCAAGGCGTGGCGGCAAAGGTTTTACCCCGACATCACGGACTGGACCGCCTATGATAAAGGAAAAAAACCGTCCCCGCGGTAGTTGCACCGTGCTATGCACGTCGCCCCGGTGGGGGCTCTGCCCCCCTCACTGCGTTCGTCCCCCGTGGTATTTAATAAAGGGTGAATGCCCTAGCCGTCTTTGCGGATAGTTTCGTTCTTTGGATCATAGGGGCTGTCTTCGGTGACAATCGCAGGCCAAAGCTTGTCCTGCATCTTGACCATGAGCTTTGTGCCCGCCGTCGCGTGATCGGGCGAGACGTATCCCATACCGATCGACTTGCCGAAGGCAACAGAATAGCCACCAGAAGTCAGACGACCAACGCGATTATCGCCATGGTACAGCGCTTCGCGACCCCAAGGATCGGCGTCGCTCGGGCCATCGATCAACAGAGTGACACAGGAGGATCGGATGCCAGACTCAACCATTGCATCCTTGCCATGGAAATTCTTGTCCAGATCGACGAAGCGATTCAATCCGGCTTCAAGCGGTGTGGCGTCCCGCCCAAGTTCGGTGCCAAAAGCGCGGTAAGATTTTTCCTGTCGCAGCCAGTTCTGAGCACGCGCGCCAACAAGTTTGAGCCTCTGTGGTTCGCCAGCTTTCATCAGCTGATCGAACAGGTAGTTCTGCATCTCCATAGGATGATGCAGCTCCCACCCCAACTCACCTGTATAGGCCACGCGGATCGCATTTGTCGGGCACATCCCAAGCTCGATGCGCTTTGCGCTGAGCCACGGAAAGCGCTTGTTGGACAGTGCTGTTTCGGGATCGGCGTCGCGGACTAGCGTTTTCAGAACATCGCGGGATTTCGGGCCTGCGAGCGCGAACACCCCGTATTGCCCGGTGCAGTCATCCAGCCACATCGGACCAAAACGATCGACAGTGTCGTTGATAGCTTGAGCAAGGTAGTCACTGTCATAGGCCTGCCATGCCCCCGCGCTGACAAGGTAGTAGGTGTCTTCGGCCAACCGCACGATCGTGTATTCCGTGCGCGTCGTTCCGTGACTGGTCAGCGCATAGGTCAGATTGATGCGCCCGACCCTCGGCAGCTTGTTACAGGTGAACCAGTCGAGAAAAGCAGTCGCTCCGGGGCCCCGCAGCTTGTGTTTGGTGAATGCTGTTGCGTCGATCATGCCGACGCCTTCCCGCACGGCTGTCGCTTCGTCTTTGGCGAATTGCCACCAGCCGCCCCGGCGGAACGACCGTGCGTCGTGATCAAACGAAGCGGGCGCATCAAGCGGACCGAAGTAGTTCGGGCGCTCCCAACCGTTCACTTGCCCAAACTGCGCGCCCCGCGCTTTCATGCGGTCATAGGAAGGCGCAGTCTTCAGCGGACGGCAGGCTTCGCGTTCTTCGTCCGGGTGATGAATGACATAAACGTGCGAGTAGCATTCCTCATTCTTGCGCGCCGCATAGTCAGTCGTCATCCATGCGGCATAGCGCTTGGGATCAAGACTGGCCATGTCAATCTCGGCTTCCCCCTCGACCATCATCTGCGCAAGGTAGTGGCCGGTTCCGCCCGCAGCGGTGATGCCAAAACTAAAGCCCTCGGCCAGCCACATGTTGCGCCGCCCCGGCGCGGGCCCGACAAGCGGATTGCCATCAGGGGTGTAACAAATCGGCCCGTTGAAATCATCTTTCAAACCGCAATCTTCACAGCTTGGGATACGGTGGATCATCGCGGCGTATTGTTCTTCAATCCGCTCCAGATCAAGCTGGAACAGATCTGCCCGGAAGCTGTCGGGCACACCATGCTCAAATCGCGCAGGCGCGCCCTTCTCATAGACACCCAGAATCCAGCCACCACGCTCTTCACGCACATAAGACTGTGCATCGGCATCCCGGATCACGGGGTGCTCGGGATTGGTCTTGCGCCATTCCACAAGCGCCGGATCCTGATCCATGACGATGAACTGATGCTCAACCGGGATCGCCGGGATCTTGACGCCCAACAGGCTCGCGGTGCGTTGTGCGTGGTTGCCCGTTGCGGTGACGACATGCTCGGCATGTATGACGATCTGCTCGTCCGTCGGGACCAGATTGCCCCCCTTCTCGGCCATCTTCGTACAGGTCACATCCCAGTGGTCGCCCGTCCAACTGTAGCCGTCTACCTGCCACTTACGCTCAATCGAAACGCCACGCTGACGCGCGCCCTTTGCCATCGCCATCGTGACATCGGCCGGATTGATATAGCCATCCGTCGGATGGTAAATCGCGCCTTCCAGATCCTCGGTCCGGATCAGCGGCCAGCGCGCTTTGATCTCACTCGGAGTCATCCATTCATAAGGCACGTCACAGGTTTCAGCCGTGGACGCGTACAGCATATACTCATCCATGCGATCTTTGGTCTGCGCCATGCGCAAGTTGCCGACGACGGAGAAGCCGGCGTTCAGCCCGGTCTCCGCCTCAAGCTGCTTATAGAAATCGACTGAATACTTATGGATATGCGTCGTTGCATACGACATGTTGAAAAGTGGTAAGAGCCCCGCAGCATGCCAGGTCGAGCCGGACGTCAACTCGTCCCGCTCCAGAAGCATAACATCATCCCAGCCGGCCTTGGCCAGATGGTACGCGATCGACGTTCCAACAGCACCGCCGCCAACAACGAGAGCTTTTACCTGGGTCTTCATGGGGCGAATCCTCCCTGCGTTTGCACGGAGTTAAGCCTATTCGCAGAAGCAACGTCAGGTCCATCCGACATGGCATCGCATAAAACCGACAAGAGCAGAAACCCAAACCCCTCCTGCTTCACCCTTTCTAAAATACCACGGGGTGAGGCGCGCAGCGCCGAGGGGCAGCGCCCCTTTCATCGCGCTGACGAAAGTTAGGGCTCGACAGCAGCGCGGCAGGCATAGCACACTCTCTCCCAATCAGGAGCGACACCATGAAGAAAACACTCGCGACATTCATTTTCGGCGCCCTTGTCGGTGTGCCAGCCGGTGCCTTTCTGTGGTATGCGTTTTCGCCGCTTTTGTTTGACGAGGTCGTCGTCGAGTCCCTTACCGAAGCTGAGGTCGTCGCATCCGGCACTTTCCGGGATGCAGACCGCGCGCATCAGGGTCAGGGCATCGCGACTTTGGTTGCTCTGCCGGGCGGCGGGCACGAAATCCAACTGTCCGAGTTTCAGGTCACGAACGGCCCTGATCTGGAAGTCTGGCTCTCGGCACACCCTGACCCTGCATCGTCTTCGGATGTGGCCGACAACCCGTGGGTTGGCCTTGGGCAATTGAAAGGCAATATCGGCGATCAGGCCTATTCGGTCCCCGCCGACGTCAACATTGCCGATTTCCAATCCGTCGTCATCTGGTGCGAGCAGTTTGGCGTTCTGTTCTCTCCCGCGGCACTGAGCCCCCCTTCCTGAAAGATGCAGCCTTGTAGCGCACCACCACAGCGTGCATCCTGACGGAATGGAGCAACTCGACAGCCTTACCGATCAGTTCAATGACCTTTGGCAGCAGGCAATGGCGCAAGGCTCCCTGCTGCTGTTGCCGTCAAGACTATGGCAGATCGGTATCCTCGTCCTGTGCGCGCTGCTGGCTTGGGGTCTGACCCGCTGGATCAAGCCAATATTCCACGAATGGATCCGCACCCTGACCGGTCGCCCCAAATGGCAACTGCGCGTGCTTGTCGTGCTCCACCGGCGGCTCGGACTGATCATTTTCGCCATGCTGATATGGATAGCTGCCGCAATCATGGCAGAGATCACACCTTTCCTGTCGCGAAGGTTCCTGCTTGAACTGGTCGGGACAATCAGCGTCGCGATATTGCTCGTCGGGTTCGCTGCCAGACTTGTCCGAAATTCCTTTTTGCGACAAGTCGTTACCTGGTTTTTGTGGATCTACGTGACGCTCTATTACCTTGGGATCGTCGATGAAATCTCGAACTTCCTCGACAGCCTTGCGTTCTCTTTCGGCGACATGCGGCTGTCACTCCTGACAGTTCTGCAAGCCCTGATCGCCATCGGAATACTGTTCACGTTCGCCCGCGTTGCAACCTCAACCGCGTCCGAGCGCATCCACGCCAACAGCGAAATTTCGCCGTCCATGAAGGTTCTGGCGGTGAAGTTCCTGCAGGTTCTACTGTTCGGTGCGGCGTTCTTCATCGGATTGAAAGTTGTTGGTGTTGACCTCACGGGCCTCGCAGTGCTGTCCGGCGCCATCGGTGTGGGCCTTGGTTTCGGTCTGCAAAAAGTCGTCTCGAACCTCGTTTCGGGCGTCATTATCCTGCTCGACAAGTCGATCAAGCCGGGGGACGTCATCTCGATCGGCGACACCTTCGGCTGGATCAACGCGCTCGGTGCGCGGTATGTCTCCATCACAACACGCGATGGCCGAGAATACCTGATCCCGAACGAGGATCTCATCACCGGTCAGGTGGTCAACTGGTCGCATTCAAACGATTTCGTGCGCCTCGATATCCACTTTGGGACTTCTTACAAAGATGACCCTCACAAGGTGCGCAAACTCGCTATCGAAGCGGCTGCCGGCGTCGAGCGCGTGCTCTCGGTAAAGCCGCCGGTTTGCCATATCACCGGATTCGGAGACAATTCCGTCGACTATATCCTGCGTTTCTGGATCACCGATCCGACAGGCGGTTTGACGAATATCCGCGGCAACGTCTATCTCGCCCTTTGGGATACATTCCATTCCAACGACATCTCCATCCCCTTCCCACAGCGCGAAGTTCGCATGCTGAACGACCATCAAGTTCCCGCGAGTTCCGACTGAAGCCTGTTCTTTGATTTGCGAAAGCTATATTTAATACTTTGAGGCGTTTTGGGGGTCAGGTTGTATTTTTTACGTCGAGTAAAGACGATTGCGTTTGCGGGGCTTCTGGCGACGACAGGTTTGGCCTGCGCAGAAACAAACATCAGCGCGGTGTTCTCACCCTCAAGCGAAGCCGTGCGGAACAGCCTGATCTCGTCCTCGCTGATCCTTCAGGCGGAACGCGACGGCACCACCGACACACAGGAGTTACTCGCCGCAGCCCGCGCGGATTACGAACGTCTCCTCGCGGTCCTCTATGACGCCGGTTATTACGGCAGCGTTATTTCGATAACAGTCGATGGCCGCGAAGCTGCGCTTATTCCGCCGCTCGAATCCCCCGAGCGAATCGATGAAATATCTCTCCGGATCGACCTAGGTCCGATCTATCGGTTTTCCGAAGCCAACATTGGCCCTCTCGCCGCGCAGACGGAACTGCCCGAAGAATTTCGTCGCGGCGCGATCGCCAGTACAGGCGCCATCCGAGATGCAGCCGGCGCAGCGGTTGACGGTTGGCGCAGCAATGGCAACGCGCTGGCCGAGATCGGCGGACAGCAGATCATCGCGCGCCATGACGAAAACCGCGTCTCTGCCAAGGTCGCAGTCTCGCCCGGTCCGGTTCTGGCGTTCGGTGAAGTCTCGATCAAAGGGAATTCCGAAGTCAGATCACGTCGCATCGACACTATCGCAGGTCTGACACCCGGGCAGCGCTTCGATCCCGACGAAATCGATCGCGCGGAACGCCGCCTGCGCAGAACAGGAAGTTTCCGGTCTGTCGTGATCAACGAAAGTGACGTGGCAACTCCGGACGGCAGGCTGCCGCTGACAATCGAAGTGGCGGAACAAACTCCGCGCCGCTTCGGGTTCGGTGCAGAATACAGCACAATCGACGGCGTTCGCCTGACAGGATTCTGGCTTCACCGGAACTTCCTCGGCGGCGCGGAACGTTTTCGCGTCGACACCGAGGTCGCTGGGATCGGGGGTGAAACGGGCGGCATCGACTATGGAGTTGACGTTCGCTACGAAAGACCGGCCACACCGCGCGCGGACGTCGATCTTTTTGCCGAGATCGGCTTTGAGCGCCTGGAAGAGCCCGATTTCAAATCCAGAACCGGCGAGTTTACTCTGGGATTTACGCGCTATGCGGCGGATGATCTGATCGTCACCTTTGGTCTGGGATATCTCTACTCCGAAGTTGATGACGATTTTGGAAACGAAACCTACTCGCTCCTGACATTGCCCCTCAGTGCAACGCGAGACCGCCGTGACGATCTGCTTGATCCGACCAAAGGCGTCTTCTTCAAGGCCGAAGCCACACCGTTTTATGGTTTCGGTGACACCGAAAGCGGAGCACAGCTCAAGTTTGATGCGCGTGGCTATCGCACCTTTGGCGAAAACATCCCGGTGACAGCAGCCCTGCGCTTGCAACTTGGATCACTCGTCGGACCGGCCCTTACGGAAAGCCCGCCTTTTTACCGGTTCTACTCCGGTGGCGGCGGAACAGTCCGCGGCCAAGACTATCAATCGCTTGCCGTCGACATCAATGGCGACCGAACCGGCGGGCGCAGCTTTGCAGGCATTTCGGGCGAAGCGCGCGTGCGGGTTACGGATAACATTACCATGGTCGGATTTTATGACTGGGGGTTTGTAGCCGCCGAGAGCTTTACAGATGGCGGCGATACGCATGCCGGTGCGGGTCTGGGGCTACGCTACAATACGGGCATCGGCCCCATCCGGCTTGATCTGGCGACCCCTGTCAGCGGATCGGCGGATGCATCAAATATCTACATCTACGTCGGTATCGGGCAGGCATTCTGATGAGGAAAATCCTCGCTCCCCTCATTGCCCTGTCCCTTTTTTCCACCCCGATCTTCGCTCAGGAAAGCCGTAGCTTGTTCGACCGCATTTTCGTTGGTTCCGAAAGCGAAAGTGTAACCGAAGACCCCGGCGGGTTTCTGGAACGACTGATCGAAGACAACCTGTCGGGCGAAGGCCGCGATGTCGAGATCACCGGATTCGAAGGGGCGCTTGGCGGTAGGGCGACGCTCGATACCTTCACGGTCTCCGACACGGATGGCGTCTGGCTATCGTTGTCGAATGTCGTGCTGGACTGGAACAGGGGCGCGCTTTTGCGGGGCCGCGTCGAAGTCGCCGAGCTTTCGGCCGAAAGTATTTCATTGTCGCGCCTGCCAATCCCCGCGGCAGACACGGGTCCGGCACCCGAAGCCTCCGGCTTCAGTCTGCCCGAACTGCCAGTTTCAATCGCGATCAAAGCTCTAAGCGCAAACCGCGTTGAAATCGGCGCCCCGGTCTTCGGTACCGAGACAATCGCCTCGCTCGCGGGTGGTTTCCGCCTCGCCGACGGCGAGGGCTCTGCCCAGCTTGGCATCACCCGGCTGAACGGTGACGGTCAGTTGGCGCTGGATGCAAGCTATAGCAACGCGACAGAAGTCCTGGCGCTTGATTTGACACTTTCCGAAGCAGCGGACGGGATCGTTGCCAACCTCATGAGCCTGCCCGGACGACCTCCGATAGGTTTTTCAATCCAGGGCAATGCCCCGCTTTCGGATTTCGCTGCCGATATCCAACTGGCGACTGACGGCGAAGATCGCCTGACAGGGCGCATCAGCACTACATCCCCCCAAGACAGCGGCGACATCACGCGGATCACTCGCGTCGACCTGCGCGGTGATATCGCCCCGCTTTTCAACACCGAGTATCAGCCCTTCTTCGGCCCAAACACCGCGTTGACCGCGAATGTGACAACCTTCGCGGACGGTCGCACCGACATCAGTGACCTCTCGATATCCGCAGACAGCCTTTCATTGGACGGACGTGTATCGCTTGCGCCGGGCGGTTTGCCACTGAAGATCGCTGTCGCAGGCCAAATTTCCAACTCTCAGGGCGGGGCAGTGCTCTTGCCGATTTCCGGCCCGGAAACAAGGGTCGACCGCGTTGATCTCGATGTCTCGTTTGATGCGGCCGAAGACGATTTGTGGACCGGAGCATTTGAGATCAGCGGCCTCAACCGCCCGGGCTTTTCGGCCAAATCGCTGTCTTTGAACGGAGCTGGCCAAATCACCCGCGATGCCCCTCAAGGCGTAAGCGCCAATCTCCGCTTTGCCGCGACTGCTCTTGATCTTGGCAATCCGGATGCGGAACAAGCACTGGGCGAAGAGGTCACCGGGCAACTCGACATCGACTGGACAAGTGGCGAGGCACTTCAACTCAGCAATCTTGCTGTGAGCGGTGAAAGCTACGGACTGACAGGAAATGCAGATATTGATTTCACGGACAGCGGCCCGGAAATCACCGGTGAAGCAAGCGTCCGCGCCACGCAACTGGCAGCCTTTTCAGGCATCGCCCAACGCACGCTGGGCGGCGCTGCCGAGTTGACAACAAAATTCCGGGTTGAGCCTCTGGCAGGCTTTTTCGAAATCGACGCTGAAGGCGCAACGCGCGATTTGGTCGTCAGCGAACCGCAAGCTGACCGCATTCTGGCAGGCGAGGTCAGCCTCGCCCTCAGCGCGCGTCGCAGCACAAATGGCACCTTCCTGAACGTCGAACGCCTGTCGTCACCCAACGCCGTAATCACTGGCCGCGCCCTGTTGCGCACAGCGGCCTCCGAGATTGAACTGGATGCAAGACTTGCAGACGCCGCGTTGATTTTACCACAAGTCAGCGGTCCGGTCCGCCTGACTGCAAATGCCGCCGAGGTCGACGGTCGCTGGGAATGGGCGCTGGACAGCGGATTTCAACGGACGACTCTGACCGCCACGGGCACGGCAGTCGACGTCTTCAAGACGCCCGTCATCGCGGCAAACGGACGCCTCGTCGCCGATGACCTTGCCGATTTCGCGGACTTGGCCCAACGCCCTTTGTCGGGCTCCATAGATACCCGATTCAGCACCGAAGTCGCGGCCGACCTAAGCCGGATCACGCTGAACCTCGACGGCGCAGCAACCGATCTAAAAATCGGTCAGGATCAGGCAGACGCACTTTTGACCGGCGAAGTTGCGATCATTGCCGATGTCGCGGTCGCCAATCAGGTCGTGACCGTCCGCCAAAGCTCAATCAACGGCCCCGCTGCAAATGTTTTTGCGGATGGCACACTGTCAGCAACCGCAGGTACATTCGATGTCTCCGGACGCATCACCGATCTTGCAACCATCCTGACCGGCGCACCATCGGGCCCATTCGAATTCGAAGCGCAGACCACGCGCGATGGCGACAATTGGGGCTTTGAAGTAAAGACAAACAGCCAGGCAATCGCGCTTGCGTCAAATGGCACAATAAGTGACCCCACAGGCCCGACACCCGAAATTCAAGCCGCCGTCGATGGTGCACTTTCTGATCTCTCGGTCTTTTCGGAAATCGCAAACCGACGCCTTTCAGGATCACTCAAATTCGAGGCAAGCGGACGGGCAACCGCGGACCTCGCACGCTTCGATATCGACGCGACCCTGAGCGGGGCGAACGTGACCACCGGCATAAGCGAACTTGATGCGGCTCTGGCTGGCGCGCTCTCGGCGGAAATCAAGGCAGCGCGCGACGGTGCTGCAATCCGGATCGATACTGCGCGCATCGCAAGCGACCTTGTTTCCGTCACTGCCGAAGGCGAACTTGGGCCGGTTGGCAGCGCCATCGCACTCGATGCGAGTCTGGCCAATGTCGCTCCTTTCGTACCCGGGTTTTCCGGTGCCGCGACTATCGATGGCACCATCACGCAAGCGGAAGACGCCAGACTGGCCGTAGACCTCGACGCCACAGGCCCCGGTGGCGCGCGAGCAGCAATCGCGGGCGATACGGCTATTGATGCGTCGCAGATGTCTCTCGGGATCACCGGTTCAGCACCGCTTGGATTGCTCAATCGCTTTCTTGCACCACGGTCCCTTGCCGGGGACATTGGATTTGATCTGCGCCTTGAGGGAGCGCCAGCGTTGGAGAGCCTGTCGGGTCGACTCTCAAGTGCGGATGCACGCCTCGTTGCACCAGCCCTTGGGATCACGCTGGACAATACCAACCTGAATGTGACGCTGGCCAATGCAAACGCCAGCGTGTCGGCGGTGGCAAATGTCTCAACGGGCGGACGCCTCGGTGTTGAAGGCCAGCTTGCGCTGAACGGGGAACGCAACGCAGACCTCGATATCCGGCTGATTGATGTCGTTCTGAGCGATCCACAACTCTACGAAACCGAGATCAGCGGCACGGTGTCCATCAATGGTGCGCTTTCCGGTGGAGCGCGCATCGCGGGCAACCTCGAACTTGGGGAAACCAACATCCGCATTCCATCATCCGGTTTCGGGGGTGCAGGCGCCATCCCGGAGATCATCCACATAAATGAACCCCCACCGGTGCGCGGAACCAGAGGCCGGGCCGGTCTTTTGCAAAGCACCGACGATACACGTGCCGAGTCTGGTCCAGCATTTCCGCTGGACATCGCCATCTCATCGCCGAACCGCATTTTCATCCGGGGCCGTGGTCTCGACAGTGAATTCGGTGGGGCACTGCGCATCACCGGCACCACTGCAGATGTCGTGCCACAAGGCGCATTTAATCTCATTCGGGGACGTCTCGATATTCTGGGACAGCGACTGGCTCTGGAAGAAGCAACAGTAACCATCCAGGGCTCGTTCATTCCGGTGCTTCGTATTCGGGCCACGACGGACGCGGATGATGTCAGTGTGGCGGTCATCGTGGCCGGTCCAGCGAACAACCCGGAGATCACCTTCACGTCAGACCCCGAACTGCCGCAGGAAGAAGTCCTTGCCCGGCTTCTGTTTGGCCGCGAACTCCAAAACCTTTCACCGATTCAGGCGGGCCGTCTGGCACTTGCGGTGCGAACCCTGGCAGGGCAAGGCGGCGAAGGGATCATTTCCAATGTCCGCCAAGGCGTCGGTCTTGCCGATTTCGATGTCACCAGCGACGAAGACGGCAACGCAGCAGTCCGCGCAGGCGCCTACATTGGCGAGAATATCTACACCGACGTGACCGTAACCGCGACTGGCGATACGGAACTAAATTTGAACCTGGATCTGAACGAGTCGATTACCCTGAAAGGCTCCGCCGCGACCGATGGAGACTCGAGTATCGGCGTTTTCTTCGAACGGGATTACTGAGCCTTTGCCACGCCAATCTTGGAAATGGCTTTCCGTGGTGTTATGTTTGCTATACGGGCACAGCTTGCGCCCATGTTCTGGCGTCATTCAAGGAGGACAATGTCCTGTCAAACGTCCACGACGCGGTCCGTGAACCGACCGCAAGCGGAACCGGCCGCATGAAAGCCGCCAAATCCGCTTCACTGTCGAGCGAAGCTTTGCTCGCCGAAATTCTCATATCGCTGGAAGACGACAAGGCGGAGGAAATCGTCACGATCGACCTTCGCGGAAAATCCGCTATTGCGGACTATATGGTCGTTGCTTCGGGGCGATCCACCCGCCAAGTTGCCGCTATCGCAGATCATCTGGTTGATACCCTGAAGCAAGATCACGGTCGCCTCTCAAAGATCGAGGGCAAGGACACTGGCGATTGGGTCTTGATCGATACCGGGGATATCATTGTCCACGTCTTTCGACCGGAAGTGCGCGAGTTCTATCAACTGGAAAAAATGTGGCTGACACCCGGTGGCCCGTCGTCATCACCGGCATGACCTAGCGGGCAATGAAACTGCGCATCGCAGCAGTCGGGCGGCTGCGGCCCGGCCCCGAGCAACTGCTCATTCAGGATTATCTGGATCGATTTGACAAAACCGGCCGGAATCTGGGCCTGGGTCCGATTTCGATTCACGAAGTAGAGGCTAAAAAAAGCGGAATGTCGGCCGAGGCCAAGCAGCTTGAAAAAGCAATCGGACCCTGTTCTCCAATCTGCACGCTCGACGAACGCGGAAAAGTGATCTCCTCCCCGGATCTCGCACAGATAATCGCCCAATGGCGGGATGAGGGCGAGAGCGAACCGGTATTTGTCATTGGCGGCGCAGATGGAATTGACCCCGGTCTTCGTAGACGGGCGGACACAAGCCTCAGCTTTGGCAAAATGGTCTGGCCGCATATGCTAGTGCGCGTCATGCTGGCCGAACAACTTTACCGCGCTTCGTCTATTCTCGCCGGCAACCCCTACCACCGCTCTTGAAAACGAAAACCGATTGAAATCCTCCCACTGACGAGGGGCTCCGCCCCTCGAGCTCCCCGGGATACTGCTGCCAAAAAGAAGGAAAAATTTGATTCAAACTTTCCTTTCTTTTTGGGGAAAGTATCCCGGGGGTGAGCGAAGCGAGGGGGCTGGCCCCCTATTCTGCAACACCGCATATCACGTCTTCACATCCGGTTGCATTCTGCCAGTTGCTGCACGAATCCCTGCGATTTCTTCGGCGGCTGATATGATACCGGACAGCGCCGCATCCGCACTTTCGTGGATTCTTTCCGGATTGCTTTCATAGGTCTCAAGATAAACCCGCAACGTAGCTCCCACAGTACCCGTTCCCGAAAGGCGGAACACAATCCTGCTGCCGCCTTCGAAGATGATCCGGATTCCTTGATGTTCGGAGCGCGACTTGTCGATGGGATCATCATATGCAAATTCATCCGCACTTTCCACAACCCCCACGCCAAACTTCGCGCCGGGTAAATCGGCGAGTTTGCCAAGCAATGCATTCATCATCGCCTCCGCCCTCGATGCATCGACAGCTTCATAATCATGCCGTGAGTAGTAATTGCGGCCGTATGTCTCCCAGTGGCGACTCATGAGCTCCTTAACCGAAACTCGCGTTTCCGCGAGGATATTAAGCCAAAGCAGCACAGCCCAAAGACCATCTTTTTCCCGTACATGATCGCTCCCCGTGCCTGCGCTTTCTTCGCCACAAAGGGTAGCGCGACCAGCGTCGAGAAGGTTCCCGAAGAACTTCCAGCCAGTCGGCGTCTCGAAACACTCAAGTCCTTTCGCTTGTGCCACTAAATCCACAGCGCGCGACGTCGGCATCGAGCGTGCGACTCCCGCCAGCCCGCCAGCGTATCCCGGCGCAAGCTGCGCATTTGCGGCAAGCACCGCCAGACTGTCGGACGGCGTGACATAAATCCCGCGTCCGAGGATCATGTTGCGATCGCCGTCACCGTCCGAGGCGGCTGCAAAGTCCGGAGCGTCCGGACCCATGACCAGATCAACCAATGGCTTTGCCCAAATCGGATTTGGATCAGGATGGCCGCCCCCGAAGTCAGGTTTCGGTATTCCATTCAGCACCGTTCCCGACGCGGCCCCCAAGCGACGTTCGAGGATTTCGTGGGCATAGGGTCCGGTTACCGCATGCATGGCGTCGAATTTCATCGTGAAACCGCCCGCGAACAAATCCCGAATCTTCTGGAAATCGAACAGCTCTTCCATCAATTCGGCATAGTACTCGACTGGATCAACGACCTCGACTTCCATACCGCCCAGATCACGCGTGCCAAGGGTCGACAAATCCACGTCCTGCGTTTCCAAGATTTCGTAGGATGTCACCGTTTTTGTCGCCTCGAACATGCGATTCGTGACTTCTTCGGGCGCCGGGCCACCATTCGCGATATTGAATTTTACGCCAAAGTCCTCGTCGATGCCGCCGGGGTTATGACTGGCCGACATGATGATCCCGCCATCGGTCTTGCGTTTGCGAATGAGATGCGATGCCGCGGGCGTAGAAAGCAGCGCGTTTTGACCGACGATGATCTTCTTGGCACCACTCGCTGCCGCCATTCGCAAGATGACCTGCGCAGCCTGTTCGTTGAAATAACGTCCGTCCCCACCCAGCACGAAACTCTTGCCCGCGGCACCGCCAATACCGGCCCAAATGGACTGAACAAAATTCTCGAGGTAATGCGGCCCCATGAAGACCTTGGTCTTTTTTCGCAGTCCGGACGTTCCGGGCTTTTGCCCTCCAATTGGTTGCGTCGCAACTGTTCTCTTTTCCATCCTAGATCTCCCCCAATCAGACTTCAGCGCTGACAAGCACAAGAGCCGACACGCTTTGCTCTGCAATTTCAATAGTTTCAACCGTCACCACCCGACGATCATGGTCCGGATTGGCGCTGTCGACATCATGACGCCAATGCTGTCCGTCAGCCACTGACGGCAGTTGGAAAGACACCTCAGGACCCGCATTGAAGATCGTCAGTACCGCGTATTCCGAAGCGGCATAGGCAGGCGTTCCGGCAGCGGTCCGCTTTTCTACGGCCAGCACTCTGCGCGCCGGATCATGCCAGTCCTTCGTTTCCATCGGCGCACCGTCTTCGCGCCACCAGAACAGATCCTCGACACCATCAATCATCCGTTCCCGCGAATGCAGAAACAGCTTCTGTCGCAAGACCGGATGCGCCCGGCGAAACGCGATCAACCGCCGGGTGAAATCCAGAAAGCCCTGATCGGGTTTCAACCAGTCGATCCAGGCAGTCTCGTTGTCCTGCGCATAAGCGTTGTTGTTGCCACCTTGCGTGTTCCCAAGCTCGTCGCCAGCCAACAGCATCGGCGTGCCTTGTGACATCAGAAGGGTCGCCATCATGGCGCGCTTGCGGCGCGCACGGGCAGCCAGAATAGACACATCTTCGGTCGGACCTTCGACACCAAGGTTGGCCGAATAATCCTCTGAGTGGCCATCCTTTCCGCCTTCCCCGTTCGCCTCGTTGTGCTTTGTGGAATAGCTCACCAGATCTTCCAGCGGCATACCATCATGAGCGGTCAGGAAATTCACCGAAGCCGTAGCGTTGCGCCGCGAATGATCGAATTGCTTGGAAGATCCTGTCAATCGCTCGCCAAGATCCGCGACCCGACCTGGATCACCGCGCCAAAAGCGGCGGACGCCATCGCGATACTTGTCGTTCCACTCCAGGAACGGCGGCGGATAGGCGCCAAGCTGATATCCGCCAGGGCCAATGTCCCAAGGCTCGGCGATCAGCTTGATGCCGGCCATCGACGGGTCCTGACGAATGACATCAAAAAAACCCGACCCGCGGTCAAACCCTTCCGGGGTTCGACCCAAAACGCTGGCAAGGTCAAAACGAAACCCGTCCACGCCCATCACGTTCACCCAATAGCGAAGACTGTCCATGACCATCCTCAAGACCATCGGATGATCGACATTCACGGTGTTTCCCGTTCCCGCATAATTCAGATATTGGCGACGGTCGTCGGCCAGCAGGTAATAGCTCGCGTTGTCCAAACCACGAAACGAGATCGTCGGCCCCATTTCGTCCCCTTCCGGCGTATGGTTGTACACCACGTCCAGAAAGACCTCGATCCCGGCCTCGTGGAACCGGTCCACCATGGCGCGAAATCCGGCAACGCCACCTGACCCGAGATACTTGGGATCAGGCGCGAAGAACCCGAAAGACTGATAGCCCCAGTAGTTCGTCAGTCCCTGTTTGACGAGGAAATGCTCGCTCAGAAACGCATGGACGGGCAGCAACTCAATCGCGGTCACGCCAAGGTTTGTAAGGTGTTCCAGCATTGCTGGCTCGGCCAGTCCGTCGAACGTTCCTTTTTGCTGAATGTCGGGATGCAGCTGCGTCAGACCCCGGACGTGACCTTCGTAGATGACCGTATCGGATATGGGCGTGCCGGGACGTTTCACCGGCGGGAAATCGAAGTCCTCCATTACAATGCAGCGCGGCATGCTCGACGCGCTGTCGCGTGGATCGAAACTCAGATCCAGCGCCGCCGCCTCGCGGTCATAACCGAAAATCCGATCATCCCATTTTGGTCTGCCGGTCAACTGCCGCGCATAGGGATCAATGAGAAGTTTGTTCACATTGAACCGGTGGCCCTCGTCCGGACGATACGGACCCCGCGCGCGTAGCCCGTATAGCTGGCCCGCCTTCAATCCTCTGATTTCACCGTGGAAAATACCGCCCTCTCGCTCCGGCAAGGCGATCTTTGTTTCCCGGCCGTCGGCGTCGAAAAGGCACACGAAAATCTGCGTCGCATGATCCGAAAACACCGCAAAATTGACCCCGTTCTCCGTCAGGGTCGCGCCAAGTCGAGCGCTTGAGCCGGGGCCGATGCTGAAACTCATTTATTGGCAGCCGTCAATCGATCATAGAGGCTTGCGTACTCCGCAGCCGAAGCTTCCCAACCGACACTTTGGCGCATCGCATTGGACTGCAACATCGCCCAGGCATCCACGTCGTGATAGAGGTCAACCAGATGCCCCAGCGTCGTCGCCAGCGCATGCGATGTCAAAGGAGACACCTGCAAACCCGTTGCCACACCCGACCGCATCGCCATTGGACTTGCTGGGATTACCGTATCAACCAGCCCCCCGGTCGCCGCCACCACAGGCACAGTGCCATAGCGAAGCCCATAAAGCTGCGTCAGACCGCAAGGTTCAAACCGCGACGGCACCAGAATCGCGTCTGCGCCCGCCATCATGCGATGGCTCAATGCCTCGTCATAGCCAATCCGAACGGCCACGTTTGCCTGTTCAGCCGCCTTCACGAACGCGCCTTCAAGCGCCTTGTCACCCGACCCCAGCAAAGCCAATTGTCCGCCACGGTCGATGAACGCAGGCAAGGCCTCAAGCAACAGATCCAGACCCTTCTGATGACTGAGCCGCGACACCACGATCACCAAGGGCCCGTCAGAATCCGGCAACCCGAATTCCTTGCGCAGCCGCGCCTTGGCGCGCCCCTTGCCGCGTGGCGTCTTGTAATTCACGATCTCGGGGTCGGTTCTCGGATCCCAGATCTCCAGATCGATCCCGTTCAGAATACCGGTCAGGTCCCCGGACCGCGCTCGCAGAACACCGTCCAACCCCATGCCGAACTCGGGTGTGGTCAACTCGCGCGCATATGTCGGACTGACCGTCGTCAACGCCGTGGCAAATTGCAGCCCCGCCTTCAACGCACCGATCTGCCCCCAGTACTCAAAGCCCTCAGCCACGAAATCCGCCGGATCAAGTCGTAGTCCCGCCAGTCGGTCCGCCGGCGCCAGCCCGTGAAACGCAATGTTGTGGATTGTCAGAACAGACGGCACATCCACGCCGTTCTTCTTCATGTAATAGGGCGCGAACCCGCCCTGCCAATCGTGCGCATGGACCACATCCGGCGCCCAGCCTTTCGCCCCGTCGCGAGCGATCCGCATCGCGATCCAGGACAAGGCTGCGAACCGTTCCGGGTTGTCGGGAAAATCACTGCCCTGCGCGTCCAGATAGGGCGAACCGTCACGGTCAAAAAGATGCGCCGCCTCCAAGACATAGAGTGACAAGCCCGCAACCTTCGCCTCCAGAACCCGAACCGGACCTCCGAAAAGGTCGTCTTCATCCAGAACCGTCCGCGTCTTTTTCAACGCTTTCATAACCGAACGGTATCCCGGCAGAAGCGTTCGCATGTCATAGCCCAGGGGTTTCAAGGCCCCCGGTAACGCGCCCGCCACATCAGCAAGCCCACCGGTTTTCACCAGCGGAACACATTCCGACGTGACGGACAGGATGCGCGTCATAGTTTGGCGGCCCTCGCGTCAATCATCGACTGGGTGATCAATGTGACACCGCCTTCGGTGACACGAAACCACTTGGCGTCCTCGACCGGGTCCTCGCCCACGACCAATCCTTGCGGGATATGAACCCCACGGTCGATGACGCAATTCCTAAGTCGCGCTGAGCGCGCAACATTCACGTAAGGCAGCGCCACAACTTGATCGAGCGAGGCATAACTGTTGGTATGCACCTGCGTGAACAGCAGCGATTTCTTGATCTCGGTGCCCGAAACAATGCAACCGCCTGACACCAGCGACGACACAGCCGAGCCGCGTCGATCCTCTTGGTCGTGAATGAACTTCGCTGGCGGCACGCTTTCCGAATAGGTCCAGATCGGCCAGTTGGTGTCCCAAAGATCAAGATCCGGGGTGAAGTCCGTCAGGTCGATATTCGCGCGCCAAAACGCATCCACAGTCCCCACATCGCGCCAATAGGCTGGAGCTTTCGGGTCGTGGCGCACACAGGAATCGTTGAAGCGATGCGCCTGAGCTTTTCCGTTCTTTACGATCTCGGGGATCAGGTCGCCGCCGAAATCATGGGTTGAATCTGGGTTTGCAGCATCTACCAACAACAACTCGCGCAGAAAGGACCACTTGAAAACATAGATGCCCATCGACGCCAAGGCGTGCTTCGGATCGCCCGGAATGGAAGGGGGATCGGCAGGTTTCTCAAGGAACTGTGTGATCCTGTAGTTCTCGTCCACGTGCATCACACCAAAAGCCGTCGCCTCTTCGCGCGGGACCGTCAGACAGCCGACGGTCACATCTGCATTGGTATCGACATGCTGGCGCAGCATGATCTCGTAATCCATCTTATAGATGTGATCTCCAGCCAAAATCAGAATGTATTCAATGCCATAGCTATCAACGATATCAATGTTTTGCGTCACGGCGTCGGCCGTGCCGACATACCATTTGTTTTCTTCAACACGCTGTGAAGCCGGCAGGATATCCAGGTATTCGTTCCGCTCGGCGCGAAAGAAGTTCCAGCCGCGCTGGCAATGCCGGATCAGACTGTGCGCCTTGTACTGAGTGGCCACCGACATCTTTCGGATACCCGAGTTCAACGCGTTGGACAGCGCAAAGTCGATAATCCGTGCCTTGCCCCCGAAAAAGACCGCCGGCTTCACGCGGTTGTCGGTCAACTCCTTAAGCCGCGATCCACGCCCCCCGGCCAATACAAAGGCCATCGAACGCGCCGACAGGCGTCCATTTATTTTCGGTGTCATGTGGTCCTCCCCATTCTTTTTCTTAGTCTTAGTCTTATTTAGCTTCCCTCAAAGGTCAAAATGATGGTGCTCAGTGGTGGCACCGTCACGCGCGCCGATGCAGGCTGGCCATGCCATCCCTCACCGCTCGCGATGACCTCTCCCATGTTCCCGCGGTCTCCGCCGCCATAGACGCTGGCGTCTGTGTTCAAAGCCTCGCGCCAACGGCCTTCGTGCGGCAGGCCGCACTGCCATGCGCTGCGCTCAACCGGCGTAAAATTCGAGATGATCGCGACGGGACGATCCCCTTCGCCGCCCCGCCGGAGCCAGGCGTAAGTGCTCGCATCCGCATCATTGGATTCGATCCATTGGAACCCGTCGGGTTCACAATCCTTTACGTGCAGCGCAGGCTCGGCCCGATAAAGCGCGTTCAGATCCCGCACCAACCGCTGCATACCTGCGTGCATCCCGTCCGCCAGACAGGCCCAGTCCAGCGACTGGTTGTGGTTCCACTCGGCTCGCTGCGCAAATTCCTGCCCCATGAACAAAAGTTTCTTGCCGGGATGCCCCCACATGAACCCGTAATAGGCCCGCAGGTTTGCGAACTTCTCCCAGTCGTCACCCGGCATCTTCGTCAGCATCGACCCTTTGCCGTGCACTACCTCGTCATGACTGATCGGCAGAATGAAATTCTCGGAAAACGCGTAATGCAACCCGAACGTCATTTGGTGGTGATGATGTTTGCGATAGATCGGGTCTTTCTTCACGTATTCCAACGTGTCGTTCATCCAACCCATGTTCCACTTGTAGCCAAACCCAAGGCCACCCGCGTCCACAGGGCGCGAAACCCCCGGAAAACTGGTCGATTCTTCCGCGACGGTCATAATCCCATCGACCTTGCCGTAGGTAGTGACGTTCATCCGCTGCAACATCTCGATGGTCTCGTAATTCTCCCGACCACCGTCCTTGTTCGGCACCCACTCGCCATCCTTGCGCGAATAATCGCGGTAAAGCATCGAGGCTACAGCATCCACGCGCAAGCCATCAATGTGGTATTCTTCCAACCAATACAGGGCGTTAGAGATCAGGTAATTCGCAACCTCGCGCCGTCCGTAGTTATATATGTAGGTGTTCCAATCCTGATGGAACCCTTCGCGCGGATCGGCGTGCTCATACAGGGCCGTGCCGTCAAACCGCCCAAGTCCATGCGCATCCGTCGGGAAATGCCCCGGCACCCAGTCGAGTAGGATACCCAAGCCCTTCAGGTGCGCGGCCTCAACGAAATCGCGGAACTCATGCGGCGGTCCGAACCGAATGGTCGGCGCAAACATCCCAACGGGCTGATACCCCCACGAACCATCAAAAGGAAACTCACTGATCGGCAAGAGCTCGATATGGGTGAAACCCATATCCGCCACGTAGTCGACCAGTTCGGTCACCATTTCCTTGTAGCTGAGCATTCGATGGTCTTCCTCGACTTTCCGCCGCCACGACCCCAGATGTACCTCATAGACACTGATTGGAGCGGTCCGCGCATTGCGGTCACCGCGCTCGGCCATCCACTGGTCGTCGTCCCAGCCGTATCCCGTTATATCGCGCACGACACTGGCATTCTCGGGCGGATGCTGGCTGCCAAAGCCAACCGGGTCCGCTTTCAAAGGCATTGTCGTGCCATCAATCCCTAGAATTTCGTATTTATAAACCGTCCCGTCACCGACACCCGGAACGAAGGTCTCCCAAACGCCGGTCGCCCCGCGTCGCCGCATCGGATGCCGCCGCCCATCCCAGGCATTGAAGTCACCTACAACCGAAACGCGCCGCGCGTTCGGTGCCCAAACCGCGAAATGCGTACCCTGCGCACCCTCATGCTGGATCACATGCGCGCCGAGAACCTGCCAGATGCGCTCGTGCGTGCCTTCGGCCAGAAGATACTCGTCCATCTCGCCCATAACCGGGCCAAAGCGGAAAGCGTCGTCCATTTCCCAGAACCCGCCAGCATCATCCTCGCCGTAAAGACGATAAGCCGTCTTTCCGGGTACCTTGCCGGTAAACACACCAGGCGCATCCGGCACCGCAGAAAGCTCATACTTTTTCTTGCCGACAATCGCGAACATCCGATCCGCACCCGGATCAAAAGCATTCACGAAACGCGCACGTCCTACCTTGTGAGGTCCCAGAACGGCGAAGGGATCATTGTGTTGCCCGACGACAATGCGTCGCGCATCCTCAAGCGAAATCGCGGTATAGGCATCAGTCGCTTTCGACGGCATAACGTCCCCCCGTTCCTTTTTTCGCTCTGTCCGGCCCTTAGGCCGCCGCAATGCTCCTCAGCGGCTTGGGCGGCAAAGCGTCCCATATTTCAGAAGCATAACCACGAATCGTCCGGTCTGACGAGAACCATCCCGAACGCGCCGTATTCAGTGCCGTCATCCGCGCCCAGCGGGCCGGGTCACGGAACGCCGCATCGGCCTCGCGCGACGCGCGCCAGTAGTCGCTGAAATCCGACGCGACAAGGAAGTAGTCGGGCCCCGACACGTTGTCGGCAATGCCACGGAACCGGTCATGATCGCCGTCCGCGAACGTACCGTTGCGCAAGCTGTCCAACGCGCGCGCCAGCTTCGGATCGGCGGCAATCGCCTGTCCTGCGTGGTCCTCGACCTCGCGGCGCGCCCAAACCTCCTGAGCCGTCATCCCAAACAGGAAGAAATTCTCGGCCCCGACATGCTCGCGAATTTCAACGTTCGCACCATCCAAGGTGCCAACCGTCATCGCTCCGTTCAGAGCGAATTTCATGTTGCCAGTGCCGGACGCCTCTTTTCCAGCCGTCGAGATCTGCTCGGACAAATCCGTCGCCGGGATCAATCGCTCGGCCAAAGTAACGTTATAATTCGGAGGATAGACGATCTTCAGCAATTTCGACGTAATCGGATCAGCATTTACGACCCGCGCCACCGAGTTGATCAGATAGATAATATCCTTGGCAAAGTGATAGCCCGGCGCCGCCTTGCCACCAAAGACAACCACCCGCGGCGTCCAGTCGCCATTCGGATTGTCCCGCATCTCCTGCCAGAGCGCGATCGTCTCCAGAATGTTCAGATGTTGGCGTTTGTATTCATGGATACGCTTTATCTGCACGTCAAACATCGCGCTGGGATCAACCTTGACGCCAAGTTCAGTGCCGAACCAGTTCGACAGCGTTTCCTTGTTGGCCCGCTTCGCCGCCGTGAACCGCTCCAGAAACCCGCTATCTGCGATATGCGGCTCTAACTCGACGAGCTTTTCGGCATCGCCAACCCAACCATCACCAATCGCCTGCGTAACTACACCTGCAAGACCCGGATTACACGTCTTCAACCACCGGCGCGGCGTCACACCATTGGTCTGGTTGACGATCCGCTCAGGATGCAAACCGTTCAAGTCCTTGAAAACAGTCTCTTTCATTAGCTCCGTGTGAAGCGCCGAAACGCCATTCACCTTGGACGCCATGACAAAGCTCAACTCGCCCATCTTGACCTGATCGTGTTCGATAATGGTCACGCCGGGATACTGCTGCGAATGGCTTTCGTTTATCATTTCGATCAGACGCATGTGACGCGGCAACAAATGCCCCATCAGACCTTCCGACCACCGCTCAAGCGCTTCCGGCAACAGCGTGTGGTTTGTGTAATTCAGACAGCCGCGCGCCACCATCATCGCATCTGCAAATGGCAGTCCTCGCTCGTCGTGCAACAGGCGCACCAGCTCAGGCCCCGCAATCGCCGGGTGCGTGTCATTCATCTGGATTGCGACCTTCTTCGGCAAGTCGCGCAGATCCGAATGCTCGCTTTCAAACCGCCGCAGGATGTCGCGCAGAGACGCTGCTGTGAAGAAATACTCCTGCTTCAGGCGCAGAGCCTTACCCTCATCTGTCGTGTCGTCCGGATATAGAACCCGGCTGATCGTCCGCGCCAAAGCCTCCGGCTCGGCAGCGCCCGCATAATCACCACGATTGAACAGCCCGAGATCCAGAACCTTCGTCGGCAGCGCTCCCCAAAGCCGAAGTGTGTTCGCCCATTCGCCCTTCCAGCCAATGACCGGAGTATCAAACGCCTGTGCCATCACGGACTCATTCGGCCGCCAAACCGTGCGACCGCCGTTTTCAAACGTCTCACCGGCAAAACCGATCTCAAACGCCGCTTCAGGGCGCTCGAATTCCCAGACGTGCTCCTGCGTCAACCAGTCCTCAGGCTCCTCAACCTGACGACCATGATCGAACCTTTGACGGAAAAGCCCATGCTCATAGCGAATCCCATACCCATAAGCCGGGATTCCAAGCGTCGAGAGGCTCTCGAGAAAACACGCCGCCAACCGGCCCAGACCGCCGTTGCCAAGAGCTGCATCAGGTTCGTCGTGGATGATCTTGTCGAACGGCAAGCCCATGCCGTCAAAAGCCGCTTTTGCTTCATCCAGAATACCGGTGTTGACCATCGCATCTTCCAGAAGACGCCCAATCAGAAACTCCATTGAAAGGTAATAAACCCGTTTCGCACCAGCACGATAAGTTGCACGCGTGGACTGAAACCAAGGGTCCACAATCCGATCCCGCGTCGCAAGCGACAGGGCCACGCGCCAGTCATAAATCGTGGCATGGTCGGCATCTTTTCCAAGACTGTATTTCAGGTGCGAAAGGATCGCGTCCTTCAAAGTCTGATCACCCATAACACTGCTCCTAAACCCAGCACGCACGTGCTTCGTTAGCGTTAACAAAGACGCTTATTCCCATGTTTTATCGACCATGCAACCGACATTTCGCGAATCTTGGCTAAACCGCCATGGTGGCCTGAACAGCCTTGTGCCAGCGCGCATATTTTTGCGCCCGCTCATCTTTCGCCATTTTAGGCTCAAACCGCGCCTCCAAAGCCCAGTTATTCGCAAATGCGTCTTGATCCGGATAAATCCCGGCCTTCATCCCCGCCAGCCAGGCCGCACCCAGCGCCGTCGTTTCCTTCACCTCGGGACGGTCAACCGGCGCTCCGATGATGTCAGACAGGAACTGCATGGTCCAATCGCTCGCAGACATCCCGCCATCGACGCGCAAAACGCCCTTCAGCTCGCCCGGAGCATCGGCCCGCATAGCCTCCAGCAGATCGCGCGTCTGATACCCGACACTCTCCAAAGCCGCCCGCGCAAACTCCGCCGGACCCGAATTTCGCGTCAGCCCGAAAACCGCACCCCGGCAATCCGGCTTCCAATAAGGCGCGCCCAGTCCCGTGAACGCCGGCACCATCACAACCGATTGCATCGGGTCGGCTTTTTCTGCCAAGGGCTGGGTCTCCGGTGCCTCGCGAATGATCTTCAAGCAATCGCGCAACCACTGCACCACCGCTCCCGCAATAAAGATCGAGCCTTCAAGTGCATAGGTCCGCTTGCCGTCCAACTGATAAGCTACCGTCGTCAAAAGGCGGTTGTTCGACCGGATCGGCGTGTCCCCGGTGTTCAAAAGCGCAAAACAACCCGTGCCGTAAGTCGACTTCATCATGCCAGGCTTGAAACATGCCTGCCCAACTGTCGCCGCCTGCTGATCACCTGCGACACCAAGAATGGGGATCTCGCGCCCGAATAAGTCACGCCGCGTCACCCCGAAATCATCCGCCGAGTTCTTAACCTCGGGCAGCACTTCCATCGGAATGTCGAACAGCGCACATATCGTCGTCGACCAGGTCCCTTTTTCGATATCATAAAGCATCGTCCGACACGCATTTGTCGCATCGGTTGCGTGAACGGCACCGCCTGTCAGACGCCAGATGATGTAGGTATCCACCGTCCCAAACAGCAATTCACCCTTCGCCGCCCGCTCGCGCGATCCCGGTACCTTGTCCAGAATCCACTTCAGCTTGGTCGAAGAAAAATATGGATCAAAAAGCAGTCCCGTCTTGCGTGTGATCGTGTCTTCATGACCTGCCGCAACCATTTCCGCGCAATAGTCAGCCGTCCGGCGGTCTTGCCAGACGATCGCATTGTGCAACGGCTCACCTGTCGCTTTGTCCCACACCAAAGTCGTCTCACGCTGATTCGTGATACCAATCGCCGCAATATCCGTCGCGTTTATCCCGGCCTTCTCGATCGCTGCACGACAGGTCGCCGCCACGGTCGACCACAGGTCCGACGGGTCATGCTCGACCCAACCACTTGCCGGATAATGCTGCGGGAATTCCTCTTGCGCGATCGTCTTGATCGTCATCTTTTCATCAAACAAGATCGCCCGGCTTGAAGTCGTGCCCTGATCAATTGCCATTACATATCGCATTTGGTCATCCTCTCCGAATTCGCCTTGTTTTCAGTTCTTGCTGGCTGACACAACCAGAGGCTGCGGCATCGTTTCGTCCAACCGCGCAATCTGCGCGGGCGTCAGACGCAAGCCAAGCTTTGAACGCCGCCAAACGATATCTTCGGCAGATCGCGCATATTCCTTCGACACCAGCCACTTTACTTCGGCATCCGTTAACGTTGCCCCAAAATCCTCGCCCAAATCGTCCGCCGATGCTGCCGAGCCCAATACCATCCAGGCGTCAGTGCCATAGGCACGCACCAGTCGACGCGCCCAGAACGGCGTCAGAAATGGAAAATCCGTCAAAACCCGCGCGACCAGTGCGTCGAAATCCGCGACGGCGAAATCCCCACCAGGCAACGCAACACCCGCCGTCCAGTCCCCCTTCGAATAGGTGAAAAACGGCTCAAGCTTCGCCATCGCCTGTTCGGCCAGCTTGCGGTACGTGGTGATCTTACCGCCGAATACGCTTAAAATGGGCGGGCCATTCTCGTCCAGCGACAGCACGTAGTCGCGCGTCGCCGCAGTAGCGGATTTTGCCCCGTCATCATAAAGCGGACGCACACCGGAGTAGGTCCAGATGATATCCTTGCGGCTGATATCGTTCTTAAAATACCTGTTCACGAAATTAATCAGATAATCGGCCTCGGCGGCGCTGCAGGTCGCCTTGGACGGATCGCCTTCGTATTCCTGGTCTGTTGTCCCGATCAGCGTGAAATCGGTCTCATAGGGGATCGCAAAGATGATCCGCCCGTCCTCGCCTTGAAAGAAATAGCTCTTGTCGTGATCGAACAACCGCTTGGTCACAATGTGCGAGCCCTTAACCAGCCTGACTCCCTCGCTTGTGTTCAGGCGCGCAACGCCGCGGACGATGTCCTCAACCCAAGGCCCACCGGCGTTCACGATAGCCCTCGCCAGATGCGTATGTCGCCCGCCCGTCATCAGATCCAGCGTTTCGATCCGCCAAAGATCGCCTTCGCGTTCCGCCGTCAAAACCCGCGTGCGCACCAAAATCGTTGCTCCGCGTTCCGCGGCATCGCGGGCGTTCAGCGCCACCAATCGGGCATCTTCGACCCAACAGTCTGAATACTCATAGGCCTTTTCGAACTTATCATCCAAAGCCGCACCCGCCGGATCGCGCTTGAGGTTGACCGTCTTCGTACCCGGCAAAATCTCGCGGCCACCAAGGTTGTCATAGGCGTACAATCCCAGCCGGATCATCCAGCCGGGACGCCGCCCGCGCATCCAGGGCATGAAGATGTTCAACAGCTTCGACGCGGGCGTCGAATTCTCGAACCGCATGTCCTTGTGATAGGGCAACACAAAGCGCATCGGCCACGAAATATGCGGCATCGCCTTTAACAGCGTTTCGCGCTCGACCAGGGCCTTCTTGACCAACTCGATTTCGAAGTACTCGAGATATCGCAAACCACCGTGGAAAAGCTTCGTCGAAGCCGAGGAAGTCGCCGAAGCGAGGTCATTCATCTCAGCAAGCTTCACCTGCAGCCCGCGCCCTTGCGCGTCCCGCGCAATGCCAGTGCCGTTGATGCCGCCTCCGATGATGAACAAATCCACAGCGCGATCGGCCATGCTACATTTTCCTTATCGACTTTTTCAGTTTGCGGGTCACTTTTGCCGGCTGCACTCTTTCAGAAACCGTGTGAGGCTACAACGGCGGTTTGTCAGTCCTTCAAGGCGCTTTGCAAATCAAAATTCAAGCAGCAGGATTTCGCCAGAATCGGCGTGCAGACCCAAGCCAGACACCATTCACATCCGATGACGGACCAATACTGGAAAACCTGTCTTTTTGTTGAGAATTTTGCAACAAATTCAGAAACCTAGCCAATTGCCCGAGTTAATTCGTCATGATACGCAATCACCGTTTGTAACAAGTGTGGGGAAAATCATGCTAAAATCTATTTTTGCGGCGTCCATCGTCGCGGCTGCAATGGCGACTAGCGCCAGCGCGGCAACTTTGAACGGTTTCTTTGAAGTCACGGCTGTGAATGCCGTAGAATTGGACCGTGATGCTTCCAAAGCAACAATCGAGAACGCCGAAGCGGCCTATAACGCGATGATCGCCTTCGTATGTGAATCCGCGTGACGATTTCACATACGAAGGCGATCTGCACTTCGGAACGTTCGACGGATCCGACGGCACAACCATCGCCGACTGGCTGGCAACCGGCGGCGGAACCGTCACCGGCCTCGACACCGACTTCGGAGCGCTGCAACTCAGCAAGCCAAGCATCGGTGACGGCACGGCCACAACCACCTTCTTCCTGTTCACAACGATACTGAACATGGTTGGCGACTTCGTGATCGAACACGACGACGGCGTCGCAGTCGGTGACGATGGCGTCCGTATTGGTGGGCGCGAAGGTCCGAACACCGTCAAGACAACCGAAGTCTTCGGCTTCGACGGCGGTGAATTCAGCCTTCTGTATGTCGCAACAAACGGCGATCCATCGGTGCTGAAAGTCAACGGCGACCTGACACCGATCCCGCTTCCGGCAACTCTACCTCTGCTGCTGGTTGGCATGGGCGGTATCGCCATGATGCGCCGCAAGCGCAGCTAAGCGACACTTCTCACAGTGTGAGACTAAGGGCCGTCCCGATTGGGGCGGCCCTTTCTGCTTTTGCCCTCGGCCAACGCTGATCTATCTTTGAAGCAGAAAACAGCTCCAAGGACCTTGCCCATGCGCCGTCTAGCCCTTGCCTGCCTCTTTGCTTTGCTTGCGACTACCACGACAGCCCAGGATCGCCGCATCAGCCATTGCATCGCAATCGCCAACGCAGATCCCGGTCTCGAGTTCATCCAACAGGCCAGTTGGCAAGCCCCCCTGCCCGACGAATTCACCGTCCGCCTGACCTACATCGACCATTCGATGTTCCTCCTTCGGACGGCTGGCGGCCTAAGCGCAATCACCGATTACAATGGCTTCATCGGTCCTGTGACCAAGACCCCCGATATCGTTACGATGAACAACGCGCACGGCACGCACTGGACCGCGTTTCCCAACCCCGACATCCCCCATATACTTGAAGGCTGGCGGCAAGAGGGTCGTCCCGCCGACTATAACCTCGACCTTGGCGAGATGCTGGTGCGCAATGTCACCACCGATATCCGCGACCGTTTCGATGCCGTGACGCGAGTGAAGGACGGCAACTCGATCTTCATCTTCGAAGTCGGGGGGTTGTGTATCGGCCACCTCGGCCACCTCCACCACGAACCAAGCGAACAGCAATACGCCGCCCTTGGCCGCCTCGATGTCGTCATGGCCGCCGTAGACGGAGGCCTCACCGTCGACACTCCTACAATGACGCGCATCATCACGCGTCTCAAATCATCCATCGTCCTGCCAATGCACTGGTTTTCCCGCCAATCGCTTGAACGCTTTCTGACCAGCATCTCGGATGACTTCGACATCGACCGTAGCGGCGAAACATCGCTGGAAGTGTCCCTTCGCACGCTGCCAAGCCGTCCGACAGTGGTTGTGTTAGAACCCCGTTTCCTGACTATGGAAGATTGACACCCCGCCTCGCGAAAGACCAACGTCTCAAATGCTGAACGCCTTCACTCTTGATACCGCCAGCGCCCTTGGCGCCGCGCTCCCCGAACTGCGCCTGAAACCCGCCGAGCAACGCTACCTCGAAGAACCGCGCGGCAAATGGACCGGCCTGCCAACCTATGTCGCAGCCCCCCGCACCACCGAAGACGTCGCAGCCATCATCCGCTTCGCCAATACCCACAAATTCGGCATTCAACCCTACGGTGGCGGCACCGGCCTTGTCGGCGGTCAACTGACCACCAAAGGCCCCGAGCCCCTGATCCTGTCGCTGGAAAACATGAACGCCATCCGCGCCATTCACTCGCAGGAAAACGCCCTGATTGCCGAAGCGGGCGTGACGCTTGAGACCATCCACAACGCAGCAGCCGACATCAACCGGCTGTTCCCGCTGACCTATGGCAGCAAAGGCACCGCACAGATCGGCGCGGGCCTCGCTGTAAATTCCGGCGGTCTCAACGTGCTGCGCTACGGTATGGCACGTGACCTCTGCCTCGGCATTGAAGCAGTCTTGCCAAACGGCGATATTCTCCACGGCCTGAAGCGCTTGCGCAAAGACAACACCGGCTACGACCTGCGCCACTTGCTCATTGGCTCAGAGGGCACACTTGGCATCATTACCGCCGCCGCGCTGAAACTTTCGCCGCGCCCTGCGCACACCGCAACGGCGTTTCTTGCGGTCAACAACCCGACTGCCGCGCTTGATCTTCTCGCGCGCACATGGGACACGGCGGGCGAAGTCATCTCGGCCTTCGAAATTCTGAACAGCACGGGGTTTCATTTTCTCAAAGAGAAATTCCCCGACACACGCCAGCCCTTCGAGACACCCCCCGACTGGTCTGTCCTCGTCGAAATCGCGACCCCAGCGGGAACCGACCCGCAAACGATCCTCGAAACGGTCTTCGCAGAAGCCTATGAGGCCGATCTCGTCACCGACGGCCTAATCGCCTCCAGCGGCCAACAGGCCGACGACTTCTGGACCGTGCGTGAAACAATCCCACTCGCCAATCGCGCCATCGGCGCCATTGCCAGCCACGATATCTCGCTGCCGCTGTCGCACTTGGCCGAATTCATCGACACGACCGGCAAAAACCTCGCGAAAATCGCCCCTGTGCGCATCAATTGCTTCGGCCACCTCGGAGACGGCAACCTCCATTACAACGTCTACCCACCCGCCGGAAAAGACCGAAAAGACTTCGCGGGCGTCGCCGCCAAGATTTCAGACCGCGTGCACGATAACGTCGTCGAACGGGGCGGAAGCTTCAGCGCCGAACATGGGATCGGGCGCCTGAAGACCGCAGACCTCGCGCGCTATGGTGATCCTGCGAAACTGACGGCGATGCGGACCCTCAAGAACGCCCTCGACCCGAACGGCATCCTCAACCCCGGCGTCGTCATCACCTGAATAGTCAAACACGCAAACAAGAACCCCGCCGAACGTTTCGGCGGGGTCATTACTCGTCTGGTACCTGCATGCCTGCTCGAATTACTCCGCAAGGCTTAAATTAACCTTAATGAACGCGTCTCAACGGTGCAGAACTCATAGCCCCTCGAACTCGCACAGCACTTCGACGTCCATGCCCAGCGCTTCAAGCCGCTTGCGGCCCCCAAGGTCGGGCAAATCAATGATGAACGCGCAGCCAATAATATCTGCGCCCATCTGCTCCAACAGCTTTATCCCGGCCTCCGCCGTTCCCCCCGTGGCCAGCAGATCATCAACGACCAGCACCTTTTCACCGGGCTGAACCGCATCGTCATGGACCTCCATGATCGCCTCGCCATACTCAAGCTTGTATGCCTGCGCCAATGTCTTTCCGGGTAGTTTGCCCTTCTTGCGAATAGGCACGAAACCAACCGACAACTGATGCGCAATCGCCCCCCCGATGATGAAGCCCCGCGCCTCAAGACCTACGACCTTATCGATACGCTCGCCTGCATAAGGGTGTAGCAACTGATCAATACACATCCGAAATCCGCGCGGATCAGCAAAAAGTGTTGTGACATCCCGAAACAAAATGCCTTCATGCGGGAAATCCACAATCGTGCGAATATAATCTTTGACGGTCTTTTTGGTGGTGTTCATGTCCGGCCCTGTCTGGTCGCTTGCTTGGACATCACATCCCGCACACCAAGGTTTGGCAAGTGACAATGAGCGAAAAACCAAAGACATCCCGCCGCGATCTCTTCCTTGGCCTCGGAGCCATCGCCCTCGTCGGCGGAGGATGGCAGGCCTGGGTCCACCGTCCGCGGAAGATGACCTTTGAACCCATTGACGGCCTTCCGGGCTGGCGAAAGACTGTCTTCGAAGGAGTCTCGGCACCGCGCGGCGGACTTTCGACGACCGCCGCCTTCGCAGGACTCGGCAACGAAACTACGAACCCGACCACCCTGTCACCCGAACAACTCTGCCGAACTTTGTTTCAGGATGCTGAAGATGGAAGGGCCCCGGTTGCCGCCTTTTCCGACTTTTTCTGCCCCTACTGCCGCACTCTGACCGAGCGCCTCGCCGCCCGCGCGTCCGATGCAGCCTCACAACCAGCCATCACATGGCACGAACTGCCGCTGCTCGGGCCATCATCCGTCATTGCGGCCCGTGCCGCCGTCGCCGCCGACCTGCAAGGGCGATACCCGGAATTTCAGGCGGCTCTGAACAGCTCGCAATTTCGCCCAACCACCCGCCACATCGCAGACACCGCCGATGCGGCTGGCGTGCGTCCCGGAAAGCTCCTGATTGATATGGACGGCCAGATCGTGGCAAGCCGCCTTGCCCGCAGCCGGGCCGCCGCTCAAACTCTCGGCATCTACGGCACCCCAGCCCTCGTCATCGGCCGCACCCTCGTCATCGGTGAAATCAGCGACCGCAACCTTGACGAATTGCTTGCCGCCGAAGCCAACACACCCGCGTCCTGCTAGCCCAGCATCCGCCCGGCCACCGCATCCAACTTTGCAACCAACGCCGGATCACGCTTCTCCGGCGCGGTCAAAATCGCATATTCCAATGCGCGGTCACAGCCATGCGGACAGGTCTCACGATCAGCACCCAAAAGCGCCGGCAAACCCGCAACCATGGTGCGCGCTTTTTCGGCATTGCCCATCAACGTCGCGATGATCTGCGTGACATCCACCTCACCGTGATCCGGATGCCACGAGTCATAATCCGTTATCATCGCCACCGACGCATAGCAAAGCTCCGCCTCTCGTGCCAGTTTCGCCTCCGGCATATTCGTCATGCCAATCACGTCACAGCCCCAAACCTCACGGTACATCCTCGACTCCGCCAAGGTCGAAAACTGCGGCCCCTCCATTGCCAGATACGTCCCACCCCTATGGACCGTCACCCCGGCGTCCCGCGCCGCCGTCTCACAGGCATCGCTCAACCGGGGACAGGTCGGATGCGCCACACTCACATGCGCCACACAACCCATTCCAAAAAATGACTTCTCGCGCGCAATCGTGCGATCCACGAACTGATCCACGACGACAAAATCCCCCGGCGCCATCGCGTCACGAAATGACCCGCAAGCCGACACCGAAATCACATCGGTAACCCCAAGCCGCTTCAAAGCATCAATATTCGCACGATACGGCACCGTCGTCGGACTGTGCACATGCCCGCGCCCATGGCGCGGCAGAAACGCCATTGCTACACCACCCAACGAACCGGTCAAAATCTGATCTGACGGCGCGCCCCAGGGGCTTTCGACGTCCACCCAATTCGCATCTTCCAGCCCTGCGATCTCATACAAACCGCTGCCACCGATCACTCCGATCATCGTCTGACCGCTCATCTCACGCCTCCAATTCCGTTCTGCCAGAACACTAGACGCGCTCCCCCCAGATGCAACCGGACCATGATCACAATTCACCCTTTCAAAAATACCAAAACACAGCCTCTGAATGCGAAAAAACGCCCGCCATTCCTGGCGAGCGTGTTTTCATCCCGGTAGCTTGGGTCCCCGATGCCGCGGGCTGGGTGGGGGCTGTTAATCCACGGCACCGGGGATAGCGTTAGTTCGCTACATAATCTCAATGAATGCCAAACACGGCGACATAAGGGGCCGATAACGCCGCCCCAAGGGTAATTTTGTGGCGAAGTTGAGGCGAGGCTTGATTTGCTGCTCCACCACAGGCAGGCTCATGCTATGAACATCCAAAACACCACCCCCTTTCCTAACACCGGCAAGCCGACCGATCAGGTCGCCTTTCATCGAACGGAACTTTCTTTGATTCTAGGTGTTTACGGGCAAATGGTCGCGGCTGGAGAGTGGCGCGATTACGGTATGTCCTTCCTCAGGGACGTGGCTATCTTCTCCGTGTTTCGCCGGACAGCCGAGCACCCGATCTATCGGATCGAAAAACGTCCCAAGCTGCGCGGCAAACAGGGGATGTATTCGGTGATCGCTATGGACGGACAGATTCTCAAACGCGGCCACGACTTGAAAACCGTCCTGCGTGTCCTTGAGCGCAAACTCATCCGCGCCATAGACTAACCGCGAAGTACCACCCAATCCGGTCGCAATCGCAGCGTCACCGGCCCCGTATCGCTCGCCGCAATCCGAGCGACAGCCGCCTCGACCGTTTCCTCTACCACCGCCATGTGATGCGCATTCGCATGAACGAGCGTGCGCTCGCCGCTCGCAATGGCAACATGCCCCTTCCAGAACACCAAATCCCCGGCCTGCAACGCCTCTTCAGCCCCCAGCGCGCGCCCGTCCATCGCCGCCTGAACATCGCTGTCCGGCGGACAAGCAAAACCACCGCTGCGAAAGGCGACCTGAACCAACCCAGAACAATCGATCCCGCTTGGCTCGTTTCCGGCCCAGACATATGGCGTTCCCAGAAACGCCCGCGCTGTTGCGACGACGCTGTCCGCCCAGTCTCCAAGTTCACGCAGATGCGCAACCGGAACAAACCCCGTCCCGCCCGGCACCTCTATCTCGCACCACCCTCCGGCTTGCCTCAAGACACGCAAACGCGCCGTCATCGGCAAGAACGACACCGGCTCGCTCTTGATCGAAGGAGACGGCCAGAGGCGCGTCAAAAGCGCCGAAACCCAATGGGTCGGCGCGACAGGGGCCCCTAGCGTCGCAAGTGGCAAATACCCCAGGTATCCGTCCTTGACCGAGACCCCGAACGCAAACCCTTCGATGACCTCCAGCACGTCGAACCGGTCCCCGATCAAAAGCTGGCGATCGCACGCACCATCCGGTGCGGCTCGCAAGAATGCGCACTCCACAAGACCCCTCGCCTCTCCGGCCGCCGCATGCCCTGGCGCAAGGAACCGCCGGTCCGTCACTTTTCAAGCATCCCCGGAAGTGCTTGGTAAAGCGCCCGTATCGCCTGGCCCGCACCGCCTTTCGGGCGACCCGGCTCAGCCGATGGAGACCAGCCGAACACGTCAAAATGCATATAGCGCGGCGTCTCGGTCACAAAGCGGCGCAAGAACAATGCCGCAGTAATGGATCCCGCGAACCCACCCGAGGGCGAGTTGTCCAAATCGGCGATACCGGGCTCGATCATCGTCTCGTAAGGCAGCCAGAACGGCATCCGCCACACCGGATCGCGCACCATTGCCGCCGCCGCTTCAAGCGCCGCCGCATCGCTTGCATCGGTCGCATAATAAGGCGCAATATCCGGGCCGACCGCAACCCGCGCCGCGCCTGTCAAAGTGGCCATCGAAATGATCAGATCGCTCGCTCCTTCGTCCGCCAGCGACAGGGCATCCGCCAGAACCAGACGACCCTCTGCATCGGTATTGTTGATCTCAACAGTCAATCCCTTGCGCGACGTCAGGATATCACCGGGCCGGAACGCGTCACCGGCGACCGCATTTTCCACCGCGGGAATCAGAACTCGCAACCGAACCGGGGCGGCCCCGTCCATGATCATATGCGCAAGCCCCAGCACATTCGCAGCGCCGCCCATGTCCTTCTTCATCAAACCCATTGATGCACCGGGCTTCAGATTGAGACCACCGGTATCGAAACAGACACCCTTGCCGACCAGCGTCACGCGCGGTCCTTCGCTGCCCCAAGTCATCTCGATCAGACGCGGCGCGCGCGGCGATGCCCGTCCGACTGTGTGGATCAAGGGATAGCCTTCTTCCAGCGCTTTGCCCGCCGTGACCGAGACCTCGGCGCCATGCGCCGTAGCCAGATCACGCGCCGCGGCTTCAAGCTCGTCCGGCCCCATATCGTTGGCGGGCGTATTGATCAGATTACGGGTCAAAGCCTCCCCTGCCGCGACCCGCTCCAGTAGCGCCGCATCCACCCCTTTGGGCGCAACCAGCATCGCCTTGGGAGGCGGCGCAGCGGCATACTTTTCAAACCGGTAACCCGCCAAGAGCCAGCCCAGCGCCGCTTCAGCCAAATCGTCACCCTCAAGCGACGTTTGGAATTCCCAGGCACCTTCGGGCAGGTTCGCGCGCAAACCGGCCACGACAAACCGCTTGCGGGCCCGCGTCTTGGCGTCTCCAACCCCCCCCGCCGCCGCAACGACCTCACCTGTTTCACCGGGGATCAGAACAACCTGACCCGCTCCCGCGGAAAAGGCGGATGCCTGAACAAAAGCCTGCGCACGCGCGTCGAGGCCAAGGCGCCAGTCCTCAAGACCCTCCTTGGACACCAAATGCAGTGGTCGGGTCGGCGCGTCGGAAGACGCGAAAGTCATGGACGTCATCTAAGTCAGGCCTTCTTTCAGTTCGAAAACAGCCTATCCGCTTTGACCCCCACCACAAGTCCCGACGCCCATCATCTTTGCAAAAGCGCCAAATCCCCAAACGCGGCAAGCGAGCCCTCACCCACACGCACAAGCCGTGCCACCAGGGCCGCAAGAGCCGCCTGATCCGAAGTCCCCGCCACCGCCGCGACCCGCGCCGCCACAAGTGCGACGGTCTGCATACCCAGTTGTTCGGACATGCCGACGACGGATCGCGCAACCTTGGCCAACCGCTGGAATTCCCCCGCGCGCCATGCCGCCTCAACAGCCGTGAGACGCTCGACGATTTCCTCCAGCGCTGCAAAAGCAATGAATTCCGCCCGCGGAACCCCCTTGTCCCGCGCAAGGTCGACCAAATGCCCTGCATCAACGAAAATCATTTCAACCGGACGCGCATACACGATATTGTCCATCTTTACCGCTCCACACCATCTTCCCCACTCGCGGGTCGGGTGTAATTGCGCTCGGCAAAGAATTGATTGATACAGAGAAGAAAATATCGCGCCTTTAGCTTGAATTATTCAAAACACGGCCTCGGGGACCAGGAACATGAAGCAAGCTCGCCCGCTTCCGGGATATCTTGTCAGTCGCTACAAAGGCTGGAAAGCAACCACCTATGACGAAAATCAGGCTTGGTATCGTCATCTTGCAGCTGACGGCCAGCATCCCCGTGCGATGTTGATTTCCTGCTGCGACAGCCGCGTCCACGTTACGTCCATCTTCGGCGCGGACTCGGGCGAATTCTTCATTCACCGCAATATCGCAAGCCTCGTGCCGCCCTGCGAACCCGGCGGCAACCATCACGGCACTTCGGCCGCCATCGAATACGCCGTGACCGGCCTCAAGGTCGCGCATGTGATCGTCATGGGCCATTCTTATTGTGGGGGCGTCGCGGGCTGCCATGCCATGTGTTCCGGCAAGGCACCCGAACTTGAAGAAAGCACCAGCTTTGTCGGTCGCTGGATGGATATCCTGCGCCCCGGCTATGATCGCCTGTTACCGATCAAGGACGAAGACACGTTCCTTCGTGACCTCGAAAAGGAAGCCGTGCTGATCTCGCTTGAAAACCTGATGACCTTCCCGTTCGTATCCGAACGTGTCGAACGCGGCGACCTTACTCTGCACGGCCTGTGGAAAGACATAACCAACGGCAGTCTGCTGAACTACGATCCGCGCGCAGACGGATTCGTTCCGGTCTGACCGCCTATTTTTCCGACCAGTCCAGAATGACCTCGGTGTCGTTGTGACGACTGCGGCTCGACTGGAAAACCGGATGCGGCGCATGAGACGCACGAAACCGCCGCAGGACATTCAAGGCATCCCGCGCCTTTTCGGACATGCTTTCCGCGCTGGAATGCTGTTGTGGAGTTTCTTCAAAATTCAGGGTCATTTTGATGTCCTTCACTGATCAAGGCAGCGCATAGTGTCATTGGAAAGGAACGGCCCGCCTCACGATGTTGGTTCCGGCAGTCGCGCGCGAAGACGTCCTTGAAGAGGTGCGCCCTGCGCACGCGCCGCGCGTCCCGTCGCCAGCGAAATTACATCCGCCGGACGCAACCGCCGCATTGGGCTCGTACAAGCTGCGCCGGTAAAGGCGACGATGCGGTCCTTGGCCGGACAGGTCTGGCTTGCCAAATCATCCGAGGCCACCGCGAGACGTTCCATCGCCTTCTGTTCGCGCACTCTGAGGCGCTTGTTCAAAAACAAAACCCGATCCTCTGGATTTGGCATATTGGCGCACAACCTCGCTGCGTGACTTCTTCAAGTGCCCAAAACTTCAGCCGGATTATGGCGGGATTTGTGCCGAATAACGGCAGGATTGCGGCAGACGCCGCATATGTACTCGCAGGAAGGTCTTTTGGATGATCAAAGCGACGCCATAAGCCTTGAACACAAGCCTCTGCGTGCGCGAAGACAATACCTTGAAAGCTCGGTTACTATTTCTGCGGCCGCCCCTCTGGAACAACAACAGTGGACGCCCAACCTGATCACTGACAAGGAAGCGTGAACAATGCAAAAAGGGCGCTCCACCGGAGCGCCCCTGAAAACCTCTTTTCGATTCTGTCGGGTCAGCCCTTTTTCAGAATCCGATTACCCAAGAGTTCAGCGATCTGCACCGCGTTCAACGCCGCGCCCTTGCGCAGATTGTCGCTGACACACCAGAGGTTCAGACCATTGTCGATCGTGCTGTCCTGACGGATGCGGCTGATAAAAGTGGCAAAGTCACCTACACATTCAATAGGCGTCACATAGCCACCATCTTCGCGCTTATCGACCACCATGATACCGGGGCTGACCCGCAGGATATCGCGGGCTTCGTCCTCATCAAGGTGCTCTTCCGTCTCGATGTTGATGGCTTCGGAATGACCGACGAAAACGGGCACGCGCACACAGGTGGCCGTAACCTTGATCTTCGGATCGACGATCTTCTTGGTCTCGGCGACCATCTTCCACTCTTCCTTGGTCGAGCCGTCCTCCATGAAGACGTCGATGTGAGGGATGACGTTGAACGCAATCTGCTTGGTGAATTTCTTGGCAGGCTTGTTGTCAGTCGGATTATAAATCGACTTGGTCTGATCCCAAAGTTCGTCGATACCTTCCTTGCCCGCACCGGAAACGGATTGATACGTGCTGACCACCACGCGCTTGATCTTGGCGCGATCATGCAAGGGCTTCAGCGCCACAACCATCTGCGCCGTCGAACAATTCGGGTTCGCGATGATGTTCTTCTTGGAATAGCCCTCAATTGCATCCGGGTTCACTTCCGGTACGATCAGCGGAACGTCCGGGTCATAGCGATAGAGCGACGAGTTATCGATCACCACGCAACCGGCTTTGGCGGCCTTCGGCGCATAAATCTTGGTCGCATCCGACCCAATCGCGAACAAGGCAATGTCGAACCCGGTAAAATCAAACGTGTCGAGATCTTTCGTCTTGAGCGTCTCATCTCCAAAGCTGACCTGTGTGCCAAGCGATTTGCGGCTGGCAAGAGCCACAACTTCATCGGCAGGGAACTGGCGCTCGGCCAGGATGTTCAGCATTTCGCGGCCCACGTTCCCCGTGGCGCCGGCGACGACGATGCGATAACCCACTTTGATCTCCATATGGTTTGGTTTGTCACAGAACGCGCGGGCTATACCGCGCTGGTCACGCAGGGGAAAGCATCAAAGGCGCGCAAGGGTTGGATTTGTGCTTATCGGGCACGAAGTGGCCATAGCTGAGCGGCATGAAACCGAGGCGAACCGCGGGTTTGAGGCAGAAGTGTTTGTTTGCCTCTGCAAGTCTCTGCGAGGAAATAGACTAATGCACCTTGCGCATACTCTTTGTTATCGTGAACGCAGCATGAAGTGTCAGGGATTTTGTGGTGACGATGGAAGATGCAATACTCGTCATGAACGCCGGCTCGTCGAGTCTGAAGTTCCAGGTTTATCTCATCGAATCGGGCGGCGTTCGCAGTATCAGACGTGGGGCTATCGATGGTATTGGCGTAAGTCCCCGTATGAGAATTCTCGATGCGGACAAGAAGCTCATTCACGAAAGAAAGATGGCGCCGACCGAAGTACCCGATCTGCCTTCAGCAATTGCGGAAATGACAGGCTGGCTGCAGACCGTTGAGGGTATTCAATTGCGCGCAATCGGGCATCGCATTGTGCACGGTGGCCCAAATCATGCCGATCCGGTGCAGATCACGCCCGAAATCATCGAAGAGCTTACCGCCTTTCAGGAGCTTGCTCCACTCCACCAGCCGAACAATCTTGCACCTATCCGACTGGCGATGCAGGTCGCCCCGCATGTGCCGCAAATCGCCTGTTTTGATACAGCTTTCCATCGCGGACATCCTGAACATACCGATTGTTATGCCTTGCCAAAGAGCTTTTACGACAATGGTATGCGCCGGTACGGTTTTCACGGGCTGTCGTATAAGTACATCTCTCAAAAGCTGCGCGAGATAGCCCCTGACCTGGCCGTCGGGCGGGTGATCGTCGCGCATCTTGGCAGCGGTGCATCCATGTGCGCCCTGCAGAACGGTGTGAGCATCGAAAGCACCATGGGTTTTACGGCTCTGGATGGCATTCCAATGGGCACGCGTCCGGGGCAACTGGATTCCGGCGTTGTTCTGTACATGATGAGCCACATGGGCAAGACCGCGCAGGAAATTACCGATTTGCTCTATCATGAGGCCGGATTGAAAGGTTTGTCCGGTATTTCCGCGGATATGCGTATCCTGCTCAAGACTGATGACCCCCGAGCACGGCTGGCGATAGATCATTTCGTGCACAGGTGCGGGCTTTACGCGGGAATGCTTGCCGCAGCCATGGGCGGCGTGGATGGATTTGTTTTTACTGCCGGCATAGGTGAGAATTCACCCGAAATCAGAGCCCGGATCATCGAAAAACTTGAATGGCTCGGAGCTGACATCGATCCGGACGCCAATGCCTCCGGCGCAACGCTCATTTCCGCTCCCGCCAGCAAACTTTCCGTCTACAGAATTCCCACAAACGAAGAGCTGGTGATTGCAGGGGAGACGTCTGGTTTCCTGCGCAAGTCCTGAAGGGAGAGTTCAAGCCCGCTTCGTCCGCACGCCCGACCCCCCTTCCCCCCACCGCACAGCCTCGCCATACTGCGCCGCATGACCAAAGACCTACCCTACCGCCCCTGTGCGGGCGTCGTGCTCGTCAACCAGAACGGCCTCATCTTCACAGGTGAGCGCGTCGATACGCCCGGCGCGTGGCAAATGCCCCAAGGCGGCATCGACAAAGGCGAAACAATCGAAAACGCCGCCCTGCGCGAACTGGAAGAAGAAACTGGTCTGCCCGCCAGTTCGGTGACGATCGAAGCCATCCTGCCGGACTGGATCACATATGATTTACCGGACTACCTTTTGGGGAAGATGTGGAAAGGTCGGTATCGTGGTCAAAAGCAGAAATGGGCTCTTCTAAGGTTCCACGGCGCTGACAGCGACATCGACCTCACGGCGCATGACGTCGAATTTGCCCGATGGCGCTGGGCCACACCCGACGATGTCCTGCGCGATATCGTGCCCTTCAAACGCCAGGTATATGCGCAGGTGATCAACGCCTTTCGTGACAAACTGGAGCGTACCGAATGAAAACCCTTCTTATCGCCGCTCTCACTTTGGCGCTTTCATCCCCTGCTTTCGCTTTGTCATGCATGCGCCCTGATGCGGTTCAAATTTATGAAGCGGCCCGCGACAGCGACGACAATTTCGTCGTGGTGCGCGGCCGTATCGATCTCAGCGAACCTGCAAAGGCCCCTGAACCGGAGACCGAAATTCCTGCGATTACGCAGGCCGTCATGAGCGGCTATGCCCTGACTCAGCACGGTTTCGGCGCACTTTTCCACCGCAAGATAGAAATCCGTGCCACCTGTCTTGGCCCTTGGTGCGGCAGCGCGGGTGGATTTGACGGCGAACAGATCGCAATGCTGAGAGTGGACGGGAACAATGTCTATACGCTGGTCGCTGGACCATGCGGCGGTCGTGCAATGGAATGGACCAAAGACGGCGAGCGCCGTCTGCTGGAATGCCATCGTACCGGAAATTGCGTAGTGGCCGAGTAGGTCTAGGCGGTTTCGCTGATATGAAATCGCCGGCTCTGACTTTGATCGGCAGAGAGGCAGCGCCGGCGAAAACCTTACTCGCAACACACTCAGGGAGAACTCTGGTCTAGATAAGTGTGGCAAAGCTCTTTGCCTCGCTCAAGACGCGCGACCATTGTGTTGCGACAAAACGATCGGACGGCGTTAATTTGCGGGCGAACGCTTAAAATTGTGGCACCAAAGAGATCTGGATATGAGAACAAAACATGAATATCTTGGAATCTGGAGCGAGTCGTTCCGGCTTCGCCGCGCTTCGCGCGTCGACCCACCGGGGCTCTGCCCCGGACCCCGTGGTATTTTTGAAAGGATGAAGCAGAGACGTGGCCTTTGCCGAGCTGAATATCACATCGAACTTCACCTTCCTGACGGGGGCGTCGCACCCCGAGGAATACGTGGACCGCGCCGCACTTCTGGGTCTGACAGCGCTTGCGATCGCTGATGAGAACTCGGTCGCCGGGATTGTGCGCGCCCATACGCGGGTCCGCGAGATTGCCCGACAGGTGAAGGAGCGCGAAGAAGGCAACCTGATCGGCCCACCCGCGCCCGTCGATCTCTGGACCAGAAAACCGCAAGTTTTTGAAAGCTACCCCGGCGGTTCCGAGCGGCGCAAGAACGGCGCGCTTGCCCCAGAGGAGGTTGAAGACTTCCTCGACGGCCCCAAGGCCGCGTTTGAAACCCGCGTCACGCCACCACCTCTGGACGCTTCTGCCGCCATCCTGAACGTCCCCCGCCTGATCCCCGCCGCACGGCTCGTTCTGGACAGCGGTTTCACCGTGACCGCCTTGCCGAAAAACCGTCAGGGCTGGGCCAACCTGTGTCGCATGATCTCGCGCGGGCGCCTTCGCGCTGAAAAGGGCAGTTGCCAGTTGCGCATGGACGATCTGGTAGAGTTCGGCGCGAACCTCGCGCTATTGGTCCACCCACCAAACGCGCAGACCGCAAAGCGTGGTGTGGAGGGGTGGCGACAGGAGGCACGCTGGCTGACGCGCCGCTTTGGCACCGATTGCTATCTGCTTCTGGCGCCGAAGTATGACGGTCAGGATCTGGACCGCTTTGATCATCTCACTGGCATCGCCAAAGAGATGCACCTTGAAACCATCGCCAGCGCCTCACCGATCATGCACCACGGCAACCGCCGCAAACTCGCCGATGTCCTGACCGCCGTGCGCACAGGGTCACGCGTCGATGACCTTGGCCGCGCCGCACTTGCCAATGGCGAACAACGCCTGCGCTCGGAGGCCGACCTCTGCCGTTTTCTCGCCCCCCACACCGAAGCCGTCACCCGCGCCGCGGCGCTTGCCGACAGCCTCACCTTCTCGCTCGATGAGTTGCGATACGAATACCCCTCCGAAATCGCCCAGGGCGAAACCGCCTCCGAGCGTCTGTCCCGCCTCGCCCACGAAGGTCTGAAGTGGCGCTATCCCTCCGGCGTCCCAGACAAAGTCAAAACCCTACTCGCCCACGAGTTGACCCTCATCGCGAAACTCAAATACGAACCCTACTTCCTCACGGTTCGCGATATCGTCGCCTTCGCCCGCTCACGAAATATCCTTTGTCAGGGCCGCGGATCCGCTGCCAACTCGGTCGTCTGCTACTGCCTCGGCGTTACCTCGGTTTCCCCCGAAATCGGCACCATGGTCTTCGAGCGCTTCGTCTCGGAAGCCCGGGACGAGCCACCCGACATCGATGTCGATTTCGAACACGAACGCCGCGAGGAAGTGATCCAGCATATCTACGAGCGCTACGGCCGCCACCGCGCGGGCCTTTGCGCCACGGTCGTCCACTATCGCGGCAAACGCGCGATCCGCGAGGTGGGCCGCGCCATGGGCCTCACCGAAGACACGATCAGCGCTATCTCTTCCCAGCTTTGGGGCTTCTTCGATACCTCCGGCATGGCCGACCAGCAACTTCGTGAAATCGGCCTCGACCCGACCGACCGCCGCCTCGCGCAAACACTGAAACTGATCTTCGAAATTCAGGGCTTCCCGCGTCACCTCTCCCAACACGTTGGCGGCTTCATTGTCACCGAAGGCCGCCTCGACGAACTGGTGCCGGTGGAAAACGCTACCATGGAGGACCGCACCGTCATCTGCTGGGACAAGGACGACATCGACAGCCTCGGTATCCTCAAGGTCGACATCCTCGCCCTTGGCATGCTGTCGTGCATCCGCAAAGCCTTCGACCTGATCAACCGCCACCACCACATCGACTACACGCTGGCGACCCTGCCCCCCGAGGACCCGGCCACCTACGACATGCTCTGCCGCGCCGATAGCCTGGGCGTCTTCCAGGTCGAAAGCCGCGCGCAAATGAACTTTCTGCCCCGCATGAAACCCCGCACCTTCTATGACCTCGTCATCGAGACTGCGATCATCCGTCCCGGTCCCATCCAGGGCGACATGGTCCACCCCTACCTGCGGCGACGCAACGGCGAAGAGAAAGTCGAATTCCCCTCCGACGAACTGGGCAAAGTCCTCGGCAAAACCCTTGGCGTGCCGCTGTTCCAGGAACAGGCGATGCAAATCGCCATCGTCGGCGCAGGCTTTACCCCCGAACAAGCCGACCGCCTCCGCCGCTCCCTTGCGACCTTCAAAAAGCACGGCAACGTCTCGGAATTCCGCACCCTCTTCATGCGCGGAATGCACAAAAACGGCTACGACACCGAATTCGCGGAACGCTGCTTTTCCCAAATCGAAGGCTTCGGATCTTACGGCTTTCCCGAAAGCCACGCCGCCTCCTTCGCCCTCCTCGTCTACGCCTCAAGCTGGCTTAAATGCCACCACCCGGGTATCTTTGCCTGCGCGCTCCTCAACTCCCAACCCATGGGCTTTTACGCACCTGCCCAGATCGTGCGCGACGCAAGCGAACACGGCGTCGAAATCCGCCCCGTCGATATCAACACCTCGACTTGGGACAACATCATGGAAAGCAACGGCAAAGGCGGCCTCGCGCTCCGCCTCGGCTTCCGTCAGATCAAATCCATGCGCGAAGAAGAGGCCACATGGATCGCCGCCGCTCGCGGCAATGGCTACCTCTCGGTCGAAGACGTCTGGCGCCGCGCCGGCCTGCAACCAAGGCAACTCAGAACCCTCGCCGAAGCCGATACCTTCGCCTCACTGGGCATCAATCGCCGTGACGCCCTCTGGGCCGCTGCCGCAATCGCCTCGGAAAAACCCCTGCCGCTGTTCGGGGGAGACATGGACGGCGAAGGCATCCTCGAGCCACTCGCCAACCTGCCAAAAATGTCCCTCGGCGAAGAAGTGGTCGAAGACTACGTCTCCATGCGCCTCACCTTGCGTGCCCACCCCATGGCCTTCCTGCGCCACAAACTCACGCCCGGCACAAAACCCATAGAATTTGATTCAAATTGCGCTTCTTCTGTTGAAAAATATCCCGGGGGAGACGGCCAGAGGCTGTCGGGGGCAGAGCCCCCGCCCCGTCGCTTCACCGACGCCAAAGGCACCATGCGGACCGATGTCTGGGGAGAGACCGATGGCCCCACCCGGAACCGGCGAACCTCACGCCAATAGCAAGCCTCAGATTACACCCAAAGCCCGCAATGCCAGCGCCACGGTCGAAAGCGACGCCAGAGCAAAACTCAGGGTGCGCAATACCACAATGCCCAGAACATAGATCCAATAGTGCGCGAATATGCCAATGAAGAACGTCATCGCCAAGATGCCCGGATAACTATCCTCTGGCATCCGCATCATTGCAAAAACCGCAACCGGCCCAAAGGCGACAAAAGCCTCGACCGCAACTTTGTGCGCAGCCATCGCCCGAACGGCCCAAGCCGATTGCGGAATGGCATCCGGACTGGGGTTCGCCAGAGCGCCCATAAGTCCTCGCACCATGATCCGGTCGAGAATATACGGAAGCCAAGCCACCGCGATCCAAAGCGCCGAAAGTAAAGTAAAAAACTCCAACTGAGACATGGTTCGCTCTCCTTTCCCAATTCATCGCCAACCAACACGGCGAATTGCGAAACTCGTCAGACTACCCTCAGCTTATCAGGTTTCTTCGCGCAGTGCGTGTCGAGAGTAAAGAAATATACAAATTGCTGCATCTATGACGGCCAAACCGAACCGATATCAAAAATCTGCCGAAGTCAGTCGCGCACCAACGCCCGTTGAAACGCCAGATACGATCCTTTCGGCGTACGCTCTTGAGTCTCGTAATTCACATGTACGATCCCGAACCGCTTGTCATATCCAAACGCCCACTCGTAATTGTCCAACAAAGACCACGCGAAATACCCCTTCACCGGGGCCCCATCTGCAATCGCCTGTTTCACCGCTCCCACATGCGCGTCAAAATATGCAATCCGCGCCGGGTCATCGACCAGACCGGCATCCCCGGGATCCGCACCGGCCATCCCGTTCTCAGTCACATAAATTGGCAATTCGCCCGTGAACTCCCGCTGCAGCCGCATCAAGAACCCATAAAGCCCTTCGGGATAAATCTCCCACTGCTGCGCAGTTTTTGGCAAGTCTCCCGGCACAGCCCGCTCCGCCGGCCAAACTGCCCCAGGAACGGCTTCATGGATCGAGCGCGTGTAGTAATTGATCCCCAGCCAATCAATCGGCGCCGAAATCGCCGCCATATCGTCCTGCCACCCTTGCGGCATATGCGGCTCCAACACCTCCAGAATGTCCGCCGGATAGGCCCCACCCGTGATCGCACCCGCAAACCACCGATTGTAAATCCCGTCATAGGTTTTGGCCGCCAACACATCCGACTCGTCCTCACTCGCCGGCGTGGAATGCTCAAAATTCAATACGATCCCAAGGTTCTCCTGCCCCGCCGACCGCATCACCTCCAAAGACCGCGCATGGGCCACCAACACATGATGCATCGCCCGCGCTGCCGCCCGAATATCGCGAATCCCCGGTGCATGCCCGCCGAGAAAATGCGCCAGCCACGCCACGCACCACGGCTCGTTGATCGTCGCAACCGCGTCCATCCGGTCGCCAATCCGCCCGATCACCGCTTCCGTGTAATCGGCAAACCACTTGCCCACATCCGGGTGCGTCCAGCCCCCTAAATCCGCCAAAGCCGATGGCATGTCCCAGTGATACAGCGTCAGGTTCGGAGACAATCCCCGCTCGACCATTCCATCCACCAAACGGTCGTAAAAATCCAACCCCTCCGCACTGACCGTCCGCCCATCCGGCATCACACGCGGCCACATGGTTGAAAACCGATACACATCGAAATTCCCGTCGCGCACCAGATCCAGATCCTCGCCCCAGCGATGATAGTGATCGCAAGCAACCCGCCCGTCCTCGCCGTTCACCACATTGCCCGGTCCGGCCGCGAACGTGTCCCAATGAGTCGACCCGACGCGCCCGAAAGACGTCCCCTCGATCTGATAGGCCGCCGTCGCCGCGCCAAACCTGAAATCGGCCGGGAAATCGCCGCGTGAAAAAGTGAATGCCATCTCAAAACCCTCGCTCCAAGCGTTGACCCAAGCCCTAAGCGAAGCCGCTTGCCGCAACAAGGCCATCCCCCGCTTGATCTGACGCAAAGCCTCGCCCTACCATCACGCCTAGTGTGACCGAAATCAGGAGGATCACCCATGCTCGACATCTCAACCGGAAAAATCGTTCGCGTGATCTTTCTGTGCCGCGAATACGGCCCTGACAGCAAACATATGTCCGACTATATTTCAGGTCTGAACGAAGACGAACAAGTCAGCCTCGTCGCGCTCATGTGGATCGGTCGCGAAACCTACAGCGCCGATGAGGTCGAAGAGGCCTTGGAAACCGCGCGGATCGAGGCCACGGCACCAACTGAGAAATACCTCTCCGGCATTCCGGGACTGGCAGAATACCTCGAAAGCGGCCTCGACGCACTTGGCATTGATGTGTCCGACGCCGAAGACCACATGTAGAGCGCGCGGCGCCCTCATCACGTCTTAAACCGGGTTATCGCGGCCAGCATATCTGGTGGTCCTGCCGGCCAGCATAGCAACGTGCACCGACGTCATACCGACGTCGCGTTTTCTCTTATTCTCTTTGTTTCACAGGCGTTAACCATTGTCCCGGTTGCGGGACGCTCCGACCACCGCGCGTTGCGTCCGTTACCCCACGTGACGCCGCCCCCCGAGAACGCTATCGTTTATCGCATGGCAGACCCAATCGACGATAAGCCCCGCTGTTTCGGCTCGCATTCCGAACTCTACGCCCACTACCACGACACCGAATGGGGCGTACCCGTCCGCGATGACCAAATGCTGTTCGAGATGCTCATCCTGGAAGGAGCGCACGCCGGATTGTCCTGGGAAACCATCCTCAGGAAACGCGACGGCTACCGCGAAGTTTACCACAACTTCGACGTCCAGCGCGTCGCCGATATGACCGACTTCGAACTGCACAAAGCTCTCAGCAACCCCGGCATCGTCCGACACCGCCAAAAGGTTCCCGCAGCCCGCAAGAACGCTCGCATCTTTCTGGATATGCAAAAGGAATTCGGCAGCTTTTCAAACTGGCTCTGGGCACATGTCGACGACGCACCTATCAAGGGAAACTGGTCCGGCCCCGCTGAAATGCCGGCCACGACACCTCTGTCGGACGTCATCTCCAAGGACCTCAAAAAGCGCGGCATGTCCTTTGTCGGACCCACGATCATCTACGCCTATTTGCAAGCCGTCGGCGTGGTCAACGACCATCATCAGGGCTGCTGGTGCTACCGCCCCTAACGCAGGCGGCGCAGCACCTCATAACTGGCGTAGCCATCCGGGATCATCCCAACCGAGGCCTGAAACTTGCGGATCGCCGCGATCGTGTTCGGCCCTATGATCCCGTCCACACCCTGCGTGCTAAAGCCCTTGCGCGTCAAAAGCCTCTGCATTTCCTGCTTCTCGCGGCTTGCAAGGTTGCGATCATCGCGCGGCCATGACGCCTTCAAAGGCCCGCCCCCCGCAATCTGGCCGCTCAACAGCCCGACCCCGATCACATAAGCATCCGCAGCGTTGTATCTTTCGATCACATGGAAGTTGTCAAAGATCATGAACGCCGCCCCATGCGCCCCCGCGGGCAACAGGATCGACGCGCGCCCGTAATCCGGCACGCGAGCACCGTTAACGTCACGGACACCCAAACTAGCCCATTGTGTCGGGGACTTCTTGGTCCGTTCGCCCGTCTGACGATAATCAAATCCGCGCGGAAGGCGCACTTCAACGCCCCAAGGCTGCCCCTTGGTCCAGCCAAACGCCTTCAGATATCCTGCCGTCGATGCCAGGGCATCGGTTGGATCGTCCGACCAGATATCCCGCCTGCCATCGCCGCGAAAATCTTGGGCATAAGAAAGATACGAGGTCGGAATAAACTGTGTGTGCCCCATCGCCCCGGCCCATGACCCCCGCATATCGCGCGGCCTCACATCGCCGGACTGGATAATTTTCAAGGCCGCTATCAACTGCTGTTCAAAAAACCGCCCGCGCCGCCCGTCAAACGCCAAAGTCGCCAAGGCCTCGATAATCGGAGTATCGCCCCTAAACGCGCCATAGGCGCTTTCCAGCCCCCAAACAGCCGTTACGACCTCGGCCTCGACACCATAGCGCGCCTCAATCTCGGCCAGCGTACGCCGGTTGTCACGAAGCGCAGCGCGCCCATTTCGCACCCGCGTATCCGACACCGCACTGTCAAGATAATCCCAGATCTGCTTGGTAAATTCGGACTGGTTCCTGTCCTTCTGAATAACGCTGGTATTATATCTAATACCCTGAAAAGACGCATTAAAAACGCTGTCCCGGATACCAGCCGCCCGCGCACGACCGCGAAACTGGTCGATCCAGCGCGCGAAAGCGGCATTCGATGTCTGGGCTTGCGTCAGCACCATGGCTCCTGTGGCAGGTCGTGGTTTTGGATACACCGAATACTCCGGCGCAGGGCTGGCAACGACGTTTGATACGGAAAAAAGTACGGCAACTGCCGCTAAAAATCCACGCATGGGCCACCTGTTATTTTTATCTGCTCGGCTTCAGCCTACGCCCCGACTTCGCAACGCGAAAGATCAAGATTTGGGCGTTGGCAAGGTGCCGCCGGTTCGATCAAAACCGCTCAAGAAGCCGCTTCAGATACTCCAGCTCTTCCGTCGGTCGGTTCTGTTCACCCGAGCGCTTGCGGATCTCGTCCAGCAGCTCGCGCGCGCGCCTGTAAACGTCATCGCCCTGCAAAAGCTGTTCATCCGTGCCGATCCGGCCGTTCTCCCCGGCCTCGCGACCCAGCGGATCACGACTGCCGTTCGGGTCGTTCTGCCCCAACTGCTGACCCTGCTGACCGCCCTGCTGTTGCTGTTGCTCGGCCATTTGCTCGGCCAACTCCCGCATTCCTTCGCGCAAGGCTTCCATCGCCTGCGACTGGCTGTCCAGCGCCTCGGCAAAGTCTTCCTGCCGCAGCGCCTCCTCGGCGTCATCCATCGCTTCGCCCGCCCGTCCAAGCGATTCGCGCGCGGCATCACCCTCAGGCGTTCCGGCTCCCGGCAGGTTTTGCTGCTGACGGTTCAATTCATTGCGCAAAGCCTGCTGGCGATCTGCCAGACTGCCTTCTCCGCCACCCGGCTGCTCGGACCCCGGCTCGCCTCGGCGTCCTTGCTGTCCGCCTTCGCCCTGACTGCCCGGCTGGTCATGCTCGGCACCACGACCTTCGCCGTCGCCGCCCTCGCCTTCGTTTTCACTCGATTGCCCGGCCTGAGCGTTCGGATTGTACTGCTCCTGAAGATCTCGGAACGCCTCGTCCGACAGACCCTGCTGCTCGCGCAAGGTTTCGGCCAGACCTTCCATCGCCTGCTCACCGGGGCTTTGCTGCCCGCCCTGCTGACCTTGAGCGACCTGCATGTTCTCCATCATCTGACGCAACTGATCCAAAAGCTGCTGAGCTTCGGCCATCCGCCCCTGCTCCATCAACTCCTGCAGGCGATCCAGCATGTCCTGAAGCTGATCGCCGGTCATCTCCTGCATTTCCTGGCCTTCGGCCATTTCCTGCTGTTCGCCCTGTCCTTGCTGCGCAAGCTGGTTCATATAGTCCTGCATCGCCTCACGCAGTTCCTGCATCAGCTCGGCGATTTCCTCATCCGTCGCACCGTTCTCGATCGCTTCAGCCAAACGGTCCTGCGCCCGGCGCAAACGCTCCAATGCGTCGCCTAGATCGCCCTCTTCAATCTCCAGAGCCAGCCCCCACAGCGCCGCTGCCGTCTCGTCAACGACTTCATCCGTCAATCGCCCAAGCGATACTCGCGTCTCCAACCGCCGTACGGCGAAACGCAATTTCAGATAAACAGTCTCGGACCGAAATATCCCCTCAGGCTGGAACGAAACCGCCCGCAAGACCTGCGCAACCCGAGGCGCATTCGCCCGGTTCCACAGCAGATCCCGCCGCTGCTCAATAATTGCCTTCGCCAAGGGATCAAAGAACCGCCGCCCCGGCAGCGTTGCAAACTGAGGCGCGGACATGCCCTCATGCTCCGCCGCGTCCTGCACCGACAACGACGCAGACACCGGTAGGTTTGCCCAAGGGTGCTCGCTGAAATCATCGACAACCGTTTCCGCAAACTGCGTGCGGTCCCCGGTTATCGTGATCGGAATATCAAGCTCGATCGGATCACGCGGCTCCGGATCGATTACCAATCCATACCGCCGCTCAACCTCGCCCAGATCCAACGTCACTGTCATCGTGCCAGCGGCAACACCATAATCATCTGAAGCCACAAACGGCGCTTCCATCCAGCCGCCTTCGCCCTGCGTGATCGGTCCATCAAATTCTACGGACGGGTTCTCATCTTCAATGGCGGTCAAATTCCAGCTTTGCCCACCCGGACCGGCGATCTCGATCGTTCCGCTTTGCAACACATCAAAGGCCTGCACGGGGTCGGTCGCAGGCGGAATATCCTCGGTGCGCGCCGAAACTGTCTCGTTCAGCGAAAGCTCACCAATCTCGCCATAAAAGCGGATGGTCACACGGCTGCCTTCCGGCACTTCAAACCCACTGCGAGAAATGTCGTTCAGATAGAGGCTCGGCAAGCCAGTATAAAGCGGCGGCTCGACCCATCCTTCCCATGACGGCCCGGAGGCCACGACCTGATTGCCGGGGGCCATCTCGGACACCGACGCCACGCGCAGGAACGATCCGAACAGCAAAGCTACGGTAAGACCCAACAAAGCCACGTATCGCAATGCGTAAGGATCTCGTGTTGCCAGCTTAAGGTCAGGCCTGGCGGCTTTCGCCTCCCGCGCCCGCTCTGCCATGCGTGCAACATGCGCCCGCCAGACCGCCTCAGAGGCCGGGTCGCCCGCCCCGATCGCCTGCGCATCGCTAATCGCTGCAATAGGCCGGCCCGGCAACGTCCGGTCCAACCGCTCAAGGGCTTGCCCTTGCGTCGGCCAGCGAAAGGCCTGAATGCCCCGCACAGCCGTCCACAACGCCGCCAGCACGGACAAGACGCCAACGCCCCAAACGACTTCCAGCATCAGTATATCCTGCAAGCCCAGCATCAACGCGGCCAATACCGCGATCAGCACGGACCAAAGCGGCCAAAACGCCCGCACACCCCGTTCCGCCACAAGGCCGACGAGTGTCAGACGCAACGGCCACGCCAATCGCGCAGCCGCCTCCGGGGGAAGTTGAGCAGGTTCTGTCATACATCCAACATGTAGGACCGGGTCCGGGTTATGCCGAGCCCTCAAGCCATTCAGGAATGGTATCTCGATTTATGATTTCGTCAAAGGTCGGACGCCCCCGAATGACGGCAAATTGATGCTCATGCACCAGCACTTCTGGAACCAGAGGCCGCGTATTGTATTCCGAAGCCATGACTGCGCCATACGCCCCCGCCGAGCGAAACACCACAAGCGCTCCCGGAGCGACAGGTGGCATAAGGCGATTCTTCGTGAAGGTATCACCGGATTCGCACACAGGCCCCACGATATCAAAGGGTTGCATGTCCGCCCCCGCATCCGCCTCAATCACCGGCAGAATATCGTGATACGCGCCATACATCGCGGGTCGAATCAGATCGTTCATCGCCGCATCGAGGATCAGAAAGTCGCGCCCCTCGCCCGACTTCACATAAATGACCTCGCTGACAAGAATACCGGCGTTCCCCGCAATCAGCCGCCCCGGCTCGATCTCGATTTCGCAATCCAGATGTCCCAAAGTCCGCTTCACCAGCGCCCCATACTCAATCGGCAATGGCGGCGCCGTGTTTGAACGCTCATAAGGAATACCAAGTCCGCCTCCAAGATCGAGCCGCTTGATCTGATGGCCGTCCGCACGCAGCGCCTCGGTCAATTCGGCAACCTTCAGATAGGCCTGCTCGTACGGCTCTAGCGAGGTCAACTGACTGCCGATGTGCACATCGATTCCGACGACCTCAAGCGCAGGCAAACTTGCAGCCAAAGCATAAACCTCGCGCGCCCGCGCAATCGGAATGCCGAACTTGTTCTCCGACTTGCCAGTCGCGATCTTCTCATGCGTCTTTGCATCCACATCCGGGTTCACCCGCACTGTAATCGGCGCAACCACCCCAAGACTCTCGGCAGCTCGCGACAACAAGACCATCTCTGGCTCGCTTTCGACATTGAACTGCCGAATGCCGCCTTCCAGCGCCAGACACATCTCATCGCGGGTCTTGCCGACACCCGAGAACACGATCTTATCGCCCGAGAACCCTGCCGCTTTCGCCCGGCGATACTCACCACCCGAAACCACATCAACACCAGCCCCAAGCGACGCCATCAGCTTCAATACGGCCTGATTGGAATTGGCCTTCATCGCATAGCAAACCAGATGGTCCAATCCATCCAGTGCCTCATCGAACAACCGATAATGCCGGGTCAAAGTCGCCGTTGAATACACGTAAAAAGGCGTGCCAACGACATCCGCAATCTCGGGGATCGCCACGTCTTCGGCGTGCAACACGCCGTCTTTGTATAGAAAATGGTCCATAAAGCGCGACATAGCAGAGTTGGACCCCCGCGCAAGGCTCTCAGATCAACAAGCCCGCCGCCCCCTCATGGCGCAACAACGCAACTTTTGTCTCCACACCGCCCTTCGCCGAAAACCCGCCCAGATGTCCAGTGCCGGTCACCCGATGACATGGAATGATGATTGCAATCGGATTGGCCCCACAAGCCTGCCCCGCTCCTTGCGCCGACATCTCCGTCACTTTCGCAATCTCGCCATAGGTCATGGTTTCTCCAAACGGAATCGCAATCAAAGCATCCAGAAACGCCCGCTGCCGCTCAGAGACCTTCGGCCTCAACGGCAAATCGAACACCCTCAAATCACGCGCAAAATATGCGGCCAACTGCCGATGCGCCTCAACCAGAACAGGCGTTTCATCCGCACCCCAACCGCCCCAGTCCAAAGCAACAATCGCCCCGCCCACTTCAACAAGCGTAATCGGTCCTAAAGGGCTATCTGCGGTCAAACGCGGCATGCCTCATTCTCACCAACAGCACAGCCATCAGCAACCCGAACCTTGCGTTTCTTTTTGGCCAAATATCCTAGGGGGTCTGGGGGACAACGTCCCCCAGCCGGTCGACACGCGCCAGCGTGGCGACATCATCCAAGTGCTGCGTTACACCGCCCACAGGTTCCCGCATGGGAATGCGTTCCCACATCCGGCAAGATCTTCCAGCAGCGCTGACATTTCTCACCATCCGCCATCTCGAACACCACACCGATACCTTCCACTTCCGGCAAGCGGAAAGCTTCCGAAGGTGCGGGATCGCTGGTCAGCGAAATCGCAGAGGTGATGCAGATATCGTCAAACGTCACGGTCTTCAAAGCCGCCAGAACATCCGCATCTTCAACATGTACAACCGGAGCCGCCTCCAAAGATGCCCCGATCACCTTGTCGCGTCGCTGAACTTCCAAAGCAGCCGTCACAACACGCCGCGCCCGTCGGATCGCAGCCCACTTTGCCGCCAACTCCGCATCCAGCCAGTCGGACGGCGTTTGAGGAATATCCTGCAAATGTACCGAACCCTCGCCGCCCTTGCGCTCAAGCCAGACCTCTTCCATCGTGAAAGTCAGGATCGGCGCCAGCCACGTGTTCAAACGCGCAAGAACCAACTCAAGCACCGCCAAAGCAGCTCTTCGTTCCGGCGTGTCGCCATCACAATAAAGCACATCTTTGCGGATATCGAAGTAGAACGCCGAAAGATCCGTCGTGGCGAAATCGAACACAGCCCGGAACACGCCCTGAAAATCATAGGCCGCATAGCCCGACCGCACCCGCGCATCCAACTCCGCCAAACGATGCAAGACCCACCGCTCTAGCTCCGGCATATCCGCCGGTGCAACCTCAACAGCCGCTTCACAAAGGTTGCCCAGCAAGAACCGGAACGTATTGCGCAAACGACGATAACTGTCCGCCACACCCTTCAGGATCTCCGGCCCGATCCGCTGGTCGGCCGTGTAGTCCGTCTGAGACACCCAAAGCCGCAGAATATCCGCGCCATACTGCTTGACCACCTCGTCCGGGACGATGGTATTGCCCAGAGACTTGGACATCTTGATGCCCTTCTCATCCAGCGTGAAACCGTGGGTTAAAACACCCCGATAGGGCGCGCGTCCGTTCGTTCCACAGGACTGCAACAAAGACGAATGGAACCACCCGCGATGCTGGTCGGTGCCCTCAAGATAAAGATCGGCAATCCCGTCTTCCGAACCGTCTTCGCGGTCCCGCAGAACAAACGCATGGGTCGAACCGGAATCAAACCAGACATCCAGAATATCGAACACCTGTTCGTACTCACCCGCAGCTACGTCATTGCCGAGGAACCGTTCTTTCGCGCCCGGTTTGTACCAGGCATCCGCGCCTTCAGCTTCGAACGCCTCCAAAATGCGCGCGTTCACCGCCTTATTGCGCAACAGAAAATCCTCATCCGTCGGCATCGCACCTTTTTTAACGAAGCACGTCAAAGGCACACCCCAGGCACGCTGGCGCGACAACACCCAGTCGGGCCGGGCATCCATCATCGAATAAAGCCTGTTCCGCCCGGTCTGAGGCGTCCACTTCACATTGTCGATCTCGGTCAGTGCGCGTTCGCGGATCGTCTTTCCGAACTGATCCTGCCCATCGCCCACAGGTTTGTCGATCGCAGCGAACCACTGCGGCGTGTTGCGATAGATCACCGGCGCCTTCGAGCGCCACGAATGTGGATAGCTGTGCTTGATCTTGCCACGCGTCAGCAACCCGCCAACCTCGGCCAGCTTGTCGATGATCGTCTTGTTGGCATCGCCCTCACCACCCTTACGCGACAGGATATACTTGCCCCCAAAGAACGGCAGATCTGTCCGGAACGAGCCATCGTCCAGAACGTTATACGTGATCACCTGAGCCAGCATCCCAAGATCCCGGTAAAGCTCGTATTCCTCCATGCCGTGCGACGGCGCGCAGTGCACGAAACCGGTGCCTTCCTCATCCGTCACAAAGTCAGCCGCGCGGAAATCACGGATATCATCCCACTCGCCATTTGCACCATCAACGCCGTGCAACGGGTGCTTCAAGCCATTGATCGCAGACGGATCAACATCTCCCAACCGGCGATACATCGTCTCGTCCAGACGCGCGCGCGACAGCACATCACCGGCCAGCTTGTCGGCCAGGATGTAACGATCACCGACCTGCGCCCAGCACTCTTCTGGCGTGCCGGTGACCTCATAAAGCCCATAGTCAAAATCCGCTCCATAAACGACCGCCTTGTTCGACGGGATCGTCCAGGGCGTCGTGGTCCAGATCACCACATAGGCGTCGTCCAACCGTTCGTCCTTGGTCTCGTTCACCCGGAACTTCACCCAGATCGTGAAGCTTTCCTTGTCGTGATACTCGACCTCCGCCTCGGCCAAGGCCGTCTGCTCAATCGGCGACCACATCACAGGCTTGGAGCCCTGATAAAGTGTGCCATTCATCAGGAATTTCTGGAATTCCTCCGCAATCACCCGCTCGGCGTGGAAATCCATCGTCAGGTAAGGCTCGTCCCAATTGCCGGTGACGCCCAGACGCTTGAACTCCTCACGCTGGATATCGATCCAACCTTCCGCAAACTCGCGACACTCCTTCCGGAACTCGACAACGTCCACCGCGTCCTTGTCGCGCCCCTTCTTGCGGTATTTCTCCTCGATCTTCCATTCGATCGGCAAGCCATGACAGTCCCATCCGGGGATATACCGCGCGTCCTTACCCATCATCTGCTGCGAGCGGACAACCATATCCTTCAGGATCTTGTTCAAAGCATGCCCGATGTGCAGATGCCCGTTCGCATAAGGAGGGCCATCATGCAGCGTAAACGGCTCTCGTCCCGTTTTCTCGCGAAGGCGATCATAAATCCCCATCTCGGCCCACCGTTCCAGCCATGCAGGTTCGCGGTTCGGCAATCCGGCCCGCATCGGGAAATCGGTCTCGGGGAGGTTCAGTGTCTCTTTGTAGTCAGGCGTGTCGGCACACATGGGTTCCGTGTCCTTTGGAATATCGAAGCTGTCAGGGTGGGGCGGCGGAGTAACTCAACGCCAAAGTCCCGGTCACTCATGGTTCAGAGCGCCGGGCCTGTAATTCGAATAATAATCGCAAGCTGCAACATCATGGGACTGTGCTATAGTGTTGCCACTCTCTAAGGTAAAGACAGGAACGCCCGCCATGTACCCTGCTAGGGATGTGCTCACCACGGAAGACGACTTCCGCAGCCTCCATCGCGACCCCCATATCTCGCAAACGCACAAGATCATCGACCACATCGACGTCCATTGTCGCACGTGGATTGAACGCTCTCCGTTCCTCGTGATGGCAACCTATGACGCGAACGGCAAAGTCGATGTCTCTCCGCGCGGAGACCCCGCCGGTTTCGTCAAAATCCTCGACCAGAAGACACTCGCCATCCCCGACCGCCCCGGCAACTATCGCTACGACAGCTTCACGAACATCCTAGAAACCGGACGCATCGGACTGGTCTTTTTCGTCTCGAACCGAAAAGAAGTCGTCCGCGTCAACGGCACAGCCCGTATCGTGCGCGACGAAGACATCCGCAATGCCATGGCCATCAAGGATCGAGTGCCCCATCTGGCCGTTCTCGTCGACGTCGAAGAGGCCTTTTATCATTGTGGCAAAGCCATCATCCGATCAGGCCTCTGGCAGCCCGAACAGGCCGTTTCCGTCGAAGGAATGGCAACCTATGCTGAAGCGGTGACCGATCAGGCGCACCTGTCGGGTCCTGTCGAAGAACTGGAAGATCGCTTCGCCAAAAACGAGGAAAACCGGCTCTACGACCATTGAGGCCGGCTAGGTGCCGCCGTTCTGATCCAGATTCTCCCAAACCCGGCTCATCACGACCGAGCCTTCCCCGACCGCACTGGCCACGCGTTTCACTGACCCGGCCCGCACGTCGCCTACGGCAAAGATACCCGGATGCGAAGTGGCATAAACCGAACCCGACTGCGCATCCCCGCCGGTCTTCACAAACCCCTTGTCATCCAGATCGACAAGATCACTCAGCCATGCCGTATTCGGAGCAGCTCCGACCATCACAAACACCGCCCGCGTCGCGATTTGCCAGTCCTCACCGTTCTTCTTGTCGCGGATCGTCGCGCTCTCAAGCCCATCTCCTCCGTCAAGACAGGTCATTTCCGTGTTGTAATGGATCGTCACCCGAGGATCGTTCTCAAGCCGCGACAAAAGATAATCCGACATCGACGCGGCCAAAGACGCACCGCGCACCAAGACATGCACATGCCGTGCCGTTCGGCTAAGGAACATCGCCGCCTGCCCGGCGGAGTTCCCTCCCCCAATCACAACCGCATCCGTATTCCGGCAATACCGCGCCTCAACGTCCGTCGCGGCATAATAAATCCCGCCGCCCTCAAACTCGCTCAGACGCTCGATCGGCAACTGACGATACTGCACCCCGGTCGCGACGATGATCGAGCGCGCGCAGACCTCCATGCCATCATCCAGCGTGACACAGAACGTCCCGTTCTCAAGTTTGTCCACCGACACGGCCCGCCGCGGCACCGCAAAACGCGTGCCGAACTTCATCGCCTGAATTTCGCCGCGCCAGCACAGATCCGCGCCCGAAATACCCGTCGGAAACCCCATGTAATTTTCAATCCGACTGGACGTGCCCGCCTGACCACCGATCGCCATGTCCTCAACGACCAAAGCCGAAAGCCCCTCGGCGCCCGCGTAAACTCCGGCCGCCACTCCCGCAGGCCCACCGCCGACAATCAACACGTCGAAAACATCGTCCTCGCCCAACTCCAGCCCCAGCCCCAAAGCACGTGCGACATTCGCAGCCGTTGGGTTCTCGATCACCCGGTCGCGCCCGAAGATCACCGCCGGACCATGTTCGGCCATATTGCAGGCCTCGACCAAGGCCTCGGCTTCCCCGGATCCCAAATTAATGGACTGAAATGGAATGCGGTTGCGCGCGGCGAAACTCGCGATCTCGCGGATATTGCGGTCAACATCCGCCCCAATCAGTTTCAGCGAACTGTCCTGTTCTTCGATCTGGCGACGCCGACGGGCAGCAAATACAGTTATAATGTAATCGCTCAACTCGTGGATCCGCGACATCAGTGTCAGCATCTCAGGACGCGGCGCCGACAGAACACGGGTCACCTTGGCAGCCCGCATCGGCAGCGAATATGATCCGCCATTCAGAAACGCGATCTCGCCCATGAACTGCGTTGGACCCAAAACCGCCTGCAAATATCGCTCGCCCGTCCACGGATCGACGACTTCAATCTCGCCCTCCAGTACGTAGACAAACCGGTCCATCGGGTCGCCAACCTCGGCGATCATCTCGCCTGACGCAAACTCTATCTCCTCCGCAATGCGCCGGATCGCCCGCACATGGTCATCGGCAAGAGGTCGACGCACCATCGTGCGAATGTCTTCGGCCAGTGTTTCCATGAAAACACTTACCTGTTTGAATCTTTATCAAACAATCCAGTCAGCGCACGCTGCACCAGTTGCGTCACACGCGGCCGGGGCGCAGCGCGAAATGGCAGCGGGCGACAAACCTCCATCGCCGCCACGCCAACCCGTGCCGTCAAAGCGCCATTCACCAACCCTTCGCCAAAGCGGCGCGACAGTTTTCCAACCAGATGCCCGCCCCCGATCGACCCCAAAAGATCATCGCCAGCCGCGACAGCCCCGGTCGCGACTAGATGCGTAATAACTGCCCGCGTCAGCCGCCATGCCCCCATAGTCCCGGACCGTCCGCCATAAATCTCGGCAATCCGACGGATCATCCGCACGTTTGCAGTTAAAGCTGCAATCACATCAGCAAACGCCAAAGGCACCAAAGCCGTCACAGTCGCCACCTGCCGTGCAGCCGCCTCGACCTCGCGCCGCGCGCGATCATCCAAAGTCTTCAAAAGCGTGTCTTCCGCCAAGCCAAGCAAGGTATCCGCATCAAACGCATCGGCCTCACCCTCCGCCAGCCTTTGCCGCCCCCAGCGCATATCCTCACGCCCCGCATAAAGCGCCGACAGCTTCTTCGTCACCGCCCGCGCCCCGCCAAGATCGTTCGCGTCAATTACCCTTTCAGCCTCGCCATGCAGCAAATCGATCCGCTTCAGACGTGACAGAGCCGCCAATTCGCGCACCAGAATTGCCAGGCAGACCGCAAGAAACAGGCCCAGCAACCCAAGCGCGGCCCAACCAAGATAGACGTTCCGCTCGACCAGCCCCGTCACAGCATCCCAGGCCGCGAGAGATCCAAAGAACAGCACCACAGCCAACAACAACTGCCAGAACCACCGCGCCAGTCGCGACGGTCCGCGCGCCGTCAAGGCCGCCATTGTCTGCATCGCCTGTCCTGTCGGCGCCCCCTCTGGCTCGGACACAGGCGGTGCATCCGCCGGGCTTGGCCCGCTGTCGTCCAACTCGATGAGGACAGGTCCGTCGCGTTTGGTCATAGCCGATCCCCGATCAAGAACTCCGCTGCCCGGTCGAGCCGAATATGCGGAGGCCCATCACCTGGGCGTAACTCCAATGGCTGCGGCGCAAATCGCATCACTTCATAATCTGCATCCAGCCACGCTTCGGCCCCCTGCCGCGCTGGGTTCAGCAACCGCGACGGATCATCCGGCAATCGCCCCGGATAAAATGCAGCGCGTTTGCCTGACGATTCCAACGTCCCGCGCACGACATCCAGCGCGCGCCCGTCCTTCTCAATCCGATCCTCGGTTGTCGCCCTCAGCGCCGCCATCGACATCGCAGCGGTCTCGGCCCCAGCAAAATCCGCACGCGACCGCGCATCGCGCAAAAGAGCGTTAGTGATTGCGGTCAGTTGCGCGTGCTGGCTGTGGTGCAAATGATCCGCCTTCGTTGCCGCGAACAGGATCTTCTCGACCCGCTGACCCAGGAAGACCTGACTGAGAAACGCATTCTTCCCCGGTCGAAAAGCGCCCAGAATATCCGACATCGCCTGCCGTAAATCCTCAACCGCGCGCGGTCCGGAATGAATAGCGCCCAACACATCGACCAGGACAACCTGCCGCCCGATGCGCGCGAAATGATCCCTGAAGAACGGCTTCACGACCTCGCGCTTATACGCCTCGAAGCGCCGTGAAAACTCACGCCCCATCGTTCCGCGCGCGAAATTCTGCTCTGGCAAAGGCGCGAACGTCAAAACCGGAGAGCCCTTAAGATCACCCGGCAACAGGAACCGCCCCGGCGTGCAATCCGAAAACCCCGATTCCCGCGCCGCCACCAAATACGCCGTGAACGCCCCCGCCAGAGACTTCGCCTCTACCTCGTCCAACTTCGCACCGGGATTCGCTGTCTCTAGCGCCTCGCGATAAACGCGTGCTTCGTCGCGGTTCTCAATCCGCGCCAAAGTCTCGCGCGACCACGTCGCGTAATCCTTATCCAGCAATCCAAGATCCAAAAGCCACTCGCCCGGATAATCCACGATATCCAGATGGATCGTCTTCGGCCCGGTCATCCCACCCCAAAGCCCCCTCGGCTGAACCCGAAGCGACAAACGCAACTCGCTGATCCCGGAGGTGCCTTCAGGCCAAAACGGCGTGGCCCCCGTCATGGCGGCCAGATGAGCCTCATAATCAAACCTCGGGACCGTATCATCTGGCTGAGGCTGCAACCACGCCGTCTTGATCCGCCCATCCGCCGCCGCCCGCAAAGCCGGCATCCGACCGCGCGCAATGAGGTTCGCCACCAACGACGTGATAAACACCGTCTTGCCTGCACGACTAAGTCCCGTGACCCCCAAACGGATCACTGGCTCGAAAAACGCCTCACTTACGGTGTTTACCGTGGTCTCGACGCCACGCGTCAGCCCGTCCGCAATATCGCCGATAATCAAAGAATTTCCTTCCCGCTTCGTGCTAAAGATAGGAACCCGCGCAGAGATAGACCAGATGTGGCTTAAGAATTGCGCTTCAGCGCGCCAAACGCTAACCCCCAGCCATGCCACGCTACGCATTCACCATTGAATACAACGGTCAGCCCTTTTCCGGCTGGCAACGACAGCCTGATCAGCCGTCGATCCAGGGCGCTATCGAAACTGCGCTCTCCAAGATCGACAAGACCGCCCCCCTGCTCTCAGCCGCTGGCCGCACCGACGCAGGCGTCCACGCATATGGGCAGGTCGCCCATGTCGACATGGCCACCGACTGGGATCCCTTCCGCCTGTCCGAAGCGCTGAACTTCCACCTCAAACCCGATCCCATCGCAATCACGGCCTGCGCGCGGGTTGCCGACGACTGGCACGCTCGTTTCTCGGCCGTCGAGCGCAATTACATCTACCGCCTCATCAACCGCCGCGCGCCCTTGGTGCACGACGCGGGACTGGCTTGGCGCGTCCAGAAACCACTGGATACCGCCGCCATGCGCGCCGGAGCTGTCCATCTCATCGGCACCCATGACTTCACGACCTTCCGCTCGACCATGTGTCAGTCGAAAAGCCCGCTCAAAACGCTGGACGAAATCACAATCACCGAAAACCCGACACCAACCGGCCCCGAAATCGCAATCGCCGTGCGCGCCCGTAGCTTCCTGCACAATCAGGTCCGCTCAATCGTCGGCACGCTGGAACGTGTCGGCAGCGGCGGCTGGCAACCCGAAGACGTCAAAGCCGCGCTGGACGCGAAAGATCGCGCGGCCTGCGGACCTGTTGCCCCGCCCGACGGTCTCTACTTGTCGCGTGTCGTGTACAATCCAGACGTTTTCGCCTGACTACCCCCATTCCCGCGACAGCGCCCAATTTGAGGCTCATTCTCAGCCCAAGTCGCCCGCGAAATGACCCCTATCGAGTCCTGAATCCGCCCCGAATCTAAAGGATAAGTTAATCAAAGACATACCGGAGACGAATTATGAGTGACCTGCTTACCTTCTCGAACGAAGCCATCGCCCTCAGCGGCCTGACCATCCTTGTTCTGCGCGAAATCATCCTCGCAACCATCCCAAGCAACGGCCCGGCACCTAGCTATTAATTGGCGGGCACGCCAAACGTCAGGTTCGCCCAGAGGCTTTCCCAAGCCACGTTGCGCTGATTTGCCAAGGCAGCCGACGGTTCGCGCAAGACCACCGCGTCCAGCATATACCGCGCACCCGCTTTTACCGGCACCGTCGCAACACCATCGCCATCAGTGCGCACGGTAAACACCGACACATCGCCCCCAGCAGTTCTCTCGTAAACCTCGACCTGCTCGTCGCGCCGCGGTGCGCCCTGATACAACAGGCGCACATCGATACCGTCACTCATATTATCGGTATAGGGGTTCTCCAGCGCGACAATCTCGGTCTCCAGACCTGCTTCAAAGTCCGACCCCGCCGCCGATCCGATCCCGATCAGGGACTTGGCGTACCGCGTGTAAACCTCCCGAACGTTCTCTTCCGAAAGCCCGCGTGCCTTGTGGGCCTCCAACGTCCATAACGCATCCTTGTGTTCGACAAAGGCCTCGAACCGCGCAAATTCGTCCCACGTCAGCAACAGCCCCGCGGTTTCGTGGGTGATCACCATCAATCCCTCGCCGGGCGCATCCATCTTCAAAGCTGGCCGATCCCCAAGCCGCCCCTCAACCGGCGCGATCTTACCGCCGATAGAATAATCAAACCGAGTGAAGCTCCGTGGCAAATAGGCCTGAGAGTTCCCCTCAAAGTCCTGCCCGACGATCAAGGCGGCCGCGACCTGATCCGAGGGCGAAACCTGATGTTTGTCCGGAGATATCCAGAATTCATGGGCCTTGGCGGCAAACGACATACATGTCAAAGAAGCGGCGAGAACGAGGATACGAAACATGATGCTTTTCCAGACTAAGATTGAAGCTCTCAGGGTGATCTTGCTTGCGCTGGTGTCAACCCTGCTTGTGGTCACAACTGCGCGCGCGCACGAGGTTCAGCCAACAATCGCTGACCTGACAATAAATCCATCCGAGATCGAAGTCGTGCTGGACTGGGTGCTTGAGGCCCCCATTGCCGGTCTGGACCTCGAAGGCGTCGAAGACACCAACGCCGCCGAAGGCGCAGAAGACTACGACGTGCTGCGCTCTCTGGACTCGGCAGCACTGGAAACAGCCTTCCGCGAAGCATGGCCCTCAATATCGCAAGGCCTTTCTCTCAGGGCCGGAGAGGTCGATCTTCCCTTTGAAATAACGGGTCTTACGATCCCCGAAGCTGGCAATGTCGAACTTGCGCGCAACTCGCAGGTGGTTTTGTCGGCCCCCCTCCCCGAGGGTGACAGCGCCATCGTCATGTCCTGGGCCGCCGAATACGGGCCACTTGTGGTGCGTCAGCAAGGCATCGAAAACGGCTACACCGCTTTCCTGACAAGCGGCGGCGACACCGATCCGATCCCACGCACAGGCAGTGATACTCAAACCGGCGGACAAGCCTTTGTCGAATACATCGGCGTCGGCTTCGACCACATCATCCCGCTGGGCCTCGACCATATTCTGTTCGTGCTCGGCCTGTTTTTCCTCGCGCTTCGGATGGGTCCGCTGCTTTGGCAAATCTCGGCGTTCACGCTGGCCCATACCGTCACGCTTGCGCTCGGCTCGCTCGGGATCATCAAGATATCCCCAGAGATCGTCGAACCCCTGATCGCGGCTTCCATCGTCTATGTGGGCGTCGAAAACGTGCTGTCGCGCGGGCTAACGCCATGGCGTCCGTTTGTCGTCTTCGGCTTCGGCCTACTGCACGGCCTCGGCTTTGCCAGCGTTCTCAGTGACTTCGGCCTTGGTGGTGCGCATTTCGTGCCAAAACTCATCGGCTTCAATGTCGGCGTTGAAATCGGCCAGATTGCCGTCATCGCTGCCGCTTTTGTGACACTGGGTATCCTGTTTGGTCGCAACACATGGTGGCGCCAGCGGATCGCAAGCCCGGTTTCCATCGGTATCGCCGTGATTGCGACGTTCTGGGTGTTCGAGCGCACAGGAATCATCGACCCCGAAGGCGCCTTCGCACCCTTCGCGATGCTGACCGAAGGAGGCTTTGCACCCCTCTGGACGGTCATCGTCGTCTCGGCACTCGCTGCAGCCCTGACCGCACTGGTCCTTGTGGCCTCCGGCCTAGACGCGCTCAGAGATGCCGCCGGGATCATCACATCCTTCACCGCCTTCCTCGGCGTTATCGCGACATTCACTTCGGGTGCATGGGTGCTGACAGCCGCCCTGATGGCCGTGTGGATCCTCGCGTTGCGCCTTCAATCGCTGGGAGGCCCTGACGCTGATAAGGTGCCTGCGTGACACGTCCGGTCGCATTCATAACAGGCGCGGCCCGCGGTATCGGTCTTGCAACGACCAAGCTGTTCCTCGACGAGGGCTGGCAAGTCGCAATGAACGACATCGATACCGACGAACTCAAGACGGCCAGCGCGCCCTTGGAAAACGTGCTGGCAGTCCCCGGCGATGTGTCCGATCCGGACGAAGCCGCGCGCATGACCGACATGGTCACTGCGACCCTCGGCGGCATCAACGCGCTGGTGAACAACGCCGGGGTGGCGGATTTCGGTCCGATGGAGGAAACGACCTTCGCGCGCTGGAAGCGGGTGATGGCCAATAACCTCGACGGCCCGTTCCTCATGACCCAAGCCGCCACGCCCGCGCTCAAAGCCTCCAAAGGCGCGATCGTGAACATCGCCTCCATCTCTGGCCTGCGCGCTTCAACCCTGCGGATCGCCTACGGAACCTCAAAGGCGGCAGTGATCCAACTCACGCTGCAACAGGCCGTCGAGCTTGGTGAATTCGGTGTGCGGGCCAATTGCGTCGCTCCGGGCCCGGTGCGCACGAAACTCGCTATGGCCGTCCACAGCCCCGAGATCATCGCCGCCTATCACGATGCTCTCCCGCTCAATCGCTATGGCTCCGAAAGCGAGATCGCCGAAGCCATTGTCTTTCTCTGCTCAAACCGCGCCAGTTTCATCACCGGACAGGTTCTGGCCGCAGACGGAGGCTTCGAGGCGACGGGCATCGGCCTGCCCGCCCTGCGCAAATAGCCGCGTAAACGGCGAAAAACTGCGCTACGACCTTTTTAACAGGGGCCGAATCGGGGCATGATAGCGCGTTCGCGGCCAAAGCAGCGAACGCTGTGGGATAGTGACATGAGTAAGCGTGCAGACCCGAATTCGGGCACAAGACAAGGCGGTGATGGCCCGAAACGGGTGCGTCCGATGACTGTCTACGACCGAATGGAGGACGCGCGACGGCGTCGCCACGAGCTTCTCGCCAAGGGCAACGGGCCGGTGCCTCGGACCGTTCCAAAACTCAAGGCATCCAACGAACCCACACCACCGCCCGAACGCCAAACGCCCCCCGTTACGACGCCAGAACCCCGTCTGGAACCCGTGGCCGAAACTGTCGCTGCGCCCAAACCCATCAAACCGCCCGCACCGCTCCCCCAGCCTCAAGACCGCACACAGCAAAAGCGCGCCGCGGGCGGGTATTGGACGGGCCTTTTGCAGGCGATGGCGGCAATCGCGGTAATTGCGGTCTTCATCGCAGTTTTTGGAACGCGCGGCACGCCTCCCGAGGACTCCGCCAATGCCGCAGCCACTCCGACCCCAACTCCCGTTGCAGCGCAACCAGTGACTGCAGAAACGCCGGTCGTGGCAGAGGCGGCAGAAATCGCAGAGGCGGTCCTGTTCGCTGATCTCACAGCGCAAAACGCCGACCCTGTCATACCAATTGTTCCTGACAGTGAGACCCTCGGTCTGACGATCGCGCCTCTTGTAAGCCCGGTTTTTGAAACAAGACTCGCAAGGCTCCCGGTCCAAGTACCCGACAGCCCGCCGGTGATCAGCGACCCGGACGCCGCAACATCCCCGCCACAGCCCGTCCCTCCGCTCGTGTTGACCAGCACGCCACCGGTCCGTCAGGCAATCGCCGCCATCGAAACCCAAATCCCACCAGTCGTGAATCCCGGCCTTGCCGATGCGACAAACGTCGTTCTCCTCGTCCCGGCTTTCGTGCCTCAGACCGAAGCCGAAGACGCCATCGCAACCGCCGCCGCACTCGGCATCCCGGTGGATCAGACCCGCCGTGCCAGCGTGTCGATCAGCCAGACAAATATCCGTTATTTCCACGCAGAAGACGCCGAGGCCGCTACTATTCTTGCTTCGGGCCTTGGCGGCATTGCCCGTGACTTCACCAACTTCCGGCCACCGCCCAATCCCGGTGTGATCGAGATTTGGATTGAAGGACAAGGCGGCAGAACAAACAATCAAGGCTCGTCCACTGTGCGTGGCATCGAAGCCGACCTCGAAGCCCTGAGAAACAGCATCCAGCGTGCGCTGAATATCGCGACAGGCAACTAGCCCCGGACGGGCATTATACCCACTTCGCCAATGGCGGCAGGCTCATCAATACGGCATTCGCGTCATGCCCGGTTTCCAGACCGAACTTGGTGCCGCGATCATAGACCAGATTGTATTCCGCATAGAGCCCGCGATGCACAAGCTGCGTGTGCTTGTCCGCCTCGCTCCAGGGCGTATTCCGACGCCGCTCCACCAATGGCAGATAAGCCCGCAAGAACGCGCGGCCCACATCCTGTGTGAAAGCGAAATCTTTCTCCCAATCACCCGTGTTTCGGTCATCATAGAAAATTCCGCCAACGCCCCGCGCGCGCCCGCGATGCGGAATATAGAAATACTCATCCGCCCATTCCTTCAGGCGCGGATAAATGTCCTCGCCATGCGGATCGCAATGCGCCTTCTGAACGGCGTGGAAATCCGCAGTGTCCTCGTCATACTCAATGCAAGGGTTCAGGTCAGACCCACCCCCGAACCACCAAGCATGTGGCGTCCAGAACATGCGGGTGTTCATGTGAATGGATGGCACATGAGGGTTCTGCATATGCGCCACAAGACTGATCCCACTGGCCCAGAACCGCGGATCATCTGCCATGCCCGGAATGCCCTTGCGCGCCGCCATTGCCGCCTGCGCGCGCTCTCCAAGCTTGCCGTAAACGCTTGAGACATTAACGCCGATCTTCTCGAACACACGACCGCCTCGCATCACGCTCATCAGACCGCCACCCGCATCCGACCCATCGTCCGATGCGCGCTTCGTCTTGGTGACCTCAAAACGCCCGGCAGGAAGACCCGAAAAAGGCCCCTCTGTCTGGGTGTCTTCCAGCGCTTCAAACGCCTCGACAATGCCGTCGCGCACTTCGCGAAACCACGCAGAAGCCCGTGATTTCTGGTCTTCGAATTGATCTGTCATTTAACTTCCCGGACGAGTTTCGCCAAAGACTGGCACAGGCCATCCGAAAGGCAAAGGGGTGCCGCGCAAATTAGTGCGCAGGCGCATCCACCGCATCAACCAGCGTGCGCCCACCGTCGACCGTCAGTATCTGCCCAGTCATGAAACCCGACCCGTTCGATGCCAGAAACTGCGCGACTTCCGCCAGCTCCGACGGTGCCGCGATCCGGTTCAAGGGCGTTGAATCGAGGATCTCGTCGCGGAACTCTTCGTGCTCGGCCAAAGCGCCTTTCAATGACGCGCTCATGACCGAGCCAAGCGCAATCGCATTCACCCGAATGCGATGCGGCGCAAGCGCGACCGCCATGGACCGCGTCAGTTGATCAACTGCCGCCGAACTCACGGAATAGGCCAGCAAGTGCGGCTGCGTGCGCCGCGCCGCAATGGAAGACAGATTGATGATCGAGCCCACTGGCGCGTTCCCTTCGGTAGCTTCCGCCTGTTTGATCATCCGTTTGGAAAAGATCTGGCACAGACGCAGTGACGTCATCAGGTTCTGGTTCAACAACGTCGTCACCGCGTCATCATCCGCATTAAGCGGATCCGCCGCCAACATCTGACGCGACCCGTTCACCAGAATATCTACGCGATCAAACCGGTCCAGCGTCGCCGACAACAGGTTCGCCACATTAAGCTTTTCGCGCAAATCCCCTGCGAAATAACCCGTCGTGCCTTCATCATCGTCCTCGACCGCCCCGATCTCTTCGATCAGCCGTTCTTCGTCCATATCGGCGAACATCACGTTCGCACCGCGTGCCACGAAATGACGGGCAATGGCCAACCCGACCCCGTTCGCTGCTCCGGTCACAACGGCGGTCTTACCGGCAATGGAAAATGACATGAGTGGCTATCCTTTCGAACGGCGTTTCGGAGACGTGGCGTGAAAAAGCTTGAACGACGACGTGTGTGCCAATGGCTGAACCGAGCGGAACGCCTCCGCCAGCACGGCTTCGTAAGGCAAATGACGGTTTGCGACAAGCCAGAGGTTCCCTTTGGGTTCCAACATCCGCGCAGCCGCTCGAATGAACTCCTGCCCCAACCCCGGATCCGCTGCCCTGCCCTGATGGAACGGCGGGTTCATTACCACGTGATCCACTGCGCTCGCGGGCTTCCACGTCAGGGCGTCGTCCCAATGGAATACTGCCGCATCATTCTGAATGTTCTTCTGCGCACAATTCACCGCCAACCAGTCTGCCTCCACAAGGTGAAGTTCCCGCGGTTCGCTCTTCTCAAGTATACGGTGGCTCAAATACCCCCATCCCGACCCAAGGTCGACGACCCGACCCTCCAAAACGGGAAGGTGCGAAGCCAGAAAGGCCGAGGCTTCGTCCGGGCCATCGGCGGAAAACACACCCGGCGCTGTATAAAAGCCGGAAGACGTCTGTACAGGCGACAATTCCGGCAAATCCAGAACCTTCATGACGTCTTCTTCCAGGCCGGCCTTTGGAAACCAGAACAGCTTGCCATGCGCCTTCGAGACAACCTCTCGAACATCGAAACGCTTGCGGCAAAGCTTCAGTAAACTCTCGATACCGTCGGTCTTTTGACCATCGACAATGATCGGTGCCCCGTCCGGAACACGCGAAACTGCATCCTTCAGGTATCCAAGCGCCAAAGCTTTCTGGCGTGGAACCCGCAAAATAACGGCGTCATAGGAATAGTTGACGATCTTCGCCACTTTGTACCCCCGCCCGGCCAGCACCTTGTGCGGCTCCGCCATCGGCTGCACCGCGCGCACGCGATCCATTTCGACACCCGGCAATTCCAGGTCCGGCGAGGCATTGAAAACACCGATGCGTCCCACGTCCGGCAGGACCGACGTGCTCTCAAGCCAAGAGTTAAGTCGCTGATCTGTCATGAATGAAGGACGCGAACCGCGTCCTATTCCTTTTCCATGGTGCACTGAAGCGGGTGCTGATGGCGGCGGGCGAAATCCATCACTTGCGCAACCTTGGTTTCCGCCACCTCGAATGAGAAAACGCCCACGACGGCCAACCCCTTCTTGTGCACGGTCAACATGATCTCAAAAGACTGCGCGTGGCTCAGACCAAAGAACCGCTCCAGCACATGAACGACGAACTCCATAGGCGTATAGTCGTCATTCAACAGCATCACCTTGTAAAGCGGCGGCTTGTCTGTCTTTGGCTTAGTCTCGGTCAGAACGCCGGTGTCGCTATCACCCGGCTTGTCCGTATCTGCCATCATATGCAAAGTGCGAAGAATCACGCGGCCTCGTTTCGATCGTCTCGCTAGGCATTACAATATATGCGAAAGCGACGCGGTGAAAAGGGCAACTCTGGGGGAAAACGCTTAACATGTTGCTGACGTTGTGTTTCGACGCCGATGACACGCTTTGGCACAACGAGCGTTTCTTTCAGATGACTCAGGCGCACTTCGCCACGCTGCTTGCGGACTACGTCGAGAGCGACCACCTCGCCGAGCAATTGCTGGCCGCCGAAAGGCGCAATCTCGGCCGCTATGGCTTCGGGATAAAAGGATTTGTGCTCTCGATGATCGAGACTGCTTTGGATGTGACCGACAACACCGTGCCCGGTCACGTCATTGCCGAAATCATCGCGGCCGGTCAGGACATGCTGACCCATCCGATCGAGCTTCTGCCCGGCGTCGAAGACACGATTACCGGACTGGCCCCAAGATACCGGCTGATCCTGATTACGAAGGGCGATCTTCTCGATCAGGAGCGCAAGATCGCGCAGTCTGGTCTGGGCGAGCTATTTGACGGCGTCGAGATCGTTTCGGACAAGACCCCCGACGCCTATTCCGAGATATTCACGCGGCATCAGACGCCGCCGGATGCCACGCTTATGGTGGGCAATTCGATGAAATCAGACGTCCTTCCGGCGATTGAGGCGGGGGCCTGGGGGGTGTGGGTTCCGCACGGTGTGACGTGGGAAATCGAAGCCGCAGACCCGCCCCGGGACCGCTCGAAGTTCCACGAAGCCGTTGACTTCATGCAACTGCCCGAAATCATAGCGTCCATCGAACACAGCATGTAGTTGTGCCTATCACCCATTACCACACCATGTTGATAAACCCTTCGTTCATCAAAAATGTACCGAAAATTCATTATTTTCGGATTGGATCGTCCGTGCTAGTGTTCTGAAAAATCAGGGATCTGGCGCTTAAAGACTGGACCCAGAGGCAGTACAAAGGGCACTATCGTGGCGTATCCGCTTATCGTCGGAGCCGTGTTTCGAACATTTCTATGTGCATGTCTGCTTGCAGCCATGCCAATTTTCGCCAATGCCGCGCCTTACGCGGCCATGGTGATTGATGCTCGCTCCGGCCAGGTTCTTCATTCACGAAATGCAGATACGCGTCTGCATCCGGCGTCTCTCACCAAGATGATGACGCTCTACGTGGTGTTCGACGCCATCGAAAAAGGCGAAATAAGCCTCGATACTCAGGTCCTGATTTCTCGCAAGGCGGCCGCTGAGCAACCCTCGAAACTTGGTTTGAAGGCCGGTTCGCGCATCCAGTTGCGCTTTTTGATCCGCGCTGCCGCAGTCAAATCCGCCAATGACGCGGCCACCGCCCTGGGCGAGGCCATCTCTGGCAGCGAAGCCGCCTTTGCGCGGCGCATGACGCGCATGGCAAAAGCCATGGGGATGAGCAATACAACCTTCAAGAACGCTCATGGCCTGACCGAGTCGGGCCATCTTTCAACCGCGCGTGACATGACCACCCTGGGTCGGCACCTGTTTTACGATTTCCCCGATTACTACAATCTGTTCTCACGCAGTTCGACCAGCGCGGGCATCAAGACCGTCAACAACACCAACCGACGCCTGCTGGCCGCGTATCGCGGAGCCGACGGCATTAAGACGGGCTATACCCGCGCCGCTGGCTACAATCTCGTTGCTTCGGCCGAACGCGGCAGCGAACGCATCATTGCGACCGTTTTCGGTGGCCGCTCGACCGCATGGCGCAATGCGCGGGTGGCCGAACTTCTCGACATGGGCTTTGAACGCGCGCCCAGCCGTGTCTCCGTCCGCAAACCCGCACGCCCCGTTCTTCTGGCCGAGGGCGCATCCGAGACGCCGGGCCGCGTCGTCAGCGCCTCCGGCCTTGTCGCCACGACCCCGCGCCCCAGACTGCGCCCCGTGGAAGCACCGCCCGAAGAAATGCTCATCGCCTTGCAAGACGGCATAGCGGATGCCCTTGCTGACGTGGTTGCGGCCGATGCCTCGACGGCAAGGCCCGCGCCCGAGATCATCCCCGAAGCCGCTCCCGCGCCCGTCATGACAGCCAGTCTCGCCAGTCCGCTTGTGGCCGTCCCCCGACCGCGCGTCCGCACGCTCGTAAAATCCGCGTCCATCGCCTCGACCATGGCATCCGACGTTGACGATCAGGTCGTCGTTACGCGCATGTCCACTTCTGGCGGGCGTCAATGGGCGATCAACGTCGGCCGCTTCGCCACCCGGCACGAAGCTGAAAAGATGCTGCTGCAGACCGCGCTTGTCGAATTGGGCACGCTAGACGAAGCCTTGCGAAAAGTAGTGCGCAGCCAGCAGGGGTTCGAGGCAAACTTCGTCGGTCTCACGGCGCAAACTGCGGAACTCGCCTGTCGAAGGTTGCTGGCCCAGAATGTCAGCTGCCAGCCGATGGGACCAAGCTGACCCCTACGCCCGCCCGGCGTCCGCCGACAGCATAAGCGCATCGACACCCAGCGTCGCAAGGGCTGCGGTCCATTTCGTCTCGTTGCCTTCCTCGAAAACCAAAGCGCGCGTCGCGTCACAGGTCAGCCAGCCGTTCTGAAGGATTTCCGCCTCAAGCTGCCCTGGTCCCCACCCCGCATAGCCCAGCGCCAACAAGGCATCGCGCGGCGCACCGTCTGCGGCCAAAGCCTCCATCACGTCCAGCGTCGCCGTCATACCGAAATCCTTGGACACCTGAAGCGTCGAGGCATCCGACACAAAATCCCCGGAATGCAGCACGAATCCACGCCCGCCTTCCACCGGCCCACCAAAATGCACCTGCACATCCCGCGAAACCAGCGGCACATCAATTTCCAGTTGTTTCAACAGGTTGGCGAAACTCAACTCGGGCATGGGCTTGTTCACGATCAGCCCCAAAGCACCATCCGCCGAATGCGCACACATAAAAATCACGCTTCTGTCAAAGCGCGGATCGCCCATGCCGGGCATCGCAATCAACAGCTTGCCTTCAATCTGGGACGGGTCGGAGGGGTCAGGTCGGGTCATCCCCTAAGGATGGTGTATCGACGGCACCGCATCAAGGGCACGCAAACCACAGTCACAAACGATTACCGGAATGTGATTTCCAAAGCGGCTGCGCGACGCTTACATCCCCGGGTATGAAAGCGCTCACCCTCCCTCTGGCCGCAATGGCTCTTGCCATTCAGGCACCCCTCGCGGCGGCCGAAATTCCCGATGTCCTGGCCCAGGTCGAGGTTCTTCCGGGCTGGCGCGGCGATGACGGCCTTCACCACGCGGCCTTTTCCATCAAGCTGGCTCCCGGTTGGAAGACCTACTGGCGCGCGCCCGGCGATGCAGGCATCCCGCCGATTTTCGACTGGTCGAAGTCCGGCAACCTGTCAGGCGCCGGCGTGTCATTCCCTGTGCCTCGTGTCTTTTACGAAAACGGCATGCGCTCGATCGGATATGACGATGGCATGATCCTTCCGATAACCCTGCGCGCCACCGAAGCGGCGGACGACATCGAACTCTCGGGCCGTATGACGATTGGCGTGTGCTATGACATATGCGTCCCGGTCGAGCTTTACTTCGACGCCCTGCTGCCCAGCACCGGCACAACGCCCTCGCCAACCGTGGTCCGCGCGATGAAGGACCGCCCCATGACAGCCGCCGAAGCGGGTGTCGGGTCCGTAAGTTGCGACATCGAACCGATCCGCGACGGAATGCGCATCACCGCGATCATGGACGTCCCCCGCATGAGCGATCAGGACGTTGCCGTAATCGAACTCGATAACCGCGAGGTCTGGGTTTCAGAACCCACCATGACCCGCAAAGGCGGTACACTCGTCGCCAGCGCCGACTTGGTCCCACCCGACGCGCAACCCTTTGTTTTGGCGCGACAGGATGTGCGGATCACTGTCTTTGGCGGCGGTCAGGCCGTCGACATCCGCGGCTGCGACTAGACGCGCAGCCGCCGCGCGAACCGCAAAGCGGCCAGCCCCCATCCCGAAAAGACAATTGCGGCAGCCCCACCGACAAAGGCGAAGAACGCCAATGCCATCGACCCTGAACCGCCAAGTGCGGCGGGCATTGCCCCGGTGACAATGACCGACCCCATCGTCGCGCCAAACCACGCCACGATGCCTGCGCCGACGCCGCCAAGAACCACCTGCATCCCCGGAGCGCGCCCCGACAAAGCACGACGCGCCGCGCGGAACGTCCGCCCGAAGTCGTGCCCGATCGCCAACAGCGCAGGCACGACCAGCAGCACCAGCACCATCCCGAACCCTAATCCATAGACCAGCGTAATCACCGTCGGCTTCAGGAACTGCGCTTGATTTGATGTTTCGTAAAGAAGCGGCGCAAGGCCCAGCACAGTCGTCAATGTCGTCAGGATCACGGCCCTCAATCGATCCGCCGCGCCGTCGATGATCGCCGGAAACAGCCCCCGGTCCTCTCCGTATTCGTCAATCGTCGTGACCAGCACGATGGAATCGTTGATCACGATCCCCACCATTCCGATCATCCCGACGACCGAGAACATCGACAGTGGTACGTCCCAGATGTAATGCCCCCAGATCGTCCCGACCAATCCGAACGGAATGATCGCCATCACCACCACCGGCCGCGACCACGAACTGAAAACCCACGCCAGCGTCAGATAAATCCCCGCCAGACACAGGATCAATCCGGTCATGGCGTCCGACAGGAAATTCCGCTCGTCTTCGGCCAGCCCGGCCATCCGCGTCGAAATCCCGAAATCCTCCTGCAGCTTCGGCAAGATCACTTCGCTGATCTCGGTCGAGATCTCCTCAGCGCGGGCGGGATCGTCTTCCGACAAATCGCCCGTGACCGAGACAACGCGTATGCCGTTTTCCCGCCGGATCGTCGAAAAGCCCGTGCGACTTTCGACCGTGACAATATCCGCCAACGGCACGTAAACACCGTCGCCGGGTGCGGCACTCCCCGTCCGCACCAAAAGCCGGTCCAGGAAGTCCGCCGTCAATTCACCCTCGGGAAGTTCGACCCGGATCGTCGCCGAGCGCGGCCCATCGGGAAAACTCGCCGCTTCGATGCCGTTCAAGCGTGCGCGCAGGACCTGACCCAGATCATCGATTGTCAGACCCAAGGCCTGCCCCTGAGGCGTCAATTCCAGAACGATCTCTTCCTTGTCGTAGGTCAGATTGTCCTCAAGCGCCGAGACTTCCCCATACTGCGCCAGTTGCGTCTTCAACGCCTCCGCCGCGCTTTTCAACTGCTCCGAGGATGCGCCGGAAAGCTCGATGTCAATCGCATCGCCGCCCGGTCCTCCGCGCCAGCCGCGAAAGCTGATCGTCTCCAGCATCGGATGCTGCGGCATCGCCTCTTGCAAAGCGGAAACGAAGGTGAAACTCGAATAGGGCCGCGAATCGGCGTCAATCAATTCGACCGCAATTGATCCAAGCTGGAACGTCTCCTTGGTTTCCTCACCGGCAAGCCCTCGTCCCGACGTGCCCCCGACCTCGGCAATCGCATAGGCGACTGGATTCACCCCATGCTCTTCCTCGAACTCTGCGCCGATCTCATCCACCGTCGCCTGCAACCTGCGCATCACCTCGAACGTGTCCGCCCGTGTCGCGCCCGGCACCATCGCGAAATTTGCCGTCACCGACCCCTGCTCAGGCGAGTTGAAAAAACGCCACTGCACGTCCCCGCGAATGAACAGCACCGCCTGACTTGCCAGCAACAGTATCGCCCCGGCGATCACCGGATAGCGCGCCCAGATCACACCCGCCATCATCGGCCGGAAAATGCGCTCGCGGAATACCCGGAACCCCCTGTTCACCTGCCGCGAGGGCCAGTCATACCAATGGTCCTTCGCCGCATGCGCCACCGCATGCCGCATGTGGTTCGGCAGGATCAGAAAGCACTCAATCAACGACGCGATCAGCACCACGATCACTGTGAACGGAATATCCGAGATCAAATCTCCGAACCGTCCACCAACCGCGACCAAAGCAAAGAACGCGATGATCGTCGTGATCGTTGCCGAAAAGACCGGCGTGAACATCCGGTTCGCCGCCCGCTCCGCCGCCGTGGTCGGATCCTCGCCCAACCGCCGCGCCCGGAAATCCGCGTGCTCGCCCACCACGATCGCATCATCCACCACGATCCCAAGCGTGATGATCAGCGCGAACAACGAGATCATGTTCAGCGTCAAACCCGCGAAGTACATGATCGAAATCGCTGCGATAATCGCCACCGGAATACCCGCTGCCACCCAAAACGCCGTCCGCGCATTCAGGAACAGGAACAACAACAGAACCACCAGCCCAAGGCCCATCAACCCGTTGTCCAACAGGATATTCAGACGCGCTGTGATCGTCTCGGACAGCGTGCGGATTAGGTCGATCCTCACACCTTCCGGCAGCGAAAGCTCCATCTCCGCGGCCACATCCTCGACCTGAGCCTGCATCCGGATAGCATCCCCCTGCGCCGAACGGTCGACCCGGATCGAAATCGCCGGGTTCTCGCCAACGAAATAGGCGCGGTTCCGGTCCACCCCTTCGACCCGCACCGTCGCCACGTCGCCCACCGTCACCTGCGTGCCATCATCGCCCGTGCGTATCACAATCCCTGCGATCTGATCCGCCGAGCGTTTCGCCACACCCGTCCGCACCCGCGCGGCACCGCTCACGTCGCCCGCAGGATCTGTCTCAACCTCGCCGGAAATCGCCGCCGAGATCTCGCGCATCGACACATCGAACCGGATCAAATCCAGCGACGTGACTTCGACAATCGTCTGAGGCGCAGCCAACCCCCGAATGGTCGTGCGTGTCACCCCCTCCGCAAAAAGCCGCGTGACGAACTCGTCCGCGAAATTGGCAAGCTGGTCGACTCCAACCGGGCCGGTAATCACCACATCCGTCACCCGGTCCGACCACCGAGACCGCCGGATCGACGGGTCTTCTGCGTCATCCGGCAGGTTCGTCACACCATCCAGCGCCGTGTTCACATCGTCTTCGGCCCGGTCCATATCCCAGTCGGGCTCGAACTCCATCGTGATCCGCGCCGATCCCTCGGACGACCGCGACGAGGTCTCGATCACCCCATCGACCGCCTGCAATGCCGGTTCAAGAACCTGCACAATACCCGTGTCCACGTCCTCGGCACCAGCACCGTCCCACGCAACCTGAATGGTGATATTGTCCGTGATGATGTCCGGAAAGAACTGCGCCCGCATTTTCGGGATCGAATACAAACCCGCCATCAACAGCAGAACCAAGAGCAGGTTCGCCGCCGTCTTGTGACGCGTGAAATACGACAGGATGCCGCCCGCTGCCTTGCCAAGGTCTCTCGCCATATCGACCGTTCCCTTCGCTTCGCCTAGCCGCCCATGCGCGATTCGATGCGTTCAACCACCCGTGCCGGAACCGCGTCCTCGCGAAGTTGGCTCAGCACCCGTGCCTTGGCTTCATCAGGCATTGAGGCGTTGCCTTCGACAAAGGCCACCAAGCGCGCCCGCCGCTCGGGATCCAGCGTGACCAAATCCGGCGCATCGGGTACCTCGGCACCATCGGGGCGGATGGGACGAATGCGAATACCCGCACCCAGCAATGGTGTGCGCTCGGAAACAATCTCGCGCCCCGCCAGCCCATCGGCCCGGACAATCACGTCGTCCCGTTCACGGCGCAGAACCTCGACCGATGCGACCTCAAGCCGGTCCTCATCGCCCAGAACCAACACTTCTCCACCCGCATCAACAGCTGAAGCCGGAAGCCGGACAACATTGTCCAACGCAGGCTCATCAATCCGAACCGACACGAAATCCCCCGGCCAAAATCCCGGCGCATCCTCAAGCCGCGCAAACAACAATCGTCCCGTTTGTCCGTCACCAACCGCACCACTTTCGCGGCTGATAACGCCCCTGGCTTCCAGATCGACGCCCAGAATATCAATCGACGCCGTCACATCGGCCCCAACCAGACGTCCGTTGTCGTTCAAAAGCCGCGCATACTGTGGGGTCGAAACGCGAAACGAAACTTCCAAAGCGGCGGGGTCGATCAACTCGCCTATTCGCTCATTCGACGAGACCAATCCACCAACCACAGCTGTCACGCCGTTCATCACTCCGGGGAATTGCGCATAAATCTCTGTCTCCGCCAATTCCCGCTCGGCGCGCGCCAGTGCAATCCGGCGACGCTCCAGACCGGTCACTGCCTGATCAAACCGGCTTTCCGCGCTGGCCTTGGCCTGACGCCGCGACAAGACCGACTGATCCGCCGACGAAACTGCCAGTTCCGCCGTTTCCACAGCCGCAACCGACCCAACACCCCGCTCCAACAGGTCGCGCTGGCGGTCCAAAGCCTGCACCCGCAAACGCGCCTGAACCTCAGCCGCGGCAATGTCCTCGGCTGCCAGCGCTACAGCCCGCTCCGCGTCGCGCAAATCCGCTTCGGCTTCCGACAAATCGGCGCGCGCCGTGTCCAGCGCGGATTGCGCCTCGGCCGGATCAATCCGCGCCAGCAATTCGCCAGCGGTCACCTGTCCGCCATTTTCAAACGTTTCGGCCAGCCAGATGACCTCGCCGCTTGTCGCCGCGCGCAATTCCAGCGTCCGCCGCGCCTGCACCTCTCCGAACGTCGACAGAACCGGCCGGATTGTCTCGGGCGAAATCTCAATGACGTTGGCAGCAAAGACGCGTTCACGCGCGGGCCGTTCGCCCGGTTCCTCTGACCAACGCGCCTGCAAAGCTCCGTAAACCGAGCTTCCCGCCCACGCGATCAGCCCGGCCGTCACAGCCATCAGGAATACGCCCACCAAGGAACGACGAAGAAATTTCATTCGGATGTTCTCAATTCAGGTCAGTAAAGTCTCAATATGAGGCCATCGCCAAAAATTGGCAAAGACCAAACACTTAAACGTTATACGCAGCTATTTCCGTCGCAGATGTTCATCAAGACGCGGCATGATCTCGACGAAGTTGCAGGGCTGGTGTCTGGAATCGAGCTGATAGGCCAGAATTTCGTCCCAGCCATCTTTGCACGCGCCCGGAGACCCCGGCAGCGCAAACATATAAGTGCCCTCGGCAACTCCGCCACAAGCCCTTGATTGTATTGCACTTGTTCCGATCTTCGCCATCGAGACATGCGTGAAGACCGTGCCGAATGCGTCGATCTCTTTCTCGTAGACATCCCGGTGCGCCTCGACGGTCACATCGCGCCCTGTCAGCCCGGTTCCACCGGTCGTCACAATTACGTCAATGGTCTCGTCACCGCACCACATCCGCAGCTTGGCCGCGATCAGTTCGCGGTCGTCCGCCACAATATCGCGCGCCGCCAGAATATGTCCGGCCCCCTCAATACGCACGACAAGCACATCGCCCGAGCGATCATCCTCAAGGGTACGCGTATCACTTACCGTCAAAACCGCGATGCGCACCGGCAGAAAGGTGCGACTCTCGTCAATTCCGCTCATGGATCGCCCCTCAGTCTCGCTTTCAAACTCAACAAATCCGCCCATGCCTCGCGTTTGGCCGCCGGATTGCGTAGCAAATACGCCGGATGAAACATCGGCAAGACCGGCTTGCCCAGCGCCTCGCTCCAATTCCCGCGTAGCTTCGTGATCCCCTTCTTGCCAAGCAAGGCATCACAAGCGTGATTGCCCATCGCCACAATAATCTCCGGGTCCACCAATTCGACATGCCGCCGCAAGAACGGCATCATCATCGCCATTTCGGCAGCCTCAGGATCACGGTTCTGAGGTGGCCGCCACGGCAAGACATTGGTGATATACAACCCCGCTTCCGCATCCGGCGTCTCGCGCGACAGACCAATCTGTTGGAACATCAAATCCAACAACTGCCCTGCACGCCCGACAAACGGCTTGCCCTGCAAATCCTCATCCCGACCCGGCGCCTCACCCACGATCATCACGCGCGCACGCGGCTGACCATCCGCAAAGACCAACTGCCGCGCACCCGCCTTCAGGTCGCAATGCTCAAACGCCGCCATCGCAGCCTCAAGCCCGGCCAGATCGCTGGCCGCCTCTGCCGCCGCTCGCGCAACCGCAACGCCGTCGACCTCTTCTACCTGATGAATAACCACAGCCGCCGCCTTCGCCTTGGGCGCAGGCGTCTCCACGGCGTAGCGATCAATCGCTTCCTCAGCGATCGCCTCGTCGGCGCCCATGGCAATCTGCCATTCCAGCGCGGCTTTCATCTCCCAGAATCCCATGGCGCAAAGCTATGCCCCCCACCCCGAAAGGTAAACTGCATCAAACCGGCTTTTCTCAAACCAAAAGACGTCCTATACACCGCAAAATCGAAAGGTTGCCGCCCATGTCGTTCCGCGCCCGCCACCTTCTGGGGATCGAACATATCGCCCCCGACGAAATCACCACATTGCTCGACCTCGCCGAGACTTATGTCGATCTCAATCGCAGCACCGACAAACACGACAACGCGCTGCAAGGCCTCACCCAGATCAATATGTTCTTCGAGAACTCGACCCGTACCCAAGCCAGTTTCGAACTCGCCGGGAAACGCCTCGGTGCGGACGTGATGAACATGCACATGCAGGCATCGTCGGTAAAAAAAGGCGAAACCTTGATCGACACTGCCCTTACGCTGAACGCGATGCACCCCGACCTCCTCGTGGTCAGGCATCCCGACTCAGGCGCAGTCAATCTTCTGGCCCAAAAGGTCAACTGCGCCGTCCTGAATGCAGGCGATGGCCGCCACGAACACCCGACCCAGGCCCTGCTCGACGCCCTCACGATCCGCCGCGCCAAAGGCCGCCTCCACCGCCTGACCGTCGCCATCTGCGGCGACATCGCCCACAGCCGCGTGGCCCGCTCGAATATCTGGCTCCTGGGCAAAATGGAAAACCGCGTCCGTCTCGTCGGCCCGCCAACCCTCATGCCATCCGGGGCCGCCGACTGGGGCGTCGAAGTCTACGATGACATGAAAGAAGGCCTGAAAGACGCTGACGTGGTCATGATGCTGCGCCTCCAGAAAGAACGCATGGACGGCGCCTTCATCCCGTCCGAACGCGAATACTTCCACCGCTATGGTCTGGATGCGGCCAAACTCGACAACGCCAAAGAGGACGCCATCGTCATGCATCCCGGCCCGATGAACCGCGGCGTGGAAATCGACGGCACCATCGCCGACGACATCAACCGCTCGGTCATTCAGGATCAGGTCGAAATGGGCGTCGCCGTGCGCATGGCCGCAATGAAACTCCTGGCAGACAACCTCAAAGCCGCCCGTAGCGCGCCAAAAGAGGTCGCAGTTTGATATGACCAGCTTCGACCCTACCCACGTCGCCGCTACCGAATTCGGCAAAGTCCGCCTCTTTTCGACCGAGCTCGACCCCGAAGACGCCTCCAACATATCGGCAAAGAACGTCCAGAAGCTTCTCGGTAATGGCGTCGACCTCGACGCCTCCAAAGTCGAAGTCATCACCTCGAAAGCCATCGAAGCGATCGGGTTGCGTCAGTATCTCACCTCGGGCTACGGCATCGCAGATGATGATCTGAAGGGGAAAGCCGCGGCGCTTGATGCGCTGAAAGGTCTGATCATTCTGATCCCAAGTTCCGCCTTCAAAGGCAAAGAACAAACGCTCGACCCTAACCCGGCCCTGCGTTTCATCGGCACTTTCACCGAGGAAGCCGCCGCACCTCCCGGCCTCATGACACCGCGCAAAAGCGCCGAAGGCGATCTGCACCCGGGACCCGGCCACGCCCGTCCCATCCCGAACGCGGGGCGCTCATGGATCGGCGCGATCGGCGCGCTTATCATCGCCGCCGCCATAGTTCTTTATTTCGTTCTCTGACCTGAAAGCCCCCGGATGTCCGCACTTCTCTTCAAGAACGCCCGCCTGATCGACCCCGAGACAGGCACAGACTCCGTCGGCACCCTCGCGGTCCGCGACGGAAAGATCGCGGGGCCAACCGGCATGGACGATGCCACGGTGATCGACTGCGACGGCAAGTGCCTCGCGCCGGGCATTGTGGATATCGGCGTGAAAGTCTCTGAACCGGGCGAACGCCACAAGGAAAGCTTCCGCTCCGCAGGTCTCGCGGCTGCCGCCGGGGGCGTCACCACGATGGTCACCCGCCCCGACACGACCCCAGCCATCGACACCCCCGAAGTGCTCGAATTCGTCCGCCGCCGTGCCAACGAAGCCTCTCCGGTCCGCGTTCTGCCTATGGCTGCCCTCACCCGAGGACGGCAGGGGCGCGAAATGGCTGAAATCGGGTTCCTCATGGACGCAGGCGCGGTCGCCTTCACTGACTGCGACAGCGTTATCACTGACACCAAGGTGTTCACGCGCTGCATGACTTACGCCACATCACTTGGTGCCCTCGTTATCGCCCATCCGCAGGAACCCATCCTCTCCGCGGGGGCCGCCGCCACCAGCGGCAAATTCGCCTCGCTCAAGGGCCTCCCCGCCGTATCGCCCATGGCCGAGCGCATGGGCCTCGACCGTGATATCGCCGTCGTCGAAATGACCGGTGCGCGCTATCACGCCGACCAGATCACCACCGCCCGCGCGCTGCGCCGCCTTGAACGTGCCCGCAGCGTTGGCCTCGACATCACCGCAGGCGTCTCTATCCATCACCTGACGCTGAACGAACTCGACGTCGGCGATTTCCGCACCTTTTTCAAAGTGAAACCGCCGCTGCGAAGCGAAGATGACCGCCTCGCCGCGGTCGAAGCCGTCGCCAGCGGGCTGATCGACGTAATCTCGTCCATGCACACACCCCAGGACGAGGAAAGCAAACGTCTGCCCTTCGCCGAAGCCGCCTCCGGCGCAGTCGGCCTCGAAACCCTCCTGCCAGCCGCAATGCGCCTCGTCCACAACGGCCATATCGACCTGCCCACCCTCTGGCGCGCCCTGTCGCTGGCTCCATCCAAACGCCTCGGCCTTGACACCGGACGCCTCAAAGCCGGCGCCCCCGCCGATCTCGTTCTGTTCGACCCCGACGCACCCTTCGTCATGGACCGCGCCAAACTGCGATCGAAATCAAAGAACACCCCTTTCGACGAAGCCCGCATGGAAGGCCGCGTCCTTGGCACTTGGGTCGGCGGCGCGCCCGTTTTCCCCGACTAACGCGGCAAAACCGACGTTGCACCCAGCGTCGCGACGGATATGGTCAAGGAAAGCGCACAATAGAGACGCCCCATGCCCGTATTCGAAACCCCCGTGCTGATCCTCGCCCTCGTCGCGGCGCTTGCCTACCTCCTCGGAGCCGTCCCCTTCGGCATCGTCATATCCCGCGCCTTCGGCCTCGCCGACCCGCGCACCGTCGGCTCCGGCAACATCGGCGCCACCAACGTCCTGCGATCCGGCTCCAAACCCGCCGCCGCTCTCACCGTCCTCCTCGACGGCGCGAAAGGCGGCATCGCCGTCCTCATCGCCGGCGCCATCGTCGGTGAAGACGCTGCCCAGATCGCTGCACTCTCGGCCTTCCTCGGCCACCTCTACCCGGTCTGGCTCGGCTTCAAAGGGGGCAAAGGCGTCGCGACCTTCCTTGGCACCGTCCTCGCCCTGTCGCTCCCGATCGGGATCGCCGCCTGCGCCCTGTGGCTCGCCACCTTCGCAATCTTCCGCATCTCATCCCTCGCAGGCATCATCGCGTCCGCCCTCACCCCCGTCGCTGCCCTGCTCCTCGGCCACGGCGACAAAACCGTTATCCTCGCCGCGATGGCCCTCTTCGTCTGGTGGCGCCACCGCACAAACATCACCCGCATCCTGAACGGCACCGAGCCCAAGGTCGGCCGGAAAAAACCACCCCAGGACACAGCATGACGTTCAAACAAGCCGTCATCACCTGCTTTCAGAAGTACCTGACAATCGAAGGCCGCGCCCCACGTTCGGAATACTGGTACTTCTTTCTCTTCTACATCCTGGTCAATTTCGCACTTGGCCCCATCGACACGACCCTCTTCGGCGGAGGTTACGCCGCCCCGCTCGCCACCATCTTCATGGTGATCATCTTTTTGCCGTTCACCATGGTCGCGATTCGCCGCCTCCACGACCGGGACATGTCCGGCTGGTGGCTGCTCCTGATGCTCGTGCCGGTGGTCGGCTCGCTCGCGCTCGCCGTGCTCTACGTCCTGCCCGGAACACCCGGCCCCAACCGCTTTGGCCCCGACCCGCTTGGCAAAGACACCGACTGGCCGGGTGACAAAGACGATGACGCAACCTACAGCCAGTCCTCAATCCCCCGCGTGAACCGCGAATGACCCCCGGCTTCGTCGAAACCTTCGATTCCCTGCCGACGGGCGGCTATGGCGGGACCTATCAAGGCCGTCGCTATCGCATCACGAAAACCCAGATGGCCGCCGGACGCAGCCAGAAACTCGAAGCCGAAGAGTTGGGTGGCGCCGACTACATCAGCTTCAACCTCTACCGCCTCGCCAGCGGTCAGGCGCTGCTGAAGCCCTGCGAAATGCCCGAAGCGAAAGTCGTCGACTTCGTACTTGGCGTCATTGTCGACTGACCCCCCCATAAGCCGTGCTTGACTCTTCAACTGAGGAGAGATGGGCGCAAAGTAGGGCACCAACCGGTCCTTCGCACAAATCCACGCGCTTCTGCACCTTTCTCCGAAACCCCTGCCTGCCGACAAAATCGCCGAAACTCTGAATATCGCGCGCTCGAATGTCTCGACCGGTCTGAAAGAACTGCAAGGCTGGAAACTGGTCAGCGTCGAGCGCCAGCTTGGCGATCACCGCAAGGGTGAATACGCCCCAACCCGCCCTGCGTTCCCTTGTTCCGCCGCACTCCAAAGACCGAGCGCCCGCACCTCATCGATCCGGTCGCCTTCTTCGCTGCGCCGATCTTTGGGCCAATCGTCTTCACACTGCTGACCTTCTACCTGTTCATCCCCGTCCTCGCGCTGGCCTTCGGCGCGCCTACTTACCTCACATTCGGAGCGCTCTTCTTCTGGCTTGCCCTCAGAAATGGTTGGGACAGCTGGCCGCAAATTGCGGGCTTGGGCTTCCTCTCCAACCTCTCCTCCGCGCCCGCGGTCGCGTGGTTCTGAACAACCTTCAGTCTTGGGACGCCACAGGTGCGACTTCAACGATCATCGCCATGGGCTGCATCTTCGCACCGCTCTGGAGCCTGTTTTTCGCCGTCCTCTACCGCTGGCTTCGCCTCGAAATTTACCAATCTCAATTCGTCAAAAGGAGTAACCTCATGGCCTTCATCGTATCCGCCTATTTCATCGGAGCTCTCTCGGTTCTCGTCGCCCTTGACGCAATGATCCTGAAAGTTGGCACCATCCTCGGCCGACAAAGGTCAGGCCGTTCGCGCCCCCCCGACCCGCGGGAATCGCCCCCGATTTCGTCAAATCCTTACAATACTTTAGCGCGCGCCGCGTTAACACCTCGCACATTCGCCCGCGCGGTCGCACTGACGTAATACCGACGTCTTACCGACGTGGATTCGCCCCCACCCCGAGGCGGGCGTTAACCCCTCCGAACGCTGATTGAAGGTCGCCATTCAAGGCGTTGACTCTCAGTAGGAATAATCTTCAAAGACCCGCGTCACATCACCGTTCCAATCGGTGTTGTACCGCCGGATCAGTTCGTCCGCGGGAACCTCACCACTTTCCAGACTGTCCTTCAAAGCATTAAGGAAATGCGTCTCATCTGGCAGCAATCCCCCTGCTCCCGGCATCGCCCGCGCTCGCAAACCTTCTTCCGCAATATCAACCACTTGCCGTGCCAGATCGTGCATCTTCAACCCGTTCACTTCCGCCTCAAGCCCTGACACAGACGCCTGAACCCGCCAGTCCTCCCGCGCCTCCGCATCCCAGTCCTTCACAAGGTCCCATGCCGCATCCAACGCATTGGAATCATAACAAATTCCCACCCAAAGCGCTGGCAAAGCACACAACCGCCGCCAAGGCCCTCCATCCGCCCCACGCATCTCAATGAACTGCTTCAACCGAGCCTCGGGGAAGATCGTCGTCAAATGATCCGCCCAGTCCGAAAGCGTCGGCAATTCCCCCGGCAACGCAGGCAATTCGCCCTTAAGGAAGTCGCGAAACGACATGCCCAGCGCATCCACATAAGCGCCGTCGCGGTAGACAAAATACATTGGCACATCAAGCGCGTACTGGACATAGCGCTCGAACCCGAAGCCATCCTCGAAAACAAACGGCAACGTCCCCGTCCGGTCCGCATCAAGGTCGCGCCAAATCCGACTGCGCCATGATTTATGCCCGTTCAACTTGCCTTCGAAAAAGGGCGAATTCGCAAATAATGCCGTCGCCACTGGCTGCAACGCCAATGCCACCCGCAGCTTTTGTACCATGTCGGCCTCGGACCCGAAATCGAGGTTTACCTGAACCGTACAAGTCCGGCGCATCATCGCCGTCCCCATAGTGCCGACTTGTTGCATATAGCTGTCCATCAGCTTGTAACGGCCCTTTGGCATAAGGGGCATCTCATCATGCAACCAATGCGGCGCAGCCCCCAAACCAATAAACCGAACGCCAATCTCACGCGCCACGGTGCGCACTTCGTCCAAATGCGTGTTCACCTCGTCACATGTCTGATGAATGGTTTCCAAAGGTGCGCCAGACAACTCCAATGCGCCTCCCGGTTCCAGCGAAACATTCGCTCCGTCCTTCACCAGCCCGATGATCAGGCCACCCTCAAGAACCGGGGTCCATCCATAGCGATCACGCAGTCCCTCAAGCATCGCGCGGATCGACCGCGCCCCCTCGTAGGGAAGCGGTTTCAACGTGTCGCGACAGTAACCGAATTTCTCGTGCTCGGTCCCGATCCGCCAGTCCTGCTTGGGTTTGCAACCCGCAGCCAGATACTCGGCAAGTTGTTCGTGCCGCTCGATGGGTCCGCCGCCGGACTGGGGAATAGACATGTGGGATCGCCTTGATGGTCAAGTCAGACGCTTTGAGTTGCGCGAATACGGCGCGAAGTCAACTCAAGCGCCTGTGTGGTTTTTCCCAGACCGTTGTGCGCGAAACCGGTCGAACGCGTGTTGCATCCGCCAATCGCGAGGCACTAATGCCCGGTAATGCCGAAAACGCATCAAAAAGTGCTTCGCCACCTTCTGCGTCTACCGGGATTTCCAGCGATCGCCCTTGACCATCTGAGAGCTCCCAAACATGCGGTGGAACCACTGCTATCCGAGCCAAATCTTCCAGGGCAACAGAACCACCCGCGGTCGGTCCGAAATAGGATATCTGACGTTCGTCCACGTCAACGACACCTGCGCCGCCACCGTTTGCGCGGAACCGGGCGCGCTGCAACCCGACAAACATCATAGCCGAACCCAAGACCATCATCAGGACCCCGAAGATCAGGTTTGCCCGCGTTGGGCCAAAGACTGTCACTAGGCCAGCAATATCAAGGCCCATCCCAATCAGGAATTCGCGCCATCGCACCAAAGTGGCCTGCGCATCGGGTCGAATGAAACTCATGCCCCGCCCTCGCCATCCAGCGGGTGCCACGGCTTGGGAGCGTCGTCCGCACCCCGCGCATCACGCGCATCATAAGGCGCGCGGACAGGTTCAAAGGTCATGTCCGTAAAGTCACGGATCAGCTCGAGTTCTTCGCCCGACCTGCGAAACAGCTTTCCACCCAAAGTGTCATATCGATCCAGCACCAGGTTCATCGAAGGCGATATCGGTGACAACGCACGCGCCTTTTCTCGCTCGGTTAACTTGGCAGGGACGCCCTTGACCGTCCAAAGCCCCGAGGGATTATCCGCCGTCGGGGACTTTCGCTGCAAGCGTGACAGCCCCTTTGCAAGGCCACGGATATCCTTGCTGCCCGTCGCAAAGTACCGCGTTTTGTCGATGAACCGACCACCGCCGCCCCAAGTAGACCCTTCAGGAAACAACGAAAGAGCCGTGAAGTATGGCGGCTGGGAAATGACCGAATAAGCGCCTTTGCTTTCGTCTGACCAATGGCCGTTCAGCGTGAAATAGATAAAATGCTCACCATCTGGTGAAAGATCACACCAATCCAGATAAATGCGCTGCTTGATCCACTGGCCATCCTCGAATGTATCGCTGTCTCGGTGCCAAAGGATCATCCGATAGTGCTTGGACGGGCCCTGGCGCAAGATGACGGCCTTGTCGTTGTCTGTCGCGAAAAACAGGTGCAACCGCACATAAGGCGCACTCATCGCCAATCCCCAAGCGCTTGTTGCCAAACAGTCAGCGCTGCAACTACCGCCGTTTCCGCCCGCAACACACGCGGACCCAATGCCACTGGATGCGCATTTCCCATGCCGGAAAGACGTGAACGTTCCGCCTCGGAAAACCCACCCTCGGGACCGATCAGGATGGCCCATGGTCCCGGCAAGTCCGGCAAGCCTGCCACTTCCCCGGCACGGGCTTCGTCGCAGAACATCAAGTGACGCTCGGGCGGCCAGTCCGAAAGCAACCGATCCAGTTTTTGCAACTCAATGACGTCAGGCACAAACGTCGCACGGCATTGTTCGGCAGCCTCGACCGCATGGGCCTGAAGTCGGTCCTGTCGGATACGGTCCGAGTTGGTAAATGCCGTTTGCACCGGCATGATCCGCCTTGCCCCCATCTCGACTGCTTTTTCGACGATGAAATCCGTACGCGCCTTCTTGATCGGGGCGAAAAGCAGCCAAAGATCCGGCGGGTCATACTGCGTTAACGATTGCGTGGTACAAATCAATTCACCGCCGCGTTTTCCGGTCTCGGAAATTTCGGCCTGCCATTCTCCGTCGCGCCCATTAAAAAGCGCGACCATATCGCCCAAGCCAAGGCGCATTACCCCGAAAAGGTAATGGGCCTGTTCGCGTATCAAAACGACCGATTGCCCCTGTCCCAAAGGCTGATCTACAAAGAGCCGGACTTTCGCAGTTTTCATGGGGCCAGAGCATATGACCGGTACGGGCGAGACGCCAGACACCAAAGGCACCGGACAGGTCGCTGACGCCGTCAAAGGCAATTGGGTCGATACGATCGCTCCGGCGGCCAGCCGGCCGTATCTGCGCCTCAGCCGCGCAGACCGGCCTATTGGCACATGGCTGCTTCTGATCCCGTGCTATTGGAGCATAGCAACCGCATCTTTGATGCAGGGCACGTTCACAATCATGCATCTTTGGATCGCTATCGGATGCAGCGCGGGGGCATGGCTCATGCGTGGTGCGGGGTGCACATGGAACGACATTACCGACCGGGATTTCGACAAAGCGGTCGCCCGCACAAGGTCGCGCCCCATCCCATCTGGTCAGGTCACGGTCAGGGGCGCCGCGGTATGGATGATCCTGCAGTCCCTGATCGCATTCGCCATTCTCCTCACCTTCACCTGGACCGCAATCGCGCTTGGCATTTGCTCGCTCCTGCTCGTCTGCATCTATCCGTTCGCAAAACGCTTTACGTGGTGGCCTCAGCTTTTTCTCGGCCTCGCGTTCAACTGGGGGGCCCTGCTTGCCTGGGCGGCAGTCACCGGAACGCTCCACTGGGCGCCGGTCTTGATCTATATTGCGGGCATCTTCTGGACGCTCTTTTACGACACGATCTATGCCCATCAAGACACGGATGACGACGCCCTGATCGGCGTAAAATCAACCGCCCGCCTGTTCGGCGAAAACACTTCCAAATGGCTGAAATGGTTCATGGCAGCCAGCGTCTCGTTCTTTGGGGCTGGTGTTGTCCTCGCTCTGGCGCCAGCGACCAATGTCCTGCAACTGGTTGTCTCCCTTGGAGGAATCTGGGCTTTCGGCTGGCATTTGATGTGGCAGCTCAGCCGCCTCAATATCGAGGATCCAGAAAAGTGCCTTGTGATTTTTCGGTCAAATCGCAACGCAGGGCTCATTCCTGTGCTGTTTCTTGCCGTCGCACATTTCGTATGATTGCAGAGATGGCGTGAGCCGATTAACAAAGCACGATGAGCGCGATCGCACCCCTGAAACTCAGATCCTATCTGCCCCATGCCTTTGCAATTCTGATTGCGGGGACGGCCTGTCTCGGCGTCGCGTTCTGGGCCAAAGAGCTTATCGAAGAAAAGACCGCGACGGATATCGGACTGGTCCTTGCGCAGAACGGCCATGACTGGGCAGAAGTCACAACCGATGGCCTTCAGGTGGCGCTGATCGGGACTGCACCGAATGAGGCCACACGTTTTGCAGCCCTTTCGGCCGCAGGGCGGATCGTGGATGCTTCGCGAATTCTAGATCTCATGGAGGTCAAAGCGACAGCCGCCTTAAAGGCACCAGATTTTTCGATCGAGATTCTGAAAAACAATGATGGAATTTCGCTCATCGGTCTTGTTCCGACCGAATCCGACCCTGCGACAATCCTCGAACGCGCGCGCCGAATCGCAGGCAATGCGCAAATCGCCGACCTGCTTGAAAGTGCGGACTATGCGCCGCCACCCGGCTGGGAGCGCGCGCTCACGTTTGGCCTCAACACGCTCGAGGCTTTTCCGCGATCAAAAGTCTCGATCTCGCCAAATCGTGTTGCAATCACCGCCGCTGCGGCCGACTTGAATGAAAAACGGCGGATTGAACGACAGCTGAACCGCGATGCGCCGACAGGTGTTGCCCTGGATCTCAATATCACCGCACCGCGCGAAGTCATTGCACCCTTCACTCTGAGGTTCCTGAAAATCGGCGAAACAGCCCAGTTTGACGCGTGTTCAGCGGATACGGAACAGGCCCGCGACGCCATACTGGCAGCAGCGATCGCGGCGGGCTTGAGCGGACCGACCACATGTCCGTTGGGGCTTGGAACGCCTTCGACCCAATGGGGCGAAGCAGCGGTCGCGAGCATTCAGGCATTGAATGCGATTGGCGAAGGCACCGTCACGTTGTCCAACGTCGATATTACGCTTGTTGCTGCAGAAAACACATCGCTCGCGGAATTTGATCGCGCCGTGGGCGAGCTGAACGGGCGACTGCCGGAAGTCTTCTCGCTGAACGCTGCTCGGCTGGAACGCGAAGATCAGGTTGCGAGCGATGGCGCGAAGCCTGAATTCCTGGCCACCCGTTCACCCGAAGGTCTTGTGCAGCTACGCGGTCGCCTCGGCGATGACCTCACTCAAATGGCCGTTCGCAGCTTTGCGGCCGCGCACTTCGGCTCGGGCAACGTTTACCCTGCCACAAGACTCGATGCGTCCCTCCCAGCCGGTTGGCCCACACGCGTTTTGACGGCTCTGGAATCGCTTGCCATCTTGAACAACGGCGCCGCCATCGTGACTGCGGACAGCGTCGAGGTTTCGGGCGTCTCAGGCCGCCCGGATGCGCGCGGTGAGATTACACGCATCCTGTCGTCCAAGCTCCCTGAGGGGACGACCTTCGCCCTGGACATCAGCTACTCGGAAGCACTCGACCCCCTCGCTGCGTTGCCGACCCCTGAGGAATGCGTCGAAAAGATAAACGAAGCAGTTGCGCAAAAGAAGATTACCTTCGCACCTTCATCCACTGAGATCGAAGACGACGCGATGACAACGATCGATTCGATCTCCGAATTGCTCCGGGATTGCCAGACAGTGAAGATCGAAATTGGCGGCCATACCGACAGTCAGGGTCGCGAAGTGATGAACGAGCAGCTTTCTCAGGCACGTGCGGACGCTGTCCTTAACGCAATCATGGCAAGGCGTGTCCTAACGTCGAACCTCACCGCAAAGGGCTACGGCGAAACGCAGCCAATCGCCGACAATGATACAGAAGCTGGACGCGAAGCGAACCGACGGATTGAATTCCGCCTTGTGGTGCCCGAAACGGTCGCACAGGATGGACCTGTCGACGCCGATTCAAAGGAAACCAGCCAATGAATGGCACAGAGTTCATATTCGCGACAGCGGCTATCTTGTTCGTTGCCTTCATGGCCGGGTGGTTTGCCCATTGGTTAATCAGCCGCATCACACGCGTCACGCGCTCGGATATGGACGATCTGGATCGTATGGCGCAGGAGTTACACCACGCCGAAGAAGCTCGCGATCAGGCGGTCACCTATATGCAGCAGCGCGAAGCGGAGCTGTCAAACCGCATGACTCAGACCGAAGCCGAGTTGAACGCAGCAATGGAAGGCTTGCGGAATGCCCGCAACGAAGCGGAAGAACTTCGCAGCTACATCGAGCGGAACAACAAGGCGTCTTAGTGCTCAGGCACCTTCCGAATGGATCGCCTTGAACGTCAAAGTCGTCAGTGATCGATCAATGTTGGGAATGTCCAGCAAGCCATCATTAATGTAGACGCCGATGTCTTCTTCATCGGGCACATAGATCTTCGCCATGAGATCATAGTCGCCGCTTGTGGAATACAATTCAGAGACAATCTCGCGCAGGTAAATCTCACGTGCGACGTCATAGGTCTTGCCCGGACGGCACCTGATTTGAACAAAGACGCATTTCATCTGCGGGGCTCCCTTGCCGAAACCCTAGCCTTGGCGGGACAAATGGGCAAGACGGTTCGTCTGGACTTAACTTAGCATTTGCGTTGGACCTAATCGTTCGGCTGTCTGCCTTTTAAATCAGAATGATAAATGGGAGTCGCGTCAGGCGCTCAAGCCCGCTAAGACTTACCAAAGGGAAAAATCATGCCGCAACCAAAGCTCGACACATCGCCCAAGGTCTCAGACGAAATCCGCAAGACGACCTGTTACATGTGTGCCTGCCGATGCGGCATCAATGTCCATCTGAAAGAAGGCAAGGTTGCCTACATCGAGGGCAACAAGGACCATCCGGTAAATCGGGGTGTACTGTGCGCCAAGGGTTCCGCTGGCATCATGCAGCATCTTTCTCCGGCCCGCCTACGCGCACCTATGAAACGCGTCGGGCCGCGTGGCTCGGGCGAGTTCGAGGAAATCTCCTGGGAGGAGGCATTGGAAACGGCGGCGTCCATCCTTAAGCCAATCCGTGACACCGACCCAACCAAACTGGCTTTCTTCACTGGTCGTGATCAGTCGCAGAGTTTCACCTCGTTTTGGGCACAGGGCTTCGGAACACCTAATTACGCAGCACACGGTGGCTTTTGCTCGGTAAATATGGCGGCAGCCGGGATCTATACTATGGGCGGCGCCTTCTGGGAATTCGGTCAGCCGGACTGGGACCGCACAAAGCTGTTCATGCTATTCGGTGTTGCGGAAGACCATGACAGCAATCCGATCAAGATGGGGCTCGGCAAACTGAAGAAACGCGGCGCTCGGGTCATAGGCGTGAACCCGATCCGAACCGGCTATAACGCGGTTGCCGACGACTGGGTGGGGATTACACCGGGGACGGATGGTCTCTTTATCCTGAGTCTTGTTCACTGCCTGATGAAGGCTGGCAAGATTGACCTCGATTATCTTGCGCGCCTTACAGATGCGCCGTGTCTGGTGAATGCCGATGAAGCCTCCGACGAGTTCGGGCTGATTCTCCGGAATGAGGCCGGCAAGGCCTTGGTAATCGATCGCCGAACAGGCAAGCCAGCAGCCTTTGATGGCGCAGGCGTGGAGCCGGATTTGTCGGCTTCGTGGCGCCATGCCGGCTTCACGCATCGCCCTGTTCTGCACCATATGGCGGAGCGATACCTGACCGCCGAATATGCCCCCGAAACGGTCGCCGAAAGAGTTGGCATTGATGCGAAACGCATTCGCGCCATTGCCGCCGATATTGCCCGCGTGGCGTTTGATGAAGCGATCGAGCTTGATCGCGAATGGACCGATTTTCGCGGTGTCACGCACAAGAAGATGGTCGGACGTCCAGTTGCGTTCCATGCGATGCGCGGAATATCGGCGCACTCGAATGGCTTCCAGACTTGCCGTGCGCTGCACCTTCTTCAGATCATACTTGGATCAGTTGAAGTTCCCGGAGGCTTTCGCTTCAAACCGCCGTATCCAAAACCAGCGACCGCGCATCCGAAGCCGCACGGCAACGCCCAGCCGGGTAAACCGCTGGATGGACCACACCTTGGGTTTGTTCACGGCCCCGACGATCTGCTGATCAATGAAGACAACACAGCCAAGCGGATCGACAAGGCCTTTTCATGGGACAATCCCATGTCGGCACACGGCATGATGCACATGGTCATCTCAAACGCGCATGCGGGCGATCCTTACAAAATCGACACGCTGATGATGTACATGGCGAACATGGCGTGGAATTCCTCGATGAACACGTCTGGCGTCATGCAGATGCTGACAGATACCGATGAAAACGGCGACTATGTGATCCCGAATATCATCTATTCAGACGCGTATTCCTCGGAAATGGTCGCCTTTGCTGACCTGATCCTGCCCGACACCACTTACCTTGAACGGCACGACTGTATTTCCTTGCTGGATCGTCCGATCTGCGAGGCAGAGGCCGCAGCCGACGCGATCCGCTGGCCCGTTGTCGAGCCCGACCGCGACGTGCGTGGTTTCCAGTCCGTTCTTTGTGAGCTGGGCGGTATGCTTGGTTTGCCGGGCTTCACCAACGAAGATGGTAGCCAGAAATACGCGGATTATGCCGATTATATCCAGAACCACGAACGCAAGCCCGGTATCGGACCTCTTGCCGGTTGGCGGGGTGAAGGTGATGAACACGGACGAGGTGCACCGAACCCAAATCAAATCGAAAAGTATAAAGAAAACGGTAGCTTCTGGATCAGCCACATCCCGGAGGATGCCGAATTCTACAAACCCTGGAATATGGCCTACCAAGACTGGGCCGTGAAAACAGGAATCTTCGATGCGCCGACGCCTTACATTTTTACATTGTGGTGCGAGCCACTTCGGAAGTTCCAGCTCGCGGCTGAAGGCAAGCACCGCCGCTCGCCTCCCGAGCATCTGAAGAAACGCTACGCTGAAACAATGGAGCCGCTTCCGGTATGGTACCCTCCCTTCTCGGACGCCGACGAACGTTTTAACGTGCACGCACTCACACAAAGACCAATGGCGATGTACCATTCCTGGGGGTCGCAAAACGCGTGGCTCCGCCAGATCCACGGCCGCAATCCGCTCTATGTTCCGACAAAACTCTGGGACGCCAACGGCTTTGCCGAGGGCGATTGGGCGCGGGTTACCTCACCGCATGGCGAGATCACCGTCCCAGTCATGCACATGGCCGCGCTCAATGAGAATACGATCTGGACCTGGAACGCGATCGGGAAACGCAAAGGTGCCTGGGCGCTTGACGAAGACTCGCCCGAGGTAACGAAGGGTTTCTTGTTGAACCACATCATTCACGAGTTGCTGCCGTCAAAGGGCGATGGTCTGCGCTGGTCAAATTCGGATCCGATTACAGGGCAAGCCGCATGGTTTGATCTTCGCGTGAAGATCGAGAAGGTGGCTGCTCCGAAGGAATCGATGCCATCGCACCCTGCGCAGAAAAGCCCGGTGCCCAAAGCGCCAGAGACTGTTAAACAGAAGGTGGGGTCATGACCTTACTACCTACACACACTGAAAAAACACTGGGGCTGGTCATCGACCTTGACACCTGTGTTGGCTGTCACGCTTGCGTCACCGCCTGCAAAGGTTGGAACACGGAAAACTACGGCGCGCCGTTGGCAGACGTAGATGCCTATGGCGCCGAGCCGGTCGGAAGTTTTCTGAACAGGATCCATTCCTACGAAGTTCAGCCCGAGACCGGCGGGCCTGCGCAGCTTTTTCATTTTCCCAAGAGCTGCCTGCACTGCGCCGACGCACCCTGCGTGACGGTTTGCCCGACCGGCGCAAGCTACAAACGCGTCGAAGACGGCATTGTTCTGGTTAATGAAAGCGATTGTATCGGTTGCGGATTGTGCGCCTGGGCCTGTCCCTATGGCGCGCGCGAATTGGACCCTTCCGAAAAGGTTATGAAGAAATGCACGCTCTGTGTAGACCGCATCTATAACGAGAACCTGCCCGAGGAAGACCGCCAGCCAGCATGTGTCCGCACCTGTCCTGCCGGCGCGCGTCATTTCGGTGATTTGTCGGACCCAGAGAGCGACGTGTCGAAGCTGGTCGCTGAACGCGGTGGGTTCGACTTGATGCCCGAACAGGGCACGGCCCCCGTCAATAAATACCTGCCTCCACGTCCAAAAGACGAAGTGCCGGAGTTTGACATTCTCGCACCCTACCTCGAACCCGTCGCAGAGGAACCGCAAGGCTTCCTGGGCTGGCTCGACAAGACTCTCGAAAGGATCGGCTAATGCATCCGGCACCGTCGATCATCATGTTCTCGGCCCTTTCGGGTCTCGGCTTCGGGCTTTTGACCATGCTGGGACTTGGATTTCCTGAAGTCAGCGGCTGGGTCGCCTTCATCTTTTTCGCGATAGGCTTTGCTTTGGCAGGTGGCGGACTGATCTCCGCCACGTTCCACCTCGGCCACCCCGAGCGAGCGCTGAAGTCCTTCACGCAATGGCGCTCAAGCTGGTTGTCCCGCGAGGCATGGGCAGCGGCGGGCGCAATGGCCGTGATGGGTATCTACGCCGCGCTCATCATCTTCACCGGCACACGCGTGGCAATTCTGGGTTGGATTGGAGCGGCACTGTCTCTTCTGACAGTGTTCACAACGTCGATGATCTACACCCAACTGAAAACCGTTCCGCGATGGAATCACTGGTCTCCACCAGTCCTTTTCATGTCTTACGCAATCGTTGGAGGCCTGCTTATGGCAGGTCAGGTCAGCGTCGCAGTACCGTTTCTGGTGGCCTTGGGTGTTCTGCAGGTTTTCGCATGGGTCGATCAGGACCGCAAAGAAGCAGCCTCGGATACGACTTTGGCAACGGCTACCGGGCTTGGTCATATCGGCACCGTGAAAGCGTTTGAATCACCGCATACCGGCGGGAATTACCTGACCCATGAAATGGCTTTCCGCATCGCGCGCAAACATGCTCAAACACTTAAAATCATTTCAGTAATTCTCGCTGTTGTTATACCCGTCGCGCTGCTGCTCTTGCCCTTTCACCACCTGCTCGCCTTGCTTGCCGTGGTTTCGCATTTCGCCGGTGTCGCGGCACAGCGCTGGCTGTTCTTCGCTGAAGCAAAACACGTGGTAAGCCTCTACTACGGGCGCTAACTGCATACCTGCTATTCAGGGGGGTGACGTTGTGTCTGTTGCTGTTTTTTTTGCAACTGCATAGTGTCCGCCGAGAATAGCCATGGCGGTATGCTGTGGTCGACCATGCACACGAGAGGAGACACACTCATGACCAATGTCGTTATCGCTAGCGCCGGGCGGACCGCCGTCGGGAGCTTCAGTGGCAGCTTTGCCAATACACCAGCACACGATCTGGGAGCTGCTGTCATCGAAGCTCTGGTCGAGCGCGCAGGTATCGACAAGTCAGAGGTGTCCGAAACCATTCTGGGGCAGGTCCTGACTGCGGCACAGGGTCAGAACCCTGCGCGTCAGGCACACATCAATGCGGGCCTTCCGAAAGAAGCCTCTGCTTGGTCCATCAACCAGGTTTGCGGCTCTGGTCTGCGCACTGTTGCTCTTGGTGCCCAGCACATCATGCTTGGGGATGCAGATATCGTCGTTGCTGGCGGGCAAGAGAACATGTCCATGAGCCCCCATGCCCAGGCCATCCGTGCCGGTCAGAAAATGGGCGACCTGAAGTTCATCGATACGATGATCAAGGACGGCCTCTGGGATGCGTTCAACGGCTACCACATGGGTCAGACCGCCGAGAACGTTGCAGCGCAATGGCAAATCACCCGCGAAATGCAGGATGAATTTGCAGTTGGCAGCCAGAACAAGGCCGAAGCCGCTCAGAAGGCCGGCAAGTTCGATGACGAAGTGATCCCGTTCACGATCAAGACGCGCAAGGGCGATATCGTGGTCGATAAGGACGAGTATATTCGCCACGGCGCGACGCTTGAGAGCATGCAAAAGCTCCGCCCAGCCTTTACTCAGGATGGCTCTGTCACGGCAGCAAACGCTTCCGGTATCAACGATGGCGCGGCTGGAGTTCTGCTGATGAGCGCGGACAACGCCGAAAAGCGCGGCATCAAGCCACTCGCGCGGATCGCTTCCTATGCGACGGCGGGGCTTGACCCGACAATCATGGGCGTAGGTCCGATCTACGCCTCGCGCAAAGCTCTCGAAAAAGCCGGTTGGAGCGTTGCTGACCTTGATTTGGTCGAAGCCAACGAGGCGTTCGCCGCTCAGGCCTGTGCCGTGAACAAGGACATGGGCTGGGATCCGGAGATTGTTAACGTTAACGGCGGCGCGATTGCCATTGGTCACCCGATCGGTGCATCTGGTGCGCGCGTTCTGAATACGCTTCTTTTCGAAATGCAGCGTCGCGATGCCAAGAAAGGCCTCGCCACTCTTTGCATCGGCGGCGGTATGGGCGTGGCTCTCTGCGTCGAGCGCGACTGATTCACATCAAGGCGGCGTCACCCGGCGCCGCCTAACTCACACACAGAATGTCGGACCAATGATGCGTCCGGACAACTTACTGGAGGAACGTCATGGGACGTGTAGCACTTGTAACCGGCGGTACCCGCGGTATCGGCGAAGCCATTTCCAAAGCATTGGCCGCCGAGGGGTACTCGGTCGCCGCAACCTACGCTGGTAACGACGAGAAGGCAGCCGCTTTCACCGAAGCCACGGGCATCAAGACATATAAATGGGACGTAGCAGACTATGATGCGTCTGCCGCTGGCATTGCGAAGGTTGAAGAAGATCTAGGCCCGGTTGATGTGGTTGTCGCAAACGCCGGCATCACCTGGGATGGCTTTTTCCACAAGATGACACCTGAGCAATGGAACAAGGTCATCGCCACGAACCTTACCGGCGTCTTCAACACTGTGCGTCCGGTTTGGCCCGGTATGCGTGAGCGCAAGTTCGGCCGCGTGATCGTGATCTCGTCGATCAATGGTCAGAAAGGCCAGGCGGGTCAGGTGAACTATGCTGCCACCAAGGCGGGCGATCTGGGAATTGTGAAGTCGCTTGCCCAAGAGGGTGCACGTGCAGGCATCACCGCGAACGCGGTTTGCCCCGGCTACATCGGAACTGAGATGGTTCGCGCAATTCCCGAGGACGTGCTGAATTCCAAAATCATTCCGCAAATTCCGGCTGGTCGTTTGGGCGAACCTGAAGAGATCGCACGTTGCGTTACATTCCTTGCGTCCGACGACGCGGGCTTCATCAACGGCTCAACGATTTCTGCGAACGGCGCTCAATTCTTCGTCTGACGCCTGACTCTCTTGAAGACAAAAAAGGGCCGCTCTTTTCGAGCGGCCCTTTTTTCATCCGGGAAGGCTTGCAACGATCAGCGGATGGTAAAAATGCGGCCAACGATATTTGCGAAGGCAAGGGCCCGTTCCTGGTGTGCTTTACGGATTGCATGACGAACGCGGGAGTCTCTGGTTGTCTCGATCATTTCTCAATTCCTTATTTCAACTTTCCTTGTCTGAAACCTATATGACGATCGCAAACATATCTTACAAACGAGACTTGTTCGACTTTCGGTTAAGTATTACTTATGTGAAATGAATGACCGCCTTCCACCCCTCACTGCTTTGCGCGCGTTTGACGCTGCCGCTCGGCACATGTCATTCGCGAAAGCCGCCGACGAATTGAACGTGACCCCAGCCGCGCTCTCTTTTCAGATCAAATCTCTTGAGGACCATCTCGGCGCGCCTGTGTTTCGCCGCCTGAACCGGGCGATCGAACTTACCGAGGCGGGACGTGCGCTGGTGCCCGGAACGCGCGACGGTTTTGCATCGCTGACGGCAGCTTGGCGCGGTGCGCGGCGCGTTACAGACAGCTCAACGATTACGGTAACGGCCGGCCCCGCGTTCACAGCGAAGTGGCTGGCCCCACGTATGTTCGCCTTTGCGCAAGACCACCCAGAGATCGAGCTGCGCTTCACCGCAACCTTGCGCCTTCTGGATTTCGCGCGCGACGACGTGGATGTCGCAATTCGCTTTGGAATGCCTCATGATGAAGACGCCTTTGCGCGCAGCATCATCCGAGAATGGGTTACGCCCATGATGTCGCCCGATTTGGCTGCAAAAATCCGCAAGCCCGAAGACCTGGCAAGTGCCACACTCTTGCATCAGGACGATGTCACCTTCTTGAAGCCAAGTATCCAATGGGCCGCATGGTTCGCCGCCGCTGGACTAGGGCCACCACCAGCAGGCGGATTGCGCTTCAGCCAGGCCGACCACGCGCTTGATTCCGCGCTTACGGGTACGGGCGTCGTCCTTGGGCGCGTTTCGCTGGCAGCGCGTGATCTTGCAGAGGGCCGGTTGGTGATGCCGTTCGATCTGTCGCTGACAACCGATGCGCATTACCGTCTGATATGCGCGAACGGCGCGGAAAAGCGCCCGCACATCAAGGCGTTTCTAGATTGGGTCGAGGGGCAGACAACCGAGATTCTGAGCCTCGACGAAGGCCGCCGCTTCGTATCTGCGGCGGCTGTCGAAGATACGTTAAGCGTTCGCTGACTCGCTGATCCGCTCGATTTCTTCTTTGATTTTTAGCTTTTGACGTTTGAGCGCGGTGATCTGAATATCGTCAAAAGCTGGGCTGCGCTGTGCCTCTTCGACTTTCCGGGAGAGTGTTTCATGCTTATTTCGGAGTTCCTTCAGGTGTGAACTCAAGCTCATAGTCGTCCTCCTCTTTGTTCTGGTAATCGAAGTGCATCACGTTTCTTGATTCGTGTCACGCGTTGCACACTCGAAATGTGAGACTTTCGATAGTCCCAGAGTCTTACCTATGTACTAATCTCACATCGGAAAGGCTTTGACCGTCGCGTAGGATCTTTTTTGCCTGTCGGGAATAGCTGTCTCTGTCGCCGTCGTGACGCGCGCCGTCATGCAAAACCAATGGGGCTTCAAGCACCAGTGAAGCCCGTCCGCCCTTCTTCGCAGCAACAATTGCGTTCTGAGAAGGACGCCCCTCCCGAGACGACAAAGGCGTTATGCGAATACTGCCAAGCCTTTCGTCAAACAATGACAGGATACTCTGTAGCCGCTCCGTTCGCTGGATAAGCGTCAATGTGCCACCCGGTGCAAGGCGCCTGACGGCCACGTCAATCCAGGTCGCCAGCGGAGTGTCTTCGCCACGCCCACCTTCACGCGAGGTCTCGGCCGCACTGGTTCCGCGTGTTCTGTCGAAAAACGGTGGGTTTGCGATGACCTGATCGAAAGACCGCGCCTTCAGATTGACGGGGAGCTCGGATAGATCCGCGGTGATGATCTCTGCGGCGAAGTTACCAGCTTTTGCATTGAGGCGGGCCAGATCAGCCAGCTCGGGGTTCCTTTCGACACCCACCACCTCCAGATCGGGAACGCGGTGCATCAGACAAAAGAGCGCAACCCCTACACCGCACCCAAGTTCCAAAACCCGCTGGTCAGGTTTTGCGTCCGTCGCCGCCGCAAGAAACACAGGGTCCGCACCCGCGCGATAACCCTTTGCAGGCTGAAGTAACTTCAGCGCACCGTCGAGAAACCTGTCCTCGGTCGTTTCAGTCATATCCCGACGGGATTTCGTTATCACGCAAGACAGCGCTGGCGCGGAAGTGATCCTTGCTGCGCACCATCAGGCGACGAGGCAATATGCCGATGCTACCTTCAAGAACGCTCGTGTGGACGTCGAACTCGAAGCAGTCTATATCCTCGCCCTTGAGCAGAGCTTGTGCAAAGGCGATCAAAGTCGGGTCGTTGGTGCGCAATAACTCTTTCATGCATTGGACATAAGGGCAGACCACAGGGTTTGTCGAGTAACCTGACGAGCCTGTGATGAGCCTGGACACCGACCCTTCAGTGAAGCCACACGAGCGCCTCGCCGCTTTCTTGGAAGGCGACATGATCGGCGTGAACACCTTGATCCGCGAACGCATGGCATCGAAACACGCACCGCGCATCCCAGAAGTTACGGCACACCTGGTCGAAGCAGGGGGCAAGCGGCTTCGACCAATGCTGACCCTGGCTGCTGCTCGGATGCTTGGTTATGAAGGAGACAACCACCTGAGGCTGGCTGCGACGGTGGAGTTCATTCACACAGCGACCTTGCTTCATGATGATGTTGTAGACGAAAGCGCCCAACGGCGTGGCCGTCCAACCGCAAACCTCTTGTGGGACAACAAATCATCGGTGCTGGTGGGTGATTATCTCTTCGCCCGCTCGTTCCAGTTGATGACAGACACCGGATCGCTTGATGTACTTCGGATCCTGTCGAACGCCGCTGCAACGATTGCCGAGGGCGAAGTTCTGCAACTGACGGCCGCAGCCAACCTTGCGACAACAGAAGACATCTACATTCAGGTTGTCCGGGGCAAGACTGCGGCATTGTTCGCTGCCGCCTGTGAAGTTGGAGGCGTCATCTCGGACGCGCCTGTCGAACAGGTTACAGCCCTGAACACCTACGGCGACGCTTTGGGAATTGCGTTCCAGATTGCCGATGATCTCCTCGATTATGGCGGAGATTCCGGCACGACGGGTAAGAACATCGGCGACGACTTTCGCGAACGGAAACTGACGCTGCCTGTCATCAAGGCGATTGCCAAAGCAGACGACAAAGAACACGCATTCTGGACCCGCACCATTGAGAAGGGCGACCAACAGGATGGTGACCTAGAACAGGCTTTGGCTCTGATTGCGAAACACGACACAATGGCCGCCACGCGCCAGGATGCTCTGTTCTGGACGGCGAAGGCCAAAGACGCCATCGCTGCACTGCCAGAGCACCCCGTTCGCGAGATGCTCAGCGACCTCGCCGAATATGTAGTCGCGCGGATCAGGTAAAGGGGCTCCGGGCTTGGCTCCTCGAATTGGTGATGGCTCCCTTCAGGCCTGCTCGGACATCGGAAAATCAACGTGAATTCGGTTGCCGTCCGGATCGCGGATGAACACCAACACGATCTTCAGCGCTTCGAATGGAAAAAGCTTATAAGGAACACCATTCGCTTCCAGCCTGGCAATAAACTCGGCCATGCCCTCGGCACGAAAGGCGATGTGCTCCATGCGCAGGCTTTCATCTTCCGAAAACGCCATTGGCTCCGGATCGGCGTCGATCAAATGCAAAAGGCAAACGTCGCCAAGATAGAGCCACGCGCCGGGAATTGCGAATTCCGGGCGAGGCCCTGAGCGAAGATCCAGGTGGCGTTCATACCAAGCCACCATTTCGTCGAGATGAATTGTTCGGATGTTCACGTGATCGAAGGCCAGTAGCGGCATTTTGAAGGCTCCCAAAATGATCGTCGGCACCATTGCAGCATAGAAAATCACAGTATCCGACCAATCGTCCAATACAAACTCAACCAAAAAAAGACCCCGCTCAACAAAGAACGGGGCCAAGGTCGATGCTGTGGGCGGCCACAGGCACCGGCGGTATTGATTGGCAATCAATTCATTTCGGATCGGATCTGCTGGCGCAGAACATCAATCGAAATCATTTTGCCTTCCTTCCGGAAATTCCAGTAAGTCCAACCGTTGCAACTTGGCGCACCTTCCAGTGCGGCGCCAACCTGATGGATCGATCCCTTGATATCGTCTGCAATCAGCGTCCCGTCGGCCCGCACCTTGGCGGCTTGTCCACGCGGGGAGGTCAATACTTCGCCAGGCCGCAGCATCCCGCGCTCGACAAGCTGGCCAAATGGCACGCGCGGTTCTGCTCGCTTGGATGCGGTGACTTCCAATGCGTTTTTGTCGAACTTTCGCACCCGAGCGATGCGCTTTTCGGCAACTTCGCGGTAGGCCGCTTCGCGCTCGATTCCGATGAATTCGCGGCCAAGCATTTTCGCCACAGCACCCGTGGTTCCCGTTCCGAAGAACGGGTCCAGAACCACATCGCCGGGATTGGTTGTGCCGAGCAGGACACGATGCAACAGGCTTTCTGGTTTTTGAGTTGGGTGGGCCTTGTCGCCATTGGCGTCCTTCAGCCGTTCGTGGCCGGTACAAATGGGCAAGACCCAGTCGGACCGCATCTGAACGCCTTCATTGAGCGCCTTCAGCGCCTCATAGTTGAAGGTGTATTTCGCGCCCTCGCCCTTGGACGCCCAGATCAGCGTCTCATGCGCATTCGTCAGTCGCTTTCCACGGAAATTCGGCATCGGGTTGGATTTCCGCCAGACGACGTCATTCAGAATCCAGAATCCCTGATTTTGAAGCTCGGCACCAAGTCGGAAAACGTTGTGGTACGAGCCGATCACCCAAATCGCACCGTCTGGCTTGAGGATACGACGGGCAGCGGCAAGCCAGTCCCGCGTAAAGCGGTCATAATGTGCGAAGCTGCCGAATTGATCCCAGGCGTCATCGACAGCGTCGACCTTGGAATTGTCGGGGCGGTGCAACTCGCCCTTCAGCTGTAGATTGTACGGAGGATCGGCAAAAATCAGGTCGACCGAATTCTCCGGCAGACTGAGCATCATCTCGATGCAATTGCCATCCAGAATTGTGTTCAACGGCAATGTAGCCGCAGCTTTTTGCGTCTTGGTCGTCATCTCTGCCTCTGTCCTGCGCCCTGTCCCCGAGCGCCTTTTCTTTGGACCAAAGATGAGTCAAAGGTGATTCGCCGTCAATTTCTTTTTTGAATCAATAGGTTAAGAAATTCTCTTGTCACAACATATTGTGGACGGTCTTGAAGGAACGTCTATGGTGTGGGGTGACACCAAGATTTTCCAGGGCCTCGCGATGCACTTTTGTCGGATAACCTGCGTTCTTTTCCCATCCATAACCGGGGTGCTGTTGCGCCAAATCCACCATGATGCGATCGCGCACCACCTTTGCGACGATGGAAGCGGCCGCAATCGAGACCGATCTGCCATCGCCCTTGATCAAGGCTGTTGATGGAACAGCAAGGTCACTTGGGACCATGTTGCCATCTATCAAAGCGTGGTGAACGTCTACCCCAAGCCCTGCGACCGCGCGGCACATCGCCAGATGCGATGCCCTCAAGATGTTGAGACGATCAATTTCCTCGACACTTGCATGCGCGACCGATACCAGCGCGGCTTTCTGGATTTCGACGGCTAGATACGCTCGCCGTTTCGCACTGAGTTTCTTCGAATCCGCCAGACCTTGCGGAATATTGTCGGGTTGCAGAACCACGGCCGCTGCGGTCACTGGCCCCGCAAGGGGTCCGCGCCCAACCTCGTCGACGCCCGCGACCACCAGACATCCTGCGCTTAACAATCTCAATTCTTCTGAAAAATCCGGTCCCATGTAGCCAATGACCACAGCTTGCACAGACGATACAAGAGAAGGGCGGCCCTTTGTTTCCAAAGGACCGCCTGAACTCGTACCCACCCACTCGTGAGAAGCACCATCTCACTCGTTAATACTATGGGTCGGGGGGGATGAAGCCCCGACCCGCCGGCACGGACGGAGATGTGCGGGTGTCCGTGCCGGTGTTCGGAAGATGCGCCTAGCGGCGCGCGACGATCCAGCCATCGCGCTCCAGACACCGCGCTCCATAGACAGTGCGAACGCCGCGCGGTGTGCGAACTGCTGTTACGCATTGGTCCGGAAGCTTCGAAGCGAATCGGAAGTTCCGGTCAAGGCACCGTGCCCCATAGGCCAGCCTGTCGCGACGACCTGTATCCACGATCCGGAGGCACGACTGCGGCAACGGAGACTTTTTGTAACCGCGACCGGCTTTCGGCCCAAAACCGTCGTAGGGGCGAACAGTTCCATACAACTGGCGCCCATCATTGTGCCGGTCGACGGTTCCAAGTCGGCTTGCGCCAACCGTTGCACTAGCCTTACGACGCCGATCGTTTCGATCGTCAATCGACTTCGCGATAATTGCGACTGCTGCAATCCCGAGGATCGCTTTGGCCAAGTCATTGCCCTCGGCTTTCACGGGTGCGGCATTGGTCGTAGCCAGCGTCAAACCCAATATTGCTGTAGCAAGAAGCTTCATAAGATATTCCCCCATTTTCGGCTCAAAGTGCCGTCGTTGGCCTGAAACGAATGTGGGGGATCGCGCTGCCGACAAGCAATGACACCGGCCTGCTATGGGATAACAGCACTAAGCATCGCGGCTGTTATTGATTTTCGCATCGCAAAGCCTCAGGGTCCGCAGCATGAGACATTTTGTGATCAGTCTGGTATCCATAAGCTTGCTTGCGATTTCCGCAAGCTCCGCATCGGCCGCGTGCTATGCGGACTATAAGGCCAAGAAAGAAAACCCGCTGCGGCTCCACTACGGTGTTGTTGAAGTTAACGCGCAGCCCTGTCAGATGTCAGGAGCAGTAAGCCGGGCGGTGGCCCAGCGAGTCGCGGCCGGGGGCTGGGAGCTTTTGCAGGTACAATCGGTTTTTGACGAAACAGGACTAGAGGCAAAAAAACGGGATGCAGGTGAATTCTACCTCCGTTTCTGACACGCGCGCGGCAGGAACGCGCGTCGTCGCCTTTGGTATAGTTGCAGTGGTTCTCATTCTTGGAGGTGCTGCTGCTTTCCTGTTGTGGAGCCTTCCTGACGCGAATGCATTTAATGCGCGCGTAGAACAGCTTTTCATTGAGAACGCCGATCTGACCTCCGAGGCCGAGATCAAACTTCTGGAAATTCTCGCACAGTCCGGAACGGCTTTCTCCGAAACACTTGGCAGCTATCGCGTCGTGATTTTCGTACTCATGCTCTTTGCAACCGGATTGCTGATTGCGTCCCTTGTCTTCGTCGTCACGATAGTCCTGCTGAATCGCCGAATTGGAACCATCGAACGTCAAGGCATTCAGGTCTCTTCGCTTGTCATCAATCGTGACGAAAACATCGTTGCCCTGAACGATATGGAATTCAAACTGACAGGCGCTGCTATCGAAACTCTTGCTGTTCTGGCCGAGGCACGGATGGACGGTGATGTGCTTTCGGGTGCCGAAATCGAGGCGGTCATTTCGGGCCGCAACGCCGCCGATTGCGAAGAAGCCGCAGGTGCGACTCGCATAAAAAGGCTGCGCGATGCGCTTGGAAATCAAATGGTCGCCGAGCTTTTGATCCGCACTGTTGCACGTCAGGGGTACGTCCTGTCGATAGACCAAAAAGCAATTCAGATGACCTGAGCGGCACTTCCCTCGCGAGATCGAATTTCACATTGCAGTTACGGGATGTCGATATTCGCTTCTTTTGGCTCATTTCAAAAGCGAAACCGCACTTCAGAGATTGTCTTGCTGGGAGCACCAGCGATCCCCTCTGCGCAGAACGAGGCTCCGTGTTCACCCTAAGAGTCACAAAGCCTTGCAAAGCCTGATGACATCGCTGTTCACGGCCCCGGTCGGATTTTCCAGCTTGCCTATGATCGATTCGAAACGTCAAAAAGAGAAAGAGCGGCCTATCGGCTGACATCGTCAGCTGGAAAGAGCACGGGCGGATCGCCAGCGTGCCATTGGGGATACTTCTGCATGATTGCGGCGAACTCGGGCGAGTCCAGAAACCGCGCGAGCCAAGCTGACAAATTAGGCCACGGCTGGTTGTCGAACCACGGCTTGTCAATAAAGGCGAACTGTCGAACGAACGGCAATATGGCGAAGTCAGCAATTGTTGGCCGTTCGAACATCCATGAGTCGATTTGCGCGTCCAACTCACTCAGGAAATCCGACGCGCGGCCCCTCTGCTCCATGACGTCCACACCTTCATAGCGATTTGCGTACTTGGTCCGGTCGAGCGCAGACTTGAACGGCCCGTCCGCGCGATCAATCCAATCGAAACCGGCCTTGGGCATTTCAAGCCAATTCAGTGGGTCGCTCTTCGACAAGGCCCAGATCATGATATCAAGACTTTCGTCGATCACTACCTGGTCGGTCACCAGACACGGCACTGTCGCGCTTTCTGAAGCATCCAGAAACGCCTGTGGTTTGTCTCTCAAGACAACCTCGCGCAGCTCAACGATGAAGCCGCTAGCAGCCAGCGCCAAACGTGCACGCATGGCGTAGGGGCATCGTCGAAAAGAGTAGAGGATCGGCGTCATCTCACATGCAATATCTGCAAGCTCACTAACTTCCAACGCCCTTAAGTCAAGAATTTCAGTTGTTTCTGGCGACCCCGGCAGGATTCGAACCTGCAACCTGCCCCTTAGGAGGGGGCTGCTCTGTCCAGTTGAGCCACGGGGTCACGCCTCCCTTTGTCGGAAATCCTGCGCGTAGCTGCAAGTCTTCCATCTTTCAAAATGCTTGCGTGACAAATTGATGAAGATCGGAGAGGTTAGCGATAACAGACAAAGTCGGCCATAGACAGCGGATGTAGGCATACGAGTTGAACCATGACAGACAAAAAGATCATTCCCATGACAGACGATATCGAGATCCCTCCCCGCAGACCTCTTACGCTTCGCGATGTTTCCGAAGCATCGGGCGTAAGCGAGATGACGGTCAGTCGGGTCTTGCGAAACAGGGGTGATGTCTCGCTGGCGACGCGTGAGAAAGTGCTTAAAGCGGCGAAAACCCTAGGCTACGTACCGAACAAGATCGCGGGCGCACTTGCCTCAAGCCGCGTTAATCTTGTTGCGGTGATCATTCCTAGCATGTCCAATATGGTGTTCCCGGAAGTCATGACCGGCATATCCGAAGTGCTGGACGATACGCCGTTGCAGCCCGTCGTAGGCGTCACGAATTACCTGCCTGAAAAAGAGGAAGAAGTCCTTTTCGAGATGCTGTCCTGGCGGCCCTCGGGCGTCATTATTGCGGGGCTGGAACACTCGGATGCGTCTCGTGCGATGCTGAAGGCTGCCGGCGTTCCGGTTGTCGAAATCATGGATGTCGACGGAGAGCCGGTGGATGCCGTAGTGGGCATCAGCCATCGCCGGGCAGGACGCGAGATGGCGCGGGCTATCGTGAAATCTGGCTATCGCAATATCGGGTTTCTTGGGACGAAAATGCCCCTCGACCACCGCGCCCGCAAGCGTTTTGAGGGCTTCACCGAAGCTCTTGCAAAGGAAGGCATAGAAGTCATGGATCAGGAGTTCTACTCCGGCGGCTCAGCGCTCGCCAAAGGTCGCGAAATGACTGAAACCATGCTGCAACGATCGGAAGATATCGATTTTCTATACTACTCTAACGACATGATCGGTGCCGGTGGCCTGCTATATTGCCTCGATCAGGGCATCAAGGTGCCGTCTGATCTTGGCTTGGCCGGATTCAACGGTGTCGAGCTACTCGACGGTCTGCCCCGCAAACTTGCGACGATGGATTCCGGTCGAAAGGCGATTGGTCGCGAAGCGGCACGTATCATCGCTGGCCGGATCGACGGATCCATCACCGAAGGCGGTCAGCGAATTGAACTCACGCCCAAGCTTGAACCTGGCGAGACGCTGAGGCGCTACCGCTAGGTCGATGAAAGTGTCCTCAAGTTTTTTTAGGCTCAAGGCGCACATTAAGTAATTTGCAAGGGAATTGAACTCATTCTACCCGTGATGCGCTGCAAGGGGGGCCATGCAGACATCAAGAACGGCTTGACCGAACTGGGGTGAGAAATGACTTTTCTTATTATGGCGCCTTTGCGCCTGACGTCCGCGTACCACGCTAAGGATTTGCGCCTGGGGCACGACAAGAGCCACAGAAATTCCGCACCACGTAGGACCATCTGATGGCGGTTTTTCGAACTGACTACAGAGAATGGTCCGAGACTTGGACCGTCAGCGGCGATAATCATGATTTTGAGTCAGGCAATCTTTCTGACGACGTCCCGATATTCACGAATGACCAGATTGCAACGCAACTCACCACCGATTTCTGGGGGGAAACACCTATTCCTTCAATGCGGCTACCGGCGACATATTGACAGTAGACTTGTCAGCTCTCGAGGATAACGGCCAGTTGATGGCACGTCTTGCTCTCGAAGCCTGGAGCGACGTGACTGGCCTTGAATTTGTCGAACGAACGGCTGATCAGATTGCCCCTACCGCCACGCGGATTGAAGGTCTTGATGCAAGCTCGGGCACTTTGACCGCCTATAGCATGAATGTGGGTGAGGACTTCATCGGCACGATTGGGGCCTCTGATCGCGACGCAATCGCCATTAATCTTGTTGCAGGACAAAGCATTACCATTGCGCTGGACGAGAACGGAAATGCCGGCAACCCACTTGCTGACCCTTATCTGCGACTGCGTGACAGCAACGGAAACGTCATTTTGCAGAACGACGATGCAAACGGCATTGGCAGCATGATCTCGTTCGAAGCGCCCACAACGGGCACCTACTATCTTCAAGCCAGTTCTTATCTCGACAGCTTCGCAGGTGACTATACGCTTTCTGTGCGAGAAACACCGACATCCCCAGATATCGCATTCCAAGATGACGCGGCGGGGGCCTATGCGCAGTTTTGGGCCTCGGGGTCCACAATCACTCGCGCCGTTATCAACATTGACGACACCTGGGCGGGTGGATCGGCGCGCGTTGATGGCTATTTCTACCAGACCTACCTGCATGAGATCGGTCACGCACTTGGGCTGGGCCATGCGGGCAACTACAATGGAAGCGCGACATACGGAACCGACAACTCTTACCTGAACGATAGCTGGCAAGCGTCCGTCATGTCATATTTCCACCAGGTCGAAAACGCGTTCGTTGATGCAAGCTTCGCGTATGTGATCACGCCACAAGTGGCCGACCTGATCGCAATCCATGACCTCTATGGAATCCCCGATTCCAACACCGGCGAAGATGTGTACGGCGCAAATGGCAATACAGGTATCTACCTCGACATCGCACTCAGTCTGTCAAACCCGGGAACCTTCACCGTTTTTGATACAGCCGGAACAGACGTTTTCGACTTCTCCGAATTCAATACAGATCAAAACATGGATCTGCGCGAAGAGGCCTTCTCGGACCTCGCGGGACTGATTGGCAACATCGGCATCTCACGCGGCACCGTCATCGAGTACGGTCTGACCGGAGACGGAGACGATTCCGTCCATGGGAATTCAAGCAACAACGGGCTGTCGACTGGCGCGGGCACCGATGCGGCTTATGGCGCTGACGGGAACGACGCCCTCAGGGGTCAAGGCGGAAACGATAGGCTTGACGGAGGCGAAGGCCGTGACGTGCTGGAAGGGGGCGAGGGAAGCGATGAGCTCGACTGCGGAAACGGAAATGACCTGCTTTTCGGTGATGACATCACACTTGCCGGGCTTGTGGACATGTTCCCATCCTGGACACCGAACGCAGACGCCCAAACCCTTTTGGATGACGGGGACCTTCTGGCAGTCTGGGGAGACATCCTACTTGACAATTTCGCGATCGCATAAGCGATGTCGTCTCCATATAACGTGTCCCCACCGTCGCCACCGCTTACAAAGTCGTCATCAGCCCCTCCAAAGACCAGATCGCGCCCGTCGCCGCCGCGCAAAATGTCATGACCAACTCCGCCATCAAGTGTGTCATCCCCATCACTGCCGTCCAGAAGATCCGCTCCGGCGCCACCCGACAGAATGTCATTTCCACCAAATCCGGAAATCGTATCGTCACCTGAATTCCCGTTCAGAACGTCATCACCAGCGCCCCCATCCAGCGCCTGGCTTACGTTAAGAAGGGGCGGCCTATCGATGTTGAGGATATCTGGGTTTTCAAAATCGAGCACCGAAAGAGATTGCCCGTCATCACTGATTATCCGCAGAACTTCATCGGCGAAGGTAATCTCCGCACCATCGCTTGTCGGCACAATCGAAAGCTGGCTCACGTCATAAAGGAAATCAAAACTCGACAGATCAAGACGATCAACGCCGCGTTCAAAATCGAGAATTAGGTCTTCTACTCCGTCCAGAGAAAACACGAAAAGGTCTTGGCCAGATCCGCCAGTAAGCGTGTCTGATCCATGCCCGTCAAAGAGAATGTCTTCTCCGGCACCGGCGTCCAGAACGTCGGCGGTGTCAGAACCCATGAGTTGGTCGTTCAAGTCTGTCCCCACAGTGAATTCGGGTGCGAGCAGTACCGAACCCTGCATGGTCAAATCGTAGCTCAAACGCGTCAACCCGGCTTCCCATGCGGAACCACCAAGAATTTGCAGCGAACCATTCATGTAACTTATCGAAATCGCCGAAACGCGGTACAGCGTTGTGCTTGCAGTATCTACAGTTGTCGACAAATGGACCAACCGACCCCCGGCAAGAATCGTGAACAGTGAAATCCCCCCATCCGCGCCTCCTGCCGCGACGTAGGCAAAATTGCCAACGGTTATGGCATCGACACATGACACCGATTGGAACCGCGTTGAGCTGGAATCGAGGACGTGGTCAGTGAGCCAAAGCTCTCCATTTGCTTCCACGCGCATCGTTGATAGCGACGAGGTACCTGAAGCGGCGACGACAAGCAGACTTTCGTTCACGCGCTGAAGCCCTTCAACCCCGATTGGCTGGCTAATGGGAAGGCCTTCGAGTGTACCCAAACTATCTACAGCGGACAGTGTGCCAGACGCGCCGATTTCCACCAATGTCACACCATTTTCAGATCGGGAAACGGCGGCAAGGTAGTTAGCACCTGAAGTTGTTATTGCGGCCGTGTCCCAGACACCACCCAGAAAGGTATCGTCTTCGTCCACAACACTCGCCACCCAAGCAAGACCGGAATCTGTGCCTTCATAGACGACCAGACCGTTGCCGGATTCGTCGGCAGAAACAAGAAAACCGCCAATCGACAAGGGTGCGACCAGTTCGCCGACACCCGGCTCCGAGTATTGCGACCCAAGTGCGCCATCGGTCGACAAGGATACGAACTGGCCGCTGGAATTTGATAGTCCCGCCAGGGAAAGCATGCCATCGTACAGCTCCAGTTCTGGCGAGCTGCCGACTTCGAAAGACCCCTGCAATTCCAGATCCTGAACGACGTTGACAGTGCCATCAGGTGCTATTTCAAGCTCGACCAAGGTCTGATCCGAACGAGACAAAACATAGACGATCCGGCGTCCGCTTATCTCGGCGAAGAGAAGATCGCTGATCCCCCAGTCAAGGCCAAGCTCGCCAGCCGAGATTGTCTGATTGACAATGAGTTGCGGCACGCTGTCGTCCCCAGAAACAGTGGCTTCACAAAAGTCGATGAAAACCCTGATGCAGAACATGCAGAATCTTGGTTAAGAAATCGTTTGTTAGGGACGTCCGATACTAAGAAATTATCTCGAAACGAGTGACGTCTATCATTCCCCTGTCGGTGATTTTCAGAGCAGGAATGACCGGCAAAGCCAAGAACGCCAGTTGCAGAAACGGCTCTTCCAGGATCACACCCAAGCCTTCCGCGGCAGATCGCAGCTCAAGGAGTTGCTCGCGAACCTGCTCGAATGGCTCCATGCTCATCAAGCCTGCAATTGGGAGCGCCAGCTCTGCCAAAATGATACCATCGCGGACCACCACAAACCCGCCTTCCAGTTCCGCCAGGCGATTGGAGGCCACGGCCATGTCTGCATAGTCCATACCAACGCAAACGATGTTGTGGTGATCATGGCAAACCGTCGAGGCTATGGCACCGGAAATCATCCCAAATCCGCGCACAAATCCTGAAGCAATGTTTCCGTTTTTTCCGTGTCTCTCAATGACTGTTATCCGCGCCAGATCGCGCTTTGGATCAGGACGCTTGTCCCCATCTTCGATCAGGATCGTCTCGCGCAAGTGCTCGGTAAGAATCTTGCCTTCTACAATACCGATTACATCTGTCTCTTCTCGATTTGCCGTTGTTCGGAAGTCGGCTGACTCGACAACAGGTGCCTTCACCGATTTCCGTCCGACATTCGGAATGCTTCCCCGCTCTGCAAATGCTGCATCGTCAGCCAGTCTGCCGCCACAGAACACCATACTTGCCCGGCAACTTTCCAGACTGTCCAATACGACGATGTCTGCGCGCAGGCCTGGCGCAATCAATCCACGGTCCTTTAATCCAAATGCCTCAGCGGCGGAAAGACTGGCGGCACGATATGCAGCAAGCGGCGGTGTCCCCAAAGCAATCAGCGTTCGGATCATGTAGTCAAGGTGGCCGTACTCGTCGATATCAAGCGGATTGCGATCATCGGTACACAAGCACATGTAAGGTGCAGTCAGGGGCGTCAAGAGCGGCTGGAGCGCATGCAGGTCTTTGGATACCGAACCTTCCCGGATCAGAACGCGCATTCCCTTTTGTAGTTTCTCCCTCGCTTCCGCTTCAGATGTCGCTTCATGTTCGGTGCTGATGCCCGCGGCGATGTAGGCATTCAGTTCCAAGCCGGAAAGAAGCGGACAATGACCGTCGATATGGCCTCCTTCATACAGTAGCAACTTCTCCATGACCTGCGGATCACGATGGATCACTCCGGGATAATTCATGAACTCAGCCAGCCCAATCTCGGAAGGATGCCCTCGCAAAGCTGCGATATCGATTGCCGCCAGATGCGCGCCGGCTGTCTCCATATCTGTGGATGGAACGCATGATGAAAGCTGCACGAAAATGCTCATGAGAGTCTGCTCGGATGCAGCCTGAAAATACCTGATGCCTTCAGACCCAATTACATTTGCAATCTCATGAGGGTCACAAATCACTGTCGTGACACCGCGTGGCGTCACGCAACGGTCGAACTCATGCGGCGTAATCAGAGAGCTCTCGATATGCAGATGCGTGTCGATAAATCCGGGTACCAGAATTGCACCCCGGACATCGACTTCGTGAACGCCCTGGTAGGACGTCCCGGTTCCGACGATCAAATCTCCAGCGATCGCAACGTCACCTTCAAGGAAGTCACCGGTGATCAAATCGAAAACCCGACCGCCTTTCAGAACCAGATCTGCCGGCCGCTCGCCTCGACCCATGGCAATACGCGCTTCCAAGTCTCTGCGGAACGTCATCAATACACCTCAGTATTCAGGCAGGAAAACCAGCACTCAGTCAGTCGCCGATTGGCGACAAGCGTTTCGAATACCGGTCTTGACCCGCTACAGCCGAAGTTAGATCACTATTCCACATCTGTGCCAACCTGACCTCGGAACTCCCGGGATTTTGGGCGTCTCGGGTTCTCTGTCTGCACTCAGGGGAATCTTGATCCAGTTGTGCCGCGGCAAAACGATTCGAGCCTTGATGCCCAGTCTTTTTCAGGAATGTCCTTTGCGATTTGGGCGCCGTTTTTTTGCTCGACGCCACCTCTAAACTGCACGCAATCGAATGATATTCTTTGCAACGCTTTTATTCTGAGCAACCGGCACCGTGAAGCTGAAAGTCGTCACTCGATTTGCCGGGTCGCTCGACACGTTCACTTGCCCGCCCCATTTTCCAACTGTGCGCTCGACGAAGGCAAGGCCCAGACCTGTTCCACCCCCGCGGTCACGCGATTTGAGCGTCTTGAAGGGCTGAAAGATCGTCGAAATATGGGCGTTTTCGATTCCCGGCCCGTCATCCATGATGTGAATTTTCACATCATCGCCATCCAAGCTATAAGTTATGTCAATCTTGCCAAATTCGCGGTCGTGATGTTTTGCGGAATTGGAGATGAGGTTGCGAATTACGATGTCGTAACCGACCGGATCAGCGAAAAGATGCGGCATGGAGGACGGGGTCGTTACTTTGAAACCCTTTGGGATGTCGCAAAGGTCAAGCACTGAGGCCCAACGGGTCGTCGGATCGAAGGCGCGGGACGAAGCCTCTTGGCCGGAAGCTGAATATGCCAGAAGGTCATCAATCAACGCTCCCTGACACTCAATCAGCCAATCGATATGCTCGAAATTCTCAAGCACTTCGCCCTCCAGTTCGACCCCGGTATCGGCAATATCCTCGATGATCCAACGGTGCAGGCTTCGAATATTCCTGAGCGGACCTGCAAGATCATGCGCCGCCACGTGACTGAACTCGCTCAGGTTCCGGTTTGCCTGTTGAAGCCGTTCTGTGTTTGATTTCAGTTTCGCATTCGCAATTGACAGCGCAGTCACGTCAGTGGCCAGGATGCCATATTGACCGGATGAAAGCCGGACACCCTGACTCTTGAATACCTTGCCACCTTCAACAAGATCGACGGACTGCGCCTCGCGTCCGGCGAGCAGGTCGAGGATCTGGTCATCTGGGCTTCTATTGAGGCTTTCCGGGGCGCAAAAAGCATCGTTCGTGTTTGCTTGCTGAATCGACGCGAGGATTTCTTTCAGGTTCGAGCCGCGCTCCAACAAAGGAACCTGATGGGGGAAATTGTCTGAAAATGCGTCGTTCCACCAAATGGGGCGCATTTGCGAATCCATGATCATCAGTGTCTCGCCTGTTGCATTCAGCACTTCCTGAAGCGAATTGGCGCGTTCCGTCGCAAGATGTGCACGCATGCGCACGCCATAGTGAAGCCAGCCCCAATAAAGCAGAGCCAGAAACACAACCCCACCGGATAGTACGACCACGGATCTTTCTCGATGGGTTAGCGGGTCAGACCCCGACTCAAAACATCGGCTATAAAGGTCTTCAATGTGTCCGCGATTTAGCGCGAGTCCTATCGCTGCATTCAAATCCTGAAGCAGTCGGGCCTGCGAGCGATCCACAAGAAATCCTGCTTGCGATTCCTTAAGACTGAATTGCATTTGTTGGACACGACCGCTCAGCCCGGCGCGACCGATGTTGTAATTCAGGGATGAGGCAGGCGCTGCCACTGCGTCTACGTCGCCCGACAAGAGCGGCAACAGCAGTTCGTCGCCACTATCAAGGGGGACTGCTATTGCCCCCTCGATGCTGTTCAGCAACCGGTCGGCCTGCGACCCTTGCGAGACTCCCACTCGCAGGCCAGCAAGCTCATGCGCTTTGGTGATTGAAGAGTCACTGCGGGCGACGAATACTCCAAAAGAAAAAGTGTAAACCGAGTCCGTGAACGCACCATAGGCTTCCCTTTCAGGGTTGAAGCTTAAGGGTGTCGTCACATCAATCCGGCCAGCTTCCAGACTCTCCAACAACTGTGACGGATTCTGATGGGGGATGAACCGAATCGTGTAATCCATCGGCTCAAGCAGGAGGCGGGCCAGGTCAATCATATATCCCTCGGCGACACCGGTGTTTGACGTGCCTGAATAAGGCGCGAACTGGGTATATCCGATCCTTACCGTCTTTCCGCCTTCAGCGTCCGCTTTACTACACGTTGCGCCTTCACAGCTCACTTGTGGTATCGCTGCAACCGGAATGGTGAGCGCAAATAAAAACAACAGACAAAAGGCATAAGCGCGTCGGCGTAGTGTGCGAAACATTCCAGTCCCTCCTTTCAGGATTGGACACACATTTTCACAAACGCACTAATTCCATGCTAAGCTACTCTACCGCATTTTACTCAATTCAGAGTTCATTGGCGGCGCAAAGTTCACTACCGCAAGAAGCGAAAACGGCATGAAAACCCGTTAGGCCGTAGATCTCTTGTCAGAGACGTCGGTCCAGAGTTTCGCCATCACTTCGCGAGCGGTCTTGATGTCCGCTGCTGTGCCATCCAGTCCCATAAGGGCGATCTGTTCGGATGCCTTGACCACGACATTTCCACTGACGAATAACTTGGTGTTTGGATTGCTGATACGAAGTGCGACCACAAGCTGCGAAAGCGCACGGATCGAGTGCTCCCCTGCGGCAGAGACTCCAACCAGGACTGCATCCGAGCCCTCGACGTGCTTGAGTAACTCTTCATGAGTCAAACCCAGCTTCAAATTGATATCCCAGCCATCCTGGCGAAACAGATCAGCCGCCATTCGGACACCCAGTGTATGGGTCTCTCCGGGCACCGAGGCAAAAAGCGCAGACCGTTTCAGTGGCGCCCTTGGGACTGCAAAGCGATGCTGCATCCCGCGCATGATTGCATACATCCGGCTTGTTCCGAGCGTCACGCTCATGAAGGAAATCTTGTCTTCTTCCCACCAGACTCCAAGCAACTGCGCCGCGCGCGCAAGATACTGGAGATAAACGACCTCAACAGTCGCTCCGTCAGTTTCGATCTCTTGAATATACTGCGCACCAGCGGTGTCATCGTCCGAAAGCAATGCATGGCAAAGCTGCGCAATCGCATCCTCCGACGGCGTATTGACCGAGCTTTGAATTTCCCGCGATGCCAATCGTCGGATGACTTCGCGTGCAAGGCTGGCGACCGTGTCCTCGGGAAGTTGGGATTTCAGGCTCCGTAATTCCGCTTGGGAACGCACGTAGACGTCAATATCCAATGGCTTCCCGGACGGGCCGTCACTTCGCACTTCTTCGCTCCCTGGTCTTTTTTTGGGTTTTGTTTTTGCGCTCGCGCTCTTTTCGGCTCGAACGATTAATCGGTAAATGTGTCAATCAGGATTGACAGTGCATTGATCTCGCGATTCGGTCAACACAACGCGGGAAATCAACCTATTGGCGATCACTTTCTGTAGGATTTAACGGTTTGATTGCTCGATTACCCGCATCATTCAGGTCGAATTCGCGCTCCGGTTTTGTCAGCGAAGGCTGCAAGGCGCGCCCGCGCTTCCGGCTGGGTGTTCACGACACCCGCCAAGACAGCCTCGGCATAGGCCGCGTCCAGAGCGGACATATTCTGCATATGGCTTACGCCCGAGCAGATGGCGAAGTTGGACAGTGGTAGATTTTCCGCCGTCTTCTGTGCGATCTCATGTGCAAGTTCCAGGCTGGACCCTTCGACGAGGTATTGCGCAAAACCAAGATCGACCGCTTCTTGGCCACGGTAAACCCGACCAGTTAGCATCATATCAACGGTCCGCGCCTTACCGATCAAATCGGTCACCCGGATCGTCGCGCCACCACCGGTGAACAGCCCGCGCTGGCCTTCCGGCAAGGCAACATACGCGGTCTCGTCCATCACCCGAATGTGGGCTGCGCTGGCGAGTTCAAGTCCTCCACCAACGACCGCGCCGTGAAGCGCGGCAATGACCGGAACACCACCGTATTCCATTTTGTTAAAGGCCTCGTGCCATCTCATACAGACATGCATGAAGGCCGCTGGGCTGCGATCGGCATCATGGTGCTCGATCAAATCCAGACCGGCGCAGAAATGATCCCCCGCGCCTGCAAGAACGACCGCACGAACACCCGCACGAGGGGCCACCGTGAAGAACTGAACCAGCTCCTCCACGGTCGCCAAATCCAAAGCGTTCCGCTTGTCGGGACGGTTCAAGGTTACGCGCCAGACACCATCATCTGTCTGCGCAACGGCAAGGCTCTCGTAGTCCGAGGGGTTAATCTGAAGACTCATGAATTCGTACCTTCTTGCCTGGCCCCGGCGCTAGTCAGTCGATACCCGTGCAGCGTCAGTCAGGGCCTTTTTTGAATGCGCGACTGCCTTTGCGTCTATGACGCTGTAGGCAAGGCGCTTTGTAACATCTTCAAGCTGTTGGAGAATTTTGGTCGCAAGTTCCGCGTCACGCGCTTCGATGGAGTCGAGAATTCCGGTATGGATCTCGACGATTTCAGCGCGCGACCGCGCCGTGAACGTAATCATGTTCATCAACGGTTGCATGGCCTCGATCGAACCGGACAACTGATAAGACAAGACCGGGTTCTGAGCTCCGTCAACAAGCGCGCGGTGGAACTTGACGTCTGAAGCGCAAAACGCCTCGTCGGTCAAACCAGGCTCGATCTGACGTTCTATCTCAGCTCTCATGATCGCCAATTGCTCTGGCCCTCGGCGCTGGGCAGCCATCGGCGCACAAGCGCGCTCCAATGCAAAACGTGCCTCGCAGGCCGTGTCGAAACTTATGCCGTTCATGCTGAGTAGAAGTGTGGATGTCGTCACAAGTTGCTCTCGGGCGTCTTCGTACGAAAGATGGCGCACAAAAGCGCCTCCGAAGGCACCGCGCTGCGTGCGGATCAGCGATTGCGCGGCAAGCCGCTTGAGCGCTTCGCGAATTGTCGGGCGCGACACATCAAAATGTTCCGCAAGCTCAGCCTCGGACGGCAGGCGCTCGTCGACGATAAGCGCGCCTGAAATAATCGCATCGCGAATGGACTTCGCGATCTGTGCCGAAAGACCGGCATTGCTGTCTGGATCGATTTTCATTTGTCAGACATTTAAAAGTCTGACATTTAAAATGCAACCACTGACTCGGGAGGTCATCTTGTTCGCGGATCGCATACGCTCCATGCTTGGACTGCATTGGCTCGTACTTTTCGGTGCGATCATTGCGTCCTGGGTGGCCCTTTATGCGATGGCAATCCCGCAAGAGCTTCGCGAAGCTTCCCGGCTGTTCGGATCCGAGTTCTGGGTGTCGTTGTGCGCCATAACGCCGGACCTCGCTGGCTTCACCCGTGTCACGTTGATGTGGCTCTTGATGTCGACAGCGATGATGCTGCCAACCGCCCTTCCCGCTTTCGCCGCATATGATGACCTTACACAGTCCGGAGCCGAAACGGATTTTCATATGCTGGCCGTAGGCTTCATTGCCGTCTGGGCCGGTTTTGCGCTGGTCGCATCCGGCCTCCAAATGGCGCTCTTTCACTATGAATTGGTAAGCAGCTTTGGCGATAGCCGCTCCTTGTGGTTATCGGCATTGCTTCTGGCAATCGCAGGCCTCTACCAGTTCACGGATATGAAAGAGGCCTGCCTGAGCAAATGCCGTGCGCCTCTGACGTTCTTCATGCAATATTGGGGCGAAACACCAGTGCGGCTTGGCGTCAGACTCGGCGCGACCTGCTTGGGTTGCTGCTGGGCCCTGATGCTCTTGGCCTTTGTTGGCGGCGTCATGAGCCTCGCCTTCATGGGGCTGGCAACCTTGATTATGATACTCGAAAAACTGCCCGAAATCGGGCGCTGGATAAGTCGTCCCCTTGGATTCACCCTCATTGGTGCATCCGGATTCGTGGCGCTTACAGGACTTTAAAGGGAGAAACGAAATGGCACTTGATGGAGACATCGGAACCGTCGACTGGACGATGAAAGGTGAACTGATCCTCAACTGCAACTGCACGGTTTTCTGCCCCTGCGTTGTGTCCCTGGGTCAACACCTTCCAACCGAAGGCCATTGCCAGACCTGGGGCGGCATACGCATAGACAGCGGCCACTATGGCGACGTTGATCTTTCCGGTCTGAACGTGGGTCTCATGATCGAAATCCCCGAACGTATGGCGCGCGGGAACTGGAAGGTAGCCCTGTTCATTGACGACCGCGCCAGCGATGATGCCTATGACGCCATCGTCACCATTATGTCCGGCAAAGCGCGCGGCACAACGGGTCTCTTCAGTGTGCTCGTTTCCGAACTTCTCGGCCACGAGCGCCAACCGATCACCTACGAAAATGAAGGCAAGACCCGTCGTATCTCGGTCGGCAAACGCATCAAGGGTGAAATCATCCCCGTCGCAGGCAAGGACCCGGAGAACGATCTGGTCATCACGAACAGCCAATATTGGATGGGCGCCGACATTACGGTGGCGACCGCCAATCAGGGCCGGCTGCGGGCCTTTGGTCGCGTCTGGGATTTCGAAGGGCGTTCGGCCGAGATTTGCCAGATTGACTGGCACGGACCGAAGTAAGCGTCTGTTCGGGGAGGAGTGGACGCCATGCAATCACATTACGACAAACCCTCTGCGAACATGGCAAACTACGTGCCTCTTTCGCCGATCTCGCACCTCAATCGCGCAGCCGCGGTCCACGGCAAAAGACCCGCGGTCGTTTACGGTGACGTGCGGTATGACTGGCGAATGTTCGCAGATCGTGTGCGCGCCGTCGCTGGCGGACTGCAAGCGCACGGGATTGGAAAGGGCGACACGGTTTCCGTCATTTGCCCGAATATCCCTGAACTGTTTGAGTTGAGTTTCGCGATCCCGATGATCGGCGCTGTGCTGAACACGATCAACACGCGGCTTGAAGCGGAAACCATCGGCTACATTATTGGACACGCCGACACCAAACTGGTGATTGCCGACAGCACGCTTGGAACGCTCGTCCACGCGGCCTTCGACTTTCTCGGCAAGACATTGCCCCTTGTTACAATCCGGGACGCACAGGGCCCGGACGCCGGAACCGTCGGAGATTCCGACTACGACCAACTCCTCGGCGGCCCCTCATTTGACGGCGACGGTCTGCCCAACGATGAATGGCAAGCCATTGCGCTGAATTATACCTCCGGGACATCGGGGCGCCCCAAAGGCGTCATTTACCACCACCGCGGCGCCGCGCTCATGGCCATGGGCACGATCAATGCATGGCAGGTGCCTCACTACGCGTCCTACCTGTCGATCGTGCCGATGTTCCACTGCAACGGTTGGTGCCACCCCTGGATGTTGCCTCTGGTTGGAGGCAAGATGGTGTTCACCCGCGATCCGGTCCCGCAACGCATCTTCGAGGCCATCGCGGCAGAACAGATCACCCATTTCGGAGCGGCACCGATCGTTCTTCAGATGCTTGCTGAAAGCCCGCATAGCCCCTCAACACCCTATGATCCGCGCATCCGCGTCATGACAGCAGGGGCACCGCCGCCGCCTGCAATTCTCGAAAAAACGGGCGCGATGGGTCTGGATGTGATGCAGGTTTATGGTCTCACTGAAACCTATGGCCACATCTCGCAATGCCTTTGGCAAGAAGACTGGGACGACCTGACGCCTGCCGAACAGGCCGAATTGCAGGCCCATCAGGGCGTTGCATTTCCAATGGTTGAAGACGTCCGCGTGATCGACCGTGAAACAGGCAATCCCATCCCGATGGACGGCGAAACGCAAGGCGAGATCGCCATCCGCGCAAATACCGTCATGAAGGGGTACTACAAAGATGACGCCGCCAGCGCTGAAGCCTTCTCTGGCGGCTGGTTCTGGTCCGGCGACGCCGCAGTTGTCCACGCGAATGGTTACATGCAAGTGCGGGACCGCCTGAAGGATGTCATCATCTCGGGTGGCGAAAACATCTCATCTGTCGAAGTCGAGGCCGTTCTCTACCGTCACCCGGATGTTCAGGCGGCCGCCGTGGTCGCCAAACCCGACCAGAAATGGGGCGAAGTTCCGTGTGCCTATGTCGAACTGCGCGAGGGGAAAACCCCAAGCGACCAAGACATCATTACATTCTGCCGGGGCCACCTTGCTGGCTTCAAGACACCCAAATCCGTGGTCTTCGGGGAGCTCCCGAAAACCGCCACGGGCAAAATCAAGAAATTTGAGCTGCGCCAGTTGGCGCGTGCAGAAGGACAATCCTGAATGGCTCTCATTGCTCCATCGCGGCGTCTGCGCCGCACGCCTTTCTCTGACGGCGTCGAGGCCGCTGGCGTCGGTGGATACACCGTTTATAACCACATGCTCTTGCCGGTGTTCTTCGAAAGCATCGAAGCCGACTACCACCACCTGAAAAAGCACGTTCAGGTCTGGGACGTCGCCTGTGAACGACAAGTTGAACTGCGCGGCCCCGACGCAACCCGGCTCATGCAAACACTGACGCCGCGCGACCTGCGTGGAATGCTTCCGGGCCAGTGCCTCTACGTTCCCATCGTGGATGAAACCGGCGGAATGCTGAACGACCCCGTGGCCGTTAAACTCAGCGAGGACCGCTACTGGATCTCGATCGCGGACTCGGACCTTTTGCTTTGGGTCAAGGGCATTGCGAACGCCTATCGGTTCGAGGTGCTTGTCGACGAACCCGATATCAGTCCACTCGCTATTCAGGGCCCAAAGTCAGACGAACTGGCCGCCCGCGTTTTTGGCGAAGATATCCGCAACCTGCGCTTCTTCCGCTTCGGCATCTTCAGTTTCGAGGGGCAGGACGTCGTCATAGCGCGCTCGGGCTACTCCAAGCAGGGCGGCTTCGAGATCTACGTCGAAGGCTCCGAATGGGGAATGCCGATCTGGAATGCGCTCTTTGAAGCTGGAAAAGACCTTAACGTGCGCGCAGGTTGTCCAAACGCAGCCGAGCGCATTGAGAGCGGTTTGCTCAGCTATGGCAACGACATGACCCGCGAGAACACGCCGCATGAATGTGGGCTGGGCAAATTCTGCAACACACAAACGGCCATCGGCTGCATTGGGCGAGACGCTTTGCTGCGTGTCGCAAAGGACGGGCCCATCCGGCAGATCCGCCCCATCGAAATCAAAGGCCGTGTGCCAGCCTGCGATCGGGCCTGGCCGATCATGTCAAAAAATCAGAAAATCGGGCAAGTCACTTCGAGTTCGTGGTCGCCTGACTTCGACTGCTCGGTCGCCATTGGCATGGTGCGCATGACCCATTGGGATCCGGGCACCACGCTGTCCATCGAGACGCCCGAAGGCGTCGTAGAAGGCGTCGTCAAGGACCGGTTCTGGCACGAAAACTAGAAATCCGCGGCATGGCTACTGCTGCGTCGCACCGTCCTTTTGCTGGCTGCCTCAGCTCAGGCGGAAATGAAGTCTTTTATCAGGCCATTGAAGTAATACGGCTTTTCCAGATGCGCAGCGTGCGCGCAATCCGGAAGCACCGCCAGACTTGATCCAGCGATCGACTGCCAGAGATATTCGGTTTGCTTCCACGGATAGGTGCGGTCGCGGTCGCCCCAGACAATAAGCGTCTTGCTACGGATCTCTTGAAGACGATTGGTGCCGTTCCAGCTTTCCATTGCCTCAAGACCAGCCAGAATAGCGCCCATACCGCTTTGCTCTGCGATATGCGCGCAATCCTCATAGGCATCGGCCTTGCATGTCTCAAGAAACCAGGTGGCGGCAATCCGTCTTGCCGTCGCCTGTGCGCCATCTGATTGAGCGCGTTGTCTTGACGTCTCAATCGTCTCGAACCGACCCGGCAGAACCCCGGTGGCCCCAGTCCCATAGAGCACCAATCGTTCAATACATTCGGGGGCCTGCGCCATCATTTCCTGCGCGATCATTCCGCCCATTGAATGACCTATCAGATTAAACCGCGCGATCCCGCGCGATCTCAACGCTTCCAACACCCAAGTGGCAAATGCGGAAATGCTTTCGAGGGGCGAAAGATGCGCGTTCTCCCCGTAGCCAGGCAGATCAACGGCGATCACGTCAATTCCCGAAAGCGCCTCGACCTGAGCCCGCCACTGCCGACTGCCACCAAGAAAACCGTGTACAAAAACAACCGGTGTCACTTGCGCCCACCCTGAACGATACGATCGAGGATCATTGCGCAGAACAAGATCGAGAACCCGGCAAGAATACCCTGTCCGACATTCGCGTATTGCAGCGCCTCCAGCACGTCCTCGCCAAGTCCCTTCGCTCCGATCAGCGACGCCACGACGACCATGGCAAGCGACAGCATGATGGTCTGGTTGATCCCCGCCCGGATCGAAGGTCCCGCAAGGGGCAGGTCGACCTTGGTCAACAGATACCATTTGTTCGCACCAAAACTGATCGCCGCCTCGCGCACGCTTTCAGGAACGCCTCGCAAACCCAAGACTGTCAAACGCACAACAGGCGTGCCGCCGAAAATCATGGTCGTCACAACCGCGGCGGGCTTGCCCGTTCCGAAGAAAGCGATGACCGGGATCATGAACACGAATGCCGGCATGGTCTGCATGAAGTCCATGATGGGTTGAATCGCGGAATAAAACCTCGGTCTGCGTGCTGCGAACATTCCCAGAGGAATGCCGATCAGGATCGACAGACAGGCCGCCGTACCAAGCAATGCCAGCGTCGTCATGGCCTTCTCCCAAAAGCCCAACAGCCCCATGTAAGACAAGAAGGCGGCTGAATAGATCGCCATGCGAACACCGGCAGTCAGCCAGGTCAGAAGAATGATAAGCGAGGCAATCACGATCCAAGGAGTACTGACAAAGACAATCTCCAGCGCATCCAGAACAAGGCGAATGCAGTAGGTGATCGCATCAAACAGCGCATCGCCGTTCAGCACCGCCCAATTGAAGAACGCCTCAACCCCGTCAATACTGACAAGTCGGATATCCGGGTCCGTTGGGAAATCCGAGAGCAGCGAAAACCGCCCTGGAAAGCTGTAGTGCATCATCGCTGCAAAGACGATCAGCACCATGAAAATCGCGCTGAAAATAATCTCTGTGATCGGCAGACCCGAACGGACCGTCCGATCGCTGAGCCAATCCGAGAACCGCCCTTCAAGCGCTGTGTTGGCAACAAGCGCCTGCGCAATCTTGGCCAAGACCAAAATAGCCAGACCTGTCAGCGCAATTGTCGGACCTTCAGCAGCCATGGCTTCGGCCTCGGCGCGGATACCACCAATATTCGCCTCAAGAGAGTCGACTGTACGCTGAAAAGCGTCTACCCGGTCCGAACCGTTTTCTATTGCAGCGGCAAGTTGCTGGCGGCGCAACTCAAGCGTTCCTTCGATAGACGCGATGCGCTCCATAGCTTCAGCGCCCAGGTCCCCGAACAGTCCACGCGCCATTTGAACCATCGCCAGGGCTTCGACGATCAGAAACGGCAGCGCCCAGTTCCACAATCCGCGCGCGCCGAACCAGACCGGGCCAAAAAGTCCCGCCAAGATATTCAGCGTCGGCGTAAAACGCGACGAGGCCCCGATCTTGTCGAACATACGAATGTAGTATTCAGGGTTGGTGCGCACGAAGGTACGGATGTTTTCGCGCCGTTCTTCGGCATAGGCCTGCGCGGCAGCGGACTCTGTATCTTCCAGAGGATTAATGCCGAGATCCGTCATGATACTTCTGTCCCTTCGATCACTGTGCGCAACAGGTCAGAGCGTGTGATGACACCGGCGTCTTTGCCGTCGGTTTGCACGACGATTGGGCGATCATCGCCTATCGCAAGATTAATGAGCGTGCTAAGAGTTTCGGCCCCATCGACCTTCGGCGCATCCGGGGTCAGTGCGCCGTTCGCAGAAACAAACGCCTCAATCGGTTGCATCACGGCGTGCGCATGCACCACTTTCAGACGCGAAATTCCAGCCACGAAATCAGCAACATAATCGTCCGCCGGGTCCATCACGATGTCTTCGGCTGTCCCCATCTGCACCATCTTGCCGTCGCGCATGATCGCAATGCGGTCCCCGATCCGAACCGCTTCATCCAGATCATGAGTAATGAAGATCGTCGTCTTTTTCAGAATCTTGCTGAGACGAATGAACTCGTCCTGCAGCTGACGGCGGATCAGCGGATCAAGCGCCGAAAACGGTTCGTCCATCAGCAAGACATCCGGGTTCGCGGCAAGCGCCCGTGCCAGTCCCACGCGCTGCTGCATCCCGCCGGACAACTCATGCGCAAATTTCGCACCCCAGGCACCCAGCTCAACGATGTCAAGGATCGCAGCCGCCTGTCGCATACGCTCGTTCTTGGGGACTTTCCTGATCTCAAGCGGCATTGCCACGTTGTCTAGAACAGAGCGGTGCGGCATCAGAGCGAAGTTCTGAAAGACCATGCCGATCTTCTGATTTCGGAATTGCTGAAGCTCACGTGAGCCCAGCGCCATCACGTCAATGCCTTCGATTTCGATCTTGCCGGCAGTCGGCTCCAAAAGCCTGTTGAAATGGCGCACCAAAGTAGATTTGCCGCTTCCTGACAAACCCATGATGCAGAAGATCTCGCCCCGGTTTACCGACAGGCTGACATCGGCAACTCCAACAACGGCGTTATACTCGGCAAGAACCTCGGACTTCCCGAGACCCCTCTCGCGGATCGCGGCAAGAGCGGCCTGCGCGTTCGCTCCGAAAATCTTCCAGACGTTGGAAATCTCTATGACGGTTTGATCGGTCATGTGGCGCCTGTCCTGCTCGGAAGGGGGTGGGTCGATGGCGCGACCCAATTAGGGGTGCGCCATCGATATGCTTTGGCTTTCAGGTCTTAGAGACCGAGCCAGGCGTCCACGCGATCAGAGTTCGCGTTGACCCACTCTTCTGCAACATCCGCAGGTTCACGACCATTGGCGCTGATCTCATAAGCCAACTGGCTGACATCATCCGCAGTCAACGCAAAGTTCGCAAAGAACTCGGCAATTGCGGGCGAGCGATCAACCAGCGAATTGGACCACGCGATCTGAACGTCTTTCAGTGCATCCTTGGTCGCAACCATCGACTTCTCATACCAGTCGGCGTCGTCGGACGGCTGAACCATCACATATTTCGCCGGATCAAACGTCGGCTCGGTAAGCATCTTGACGTCGAACATGAACCATACGGCATGGGGCTTGTAGCAATAGAACGCATAGCCCTCGCCCTTGGCGATGCTGTCCTTGATGCGTGCTGTTTTCACGCTTTCTTCCGCACGAATAGGCTCGATGAAGTCGAGCAGACCATAGTCGCGAGTCTTGACCTCGTTGACGTTGGCAGACGCCCACCCCGGAGCGCCAATCCACATCTCGCCCAGTCCGTTTCCGTCGCTGTCCATCAACGCCGCTACATCCGGACGACCCAGATCGGCGATGTCCGTGATGTTATTTGCACTCCCGAAGTCCTCGGTGACGCAAAAGCCCTGATTTCCCTGATATGGGTTGGATGACAGCGTGACCGTCCCGGCTTCGTCGACGTATTTCTTTGTGAAGCTTTCCTGATTTGGCAGCCAGACATCCGGATGGACGTCAATGTCGCCATTGCCCTGATCCATCGCCTGGAAAATCGTCGCGTTGTTGCCGGGGATATAATCCACCGTGCCGCCAATGCGCGATTCCACGACTTCACCCAGGACATAGGCAATCGCCTGTGCACCGGTCCATGATGGCACGCCAATGTTGACTTTCTCAGCCGCCGCCGCGGGCAGCGCAAGCAAACTCGTTGCCGTCGCAAGCCCAAGCATTTTCAGACTTCTCTTCATAGTTCTCTCCTCTGTTGAAGCGCGCCGTTTTCGACGTCATTTCTGATTGTTTCTTGTGTCTCCGGTGCGCTCAGGCTGCCTGCCCAAAAGCGAAACCTCGCACCAATGCAATGACCCACACACACCGAACGACCCTGCCTCAAAGTCTAGGTGAATACTTTTTCCGGTGGCTAATTCGAACATTTCATACAACTATGCATTTTTCGCATATATTGATGCGAAGACCGGTGAAACAGGACGCAACGGGCAGAAAAGCGGGATGGATCTGAATTGGCTCGTTGATTTTGAATGCCTTGCGCGAACGCTCAATTTCACGCGCGCATCAGCCGAGCGCAACATAACACAGTCAGCATTTAGTCGTAGAATCAAAGCTTTAGAGAGCTGGGTCGGACTTCCGCTGGTAAATCGCGACACTTATCCAGTGCAACTGACCGAAGCGGGCATTCAATTCCTGCCGGTTGCGGTTGAAGTCGTGGGCCATCTGTCTGAAAGCCGACAAACGATCCGCGATGCCGACCGGGGCGATCGACAATTCATCCGATTCTCTGCGCTTCATACGATTTCGGTTAATTATTTGGCGGCTCGCATCGAAATAATGCAGAGATCGACTCCCGGCCTTCGTACGAGGGTCATCTCCGATTCCCTCAGCACCTGTTGCGACCTCTTGGCAGCCGGTGCCGTCGATATCTTGCTGTGCTACTACCACCATTCCGTATCACCGACGATCGACGAACGAACCTTTGCACGCAAAGACCTCGAGATTGACCCTTTGATACCCGTCGCGGCCGCCGGTCCCGCAAAAGCGCAGGGATGGGAACTTGAAAGGCCTGGCACTGAGCCGATCCCGTATCTCGCCTATGAACCCTCGTCCTTCCTCGGGATGGTGGTCGAAAACACCGTCGGGAAACGAAATCTCAATGTCGAGACGATCTACGTGGACAGCCTGGTCGAAACGATCAAACGCCGGGTAATGCGCGGCGGCGGATTTGCCTGGTTGCCCGAAACCTCGGTTTCCGACGAACTCCTCAATCGCACGCTGGTCCCGATCGGAGGTGCCGACTGGAGTACTTCGTTGACGATATCGGCTTTCGCCGACCCCGGAGCGATTGAACAATCCGCTCGCGATATCTGGGATCAGCTATAAGTACAGCCGGTCATCCAGACCTCAGGTCGTTTTCTCTAGTGCACCATGGAAATCCACGATGGCAGACGTGAGAAGATCAACCGTATCTACTGCGTGAATTCCCTCGCCTACGCTGTCCGAAATCAGCGAGAACTCTGAGCAGGCAACGAACTGAAGCGCAGCGCCCGCAAGGTGCAACTCCTCTGATGCCGCCAGCATCGCGTGTCGCGCGGGATCACACGGCCCCATAACCTTGATCGCACGTATGGCCTCAAGAATGGGCGCATCGTCCTTGGGCCAGACAACCCGCAGCCCGCGCCCTTCAAGCGCGTTCTCGAAAAGGCGCGTACGCCGCACCGCGGGGGACGCAAGCATCCCCACAACACCGCCCGGTCCGATCAACGCCAGGGCCCTGTCTGCCGCAAGCTCGACCATATTCAGAAGCGGTATGGTCACAGCCTCGACAATCGCCGGTGCATAGTAGTGTGCAGTATTGCAAGGCATGACCAAGGCTACAGCCCCGGCCACCTCAAGACGCTGCGCCATCGCAGCAAGTGTAGGACCGGGATCTTCCCCCGTTCCCTCGATCAAATGCGCAATACGCGAAGGCACTTTCGAGTTCATGTCGATCAACAGCGGAATATGATCGCTGTCATCACGCGCAGGAACCGAGTCAATCAGCTTGCGCTGCAATAAGACCGTTGCCTCCGGCCCCATACCGCCAAGAACACCAATGGGATTTCCGGTCAGCATTTGCAGGCCCTGTCCATTTCAATGTGATGGGCCATCGAACTCAGCCGCCCGACGTCCAGTGTCACACACAGTTCTAGCGTTCTCAAAAGTCCATCCACAACCACGGAATCAAGCGATTGCTGCATTGGCCCTTCTTCTTCTCGCAATTACTCGGCCCTGAATGGCGAGCGCACACGCCCCAACCGAAACTACAACTTGACCCAGACGCATCTTTCGATCCCTCTTGTTTCGGGATCATGAGGATTTCGCGATGCTTGAAACAAATCGCCACCGAACAAGGACAGACCTTCAGGCCGCGTTACCCTTCATTGGCGAGTCCCCGAAAGACACGGCATCCGTCGCTTTGATCGTTGTGCGCCCCGATCATGGGCTCAGGGAAATGCCAGAACTCGTTCGGATCTCCGCTGACAAAGGCGTACAGGGCGACCACTGGTCGCGCGGGTGTTGGCTGAAAACCGAATCCGGCGCGCCGCATCCGGATGTTCAAATCAACCTCATGAGCACCCGTGCTGCCGAAGCGATCGCAGGCGACCCCGCGAATTGGCCCGCCGCTGGAAACAACTTTTTCGTGGATATCGATATGACGCCCCAAAATCTCCCGCCCGGCACTCGCCTCGCACTCGGGACCGGCGTCATCGAAATCACAACGCAACCCAACAAGGGTTGCGACCTGTTCATTGAACGCTTTGGCCGCGACGCCTGCGTTTTCGTCAATTTCGGACCCGGACTGGCGATGAGAATGCGCGGACTTTATGCGCGCGTCATTAAAGATGGAGACGTCCGTCTTGGTGACACACTGAGCAAGCTCTGAACAAGAGCCCTACACAAGACCGATTCATTTCCATAATTTCGAATGCGGTTTCCAGAATGAGCGAATGCCCGCGACCCGACGGGCAGTCGTCTTGATCAGCCGCTCATCCATGCAAAAACGGACCTATCGCGCCTGCCAAGGCATTCATTACAAAGGGAAACAGTGGTGAGCCGTGCAGGATTCGAACCTGCGACCCACTGATTAAAAGTCAGTTGCTCTACCAACTGAGCTAACGGCCCACTCGGGCGCCGGACGTAAACGGCACACGACGGTGCGTCAAGGGCAAATAGACCACGATCGAAGACTAAGCGACAGCAAGTCGCCTTGACTTAAGCCCCTCCCTGCGGCCACGGTCGCAGCCAATCCCCTCCCGTTAGGAATATCATGCGGAAATTTTACCTTGCCTCGGCAATGCTTTTTGGTCTCGTGGCCTGCGGAACCTCGCCGAACGGGCTTCTTGTCAGCCCTGGCGCCGAAGCCGTCGGTGGCAATTTGTTTGTCGAAACACTTGAAGACGGTGGCCAGGTTCTTGTCCTGGATGGCGAGATCACGCCAGATACATCCTATGTTTTCCAATCGCTGGCCGAATATACCGACATTGACGGTCTGGTGATTGCGCAAAGTCCCGGAGGCGATTTGCTTGCGTCGCATCAGATCGGCCGCACGATCGCCGCGAACAAGATCAATACCGCCGTCCTGTTCAGTTGCATCTCGGCCTGCGTCGATATTTTCATCGCAGGACGCGAACGCTCCATTGCCGAAGACGCCGAACTGGGCCTCCACGCGGCCGAGGACCGGGAATTCGGCCTGTCTGTGGATCGCCCCTACTGGCGAAGCTTGGGCTTTGGGGCGGTGAACGAAGCAGCATACAAAGTGCCTTTCGATGATATCTGGATACTGACGGCCCAAAGGGCGATGGAACTCCGGCTTGCGACAGAAATTCTGCGTAGATAGTTACGCCACCTTTGCAGATCGCCGCAGCGAAGGTATACGCGCGCCATGACCGCCGAGACTCACCCTGCTGGCCTGCCGTTCATGAAAATGCACGGTCTTGGTAACGACTTCGTCGTGATCGACCGCCGTTCCGGCGGACCCGTCGTCACTCCCGATCTGGCGCGTGCCATCGGAAACCGAAATACCGGCGTCGGCTTTGATCAACTTGCAGTCATTGAGAACTGCGCCGAAGCGACGGCGGCTCTGACCTTTTTCAACGCAGACGGTTCGCAGTCGTCCGCTTGTGGCAATGCCACACGCTGTATCGCCCGCCTCATCATGTCCGAGAGTAACGCGACCTCCATCATCGTCAGAACCGAACGCGGCTTGCTGCCTTGTGAAGACGCGGGCGACGGTATGACACGCGTCAACATGGGTCAGCCTTTCACGGATTGGCAATCGATCCCACTGGCTCACGAGGTCGATACGCTCCACCTCCCCATCGATGGTGATCCGGTGGCCACCGGCATGGGAAACCCTCACTGCTCGTTCTTCGTCGAGGATGCTGAAGCCGTTGAGCTTGAAGCCCTCGGAGCTGTCATCGAGTATCACCCACTTTACCCCGAACGCACCAATGTCCAGTTCGCCAGCCTCGTCGCGCCAAACCATTTGCGTATGCGCGTCTGGGAGCGCGGCGTCGGCGTGACACTGGCGTCAGGATCCTCGTCCTGCGCCGTAGCCGTTGCCGCCGTCCGACGCGGTCTCACCGATCGTCACATCAAGATCGACCTCGACGGTGGACAGATCGAAATCGACTGGCGCGAAGATGGTGTCTGGATGACTGGCCCCACGGCGCACGTGTTCTCGGGACACCTCACCCAAGACTTTCTCGAGCATGTCTGAAATGGACCCCAAGACTCCGACCTTTGCCACTCTCGGCTGCCGCCTCAATGCGTACGAATCCGAGGCCATGCGCGAAATGGCCCGTGATGCAGGCTTGTCGGACGCAGTGATCGTGAACACCTGTGCCGTCACGGCTGAAGCGGTGCGCAAAAGTCAAAAGGAAATCCGCCGTCTCAGACGTGATAACCCAAACGCGAAAATGATTGTGACCGGTTGCGCGGCCCAAACAGAACCCGAACGCTTCGCCAACATGCCCGAGGTCGACCTGATCCTCGGCAATACCGAGAAAATGGCACCCGAAACGTGGAAACAGACCGCCAACTTCATCGGCGAAACCGAGCGTGTACAGGTTGATGACATCATGTCCGTCACGGAAACCGCCGGTCACCTGATCGACGGCTTTGGACGCCACCGCGCCTATGTTCAGGTGCAAAACGGCTGTGATCACCGCTGCACCTTTTGCATCATCCCATTCGGTCGCGGAAATTCCCGCTCGGTCCCGGCCGGCGTAGTGGTCGACCAGATCAAGCGCCTGGTGGATCGGGGTTTCAATGAGGTCGTTCTGACTGGCGTTGACCTGACAAGCTGGGGCGCCGATCTGCCAGCCGCCCCCAAACTCGGAGACCTCGTCCGTCGCATCCTCAAACTGGTCCCCGATCTGCCTCGCTTGCGCATATCATCCATCGATTCCATCGAAGTAGACCCTGCCTTGATGGAGGCCATCGCCACCGAACCGCACCTGATGCCACATCTGCACCTCTCGCTTCAGGCCGGCGACGATATGATCCTCAAGCGCATGAAGCGCCGCCACTTGCGCGATGACGCCATCGCGTTTTGCTCAGAGGCCAAAAGCCTGCGTCCGGACATGACGTTCGGCGCTGATATCATCGCCGGCTTTCCAACTGAGACCGATGCGATGTTCGAAAACTCCCTGAAGCTGGTCGACGATTGTGACCTGACGTGGCTTCATGTCTTTCCGTATTCCCGGCGACCAGGCACTCCGGCGGCCCGCATGCCGCAAGTGAATGGTCGCGCGATCAAGGATCGCGCGCGACGCCTACGTGCCAAGGGCGAAGCGGCGGCCCAGAAGCATCTCCAAGCGCAAATCGGCACACGCCAGATGGTCCTGACGGAAAGCCCCGGCATGGGACGGACCGAGCATTTTGCCGAAGTCCACTTTGATCAGCCACAAGCCGAAGGTGTTCTACTGTCTGCGGCCATCCTCGGTGTTGACGGGCAATCACTTGCTGCCACCGCCGAGCATCTTGATAAAAATCAACTGTAACAGATAGCAAGAACCATATGATTCCTCTGTAATGCCAAGGAGGATGACCATGCAATTCACCAAGCTATTCGCCGCAGCTGCTTCGCTTTTGCTGCCGCTTTCGGTATCCGCGCAGGATGTAGACTACGGACAAGCCCTATACGAACAGTATTGCGCGACCTGCCACGGCCTAAATGGAAAAGGCGCTGGCCCCCTGACCGAGCTTATGCTGGAAAAGCCAGAGGATCTCACGCTGCTCTCCGCCAATAACGAAACCGAACCCGGGGCCTTCCCGATGCTTCGCATTATTCACGTTATTGATGGGCGAACCGGTGTCAGGGCACATGGCGGGTCGATGCCCACCTACGGTGAGATTTTCATGAGCGAAGCAGTGGATCGTGGCCAAACCGGCTCTGTGCTGGAAACGCGTGGACGGATTTTGTCACTGGCGATGTATCTGGAATCCATTCAGCAATAATCGGCGCCGGGCCGAACTAAATGTCACCGGGTCCGCCTCGGCGGGTCCGGTCCCTTGGCGCGTTGACCTTCGCGACGGACCAAACGAAGGTGCATGGAAACGTCATTCGGAGTCGATTTCATGAAACTTATGCACAGCTCAACGTCGCCTTATGTGCGCAAAGTCGAGGTCCTTCTGCGCGAAAGCGGTCTGATCGATCAAGTGCCCTTCGTGCCAGGCAGCGGCACGCCACTGGCTCCCAATGACGAAACCATCCACGTGAATCCGCTGGGAAAGGTGCCTGCACTCTTGCGTGACGACGGTCCGGCCATTTACGACAGCCGCGTGATCTGCCGCTATCTCGATGACATCTCAGGGGGTCACTTCTATCCGAAAACCCGCCTCTACGAAGTTCTGACGCTGGAAGCCTTGGGCGAGGGTATCATCGATGCTGCGCTTCTGATGGCCTATGAATGGCGTTTGCGCCCCGAGGAGAAACGGTTCGATGAATGGGTCGAGGGTCAATGGTCCAAAATCGCGCGAGCGCTTGATGTTCTGGACGATCGCTGGATGAGCCATCTGCAGGGCAACGTGACCATGGGACAGATTTCCGTCGCTTGCTCGCTTGGCTACCTTGATCTGCGAAACGCGGACCGAAACTGGCGCGACGGCCATACGTCGCTTGCCACGTGGTACGAAACTTTTGCCAAACGGGATTCCATGCTGGCGACCGTCCCCGCATGAGTCGCGGAAACATGGCTGTGCGGGCACATTTCTTATCGGCGACAGTGGTGAGTCATCTTGAAATCTGCGACAAACTGACGTGGTTTGGGGTCAATGAGGTCAAATCTTTGTCTTGATTTGCTTTTCTTTAGCGGACTGCGCCCGATTGTCCGCTGGACGACTAAAGATCAGGACGGTAGATAACCCCATCAAACGGGCGGATTCTTTCCGCCCGGTCGAGGTGGGCATCAAGGGCCCCGATAAGAATGGAGAGACTCGTGTCGCACGCAGATGATCACGAAGGCACACGCCGGGACTTCCTGTATTACGCTACAGGTGGCGCAGGTGTCGTCGCAACAGGCGCCGCCGTATGGCCGCTTGTGAACCAGATGAACCCGTCCGCGGACGTTCAGGCACTTTCATCTATTCGCGTAGATGTTGGCGACCTTGACCCCGGATCGCAACTGACCGTGCTCTGGCTCGGCAAACCAGTATTTATCCGCCGCCGCACCGAAGAAGAGATCGCCGCGGCGCGCGACGTTGATCTGGCTGACCTGCCGGATCCGATTGCCCGCAACAACAACCTTGGTGACGTGCCTGCCACCGACGAGAACCGCGCGCTTGACGAAAGCGGCGAATGGCTCGTTCAGGTCGGCGTATGTACGCACCTTGGCTGCGTCCCGCTTGGCGACGCCGGCGACTTCGGTGGCTGGTTCTGCCCATGCCATGGATCGCACTACGATACGTCCGGACGCATTCGTCGCGGCCCCGCCCCCGAGAACCTGTTGGTCCCTCAGGCAGTATTTGCTGACGAAACAACAATCGTCCTCGGATAAAGGAGAGAAAGATGGCCGGAATTCCTCACGACCACTACGAACCGAAAACCGGTGGCGAAAAGTGGCTGCACCGCCGCCTGCCTGTTGTCGGATTGCTCTATGACACACTGATGATCCCCACACCCAAGAACCTGAACTGGATGTGGATCTGGGGTATCGTCTTGACCTTCTGCCTCGCACTGCAAATCATCACCGGTATCGTGCTTGCAATGCACTATACCCCCCACGTTGATATGGCCTTTGCAAGCGTTGAGCACATCATGCGCAACGTAAACGGTGGCTACATGCTGCGGTACTTGCACATGAACGGTGCATCTCTGTTCTTCATCGCGGTTTACGCTCACATCTTCCGTGGCCTCTACTATGGCTCGTATAAAGAACCACGCGAAGTTACATGGATCATCGGCATCCTGATCTTCGTTCTTATGATGGGCACAGCCTTTATGGGCTACGTTCTGCCGTGGGGTCAGATGTCCTTCTGGGGCGCCACCGTGATCACTGGTCTTTTTGGCGCGATCCCATTCGTGGGCGATGCGCTCCTGACATGGCTACAAGGTGGGCCGGCAGTGGACAACGCCACACTGAACCGCTTCTTCTCGCTGCACTACCTCCTGCCGTTCCTGATTGTCGGCCTCGTTGTCGTGCACATCTGGGCCTTCCACACCACGGGCAACAACAACCCGACCGGTGTCGAAGTGCGTCGCACGTCGAAAGAAGACGCTGCGAAGGATACGGTCCCGTTCTGGCCTTACTACGTCATCAAGGACCTTTTCGCGCTTGCAGTTATCCTTGCAGTGTTCTTTGCAATTGTCGGGTTCATGCCGAACTACCTCGGCCACCCCGATAACTACATCGAAGCGAACCCGCTCGCGACGCCAGCGCACATCGTTCCCGAATGGTACTTCCTGCCATTCTACGCGATCCTGCGCGCCTTCACCGGCGACGTATGGGTCGTAATCGCTGCGAACTTCCTCACCGGAGGCATCATCGACGCCAAGTTCTTCGGCGTGATCGCGATGTTCGGCGCAATCGTTGTTATGGCACTGGCCCCATGGCTCGACACGTCCTCCGTGCGCTCGGGCAAATATCGCCCGATGTTCAAATGGTGGTTCTGGCTGTTGGTAGTAGACTTCTTCTTCCTGATGTGGCTTGGCGCCATGCCGGCAGAAGAACCCTACGCGACGCTGTCGCTGATCGCCTCGGCATACTGGTTCGCCTATTTCCTGGTGATCCTGCCACTGCTCGGCGTCATCGAAAAACCACTGCCACAGCCGGAAACCATCGAAGCCGACTTCGAGGCCCACAAAGCCGCGAAAAATGGTGGTGCCGGTGCTGCCGAAGCCACTCCGGCGGAATGAAAGGAACAATGACAATGATCCGCAAGATCACACTTTCCGCTCTGACCGCACTCGGCCTTGTCGCCGGTGGCGCTGCCTACGCAGCCGGTGCCGCTGGTCACGTCGATGACTATGACTTCTCGTTTGAAGGTCCGTTTGGCACTTTTGACCAAATGCAGCTTCAGCGCGGGCTTCAGGTCTACACTGAAATCTGTTCAGCCTGTCACGGCCTTCAGTACGTGCCGTTCCGCACGCTCGGTGACTCGGGAGGTCCAGATCTCCCCGACGATCAGGTACGCGCCTATGCCGAATTCTACGAAGTGTTCGACCCGGTAATCGACGATTTCCGTCCTGCCACACCGACTGACCACTTCCCAAAGTCCGGCCTTGAAAACGCGCCCGACCTTTCCCTGATGGCAAAAGCACGCGCGGGCTTCCATGGACCATATGGCCTTGGTATCAACCAGCTGTTCAAAGGCATGGGTGGTGCTGAATATATTGCTTCGCTTCTGTCGAGCTACAACGGTTCTGAGCGCGAAGAAGCCGGCGTCGTTCTCTATGGAAACGACACCTACGCTGGCGGTTACCTTGCAATGGGTCCGCCACTTTGGGGCGACGACGTCGAGTATGAAGACGGCACCCAAGCCACCGTTGAGCAACAGGCACAGGACGTTGCCGCCTTCCTGATGTGGACGGCAGAGCCAAAGCAAAACGCCCGCAAAGAAGCTGGCTTTATCGCGGTTCTGTTCCTGACAATCTTCAGCGTGCTCTTGTATCTTACAAACAAGCGCATCTGGGCACCGCTCAAAGGTAAAGGCACAACGCCGGCCGAGTAACCTCGGTCGACTATTTGAAGCGCGCCTCCGTCCCGCGGGGGCGCGTTTTTCATTTTGATCACTGCTTCAATTAATTTGATCAAATTATGCTTGCGGGCGCATGCGCTCAAAGCTAGGTTCTCTCCAATCCAATTTTCCGGTGTTTCATGCTGATCGGCATTCTTCAAAGCGGCCACTTCGCACAGCGCGACGGCGCGCCTCTGCGCGACTACAGTATGCTCTATGCCGAAATGCTTGCCGGACACGGATTCACCTTCAAAACCTGGAGCGTCGTCGACATGGAGTTCCCGGACTCGGTCAACGATGCCGATGGATGGCTCATTTCCGGCTCCCGACATGGCACCTATAATGAACTGCCATTCATCCCACGCCTTGAAGAGTTTATCCGCAAGATCTACGCGGCCAATGTCCCGATAGTTGGGATCTGCTTTGGGCATCAGATCATGGCCGAAGCCCTCGGCGGACATTCCGAGAAATTCGAACACGGCTGGTCGGTCGGAAATGTGGACTATCGGTTCGAGGATGGCACGACATTGGCCATGAATGCTTGGCACCAGGACCAGGTCACGACACCGCCGCCCGATGCACGGACCATCGCAACAAGTGACTTCTGCAAACACGCAGCCTTCGCCTACAAAGGCCGCGCGATGTCGGTTCAGCCACACCCTGAATTCCAGACGCGTGACATTGAAATGCTTCTGGAGATACGCGCGCCCGGTGTGGTGCCGGACGACAGAATCGCCGAAAGCCGCGCGAAACTAAGCAAACCCACCGATAATTCACAAATGGCCGAGCGCATCGCCAATTTTTTCAAGGGAAACGACAATGGCTGACTGGATGGACAAACTCCCCGACTCCGCGGTCAAGTACCTGAAGGGCAATCGGCCTGACGAAGTCGAGTGCATCATATCCGACCTCTCCGGCATTGCGCGCGGCAAAGCCATGCCAGCGTCGAAATACGCGACCCAAAAGCAATTCTATCTGCCGAACTCGATCTTCTTTCAGACCATCACCGGCGGTTGGGGTGAAGCCGCGGGCGAAGAGGGTTTCACCGAGCCCGACATGGTTCTCTCCCCTGATATGACGACGGCAACAGCAGCACCCTGGACCGCCGACTGGACGCTTCAAGTCATCCATGACGCCTTTACCAAATCAGGTGAAGCTGTCTCGTTTGCACCGCGCAATGTCCTGAAGCGAGTTGTTGATCTCTATCTTGCCCGTGGATGGAAGCCCATCGTCGCGCCCGAAATGGAATTCTACCTCGTCGCCCGCAACACCGATCCCGGTCAGGAAATCCGCGCTATGGTAGGACGCTCCGGGCGGCCCGCCGCCGCGCGTCAGGCCTATTCAATCTCAGCCGTGGACGAGTTCGGCCCAGTCATCGACGACATCTACGATTTCGCGGAAGCGCAGGGATTTGAAATCGACGGGATCACTCAGGAAGGCGGCGCTGGACAGCTTGAAATCAACCTGCGCCACGGAAGTCCGGTAAGACTCGCCGACGAGGTGTTCTACTTCAAGCGTCTCATTCGTGAAGCCGCGTTGCGCCATGAATGCTTCGCTACCTTCATGGCCAAGCCAATCCAGACCGAGCCCGGTTCGGCGATGCACATACACCATTCCGTCATTTCAACCGAAACTGGCGAGAACATCTTCTCCGACAAGGACGGCAACGAAACTCCCGAGTTCATGCACTTCATCGGTGGCCTTCAGCGCTATATCCCCGCCGCGACGCCCTTGTTCGCTCCATACGTCAACTCGTTCCGCCGCTATGTCAAAGATAACGCTGCCCCGATCAACCTCGAATGGGCACGCGACAATCGCACGACGGCCATCCGCGTTCCCGTCTCGGGCGCCCAGGCCCGCCGGGTTGAAAACCGACTTCCGGGTATGGACTGCAACCCATACCTCGGGATTGCCGCCTCGCTTGCATGTGGCTACCTCGGGATGGTCGAAGGGATCGAGCCTAAGGAAGAATACAAAGGCGACGCCTACGACGCGGAAGAAGAAATTCCGCGCGGCATATTCGACGCATTCGACAAGTTTTCCGAGGCCAAGCCATTTCGAGAGGTTCTCGGCGAAGAATTCTGCCGCGTCTACGAAATCGTCAAACTCACCGAATACGAAGAGTTCCTGCAAGTCATCAGCCCCTGGGAGCGCGAACACCTCCTCTTGAACGTCTGACCGGCATGAACCCGCTCTACCGCAACGACAAGCCCGGCGCGTATCCGGCAAGCTGGTATGCAGCGACGGCTGACCTTAGCCAAAAGCGCCCTCCGCTTGATGGCGACATTCGTGCCGATGTCGCGATTGTTGGCGCAGGATACACTGGCCTGTCGACAGCGCTTCATGCCGCACAAAGGGGCCTGGATGTCGTTGTCATTGACGCTCACCGGGTCGGCTTTGGTGCGTCTGGCCGCAACGGCGGGCAAGTCGGCACAGGGTGGAACCAATGGCAGGACTGGCTGCAAAAGCGCGTCTCACCGCAAGTAGCCCGCACACTTTGGGACCTCACCGTTGAGGCCAAGGCCCTCACGCGGGACCTCGCCGCAATCCATGCGCCGGATGCAATGTATAAACCCGGTGTGCTTCATGGCGTATGGTCCGACAGCGAGGCACACGACTGGCGCGACTATGCCGACTGGCTCCGGACAAACTACGACTATGACACCGAATACCTCGACGCCGAGGCCTTCCAGGCAATCTGCCCAAGCAAGGGCTATCGTGGTGGTGTGCTTGACTGGGATGCGGGTCACATCCACCCCCTGCGCTATGCGTTGGGCCTCGCAAGAGGCGCCGAAGCCGCAGGAGCGCGTATCTTTGAACTGACAGAAGCGACCAGCGTGGAAACCGGACGCCTGATCACTAATCTGGGGATCGTGACCGCTGATCACATCGTTCTTGCGGGCAACGGCTACATGCCTGACCTCATGCCCGATGTGTCCTCACGGGTTATGCCCATCAACTCGTTCATCGCCGCCACCGAACCGCTGGGGGATCGGGCCAACGAAGTTCTGACCAAGGATATCGCTGTTGCGGACGACCGTTTCGTCGTGAATTACTTCCGTCTTTCCGAAGATAGGCGGCTGCTGTTCGGAGGCCGCGAAAGTTATACACTCGGCTTCCCCACTGACATTATGACTGCCTTGCGCGCCCGAATGGAAAAGCTTTTCCCGACCCTGAAAGGCGTGCAAATCGACTACCATTGGGGCGGAACACTCGGCATCACGATGACACGCCTGCCCTTTATTTCGACGGTCAAACCGGGTGTAATTGCCGCTGCGGGTTTTTCGGGTCACGGCGTCGCGATCACGGGACTTGCAGGCAAAGTTATCGCCGAAGCCATCGCAGGCGAAGCCGCCCGTTTCGAACTTCTGTCAAAGCTCCCGACAGGCAAGTTCCCCGGTGGAAAACATGCGCGCCTTCCGCTGCTCACTCTTGGGATGACCTGGTATTCGCTACGCGACCGACTTGGGATCTAGCCAAACAGGCGGTAATAAATCCAGTCCGGCAGGAATTGCGTGAACCGAAGGGCTGAACTGAAAAGCGTCGGATAATTCTTAGCAAATCGGTCGGTGCCCATATGCTCAACAAACTGACGCGCGGCGTATTCCGGCTCCATCAGGAATGGCATCTTGTAGTCGTTCTTGTCGGTCAGGCGGGTTTTCACGAAGCCAGGGTTGATCAACTGCACCTGCACACCTGTCTTGCGTAAATCTGCATACATCGTTTCGGCGAGGGACATCAAACCAGCCTTCGACGCACCGTATCCCACGGCTTTCGGCAAGCCACGGAATCCAGACAGCGAACCAGTGAACACAATATGCCCCGAGTCGCGCTCGACCATTTTCGGGACAACATGCCCGAGGACGCGAAACGCACCTGTCAGGTTGATATCGATCATCTTCACAGCGTGCTCAGGCTCCCACGCCGCCGAACCGAAGGACCAATAGACTCCGGCCAGAAAGACCAGGCCATCGACCTCGCCCGCAGCCAACGCTGCCTCTGCGACGCTCTCGTCGTTTGCTATATCCATCGGGACAACTGTGGATTTACCCGGCAATTCGGCCGCCAAAGCGTTCAGATCAACTTCATTGCGTGCACTCAGGATCACCTCGGCGCCCATCTGGCTGATCTGGCGCGCAACCTCGCGCCCCAGTCCGGCAGATGCACCAACGATCCAATACCGCTTACCGTTCCAATTCTTCATGCTGCGTCTTTCTGTCCATCAATCTGAGCGCTCTCGATCGGCCGCATGGTGGCGACCAGCTCCGCAACCTTGATACCGAACTTTCGGAACTGGCTGCGGTTGATGATCGTGCCATTCTCAACAAGATACATCCAATCAACCACATCCAGTGAATGCCCGCCCGCGCTTTCGGGCAGTTTGATCGTATAGTTCAGACACACGCCCGACCCCATCTGCTGACCGCTGCCGACCCCGACAAGGTCAGCCGCATCCGCACGAATACGCCCTGTCTCAGACAAGGACAGCCGCCACTCGCGGTCCTGCTCAACGCCACTGTCATAGCGGAAATGCTCTGACATTCGGCCCTCGTTTCCATCCCACTCGGCAAAGAATTCGGCCACAAAACGCGACGAGACCCGCCCCGTTGGCCCATAGATAACGCCCTCGCAGGCAATGCGCCCGTTCAGATGTTCGCGAATGTCGAAATCCGGTGTGTTTCCGGTGTAATCTTCAGGCGTCTGCGCCGTAAAATCCAGAAACCGCGACTTCGCGACAATTGCCGCAAGCACGATAGCAAATCCAATAAGAACGCCCAGAAAGATGTCCATCCGTCAGGTCTCCAGCAAGGCCGGTTCTGCATAGCTGCGGTCAATCGGTGTCAGCGCCAAAAGCGCCATCGCCACCAACTTCAAAACACAGGGCAAAACGGCATACATCAATGTCAAAGTGAATAGCGCGTCCTCGGAAGCGCCTTGTGTCATTCCCGGCTCAAACCCGGATGCCTCAAGCAACGGCAAGAGAAACACAGCCGCAAACGCAAGGGTAAATTTCGAAACGAACGACCAAAGGCCAAAGCCCTCTGCCGCTTCCGGAGCTATGTCCGACATGCGCCGCGCAAAGATCGCGGGCAACAAGGTCATATCCGCCCCAAGAGCAGCCCCTGACGCTATGCAGATCAACGCAAATGCAAGCGTATCCCCGGTCCCCAGGAAGGCCGCGCATCCAAACGAGGCAATCGCCAGCGCCATTCCCACAAGCAGCGCGCGCTTTGCACCGATCTGACCGGCGACCTTTCCCCAAACAGGGGCAGACGCTGCAGCCGCAAGGAAAAACAACAACAAAAGCGGTCCTTCCCAGCCGACCGCACCTAAACGGCTTTCCACGAAAAACAGGAAAAGTGTCGACGTTACAGCAACCGGCGTGGCGTTAAGTAACGCGATCAGCAAAAGCTTCCGCGCCAAGGGATCGCTCAGAATTGGCCGAAAGCCAATGCCGTCGACCGTTCCACCGGCACGCCACTCTGCACGCATTGCATAGACGGCCACCGCCGCTGCGCCAGCAAACAAGACCGCAAACAGCGCAAATGGCGCACCAGTCACCGTGACCAGCGCCACTGGCAGAACCGCCGCCAAAGATATGCCGATCAACGCCCCCGACTCTCGCCAAGTCGCCAGCCGCACATGACCGTCCTCGCCGCCCATTTCTCCGGCCTTTTGGACCCCTTGGGCATAGAAGGTGATCGTCAGGAAACTGAATGCCGAAAACAAAAGCGCCAGCGTCAGCGCAAACCACGCCACAGGCGCAATCGGTGGCGCGACTGCGAACAATCCCACCATCGCCAGTGCCATAACCAATCCGGCGAACGCGACCGAACCTTTGCGCCAAGCGCCAAAACGACGACTCAACCACCCAAGCGCCGGGTCCTGCACCACATCGAACAAGCGCAACCCAAACAACACAGCGCCCAGCGCCGCCAGACTCACTCCGTATTCATCCACGAAGTATTTCGGCGCATGGATATAAATCGGCAATCCTGCCGCCGCCAGCACGCCGGCAAAAATCGCATAAGAAGGAAGCCGTTCGACGCGAGTACTCATCGCGAAACCTCCTTGACGGGCGGTTCGGGACGCGAGCGGAACGCCGCCCCCTTCCACCAAAGCTTGAGCGCCTGCCAATGGATCAGCCCAAGCACCCGTCGCGACCCCAATGGCCGCCGCACAAGAGCGCGCACCAGAGCCTTTGACGTCAAAGGCGCCCGAGGCCCCGTCAAAGTCGCAAGTAGACCGCCATTCCCGGCGGTATAGTCAATCCAGACGCCGATCTTGTCCGGGCGGATATCAAAGCGAAACGTGTAGCCACCTTCGACCGGCTGAAACGGCGAAACATGCAGGCATTTCTCAGAAGTCAGCGTGTCTTCGCGATCGATCTCACGCCAGTCGTCATGATGGCAAAGATACGAATGACGGTCGCCATAGGTGTTGGTCACCTCGGGTATCACCGTTCTGAGCGCGTTCCCCTCGTCGTAGATCAACCAGAAGCTCACCGGATTGAACACATGCCCCAAAACCCGCGGCTGGGCCAAAAGCTCAATCCTTCCGATGGCAAATGGAGCCTCTGCCTGCGTCAAAACTTCGCGCACCCACGTCGCCCCACGCCCCGCCTTTGGTGCCCCACCATGGTCATCGTCATGCAACGAAACCAGTCCACGCCTGTTGCGCGCGAACAAAAGCGGCGTTTTCACAACGGCTTCAGCGTCCAGTAGGACATAGTCCACACTGTACCGAAACGCATTTTCCAATGCGCCCTTGCGACCATGAAAGGTCTGTCCGTTGATATGTTCGACGCGCGATGTCACTCGGCTGCAACTGCTGCTTGTCCGGGCACCGCCATGGCTTCCACCACATCAACCGCGCTTGCAAGACCGTCTTCGTGAAAGCCGTTCTTCATCCACGCTCCACAGAACCAAGTTCTGTTCTGCCCATTCATATTGCGAATGGTCGCCTGCGCCTCAAAGGCCGCGATATCGTAAACCGGGTGCCGGAACGTCGCCTCGTCATAAATCAGTTCGTCGCGGATAGGTGCCGAACGATTGAGGGTGACGAACATCGGATCGTCATGTGGAATCGGCTGCAAGGAATTCATCCAATAGCTCAGATCAATCGGATCATCCGGGGATTTGCCCGTGTCCACGTAAGACCACGACGACCACACCTTTTTGCGCGCCGGCATGACGCCCGGATCGCAATGCAAGACTGCCGTGTTCGACTGATAGCGGATGGCGCTCAATACCGATGTCTCGGAAGGCGTTGCATCTTGCAGCAATGACAGCGTGTCATCAGAGTGCGTTGCAAAGACAACTTCGTCGAACGCCTCCCATTCACCGCCCTCGACACGCACTTCAACACCATAAACCGTGCGCCGCACAGCCTTTACGGATGCCGCAAGCCGCACGTCCACGCCGCGCTGGTCGAGCGCGCGCTCAAGACGTTTAACATATTCAATTGATCCACCTTTAACGGTGTACCACTGCGGATCGCCGTAATAGCCCAGCAACCCGTGGTTCTTGAAGAACTCGATCATGGCGCGGGCTGGAAAGTCCAGAATATGCGCCGTTGGCGTGGACCAGATCGCACCGGAAAACGGCGTCAAGTAATAGTCCTTGAACCACGACCCCAGTCCGAGCGTCGCAATCAACTCGCCAATCGTCATATCCGGGGTCGCAACGGCATCTGCCTTCCCATTGAAGCGCAGGATATCCCGGATCATGCGCAAGAACTGAGGACGAGCCGCATTCGAACGCTGCGCGAAGATCGTATCGACATCCGCCAGTCCGTACTCCAATGCGCCACCACGCGCGGAAACGCCAAAACTCATGGCGCTTGGAACGGTCGGAACATCCAGGTCGGCGAATAGCTTCGTCAGATGCGGATAGTTGCGATGATTGAAGACGATGAACCCGGTATCGACCGGCTGATTACCATTCTTTCCGGCGATCACGGTCCGCGCGTGCCCACCAAGGCGCGGCGCGTCTTCCATCAGCACTACATGGTTGGACTCGGCCAGATGATACGCCGCCCCCATGCCAGAAATACCGCCACCAATCACAGCAATTCTCTTCGCAGCCGAGCTGCGTTCTTCAAATGGCATTTCTGTCTCCCGCCTTCTATTCGTTCTCTTTACGCAGCCAACCGCTCCGCAGATTAAACTTTCCCGGAATTCATTTATTTTTGATCTGCACGTCTGACCCCTCCGTAAACAATTCAAATGCCGAAAGATAACGCTTACATAGTTGATGATTCAGATGCAGCGCCCTTGGCTCACGCTCGCGCAGCTATTAAACCGTCTTCTCATGGACAGCGACAGATGACCTCTATGGTTAAGGCAGATGAAATTGACTGGCCCGAGCTTGTCCGGCGGATCCACTTGGATCAGGACAAAAAAGCTTTCGCCAAAGTGTTTGCGCACTTCGCTCCTCGGGTGAAGTCGTTTTTGATGAAGGGCGGCTCTGGGGAAACCCTTGCCGAGGAATGTACGCAGGAGGTTATGGCCACGCTTTGGCAAAAAGCGCACTTATTCGATCCGACGCGCGCAAGCGTATCTACGTGGATATTCACGATTGCACGAAACAAGAAGATCGACGCGCTCAGAAAGCAAAGACGCCCCGAACCCGAGGACCTTACCTGGGGTCCAGAGGCAGAACCTGATCAGGCGGATGTGATCGTCCTGCAACAGGAAACCGAAAGACTTGCAAAAGCAGTCGCCGAATTGCCCGAAAAACAGAGACTTTTGATCAAGCAGGCCTACTTTGGCGATTTGAGCCACAATGAGATTGCCGAAGAAACCGGCCTCCCGCTTGGAACGATTAAATCGAGAATACGTTTGGCGCTGGAACGACTGCGTCACACGATGAAATGAGAAACGCCATGGAACAAATTAAACATCATCTGAACGACAGCCTGTTGATGGGCTATGCATCGGGCAACCTGCCCGAAGGCTTTAGCCTGGTCGTCGCAACGCATATTTCACTGTGCGACGAATGCCGGGCCCGTCTCGAAAGCTTCGACGCGGTCGGCGGCGTGCTGATGGACAATGACGATGAAGTCGCAATGCACGAGGATTCATTGGCATCGACCTTCAACCTCATTGCCAACACACCCGAGGCTCCAAAGACCTCCGTTCCAACCAAGGGTGCGGTCTTGCCGACCCCTTTGCAAAGTTACGTCGGCGGCGACCTGGACAAGGTGCGCTGGAGCAATCTCGGCGGCGGCGTCAAGCAATGCCTTCTAAAGACCTCGAACAAGGCAACCGTTCGGCTCTTGAACATTCCGGCGGGCGCTGCGATGCCAGACCATGGCCACCGCGGAACCGAACTTACTCTGGTCCTCAAAGGCGCGTTTCGCGATGAAGATGGCAGATTTGGTCGCGGTGATATCGAACTCGCAAACGAAGACCTGCATCACACACCTGTGGCTGAAGCTGGCGAGGATTGCATCTGCCTCGCCGCGACGGACGCGCCTCTGCGCTTTCGCAGCTTGATCCCCCGGATGGCACAGCCATTCCTCGGCATCTGATAGAAACGACGCGCAGTCGGCTCAAACCGCTGCGCGTTCTTAATTCTCCAGACTGAAACTCGCGCGAAGATGATCTGCCGCGGCAACCACGGCGGGGTTGTCGTTGCGCCCGTGCAGTAGCCCAAGCGCATAGCCCGGCAATTTCGGCAACCCATGCTTGGCCGGTGCCTCGACGATATCTCCACCCAAACCGTATTTCGCGATTGGAGCCACAGCCAAATCCGCAAGGATCGCCGCGCGCTGTCCCGAGATATTCCCGCTTTGGAACGCCACGCGCCAATCGCGGCCTGCCGCGTCCAGAGCTTTCGTCGCCGCATTGCGCCACACACAGGTTTCGTCCCAAACGCTTACCGGCAATGGCTCCTGCTGCGCAGCAATACCCCCGCGACGCATGGCCCAGACAAGGTTTTCACGCAGTAGCACTTCCACCTCCTGCGAGCCTGAAAGGCCTGCCTCACAGGTAATGATTGCCAAATCCAGTTCGCCCGAGCGATAGGCCTCGACCATCCTGTCGGTCGTGTCCACAATGACATTCACCGTCACACAGCAATGCGTATCCGCGAAACGGCGCAACATGCTCAGCAAGAAACGTTCTGCAACATCGTCAGGCGCTCCAAGACGGACGACACCCTGAACATCCGGCTGAATGAATCGCGCCACAGCCTCGCGATTCAGCGCCAGCATCCGGCGCGCATGTTCGAGGAGAAATGCGCAATCAGGAGCGAACGCCACGGAACGGCTGTCGCGCACAAATATCGGACGCCCCAGCATGTCTTCCATTTTCTTGACCTGCATCGAAATCGCAGATGGCGTTCGGTGCACAACCGCAGCCGCACTTGAAAAACTGCCCGAGTCAGCAATCGCGACCAGAGTCTGCAGCATGTCCAGATCCAACAGTGGGATGCGCGGCTTCATCTGCACGTTCATAAATTTACCTATCAGAAAAAATGAATGTTCTAATCAATTCTATTCGTTTGATTGATATCTGTCCAGTCTGCATTCTCACTTCAAGACGAAGCACACCGACTTAGGAGCCCGAAAATGACTGACTTCACCTGCGACCACATCCAACCCTCACAGATCGGTCACCCGCTTTTTGACCTTTCAAACAAGCTGGCTGCCCGCATTCGCGCCAGGCAACAACGACGCAAGCTGGCCGAGTTGATGGCACTGGATCGGAAAACCCTCCGGGACATCGGCCTTACCCGCAAAGATGTCGCTCAGACGTTGGCGCAACCTTTGTCTGTAGATGCGCAAACCGAATTGTACCGGATTGCCTATCTGAATGGCCGCAACCTGATGTGACCAAACGGGCGGAAGCGCTATAGTCCCTGATATGCTCAAAGCGCCCGTTCACATACCCTCCCCCAACCTTTGTCCCAAAGGTGGGGGAGTATTGGGCAAACGGACATGAGGGACTTCGCCGCCTTGTTCTCTGCCCTCGACAGAACGACGCGCACAAACGAAAAAGTCGCGGCGCTGGCCGCGTATTTTGACACAGCACCCGATAGCGACCGCCTGTGGACAATTGCTCTAATGTCAGGCCGACGGCCCAAGCGCACCGTGACGACCACGCGATTGCGGGAATGGGCGGCCGAGCAGGCAGGAATTCCCCTCTGGCTGTTCGAAGAGAGCTATCCAATCGTTGGGGATCTGGCAGAAACAATTGCGCTTGTCCTGCCCGGTCCGACTGGTCGCTCAGACCGAACCCTCACCGAGTGGATCGCCGAAATCCGAAACCTTGCAACCCTTGACGAGAACGCTCGAAAAGCACGCATCCTCCAAGCTTGGGCCACGCTCGACACGCCCGAGCGGTTTGCCTTCAACAAACTCATCACCGGCGGGTTTCGCATGGGTGTCAGCCAAAAACTGATGACCCGCGCCCTGTCCAGGGCAACCGGCATAGCAGAACCCGAACTCGCCCATCGTCTGATGGGTAAATGGAACCCCGACGGCACAACCTTCAACGGCCTCATCCTCTCCCCGAACCCCGAAGCGGACCTTTCCAAACCCTATCCTTTCTACCTCGCCTATCCGCTCGATACTGCGCCAGACGACCTTGGACGGCCCTCCGACTGGTCGGCGGAATACAAATGGGACGGGATTAGGGGGCAATTGGTTCTGCGCGGCGGAGATCACCATCTCTGGTCACGCGGCGAAGAATTGATGACCGACCGTTTCCCCGAGTTCTCTGTTCTCGCCGATTTCGTTCCGCCAGGCACGGTGATCGACGGCGAAGTCCTCGCCTGGAAGGACGAAACGCCGATGTCTTTCGCGGCCCTTCAAAAACGCATCGGGCGGAAGACAGTTCCAGCCAAACTACTGAAGGACGCTCCTGTTATCCTGCGCGCATACGACCTGCTTGAACATAACGGAGAAGATATACGCACCCTTCCCTTCGCCCAGCGCCGCGCGCGCCTTGAGACCCTTGTGACCGACGTTCCGACCGACGCCCCCCTGCGCCTGTCACCGCAGCTCGAATTTGCCTCGTGGGAAAACCTTGCCGCCGAGCGCGCCCGGTCGCGCGAGATTTTCGCAGAAGGTGTGATGCTGAAACGTTTGGACAGCCCGTACCGCGACGGCCGCCGCAAAGGCGACTGGTGGAAGTGGAAGGTTGACCCGCTCGTGATCGACGCCGTGATGATCTACGCTCAGGCAGGACACGGCCGCCGCGCCAATCTTTTTACCGATTTCACCTTCGCGGTCTGGGACGGAGACACTTTGGTGCCGTTCACCAAGGCGTATTCGGGTCTGACGGACGCCGAATTCCGCGAGATCACGGCATGGGTGCGCAAGAACACGGTCGAGCGGTTCGGACCGGTGCGATCCGTCACCGCCGCGCACGTCTTTGAAATTGCCTTTGAGGGGATCGCAGAGAGTCCGCGACACAAGTCCGGTGTCGCGTTGAGGTTTCCCCGAATGTCTCGCTGGCGCAAAGACAAGCCGGTGTCCGAGGCAAATACGCTTAGCGATCTGAAAGCCATGCTGGACGCGTATTCCTGATTGCTCCCCCTTCGGGGTCGCGGTGTGCGAGGGGCCAGCCCCTCGCGCTCCCCGGGATATTTTCGCCAAGAAGAAGGACAAAGCACATGTTTGGCAAGTTTCACCTTCCGATCCGGCGTTTCAGCGCCTATCTGAAGGGAAACCAATTGAACGGAGTTATCCATGCAGTTCGTGCCCCGCCCCGCTTTCGACATCAATGCCAGTGGTGCAGGTGATCATGGGGATCTTCCCGAGTGGAACCTCACAGATCTTTATGAAAGCCCGGATGCACCGGAACTGAAGCGCGACATGGACTGGCTTGAAGAGGCATGTGCTTCGTTTGCCGCCGATTACGATGGCAAGCTCGCAGGCCTTGATGCCGCTGGCATGCTCGACTGCGTCCTGCGTTATGAGAAGATCGATATGATCGCAGGTCGCATCATGTCCTTCATCGGCTTGCGCTATTATCAGATCACCACCGATTCTGAACGTGCCAAGGCGTTGTCCGACGCGCAGGACAAGATCACCGCCTATACGACACCGCTGGTGTTCTTCTCGCTTGAGATCAACCGTATCAACGATGCCGCCCTCGATGCGCTCTTTGCCGAGAACGCTGACCTGGCCCGCTACAAGCCCATCTTCGACCGGATGCGCACCATGCGCCCCTATCAATTGTCAGACGAGCTTGAAAAGTTCCTCCACGATCAGTCCACCGTCGGATCCGCGGCCTGGAACCGCCTGTTCGACGAGACCATTGCAGGCCTTGAATTTCACATCGGTGACGAGACCCGCGGCCTTGAGGCGACTCTCAACGACCTCACCGACCAGAACCGCGACACCCGCGAAACTGCCGCGCGCGAAGTTGCACGTGTCTTCGGCGAAAACGTCAAACTCTTCGCTCGCGTCCACAACACGCTCGCCAAGGAGAAGGAAATCGAGGATCGCTGGCGCGGCATGCCCACCCCGCAAACCGGTCGCCACCTGTCAAACCACGTCGAACCTGAAGTCGTGCAAGCCCTCCGCGATGCCGTCGTCAACGCCTACCCACAACTCTCGCATCGCTACTACGAGTTGAAACGCAAATGGCTTGGCCTTGAACGCATGGAAGTCTGGGACCGCAACGCGCCGCTTCCAATGGAAAGCGAACGCCTTGTCGGTTGGGACGAAGCACGCGAAACGGTGCTCTCTGCCTATGGCGAATTCGATCCGGAAATGGCGAAACTGGCCGAACCGTTCTTCGATAAGGGTTGGATCGACGCCGCCGTGAAACCCGGCAAAGCGCCCGGGGCCTTCGCCCATCCAACTGTCGCCGACGTCCACCCCTATGTCATGCTTAATTACCTCGGCAAGCCGCGCGATGTGATGACGCTGGCCCACGAATTGGGTCACGGCGTCCACCAACGCCTGGCAGCGGGCCAGGGCGAACTTCTGTCGTCCACGCCCCTGACACTCGCCGAAACCGCCTCGGTCTTCGGCGAAATGCTGACATTCCGGCGCTTGCTGAAAAACGCCCCGACAAAAGCCGAACGTAAAGTCATGCTCGCCGGCAAGGTCGAGGACATGATCAACACTGTCGTCCGCCAAATTGCCTTTTACGATTTCGAGTGCAAACTCCACGAAGCACGTCGTAGCGGAGAATTGACGCCCGACGACATCAACGCCCTGTGGATGTCCGTTCAGGGTGAAAGCCTCGGACCAGCGTTCGACTTCATGGACGGCTATGAAACCTTCTGGGCCTATATTCCCCATTTTGTACACTCGCCGTTCTACGTCTACGCCTACGCCTTTGGCGACGGACTCGTGAATGCGCTGTATGCGGTCTATGAAGAGGGCGGCGACGATTTTCAGGCCAAGTACTTCGAAATGCTGAAGGCGGGGGGATCGAAACACCACAAGGAACTTCTTGAACCCTTTGGTCTCGACGCATCAGACCCGTCGTTCTGGAACAAGGGCCTGTCTATGATCTCCGGATTCATCGACGAATTGGAAGCAATGGAATAAAAGAAAAGCAAATACAATTGCATAGCCAGATTACCCACCGGATCAGCTCACTCGGTCCGGTGGGGTCAATACATTCAGACAGATGATGATCTGAATAAGCTGTTTAAAAACAGATATTTAATCTAGGATTGCACGAATCATCTCGCTGTACTCTCGTGCTGAAATGTTCCGAAACATGGCTGCGTTTTCCATGTAAGTCTGGCCGCGATTCAAGTGGTCAGAAAAAAAATTATTGAACGCTCGAACTGCAGGCAATCCCGTTTCGAATTTGCGAACATTATCAATTGGGCAGTTTTCGCCACTGTGTGCAAACTGCACAAAGCGGTCATGGTTAAAGTACCAACATACGATCTATCAAGTACCGTGGTCGCAGGAGGCGTATATCGAGCGCTGTGCTGAATAACGGCACGCTGGATTCATAAGGAATACGTTCCATGAAAAACTCCCTCTCCCTCTCCTTCGGTATCGCAGCCGTTCTTTCCGCTTTCATCGCCTCAAACGCAGCCGCACAGAACGTATTTACCGGTACCGATATCGCCGAAGAACTGAACGAAGACTTGCTTGACGACATCGAAGACGATGCCGAGCGTGATCTCGATCGGTTTGGCAACGAAGGTCGCCCACAAGGCTTCTCCGGGTCGCTCGCTCTGCGCGGAATTGCAAGCTCGGGCAACACGGACAGCTCGGACGTAGGTATCGGCTCGGACCTGAACTATGTTTGGGGTCCGAACGGCATCGAACTTCAGCTTAGCTACGCCTACGGCGACGACGCTGGCACAAAAACCGAAGAGTCCCTCTTTTACGGTCTCGAGTATACACGTGACTTCAACCCATCCTTGTTCGGCTTTGCCAAACTTCAGGGCTCCGTTGATGATTTCTCGTCGTTTGAGACAGACACTTTCGCAAGCGTAGGCGCAGGTTACCGCGTCTATAACACGGAAACACTTCAGTGGTCCGTTCAGGCTGGCCCCGGCTACCGTTTCGCCGAGTTGAGCGACATCGCATCGGCAGACGTTAGCGAAGGCGCTTTCGGCGTATCTTCAGACTATGCGCACAAGATCACCGACACTCTGTTCCTCACAAACGATACAGACGTTATCACCTCGAGCTCGGACACAGTGCTCTTCAACGACCTTGCTCTGAACGTTGCAGTTTCCGGCTCAATGGCACTGCGGACAAGCATTCTGACTGAATATCACACCGATCCTGAGCCTGGTTTCACCAGCACAGACAATACTTTCGGTGTTTCGCTGGTTTACTCGTTTAACTAAGATATTTTTCCCTCGTAAAGACGGACCAGCCAACTCAAGGCGGCAGAGAAATCTGCCGCCTTTTTAGTTTGGGCCCGGCGCAGCGATCAGCCGGTCCTGTTGCACCGGCCTCCACAAACCGCGCACCGTGCGTAGATCTCATGCATCCTTAACCTTGGTTAATCCAAGCACCATATCTTGTGGTGGCGATGTCGAGCATAGCAACGTGCACCGACGTAACACCGACGCGATACCGACGTACCGAAAAATCGCATTTGACCCTGAAAACATGCGGTTAACACTTGCGCTGTTGCACGGACCATCAACAGGTGGAGCGTTGCGCGTTCGCACCATTGCACTTGAGCCATCCCACCTTCAAATCGGGCCGCCGGCAGCCAAGCAGCGCTCCATTTGCCACACCGCAACTCCGGTATGCCGAGATAGGCCGTGCAAAATGGAACCAGTATGTTAGACGGCCCGCAACGCAGACGAAAACCCCAGGACACGTTTTGACCAATCCCACAAAGGCCGCTCCGGCCCGCCGCTCAATTTTTTCCGACCTGAAAGGCCGCGTCCGAGACGCTGACACAGGTCACTTGCCAACCGAACTCTTGGCCGGTTTGACAGTAGCCCTCGCCCTCGTCCCCGAAGCGGTGGCGTTTGCTTTCGTGGCAGGCGTCCACCCCCTTGTCGGCCTCTATGCCGCTTTCATCGTCGGCCTGATCACAGCGGTCTTCGGCGGGCGTCCCGGTATGATATCGGGCGCAACTGGCGCGCTTGCCGTCGTCATGGTCTCACTCGTTGCAACCCACGGTGTTGAATACCTTTTTGCCACCGTCGTCCTCATGGGCCTCATCCAGATCGCTGTCGGTGTGCTGAAGTGGGGCAAGTTCATCCGCCTCGTTCCTCACCCGGTCATGCTCGGGTTCGTCAATGGCCTTGCCATTGTGATTTTCCTTGCCCAGCTCACGCAGTTTCAGGTCCCCGGAACCGCCGAAGTCGGCGCCCACGGCATGAGCGGCGGCGAATGGATGTCAGGCTGGCCGCTCACATTGATGCTGATCCTTGTTGTCGCCACGATGGGTATCATCTGGGTCATGCCCAAGATCACCACGAAATTCCCTGCCCCTCTTGCAGGCATCGCAATCGTCGCTCTTATCGTGATCGTTTTCGGCCTGGACGTGCCTCGCGTCGGCGATCTCGCCTCGATCGAGGGTGGCCTCCCGATGTTCCATCTCCCAATGGTCCCTCTTACTTTCGAGACCTTCGAAATAATCCTCCCATACGCTCTGATCCTCTCAGCTATTGGCCTTATCGAAAGCCTTCTGACGCTGAACCTCGTCGGTGAAATCACCGGCAAACGCGGAGGAGCCAGCCGCGAATGCATCGCTCAGGGCGCCGCCAATACCGTCACTGGTTTCTTCGGCGGCATGGGCGGCTGCGCGATGATCGGCCAGTCGATGATCAACGTGAAATCGGGTGGTCGCACGCGCATTTCCGGAATCTCTGCCGCGCTGTTTCTGTTGCTCTTTATCGTTGTCGCGGCACCACTCATCGAACAGATACCGCTCGCGGCACTGGTCGGCGTGATGTTCATGGTCGTCATCGGCACATTTGCGTGGAACTCGTTCAACATCATGCGCCGCGTTCCCCTGTCGGACTCCGCCGTCATCGTCCTCGTGACGGTCGTCACCGTGATGTATGACCTCGCCACTGCCGTCGTCGTCGGCGTCATCGTCTCCGCGCTCACCTACGCCTGGAACAACGCCACACGTATCCACGCCAAGCGCTACGACACCCCAGAAGGTGCGCGCGTCTACCAAATCCAAGGCCCGCTCTTCTTCGGCTCTTCCGAAGGCTTTACGGAACTGTTCGAGCCCGCAAACGATCCTTCCTCCGTTATAGTCGACTTCGCCGACAGCCGCGTGGTCGACCAATCCGCTCTCACGGCAATCGAAGCCGTCGCCGAGAAATACGAAGCCGCTGGCAAAACGCTTCAACTGCGCCACCTCAGCCACGACTGCCACCAACTTTTGTCCAAGGCCGGTCAACTTATCGTCGATAGCGACGACGACCCCGAATACGAGATTGCCACAGACTATTCAGTCCGCACCGGCATCCTCGCCGGCGGCCACTAGTCAGGCTAACGTCACGCCTTCCGCGGCCATTCCATTCCTGGCCGCGGCAAGCGACCCATCAAGATCAATCGCGCGACACAGACTCTCGACCACAGTGACGCGAAACCCAAGTTTCGCCGCATCTACAGCCGAGAAATTTACACAAAAATCAGTTGCCAAGCCAACCAGCGTGACGGCGTCAACCCCACGACTTCTCAGATAACCTTCCAGCCCGGTCGGTGTGGTGTGATCGTTCTCGAAGAACGCGGAGTAACTGTCGATCTCGCGGCGAAAGCCCTTTCGAATAATCATATCCGCGCCGCGCGTATCCAGATCGGAATGAAACGCGGCACCTTGCGATCCGATAATGCAGTGATCCGGCCACAAAACTTGCGGACCATAAGGCATATCGATCATCGAATACGGTTCCGCACCTGCATGCTGCGACGCAAAACTCGAATGATCACCGGGATGCCAATCCTGTGTGAACACGCGCACCGCGAATTCCGGTATCAGGGCATTGATCGGCGCCACGATCTCATCACCACCCTCGACCGCAAGAGCGCCGCCCGGGCAGAAGTCGTTTTGAACATCAATGACCAGGATGGCTTGATTTGCTGGGCGCATGTTTGATCTCCTCGATTTGCAACCTGCCTAGAAACCATTGCAGAACACGTCAACCATCACCCTTGAGCCCGACGACCATTTGTCATACCGGATATTGCCATGTTCATTGTTGCCGCACTCTACAAATTTACGCCCTTCCCTGACCCCATGGCCCTTAAGGGGCCACTGGCCAGAACTTGCTGCGCCCATGGCGTCAGAGGAACGCTCCTGCTCGCCCGCGAAGGCATAAATGGCACCGTCGCCGGGTCACGCGAAGGTATCGATGCGGTGATTGCCCACATCCGATCCCTTCCCGGTTGTGCTGACATCGAATGGAAAGAAAGTACCGCCGAATCCATGCCCTTCCCACGGATGAAAGTGCGCTTGAAACAAGAGATCGTCACGATGGGCCAACCCGATGTCGATCCTACCGCCAGTGTTGGAACCTATGTCGAGGCGCAGGACTGGAATGATCTGATCTCGGGCGAAGACGTTGTCGTCATCGATACGCGGAACGATTACGAAGTAGCTATAGGTACATTTGAGAACGCCGAAGATCCGCTCACCAAAACCTTCGGTGAGTTTCCCGATTGGTGGGCCAGAAATGCAGGCCGCTTCGACAACAAGAAGGTCGCAATGTTCTGCACGGGTGGCATCCGTTGCGAGAAGGCATCCAATTATCTCCTGGGCCAAGGCGTGACCGAGGTCTTTCACCTGAAAGGTGGCATTCTGAAGTATCTCGAGAACGTGCCGAAGGAAAAAAGCCTTTGGCATGGCGAATGCTTTGTCTTTGACGGCCGCGTCTCGGTCAGCCACGGGCTGGAAGAAGGCAGTTACGACCTTTGCCATGCCTGCCGTATGCCGATCAGCGAAGCGGACAAATCACATCCCGATTTCGAGCAGGGGGTTTCTTGTCACCAGTGTATTACCTCAACCTCGGAAGACGACAAAGCGCGCTTTCGCGAGCGCCAGAAACAGATTGAACTGGCACGCGCCCGCGGCGAAACGCATTTCCGCGACGAAGGCTAAACGCCCACCGCTCGCCTCCCTGACATGGCATTAACCATTTCTGACTAGAGTCGAGCAATCGCCTTCACTCTTTTTCAAATACCATGTGGGGCGAGCAAGGCGAGTGGAGCAACGCCCCACTCGAAAGGTCAAAAATCGAGGTTCTCTACGTTAAGCGCGTTTTGCTGAATGAACTCCCGTCGCGGCTCTACGACGTCGCCCATCAGTTTAGTGAACAAATCGTCCGCCTCCGCCAGATCATCCACTTTCACCTGCAACAAGGTCCGCGCTTCTGGATCCAGCGTTGTCTCCCAAAGCTGCCCGGGATTCATTTCGCCCAAACCCTTGTAGCGTTGAAGGCTGAGGCCCTTTTCACCTTCCGCCAGGATCGTGTCCAGCAAACCCAGCGGACCATGGATCAGGCTGTCTTTGTCGCGGCGCACCAGCCTAGCCGGCTTTGCGTACACCTCTTTCAAGCTGTTCGTAAATGACCCCAAACGCCTGGCTTCACCCGAACGCAAGATCGGACCATCCAAGGTCCGAATTTCTTCAACACCACGCAAAATCCGAGCCAGTCGAATTCCGTGGTCCTGGGTAATCCGACCCTGCCAACCTCGCTCATATTCGACTGCAACCTGATCAAGCCGTTCGGCAACTGCGTCCGCTACGCCTTGCAAATCCGAATCCACCTGGCCAGGCACAAAAGCTCCGGCGATTGCGGCCTGTTCAAGAATGCTTTGAGGATAGTGTGTCGGAAAGGACTGCAGGACCCGGCGGACCTGCCGAGCTTCATCAACCACACGCGCCAGATCAGGCCCGACGATCTCTTCGCCCGTCCCAAGACGCAACATCGCACCATCGACGCCCATTTCAATCAGGTAATCGTCCAGTGCCGGCTGGTCCTTCAGGTAAACCTCGGACTTGCCACGGGCAACCTTGTAGAGCGGCGGTTGCGCAATATAAAGATACCCGCCTTCGATGATCTCGGGCATCTGTCTGAAAAAGAAGGTCAGAAGCAGCGTACGGATGTGCGCACCATCCACGTCCGCATCCGTCATAATGATGATCTTGTGATATCGCAATTTCGAGATGTCGAACTCGTCGCGTCCGATACCGGTCCCAAGCGCCGTAATCAGCGTCCCTATCTCCTGACTGCCAAGCATCCGATCAAAGCGCGCGCGCTCGACGTTCAGAATCTTGCCTCGAAGCGGCAAGACCGCCTGATTGGCCCGAGCACGTCCCTGCTTTGCGGATCCTCCGGCGCTGTCTCCCTCAACAAGGAACAATTCACGGAACTCAGGCCGCTTTTCCTGACAATCCGCCAGTTTCCCTGGAAGCGAAGCCACATCGAGCGCTGACTTTTTGCGGGTCATTTCGCGCGCCCTGCGCGCTGCTTCCCGGGCCAATGCCGCATCCACAACCTTGCCAATAATCATTTTTGCCGGGCCGGGGTTTTCCTCGAACCACTCGGCAAGCTTTTCGTTCATCAGACCCTCAACTGCGGGGCGCACCTCGGACGAAACCAATTTATCCTTTGTCTGCGATGAGAACTTCGGATCAGGGACTTTTACTGACAGGACACACGTCAATCCTTCGCGCGCGTCGTCACCGGTAAAGCTCACTTTTTCCTTTCGGGCGACACCGCTCGAACCGGCATATAGGTTCATCGTCCTGGTCAAAGCCCCGCGAAAGCCCGCCAAATGGGTTCCGCCATCGCGTTGAGGAATATTGTTCGTAAACGGCAAAACTGTCTCGTGGTAGCTATCGTTCCACCACATCGCAACTTCGACAGTAATTCCGTCTTTCTCGCCGCTGATGAAAATCGGCTCGTCAATCATCGCGCTCTTGTTGCGATCAAGATACCGAACGAACTCCCGCACGCCGCCGTCGTAATAAAACTCAGTCACCAGATGCTCGGCCGGCCGCTCATCGCGCAAGATGATCCGGACCCCCGAATTCAGAAACGCAAGTTCGCGCAACCGATTTTCCAGCGTCTTGAATTGATACTCCAAGTTGGAAAACGTCTTTGTAGACGCAAGAAACCGCACTTCAGTTCCCTTGCGCCCATTCGCGTCGCCAACGACGCGAAGATGCTCAACGGTATCGCCACCCTCAAACCGCGCGAAGTGCTCTTTGCCGTTCCGCCAAATGCGAAGCTCCAGCCACTCAGACAATGCATTCACGACGGAAACACCAACGCCGTGAAGACCGCCGGAAACCTTATAGGAGTTCTGGTCAAATTTGCCGCCAGCATGAAGCTGGGTCATGATGACTTCCGCTGCCGACACGCCCTCTTCGGCATGCAAATCAACCGGTATGCCGCGTCCATTATCGCTTACGGAAACGCTGTCGTCGTCGTGTATCACGACGGTGACCGCATCGGCATGACCGGCCAAAACCTCGTCAATTCCGTTGTCGACGACTTCATACACCATATGGTGCAGACCCGAACCATCGTCAGTATCCCCGATGTACATTCCGGGACGCTTTCGAACTGCTTCTAAGCCCTTGAGAACCTTGATCGAATCTGCGCCGTACTCTACCTGCGCCTCGGGGGTCTCCGCCATGCGGTTTTTCCTTGTTGTTTTCCCACATTTTATAGGCGTTTTGTGCCCAAGTGTCACGCCCGGACCACAATATTTAGTAGCCACAGGCCGCAAACGAACACCGCAGGCCCAAAGCCGAAAGCCTTATGTGAAAGGGATCACCAAACCGACCAAGACCAACAGCGCGCCGGATACAAGATTCAGCCGTTTGAGGGCCTTGGGCGAGGTCAACACCCGTCGCGCACGATCGATAAATCCTGCCAAGATCAGGTTACCGATCAAGGGCACCGCAAACGACAGGCCGCATATCACCGCAATGTCCGTACCTGTGAGCCGGGTCAAATCGAAGAACCCGGGCAGAACACCCATGTAGAACAAGACGGCCTTCGGGTTCCCGAGGATCACAGCCACACCCGCAAGAAAGCCGGCCCACATTCCCGGACGCGTCAGACGGCTGTCCTTTGCGATGGCGCTCCCTGCGCTACGGATCAACAGGTATCCCATCGTCAGAAAAGTCAGGCAAGCGACCCACTTCAGCACCAACATGAAGCCTTCGAAGATGGAAACGATCCAGGCCACGCCTAATATCGCGACTAAGGGCCAAATGACGTCCCCGACGACCACTCCCACGGCAAGCGGCCAAGCAGCCCTAAAGCCTCCGGACATTGCGCGGGCCAATAAGGCCACCCAAACCGGACCCGGTGTAAGAAACAGTATGAGCAACGCACCTGCATAAAGGGCCGCGTCAGAGAGCGAAATCGTCACTGGCGCACCTCAGAGCCTGCCTGCCCTTCCACGACTTTAAAAACCTGGGCGCGGTCGCCCAGATCAGTGAACAATTCGGCCCCCGTGCCCGTCATCCATGCCTGCGCTCCAAGTCCGCAAATTTCATCATAAAGCGCCCGCCTCCTTATGGAATCCAGATGTGCGGCAACTTCATCAAGCAGGATCAACGGAGCCGCTCCTGTGTCCTCTGCCAGGGACCTGGCGTTGGCAAGGACCAGCGAAATCAGCAACGCTTTCTGCTCGCCTGTAGAACACTGCTCCGCCGGCACGCCTTTCTGAGTGAACACTCCGCGCATGTCCACGCGATGCGGTCCAATGAGAGTACGTCCCGCTCTCAGGTCCGCCTGACGTCCTGACTCCAGGAGATCAGTCAGATGACCAGCACTCGTAAGCAATACCCCGTTTGGATGCTCAATCGAGAGGTCCGCAGCTGGGAACGCAGTCTCAGCACCCGTTTGTGCCTTCGCCAAACGTTCCAATGTCGCGTTGCGGTTTGACATGATTGCCGCGCCAGAGTCGCCCATTTGACGTTCAAGGACCTGATACCAATGAGCGTCACGCACCATATCTTTCAACAATCGATTACGCTCGCGCATCGCTTTGTCATAGGCCAAGACCGCCTCTGCGTGCTCAGGCATGAAGCTCATCGTCATTCGATCCAGAAATCGACGGCGCCCTTCGGCTCCCTCCAGCCAGATCCGATCCATGGCCGGAACAAGCCATACAATCCGAACAATGCGTCCGAGCGCTATTTGCGGGCGAGACTTGCCATCAACACGCACAGTTCTTGCCTGCCCTGGCTCGGCCGTGGTCTCCAGTTCATGGGCGCGCCCGCTTACATCAATGTCGGCTTTGATTTTCCAGCCGAGGCTCTCGGGCCGACGGCCAAATTCCTCGACACCCGCTCGCCTCAAACCACGCCCCGGCGAAAGCAGCGAAACAGCCTCCAGAATATTGGTTTTCCCAGCTCCATTCGCGCCGTGGAATACGACAGGACGGCTATCAAGCTTGAGCCGGGTCAACCTGTGCGAGCGAAAATGCGACAGCGACAGCGATTTCACAAAGCAAGCGCACATTACTTCGCTCTCTTGCTCAGCAGAGAATGTCCTGCTTGGGGCATTCGCCGAATTGGTGCGTGTCTAGACACGCATCGGCATCACGACGTAAACAGCGGTTTCATCGTTACCTTCCCGCATCAGCGTTGGATCACCCGACGAATTGAAAAGAAAAACCGCATTCTCGCGATCAACCTGGCTTGCAATTTCAAGCAGGTATTTCGCGTTGAAACCGATCTCAAGCGCATCGTCACCGTAAGCAACCGCCAGCTCTTCCTCGGCTGCCCCGCTGTCGGGCGCGTTAACCGACAATACCAGTCGATCCTCGTCAAGTGACAGCTTCACGGCACGCGACCGCTCAGACGACACCGTCGCTACGCGGTCGACTGCTTTGGCGAACTCGGCAGCATCCACTTCCAGACGCCTCGTGTTTCCGGATGGAATAACGCGTGTGTAATCGGGGAATGTTCCGTCGATCACCTTTGAAGTCAAAGTGATTCCCGGCGCCGCAAAACGTATCTTCGTCTCACTCACAGAAACCGCGATTTCCGCGTCATCATCGTCCAGCAACTTGCGCAATTCGCCAACGGTCTTCCGCGGCACAATCACCCCCGGCAGCCCTTCGGCGCCCGCCGGCATATCGGCATCTATTCGTGCAAGCCTGTGGCCATCCGTTGCCACGCAGCGCAAAACCTGTCCGCCGTTGGCGTCGGCGATGTGCATGTAGACACCGTTGAGATAGTACCGCGTTTCCTCCGTCGAAATCGCAAACTTCGACTTGTCGAACAAGCGCCGCAGAACCGGCGCCGAGCAGACGAAATTTGCCTCGTATTCTGACGTTGCCATGACCGGGAAATCCTCCCGAGGAAGCGTAGCCAGTGAGAAGTTCGAGCGACCTGCCTCAACCGTCATCCGACCAGACGCACCATCGTCGGTCAGCGTCACCAGCGAACCATCCGGCAATTTGCGCACGATCTCATGAAGCGTCACCGCGTTAACAGTGGTCGCGCCAGCGCGCTCAACCTTTGCCGGGGCTTCATCGACTACCTCGATATCAAGGTCGGTCGCGCGAAAACTGGCCTGATCGCCCTCTGCTTCGATAAGCACATTCGCCAGGATCGGGATTGTATTGCGCCGCTCGACGACCGATTGGGCCTGACCGACAGCTTTCAGCAAAGCGCTGCGCTCGATCGAAAGTTTCATGTCCACGCTCCCCAAAGATGCCGGACGGTTAACCTATCGGTTTTTCCGGCCTACGCAATGGAATTTACGAGACTTTCTTGCCTTGTCGCGCAAGGGTCAAGGCAAACATCTACTTCTTTTTCGAAGAAATATCTTAGGGGAGCTGCCCCGCGGGCGGCGGGAACAGCGTGCCCTTCGCGATCAGGCTTCAAGCGATCTGCGCAAAAGCTCCAAGTCATCCGCTATTTGGCTATCCTGTTGCTTCAGCTCTTCAATCTTGCGAACGCCATGCATGATCGTGGTGTGATCGCGTCCACCAAACCTACGACCGATTTCTGGCAAGGACCTGCTCGTCATCGTCTTTGCAAGATACATGGCCACCTGACGGGGGCGTGCAAAGGTGCGCACCCGCTTTGGTCCTATCAAATCACTCAGGCGGATGTTGTAATGATCGCTTACTTTGCGCTGAATCTCTTCAACCGTGATCTTCCGATCCGAGTGCCGCAAGATGTCGGAGAGGCAATCCTGCGCCAACTCCAGAGTCACCTCACGCCCGACCAACGACCCAAAGGCGAAGAGGCGCATCATCGCGCCTTCAAGCACGCGGACATTTGTTGAAATGCGGTGAGCCAGGAATTCGAGCACGCCGTCAGCAATTTCAAGATTTGGGAACTGTTCGGAATACTTTTCGACTTTTTGCTGAAGTATCCCAAGGCGCAATTCGTAGTTTGTCGGATGCAAATCGACGACCAGACCAGACTGTAGGCGGCTGACGATACGATCCTCGATTCCTGTGATCTCCGTGGGCGCACGATCCGAGGACACGATAATCTGCTTTCCCTGATCTACCAGAGCGTTGAAAGTATGAAAGAATTCTTCCTGCGTCGCATCCTTCCCGGCAATGAACTGGACGTCATCAATCATCAAGACGTCCACAGATCGGAAGAGCTGCTTGAACGCGATCATGTCCTTATCGCGAAGCGCTTGCACGAAGCGATACATAAACTGTTCGGCAGACAGATATACGATACGCAACCCTTTTTCACGTCGCTGAAGCTCCCACGCAATCGAGTGCATCAGGTGAGTCTTGCCCAGACCCACCCCGCCATAAAGAAACAATGGATTGAAAGTAACAGGGCCACCTTCCGCAACACGGCGCGCGGCTGCATGGGCAAGTTCATTCGGCTTGCCCACGACAAAGCTGTCAAAGGTAAAACGTGCATCCAGAGGCGCGCCGGGCAGATCGCGACTGTCGTTTACTTCGGGCAAAGCAGGCTTGGTCACAGCTTTCGGCTTCGTCGCAAGCGGGCGCTGGGGAACCGAAAAAGCCACCCGTGAAACGCTCTCGCCAGCGTTCGACAGTTCTCGAAGAATTTGCTCGCCGAAATTGCGGGAAACCCAGTTCCCCATGAATTGGGTCGGAACCAAAAACGTCGCAACACCATCTTCAAGTTCGAAGAATTCGAGAGGTTCAATCCAGTTGCTATAGTTATTCTTGCCGACGGACTTCAGCAGTTCGTTGCGGATGTTACCCCAAGTTTCTTCTGTCATTTTTTACGACCCGTGGTGCTCGCGTTTCTTTTAAGACTGGCGCCAAGCCAGCCCCCGGGCCTTCCATCCATTGTGGCCGCCCCGGTGTCCCTGTGGATCCAGATCGCCCTCAAAGCCTTCAGCTACGTTCAGACATTGCGCCTGCACTTCAACTCGCTTGAAATGCTCGGCGATTGTCGTGGCAGCCCGAAAGGAACGCGCACCGGACCGACAAATGAACAGAAGCATGTTCGGAGTATTATCCCCGATTGCTTCCATCACCTCAGCCACGAACTGCGGGTTAGCAGACATGTTCGGAAAGCTGGCCCATTCGACGAATACCGCCGATTGACCGACTTCCGAAAGATCAGGAACGCCGACAAATCCCCATTCGGCGCGAGTTCTGACGTCAATCAGCATAGCAGAGGAATTCTCCTCCAAAATCCGCCATGCCTCGCCAGGAGATACCTCTCCGACGGGTGGACCAGATGCCCCGCTCATTGACCATGTCCCCCCAAGGACGATGTGAATCGCATGAGCAAATTAGGCTGCTGTTGAGGGCTCCCGCAATAGACCTTTGCGCTTGACTCATTTATTGCCAAAGCGAATCTCGGGCCGGTGACAAAAATGTCCAGGAGAGATTCTTATCAGGTCAATCAGTTAACAGAAAACGCGCCCAAAATGGACGCGTTAAAAAAATTTTTGCAGGGGTTCAGCTAAGGGCTTTGACCCGTGAAGAAAGTCGCGACATTTTCCGTGCTGCTGTATTTTTGTGGTAAACGCCTTTAGTGACGCCACGCATCAACTCGGGCTGTGCAACACGAAGAGCGGCGGTCGCCGCATCCTTGTCGCCGGACGCAATTGCTTCTTCAACTTTGCGGAGGTGTGTGCGGATGCGCGAACGACGCGCTTTATTCACAGCAAAACGGCGCTCATTCTGACGTGCGCGTTTTTTGGACTGGGGCGAATTCGCCATGGTGATTTCCCTTTCGTCGGGCCTGAAACAAAATATCTGCGCAAGAGCCCAACTCCGGGTTTTCACCAACCGGATTCTTCTGGCCGAAGCGGGCCTCACGCGCATGTGGAACGGCATTTAGGGGATTCGTACCGCAAAGGGAAGTCCCCTCGCTCGAAAAAGCGCTACTTATCGCGGAACTGCGCTTCACGCTTTTCTTTGAACGCAGTCATGCCTTCGGTCTGATCCTCAGTCGCGAACAGGGAATGGAACGCGCGCCGTTCAAAAAGCAAACCTTCACGCAGTGTCGTCTCGTAACTTCTATTGACCGCTTCTTTCACGACCATGGTCGCAAGCGCCGATTTTTCGGCTATCTTTCGCGCTGCTGCCTGCGCTTCTTCCATAAGCTTCTTTACGGGGACGACGCGACTGACCAGTCCCGAACGCTCTGCTTCTTCTGCGTCCATGAAACGGCCCGTCAGGTGCATTTCCATGGCTTTTGATTTGCCAACAAAGCGCGTCAGACGCTGCGAGCCTCCCAAACCTGCGACAACCCCCAGATTGATCTCGGGCTGTCCGAATTTTGCAGTTTCCGAGGCAAGGATGAAGTCGCACATCATCGCCAACTCGCAGCCACCGCCCAAAGCATACCCTGAAACGGCTGCGATGATCGGCTTACGGCATCGCATGATCGCCTCGGCGTCCGCTGCAAGATAGTCAGTCGAGAAAACATCAACGAAGTTCAGGTCGGCCATTTCGGTAATGTCAGCGCCGGCGGCAAACGACTTCTCAGAACCGGTAAGAATTGTGCATCTGACCCTGGCATCCGCTTCAAGTTCAGCAACAGCCTGTGCAAGCTCGGAAAGAAGCTCAGCGTTCAACGCATTCAGCGCGTCCGGCCGGTTGAGGCGAACGGTTGCGATTTGATCTTCGACTTCAACGATTATCGTATTGTAAGCCATGGAACCCCGCTGTGGCCACTTCAGACGTTCAAAAGGCTTAACACTCAATTTCTTGGGATCAAGCTATCTTTGGCAATGCCCGCAGTAGTAGGTCGACCGCCCGGACTGCACGATTCGCAGAATTTTCCCGCCGCAGTCAGGCGTTCGACAGGGTTCGCCCTCCCGATCATATGCGCGGAAAGTGTGCTGAAAATAACCAAGCTCCCCATCGGTTTGCCTGTAGTCGCGAAGCGATGACCCGCCGGCAGAGATCGCCTCGTTCAAGACATCGCGAATGATCGGGACAAGACGGGCAATACCTGCGCGAGAAACATTTCCGGCCTTCCGACGAGGCGAAATCCCCGCCCGATTGAGCGCCTCGCAAACATATATGTTTCCAAGGCCCGCTACGATTTTCTGATCAAGAAGGGCAGTCTTCATCGGCATACTGCGTCCGCGCAGACGGTCCTGAAGATAGGACTCACTAAACGCGTTCCCAAGTGGCTCGGGGCCGATATCTTTCAGCAGCCAGTGGGATTCCAGATTTGAGGTTGCAATCAAATCCATCGCCCCAAAGCGCCGAGCGTCATTGAAAACGACCCGCGAACCGCTTTGCATTTCGAATATCACATGGTCATGCTTTTCCGGCGCAGGTTGGGCGTGATGAAAGGAACCCAAGGGTGCTTCGGAAATTAGAATGCGTCCTGACATCCCCAGATGAATAATCAGTGACTCCTCGCTGGATAGATCCAAGATGATGTATTTGGAGCGTCGGCGAAGCGCCGAAACCCGCTTGCCTGACAAGCGTTCAGACATCCTCTCGGGGAAAGGCCAGCGCAAATCCGGTCTGCGCACGTCCGCATGTCGGATCACCTGCCCTTCCATGACGGGCAGCAAACCATTTCTGACCGTTTCAACTTCAGGCAACTCCGGCATAAAGCCCGACCGTCTTTCTGTTCAGGATCGGCAACGAATAGGCCGATGGATTAAGGACTTTTCGCCAAAGACGAAGCAAAGGACAACCAGATACCGAGAGAACTTTTACATACAGAGCGGCCACACAGTGCTTCCGCGTCTATTCAACGCGTTTGTGTCTTTCGCCATCACGCTATATCGGAAGTGGGAAGCAAGCGGACAAACGATCATGACAGAAAACAGCACCGAAAAGAGAACCCACTTCGGCGCCCGCAATGTTCGGGAAGATGAAAAGGCCGGGTTGGTGCACGGTGTATTTACAAACGTGGCCTCAAGATACGACGTCATGAACGACGTGATGTCAGTCGGTATCCACCGTCTTTGGAAAGAAGCGTTGATGGACTGGCTGGCACCAAGGGCAGGCCAGCGACTGTTGGATGTGGCAGGAGGCACAGGCGATATCTCATTCCGCTTCCTCAAACGCGCAGAAAGGGCCGAAGCAGTGGTTTTGGACCTGACGGAATCAATGCTGAAAGAGGGTCGCAAACGGGCCGAAGCCGAAGAACTTTCTTCGCAGCTTGACTGGGTTACCGGGGACGCGATGGCGTTGCCGTTCGAAGATAATACTTTCGATATCTACACAATTTCATTTGGCATCCGAAATGTAACACGCATCGAAGACGCCCTCACCGAAGCTTATCGTGTGTTGCGCCCCGGCGGACGCCTCATGGTTCTGGAGTTCTCGCAGTTGCCTGTCGACGGCATGCAGAAACTTTACGATCTCTATTCATTCAATGTCATCCCACGGATGGGAGAACTGATCGCCAATGACCGCGATAGCTATCAATACCTCGTGGAATCGATCCGCAATTTCCCGGATCAAGATAAATTTGCGAACATGATTTCCACGGCAGGTTTCGAGCAGGTCAAATACCGCAATCTTTCGATGGGAATAGCCGCTCTCCATTCGGGTTGGAAAATCTAAATGCGCGGACCGCATAATATCCTGCGCCTGATCCGAACTGGGGCCACTCTGGAGCGCACCGGGGCAATGGGTGTCGTGCTTGAAGCGTTCAACGCTCCAACGTCATTGCGGGTTGCAGCGCGGATTCTGGGTTGGCCCTTCAAATGGCTTGGTTACAAGGGCGATCCCAATCAGCCACCAGCGACGCGCGCTCTGACGGCGCTTGGACCCGCATACATCAAATTTGGCCAGATCCTTTCAACAAGACCCGACGTGGTTGGCGACGAACTGGCGCTGCAACTCCGCGTCTTGCAGGACAAGTTGCCGCCCTTTCCGACCGAAATCGCCAAGGCGACCGTTGCGCGGGAATTGGACCATCCCGTTGACGAGCTGTTTAGCGACTTCTCTGAACCCGTAGCTGCCGCATCGATCGCACAGGTCCACAGGGCGCGGATCGCAAGCACTGGCGAAGAAGTTGCCGTCAAAGTCTTGCGACCCAAGATCGAGCGTGCTTTTCGCCGAGATATCGACGCTTTTTACTTCGCGGCACGTATGATCGAAGCACTGGCGCCCTCGACGCGCCGCCTGCGCCCGATGGATGTCATCTCGCACTTTGAAGGCGTGGTGATGGGTGAACTGGACCTTCGGCTTGAAACGGCTTCGGCAGCAGAGTTTGCGGCGAACACGGCAGACGATGAGGGTTTTTCTGTGCCCGAGGTGAAGTGGTTCCTGTCCTCAAGACGGGTGATGACGCTCGCTTGGGTGGGCGGATTTCCGTCAGGGGAGGTCGCTGCCATCAAGGCGGCAGGGCATGACACTAATGCTCTGGGCGAACGCATCTTGACGATGTTCCTGCGGCACGCCTTGCGGGATGGCTACTTCCACGCCGACATGCACCAAGGCAACCTCAAGGTTGCACACGACGGCACCCTAGTTGCCCTCGATTTCGGGATCATGGGGCGGATCGACGAATATACCCGCCGTGTTTACGCGGAAATTCTGTTTGGCTTCATCCAGAAGGACTACCGCCGCGTCGCCGAAGTTCATTTCGAGGCGGGCTATGTGCCTGCTGACCAGGACGTTGATGAATTCGCGCGGGCGCTTCGTGCGGTGGGCGAACCGATATTCGGCATGGATGCGAGCCGGATATCGATGGGGCGACTCTTAAGCTATCTATTTGAAGTCACAGAACGCTTCGGGATGGAAACGCGGACCGAGCTCATTCTGCTTCAGCGCACAATGGTTGTCGTCGAAGGCGTCTCCCGTTCGCTTAGTCCGAACATTAACATCTGGACGGTCTCCCGGCCGATCGTCGAGAGCTATATCGCTGAAAGCATCGGTCCAAAAGCGCTCATCCGCGACCTGGGCCGCACCCTCCGGGTGCTGAGCCGTTTTGGACCAAGATTGCCCGCCATTGTGGAGGCTGCATTGATCAAGCAGCAGACGCCACCGGAAGAGCCAAGCTCATTTTCCTGGACCAAGACAGGTGCGCTTGGTGTTGCTGGCGTCACTTTGATCGCGATTGGGGTGGTGGTCGGTATCGCACTTTAGAGTGGTGTGTCTGGCGACCTCAATGCACGGACCTCAGCTGACGGGACAATGGCACCGCCTGCCAAGACAATCTCGACTCCGCCTGCGCCAAGTCTGGCTTCCCGGATCAGTGCATAATGCTCCACTGGCTTTGTACTTGTCACCTGGCCGCTATTCACGCTCTCCAATTCAAAAGTGTAAGTGCCGCTCTCCAATGGTGTCCCGTTTTCGCCGACGCCACCCCACAATACAGTATCGGCGTTCAATGGCAGAGCTTCTCTGGATACCCTCGTTCCGTTGCCGTCGCGCACAATAAGAAAAGCCGAATCGGACGCAGGATCTGGCTCTGGTGCCAGTGTAAGTGGCGCACCTGCGAATGTCGCATGCCCGGTAACGCGAGCCTCCATTCCGACCCAGCCGGCCAATTGGCCCAGACCAGAAGCTCCGTTCCCCGCGATCATGTCTGCAAGCAGATCGTTGGTACGAACCTGCTGCTCCACCCCGGAAAAGGTCGCAAGTTGAACCGCAAAATCCGCTGACTCGATTGGATTAAGAGGATCCTGGTTTTCCATTTGGGTGGTCAGCATTTTGAGGAAAGTCTCAAAATCGGACGAAAGTGCCGAACCAGATGGAGTCTGAGGATCGGTGACTGTTCTCGATGCAGAATTCGATGCGTTTGATGCTGTCTGCGGCTGAATTTCCATATCAGGTGAACTCCTTCATATCCTTAGGTCTAGTCGTCCATTCAAGATCGGCTGAACCGTGGGCTGGCTCTTGGTGTACGACGCATGTTCATGGTCTTTTTTGTCATTCATTTCAGGACGATCCTCAGGTGTTGGCTGATTGCGCCCCTGACCGCCCTCTTGGCCGAACTGGAACGCCAAGCTTTGATGGCCTTGGTGTCGTAGTTCCTGCGCGAATGCCTCAATGTTCCGTCTAATCAGGTCCAATGTCTCGGGGCGCTCAGTAAGAATAGTCACGGACAACCCGGCTTCGCTCGGGGTAAGTGAAAGCTTCACGCGCCCGAGTTCGTCTGGAGCAAGTTTCACTTCAATAGTGCCGCCAGTAGTCGTCCGCGCAGCGTCGACAAGCTGATGTATAACCGGGCGAGGCGGCTCCGGCTGCATCGTCACAAGTCCGCTGCTTCGGCCAACCTTCGCGGCGCCCAAGTCGATGTCCGCGTCCTGTTTCGCGATCATTGATCCGAATTCGCCATGATCCTCTTTTTTGAAGATCACGAAAGTATGTCTGGGAACATCCATAGGCAGCGCGAGCAACTTCGTTGTCTGTGCTGCGTTTCTTTGCTTTGGGTGAGCTTCAACTTCCGAAGGCTTTTCGCCGCGCATTGCCGATCCAACATCGTTTTCTCCGATCTGCTGCGGCTCGCTGCGTATCTGGTTTGGAACGTCTGGCAACCGACGGGCAATGGCAGAAATCGAGGAATCGCCACCGTATTGACGGACCTGCGCCAGAGGTAAGGCGCTTTCATTTCCCTTGGGGAGAATATAGACCCCGACATCGTTTTTTGTCCCTTTGGGAAAGCTAATCTCAATTCCTGGTGCGGGTACCGAAACCCGTATGCCCGGGCCGCTTTCGGCGATCGTTTGGACGAGCCGGTTTTTTGGTTTCAATCCGGTCTCCGGCAAGCTGAATCCGCGCGCTCTCTCAGTGCCACTCTGCTCGGTGGTCGAAGATGACATCAGGGTGTCTCTGGCAGCCTTCTCGGCAGGTGGAGGCGTCGATTGGATTTTCTCTCCTGTGAACATAGCCTCTGGTGCAACGTCAGCCGGAGCGATTTGCGCCGGTCTATCTGCTGTCGCCACCAGTTCTGGAGTGATCGGCTTTGCCTTCTCGCTCTTGGGTTCGGCGGTTGTTTCAATCCTGCCCTGCACCTCTGGTTTCGCAGCAACTGCGAGAGCAGACCCTTCCTTGCGATTGGGTTCAATATTCCCTTTCTGCGGCGAGTCCTCAGATCGTGCGCCTTCAGGAACCGATTGTCGCTTAGAGTTATCCTCGGCGCGTATTGGACCTTCTACGGAGTCATTGGTCGCAGTACGTGGCTTGAGCCCGTCGACTTTCGTATTGGGGTTGATCTCAAGAGGCCTGGAATTCTCTCGATTGGAGAAGTTCTCTCCTGTTCGATTTGAGCCGACGCTTTGCAGTTCTGCACTGCGCGCTGGCACCTGCGATGGGTTTGGGGCCACCATTGCAGAAACTGGGCGCTGATCTTTCGAAATGCCGACGGGTGCAGCTTTTTGTCCAAAATCGATCTCACCTACTGCTGCAGCCCTGTCCCGGAAGTTGGCGAGTTGTAAGTCCTCTCCATTCAAATTTAGTCCACCGCCACGGCCAATTTCAACTGGCGGAACTTCCGTGTTTCCACTCAGCAAGCTCTCGCCCGCCATTTCCAAGACGGTATCGAATTCGACATCAAACAATGACGAAACCGTGTCTGGCACCACCGCGGATCTAGAGCCCGCCACATTGCCTTCAAGCAACGTGGCAACGTCACGTACCGTCATTGAAAATACCATGGCCGTGGACCTTCTGTCCGTTCACGACCCGATTTACCCTGACAAAGTTACCGCTTCTTTACCGACGCACCGGATAGTTGGATCAAATTCAACCGATTCCGAGGATTCAAAAATGCCGAACGATTTATCGACAGTCCCCACAAGCCAAGGCGACACTATTCTCAACCGAATAAACCCCGATTTGTGGCGGCTTTCCAAATCTCTGGAGTCAACCTTCTTGTCCGAAATGCTCAGCAAGGGCGGACTTGGCAAAACAAATGACTCCTTTGGAGGTGGAATCGGCGAGGAGCAATTCTCGAGCTTTCTGAACCAGCAACGCGCCATTGCGATGGTTGAAAAAGGCGGTATCGGCCTTGCTGAATCGATCTACAAATCCCTGATTGATCGCGAGGCTTGATATGACGGCTGCAGATGATCTCGAAGACCTTTTGGCCATGGAACGTCAAAAAATTCTTAAAGGGCAGATCGAGGAACTTGAAGCTTTAGGTGCACGGAAACTCGCTCTACTGAGCGCGGTCCGTGACGACGCAAATACGTCCACTGAGCAGTTGGAGGGCATTATGGCTACTGCCAAACGCAATGCCTTGCTACTTGCTGCATCAGGTCGAGGACTAAAAGCTGCAATCAGGCAAATCACGGACGCGAAAACGCAAGAGCAGCAAGCCTTTTACGGGCCAAACGGGCAACGCAAGCCAATGCTTCCGCGACGCGACAGACTTGAACAAAAACTCTAAAATTCTCTGTAAATTCTGTCTCAGACAGTCTGGCTTCGTTGCTCGAAATTTAAACCCTATTAATCAATAGAGACGAGTGTCGCATCACGTCCTGAATGGACCTGCATGTAAACCTCGGGGGCGGGGGTGCAACAGTCAGAATGGCTTCTCACGTCAAAACGACGTTCCCGAAAACAGGTGGAAAGCCACCTACTGACAGGAGACAGCCCGATGGCTAGTATTCTTACCAACACCAGCGCAATGGTAGCGCTTCAAAACCTCCGCACAATCAACAGCAATCTTGTCGAAGCTCAAAACCAGATCTCAACTGGTAAAAAGATCTCGTCTGCAACCGACAACTCCACGGTCTGAATAACCTTGGCGTTTGAAGAATAGGCGCGCTGGGTCTGAATGAGTTGGGTCAATTCACCCGCAACGTCAGTGGCGCTTTCTTCAAGCGCAAATCCAACGACATCGCCGGTCGGCCCATCTGCTGCATCCCAAAGGAAAAAGCTGCCGCTTTCATTTGATGTCCGATAGGCCTGATTGTCTTGGGCAATCAACCCGTTGGGATTTGGCAAGTCGATCAGAGGAATCTGATAGATCGTTCGCGTAATCCCGATATCGAAGTTTGCTCTGACAAAACAATTTGCATCTACCTCGACGGAAATCAGGTTGCCCACCGGGGAGCCGTCTTTGGAAATAGAGGTCGGTGCAAAGCTGTCTGAAAGCTGAGTCAAGCCGGTTCCAGTGCCAACAGCACCAATGTTGATATCAATCGGACCGCCCGCAACATTGACCGTGAAATCGCCCGTAGCCGGGTTATAGGCGCCGCCTGTTGTGGTGTTGACCGCGGTTATCGTGCCCCCCGATCCGCGCGAGGCATCAAAGACAACCTCGTACTCACCGATGACTCCACCCCCACTTGCAGAGTCTGTCAGGACCATCGTCCAAGTATTCGACGCGCCGGCGACTGTGGGGATTATTGGGGTGAACTCGATATTCACTGACTGTGAGGTGCCAAGGTTGTCGAAGTATTCAACCGACAGTTCCAAGGGATTCCCATCAGCTCCGAATTCGGTCTCCGTGGCTGGCAGGTTTACGCCCAGCGCAATACGCGTGGTCGGCTCGGACGTGAACTGATTGACGTTGATCTGAACCGGCACCAGTCCGGCGCCGGTATCACGTGGGAACGTTGGAATGGATCCATCCGGATCTGCTGGCCAACCCATCAAGGTAACGCCAGACGTTGTTCTGAGAAATCCGTCTTCATCCGTGCGAAATGAACCGGTTGTTGCAAGAAACAGCGGGAAGTCCCCGGTATCGCTCAATAGTGAGCTCTCGGTGGTAACCGGTAGAAATCCGCGGCCCCGCACGGCAAGGTCGGTTGCGTTATTCGTAGTCGCCAGTGCGCCGGGCTGGTCAATGACCCGTTGTGTCGTCACCCGGACTCCGCCCGCGGAATAGGTGCCCTGACCGCTTTCAATAACGAGCGATGAGAATTCCGCCTCGGCGCGCTTGTATCCATAAGTAGCTGAGTTTGCGATGTTATCCGCAATGGTGGCCAGCCGGCTGGCATTTGCGGCCAGACCCGCGACGCCGGCATTCAATGAGGAAGAGATGGTCATGCTTCTGCACCTTTCTACAAGAACGACTTTCTGTCGTGGTCTGTTCTACCGGCGGGGCTTAACGTCGTGCTAACAGCTAAAATTGCTCTGAAATTCTCTCATAACCGGCTGCGCAAGAGGATCATCTCGACACGGTTGTTGCGGATCGACAAAGGGTCTCGAGTGACGGGTCTTCTGTCGGCAAATCCTGTAACGCGCTGCATTCGGCGCGGATCAAGTCCTGCGCTTTCCAGCATCTGGCGAACTTGATCCGCGCGCTTGGACGACTGCTCCCACACATGGTTCTCAGCACTCACCAAAGGAACCGCCGCCGTGTGTGTTTGAGTCGCTATGTCATTGGATACCAGTCGGAAAACCTCAGCGACCGCCAAGACAATCGACCTAAGTTCCACTGTCGGTTCGGCTGTTTCGGTGAACAGCGGCGCATCCGGCAGGTCAAAAACCTCGACGATCATTCCCTCATCTGTAAGCCGCGTCACAATATGACGTCCCAGCAAGGCACTCACCATGCTTTCGCCGCTTCGCCCCGAAAGCGCGTCCGCCATTTCCGCCAGCATCGCGGCCTCTTGCGCAGCGCTTTGGGCAGAAGTGCCGCCATCGATCGCCGAACGATTTGCTGCACCCTCTTCAGTGGAATAAGTCGTTGCCGCCCCGGTGCCCTGGCTGGCAAGCGAGTTCTGCGAGAAAATGCTATCCCCTCCGAAAGCGCCGTCGCCGCCACCGGACGCCTTCATGATTGGAATCGTCGGGTTGAAGTAATCAGCGATTCCCTTGCGCTGTTTTTCATTTGTTGCACCAAGCAGCCACATCAGCAGAAAGAACGCCATCATGGCAGTCACAAAGTCGGCGTAAGCAACTTTCCAGGCACCACCGTGGTGACCTCCGGCAATGACCTTCTTGCGCTTGATAATAATCGGCGCGTTGGAAGCAGCGGACATACTTCACCCCAAACATCGCCCCCGCTGTTCGGCTATCGGAAAGCATTGAACAACCCGTTAACTTCCATAAACGCTTTACTCACCACCGCGATCCACTGGAACACCCTCGAGCTTTGGACTACTGAAGAAGCCAGCCACCATCAAAGGACACACGCCGTGACCAAACCCAAATTGCGCTCTCAAGAATGGTTTAATAACCCCAACAATCAGGAGATGACCGCGCTCTACCTCGAGCGGTACCTGAACTACGGTCTTACCCGGGAAGAACTGCAGTCTGGCAAACCAATCATCGGTATCGCTCAAACCGGCAGCGACCTAAGCCCGTGCAACCGCCACCACATCGAGCTTTCAAAACGCGTGCGAGACGGTGTGATTGCGGCAGGAGGTACCGTCATTGAAATCCCGGTACACCCAATTCAGGAAACCGGTAAACGTCCCACGGCATCGCTTGACCGCAACCTCGCATACCTTTCATTGGTCGAGACGCTCTACGGATACCCGATTGACGGTGTCGTCCTGAACATTGGATGCGACAAGACCACACCTGCGCTTTTGATGGCCGCGGCCACCGTCAACATCCCGGCAATTGCACTGTCAGTCGGGCCGATGCTGAACGGCTGGTTCCGCGGCAAACGCACCGGTTCAGGCACAATCGTCTGGAAAGCCCGCGAAATGCAGGCCGCCGGAGAAATCGACGACGATGGCTTCATGGACCTCGTTGCGTCCTCGACACCGTCGGTCGGCTATTGCAACACCATGGGCACGGCCAGCACGATGAACTCGCTCGCCGAGGCGCTGGGCATGCAGCTTCCCGGGTCCGCTGCGATTCCCGCCCCCTATCGCGAAAGGGGGCAGATCAGCTATCAGACCGGCAAGCGCATCATCGAAATGGTCAACACCGATATGCGCCCGTCCGACATTATGACGCGGAAGGCTTTTGAAAATGCAGTCGTAGTCAACTCGGCGATTGGCGGCTCCACGAACGCACCAATTCACTTGAATGCAATCGCCCGACACTTGGGTGTGCCGCTGGACAACGACGACTGGCAGGCGCTCGGCTACAAAGTCCCGCTTTTGGTCAACCTGCAACCCGCTGGCGAATACCTCGGCGAAGACTACCATCGCGCCGGTGGCGTCCCGGCGGTTATTGGCGAATTGCTTGAAGCAGGGCTATTGCCGCATCCAGACGCGATCACGGTGAATGGCAAGACAATGCAGGAAAACTGCAGCGGTGTCAGAAGTGACAATACAGATGTCATTAAACCTGCATCCAATCCCATGCTCAAAGACGCGGGCTTCATCAACCTCAAGGGCAATCTGTTTGACAGCGCTATCATGAAAACAAGCGTGATCTCGAAGGAGTTCCGCGAGCGTTACCTCTCCAACGCGGACCACCCGAACGCTTTCGAAGGCCGCGCCATCGTCTTTGATGGTCCCGAGGATTATCACAAACGCATCGACGACGAGTCTCTGGGCATCGACGAAAACTGTGTCCTGATCATGCGCGGCGCGGGGCCGATTGGCTATCCGGGTGCGGCGGAAGTCGTGAACATGCGTGCGCCCTCATATCTGCTGAAAAGAGGCATTACTGCCCTGCCATGCATCGGTGATGGCCGCCAGTCCGGCACCTCCGGGTCACCTTCCATACTGAACGCTTCGCCTGAAGCCGCTGCCGGAGGGGGTCTTGCGCTTGTTCAAACTGATGATCGCATCCGGATCGACCTTGAAGCCTGTACGGCGGACATGTTGGTGGATGAGGCAACACTTGAAGCGCGCCGCAGCGCGCTTCCTGAAAGACCGTTTACGCCGGATAGCCAGTCGCCCTGGCAAGAGATTTTCCGCGAACGTGTCGGCCCACTCAGCGAAGGAATGGTGCTGCGAGGCGCTCCCGAATACCAGGATATCGCTCGCTCGAAAGGCACACCACGCGACAACCACTAAGCAGCAGAAAGGGGCGGGCCTAGCCCGCCCTCAAAGCGTCAGACCACAGCCTTCGAACGCCTCGCGAGTCCGGCGTTTTTCGTCTTCGGTCAGCTCCAGCATCGGATGGCGGACAAAGCCGCCGACCTGACCCAAAAGCTCTTGCCAGTATTTTCCATGCGCCGTCGGCTTTCCGCCGGGCTTGGTCGAACGGATTGCCTGACGTACAGGCTCCAGACTGTCACGAACCACGCGCGCCTCCTCAAACCGACCTGCAAAAGCCAGTTCCGTGTATTCGTGCATCCGCTTATCGTTCCTGGTCTGCAACTGATAGGGCGGCGACGAACACAGATAAAGTCTCCACCCCAGCTCCTCGATATTGTCCAACCAATCGTCTTCCAAAGACGTGGAAACCTGAATCAAATCACCGACCATATGGCTCAACCGCACATACATCTCGCGCGGCACGGAATACTTGATCGCGACGATGTTCGGCAGTTCGGCAATTCGCGCGCACTGCTCCGGCTCCATCAGATACCCGCTGTCCGGGTGGCTCCACATTGCGACGCCGATGTCCAAGCGGTCACATAGGTACTTGTAATAGTTGTACAGAACCTCATCCCGGTCATGGCAAAAGCTCAGAACCGGCGCATGGACCACAACGTAATCCGCTCCACAGGCCTGCGCATGAAGCCCCAACTCAACCACATTCGAAACGTTCTGATCGGAAATCGACATGATCGTTCCCGCGCGCGCGCCACATTCCTCGACGGCGATCGTCATATTGCGCGCGCGCTCTTCCATCGACATCGAAAAGAATTCGCCCTGCTTTCCCGCAATGAACAAGCCGCGAATTTCCAGTTCATCAACCCAATGGCGAATATTCGAACGCAATCCTTCTTCATTGAACGACCCATCCGCATGAAATGGGTTCAAAGCCGCAGCCCAAATGCCATGCATATTGCTGCGCGCAAAATCTTTCGCTTCGCTCTTGGCATATTTCATAGCGGGCCTCGCAACTGATTTCCCGAAACGGATAGCACAGAGCCCACACTCCCCATAGACTCGCCAGCAAAAGACAACGTCAGGAATCCCATGTCCATCGCACTTATCGGGTCCGGAGCAATCGCTTCCTATGTCCGCGCACATCTTGCATCCGCAGGACTCCCAGTCGCTGCAATCATCGTCCGACCAGGGAAAGAATCCAACGATGAAACGCCCGCAGTCTCGTCTGTCGCTGACCTTCCGAAGGGCATTGATATGCTCATCGACTGCGCTGGCCACGAAGCTTTGCGCACACACGGCATTGAGGCGCTTCGAACAGGAATTGACGTCGTGACGGTCTCGATCGGCGCGCTCGCAGATGCCGCCCTCGAAACCGAAGTTGTCAACGCCGCCCAATACGGCGGGGCCGTTCTTCACCTCGCAAGCGGGGCAATTGGTGCGCTCGACGCTCTGCGGGCTGCGCGCATTGGTGAGCTCCACGAGGTGACGTATGTCGGTCGCAAACCTCCAATGGGCTGGGTCGGCTCGCCCGCCGAAGACAAAGTCGACCTTGCAAGCCTCCAAAAAGCGACAATCCATTTCTCGGGATCAGCGCGGAAAGCCTCCCTTGCCTATCCCAAGAACGCAAATGTCGCTGCTGCGGTTGCTCTGTCGTCTCTTGGATTTGACAATACTACTGTCGAATTGATTGCAGATCCGGATGCTTCAGCAAACATCCACGAAGTCCGGGCCGCCGGTTCTTTTGGCTCGCTCACCTTCACGATCTCTGGCAAGAGCCTGCCTGACAATCCGAAAAGCTCGGCGCTCGCGGCTATGAGCGTCGTCGCCAAAATCCTCGAAGATCGCAAACCGATCAGGTTTTGAAGTAACTGTCGTCACTCAATCGACATCTTGTGAGAGACGTTCTTCACGACCGTGTAATGGTGCAATCCTTCTTCACCGCCTTCGCGCCCATATCCACTCCACTTCACGCCACCAAAAGGTGTCTCTGGCAAGGATGCCTCAAGCGTATTGATCGACAAGTTCCCGGTTTCAACGCGCTCGGCCATTTCATGTGCGTTCGCCGCGGAATGCGTAAACCCATAGGCCGCAAGCCCGTAAGGCAGCCTGTTCGCTTGCATGATCCCATCATCCAGGGACTTGATCGGATTCAGAACGGCAATTGGGCCAAATGGTTCCTCCGTCATGACGCGCGCCGAGTCAGGCACATTCGCCAGTACAGTCGGCTCGAAGAAATAGCCGGCGTTCCCGATCCGCGCGCCGCCCGCCAGTAATTCGGCGCCTTGCGAAACAGCGTCCTCGACCAGGGTCGCCATCGCCGCCAATCGCCGATCATTCGCCACGGGTCCCATCTGAACTCCATCACTGAATCCGTCCCCTACGACAGTCGAACGGGCCTTTGAAACGAACCCATCCGTGAACCGATCGAACAAACCCTCATCAACGTAGAACCGCGTCGGCGACGTGCAGACCTGCCCCGCGTTTCGATATTTCCGCTCTGCGCAAATCGGCGCTACCACGGCCGGATCCACATCACCGCAAACAATGACCGGGGCATGACCCCCAAGCTCCATAAGAACCGGAGTCATGTATTCTGACGCCATTGTTGTCAAATGCCGTCCGACGACCGTCGAACCAGTAAACGCCACCAACCGAATGCGTTCATCTGGAATGAGGTGCCCGGAAATATCGGCAGGCACGCCGAACACCAAATTCAGAACTCCGTCCGGCAATCCCGCATCCTTAAACGCACGCGCGATATGGTATGCCCCGCCTGGAGTTTCCTCTGCCGCCTTGAGTATTACCGAACAGCCCGAAGCCAAAGCCCCGGCAATCTTTCGCGCCGGTTGGCTCATCGGGAAATTCCACGGAGAGAACGCCGCAACCTGCCCAATCGGCTGGCGCAAAACCGAGTGGCGAATGCCTTCGACACCTGGGATCACGCGCCCATAGAGGCGCTGCGCCTCGCCTGCATCCCATTCGAAAAACTCCGCGCCCCGGATGACCTCAAGTTGTCCCTGCCGAAAGGGTTTCCCATGCTCAAGTGTAATCGAATAGGCGATCTCATCAATCCGCTCGCGCATCAACCGTGCCGCCCGCAGCATCACATCGCTTCGCTCACGCGGCGAAACCTTGCTCCACACGCGAAACCCGGCCTCGGCAGCATTAAGCGCATCGTCAAGATCGGCGGTTGATGCAACCGGGACCCGACCGATCTCAACTTCATTTGAGGGGTTCACCACGGGCAAGGAATTCGCAGTCTTGCGCCACGCGCCACCTACAAAAAGTGAAAGATCGGGATATTCCATGTGACCGCCAGTTTTTGTGCATTCCGCCCGACGATATGACGGAAACCGACCAACGCAAACACCCACAGTTTGAATTGTTCATTGAAAAGAGGCGCATAACCTCGCACTCTTTTGAAAACACGACGGAGGACTGATATGGCGAGACTAAGCGCGTTCAACTTCAGCGGCTGGATCGAAGAGCACAAGCACCTGCTGAAACCCCCTGTCGGCAATCAGCAGATCTGGGAGGATGCCGACATGATGGTCACCATTGTCGGCGGCCCGAACAAGCGCACTGACTATCATGATGACCCTGTCGAGGAGTTCTTCTACCAGATCAAAGGCGACATGCTCCTGAAACTCTACGACGGAGAGGAATTCTACGACGTTCCCATCCGCGAGGGCGATATCTTTCTCCTGCCGCCACACATCCGCCATTCGCCCCAGCGCCCGCAGGAAGGCTCCATTGGTCTTGTCATCGAACCAAAACGCCAGAAAGGCGAGCTTGATGCAATCGAATGGTACTGTTTCGAATGCGGCACCTGCGTGCATCGCGCCGAAAAACAACTTCAATCCATCGTGCGGGATTTGCCGCCGATCTATCAGGCCTTCTACGCATCGCAAGAAGCCAGAACCTGCCCGAACTGCGGCACAATCCACCCCGGAAAAGACGCCCCGGAAGGATGGGTTCAGCTTTAAAAATCAGAAATTTAGCCGTTGACGGGCGCGATTCCCGCACGGCACTCTTCTCACAATAATCGCGCGACCCAAAACTGCGCGCATGTTCACCAGGGAGAACTCCATGAAACTGAAGACACTACTTGCAGCCACCGCGCTTTCCGCGCTCGCAAGCGTCAGCTTTGCGCAGGACGCCGTAAAGATCGGCATGATCACCACTCTGTCAGGGCCTGCGGGCTATCTTGGAACCGATGTTCGTGATGGCTTTCTTCTCGCCATCGAAGAGGAAGGCGGAACACTTGGGGGCGTTCCCGTAGAGGTCATTGTCGAAGACGACGGCCTCAAGCCCGAAAACGGCCGGGCCATTGCTGAACGTTTCCTTGAAAGGGACGAGGTCGAGATCATGACCGGCGTCATCTTCTCCAACATCGCTCCTGTTGTCGCACCCCTGACCCTGCGCGCAGGTCGCTTTTACATCTCGCCGAACTCCGGCCCATCTCAATTCGCAGGCAAAGCCTGCCACGAAAACTACTTCGTCGCCTCGTGGCAGAACGACACCCTCCACGAATCGGCGGGTATCGCGGCCTCGAATCTTGGCTACAAGAACGCCTATATCCTCGCGCCGAATTATCAGGCGGGCAAAGACGCCCTTGCCGGGTTCAAGCGCTTCTTCACTGGCGACATTGTCGAAGAAACCTACACACAACTTGGCCAAACCGATTATGCCGCCGAAATCGCCAAGATTCGCGCCGCTCAGCCTGAAATGGTGTTCCAGTTCCTCCCCGGCGGAATGGGCATCAACTTCATGAAGCAATACGATCAGGCTGGCTTGCGCGACGAGATCCCACTCGTGCTTGCGGCACCCTCGGCTGACATCAACATCCTGCGCGCGGTCGGCGCTTCCATGCTGGGTGTCCAGAACACCTCGCACTGGAACCACGACCTCGACAATCCGGCCAACATCGCCTTTGTCGCCAGCTTCGAGGAAACCTATGGCCGCTCGCCCACGGTTTACGCCAGCCAGGGCTACGACACAGCCCGACTCATCTCCAGCGCCCTGCGCGCAACCGGCGGAGCAGTCACAGCCGACATGGATGGCTTCCGCGCGGCCCTGAGAGCCGCCGACTTCGAAGCGGTGCGCGGCCCATTCGCCTTCAACACCAACAATCACCCGATCCAGAACTGGTACTCCCGTGAGGTGGTCGAGATTGACGGCGAATTCCGCAACCGGACAACTGGCATCATTGTCGAAAACCACGCTGACGCCTATGTCGGCGAGTGCAAAATGTAAGCCAAAACACCGGCAATAATAAAAGGGCTGGCCTTTCATCGGCCGGCCCTTTCAACGTCACCACCCCGGAACCCCTTAATGACCCAGCTATTCTTTGAGCAACTGCTGAACGGCCTGCAACTTGGCATGTTCCTGTTTCTCGTCTCGGCAGGTCTGACGCTGGTCTTCGGCTTCATGAACATCATCAACCTTGCGCACGGTTCACTCTTTATGATCGGAGCCTACGCTGTTGCGGTCCTGACCAACCTCACCGGCTCTTTCTTCGTCGGACTCATATTGTCATTCCCGGTCGTCGCCGCCTTCGCTCTGGTCATAGAACTCCTCATCATCCGTCCGCTCTATCACCGCGACCACCTCGACCAGGTCCTCGCCACCTTCGGCCTGATCCTGTTCTTCAACGAAGGCGTCTCTATCGTCTTTGGCCGGACGCCCCTATTCCTAAACGTCCCCGAAGCTCTTTCCGGCGCCATCCAGATCACCGAAACCTTCTCCTACCCGCTCTACCGCATCACAATCATTGCGGTCGGCTTGATGGTTGCCGCCATCCTGTGGTTCATCATCGTGAAAACCCGCACCGGGATGCGTATCCGTGCAGGCACCACAAACCCCGAAATGATCCGCGCGCTTGGCGTCAACATCCAAGCCCTCAACACGACGATCTTCGTCGTCGGAGCGCTCTTTGCAGGTCTCGCAGGCGGCCTTTCCGGCCCACTTACATCAGTCGAGGTCGGAATGGGCGAAAACCTCCTGATCCTCAGCTTCGTTTGCATCGTCATCGGCGGTATAGGCTCCATCCGGGGAGCCCTCCTCGGCGCACTCACCGTCGGCCTGGTCGACACATTGGGTCGCGCCTTTCTCCCCGATCTCCTCGGCCAGTTCCTCGACCCAGCCACCGCTAACGGCATCGGCGCCGCCCTGTCATCAATGTCGGTCTACCTCCTGATGATCATCGTGCTGATCTTCAAACCAACCGGCCTCTTCCCCGTCGCGAGAGCAGCCTGATGCTCAGCGACAAACACCTCCCGGCCTTCTATGGCCTCGGCGCGCTAATCCTCGTGGTTCTCCCATGGATCCTGACCGCCGCCGACTCGTCCTACCTCATCTCGACCGCCACACGCCTTGTCATCTTCGCTATCGGCGCCGTCAGCCTCGATCTCCTTATCGGCTACACCGGCCTCGTAAGCTTCGGCCACGCAGCCTTCTTCGGTGTTGGCGCCTATGTCGTCGGAATCCTCGCCTTTCACAACTTCGAGGAAACCACATTCCTCGGTTTCGACGGCACCCTCACAGGCCTCGTCGTCTTGCCACTCGCTATCCTGATCTCCGCCGTTTTCGCCCTCATCATAGGCGCCCTCGCTTTGCGTACAAAGAGCGTCTACTTCATCATGATCACTCTCTCATTCGGACAAATGCTATTCTTCCTTTTCGTCTCGCTCGAAGCCTACGGCGGTGACGACGGCATGATGATGTTCGAAGGACGCAACGTCCTGCCCATCCTCGACCTCAACGACCGCATCACCTTCTACTACTTCTGCCTCGCCATCTTCACGGCGTTCTTCGTCTTCTGCCACCGCCTCGTCCGCTCAAAATTCGGTCGCGTCCTTGCCGCCATCCGACAAAACGAAGACCGCATGACCTCCATCGGCATCCGCCCCTATACGGCAAAACTCCTGATTTTCGTCATCGCCGGAGCAGGCGCAGGCCTCGCAGGCGCGCTCATGGCGAACCACACCGAATTCGTCAGCCCCGGCCTCACCCACTGGACCAAGTCCGGAGACCTGATGATCGTCGTCATCCTCGGCGGCATCGGAACACTCATCGGCCCCGTCATGGGCGCTTTCGTCTTCCTCCTCCTCGAAGAATTCCTGCCCATCATCTTCCATGAACTCGGCATGGACCTTCTCAAAGAACACTGGCGCGTGGTCTTTGGTCCAATCCTGATCCTGATCGTCCTCTTCGCCAAGACCGGCCTCTACGGCCTTATCTTCAGGAGGGAGGGGTAGAGCATGCTCGACATCCAAAACCTCTCCAAATCCTTCGGAGCTCTCACGGCCACCGACAACGTATCCCTAACGGTCAAACAAGGCACGATCCACGCCCTGATCGGCCCAAACGGAGCCGGAAAAACCACCCTCATCAGCCAAATCTCGGGCTACCTCACCCCCGACAGCGGAACGATCACCTTCGATGGCCAGGATCTCCTCGCCCTTCCCGCCCACAAACGCCCCCATGCCGGGCTGGTCCGCAGCTTCCAAATCACTTCCGTCATCCCCGAATTCACCGTCCGCGACAACGTCGCTCTCGTTCTGCAATCCCTGAACAACCAAGTCTTCCGCATCTTTGCCAAAGCCTCTGCCGACCGCGAAGAGCGCGCCAAAGCCGAAGCCATCCTCGAACGCACGGGCCTCGCAACCGAAGCCGACACCCGCGCGCAAAACCTCGCCCACGGCCAGAAACGCCAGCTTGAAATCGCGATGGCGCTCGCCGCCGACCCCAAACTCCTCCTGCTGGACGAACCCATGGCAGGCATGGGCGTCGACGAAAGCCGCAGCCTCACCGATCTCCTCGACAGCCTCCGCGACACGACAACGATGCTGCTCGTCGAGCACGACATGGACGTCGTCTTCTCTCTCGCCGATGAGATTTCGGTCCTGGTCTACGGCAAGATCATCGCCACCGACGCGCCCGAAGCGATCCGCACAAATCGTGACGTTCAGGAAGCCTACCTCGGAACCCACGAACTTCATGACGAGGGAGCCGCATAATGCTGACCCTCGAAAACGTCGAAACCAGCTACGGAACGTCCCAAGTCCTCTTCGGCATCAACCTTACCCTAAACGAGGGCCACCTCGTCACGCTCATGGGCCGCAACGGCATGGGCAAAACCACCACCGTCCGTACGATCATGGGTCTGACCCCCGCCAAAGCAGGCACCATCCGCTTCAAGGGTGAAACCATCACCGCCAAGCGCCCCTACCAGATCGGCCGCGCTGGTATCGCCCTCGTCCCCGAAGGTCGCCAGATCTTCCCAACTCTCAGCGTGCGCGAGAACCTCATTGCCACGGCCGCCAACCGCGCAGAGCGCAAAGGCCCATGGGATCTCGACAAAGTCTACGCCCGCTTTCCCCGCCTCAAAGACCGAGCAAACCAGCTTGGAAACTCTCTTTCCGGTGGCGAACAACAAATGCTCGCAATTGGCCGCGCCCTCATGACCAATCCCACGCTTCTGATCCTCGACGAAGCCACAGAAGGCCTCGCCCCGATGATCCGCCAGGAAATCTGGTCCGTGCTTGCCGAACTCAAGGCGGAAGGCCAAACGACCCTGGTGATCGACAAGAACCTCGATGATATGGCCCGCCTTGCTGACGACAACTACGTCATCGTCAAAGGCCAAATCGCCTGGCATGGTGACGTCGCCGCCATGCGCGCCGAGGACAACTTCGCCGAGAAGTATCTAGGGGTATAAGCAATGCAACACCTCTATCGCGACATGACGGTCGCGCAGCTTGAAATCCAATACAACGCCCGCGCCACGGTCCCGGACTTCAACGCAGAAATGCACGCCTACCGCACCCTCAGCGACGAAGCCTACAGCGACCTCACTGTCCTCAAAGACATCGCCTACGGTCCGCACGAAGACGAACGGATCGACCTGTTCCCCTCACCGAGCGCCGCAAGCCCCGTCCTAATCTTCATCCACGGAGGCTACTGGCGCGCACTCAGCCGCCGCGAATCTGCTTTCATGGCAAATCAATTCGTTTCCCACGGGATTGCAGTCGCCGTAGTTGAATACACGCTGGCCCCAATCGCCACCTTGTCCCAGATCGTCGATCAAATGCGCCGTGCCGTCGAACACCTGATCGAGAACCCCGACAACCTGCCCTACGACCCAAACCGGATCTTTCTAGCGGGTTCCTCAGCCGGCGCGCACCTCGCCGCCATGTCGCTGCGATCCGAAATCAAGGGCGCACTCCTCGCCAGCGGCCTTTACGACCTGGAACCGCTCCGCTTCTGCGCCCCGAACGAATGGCTGGCACTCACCGAAGAAACCGCTCGTGAAAACAGCCCGATACACCACCCGATCCCCACCGACAGTCCGGTCATCATCACATGGGGCGAAACAGAAACCGACGAATTCAAGCGCCAAAGCCGCGACTATGCCGACAAGATCGTCAAAGCGGACGGAAGCGCAAAAGCCTTCGAGGTCCCAAACCGCAACCACTTCAACGTGATCACCGACCTTGCGGACAGCAGGTCTCGCGTTTTCCACGAAACTCTCAGCATGATCCGGAATGCTTGAAGTGGTGCCTCAAGAGGGCATCCAAGTTCTATATCTTGATGCCCCGTCGTGTTCCAGATTACTTTAAGTTCATAGCATTTTAGGCACATCTCCTGTTCCATACCGTTCCGTATTGCTCCATGGTATACCATATGCAGAGGTGGACAGAGAGTGGGATTTATTCTTGAGGGCCTTAAACAAACTCAGCGCTCAAACCCTCAAGGCTGTTCAGCCAGGCAAATACTCCGACGGCGGAGGCCTTTGGTTTTTCAAACGTCCTGATGGCGGTGCTCAATGGGTAATGCGCGTATCGATCCATGGGCGTCGCCGGGAGATGGGGCTGGGAGCCTTTCCAGAGGTGTCTCTCAAAGAGGCACGCGAGGTCGCAAACGAAGCACGCGCGTTGGTACGTCAGGGGCTGGACCCGATCAAGGAACGTGAGCGCAGAAAGCGTGAAGCCGCCAGCAATCTGCATCTTCTCAAAGATATCGCCCTCGACGCCTTCGAAAGCCGCAAGGCGGAACTCAAGGGTGATGGTAAAGCGGGACGGTGGTTCACACCGCTTGAACTCCACGTTCTTCCAAAACTCGGCAAGGTGCCGATTGGCGAGATTGACCAACGCGATATACGCGACACGCTTTCCCCGATCTGGCACACCAAGGCAGACACGGCCCGGAAGGCAATGAACCGCCTGGGCATCTGCCTGAAGCACGCGGCGGCGCTTGGGCTCGAGGTAGACATCCAGGCAACCGACAAGGCGCGTGCGCTCTTAGGCAAGCAGCGCCACACCCCAAAGAACATCCCTGCCCTTCCGTGGCAGGAAGTTCCGGAATTCTATCAAAGCCTGTCGGGTGGCTCGGTTACGGAGCTGGCACTCAGATTGCTTATATTGACCGCTGTTCGCTCTTATCCTCTTAGACATTTCCATGAAGACCAAATTGACGGAGATGTCTGGACCATCCCTGCCGAGGCCATGAAGGGGCGCGTGGGAGCGACAAGCGCCTTCCGCGTGCCGCTCTCGAGCGAAGCGCAAGCCGTCATCGACGAGGCCCGCAAGTTCGAGCGGGATGGCTTCCTCTTTCCAGGTTTCCGCAAGGGCGTGATCTCTGACATGACGATGAGTTCTTTCATGAAGCGACGCGGTTTTGAGGCACGACCTCACGGCTTCCGGTCGTCTTTCAGAGATTGGTGTGCGGAAGCGACGGAAGTACCGCGCGAGATTGCTGAAACAGCCCTTGGGCATGTCAGCGGAGGCAGCGTAGAGCGGGCGTATAGGAGGACTGATTATTTGGAGCAGCGCAGCAGGCTGATGCAAGCGTGGTCCCTTGGTTGTGCGGGAATGGTTGAGAAGTCTTGGGAAGCCGATGCACTATGAGCTGGCGTGAATATGCTCAGAGACGCCAATGGGAAAGCATCAGCATTTCGAAACTCTCTGTTCAAGAAATGTTCGAGTGCCTAGAAATCCTCGCATCAGTCCTGCCAAATGTGACTAGGGGAGACGGTGTAGAGACCTACATCGACAAGATTAACAGCAACGAAGCTCAAGGCATGGAAGAATATCATGCTTCCTCCTTGTTCCATCAACTACGCAGAAGATATGAGATTTTTACGAACCGAAAGGGCTTAGGTCAGCCGTTTCGTGACGAAGTGAGTCTAGCGATTCAAAGTCTAAGAGAAGTCGGCATCGAATACGAAGGCATGCACGAAACCTACCTCTACTTGGATTCAGACGGTGATTGGATTCAGCTTGAAGGCGACGTTGGAAAAGCCATCCTTGCAAGAGACGATAGCTGGGAGGAGGAGCTGTTTTTTCAAGAACGGGAAGGCTCAATTTCAATTCGAGACGGAACGCTTGAACTTCGGCGTCGACGGGATCTTTATCCGTGGCGATACAGCAAGATGCTGCATACTTGGTGGAAAATTGGTTTCTTTCCAGAGAACTCAAAGGTGGATCATGCCATTTGCCTACTAGATTCCTATCGTCAGTTTCAATCAAAGCTCCTTGGGATTTTAAGTGGAGAAGGCTTTCTGGAAGCTAGCTTCGGAAACCGCGGGCGTCGCGCTGCCGACGCAATTCATCTCAGCAGAGACGCCTACTGGATCGGCCGTGAGTATGAGGCGATCTTGAAGAAAGAATACGAACCCCACGCAGTTAGAGGCCTTAAAACTATCAAGGGCGCCCAAGAGAGCGCAAAGGCTATCAACGCAAAGCATGCCAAAATGCGAAATCTCCGGTTTCGTCGAATGGAGCACCTTGTTCCCGCTCTGGGTGTAGACCGCGCTGCGGCGCAGTGCGAAACTGAAGGTCTTGGGAAGTGGGAAAGCATAAAGCGGCAATGGAATAGGTACAAAAAAGGGACACCCTAGCCACTGTCCCGAAACTTCATGGTTACTGATTGTGCACGGAAACAACAAATCGAGCACCATCATGCGCTATCTCAACTTCAACGACCTTCAAGCGAAACTCGGCAATCGCAGCCGCAGTTCAATTTACCGCGACCTAGAACTCGGTCGTATCCCACGCCCAATCAAACTCGGCTCGCGTCTCTACTGGCCAGAAGCCGACATCGACGCGGCAATCGCTGCCCTACCCAAATGAACGCGACCCACTCTCCGGCGGCAGCCGATGGCATGGGGTCGCTGGTGTTCTTGAAGAGCATCCGCCCCACGCCTGTCCTTATCACTGGAAAGGCTCGAGCATGACCTCTCTACCGAAATCAACTGACTTTCAAACTTCTCCCCAAGAAACCTCCGACGCCTACTCTGGCGTCGTCACCTGCCTCTGTGCCCATCACCGGGTGATCGTCTGCAGGGATCGCATTCAATTTGTAGTGCAGCGTCGCAAAAAGGGTGGCGCCGAGCGGCCC
>NZ_FXXQ01000016.1 GCF_900184815.1 Boseongicola aestuarii | reverse complement strand
GGGCGACAACGTGTCGTTCACGGTTGAGCTGATCGCGCCGATTGCGATGGAAAACGGTCTGCGCTTTGCGATCCGCGAAGGCGGCCGCACCGTCGGCGCAGGCGTCGTGTCGAAGATCATCGACTAAACATAAACCGGTTCGATGTGGGGCAGGGTGACCTGCTCCACCTCTCAACGAAAGGATAAGACCATGGCAGTCGCCAGTCAGAACATCCGCATTCGGCTCAAGGCCTTCGATTACCGCGTGCTGGATGCGTCCACACAGGAAATCGTGAACACAGCCAAGCGCACAGGCGCTTCGGTTCGTGGCCCGATACCGATGCCGAACAAAATCGAGAAATTCACGGTTCTCCGTGGTCCGCACGTCGACAAGAAGTCGCGCGACCAGTTCGAGATCCGTACGCACAAGCGTCTTCTCGACATCGTTGACCCCACACCACAGACCGTGGACGCGCTGATGAAGCTCGACCTCGCCGCTGGTGTGGACGTTCAAATTTCGGTCTAAGGAGGGCTTCATTATGCTGCGCTCTGGTGTGATCGCAAAGAAAGTCGGCATGACCCGGCTGTTCATGGACGACGGTAAGCAGATCCCTGTGACCGTTCTCCAACTCGACAAACTTCAGGTCGTCGCAAAGCGCACGGCCGAGACGGATGGCTATTCTGCTGTTCAGCTCGGTGCGGGCACTGCGAAGGCCAAGCGGACGTCTCAGGCGATGCGCGGACACTTCTCCGCTGCAAAGGTCGAGCCAAAGCGGAAGATCGCGGAATTCCGGGTTGATCCGGAAAACCTGATCGACGTGGGCGAAGAGATCACTGCAAACCATTACTTTGAAGGTCAGTTCGTTGACGTGTCCGGCACGTCGGTGGGTAAGGGCTTTCAGGGTGCCATGAAGCGTTGGAACTTTGGCGGTCTGCGTGCGTCGCACGGCGTATCCGTCAGCCACCGCAGCCACGGTTCGACCGGTCAGTGTCAGGATCCCGGCCGTGTCTTCAAGGGCAAGAAAATGGCTGGTCACATGGGTTCTGCCCGCGTGACGACGCAAAACCTCCAGGTTGTCCGCACGGACGCCGACCGTGGCCTGATCATGGTCAAGGGCGCCGTTCCCGGATCGAAGGGTGGTTGGGTGACGATCAAGGATGCGGTGAAGAAGCCGGTTCCGGAGAACGTCATTCTTCCAGCTGCGTTGAAGTCTGCCGCTGAAGAAGCTGAAAAAGCCGCCGCAGAAGCCGCAGCAGCCGCTGCCGCAGAAGCAGAAGCCGCAGCCGCTGAAGCCGCTGCAGCCGAGCAGGCCGCAATGGAAGCTGCGGAAGCAGAAGACGCGAAGGCCGATGTAGTTGCGGAGGCCGAAGCGGCTGAAGCAGAGAAGAAGGACGGTGAGTGATATGAAACTCGACGTGATCAAACTGGACGGCAAGAAAGCCGGGTCGGTCGATCTTGGCGACGAGATCTTCGGTCTCGAGCCTCGTGCCGACATCCTGCACCGCATGGTCCGCTGGCAGCGCAACAACGCGCAAGCCGGGACCCACAAGGTCAAAACACGGTCGGAAACAAGCTATTCCACCAAGAAAATCTATCGCCAGAAGGGCACCGGCGGCGCACGTCACGGGTCCCGGAATGCTCCGATTTTCCGCGGTGGTGGTATCTACAAAGGTCCGACCCCACGCAGCCACGGCCACGAGCTGACAAAGAAGTTCCGCAAGCTTGGTCTCAAGCATGCGCTGTCTTCGAAAGCGGCAACCGGCAATCTGGTCATCCTGGATGAGGCGTCCGCGAAGGACACCAAGACAGGTGCATTGGCCAAGCAGGTCAAGGCACTTGGCTGGAAGCGCGTTCTGATCATCGACGCGACTGTGGACGAAAACTTCGCAGTTGCGACACGCAACATCGACACCATCGATGTGCTGCCGACGATGGGCGCGAATGTCTATGATATCCTGAAAAGTGACACTCTGGTGATCACGAAAGCAGGGATCGAAGCGTTGGAGGCTCGACTGAAATGAGTGCGAAGACCGAACATTACGATGTCGTGCGCAAGCCGATCATCACTGAGAAAACAACAATGGCGTCTGAAAACGGTGCCGTCGTTTTCGAGGTAGCGATCGACGCGAACAAACCGCAGATCAAAGAGGCTGTAGAAGGTCTGTTTGGTGTCAAGGTGAAGGCCGTGAACACGACCATCACCAAAGGCAAGGTCAAGCGGTTCCGCGGCCAACTGGGCAAGCGCAAAGACGTCAAGAAAGCCTATGTGACGCTTGAAGAAGGCAACACAATCGACGTGACGACTGGCCTCTAAGTCAGCCGTACGGCTTGGAAATGAAGGGGCTCCGCCACGTGGCGGAGCCCTTTTTCATTCTGGCCAGCGGGCTATTCCATAGATGCGTGTCTCGGTGGTGCCTGCGGTATTGTTGGTGAGCCGAATGTAGTGGCCACGGCCGGTGATGCCTTCGTGTTTGCCGGTGCCGCCGACGAAATGCCATGTGCCTGCGCTGCCGCCCTGACCTACTTCATCAAGGCTCCAAGATTGCAGGACTTTGCCCCCTTCGGGGTCGGTGAAAACACAGTTCCCATGGCCGCTTGGAACGCCGCGCAAGATGGTGGCGCTGCCAAAGCAGCGACCGGTCATGCCTTCAAGAGGTGTGCCTTCAAGGTTCTCGAAGTCTTCGAACTGGGAGCGGGAGTCGGTTACCATAAGATCGCCTGACAGGGGCTCGAAGAATTGCTCGGTCTTGCCGTAGCCGATAATTTCGACATCAAATTCCTGAGCGATGGCTGCAGGGGTAACGAGGGTCAAGGCAAGGGCTGCGGCGATCAGTTTCATGGGTGCTCCAAAATGGCTTCAAGAAATCCTGACGTCACTAGACGGGCTGGGAGCAATGCGGGCAAGTGAATTCACCGTGAGAAGCCGCGCAACGTTCGGTGGTCGAGGGGTGGTGCAGCGCGGGGAATGGTTAACGTCAACGTTTTAAGGGAAATGCGCGGTTTCGGGACGTCGGTATGACGTCGGTACTACGTCGGTGCCACGTCGGTGCGTGTTGTGGTGGGAGTTTGGGTCGTGGCTAGATGTGGTGAGGGCGATAAGGAGTGTTGAGAGGGGGTTAAGGGAGCGGGCGGGGCTTGACGAGGTGAAATCGGAGCGTGACAGCGCATCAAGAATGACCGTTGGGTCGAATTATCAAGAACTTCGAAGCGGCGACGACGCGCGATTTTTGGTCGTTGGCACGGCGCATTATTTGAAACAGTAAGGGGCAATCTCTGCTTTTTGGTCGCCATTAGTAGACAATTAGGGCTTTAACTGAGCCATTCTTTGCCGAAATCGACTGTGACGGTCCTTCTCGTCGTCGTTTGCCAAATTATTGTGCATTAATCTGAGTTACCTAAGGTAAACTGCCCGCAGAGTTCGCATTTCAATGCGAGTCGCCGTCTTCTTTCGACGGATATATTCTGTTTTTGTGGGGGCAAAAATATGAGAGTTTTTAGTACAATCTGCGCGGCCGCTTTGGTCACGATAGGCGCAGCGGCAGCCGCCAACGCGGCCACATTTAAAATCGACTTCGACGGGGCTTCCGGTGATGGCGGAACTGTCATCAACGAGCAAGGTGACAAGTCCTATGTCGTTGGCGGTTATATTATGGAACCGGTCAATATCCAGGGCGGACTGTGCGCCGACGGAAAGTGCACGATTGAGACAACTCAGACCGTTGAGCCTACGCTGTATCGCGAAGATCAGGAAAACTTCGACCTGTTCAGCTTCTATTTCCTGAATACAGGAAACGGGGCAATCGGTGATGAGCAGGAAGGAAGTCCAACGAACTTCGTGACGTTGGATCTCTACGCCTCATTTGATGACGCTTCGCCAGCTGATGGGCTGTCGTTCTTCTTTGGAAATCTGCAAACATTCGCAGATGTAAGAGAATGGGGTCTTGATATCGTCTATTTCGATGGCGAGGGATCGGATCCGGGCAACGAGGCGGAGTGCTTTGAAGCGATAATCTGCAAGAACTACGGCTATATCATCAGCCTGAATGATTTGGGTCTGGACATCGGCAAGGCCGTCTGGTCCGCCGCAGGCGACGCAAACGCGCGTCTAGATGACCTTGTCGTTAGCCAGATCCCACTGCCGGCAGCTGTATGGTTGCTTCTGGGTGGTCTCGGCGGGCTTGCAGCGATGCGCCGCCGTCGTTCATAGCGAACTCGCGCTAGTGGTGTGAGTCAGTTTGGGCTGTTCCTTTCTGGCTTGGCTGGTAGAGAACCTCGGATACCCACCTCGGGTTCTCTGCCAGACATTTCAAGCCAGACTCAACGCGTGCGATCGGGTGGGCTGCGCGGTTCTTGAATGGATTGTGTGCGTCTGACGGTCCGGGCACTTTCTGGCTTTTTGCAGATGGGTCGACGGCTGGCACCGTGAATGGCCAAGCGGCGGGTCTTTAGCGTCAGGAAAACGCCGACCTGACCCCTTGCCACCCACCCCCATCCCCGCTAGAAGCCCCCTCAACACCCGCCCCGGATTCGTCCGGGGTGGTTTTCTTTGGGGAAACCCAATTCTAGCCGGGGACCTTCGGGGCCCTTTAAACTGAAAAGCCGGGAACACCCGGCACGAAGCAAACGGAAGACAGAAAGCATGGCACTTAAGTCGTATAAGCCGACGACGCCGGGCCAGCGAGGGCTGGTGCTGATCGACCGTTCGGAGCTTTGGAAAGGTCGCCCTGTAAAGGCCCTCACTGAGGGACTTACAAAGAATGGCGGACGGAACAATACCGGACGGATCACGATGCGTCGCAAGGGTGGGGGCGCAAAGCGTCTTTACCGCATTGTAGATTTCAAGCGGAACAAGCTTGATGTAGCTGCTACGGTTGAGCGGATCGAATATGACCCGAACCGGACCGCCTTTATCGCACTGATCACGTACGATGACGGCGAGCAGACTTATATCATTGCACCTCAGCGTTTGGCCGTTGGCGACAAGGTCGTAGCGGGCGCCAAGGTTGACGTGAAGCCGGGCAACGCGATGCCGTTCTCGGGCATGCCAATCGGCACAATCGTCCACAACATCGAGATGAAGCCGGGCAAGGGCGGGCAGATCGCCCGTGCGGCTGGTACATACGCTCAGTTTGTTGGTCGTGACGGTGGTTACGCACAGATTCGCCTCTCGTCGGGGGAGCTTCGTCTCGTCCGTCAGGAGTGCATGGCCTCTGTGGGTGCCGTGTCGAACCCCGACAACAGCAACCAGAACCTCGGTAAAGCCGGTCGCAACCGTCACAAGGGCATCCGCCCGTCTGTGCGTGGCGTCGTGATGAACCCGGTCGATCACCCGCATGGTGGTGGTGAGGGTCGTACGTCCGGTGGACGTCACCCGGTATCGCCGTGGGGCAAGCCGACAAAGGGTGCGCGCACCCGGAACAAGAACAAGGCGTCGTCGAAACTTATCCTGCGTTCGCGTCACGCCAAGAAGAAGGGCCGTTAAGATATGAGCCGTTCAGTATGGAAAGGCCCTTTTGTAGACAGCTATGTCTTGAAAAAGGCCGAAAAGTCTCGCGAGTCGGGCCGTAACGAAGTGATCAAGATCTGGTCCCGTCGTTCGACGATCCTGCCGCAATTCGTTGGTTTGACCTTTGGTGTCTACAATGGCCACAAGCACATCCCGGTAAACGTTTCCGAGGAAATGATTGGTCAGAAGTTTGGTGAGTATTCGCCAACACGCACCTACTACGGTCACGCCGCTGATAAAAAAGCGAAGAGGAAATAAGTCATGGGCAAGGAAAAGAATCCACGCCGCGTGGCGGACAACGAAGCGATGGCAAAGACGCGCATGCTGCGTACAAGCCCGCAGAAGTTGAACCTCGTGGCTGCGATGATCCGCGGCAAGAAGGTCGAGAAGGCGCTGTCCGATCTGACGTTCTCGAAGAAGCGGATTTCGGACGATGTGAAGAAGTGTCTTCAGTCGGCCATCGCTAACGCTGAAAACAACCACAACCTTGATGTGGACGAACTGGTCGTCGCCGAGGCTTACGTCGGCAAGAACCTGACGATGAAGCGTGGACGTCCGCGTGCGCGTGGTCGTTTCGGTCGCATCGTCAAGCCGTTCTCGGAACTGACGATCAAGGTCCGCCAAGTTGAGGAGCAAGCATAATGGGTCATAAAGTAAACCCGATCGGTATGCGGCTTCAGGTCAACCGGACCTGGGACAGCCGTTGGTACGCCGACACGAAGGACTATGGTGATCTTCTGCTGGAAGACATCAAAATCCGTGACTTCATCAAGGAAGAGTGCAAGCAGGCCGGCATCAGCCGCGTAATCATCGAGCGTCCGCACAAGAAGTGCCGCGTGACGATCCACACAGCCCGTCCGGGTGTGATCATCGGCAAGAAAGGTGCGGACATCGAAGGTCTGCGTCGCAAGATCGCCGCGATCACCGACAGCGAATTGCATCTCAACATCGTTGAAGTCCGCAAGCCCGAGCTGGACGCCGCCCTGGTGGCCGAAAGCATCGCGCAGCAGCTTGAGCGCCGTGTGTCGTTCCGTCGCGCCATGAAGCGCTCGGTTCAAAACGCAATGCGTATGGGTTCGCTTGGTATTCGTGTGAACGTTGCGGGTCGTCTCGGCGGCGCGGAAATCGCACGGACGGAATGGTACCGCGAAGGTCGCGTGCCGCTCCACACTCTGCGCGCTGACATCGACTATGCTCTGGCAGAAGCAAAGACCGCCTATGGTATCATCGGCATCAAGGTCTGGATCTTCAAAGGCGAAATCATGGAGCACGATCCCGCTGCTCGTGACCGTCGTCAGCAAGAGCTTCAGGATGGTCCTGCACCGCGTGGTGCTGGCGGCCGTCGGAATTAAGGAGCAAACAGATGCTGCAACCAAAGCGCACTAAATTCCGCAAGATGCACAAAGGCCGCATCAAGGGTGAAGCCAAGGGTGGATCCGATCTGAACTTTGGCACGTATGGCCTGAAAGCCACCGAGCCAGAGCGTGTGACCGCACGTCAGATCGAAGCTGCCCGTCGTGCCATGACGCGTCACATGAAGCGTCAGGGCCGTGTGTGGATCCGCATTTTCCCGGACACTCCGGTGACCTCCAAGCCTGTCGAAGTTCGTATGGGTAAAGGTAAAGGGAGCGTGGATTTCTGGGCCTGCAAAGTGAAGCCAGGCCGCGTGATGTTCGAGATCGACGGTGTGACGGACGACGTCGCTCGCGAGGCCCTGCGCCTTGCTGCGATGAAGCTGCCAGTCAAGACCCGCACGATCGTTCGCGAAGACTGGTAAGTATCGCTTTCGCAATGCGAACAGGATCGGATCAGTCTGGCAAATCCTGAACGGATTTGCGGTTGATAACCGAAACAAGACCAAAAACTGGGCGGAGCGTTGGCTCCGCCCTTTTCACATTCTGCTGGGGAGCGTGCGCTTGATGAAATCCGTTGATGTTGTGAAATGGATCGCAACGGTTATCCAGCTCTTTGGGTATGGCCTGACCGGTCTGAATATCGTGCCTTGGAATGTGTTTGCCTTTTTGATCGGTATTGCGCTGTGGTTCGCGGTGGGCGTGATGTGGAAAGACCGGGCCATCATGCTGGTGCATGTCGGCGCTTTTCTTTCCCTGTCGGTCGGGTACCTGAACGCCTGAAGCCGTCTCAAGAGATTTGCGGGGCCGCTGCTGCCGTGATGCGACCCAATATCGCCGACGTCCTCTTGCGAGCGCTCCAATCTTTGGGCCGACAACCTGCGAACATCGCCTCTCGTTTTAGACCGCGATCCGCGCTAAAAGGCGGATATGTCAAACATACGCATGCTCTTTTCTACCCCGCTCTATCACTCCCGGCTCTCCGGCATTGACGCCGGCGAACTGGAAGCTTCCTGCCTGTCCATCGCCGAGGACGACGAGGCAGGTCAGGCCTGGTGCGAAGAAAACGACTTTCCGGGCTACACCAGTTACGCCAGCCTGAGCGACCTCGGCTGGCGGTTCCCGATCTTTGCCGACCTGATCAAGAAACTTGACGCGCATGTCGCCGCTTTCGTCGAGACACTGGATTTTGACCTGGGCGATCGCAAAATCGTTCTGGAAGACCTGTGGATCAATATCCTGCCCGAGGGCGGCATCCATACCGCCCACATTCACCCCCATTCAGTGGTCAGCGGCACGACCTATGTGGCCATGCCAAAAGGCGGCAGTGCAATCAAATTCGAAGATCCGCGCCACGCGATGATGATGGCCGCCCCTCCTCGCAGGAAAGACGCGAGAGACGAGTTGAAAACATTCGTCTACGTCGCGCCCAAGGTCGGAGATGTGCTGTTGTGGGAAAGCTGGCTGCGCCACGAAGTGCCAATGAACATGGCTGAAGACGACCGCATCAGCGTCAGCTTCAACTATAAATGGGAAAGTTGACCGGCCCCTCCTTCTTCTGTTGAAAAATATCCCGGGGGTCCGGGGGTGGAACCCCCGGCGGATCGCGGCCGAAGGCCGGGAAAACCGATCTGAAAACAAGGGTTGCCAATACGGGCCGCGGGGCCTATACGGCGCGCTTACTGTCCACTCCACCGGAATCAGAGTGACCCTTTTGGGCTCTCCGGTGATGTTGAAAAAGGAATACGGCGATGGACGCCAATGAACTGCGGGAGAAAACTCCCGATCAGCTCCGTGACGAGCTGGCAAACCTCAAGAAAGAGGCTTTCAACCTCCGCTTCCAGCAGGCCACGGGCCAGTTGGAAAACACTGCCCGTATGCGCGTCGTGCGCCGCGAAGCAGCCCGGGTTAAGACCATTTTGAACCAGAAGGCGGCCGCTGCCGCTGCGGAGGCCTGAAGAAATGCCTAAAAGAATCCTCACAGGCACCGTCACCAGCGATGCGAACGCTCAAACCGTCACCGTGTCGGTCGAGCGCCGTTTCACGCATCCGGTTCTGAAGAAAACCATCCGTAAGTCCAAGAAGTACCGGGCTCACGATGCGGCCAATACATTCAAGACGGGCGATCTGGTCCGCATCCAGGAATGTGCGCCGAAGTCGAAAACGAAACGTTGGGAGGTTTTGGCCGACTAAGCCAAAGCCACCTAGAATATTAGCGAAACCCTGGGGCCAATGACTGCAAAGCGGTCCCACAGGTCGGGAGAAACCAAATGATCCAGATGCAGACCAACCTGGATGTTGCTGACAACAGCGGCGCGCGCCGTGTTCAGTGCATCAAGGTATTGGGTGGTTCCAAGCGTCGTTACGCTTCCGTCGGTGACATTATTGTCGTCTCGGTAAAAGAAGCCATCCCACGCGGTCGTGTGAAGAAAGGGGACGTGCGTAAAGCCGTCGTCGTTCGCACTGCCAAAGAAGTCCGCCGCGAAGATGGCACCGCGATCCGTTTTGATCGCAACGCCGCCGTCATCCTGAACAACAACAACGAGCCGATCGGTACACGTATCTTCGGACCAGTTGTTCGCGAGCTGCGCGCAAAGAACTTCATGAAAATCATCTCGCTCGCCCCGGAGGTGCTGTAAGATGGCTGCTAAGCTTAAATCCGGCGACAAGGTCGTCGTCCTTGCTGGCAAGGACAAGGGTCGCGAAGGCACGATCACATCCATCAACCCGAAAGCCGGCAAGGCTGTGGTTGACGGTGTGAACATGGCCATTCGCCACACCAAGCAATCTCAGAATGACCAAGGTGGTCGTCAGCCGGTCGCTGTGCCGATCCAGCTTTCGAACCTCGCTCTGGTAGACAGCAACGGCAAGGCAACACGCGTCGGCTTCAAAGTCGAAGACGGCAAGAAAGTGCGCTTCGCCAAAACAACAGGAGACGTGATCTGATGCTTGATACAGCAACATACACACCACGCCTCGTCACTGTTTATCGCGAGACGATCCGCCCTGCGATGAAAGAAGAGTTCGGCTACAAGAACGACATGCAAATCCCGCGTTTGGACAAGATTGTTCTGAACATCGGTGCTGGCGCTGAAGCGGTTCGGGATTCCAAGAAAGCCAAATCGGCTCAGGAAGACCTGACCAAGATCGCCGGTCAGCAGGCCGTCATCACGAAAGCCAAGAAATCCATCGCTGGTTTCCGCGTTCGCGAAGACATGCCTCTGGGGGCCAAGGTTACCCTTCGCGGCGACCGCATGTACGACTTTCTTGATCGCCTGATCACCGTTGCAATGCCTCGTATTCGCGACTTCCGCGGCGTGAAGGGCACATCGTTCGACGGTCGTGGCAACTATGCCATGGGCATGAAAGAGCACATCGTTTTCCCGGAAATCGACTTTGACAAAGTCGACGAAGTCTGGGGACTGGACATCATCATCTGCACCAACGCCAACACGGATGCAGAAGCCAAGGCGCTGTTGAAGCATTTCAACATGCCATTCAACAGCTGAGCCTGGGAGAGAGTACGAGATGGCAAAGAAAGCAATGATCGAACGCGAAAAGAAGCGTCAGGCTCTGGTGGACAAATACGCCACCAAACGCGCTGCGCTTAAAGTGATCGCAAACGATGAAAGCAAGCCGATGGAAGAGCGTTTCAAAGCGCGCCTCAAGCTTGCAAAACTGCCGCGCAACAGCTCGGCCACACGTCTTCACAACCGTTGTCAGCTGACGGGGCGTCCACACGCCTATTACCGCAAGCTGAAAATGTCGCGGATCGCGCTGCGGGATCTTGGCTCGTCGGGCCAAATTCCCGGTCTCGTGAAGTCAAGCTGGTAAGGGGGTATCAAAAAATGAACGATCCTCTTGGTGATATGCTGACGCGCATTCGAAATGCGCAGATGCGTGGAAAATCCACAACTCAGACGCCGGCCTCCAAGCTGCGCAAATGGGTTCTCGAAGTGCTGGCGGACGAAGGTTACATCCGCGGTTTCGAAGAGACGACAGGCAAGGACGGCCACCCGGCCCTCGAAATCAGCCTGAAGTACTACGAAGGCACTCCGGTAATTCGCGACCTCAAGCGCGTGTCGACCCCTGGTCGTCGTGTGTACATGGGCGTAAAAGACATCCCCACGGTCCGTCAGGGTCTGGGTGTGGCTATCGTATCGACGCCGAAGGGCGTGATGTCAGATCAAGCAGCACGGTCAGCCAACGTCGGCGGCGAAGTGCTCTGCACGGTCTTCTAAGGAGGGAACGATGTCTCGAATTGGGAAAAAACCGGTAGAGCTGCCATCGGGTGTGGAAGCATCCGTGTCGGGTCAGACCGTCACTGTCAAAGGCCCGAAAGGCCAGCGCCAGTTCACTGCGTCGGACGACGTGTCGATCGTGATTGATGGCAACATCATCAAGGTCGAGCCACGCGGAAAATCCAAGCGCGCCAAGCAGCAGTGGGGCATGAGCCGCACCATGGTTGGCAACCTTGTTACCGGCGTTTCGACCGGTTTCAAGAAAGAGCTTGAGATCAACGGTGTTGGTTACCGTGCACAGGTTCAGGGCAATGTCCTGAAGCTGAACCTCGGTTACAGCCACGAAGTGAATTTCGATGTGCCAGAGGGTGTGACTGTTACATCCGAAAAACCAACGGAAATCACCGTTGCGGGCATTGATCAGCAACTCGTCGGTCAGGTCGCGGCAAACATCCGCGAATGGCGTGCGCCCGAGCCCTATAAGGGCAAGGGTATCAAGTACAAAGACGAATATATCTTCCGCAAGGAAGGTAAGAAGAAGTAAGGACCGGACACATGGCACTTTCCAAAAGAGAGCTGTTCCAGAAGCGTCGTATGCGCGTCCGGAACAAACTTCGCAAAGTGAACGCAGGGCGCGTGCGTCTTTCCGTTCACCGTTCGAACAAGAACATCAGCGTCCAGTTGATCGACGATCTGGCAGGCACGACGCTTGCGTCTGCATCGTCGCTTGAGAAGGACCTTGGCGTTGTTGGCAAGAACAACATCGAAGCGGCAACCAAAGTCGGCACGGCCATCGCCGAGCGCGCCAAAAAGGCGGGCATCGAAGAGGCTTATTTCGACCGTGGCGGCTTCCTGTTCCACGGCAAGGTGAAGGCTCTGGCCGACGCGGCCCGTGAAGCAGGACTGAAGATCTAAACGGCGTGGGGGGCGTTATGCCCCTCCGATGACCCGGGCTTTTTGGCACCAGGGTTGGACCAACGGCACGGTGTGCCACGATAAAATGAGGAGGCCAGATGGCCAGAGAACCACAACAGAGGGGCGGCCGCCGCAATCGCGACGAGACCCCGGAATTCGCTGACCGACTGGTCGCGATCAACCGCGTTTCCAAGACCGTTAAGGGTGGTAAGCGCTTTGGCTTCGCAGCACTTGTCGTCGTTGGCGACCAGAAGGGCCGCGTTGGTTTTGGCAAAGGTAAGGCGAAAGAGGTCCCCGAGGCTATTCGCAAAGCCACCGAGCAAGCCAAGCGTCAGATGATCCGCGTGCCTTTGCGCGAAGGTCGCACGTTGCACCACGATATCGACGGTCGTCACGGTGCTGGCCGCGTTGTCATGCGCACAGCGCCGACGGGTACTGGTATCATTGCCGGTGGTCCGATGCGTGCTGTGTTCGAGATGCTTGGCATTCAGGACGTTGTCGCGAAATCGCTGGGATCGCAGAACCCCTACAACATGATCCGCGCCACCATTGACGGTCTGAACAAGCAAGCGAGCCCGCGCTCGGTTGCGCAGCGTCGTGGCAAGAAGGTCGCCGACATCCTGCCAAAGCGTGACGAAGCGCCCGCTGCGGCTGCTGAGACTGAGGAAGCTTGATCATGGCTAAAACTATTGTCGTAAAGCAGATCGGTTCGCCAATCCGCCGCCCACAGGAGCAGCGCGCGACGCTGATCGGACTGGGCCTGAACAAGATGCACCGCACGCGTGAGCTAGAGGATACGCCCTCGGTTCGCGGCATGGTTAACAAGATCCCGCATCTGGTAGAGATCATCGAAGAGCGCGGCTAAGGCTGAGTTTTTTGTGGAACATTTTAGGGCGTCTCGAGGAATAGAGGCGCCCTTTTCTTTAGGGCCGGATCACGCTTCAGCAAAGTTTGCCGCAGCATATCGGGTTGTGCATCGGGGCCTATGCAGCAGCATCTGTTCTTTGAGAGGTGTCAGACACCTGGAATTGCTGAGTCAGTTCGCGCAGGTCCTTTGCTCCACTCGACAAATTCGCACATGCCGCGCTCGTCTCCTCGAACATGGCAGCGTTCTTCTGCGTGACTATGCCCATTTCTTCAATAGTCGAATTCAATGATGAAATCTGATCTCTCTCATCCTGGGTACAACTGGAGATGCTATCCATTTGGGAAGTTATTTCGGAGATGGTGATTTCCACGCTTCCAAGAGAGTCGACCGTTTTGGCAATCTGCGATGACCCGTTCTCGACCTCTGCACCCGATCGATCAATCAGTGTGCGAATGCTGGTGGCGCTCTCTGAAGACCTTTGCGCCAAACCGCGAACTTCCGCAGCGACAACCGAAAAACCTCGACCCGCATCACCAGCTCGTCCGGCTTCTACTCCAGCGTTCAGCGCCAGGAGATTGGTCTGAAGCGCGATACCCTCAATAAGTTCAACGATCTTTCCGATCTTCCCGGACTCAATCCTGATCTTTTCCATTGCCTGAGAAGCTTGCATGACAACGTCACCACTTGCTTGCGCGTCGGATTGTGCGGATTGGGCTGAGAGATGAGCATCTTCAACACTAGAGGCGTTCGCGCGAACGCTCTTTGTGAGTTCACGCAGAACTTCGGAGGTTTCGTTGAGATTTTGGGCTTGGACTTCCGTCCGGCGTGCGAGATCGTTGGTTGATGTTGATATTTCTCGAATTTCTGCATCCATTTGCTCGGACCTTTGGGCGACGACGGACACCATTCCTCCAATGACTGCATCGCGGCATTAAACCCGGCACGCAAAGTTGCGTAGTCTTCTGGCAGCTCCTGCGTGATCCGTGCAGTCAGATCGCCCCCTTCAAGCCTTGTGAGAGCCACCCGCAGCGTATCGACGACTTGCGCCTGCTCCTCGCTCTTGGCCTGTACAACTCTCGTGCGTAGCTCTTCCGATCTCTGTTATTCAAGTTCCGCTGCTTTTCGCACTTCGTCAGCTTTGCGTGCTTGTTCCAATGCTGCTTCCGCGGCAGTTTTAGCCTCAAGCGCCTCGTTTTGCGCTGTTTCTGCCCGATCCTTCGATGCCACGGCTTCTTTTTTGGCGCGATCAGCGTCTTTCAAGCTATCTTCCAGCGCCTCATTTTGATGTCTCATATCGCGATCCGCGCGATTGAGCTGATGCACGGTCGCCACGAGCGCGAATGTTTCCATCAGGACGATCACCGCGTGAAAAATGGTGCGCGCCAAATTCTCAAGGAATCCCCCAGTCGGATAAATCAAAGAGGGCATTATGAAGGACAGCGACAGGTGGTGCAGCGCGATAATGAAGGTCCCAAGGAAGAGCGCTGCGATGCTGCGCAAACTGACTAGGCAAGCCAGCAACGCGAAAAACATCATATGGCTGTCGAGTTGCCAAGGATGTCCCTGGAAGGCGGCGGTGAATGCAATCGCCTGACCTATCAAGGCGACGGAGGCACCTAGGGGTGCGAGGCGCGGCTGGGCGACTGCCATCACCACACCAAGGATCAAAAACGCGAAAGACGTTCCCACGACAGAGGCCAGATGTGATCCGACAACCAGTGCTGTACCGGCCCCGCAGACAAGCAAAACGGCCGCAAGCACAAAGACCATGCTAACTGGGTTGAAGGGTATCGAGCGTAGCATTTTAATTCTTCCTTGTGAGAGTTGTGCGGTCCTTGGTGATCCCGCAAATCGCGGCCAGAGTGCTTGCCGGCACCATGACGTAGCCCGCCTGCAAAAGCAGAGTTCTGGAGGAGGGTGGGGCATGTATCATTTTGGCAAGAAGACCACGGAATGGGCCGACCTCACTTGCGCCGTAAGAGATCAAATTCCTCTGGGAAAGCGATGATCCGCCGCCATCAACGATTATGTAGAGATCGGCGGGGTCAGCCTGACCGGCTTGCGACGAAACAATTGCCAAAGGGCTCACGAGCAATGTGAGACAGGCGATCGCAAGATACCAAGCTATAGAGTGGTTCATGGAAGGCTTAATTGCCCATAGGGCTTAAAATGTGCCTAACGCGAAGCTTAAGCCAGAACTACGGATACACGGGAACCGTTTGGATCGGCGATAGCGAGTCACTTTCTGTCCGTACGGCGTGACTTTCCTCGTCTACGCCACTTCAAAAGCCGCAAGTCCACCTTCATACCTCTTGCCAAACCCCGCCGACTTCCCCTATACGCCGCCGGTGGCCCCAAAATGGGTCACGTAAACCTTATCAAAAACGCCGTGTTCGGCCGCTCCCGTCGCTGGGGGCCGCATCCGGCAAGGAGAAGCGACATGAAACTGAATGAACTCCGGGACAATCCCGGTGCTACCAAAAAACGTAAACGCATTGGCCGTGGTCCGGGTTCGGGCACTGGTAAGACCGGTGGACGTGGTATCAAAGGCCAGAAGTCCCGTTCGGGCGTTGCGATCAAAGGATATGAGGGTGGCCAGATGCCACTCTATCAGCGTCTGCCAAAGCGCGGCTTTTCCAAGCCGAACCGCAAGGCATTTGCTGTTGTGAACCTTGGTCTGATCCAGAAGTTCATCGACGACAAGAAGATCGACGCCAAGAAAGACATCACCGAAGATGTACTGATCGAAAGCGGTCTGGTCCGTCGCAAAAAGGACGGTGTTCGCGTTCTGGCCAAGGGTGAGTTCTCGGCCAAGGCGACGATCGCTGTGACAGGTGCGTCGAAGTCCGCAATTGCTGCGGTCGAAAAAGCAGGTGGATCACTGACGGTCACATCCGCGTCGGCGGCTGAGTAACGACTTGTGAGCGGCGCATGAGCCGCTTACATAACTCACAGGTTTTCCAAGCTGCCGCCATCCGGGAACCGGTTTGGCGGCGCTTTTATTAAAGAGAGACATGTATGGCATCCGCAGCAGAGCAAATGGCAGCCAACGTCAGCTGGTCAACGCTTGGAAAAGCGACCGAGTTGCGGCAACGCCTGCTTTTCACCCTCGGCCTTCTGATCGTTTACCGCATCGGCACCTATATTCCGGTCCCCGGCATCGACGGACAGGCGCTTCGTGACTTTATGGAACAGGCCGCAGGCGGGATCGCCGGCGTTTTGGGTATGTTCACGGGTGGCGCGCTGAGCCGGATGGGCATTTTCGCTCTGGGCATCATGCCGTATATTTCGGCCTCGATCATCGTGCAGCTTCTGGCATCCATGTGGGCGCCGTTGAAGCAGCTGAAGAAAGAGGGCGAGAACGGACGCCGGAAAATAACGCAATACACGCGGTATGGCACGGTTTTCCTGGCAACAGTGCAGGCATATGGTCTGGCTGTGTCGATGCAGGCAGGCGGTCTGGTGACCAACCCCGGCTGGTTCTTTATCTCATCGACCGTGATCACGCTGGTTGGCGGCACGATGTTCCTTATGTGGCTGGGTGAGCAGATCACAGCCCGCGGCGTCGGCAACGGTATTTCGCTGATTATCTACGTCGGTATTATCGCGGAGCTTCCCGGTGCTTTGGCGCAGTTCTTTGCGCAAGGCCGTTCGGGCGCTTTGTCGACGGCGGTTATTCTGGGTATCGTCGTGATGCTGCTGGCGACGCTTGTCTTTGTGGTCTTCATGGAGCGCAGTCTGCGGAAGGTGCATATTCAGTACCCACGCCGTCAGGTGGGTATGAAGGTCTATGACGGCGGCTCGTCGCACTTGCCGATCAAGGTGAACCCTGCGGGTGTTATCCCGGCGATCTTTGCTTCGTCCTTGTTGCTGTTGCCTACAACGCTTTCGACCTTCTCGGGCGGTAATGCCGGGCCGGTGATGAGCTGGATTCTGGCCTATTTCGGACCCGGACAGCCGCTCTATCTGCTGTTCTTCGGCGGCATGATCATGTTCTTCACATACTTTTACACATTCAACGTGGCCTTCAAGCCCGAGGATGTGGCCGAGAACCTGAAGAACCAAAACGGCTTTATTCCGGGTATTCGGCCCGGCAAGAAGACCGAGGAATACCTTGAATACGTTGTGAATCGTATTCTTGTGCTGGGCTCGGGTTATCTGGCGCTGGTGTGCCTTATGCCCGAGATCGTGCGCACGAACCTTGCGATCACGGCCTATTTCGGCGGCACGTCGATCCTGATTATTGTTTCTGTGGGTATGGACTTTATTCAGCAGGTCCAGTCTCATCTTCTGGCTCATCAATACGAAGGGCTGATTGAGAAGTCCCAACTGCGCGGCAAAAAGCGCGGTGGGAAGACACGGGGGACTAACAGACGATGAACATAATCCTGCTCGGGCCACCGGGTGCCGGTAAAGGCACGCAAGCTCGCATTCTGGTTGACGGTCGCAATATGATCCAACTGTCGACCGGGGACATGCTGCGCGATGCGCGGTCTTCCGGCACAGCAATGGGCAAGAAGGTCGCGGCGATCATGGACGCGGGAGAGTTGGTCACGGACGCGATTGTGATCGGGCTGATCGAAGAGAAGCTTGAAGGCGATCAACGTGGGGGGTTCATCTTTGACGGGTTCCCGCGGACGCTGGCGCAGGCCGACGCGTTGAACGATATCCTTGCAAAGCACGGAACGGGGCTGGACCACGTCATTTCGATGGAAGTGAACGACAAGGCGCTGGTTGCGCGGATCACAGCGCGCTCGACCTGCGGTGATTGTGGTGAGGTTTACAATGACATCACCAAACCGATCCCGGATGACGGGAAGTGTTCGAACTGCGGTGGTACGGAATTCACGCGCCGCGCGGACGACAATGAGGAGAGCCTCAAGACGCGTCTGATGGAGTATTACAAGAAGACCTCGCCGCTGATCGGTTACTACCATGCCAAGGGCCAGCTGCGCTGGGTGCCGGGGCTGGGCGAGATCGACGAAGTTGCTGCGGGAATTGCACGCGTTTTGGACGCGTGAGGTTTCCGTTTCGCAAGAAAGCATGACATTCTCAAAGGGCCGCCGTTTGGCGGCTCTTTTTCATTGGGCGAGGCTGTCATGCGCATTCTTTTTACGTCGACAAAAGGCGAAGGCCATATTCGCCCGCTTTTGCCATATGCCAGGGCTGCGGCCGGACTTGGGCATGACGTTCAGATTGCCGCGCCCGAACCTTGTGCGCCGATCATCGCGAAAGCGGGGTTCAGGCACCATGTTTTCGAGTGCCTGAGTGGTCCGGAGTTGGAGGCTATTTGGGGGCCGCACCGTGGTGTGCGTGACGACGATATGGTGAAGATCGCGATCCCTCAGATGTTTGCCGGTGCGACTGCCGAGAGATCAATGCCGGGCCTGAGGCAGGCGGTTGAGACTTGGCGACCGGATGTGATTGTGCGCGAGTCGGTGGAATATGCCGGATTGGTGGTGGCCGAGGCGTATGGCATTCCGCACGCCCGCGTTAATGTCCATAACTGCGGGTTCGAGGAGCTTGTCAATTCTTACGCGGTTGAGCCGGTTGCGACCTTGTTGGAAGGTGTCGGCGCCGCAGGCGACTCAAAGGCTATGATCTGGGAAGAACCGGTTTTCACGGCTTTTCCCGAGACTTTTGACGGGGATGCTCAAGCTGGCGAAAACAACCCGCCCATGCGCGTTAGTACCGCTTCGAGTGGACCGGTTCCCGAAACGGACTGGACGCCGAAAGGGGAGCGCCCGCTTGTCTATATGACATTCGGCACCGTTGCTGCGGGATTTGGCCAAAAGGGACATCTCTATCAATTGGTTCTGGATGCCCTTGCGCAGACCGATACCGAGATCCTGCTGACTGTGGGCCCAAATTTTGACATCAGTTCACTTGAGAATGTGCCGGGAAATGTGGACGTGCGCAGCTTTGTTCCGCAGGCCGCAGTGTTTCCCCATGCAGCGGCGATCCTGTGTCATGGCGGTTCAGGAACGTTGCTGGGCGGATTCGGCGCGGGTTTGCCACAGGTGGTCACGCCGCTTTTCGCGGACCAGTTCGACAATGCCAGGCGCGCCGAGCGCGCCGGACTTGGTCTGATGGTGTCCGACCCGATTGAAGAGGGTGTCGCCGACGCCGTGACGGAGATCATGAAAAACCAGGATATTGCCGAGCGATGCGCTTTGGTGGCGGCGGAAATGGCTTCACTTGTTCCCTCAGATGTCGCGGCTGAACGAATGGTCGGGCTGGCGCGCGGAGGGTGAGATTTGGCAGGCGATCGGGCGGAAGACGAAACGCCCCGAACGCCCTTGACCCCATGGCCGCAACGCCCTAGATACCGCCATCTCGAAAGAGAATCGGTTAACCACGCAGGGGTCGCTCCCCGCAGGAAAACCATCCGATCAGATTCGTAAAGCCCGTGGCCGCACGCCTCGGGCTTGCGTTGTGAAAAAAGGGTCCGGCATTACGGACCCGCAACGAAAAGGAAGTCCAAACGTGGCACGTATTGCCGGCGTAAACATCCCGACTGCAAAGCGGGTTCCAATCGCCCTTACCTATATCACCGGAATCGGCCCTGCTTCGGCAAAGTCGATCTGCGAAGCCGTAAACATTGATGAGACACGTCGTGTAAACGAACTGTCCGATGCCGAAGTCCTTGCGATCCGCGAGCACATCGACGCGAACTTCACTGTTGAAGGCGACCTGCGCCGTGAAGTGCAGATGAACGTCAAGCGTCTGATGGACCTTGGTTGCTATCGTGGCCTGCGCCACCGTCGCAACCTGCCGGTTCGCGGTCAGCGCACCCACACCAACGCTCGCACCCGCAAAGGCCCCGCAAAGGCCATTGCCGGTAAGAAGAAATAAGGGAGGGTTTGACCGATGGCACGTGAACGTCGCGTCAAGAAGAAGGTCTCCAAGAACATCGCTACTGGCGTTGCTCATGTGAATTCATCCTTCAACAACACAAAAATCCTGATCTCGGACGTACAGGGCAATGCGATTGCCTGGTCGTCGGCAGGCACCATGGGCTTCAAAGGCTCGCGGAAGTCGACACCTTACGCCGCTCAGATGGCTGCGGAAGATGCAGGCAAGAAGGCACAGGAACACGGCGTCCGCACGCTGGAAGTGGAAGTTCAGGGTCCGGGTTCGGGTCGTGAATCAGCACTTCGTGCGTTGGCCGCCGTTGGTTTCAACATCACGTCGATCCGTGACGTGACGCCGATTGCCCACAACGGCTGCCGCCCACCTAAGCGCCGCCGCGTCTAAGGCTTGAGTTACTAGCTGTCGGGTCTCGATGCATGTCGAGGCCCGGCGTCGTTATTTTGACCCTCGGGGCGTCTGCTGTCTTGGACATGGGCCGCGGACCGGAATTGAGGAGACCCACATGATCCATAAGAACTGGCAAGAACTGATTAAGCCGATGCAACTGGACGTAAAGCCGGGCAATGACCCTGCGCGGATCGCCACTGTTGTTGCGGAACCTCTTGAGCGCGGCTTTGGCCTGACGCTTGGCAACGCGCTGCGTCGCGTTTTGATGTCGTCGCTTCAGGGCGCGGCTATCACGTCTGTTCAGATCGACAACGTTCTGCACGAGTTTTCCAGCGTTGCTGGTGTGCGCGAAGACGTCACGGACATCGTTTTGAACCTGAAAGGCGTTGCGATCCGTATGGAAGTTGAGGGACCAAAGCGTCTGTCGATTTCCGCAAAGGGTCCACAGGTTGTGACCGCTGGTGACATCACTGAAACCGCTGGCATCGAGATCCTGAACAAGGATCACGTGATCTGCCACCTGGATGACGGCGCTGATCTGTTCATCGAACTGACCGTGAACACCGGCAAAGGCTATGTTGCTGCCGACAAGAACCGCCCCGAGGACGCGCCGATTGGCCTGATCCCGGTCGATGCGATCTATTCGCCTGTGAAGAAGGTCTCGTACGACGTTCAGCCCACACGTGAAGGTCAGGTTCTTGATTATGACAAGCTGACACTGAAACTGGAAACAGATGGTTCGGTTACGCCGGACGATGCCGTTGCTTACGCGGCGCGCATTCTTCAGGATCAGCTGTCGATCTTCGTGAACTTCGACGAGCCCGAGTCGGCCCGCGCAGAGAGCGATGATGATGGTCTTGAGTTCAACCCGCTTCTGCTGAAGAAGGTTGACGAGCTTGAGCTGTCGGTGCGTTCGGCTAACTGCCTGAAGAACGACAACATCGTCTACATCGGCGATCTTATTCAGAAGACCGAAGCAGAAATGCTGCGCACGCCGAACTTTGGCCGCAAATCGCTGAACGAGATCAAGGAAGTGCTGTCCGGAATGGGTCTGCACCTTGGCATGGATGTCGAGGAATGGCCGCCGGAGAACATCGAAGATCTGGCCAAGAAATTTGAAGATCAGTTTTGATCTTTGAGTGGCGGGCGTGACAGCGCCCGCCATTGACGACCGGGCACATGCCCCAAGGAGAGTCGGTGACACGCATCGCCGGCCGGACAAAGCAAAACCGCCCGTAGAGGGCACATATTTGGAGAAGACACATGCGTCACGCACGAGGCTATCGCCGCCTGAACCGCACCCATGAGCACCGCAAGGCGCTTTTTGCAAACATGGCTGGCTCGCTCATCGAACATGAGCAAATCAAGACAACTTTGCCAAAGGCAAAGGAACTCAAGCGCATCATCGATAAGCTGATCACGCTGGGCAAGCGCGGCGATTTGCACGCGCGTCGTCAGGCGGCATCGCAGTTGAAGCAGGACGCCTATGTGGCGAAGCTGTTCGACGTTCTTGGGCCACGTTATGCCGAGCGTCAGGGCGGTTATTCCCGCGTTCTGAAGGCTGGTTTCCGTTATGGTGACATGGCGCCGATGGCGATCATCGAGCTGGTCGACCGCGACGTCGACGCCAAGGGCGCCGGAGACCGCGCACGGGTTGCAGAAGAAGAAGCTGCAGAAGAATAAGAATCAGACCACTGTCTGATGCGAAGGGCTGCCAGGGGCAGCCCTTTTGCGTTTTAGCTGACGTAACGTCGTCTGGTGACTGTGATGGAAAGAGTTTCAAGCAGGCGTTGTTCAGCAAGGTCTGGCGCCCCTGTACGTAACTCGCTGAAATACAAGAATTGCTTAAGGCTTTGCGTGGTTTCGACAGGCACTGAAGCGATCAGGTCGCTCCATAGAACGGCTTTTGCCATGATTATATCCATCGGAGAGTTGAGTTTGCTAAATACACTTTAAAGTTGACTAGCGCCGAAACAACCTATCTATTTGGACAGGTCGGGCATGACCTCGCTTTAAGACACGGGTAAGGTGAGGATTGATCGTCAGCCGACGCAGGGGTGCGGGCGAAGATAACGAAGGTAGCCGTTCATATGTGGCGCGACAACGAGACCTACGAGACACTGCACAAGGGGCCCGTTTCAGGCGACGCCCGGCGTCCGGGTCTTGAAGCTGGTTTCGACGCGCTTGCGCGAGTGGCACCCAAGGGATTTTCGGCAGGACTCCACATCCGTTTTGCGTCGCCGATGATCTACATGCGAACGTATGACGAAGCGTGGACCAAAATATATGACGAGAATGCGTATGCCTTGCGTGACCCCCTGGTTTTTTGGGGGCTGGGTGGCAAGGGATCTACGCGCTGGAGTGCGATCCGTTTGCCGGATCCTTTCAACATTCTTGGTCAGGCCCGTGAGCACGGGCTGATATATGGGGCTGTGGTGTCATACGGGCCAATCACTTCGCGCACGATTGTCGGCATTGCCAGAGACGATCGGGAATTCACCGACGAAGAAATTGCCGACACCGTGAAGATCGTTCAGGATTTGCACATTGCTGCCGCACCCCCGACGGAGTTAACGCGCGCACAGAAAGAAGCGTTGCGTTTGCTAGCTGATGGGGATCGGCATACTGCCGCGGCAGCAAAACTCGGGATTTCCGAAAGTGCATTCAAGGCCAGACTTCAATCGGTGCGTGTCCGGTTGGGGGCGCGTACGACGGCTCAGGCACTCAAGAAGGCTCGGGAATACCAACTGCTCTAAGTGGATCTCGTTTCCTATCAGGTTTTTTAACCAACCCTGACTGGAGGCACTTCCAATGCAAATTACGACTCTCTCTTTTGACAACATGCACAACCACGGTGAACTGTTCGCAAACATGCTGCGTGCACGCCATAAGACATTTATCGAACACAAGAACTGGGACCTGCCGCAGGCGGATGGCATGGAGTACGACCAGTACGACACACCGGCCAGCCGTTGGGTGGCGGTTCACGAGTTCGGTCAGGTGCTGGCGGGTGTGCGCCTGACACCGACGACGGCGCGCTGTGGCATCTATTCCTACTTGATCCGGGATGCGCAGAACGGGCTGCTGGCCAGCCTGCCGCAGGATTTGCTGTTCGAAGAAGCGCCGGTCGCCCCGCATATCTAGGAGTCGAGCCGCGTGTTCGTTTCAGAGTCGGTTCCCGCGAAGCTGCGGTTGCGCGTGCAATGTGCCTTGATCGACGAGATGGTACGGTCTGCCCGGACGTTCGGAACGACGTCGCTGGTGGGTATTGTGCCCGAACACAGCCCGCGTCTGGCGCGTCGTACGGGGATCGATTGCCAGCCCGCGGGACGGGTGATCGAGACGGATGACGGGGATCGTTCGGTCTGTATTAACATCGCATTGGCCTCGAAGCTGCACTAGCAGATTGGGCTTTTCGGCGGCGCGGCAGGGGCGTAGCCTTGGCCGCGTATGGCAGATTTGTTTGATACCCCTTCGTCCAAGTCAAAGGACAGCGCGATGCGGCCGATGGCCGACAGGCTTCGCCCCGCCGCGCTGTCCGATGTCATTGGGCAAGATCACTTGCTGGGCCCCGAGGGTCCGCTGGGCGCAATGCTGGCGTCCGGGCAATTGTCGTCGCTTATTCTTTGGGGGCCGCCGGGGGTAGGGAAGACCACGATCGCGCGGCTTCTGGCGGATGCGACGGATCTGACATTTGTGCAGATTTCGGCGATTTTTACTGGTGTCGCTGATCTGAAAAAGGTGTTCGAGGCGGCGCGGATACGGCGCACGAATGGGCAGGGGACTTTGTTGTTCGTGGACGAAATCCACCGTTTCAACAAAGCGCAGCAGGATGGGTTTCTGCCGTACATGGAGGACGGCACGATCCTTTTGGTGGGAGCGACCACCGAAAATCCATCGTTTGAGTTGAATTCGGCTGTTTTGAGCCGCTCGCAGGTCATGGTGCTTGAGCGTTTGACTCTGGCATCTCTGGAGTTGTTGGCACAGCGGGCTGAACGGGAGGCGAAGCACAAGTTGCCACTGGACGGGTCTGCGCGGGATGCGTTGCTGGAGATGGCGGACGGGGACGGGCGGGCGTTACTCAATCTGATGGAGCAGGTTTTCTCGTGGCCGGACACGGGCAAGTTGACGACCGAGGCTTTGACGAAGCGGCTGACGCGCCGGGCGGCGCAATACGATAAGTCGGGGGATGCGCATTACAATTTGATTTCGGCTTTGCATAAGTCGGTGCGGGGATCGGACCCGGATGCTGCGCTTTATTGGTTCGCGCGGATGCTGGAAGGCGGCGAGGATCCGCGGTTTCTGGCCCGGCGGATCACGCGGATGGCGGTGGAGGATATCGGTTTGGCCGACCCGCAGGCGCAGGCGCATTGCGTGTCCGCCTGGGAAACGTATGAACGGCTGGGGTCGCCCGAGGGGGAGTTGGCATTGGCGCAGGCGGTGACGTATCTGGCGCTGGCTCCGAAATCGAACTCGGTATATGTGGCATACAAGGCGGCGCGGGCGTCGGCGAAGAAGACCGGGTCCGAGCCTCCGCCGAAGCATATCCTGAACGCGCCGACGTCGATGATGAAGGAACAGGGCTATGGCGCGGGCTATGCTTATGACCATGATGCCGAGGACGGCTTTTCGGGGCAGAACTATTTCCCGGATGGGATGAAGCGGGGTGTTTTTTATCATCCGGCGGAACGGGGCTTTGAGCGCGAGCTGAAAAAGCGGCTGGATTTCTTTGTGAAACTGAGGGCCAAGCGCGGCGAGAGTTGACAATGGGCCGCCCAAAGGCGACAGCACGCGCCATGTTGGGACATTTCTTATCGGTAGGCCTTGGAGGCGCTTTGGGCGCTATGGCACGCTATGGCGTGGGGCTTGCGATTGTCCGGGCCGTTGGCCACGGCTTTCCGGTGGCGATCTTGACGGTGAACGTCGTCGGGTCGTTCCTGATGGGTGTGTTCGTGGTGGTGGCCGCGTACCGTGGGCTGACGTGGATGTCGCCATTGGTCATGACGGGCTTTCTTGGAGGGTTCACGACCTTTTCGGCCTTCTCGCTTGAAGCCGTGACCTTGTATGAGCGTGGTGAGGTCGGGCAAGCAGCGCTTTATGTTTGCTTGTCGGTCGTTTTGTCTATTGGCGGATTGGTGGCGGGACTTTGGGTCGCGCGGGGATTGATGACATGAGTGCGGTACAGACATTGACGGTTGCCGAAGACGACGCGGATCAGCGGCTTGATCGGTGGTTTCGCCGGCAGTTTCCGCATGTACAGCAGGGCAAGATCGAAAAGTTGTGTCGCAAGGGTGAAATTCGGGTGGATGGCGGTCGCGTGAAAGCCTCGACGCGGCTTGAGGCCGGGCAGACCGTCCGTGTTCCGCCGCTTCCTGATACGGCGGCCCCGAAGATCGTGCGCTCGAAGGTGTCGGATGCCGATGCCGAGATGATCCAGTCCTGCGTGATCTGGCGGGACGACCATTTGATTGCTCTGAACAAACCGCCGGGGCTTGCGACGCAAGGTGGCAGCAAGCAAACGCGACATGTGGATGGTCTGGGCGATGCGCTTAGGTTTGGGATGGATGAAAAGCCGCGGCTTGTTCATCGACTGGACAAGGATACTTCGGGGATATTGCTTTTGGCGCGCACCCGCACCGCGTCGGCTGCACTTTCGGAGTCGTTCCGGTCGCACGACACGCGCAAGATTTACTGGGCAGCCGTTGCCGGCACGCCGCATCCTTTGATGGGAACGGTGCGTTACGGGTTGGTGAAGGCTGGCGGGCGTGGCGATGGGGGCGAGGGCGAGAAGATGCATTGCATCCATCCCCGTGAGATCGATGCGACGCCGGGCGCCAAACGCGCAACGACGGATTACGCGGTGTTGTCGTCGCTTGGGAAGCGGGTGAGCTGGGTGGCTTTGGTGCCGATCACCGGGCGGACGCATCAGCTCCGCGCCCATATGGCTGAACTGGGTCATCCGATCATCGGAGACGGGAAGTATGGTGGGTCGGCGCAAGAAAATCTTGGCGATGGCTGGGGCGCTCAATTGGGCGGAGAGATCAGCAAGAAACTGCATCTGCATGCCCGGACGCTGATCTTCGATCATCCGATCACAGGGAGCCGCCTGACGTTGACAGCGCCTTTGCCCGAGCATTTCGCGCGGACCTGGGAAATGCTGGACTGGCGCGCGGAGGATGTTCCCGTCGACCCATTTGACGAGGACGAACTGTGAGCGACTGGGCGCCGAAACGCTTTTGGAAAAGCGTTGAAATTAAAACCGTGGATGGCGGTTTTGCAGTGACGCTGGACGGGCGGAACGTACGCACGCCCGGAAAGGCGCTGCTGGCAGTGCCGACCGAGGCGATGGCCAGACACATCGCCAACGAGTGGGAGGCGCAGACCGAGAAGGTGGATCCCCGGACAATGCCCTGGACGCGGTCGGCGAACTCGGCGATTGACAAGCTATCGGTTCAGCGCCGCGAGGTTGAAGACCATCTGATCGGATACGCGGGAACGGATTTGGTATGTTACCGGGCCGAGTCGCCGCAAGGGCTGGTCGAGCGACAGGCACAGGGCTGGGATCCGATTCTCGATAACATCGAAAAAACGTTTGGTGTGCGCTTTTTGACCGCCTCTGGCGTGATGCCGGTGCCACAAGCGCCGGAATCTCTGGATATCTTACGCAACGTCATGTCGGAAATGAGCGATTTTGCGATCACGGGCTTCCATGACATCGTCACCCTGTCCGGTTCTTATCTTATTGCGGTGTCCGTCACGCTGAAAGCCGTTGAACCAAAGGCTGCTTGGCAGCTTTCACGCATAGATGAGGACTGGCAGATCGAGCAGTGGGGGCGCGACGAAGAAGCCGACGCGCAGGCTGAGACCAAGCGCGAAGCCTTTATGCACGCGACACATTTCTTCACTTCTGCCTGAAATATGTGCTTTGTCTGCGCGTAAGCGTATGTTTTCTAACATTCTTGCTTAATTCTTCGTGAAGCTTAGAAATGCGGCAACAGGCCTTGACCTTGCGTGTGGAGTGCCTTCAGAGTAAATCCCACCTGATCGTAGCTCACGCGATCTAACTTAAATCCAGAACCATGAAGGTTCAGTTGACCGCTATAGAGCGGATACCATGGGAGAGGTATATATGAAGAATACTCTTTTTCTCGGCGCACTTGCATGCACCGCACTAACTGCCGGTGTCGCCGGGGCAGCGACGCTTGACGAAGTCAAAGCGCGCGGCACGCTTAACTGTGGCGTGACCACCGGCGTTCCCGGATTTGCCGAGCCAGACGCCAACGGCGTTTGGCAGGGCTTTGACGTGGCTGTTTGCCGTGCCGTTGCAGCCGCCGTACTTTCCGATCCAAATGCCGTCGAGTTCGTTCCGACAACCGGCAAGACGCGCTTTACGGCGCTTGCTTCGGGCGAAATCGACATGCTGGCACGGAACACGACCTGGACGTTCAGCCGTGACGTTGACCTGAAGTTCGAATTCACCGGCGTCAACTACTACGACGGTCAAGGCTTCATGGCTCCGAAGGACCTGGGCGTGACATCGGCGAAGGAACTCGACGGTGCGACTGTCTGCATTCAGACCGGTACGACAACCGAGCTGAACCTCGCGGACTTCTTCCGTGCCAACGGCATTTCCTACGAGCCGGTTCCGATCGAAACCGGTGCGGAAGCTGTTCAGCAGTACAACGCCGGTGCCTGCGACGTCTATACAACGGACGCGTCTGCTCTGGCTGCCCAGCGTGCAAACTTCGAAGATCCCGCAGCGCATGTCATCATGCCGGAGATCATCTCGAAAGAGCCGCTCGGTCCACTTGTTCGCCACGGCGATAACGAATGGGCTGACATCGTTCGCTGGACGCTGAACGCACTGATCACAGCTGAAGAGCTGGGTGTGACATCGGCGAACCTGAACGAGCTTGCTGCCGGTTCCGACAACCCAGAGATCAACCGTCTTCTGGGCACAGAAGGTGACCTTGGCGGTATGCTGGGTCTCGACGCTGACTGGGCCGAGCGTGCGATTGGCGTTGCCGGCAACTATGGCGAAATCTTCGAAAAGAACATCGGTGAGTCCACGCCGATCGGTCTGGCCCGTGGCCTGAACGCTCAGTGGACTGATGGTGGCCTTCTCTACTCGCCACCTTTCCGCTAAGAACTGAGAAAGGGCGCGGATCACTCCGCGCCCTTTCGCTTTCTGGCTTTCTTGGAGGGCCAGACCTGGGACCGCGCATGCACCGAAAAGAGTGCGAACATAAGCGCCACTGCGACGGGGAAAGTCACTCATGACGACACTTGCCGACCAGCCGGTCACGGCATCCAACGAGTCATTCAAGCTTTCAATGCTTTTGAACGACACGCGGTATCGATCCTTAACATTTCAATTCATTGCGCTTGTCGCGATCATCGCTTTCATGGCGTTCGTCGGCGGCAACCTGGTGCGAAACCTGACGGAAGCGGGACTGAATATTTCCTATGCCTTCCTCGGTGAGCCATCGGGCTATGACATCAACCAGCGACCGATTGAGTATGACAGCCAGTCCTCGCATGGACGCGCCGCTGTCGTCGGCCTGCTGAATACGCTGATTGTTGCGTTTCTGGCCTGTGTCACGGCCACCATATTCGGCGTGATCGCCGGCGTTCTGCGGCTTTCGAACAACTGGATCGTCAGCAAGTTGATGTCTTTTTACGTAGAGATCTTCCGAAACGTGCCGGTGCTGATCTGGATCCTGATCATCTTCTCGGTGATGATCAACGTGGCACCTTCGCCGCGAGATTTCCGGGGCGACGATGCAGTAGCTTCGATGTGGTTGTTTGACAGTATCGCAGTTACCAACCGGGGCGTTTACCTGCCGAAACCGGTGATGGGTGATGGGTCGATGATCGTTCTGGCGGTTTTTGCTCTGTCGGTCATCGGAATTTTTGCGTTCCGCAACTATGCACGCAAGCAGTTGTTCGATCACGGCAGAATGGTTCCGGTGTTCTGGCCATCCATTGGCTTGTTCTTCATTCCGGCAATTCTGACTCAGTTTGTTCTCGGGAATCCGATCACGCTGTCGTACCCGAGTCTGCAGGGTTTCAACTTCCGGGGTGGCATCACCATTCTCGGCTCGTTGATTGCCCTGTGGTTTGCCTTGGCGATTTACACCGGGGCTTTCATTGCTGAAAACGTGCGCGCCGGTATTCAGGCGATCTCGAAGGGGCAGACCGAAGCGGCCGCTGCTTTGGGATTACGTCCGAACCGGATCATGAGCCTTGTTGTCTTGCCGCAGGCGTTGCGAGTAATTATCCCGCCGCTGATTTCGCAGTATCTCAACATCACCAAGAACTCGTCGCTGGCAATTGCCGTCGGCTATATGGATGTGACGGGCACGCTGGGTGGCATCACCTTGCTGCAAACGGGTCGGGCAATCGAGACGATCCTGTTGCTCATGGCTTTTTATCTGACCGTGTCGCTGCTGATTTCGTTCTTCATGAACGTCTTCAACAACCGCATGAAGCTTCAGGAGCGTTGATATGAGCGATACACAAGCACAAACCGTCGCCTTCGTCCGCGAGACCGAGATACCGCCTTCTCCACCGCCGATCCGCGAGGCGGGGGCGGTCAAATGGGTTCGCGAGAACCTGTTCTCGGGCTGGTTCAATACCATCATGACGCTGGTGGCGCTCTATATCATCTTGCGGATAGTGATTGGGGTGTTTCCCTGGTTCTTCAATGGCGTTTGGGACGCAGGCTCGATCCGGGAGTGCCGTGATATTCTTGAGGGGGCAACCGGGGCCTGTTTTGCGGTTCTTGTGGATCGTTGGGACCACTTGCTGTTCGGATTCAACTACCCACAAGACGCCTATTGGCGTCCGACACTGGCCTTCGTGCTGCTGATCCTGGCGGCGGTTCCCGCTCTCTTTTACATGTACGTTCCAAGCAAGTTCCTGATCGGCACGGCGCTTTACCCGTTCCTGGCCTACTGGCTTCTTTGGGGCGGTACGCTGTGGCTGCCGATTGCCGTTCTTGCGGCGATCATTCTGACAGGGGTCGTGTTCCGACTCGTTGAGAGCATGACCGTGAGCACGCGGACCATAGTGGCCGGGATTGTCGGGTTGGTTGCCGGCGTCGGTCTGGCATACCTGCTGTACCTTGGCGCGAAAGAGCTTTGGTTCATCTCGACCTCAATCGGGACAGGGGGCGCTTTTGCGGGCCTGATGAGTTTGGTCTTCAAGGCATTCTCGATCTTCACTTACGTGTTTTTCATCCCGATGGGCATCTTCGTCGGCTATGCAATCTATCAGAGTGCAAGCGATGGGGGGCTTGTCACGTTGGTGACGTCGCTTCTGGCAATCGCGCTTATGATGCTTTACGCGGTCGGGCCGGTTTCGGGAGTGCTGAACGGTATTATCCCGATTGAGCTTGCGGCTGTGGAATCCCGTCAGATGGGCGGGTTCATGCTTTGTATGATGCTGGGTGCGGTTTGCGTCTCCTTGTCCATCCCGCTTGGTATCGTTCTGGCCCTTGGGCGGCAGTCCAGTATGCCGCTGATCAAGGGCGTTTGTATCGTGTTCATCGAGTTTGTTCGGGGTGTTCCACTGATCACATTGTTGTTCGTCGCGAACGTGATGCTGGCGTACTTCTTCCCTCCGGGAAGTGGTCTGGACCTGTTCTTGCGGGTTGTCATCATGATCACCATGTTCTCGGCGGCCTATATCGCCGAGGTTATCCGGGGTGGTCTGGCCGCTTTGCCGAAAGGGCAATACGAGGCGGCGGACTCGCTGGGTCTGAACTATGCACAGGCGACGCGGTTGATCATTCTGCCGCAGGCTCTGAAGATCTCGATCCCTGGCATCGTGAACGTCGCGGTGGGTCTGTTCAAGGATACGACGCTGGTCTCGGTCATTTCGATGTTCGACATCGTCGGCATGATCCGTGGTCCGATCCAGCAATCGACCGACTGGATCAGTATCTACTGGGAGCCCTATCTCTTTGCAGCGACCTGTTTCTTCATCGTCTGCTACTCAATCTCGCAATACTCGCAGTGGCTTGAACGCCAATTGCAAACAGATCACCACTAAGGAACGCAATCATGGCTGAAGCTGCACAAATGCAAGTGTCGGATGAAGTGGCAATCACCATCCAGAACATGAACAAGTGGTACGGTACCTTTCACGTGCTGCGCGACATCGATCTGACGGTCCAGAGGGGCGAGCGGATTGTTATCTGTGGTCCTTCGGGGTCAGGTAAATCCACGCTGATCCGGTGCATCAACGCGCTGGAGGAGCATCAGGCGGGGTCGATCGAGGTGGATGGCACGTTATTGTCGTCTGACTTGAAGAACATCGACAAGATCCGGTCCGAGGTTGGGATGTGCTTTCAGCACTTCAACCTTTTCCCGCATCTGACGATCCTCGAAAATTGCACCCTGGCACCGATCTGGGTGCGCAAGACCCCGAAGAAGGAAGCCGAAGAGACGGCGATGCATTTCCTTGAAAAGGTGAAGATCCCGGATCAGGCGAGCAAGTATCCCGGACAGCTTTCGGGTGGTCAGCAACAGCGTGTCGCGATTGCGCGGTCCTTGTGCATGCGTCCGCGGATCATGCTGTTTGACGAGCCGACATCGGCGCTGGACCCCGAGATGATCAAGGAAGTTCTTGATACGATGATCGAGCTTGCCGAAGAGGGCATGACGATGCTTTGCGTCACGCACGAGATGGGCTTTGCCCGTCAAGTGGCGAACCGGGTGATCTTTATGGACGCCGGTCAGATTGTCGAGCAGAACGAGCCGGAGGCCTTCTTCAATAATCCTCAGTCGGATCGCACGAAGTTGTTCCTGAGTCAGATCTTGGGGCACTAAGACCTGCGCTGCGCGCGTGGCGTAGCGGGTTTTTGGATATTTTTGCCAAAAAGAAAGGCCGGGCAATTGTCCGGCCTTTTTTGTTCAGGGGATCAGATCTCGGGGGACGATGAAGTCGTCGACCTGGCCTGTCGCCCAGTCGACTTTAGACCAGTCAGGGGCGTCGAATGTGACGATCGCGGTCGCACCGGTCGGGTAGTCGGTGAAGCGCGGGTGTGGGTGCGGCGCGCTGGTGATCCGTTGTGCGAAATCGGCGATACCAGGATTATGGCAGATGACCATGAGGCTGGGTGCGGTTTGTGTGCGCAAGACGCCAAGGATCGTTTGGGCGCTGGCAAGGTAGAGGGCCGGATTGCTGGCCATCCTGGAGGTTTTGGGGAAGTGGTGCGCCATGCGGCTCCAGGTTTCGACCGTTCGGCGCGCGCCGGAAACCAGGACGAGATCGGGTAGGTGTCCGTTTTTCGCAAGCCACGCGCCGATGGCATCGGAGGACCGGCGACCGCGGTCGTTCAGGGTGCGGTCGAAGTCGTCAAGCGTCGGGTCGCCCCAGCTGGACTTGGCGTGTCTTGTCAGGATCAGGGTCAGCGTCATGAGTGGAACTGGTCCATGTGAAAAGCGCTTTGTGCGTCCATCCTGTGATACTTTTGGCTTTGAGGGCAAGCTTTACGGACAGCGCAGCCGGTTTCCATGCACTGTCGGCCGGAGCGCGTGTCAAGAAAGGCGTGGCAGGCGTCGAGATCGTAGCCGTCGGCCGAGAGCGCGCTTGCCGGGCATGCAGAGAGGCATGGGCGTTCATCGCAACGCTCGCAGGGGTTGGCCGAAGGCAGCGGCAGCGCCAGTCTGTCGGGGAGCAGGAGTGCGCCGCGGTAGGAGACCCAGAGGCCCGCAACGTCATGCACGAGGAGGTGCACCGGCGAGGACCATGCGCGGCCAGTTCTGAGCGCCCAGGACATGAAGGGACGGCGTGGGGTGCCGAACGGAAACAAGGCCTCGGCGTTCAGGTCTTGTGCCGCTTTGGTAATCACCCGCTGAGACCATCGATCGAGCGGGTCACTTTTGCCGTCGAGGGCTTCGGGGGAGGCTGTGAAATGGGGCCAGAAGCCGGGCTCATGCGGTCCGAGAAGCACAACGGTCCTACCGTCCAGACCATCGGCCTGTGTCGTGTGGAATGCACCGAAAACCTCCAGATGGTCCCGTAGGACACGACCGGCGATTTCCCCCAGCGTCATCGCGGTGTGCGGATCAAGCTGCCTGCGCCATGGTCGGTAAAAAGTTCCAGCAGGCAGGCATTGGGTGCGCGACCATCCAGTATAACGACAGCGCGAACGCCGCCTTCGATGGCCGCCAAAGCCGTCTCGGTTTTGGGGATCATGCCACCAGCAATGGTCCCGTCTTTGGTCAGTTCGCGGATTTGGGTGGGTGTGATCTCGGTGAGCACATTGCCTGCCTTGTCCTTCACGCCTTCGACGTCGGTCAGCAAAAGCAGACGATCAGCGGCAAGGCTGGCGGCAATTGCGCCGGCGGCGGTGTCACCGTTGACGTTGAAGGTTTCGCCGTTGCGACCCGCCCCGATTGGCGCGATGACGGGAATGTTTTCAGCTTGGGTCAAGGTGCGCAGGATCGCGGGGTCAATGTCTGTTGGTGTTCCGACAAAGCCGAGCGATGCATTGGTTTGATCGCAGGTCATGAGGTTTGAATCCTTGCCCGACAGTCCGACCGCACGGCCGCCCTGGCGGTTGATCGCCTGCACGATCCGTTTGTTTACAAGCCCCGAGAGCACCGCCTCGACGACTTCAACCGTTGCGGCGTCGGTCACGCGCTTGCCATTTACAAACTCGGATTTGATATCCAGCCGCTTCAGCATGTCGTTGATCATCGGCCCGCCACCATGCACAACGACCGGGTTCACGCCGACCTGACGCATCAGGACGATATCGCGTGCGAAGCCGTCCATCGCGGCGTCGTCGATCATGGCGTGGCCGCCGAATTTGATGACGACGGTCGCGCCTTCGTAGCGCTGCAGGTATGGCAGAGCCTGGCTTAGGGTGCTGGCGGTGGCGATCCAGTCGCGGTTCATATCACGGTGTCTCATGGCTGTCCTCTTGACCCTTGGTTAGGACTTTGTTCAGGCAGGCTCAAGCCAGCGTTGCAATGATCGTGCGGAGCGTGTCTATACCGTCGCCTTTTTCGGACGACGTGAGAACGATTTCGGGGAACGCAGCGGGATGCTTTGACAGTGCCTCTCGCACCTGGGTCAGAACGCGTTCGCGGTCTACGGCTTTCACCTTGTCGGCTTTGGTCAGGACGGCCTGAAAGGTTACGGCCGTGGTATCGAGAAGTGAGAGAATCTCTTCATCCACGGCTTTGATTCCGTGGCGCGCGTCGATCAAGACAAAGGCGCGGCGCAGGTTCTGGCGACCGGCGAGATATGATTTCAAGAGTCGCTGCCATTTCTCGACGACTTTGACGGGTGCGTTCGCAAAGCCATAGCCGGGCAGGTCGACGAGATATCTTTCGTCACCAAGCGTGAAAAAGTTGATCTCTTGCGTGCGGCCCGGGGTGTTTGACGCCCGCGCGAGGCCTTTACGGCCTGTCAGGGCATTGATCAGACTGGATTTACCGACGTTTGAGCGTCCGGCAAAGCAAACCTCGAGGCGGTCGGCCGGGGGCAGGCCATCCATTGCGACGACGCCCTTGAGGAAATCGGTTTCGCCGGCAAAAAGCTTGCGTCCCAGTTCCAACTCGGTTGGTTCGAATTCAGCAAGGGGAAACGGCAATAGCATTACAGAACCTCGACGGTTGCAGTCTTGGCGACATGCCCGCTTTCAATGACCTCGGCGTAGACACCAAACTCCTGATGCCCCAGATCGTCGAGGGTTCCAAGCACATCGACATCGCGTTGTCCGGTCTCGGGGTTGGCCATCGTCGCTTTGCAGCGGGTGATCTGTTCTTTTACCTCAAGAACGGCGTCGCCAACACGCAGGCGTTTGCCGATCCAGGTTGTCTCGTCCCAGGGTGCCAGGCCATCAATCCAGATGTTGCCACGAAACCGATGCGGCGAAAGGTCAGACCCGGTGCGATGTCCCAGCGCCTTGAGCGAGGACGTCGAATTGATCGAAACCCATGGATAGGGCACGTCCGTCAAGGGCACGCCCTGCACACGGTAGAGCTTGGTCGGCGAGGGCAGGTCGATGGGCCAAAGATCGCGGAGCCAGTCTATCAGCTTGGCTTCGCCTTCGGGGGTGTTTGGATCACAGGTGATCGTCTCAAGCGCCGGATGCGAAAGTGTAAGCGTTTTGGTTTGCTCGTCGAAGCTTGCCTTTGCGGCCATCAAGGAGGGGGCGGCGACGCCTCGCAGGAAGTTCACCTTCTTGCCCCAGCCGCCGTCGAGTTTCGAGCGTTCGTGCGCAACCGCCCACGTCCGATCAAAGGGCAGGCATTTGCCAGCCGTGAGTACAACGGCGTTCAGTTCTTCCCGGCCTACTGATTTCAGCGGGTGCCGCAGGATGAGGCTAACGGCAGGCGTCATTTCTTGGACTTGGGGTCCGGCTTCTTGGACGGCGCGCTGTCCTTGTTGTCTGCCGCTGGTTTTTCAGTGGCTTTGGCGCCTGAACGTATATTGCCCCAGATGTCTGGTTTGTATCCATGGCTGCGCATGATCGTGTATTGCTGGACGAAAGTGATCGTGTTGTTGGCGATCCAGTAGACGACAAGTCCGCTTGCGAAGCCGCCCAGCATGAACATGAAGACCCACGGCATCCAGGCGAAGATCATCGCTTGCGTCGCATCCGTTGGCGCAGGGTTCAGTTTTTGCTGAAGGAACATCGATATGCCAAGCAGAAGTGGCAGGATGCCGATGAAGATCAGCGCCAGGATACTACCGGGTTCGGGCGCAGCATAGGGCAACAGGCCGAAGGCGTTGAAGATCGACGTTGGGTCAGGGGCGCTGAGGTCCTGGAAGGGGCCAAAGAACGGGGCGTGACGCAGTTCGATGGTGACGAAGATCACCTTGTAGAGCGAGAAGAAGATCGGGATTTGCAGAAGGATCGGCAAACATCCCGATGCCGGGTTCACCTTTTCCTTCTTGTAGAGACCCATCATCTCGGTTTGGAGTTTCTGACGATCGTCGCCCGCGCGCTCTTTTATTTTCTCCATTTCGGGCTGAAGTTCCTTCATTTTCGCCATCGAAATGTAGGATTTGCGCGCAAGCGGGAAGAGCAGCGCCTTGATCAGCAGAGTCAGCGCGATGATTGCGAGGCCCATGTTCCCAATCAGAAGATTGAGTTCGTGAAGGACGAAGAAAATGGGTTTCGTCAGGAACTGAAAGAGGCCCCAGTCGATCGACTCGACGAAACCGTCGATGCCGTTTTGCTCGGAGAAACCGAAGAAATATGAGATGGATGCCCCAAGGCCGATGACGTCGCGACCCGCTTCGTAATCGCGGATTGTGTCCCATTCCTTGGCTCCGGCGAAGACGCGTGTCGTGGTTTCGCGGCTGCTTCCGGCCGGTACGTCGATTGTCGGGTAGACGGTCAATGCTTGGTAAACGTCCGAGCCCGGGACATACTGCACGCGCGAGGTGTGCGGTGCGTTCGCTGCCGGGACCAGCGCAGTCATCCAGTAGTGATCCGTGAAGCCAACGTAGCCGCTTTCGGTGATCTGCGCTTCAGATGTCTCGCCGGGGATATCGTCGTAGTCGATCTCACTCAGCACGCCGTCGACCATCTGGATGGCGCCTTCATGGAGAATGAAGAAACCCATGAGGTCTTGGGGTTCGCCGTGACGGGCGACGATACCGTAGGGGGCAACGCGGACGGAAGCCGATGTTGGGTTCTCGACCGTTTGGGTCACCGAGAACATGTAATCGTCGTCAATTGAGACCGTGCGGCGGAAAATCAGGCCGGCGGGGCTGTTCCAGCGCAGGACGATCGGGGTTTCAGGCGTCAGTGTTGTACCGCTTTCCGAGGACCAGATCGTGTCGGGTCCGGGCACGTCTGCGGCGTCCAATCCGCCACCCGGGGCCCATCCAAACACTGTATAGTAAGGTTGTTCGGAGCCGATAGGCGCCAGAAGTTCGACCTTGTCCGCCGTGTCGAGCTCTTCTTCGTAGTCGTTGAGGAAGAGGGTGTCGATGCGACCGCCTGCAAGCGAAATAGAGCCGCTGAGACGGCTGGTTTCGATGTTCAGACGTGGTGCGGTTGCGGTCGTGGTTTCGGGGGTTTGCGGTGACACCTGAGTGCCATCGGCAGTCAGCGGCGCGCCGTTGGCCGCTTCCGCGTCGGGCAGAGCGACGACGCCGTCCTGCGTGACGGCTGTTGGCTCGACCGGTTCCGGGGGTGGAAACAGAATAAACCAAACGAAGAGTACGGCTGTACTCAACACCATTGCCAGCAGAAGGTTTCTGTTCTGGTCGTCCATCGCGTGCCACCTGGAGGTTTGTCGGATTGCAGGTGGTTCAACCGTCCGACGGCCAAAAGGTCAAGCGCTTTCGGACAAGTTACCGTCTCACGATTTGGTTCTTTTTAAGTCGGGGGCGGTTTTGAGAATGTCCTGGGGTGCGGGACCTCAGGTGACTTCATTGTTTCCGGCGGGCTTTTTGCCGACCTGCGCCTGTGTCGGAAAGCCCGAGCGGTAGTCTGCGATCCAGGTGAGGCTGTCGCCACGTGGCATTGGTCTGGCCAGATTGAAGCCCTGAATATGGTCGCACCCCAGTTGCGCAAGCATGGAATGTTCGGCGGGTGTTTCCACGCCTTCAGCGAGTGTTTCGATATCCAACTGCTCGGCCATAGCCAGAAGCGCCGAAACAAGCTTGCGTTGTTCAGCGTCCGAATCCACCCGCGAAATCAATTGCCGGTCAATCTTGAGCCGCGACACCGAGAACTTCCGGATGTTCATGATGCTGGTATAGCTGGTGCCGAAATCGTCGAGGTCGATGTGACAACCCATTTCGGAGATTGCCCGGAGGTTTTGAGAAATGATGTCATCCTGAGATTCCGCAATGACGTTTTCGAGAACCTCGATCGTCAACCGGTCTGCGGTGAGTTCGAAACGATCCAGTTCCCAACGAAGGAATTCCGCCAGCCGGGGATTTCTCAACTCGTCGCTGCAGTAGTTCACCGAAACCGAGGGAATGCCAAAGCCAGCCCGGTCGCAGGTTCGCAGTGTGCTGAGTGCATGGGTCAAGACAACTTCGGACAGGCGCTGTGACAGTCCGAGACGATCAATCAGACCGAGAAACGACGCCGGAGAAATGAGCCCGCGCGTCGGATGTTCCCAACGGGCGAGCGCTTCGAAACCGGTGATTTCGCCCGTGTGTGTGGACACCTGAGGCTGATACCACGCAATGATCTGGCCGTTTTCAAGCGCGGCCGCGACCTCGCCCAAGAGGACGTTGTCGTTGCTTGGGACCTTTCCGTAACCGGTTTTATAGATCCGCACGACACCGGGGCCGTCTTGGATCGCCGAGCGATTAGCGCAATCCGCAGCCCGAATGAGTGCCGAAGGCGTAAGGTTTTCGATCTGGCTGGCGCGCGCGATACCCACAGTCACCGAGCAGTAGACCCGAACGGCCCCCTTCGTGATGGGTTCGTCTAGACAGGTCTGAATGCGCCGTGACAAATGCAGCAGGTTTTCGCTTTCAGGGGCCTGCATTCCGCCAAGACAAACAAGGATATCCGACTTCTTGCCGCGTGCAATGAGGTCACCCTGCCGCAGGATTTTGCCAAGACGATTAGAGAATTCCTCAACAATAGTGTCGTCCATTGGAAAACCGAGCCGTTCCTCAAGCAGGTCGAGGCTGTCAAACTTGATCGCCATAACGGCGATTTGCCTTAGTTCACGCCCTTCCACCGAGAACTGGCCCTGAAGCCATGCTTCTGCGGCCTCAATAGGAAAGGGCGCGGCAAACACGGATTGTGAGGTGAAACGCCGCTCGGGGAAAAGCGACAGAAGGACTGCCGCTGCGGGCAAGACGGCGGCGACGGCGATCATCGTTTGTTCGCCGGCCGCCCAATGGGTGGCAGCCAGGAGCAGAGGAATGAAGGCAATCGGACGATAGCCTGCAGTGATCCATCCCACCAGTCTGCGGGCTTGTTGCCTGCTGCCTTTATACGTGGCGCCGCTCACACCGATCTCCTGTATTGGTAGATTGGGGGACTGACTAACACCGCAAAATATACAACCGGTTAATGCGCGGAGATCCGGCGCTTTTTGCTGGACCGAACACAGATCACAGGCCCTTTGGGGGCGCTCCTGGCCGGTGGCATTGTGGGGTCTGGTCATCCAGACGGTCCTGAAAAGCGTATAAGCAGTGAAGGAGACAAATATGAAACGCTATATTATTGCCATGGTCCTGCTGGGACTGGCTGCCTGCACTGGAAAGCCGAATTCCGACGACGCTTTGCTGAGTGAGCGCAAGCTGGACCTTGAGGATTTCTTTGTTGGAACCAGCGTTGCGCGCGGGCAGTTTCAGGACGTCTTCGGTACGGTGCGGCGGCGTTTTGACGTCGAGATCACCGGCACATTCGACGGGCAGACTTTAACGCTTGTCGAGGACTTCCTCTATGAGGATGGGGCGACGGAACAGCGGGTCTGGACGCTGTTGAAAACCGGTGACGACAGTTGGCAAGGTACCGCGCCCGGCGTCGAGGGGATTGCAACCGGTATCGAGCGCGGCGACACGTTTAACTGGCGGTACACGATTGATTTGCCGGTTCCTTCCGCCGACGGCACGGTCGAGACGGTGAAAGTGACCTTTGACGACTGGATGTGGCTATTGTCCGATAATCGGTTGTTGAACCGGGCTTACGTCAAACGCTTCGGGGTCGATATTGGTGACGTTATCATCATCTTCGAAAAAGAAAGCTGATCAGATCAGCCGACGGATTTTCAGCCGCGTGATGCGGTTGTCCTGTCGTTCGAGGATATCAAAACGGAACCCGTGGAACGAAAAGGTCTGACCCTTGGATGGGATGGACTGCGCTTCGTGAATGACGAGGCCGGCGATGGTGTTGGCTTCATCGTCCGGCAGGTTCCAGTCGGTGGCCCGATTCAGGTCACGAATCGTCATGGCGCCGTCTACGACGACGTCTCCGGTTTCTGTCCGGCGGAGAGGCGAATCTTCGTCAATGTCGAACTCGTCCGTGATTTCTCCGACGATTTCCTCAAGGATGTCTTCGAGCGTGATCAGACCTTCAAGCGAGCCGTATTCATCCACGACAAGCGCAAAATGCGTCGAACGTCGCAGGAACTGCCGCATTTGTTCGTCAAGCGTCGTGGTTTCGGGCACGAAGTAAGGCTTCATCGCCACTTCGAGAATGTCGAAACCCTCGAACGGGTCCTGAGCCTCGGGCTGTTCACCACGCCGCGCGTACATTGCCCGTAGCAGGTCTTTGGCGTGCATGACGCCGATTATGTTCTCTTGGTCGCCACGAAACACCGGCAGTCGCGTGTGCGCTGAGGCGAGGCACAGCTCAAGCACCTGCGCGGGCGGCAGGTCGGCGTCGATCATTTCGATCTGACTGCGGTGGAGCATGATTTCTTCGACCGTGCGGTCAGCAAGGTCCAGAGCGCCCAGAATACGGTCCCGGTCTTCCTTTTCGACGACGCCTTCGGAATGGCCTAGCTGCAAAGCGCCGGCGATTTCATCTCGCATCGACATGATGCGGCTGTCGGGGTCGATGCGCACACCGAAGATGAGCAACACGCCGCGCACGATCATGCGCACGAAGTTCACCACCGGGGAAAACACCATGACGATGATCCGGATCGGGCCAGAGACGCTTGCAGCCGCGCGTTCGGCGTTCGAAATCGCGTAGGTCTTGGGCAGGACCTCCGCAAAGATCAGGACCAGCGCCGTCATTACAAGGGTCGCCAGCGCGACGCCGCTTTCACCGAACAGACGGGTGAACAGGGCCGTCGCAAGCGAGGCCGCGAGAATGTTGACCAGGTTGTTGCCCAGAAGAACCGCGCCGATCAGGCGCTCGTTGTCTTCAGTGATAAGCAGCGCGCGTTCGGCCCCCTTGGAGCCTTTTTCGGCCTGTGATTTCAGTTTGCCACGCGAAGCGGCTGTGAGAGCGGTTTCCGACCCGGAGAAGAAACCCGAGAGAATCAGAAGCGCCAAGATCGAACCGACGGTGATCCAGAAGGCGGCATCAAGCATGTGTGAGGAGGGGTCCATGGGGCATATCAAAGTCGAACTATGATGTGTTATGGGCCTGCAGGTCCAGTCGTTCAAGGGAACATTCACGGGAAATGTGGTAATGAAGGTGCAGGATTTCGGCCATTTCGATGGCCCAGTCGTTCTTTTTGGCGGTGTTTATTCAAACCAGCAGGCGCTCATGGCGCTGACTGATGAGATTCGTGGTCGTGACGCGATCTGCACCGGCGATATTGTCGGCTATTGCGCCGAGCCGAATGAAACGGTGGCGCTGTTTGGTGCCGAGGGCTATTGGTCGGTTGCCGGAAATTGTGAGCGCCAGCTCGCGGAAGGCAGCGACGACTGCGGTTGTGGTTTCGAGGACGGAAGTACGTGCAGTATCCTGTCGCGTGGGTGGTGGCCGTTCCTTTTGAGAACGGCGACGCCGGACGTCGTGACCTGGCTGCACAACCTGCCGGATATCGGTTTGTTCATGCATCAGGGGCGCAGGTATGCGGTTCTTCACGGCGGCGCGACGTCAAAAAGCAGGTTCATCTGGCTATCGACGGATGAGATGGATTTCCTTCATGAGATCAGGGTTTTGGAAGAAGCTGTCGGGGCTGTGGACGGAGTTGTTGCGGGTCATTCAGGGATCGCGTTTCAGCGGGTGATCGATGGCCGCCAATGGATCAATGCCGGTGCGGTCGGTATGCCGCCGCACGATGGGCGCGCCGAAACGCGTTATGCGGTGCTGGAGAACGGCGATGTGACGTTTGAACGTCTGTCCTATGATGTCGAGGCGGCGGTAGCCGCGATGGAAGCGGCGGGGTTGGTGCAGGGGTATGAGATCGCCCTTGAGACCGGGAATTGGCCTAGTGAGGACGTTTTGCCGGATGCGCTGAGGCGCTAGTCCTGCGCCATGGGGTGGTGTTGCAGGACGAGATCCCGCAGGCGCTCTTCCAGGACATGCGTGTATATCTCGGTGGTGCCGACGTCAGCATGGCCGAGGAGCGTCTGAATTGCCCGCAGATCTGCGCCGTTCGCCAGGAGGTGGGTCGCGAAGGCGTGGCGAAGGGTGTGCGGCGTGACGATTGCAGCAGGCACGCCGGCGGCAACAGCGAATTCCTTGATCATCAGATAGAACCGGTGGCGGGTAAGGTGACCTGTCTTGCTTCGCGAGGGAAACAGGAATTTTGAAGGCTGGGTGCCTTTGGCAAGTCGCGCGGCATCTTCGGTTTCGTCCCACTTGGCGAGCCATGCGATCAGGGCTTCGCGCGCTGGCGGGGAAAGGGGTACCATGCGTTCCTTGCCGCCCTTGCCGCGCACGAGAAGCATTTGCGGGTTCCCACGCGCCGCGGCGACCGGAAGCGAGACAAGTTCGCTGACCCGCATTCCTGTCGCATAGAGCAGTTCCATGAGGCAGGTGTTGCGGGGCCTGTCGCTGGCGCGACCATGGTCGCGCGCGGCGTCCAGCAGGGCTTCGACCTGGGTTTGTGTGAGTGTTTTGGGCAGCAGCTTCGCGCGTTTCGGCCCCGAGATGCGCTGGGCGGGGTTGTCGGTGCGCCAGCCTTCTTCGAATGCGAAGCGGTAAAGCTGGCGGATAGCCGATAGGCGGCGCGCACGGGTCGACTGGGCAAGGCCAGAGGCTTGGAGATCTACGAGGTAACTTTCGATATCCGTCTGGCTGACCCGCATCAACGCGACGCTCTTTCGAGCACACCATTCCGAAAAGTCTTTAAGATCGCGCGCATAGGCGAGCCGCGTATTCACGGCGGCATCAAGTTCGGCGGCCTGCGCTTCGAGAAAGGTGGCGATCTGGCGCGCGTCGCTCATATCTGACTGTTTTCCAACAGAAGTTCGGCGGCAACGCGTCGTGACAAGTCGTCAAGTCCCAGCGTTTTCAAAAGCGAAATCGCATCGGAGACCGCCGCCGGGTCGGCGTCGGCACCTTCGGCAAGCACTCCGATGGCTTTCAACAGGGCTTCGCCGGAACGGTTGGAGCGCAGCAGCATTCGATAGCTTTCGCTGGGCGGCAGGCCGGACAGGCTGCGCCGCACCGCGACGGTGAGGGGCGTAGCGTTGCGCATTTCAAAGGGGGTATCCGTCAGAATGGCGAGCAGCGTCTGGTCGTCCTGCGAAGATCCTGCATACCGGCGCGCCATGTCGATGTCGTTGCTGAACAGTGCCACCTCGAAGGCGGTGTGATGGGCCTGCCTCTCCAGCGAAATGCCCTGCAAACGCTTTGCGATCCAAGGCGCGAGTGCGGCGTGATAGCCAGCCGATACTGCGGCATCCCATGCCGCGGGCAGGGCTCGGCTGATCTGTGCGCTGTTGCGATTCGAAAGAGCGGCGCGCAAGGACTGGATCGCGGCCACGCGGCTCCAGATACCGCCAGAGGCGGACGGGCGGCGGTTTGATATGATCCCCAGAAGGTCTTCGGGTGGCAGGGCGCCGGCTGCGGTCAAACGCTCGGCTGCACGAATCCGCACTCTCCATCCGACGGTTTCCGACAGATCGGCTACGGCAAAAGCAATGGGCAAGGTGTCCGTTGAGGGACGTTCGCCGATGGCCTCGTAAAGGCGGAACAGCAGGGGTGAAAGCGATTGCGGACGCGGCAATAGTTCCTCGTCCTCGAAGAGTTCGGGGTCGAGGAAGTGCAGGAGAAGCTGGTCTTCGGTTTCCGAGAGTATTCCCAGCGCCTCGGCGGTGCCAAGGGTCAAGGCGGCGACATCCCATTCGCCGTTGCGCGCGAGGCAGAAAATACGCGCAGGAAAAGTGGGCGAGATGTCGGGGTTGGTTGCGATGATCTCGCATGCCGCGTTTTCAGTGCTTTTCAAGAGAGCGATGTCGAAGGTGCGGCGGAAGTATTGCGGTTCGGGCGGGCCGGCTGCTTCGATCAGAGCTTCGGCTTCGGTGAGTCTGGCAAGGGACAGCAGAGTGTCGAGCCGCGCAAGAAAGAGGCTGTTGTCGACGGCGGCATCGATGGGCGAGTCGAGTTGCGCCAGCGCGAGCGACGCGAAATAAGCGCGCAAGGTTGGCGTGGAAATTTCGGGGACAGCAAGAAAGGCGCGCGCCAGGTCTTTGGCGGAGCTGCCGCCCCAAAGGTCGGTTTCAAGGCCGATATCGCTGGCAGGAAAGAGGCCCGCATCATCCGCGACCGGCGCGCCAAGTGGCAGGACCGTAACGGGGGGCACAGGCGCGGCGGGCGGGGCAACCGGCGGTGGAGGAATAACAGGCGAAGGCACGGAAACCGAGTCCGACAGCCAGTCGATGGCCGATAGCGGTTCGCCCGCGCCACTTTGCGCCGCTTGCGCGGCTAGTGGTTCGGTTGCCAGCGCCAGAATGAGCGCCGCCAGTCTAGTTCGTGTCCAGCTCAACTGGTTCGCTCACATCCTGTTGATCGGGTCGTAAATCGCCCAGATATGCATATCCAATGACCGTCACGGCGATCAGCACCACCAGGACGAACAGGAGCTTCAATAAACGGAGCATCCAAATTACCCTTTTGCCTCTGACCCTTGGCGGGCCCCCTGCCGCTTGTTCACGGTTCTCATGTTCCATTTATAACTGGTCTTTTCGGCAAGATCACGCCATTCAGACCAATGAACTGAAAAGATAAGCGGGACGCTGCCGTTTTGCCATTCCAACTTAAAAAAACAGTTGCCCTTGTGGGCATGATGGGGTCGGGAAAATCCGCGATTGGCACGGCTTTGGCGCGCAGGCTTGGTGTGCCGTTTCTCGACAGTGACGCCGAGATCGAAGCCGCGGCGAACATGACCATCGCGGAGATTTTTGAGGCCTATGACGAGGCGTTTTTCCGGCAGAAGGAGGCGCAGGTCATTGCGCGTCTTCTGGAAACCGAGGTTGGCGTCTTGTCGACAGGCGGGGGCGCGTTCTTGAGGGCCGCAAACCGAGAGGCCATCGCGAAGCGTGGCGTTGCGGTCTGGTTACGGGCCGATATCGAGTTGTTGTGGAGCCGCGTGCGCCACAAGACCACGCGGCCTCTTTTGATGACAGATGATCCTCGCGCCACGCTGGCGACCCTTTGTGCCACGCGCGAGCCTGAATACGCCAAGGCGGAACTGGCGGTCGACGCCCGCGAGGATTATTCGATCGAGCAAATGACCGACAAAGTGATCGAGGCCCTTCTGGGCCGCCCCGACGTTCTTAGGGAAATCCGATGACCACCAGCCACACCGTCCATGTCCCGTTGGGAGACCGTGCCTATGACGTGCGCATCGGCACAGATCTGTTAAGCCGGGCGGGTGCCGAAATTGCACCGCTTTTGCAGCGCAAACATGTGGCAGTAGTGACAGAGGATCGCGTCGGCGCGTTGCATCTGGCGGGATTGAAGGCGGGGCTTGAGGCGGCTGGGATCACGATGTCCGCTCTGTCTCTGCCACCGGGCGAGGGCACGAAGAACTGGGAGAACCTTTCCCGCACTGTCGAGTGGTTGCTGGAAGAGCGGTTTGAGCGGCGCGATGTGGTTGTGGCGCTGGGTGGCGGTGTGATCGGAGATCTTGTCGGGTTCGCGTCGGCCATTACGCGACGGGGTTTGCGGTTCGTACAGGTTCCGACGTCGCTTTTGGCGCAGGTGGACAGTTCGGTTGGCGGAAAGACCGGGATCAACACGTCCCATGGCAAGAACCTTGTCGGCGCGTTCCATCAACCTTCGCTGGTCCTGGCGGACGTTGATTTGCTTGAGACGCTGACGGCGCGCGATTTTCTGGCGGGCTATGGGGAAGTCGTCAAATACGGGCTTTTGGGGAATGCTGATTTCTTTCAGTGGCTTGAAAAGAACGCTCACTCCATGGCCAAGGGCGACGCTGACTTACGCGCAGAGGCGGTGCGGGTGTCGGTGCAGATGAAGGCCGATATCGTCGAGCGCGACGAGACCGAGCAGGGCGACCGCGCCTTGTTGAACCTTGGGCACACATTTTGTCATGCGCTGGAGGCGGCGACAGGGTATTCGGACCGGCTTTTGCACGGAGAGGGAGTGGCGATCGGCTGCGCCTTGGCGTTCGAGGTTTCCGCGCGGGCGGGACTTTGTTCGCAAGAGGACCCAAGTCGGGTGCGTGCTCATCTGAAGGCGATGGGAATGAAGACCGATTTGCGCGATATCGCTGGTGATTTGCCGGACGCAGACGGGCTGCTGCATTTGATGGGGCAGGACAAGAAGGTCGTGGATGGCGCGCTACGCTATATCATGGTGCGCGGCATCGGCGAGGCGTTTGTGACCAGCGACATACCCCGGGATATCGTTCACGGGGTTTTGCAGGATGCGCTGCGCGACTGCTAGCGTCGCCGGACGATCCCGCCATAACCGGTGTTGGCGCCATAGAAGCGCCGACTTCGTTCAACAAATGCTCGGATCAGAACGGGATTTCGTCATCCAGATCGCCGCCTGCCGGTGCCGGCTGGCTTGAGCCACCGCCTCCGTAGCTGGAGCGGTCATCGTAGCCGCCGCCACGGTCATCGCCGTAACTGCCGCCCCCTCCGCCGCCCTCGCTGCGAGTGTCGAGGAAGGTCAGTTCGCCTGCATATGGGCGCAGTACAACTTCGGTCGAGTAGCGGTCCTGACCGGATTGGTCCTGCCATTTCCGGGTTTCAAGCTTGCCTTCGATATAAACCTTGGAGCCTTTGCGCAGATATTGCTCGGCAAGGCGCGCGAGGTTTTCGTTGAAGATGGCAACCGAGTGCCATTCGGTGCGCTCTTTACGTTCGCCCGTGTTGCGGTCTTTCCAGTTCTCCGACGTTGCGATCCGCAGGTTGCAGACCTTGCCGCCGTTCTGAAACGTGCGCACTTCGGGGTCTCGCCCCAGATTGCCCACCAGTATAACCTTGTTGACTGATCCTGCCATGTCTTGCCTCCCGACGAATCTCAAAAACCTTGCGCGAGGTTACACATGGGTTCTCAGGGTTAACAGTGCGTGAAGTCCCGTCAGGCTGGATATTCGGCAAAAAACGATTAAAGTCGGTGGGTGGTTTTCGGAGTGGCTTGGTTTGCACGGGTTTTGGGGGACAGTGACGGTATTTTGCATCGCGGTTGCGAGCCCCGCCGTTGCAAGCGATGTCTCTGACGCAATGGCGCGGTTCGAGCGCAAGTTGCAGGTTCTCGATGGTCGGGCCGCCCAGCAGTATTCACACTCCGAACGCTATCGCCCCGACGAGTCAGTCAGCGTTCCGGCGTATACCGGGACTTATCGGGGGGCGCTGTTGAAAGAAGCGCGCGGCGCGGCGCGGCGCTATAATGTGCCTGAGAACATCTTTTTGCGCCTCGTGGATCAGGAGTCGCGCTGGAATATTCGTGCGGTATCGCCCAAGGGCGCGCGTGGACTTGCTCAGTTGATGCCTGAGACGGCGCGATTGCTGAAAGTTGACCCGGACGATCCCAGCGAAAACCTCGAAGGGGGCGCGCGCTATCTTGCGCAGCAATACGCGCGGTTTCGGTCATGGCGTCTGGCTTTGGCGGCCTACAACGCCGGACCGGGCGCGGTCGAGCAATACGGCGATGTCCCGCCGTATTCGGAAACACGCGACTATGTCAAAATAATCCTCGGCGAGTGAGACGTTGCCACAAGGTGGTGCGCCGCGCACGTTCCGGAGCAGGTGGCTCGGCCCACCGACCGAGGCGAAATGCCATTGCGACGGCATGATCGTAGTAGGTCATAGGTGGTCTCCGGTTGTTTGAAGGACCTGACCAGATCCTCGCTGACAGACCTGTGTCAGCAGGGTCTGCTAGAGTGTCATCAACAGGTCGAAGGAGGACTGGTCCGGTGCCCCGCATCACGCGCATGTTTGAAGTCATCCATTTTGCACGCTGCGCGGGGGCCGATATCGACTGAAGCACTGGCCGAGACTTTGGAAGTGTCCAAGCGCACGATAGATCGCGATGTCGCTGCATTGCAGGCGAAGCGTATCCCGACCGAGGGCGAGGCGGCGGTCGGCTATGTGATGCGGCGGGGCTATGTTCTGCCGCCTTTGTATTTCGACCTTGAAGAGATTGAGGCGCTGCGCGTGGGGTTGATGATGCTGAGGCGCACGGGGGATGGCTCGCTGAAGCGTGCCGCGTCACGGATCATTCAGAAGATCTATGTTTTGCAGGCGGAAGACCCGCGATTGCACGTATCGCCTTGGGGTGCGCCGCTGGACGATCCGGCGACGGGATGTGATGTGCTGGAGGAGGATTTCCGAGATCAGGCCGCCGTGCTTCATGCGCTTTGGTCAGAGTAGGAAAGCATCCTCGTCACACAAGCCTAGTTGCGTGGTTAGGGGTCTTTGGGTGGCACGTTGTCGATGCCGGTTCCACCCCACGGGTGGCAGCGTCCGATGCGTTTGACCGTCAGGTACATGCCTTTTAGCGCACCATGCTTTTCCAGTGCTTCCAGGGCGTAGGCCGAGCAGGTCGGGTGATAGCGGCAGTTGAAGCCGACCCATGGGCTAAATATCAGGCGATAGGCCTGAACGGGAAGGGCGAAGATGCGGGCGAAGGGGCTCATGTTGCGTGCAGTTCAGCAAGCGCCGCTTCGAGATCATGGCACAGCCTGTCAAACGGATGCGTTGCCGTCGTGTCGCGGCGGCCGATCAGAACATAGTCAAACCCGGCTTTGCCCTGTGGGGCAAGGATCAGGCGTGCCGCTTCCCGCAAGCGCCGTTTGGCACGGTTGCGGGCGACGGCGTTTCCGACTTTCTTGGAGCAGGTGAAACCGACGCGGATATCGTCCGAGGCACCGGAATTGCGCATTTGCACTGTAAAGGCGGGCTTAGAGACCCGACGCGCGCGGGCTGCCGCCAAAAAGTCGGCGCGTTTGTTCAGGATGGTGAGGCCGGGCAGGGACATGAGGCAGGTTACTCCCGGAAACGACAAAACCGCCAGCGGTTGCCCGCGGCGGCTCTACCGAAGTTCTGTCGCAATGGCTTTACGCGGTCAGCGACTTCCGGCCGCGGGCGCGACGGGCGTTGATAATCTTGCGGCCCGCTTTCGTTGCCATCCGCGCGCGGAAACCGTGGCGCCGCTTGCGGACCAGGTTTGACGGTTGAAATGTGCGCTTCATCGCTAATCTCCGGATCTAATGGGGCAAATCCCGAACGGATTCGCGCCAGATGTGTTTCGAAGCCCGGTCTCTAAGTGGATCGCGCGGGCAAGTCAACGCCAGCAAGCCCCCGAATTGCAACAAACCGGCCGAATTCGTGTTGCAAATGTTTCAGTCACGGCTCTTTGGGGGTGAAACACGTGCGAAAGCCTCACCCGTCTTCAAGCAGCCGTGATCGCCCTGACAATCTGGTCCACGTCTCCACATCTTCTGCCACAACAACAGACACAAGCAGAAAGCCACTGGAATGTCCGATATGACCGCCCCTCCTCGAGAAAAGAGTGATTTTATGCGCAGATTGCCGCTTATCGGGATTCTGCTGGTTGCCGCTATCGGGGCGTTTACGCTGCGCGATTATCTGAGCTTCGATGCACTTGTGCAAAACCGCGAGGCGCTGATTGCCTTCAGGGATGCGAACTACTTGCTTACGGTTGTGGCATTCATTCTGGCCTATGTCGTGATTGTCGCGTTTTCGCTGCCGGGGGCCACGATCGCAACGCTGACGGGTGGCTTTTTGTTCGCGACTTTTCCTGGGGCATTATTCAACATCACCGGCGCGACGATTGGCGCGACGATTATTTTTCTCGCGGCCCAATGGGGGCTGGGCGAAAAGCTGAGCGCCAAAATGGATTCGTCTCAAGGTGCGGTAAAGAAGATCAAGACGGCGATTGACGACAACCAGTGGGAGGCTTTGTTCCTGATCCGCCTTGTTCCGGCTGTTCCGTTCTTTGTGGCCAATCTGGTGCCCGCGCTGGTCGGCGTTCCGGTATTCCGCTTCGTCGTTACGACTTTTCTCGGAATTATTCCGGGTGCGGTCGTCTACACGTCGGTTGGCGCTGGTCTGGGGGAAGTTTTTGCCAGAGGTGAAACCCCGAATCTGGGTATCATCTTCGAACCGCACATTCTGCTGCCGATCCTTGGACTGTGTGCGCTTGCAACCCTTCCCATCATTCTGAAGGCCGTGCGCGGCAAGAAAGGCATCTGAGGCATGGAACGTATCAAAGCTGACGTCCTCATTATCGGGGCTGGTTCGGGCGGTCTGAGTATTGCGGCAGGCGCGTCACAGATGGGCGCGGATGTTGTTCTCCTCGAAGGTCACAAGATGGGCGGGGATTGTCTGAACTACGGGTGTGTCCCCTCCAAGGCGTTGCTGGCTGCTGGCAAACAGGCGCAGGCGATGCGCACGGGCGAGAAATATGGTGTGTCGCCGGTCATGCCCGAGGTGAACTACGGGGCTGCAAAGGACCACGTGCGCCGCGTAATCGAGACGATTGAACCTGTGGACAGCCAGGAACGCTTCGAAGGCTTTGGCGTCCGTGTCATTCGCGAGTTTGGCCGGTTTATCAGTCCGACCGAGGTTCAGGCTGGCGACACCGTCATTACGGCCCGTCGGATCGTCATTGCAACCGGGTCGGGGCCGTTTGTGCCGCCTATTCCGGGTGTGGGGAACGTCACCTATTACACGAACGAGAACATTTTCGACCTGCGCGAGCGGCCAGACCACCTGATTATCATCGGTGGTGGCCCAATTGGGATGGAAATGGCGCAGGCGCATATCCGGCTCGGCTCGAAGGTCACCGTGATTGAAGGCGCAAGGGCCATGGGCAAGGACGACCCGGAAGCGGCGGCTGTCGTTCTTGATAGTTTGCGCGGCGAAGGCGTTGAGATCATCGAAGAGGCGCAAGCTGAGGAGATTTCCGAGGCCGACGGCATGATTTCGGTGAAAACGCCGAAAGGCACCTATTCTGGTTCACATCTATTGATGGCGGTTGGCCGTAAGGTGAATATCGACAAGCTGGACCTTGAGAAAGCCAACGTCGCGCATGATCGGGCGGTGAAGGTGGGGGCCGATTTGCGGTCGGTGACCAACAAGAAGGTCTATGCGGTCGGTGATGCGGCGGGCGGGCTGCAGTTCACTCACGTGGCTGGCTATCACGCCGGTGTGGTGATCCGCTCGATGCTGTTTGGTTTGCCGTCAAAGCAGCGCACGGATCACATTCCGTGGGTGACGTTTACCGATCCGGAACTGGCGCAAGTTGGTCTGACGGAAGCCGACGCCCGCAAAGAGCATGGCAATCACGCTGTGACTGTTGCGCGGTTTGATTACAATGAAAACGACCGGGCCATCTCGGAAGGCAAGAAAACCGGGTTCATCAAAGTTATGGTGGTCAAGGGCAAACCTGTTGGAGCCACGATTGTGGGCATGCACGCGGGCGAATTGATCGGTGTCTGGGCTTTGGCGATTGCCAACGGGCTCAAGATGAGCGCGGTTGCCGCCATGGTCGCGCCCTATCCGACCTATGGTGAAATCAACAAGCGTGCAGCGGGGGCCTATTTCTCGCCGAAACTCTTTGATAACCCTACAGTCAAACGGGTTGTGGGTTTTGTGCAGAAGTATCTGCCCTGACGCCCCCTTAATTTCGAGGCCGCATGTTCCTGAACACGCTATCCGGACGGTTTCTGGCTCTCACGATTCTTTTCGTGATGCTGGCGGAGGTGTTCATCTTCGTGCCGTCCATTGCGCGGTTTCGCGAGGATTATATGATGGACAGGCTGGAGCGGGCGCAAATCGCGTCGCTTGCCCTGCTTGCCAACGATATGATCGACGCCGACCTTGAAGACGAGCTGCTTGAGAACGCGGGTGTTTTCAACGTTGTGCTGCGTCGTGATGAAGTCCGGCAGCTGGTGCTGGCTTCGGAGATACCGTCGCCGATTGTTGCAACCTACGATTTGCGGGATGCGCCTGCGGGCACGCTGATCATCGATGCCATGAAGCGTCTGTGGAACCCGGCAGACGAGGTTGTGCGCGTGATAGGAAACCCGACGCGGGATGCGGGGCAGTTGATTGAGATCACGATGCCGACCCGGCCCCTCCGGGCGGAAATGCTGGACTATGGATTGCGGATCCTCATCTTGTCGGCGGTCATTTCGGTCTTCACGGCGACGCTTTTGTTTTTTGCCGTTCGGCAATTGCTGGTCAAACCCATCGAAGGCGTTGTTACGGCGATGAAAAGCTATGCTGCCGCGCCCGAAGACGCGCGCCGCATCATCGAGCCGACAGCTACGGTGCGCGAACTGAGCGATGCCGAACACGCTTTGAAGTCGATGCAAACGGAACTGACGAATGTGTTGCGGCAACGCGAACGTCTTGCGTCCTTGGGTAGCGCGGTGTCGAAGGTCAGCCACGACCTGCGCAATATCCTCACAACGGCGCAGCTTTTTGCGGACCGGATCGAATCAAGCGAAGATCCTGTTGTGACGCGCATGGTGCCAAAGCTGATGGGGTCGATCGGCCGCGCGGTAAACCTCTGCGAGAGCACGCTTGCGTTTGGCAAGGCCGAAGAGCCTCCGCCCGCGCTGAACCGGGTGACGCTTGCGGATGTCGTCAACGATGCGGTCGAGGGCGAACGGCTTGCGGCATCGGAGGACGTTCAGTTCGAAGAAGAGATCCCGGCGGGCCTGGTCGTCAGGGCTGATCCCGAACAGCTCTATCGCGTATTATCGAACCTGATCCGCAACGCGCGTCAGGCCATCGAAACGGCCAAGCGTGGTGGGGTGATCCGGGTGATTGGCGGAGAATGTGACCGGTTCTGGACGATCGAAGTGCGCGACAACGGACCCGGTCTGCCGTTGAAGGCACGCGAGCATTTGTTCAAGCCGTTTCAGGGCGGTGCACGCAAGGGCGGCGCGGGGCTTGGTCTGGCCATCGCCGCTGAATTGATCCGCGGACATGGCGGATCCCTGAAGCTTGTGAAATCCGATCAGGACGGCACGGTCTTCCTGATCGAATTGCCCAAATCGATTGTCACGGAAGTTCAGGCTGCGAGGTGATATTGTCTCTTGCAAAGCCGCGCTTCCGGCTTTAGACGGCAGTCCCGTGCGCTGGTAGCTCAGTTGGATAGAGTACTTGACTACGAATCAAGGGGTCGGGGGTTCGAATCCTCCCCAGCGCGCCACTTACTCCCTATTTTCAACATGATAGAAATGTTTCCAGTTTGGTTACCCGTCTTATTGTATGCGGGGGTAACATATGGGTAACAAAACCATGCCCTTTCAGCCAAAGAATCCAAAAGAAGAGTTTGAGCCAGCAACGCCCTAGCCATTTTGCGGTCTTATTTTCTTTCGCCCCAACCATTCAAGGCCCAGCATGAGGGGAAGGCTTGCAGGCAAAGGCACCGGGGTTGGCTGGAAAGGCGGTTGGTAAGGTGCTGTGGCCCTGAGGGTTAGGAACCTTGGAATACGGCTAAAGACCGTAAAGCGGACCTTCGCTGCGCGACGCATCAAGGTCTGAGATGCGGACGAAAAGGACTTTTGCCGCAAGGCAACGCGATCACCCAAGTCCCTCGGCAGCCCAGACCATGTCGATCATCTCCTGTGTTCCGCGGCTGAATTCTAACGGGCAGGGATAATCCGCGCCTAATCGGACTGAACGCCCGAAATTCTCCACCTGCAAAACATAATGATTTTCCCCTGGCCAACGCGTCGTCTCGACAACCATCCCGGCGCGCTCCAGAGTCAGCTCGGCCTGGCCAAAAACATTGGCGTTGAACGGGCATGTCAGCCTGATCACGCCCTTCTCGCCATGAAACGCCATATATTGCCGCGTAAACATCCGCATTGACGTGACTGAGCTATAGCGGAAGGACGGGAAGTCGGCGGTAACATGGGCAAAAACATCAACCCCGTTCTCGCGCCTTACATGCGCCTCAACCGCAGTCGGCTCTTCACCGGTGACGAACCGCGCCGACCCGAATGTATAGACGCCGATATCGGGAAGGCTGCCTCCACCGGTTTCCGACTTGTTGCGGATATTTCCGGGATCGGAGCGATTGTCATAACTGAAGACGCCATCAACAAGCACCAACCGTCCGATCGCACCATCCTCGTAAAGTGCCTTGGCGTGGCGCCATTGCGGATGATGCACAATCATATATGCCTCAGCCGCCAAAAGCCCTGTCGCATCGCGCCGCTCTATCACCGCATCGAAATCTGCCGCACGCATTGCCAACGGTTTCTCACACAGGACATGTTTACCCGCATCCAGTGCCTTCAGCGTCCATTCAACATGCAGATTGTTTGGCAGAGGCACATAAACGGCGTCAATCTCGGGATCAGCCAGCATAGCCTCATAGCTGTTGTGCACCTTCAGGTCCGGCTGAAACGCTTGAAAACCGGCGGCTTTGTCAGGCGATGACGTCGCCAGTGCCGCCAGCTTGGCACCAGAAGCCGCGTGGATTGCCGGAGCCATATGTTCTTTTGCGAAGTTCGAGGCCCCAAGGACGCCCCAGCGAATTGGATTGGTCATTATGATCCCCTGATCTAATGGCGCCAACTTAGCTCGGTTGAATGCCGATGGCCAACCGCCCATTGCGAGCGATATTGCGGCGCGCACAATAGTCCGCTTTGAGCTCAAACCAGACGTTCGCTGCATAGAGACGCTGATGCATAGCCAATATAAACTGGGCAGTCTAACGCGGACATATGCCTGTTTCAGCGATAGCTACGACACTGCCCTTGCTCGACACTTTGCCGCTGCCCGCGCGCTCATGCTCTCGGCCTAAGCCGGCCGGTCCAGCAAGGTTTCCAGGGGATCGTGCTCTTCGACAAAATGCCCGGATGAAACTTCCTTTAGACTTGGCTGATAGGCCAAATCGGACGTCAGCCGCGACGGAATAAACCTCAACGCTGCTTTCGGATCCAAAGGCGAAGGCAATTCTCCGGGGATACGCAGCCGCTGCCGTGTGCGCTCAAGATGAGGGTCCGGGATTGGCACCGCCGAAATCAGAGATCTCGTATAAGGGTGGCGCGGCTCGTCATATAGCACATCGCGATCCGCCATTTCGACCACTCGTCCCAGATACAGAACCATGATCCGGTTCGACACGGCTCGCACGACCGATAAGTCATGGCTGATAAAGATCATCGCCATTCCAAAATCGTATTGCAAGCCTTTCAAAAGCCTCAGGATTTGTGCCTGTATCGACACATCGAGGGCCGAAACAGCCTCATCGCAGATGACCAGCTTTGGCCGATTGATCATTGCCCGCGCAATGCCAACCCTCTGGTTCTGTCCCCCAGACAATTCATGCGGATAGCGGTTCACCATGCGCGCGTCCAAGCCCACGCGCTCCATCATTTCAGCCACTTCGATCTTGCGCTCAGCCAACGTCAACTCTGGCCGGAAAGTTCGCAAAGGTTCTGCGATCGAGGCAGAGATTGTCATCCGCGGATCAAGGCTCGCTAAGGGGTCTTGAAACACAATCTGCAGGTCCTTGCGTCTCGACTTCAATGCATGAGACGTCAACCCGACCAGGTCCTGTCCCAGCCAAGTCACCGCTCCGGCAGTCGGGGGTATGAGCTGCAAAACCGCCCGTGCAAGCGTCGACTTTCCGCAGCCGCTTTCACCGACGACCCCCAAAGTCTCGCCCGCGCGCAGATCAAAGCTGACACCATTCACGGCCTTCAACAGTACCGTCCCACTAAACAACCCGCGGTCCTGCTTAATCGGGAAATGCACCATCACATCGTCCACGCTCAATAGCGTCTCGGCGTCCGCCGCAACCGCGTGTGGTGCGTCGTCCGAATCGAGACGTGGCATCGCCGTCAGCAAGGACTTGGTGTAGTCCTTCTTCGGCGCCGAGAAAATCTCGTCCACCGAGCCGCTTTCAACAAATTCTCCATGCCGCATGACATGCACATCGCGGCACATTCGCGCCACCACGCCCATGTCATGCGTAATCAAGGCAATCGCCGTGCCTTCTTCCTTTTGAAGTCCCACCATCAGGTCCAGAATCTCGGCCTGCACCGTGACATCAAGCGCCGTGGTCGGCTCATCTGCGATCAGCACTTTCGGATTGCAAAGCATTGCCATGGCAATCATTACGCGCTGTCGCATGCCTCCCGAAAGCTCGTGCGGGTACTGATCCAACCGACGTTTCGCCTCGGGGATTTGCACCTTGTCCAGCCAACCCAAAGCGACCTTTTCGGCGTCCCGCCCCGACAATCCCTGATGAGACCGCAGAACTTCTTCCATCTGATTGACGATCTTCAGATGCGGCGTAAGCGCCGTCAGCGGATCCTGAAAGATCATCGAAATGTCACGCCCACGCAGACTGTTCAGCTCCGGAATCGAAACATTCAGCATCTCGCGACCCATCAATTGAACCGAGCCTGTAGCCAGCCCGTTTTTCGGCATCAACCCCATCGCGGCCATGAACGTCTGACTTTTGCCCGAGCCACTTTCGCCAACAATCCCAAGGCAGTCCCCCGCCTCAATATCAAAGGAAACGCCCTTCACCGCATCGATCATGCCGTCCTGCGTGGTGAAAGACACATTCAGATCACGAACAGAAAACAAGGCCATTGTCAGCGATCCTTTGGGTCAAGCGCATCACGCAAACCATCTCCTATGAAAAACATGGTGATGATGATCGTGACGTAGAAAAACAGCGGAAAAAGCAACTGCCACAGTGTGCCATAGGCCATCGTCCCGGCCCCTTCGGCGATCAGGGCACCGAGCGACGTGTAGGGTTCCGAAATGCCCAGCCCCAGGAACGAGATAAAGCTCTCGGCCAAGATCATCTCTGGCACCAAAAGCGACGCATAGACGATCACGACGCCAAGCAGGTTCGGCAGAATATGGCGTATCATGATTGTGAACTCGCCAACGCCCGCTGCCCGCGCCGCTTCGATGAAATCACGGTTCTTCAAGGTCAGCGTCTGCCCCCTCACAATCCGTGCCATCGACAGCCAACTGACCGCGCCCAATGCCACGAACAACATGATGAACGATCGCCCCGCGACGACCAGCAACAGGATAATCACCAGTGTCGAAGGTATCGCCAGAAGGATATCGACAAAACGCATCATCAGTCCGTCGATCCGACCCCCAAGATAGCCAGCGACAATCCCGTAAAGCGTCCCCACAATCAGGGCCATCGCCGCGCCGATAAGCCCTACCAGAAGTGACGTTGTCGTCGCCTGAATAACGCGGCTGTAAAGATCACGCCCCAGATCATCGACTCCGAAGAAATGCCCGCTCTCGACGGACGGCGCCCCAAGTCCGCGCACATCGCCCATCGCCGTCCAGTCGATCGTTTCGTTATCCCAGACCGCGAAAAAAGGCCCTGCCAGCGTGAACAACACGATACACCCAAGGATCGCCACACAGACCATCGCCGCCTTGTTGCTTGTGAACCGGTCATAGGCATCCCGCCAGAGCGAACGGCCAACGATAGCCTGCTCGTTCACTGCTTCCGCCAATTCTATCGTCTTTTTAGAGCTTCCAAACATATGTCAGCCCCTCAATACCGGATTTTCGGATCGAACCAGGCATAAGCAAGGTCCGTGATAAGGTTCACCAGAACAGTCAGCCCGCCATAAAGGATCGTGACCCCCAACAGCACCGAATAATCCCGGCTCAACGCCGAGCCGACATAGGCTTGTCCCAAACCTCCAGTCGAAAAATAGATGTCCACGAACACCGACCCCGTCAGCACATAAACGAAGACCGGCCCTAGGTAGGACACGACCGGCAACAGCGTCGGCTTCATCGCGTGCTTCCAGATGATCTGGCGTTCCGGGATGCCCTTGGCCCGAGCCGTGCGAATGTAATTCGAGTTCAAAACCTCCAGCATCGACGACCGGGTGATCCTTGCGATGGACCCCATGTAGGAGGTCGAAAGTGCGATCACCGGCATGATCAGATACGGCCATGCACCCCCGTTCCAGCCACCGCCTGGCAACCAGCCAAGATAGAGTGTGAAGACCAAAATAAGGATTGGTCCCATGATGAAGTTCGGCAGCGCCTGTGCGGCAATACCCAATGAGACAGCAAAATAATCGATCCAGGTGTTGTGCCGGATCGCTGCCGCCACACCCAAGGTCACACCAACGGAAGTTGCCGCTAGAAACGATAAGAACCCGTAGGTCAGCGAGATCGGAAAGCCTTGCGCGATGATGTCATTCACATCGCGGTCCTTGAACTTGAAGGATGGTCCGAAATCAAAATGAAACACTATGTTGTATAGGTAATCCCAAAACTGCTTCCACATCGGCTGATCCAGCCCATATCGTGCCTCAATATTGGCAAGAACTTGCGGCGGCAGTGGCCGCTCGGATGTGAACGGGCCACCGGGGGCAACCTGTATCAGGACGAAGGACGCCGCGATCAGCAACAGCAGCGTCGGAATGGCCGCCAACAGGCGACGGATCGAATAACCAAGCATATAATTTCCAATGAGTTAGCCGCCCCCCGCCACACAACTGTGCGACGGGGGAAGCCGTTCAAACGCTTGGTCTATTCAGCGATTTTGTAGAGGTTTTTCGAGTACCAGTTCTGCTCGACGTTGTTCACAGGCCAGTTCCCGACATCGCTGTCCAGCATATAGACACCGGCATAGTGATAGATCGGAATCACAGGCTGTTCCTGCGCAATGATCGCCTCAACACGCGTGTAGAGGTCCGACGTCTCGCTCGCGGTTCGGGCTTGCGTCATCAGACTGTCGATCTCCGCGCTAGAGAACTTACCGTCGTTGTATCCTGACGGCGTCGTCAGAAGATCGAGGAACGTGGACGCCTCGTTATAGTCGCCACACCATGCACCACGCGCGAGTTCAAAGTCCTGGTTGCCACGTGTTTCAAGGAAAACCTTCCACTCCATGTTGCCAAGTTCGGCTTCAACACCCAGCTTCTGCTTCCACATCTGGCTCATCGCCACTGCGATTTTCTTATGAGATTCCGATGTGTTGTAGATCATGCTGAACTTGAGCGGATTGTCGGGACCATAGCCTGCTTCTGCCAGCAGTTCCTTGGCTTTCGCATCACGCTCGGCTTGCGTCATCGACGCCATTTCCGATGCTGGCGGCTCGAAGTTGGCAACCGCAGCGGGCGTGAAGCTGTAGGCTTCTGGCTGACCACCTGCCAGCACGTTCTCTACGATGATCTTGCGATCCACAGCCATCGCAAGGGCCTTGCGCACGCGCACGTCCTTGAATTGCTCCGGGCCATCATTCGAAAGGTTAAACGTGTAATAATAGTTGCACAGACGCGGGAAACTGATCGCCTCTTCCGGATGTTCTTCCTTCAGGCGCGGGAACTGACCTGCCGGCACTTCAGTCCGGTCAAGCTCGCCCGCCATATAACGCGTCAAAGCGACATTCTCGTCGTTGATCACAAGGGCAACGACCTTATCGATGATCGTGTTCTCATTATCCCAATACATAGGATTGCGCTCGCGAACGGACCGCTCGTTGGGCAGATGTTCGGTCAGGACATAAGCACCGTTTGACACGATATTCTCGGGCTTGGTCCAGTCAGCGCCATGCGCCTCAATTACCGAACGCGGCGCGGGGAACAATGTCGAATGCGTCGTCATCGTCGCAAAATATGGCAACGGTGCTGACAGTCTGATTTCCAAAGTTCGGTCGTCGATTGCTTTCACGCCAAGATCAGTGATCGGTGCGTCGCCTGCGATAATCTTGGCAGCATTTTCGATCGACGTGATCTCCATGTACCAAGCGTAAGGCGAGGACAATTCAGGATCGACAGCGCGCTGCCAAGCGTAGACGAAATCGCCCGCAACCACCGGATCACCGTTCGACCACTTGGCGTTGTCACGCAAAGTGAATGTATACACAGTTTTGTCGTCATTCGTCGTGAACCCGGTTGCGACACCCGGCACAAGGTTGCCTTCTTCGTCCTGGTTCATAAGGCCTTCGAAAAGATCGCGCACGACTTCGGCGCCGGTGACATCTTCTACAACCTGCGGATCAACGGAGCTGTGTTCGTCCAGCACGCGATAGGTGAAGGTTTGGTCATCCGCCAGCGGTTCCCCGGTCGTCGGGTGTGTACCCGCCGCCAGAACTGGCGACGCAAGCATGGTGGTAGCGACCAAAGTCGCGAGGGCGGAATTTCTAATATGTTTCATGGAAAGGCTCCCTGTTGTTTCTTGATAAGACAGAGACTGCGCCCGCCCAGCGCAAGAGTCCAGTAAATCAAACTCGTTCTGACCACGCGTCATGCAGACCAATGCACCCATGGAAACAGCGTGAGATTGATGAAAGAAATCCTACAAAAACCCAAAGAATCTGCTGTCTGCCAACGCCAGAAAAGCGCTTGCCCAAAAAGTCCAGCGGTGTCGTTCTTCCGCGTGTTCAAATCATCTGCAATGAATTTCAGTAGGTGACGATACCCACTTGCGCTCGCCATCACCTGTATCAACTCGACACCTGCCAGAAAGAAGTTCGCAAGCTACCGCTCGAATTTCTCCGCCTCCAACCAGCCTGCCAGAAGCGGCTCTTGCGACCCGAGCCCGAACGGGAAATTGTTTGTATGACAAGCCCGCAACCCAAGACCCCCAACGGCATTCGCCGCAGCGAATGTCTGCTTTCCGTCCATAGTAACCGATGCTGCACGATGCTTCGCGATGATGCCCACCAGACACCGGCATCGCCGCCTGGTCCGCTTTGGGCTCTGAGCGGTCATTCGCTGCAGCATTCATCAATGGCCGCTATGCGCACAGAGCGGACCCAAACGGCATGTACTGTTCGATTGATGCCAATCTTGGCCTCGGTTAACTTCGAGGCCCAATCAGCAATGGCAATGGCCGTTCAACAAGGGAGATTACCCAGCCGCGGGTAATTCTGGAGTTGGGAATAGGGAGTAGACCATGAGGGCTGTTATCTATGACAGTTATGGCGGCCCCGAAGTGCTGCGTTTAACAGATATTGATGTGCCCGAACCCGCCAAAGGACAAATT
>NZ_FXXQ01000012.1 GCF_900184815.1 Boseongicola aestuarii | reverse complement strand
CATACGCCTTGAAGTCACCGAAGTACTTCGTGATCGCAGCCGTCAGTGTCGTCTTGCCGTGGTCAACGTGACCGATCGTGCCAATGTTAACGTGCGGTTTGTTACGTTCAAACTTTGCCTTTGCCATCGCCCTGTGTGCCTTTGAATGGGGTGAATTATGGGCGGCCACCTATGGCATAGCGACAGGAAAATCAAGCGTCAGTTGGTCGCTTCGACCTGTGGTGCGGTAACCACGGGCGGCGCGGGCGTCGACAGGGTGAACGGAACCCGTGCGCGTTCGGGCTTGGGAATGAACCACTCGGGGTTTTCCTGCAGCCAGGCTTCGATCTCGCGGGCGGCGTTTTCCGACAGATTGGCGAGCTGCATATCCGCCTCCCGCACCAGCCCGGAGCCAAGGACCGGCACCATGTTGCGGAACCCCTCTCCCACCTGAATGCGCTTGGCTTCCGGGTTGAGCCGCTGCTGCGTGACGTTGTCGAAGACCGACACATCCAAAATCATCACCGACTGCGGTGCATAGACAACCGGGATGCCAGGCTGCGCCAGAACCAACCCACCCATCACGATGCCCAGATGATAAAGTCCGTCGCCGTCATAGCGTCGCAACCGCTTGGCCACCGCGTTCTGAAGTTCGGTTTCCAACTGCTGTTCGGTCAACTCGCGCGAGAACGGCCCCAACACGACGTTATCGGCAATCGCGATGTTGTGACCCAGACGGAAATCCCCAAGCGGAACAGGTGGAACGCTCAGGTCCTCGGGTGTGGTTGTGCAGGCCGCCAGAAAAACGCCGCCCAGAAGTGCCAGAATTGCCCGCCGCATGTGTCTCAGCCCCTTTTTTTCACCGTCGCTTCGGGTTACCGCGCCCGGCGCGTCACCGCAAGTTAGTCACAGATTGCCTTCAGCGCCGCCCAGTCGCCATCCCCCAGAACCGGACGGGTCCTGACAATGCCCTCGCCCGCGGACCGTGCGGTTTCGATCCGGTCACCCAGTGCGGGATGCGACATGAAATGGGCCGCAATGCCGGTGGCATCGCCGAATTCATCCAGCAGCGCCTGAAACAGATCACCCAAAGCCCCCGGATCGACGTTGGCCTCCTGCAAAAGAGCTATCCCGTAGGCATCCGCCGCCGCCTCGGCCTCGCGGCTGTAATCGGCCTGGATCATCTGCTCGACCAGAAACAGAACCACCGCGCCGCCGGCAAAATCCCCGAACAACAACCCCAAAACACCAAGCGAGCCTGCCGAACGCAAAGCTATCCGCGTCGGATCGCGCGCCACGACATGGCCAATCTCATGCGCCAGAACGGCTGCGATCTGGTCGGGACTGTCGGCCGTATCCAGCATTCCGCGGAAGAACACCACCTGCCCGCCCGGCAAGGCGAAAGCATTCACCATCGGATGATCCAGCACGCTGACTGTGATCGGATACGGCAGACCCAGATCCTTGCCGCCGATGCGGGCCAGCATCAAGTCCATTGCCGCATCACCATCCTGCGACGTGCAGAAATCCAAGGGCAGGAAATCCTCACCCAGCGCATTCTGGATTTGCTCCAATGTCGCGGTCCCAAGCGCCTCTTCCCCCGCAGGAGGCAACACCCGCGCCAACTGGTCCGCCATCACCGGCACCAGCACGAACACGATCGCAAAGACCGAGGCAACCGCTGCCGCGGCCCAGCCGAACACCCTCCCACGCCCGCGCACGGGCGGTTTCGCATCAAGCCGCCCAGCGCGCGCGCGGATGCTTTTGATCAGGCCCTTGTCCTCGATCATGATGCGGGCCAGCGCGCGCGTCGTCGTGGTCAGCACCAGCAGCGCATCGTCAGCCTGATCGGGCACGGTGCGCAGCGACGCAAGCGGCCAGCTCAGCGTCTCGCCTTCCGGCATCGTCAGGATCAGGGCGGTGTCGTCGACCCTGGCGCTGACCCGACGGATCGCGGCACTTCGGCCATCGAAGAGATCGCAAAAGATCGCGGGCGGGGCGGCGGATGGGTTCGAGGCGGGCCAGATCATATGGCCGCCCCCAGATCCAGCGCCTCGGCAAAGCCTTCCGCTTCGCGATGCTCGTCGCGGTCGCGCTGCCGGATATCGTGCAGCGACTGCGCCCCGACGATTTCAAGCGTATCAGCATAGTGCCGCCAGACCGGCAAGGTCACAAGCACGTGACGCAGCGCCGCCCAGATCACAAACACAAGAAAATAGGTCGCAAAACCAATAGCCTGCAGGGCAAACCCCGGCGCAGTAAGGTTGTCCAGATCGTCCAGCGAGAATTGCGCGTCATTGCTGGCAAACAGCAGGGCTGCGAACAAAAGACTTGCCGCAATCGCGGCGGCCCCGGTGATGACAGCCGCCAAACCATAGCCAAAAATGTAAATGCCAATGATGCGCGGCGCGCGCAGATGCGAGCGAAACCCAACCGATCCCGCCGTTTTGGTTTCGGTCAAAAGCCGGAAACTACGCACCGAATACCACGTGAACGCAATCCCCAGCAGCGGTAGGCTGACAATCGCGATCCCAAGCACTGTTTCGATACTATCCTCCGTCCAGTTCGAAAAGATCACAACTGCGCAAATGGCCAGGATCAGCCAGAACGGCATCATGCCCTTGGCCAGCATCCGTGCTGTGCCGCCCTGATGAAACTGCCGGTCGCCGTACCACGTCCGGTCAATCCGGAATTTCTCCAGGCGGTGCGTCATCAACGGCCAGAGCAAAGTGCCCGACCCAAGCGCCAGCGCCCAGTAAAGCATCGCGCGCCACGCATAACCCCAGGCGCCGGGGTCCACGCCAAAACGAACTCCCCGCCAGCGCGTGCGCGCCAGTACATAGCGCCGCGCCCGATAACGCGCATAAAACCAAAGCGGGATCACTCCGACGAACGACGCAACATAGGCAGCGGTATTGCCGTCAAACAGCGAGAAACTGACGAACATCAGGATCAGGTTCACGATGCCGATGTAAAAGGCCAGGATCACCACCGCGATGAAAAAGCCCAGCAGCTTTTCCAAAGGATCACCCACATATTCCAGCGGCCGCCCACCCGGACGGATCGACGACCAGTAATACCGCCGCAGACGGGTTTTCATCCAGAACCGGTAAATCCCAAGCGTCAGGACAGACAGCAAACCCATGCCAAAGGCCATCCGAAAGATGCGCCCAAGTCGACCGATGAAATCCGTATTAAGCGTATCCGCCGCCACGGCTCAGGTGAACCTGTTGTCCTGAGGGAAGCCCCGCGGTGCCATCCGCCCGGCACCCGCGCGCGCCCCGATCCATTCGGCCAGATCCTCCGCGCTAACCGTTCGTGTCCGCCCCGCCGGGTCGCGCCAGCTCAAGCCTTCCGAAAGGGTAAACGTGCGCGCATCATTCAGCCCGCCGTCCTTGTACTTCTGCAACCGAACACCCTTGCCGCGCCCCATTTCCGGCAGGTCGGCAATCGGGAAGATCAACACCTTGCGGTTCTCGCCAACCGCCGCCACGTGATCGCCCTTGACCGGTTTGCACACCGATGCGCGCGTGTCGCCACGCACGTTCAGCACCTGTTTGCCGGCCCGCGTCTGCGCCACGATCTCGTCTTCCGACACGACAAAACCATCGCCCGCCGTTGACGCCACCAGCAACTTGCGCCCCGGCTGATGGATGAACAGCGCCACGATCTCGGCCTCGTTCGGCAAATCGACCATCAGTCGCACAGGCTCGCCCATCCCGCGCCCGCCCGGCAGGTTCGACGCCGAAAGCGTGTAAAACCGCCCGTTCGAGCCACAAATCAGCAACCTGTCCGTCGTCTCGGCATGGAACACAAACCGCGGCCCGTCGCCGTCCTTGAACTTCAACTCGCGCTCCAGATCGATATGACCCGTCATCGCCCGGATCCAGCCCATCTGACTGCAAACCACCGTGATCGGCTCGCGGTCGATCATCGCTTCCAGCGGTACATCGGCCACCTCGACAGCCTCAGCAAACACCGTGCGGCGCGCGCCACCCTCGGCGTCCTTGCCGAAAAGCTTCTTCACCTCGCGAAGCTCACCTGCAATCTTGGTCCACTGCTGACCTTCATCGCCCAGCAAATCCTCCAAAGCGGCACGCTCAACCAGCAATTCGTCGTATTCCCGGCGCAACTCCATTTCTTCCAGACGCCGCAACGCCCGCAAACGCATGTTCAGGATCGCTTCGACCTGAACTTCGCTCAATTCGCCATCACCTTCGGGCGGCGACACATAATCCGCCTCATCCATCGCGCGCACAAAATCCCGCGACCAGTCTTCGCGCATCAGTGCCGCCTTCGGCTCGTCATCATAGCGGATAATATCAATCACACGGTCCAGATTGAGGAACGCCGTGATAAACCCTTCCAGCACCTCAAGCCGGTGATCGATCTTCGCCAACCGATGCTCGGACCGCCGCACCAACACGTCGCGGCGATGCTCCATAAAGGCGCGCAGCACCTCTTTCAGCGAACACACCTTCGGCGTCACACCGTCGATCAGCACATTCATGTTCAGACTGAACCGCGTCTCAAGATCCGAGTTGCGATACAACATATTCATCAGCACTTCGGGATCGACATTGCGCGATTTCGGCTCAAGCACGATGCGGATATCTTCGGCGCTTTCGTCCCGCACATCGGCCAGAATAGGCACCTTCTTGGTCTGGATCACCTCGGCCAGCTTCTCGATCAGACGGCTTTTCTGCACCTGATAGGGGATTTCGGTGACCACGACCTGCCACTGCCCGCGACCAAGGTCCTCGACCTCCCATTTCGCGCGCACCCGGAACCCCCCGCGCCCCGTGCGATAGGCCTCGGCAATCGACTCGGGCGGCTCGACAATCGTGCCGCCCGTCGGGAAATCAGGCCCCTTCACCATCTCGATCAGCGTGTCATCGCGCACCAATTCGCTGTTCTGCTTTTTCGCCAGATGAATGCAGGCGTCACACAACTCGTCCAGATTGTGCGGCGGGATATTCGTGGCCATGCCAACAGCAATCCCGGACGACCCGTTGGCCAGCAAATTCGGAAACGTAGCAGGCAATACCACCGGTTCTTCCAGCGTGCCTTCATAGTTCGGGCGAAAATCAACCGCGTTCTCGGTCAGACCTTCCATCAACGCCTCGGCCGCCACCGTCAACCGCGCTTCGGTATAGCGTTCAGCCGCCGGATTATCGCCGTCGATGTTGCCAAAGTTACCCTGTCCGTCAACCAGCGGGTAACGAACGTTAAATTCCTGCGCCAGACGCGCCATGGCGTCATAGATCGCCTGGTTGCCGTGCGGGTGATAGTTGCCCATCACGTCGCCAGTGATTTTCGCCGACTTTCTGAAACCCCCGGTCGGGGACAGCCGCAACTCGCGCATCGCAAACAGAATACGTCGATGTACCGGCTTCAGACCGTCGCGCGCATCCGGCAAGGCACGGTGCATAATTGTCGAGAGCGCATAGGTCAGATACCGGTCACCGATCGCGCGGCGCAAAGGCTCGGCCGTGAAATTCGGGTTGATCTTGGGGGTATCTGTGTCATTCGCCATAGATGATGTGTAGCGACGCGGGATTCTGGCGGCAAGGCGGGAACGTCGCTTATCAACAGGAATTCACGGCCTTGCATTGCGGCGCGCGCCATAGCACATGCACCACATGACCAAAGCGGCGAAATCCATCCTGATCACCGGAGCCTCCAGCGGCATCGGATTTGACGCGACAACGACGCTTCAATCAAGAGGCTGGCGCGTCTTCGCCGCCTGCCGCCAAAAGGCCGACGCCGACCGCCTCAAAGCAAACGGCCTGCCCGATGCCGTTCATCTTGATTACGAAGACCCCGCCTCGATCACCGCGTGCGTTAACCATGTACTGACCGAGACCGGCGGCACCCTCGACGCACTTTTCAACAACGGTGCCTACGCTATTCCCGGCCCCCTCGAAGACCTCTCGCGCGCCGCTCTCAGCGCCAATCTCAACGCCAATTTCCTCGGCTGGCACGACCTGACGGTCCAGATCCTGCCCGCAATGCGCGGCCAGGGCCACGGGCGGATCGTCAATTGCTCATCGGTGATGGGCTTTGTGTCGACCCCCTATCGCGGCGCCTATGCCGCCTCGAAATACGCCGTCGAAGCCTGGTCGGACGCCCTGCGCATGGAAATGGCGGACCTTGGCATTCACGTCGCCCTTATCGAGCCCGGCCCCATCCAGACCGACTTTCGAAAGAACGCCGTCAAACGGTTTGAACAATGGATCGATTGGGAAAACTCGCCCCGCGTCGAAGACTACCGCAGCCACCTTCTGGACAAACTCCAAAAGGGCTCGAACAAAAGCATCTTCGCCAAATCGCCCGCAGCCGTCACCGAGAAACTGATCCACGCCATCGAAAGCCCGCGCCCGAAAGCGCGCTACTTCGTCACGATCCCGACCTACGCGACAGATCTTTTGCGTCGCATTCTGCCGACAAGTCTCTTAGATCGCGTGATGAGGCGCGCCTGAACGTCGCGTTCGCCTTCACCAAAAACCGCGCTAGGTCACGTGCCAAGCAACCGAGGTTTCCATGTTAGAAGATCCGCTTTTCATCGTTGTCGGCATCGCCTGCCTGATCGTTCTTGGGGTATTGCTGACCGGCATCGGCGGCTTTGCCAAGGGTGGCGATTTCAACCGCAAACACGCAAACCGCATCATGCGCTACCGCATTTACGCGCAGGCCGTCGCCATCGCGCTCATCCTGCTTTTTGTCTATCTGCGCCGATCCGGGGGATAATTTCATGGTCGTACTCAACAAAATCTACACCAAAACAGGTGATGCCGGCGAAACCGCATTGGGCAATGGCGCGCGCGTCGCCAAACATGCGGTGCGCGTCACCGCCTATGGCACCGTGGACGAACTGAACGCCACGGTCGGCATGGCACGCCTTCACGCCGAAGGCGACATGGACCGCCTCTTGTCATTGATCCAAAACGATCTTTTCGATCTCGGCGCGGATCTCTGCCGCCCCGACATGGAAAAAGACAGCGAAGCTGGCTACCCCGTTCTGCGCATGGTCACCGCGCAAACTGCGCGTCTGGAAACCGAAATCGACGAGATGATCAAGCGGCTTGAACCTCTGCGTTCGTTCATTCTGCCCGCCGGCTCCGCGCTTTCGACCCAGCTTCACCTGTGCCGCACCGTCGCGCGACGCGCCGAGCGTCTGACGGTCGAACTGGCCACGATGGAATCGGTGAACGAAGCCGCGGTCACCTATCTCAATCGCCTGTCCGACTGGTTTTTCGTTGCCGCCCGCATCGCCAACGATGAAGGCCGCAGCGACGTGCTTTGGGTTCCGGGCGCGAACCGCTAACCCGCAGGCGGCTCCCACAATTCAATCGGATTGCCTTCGGGGTCGTGGATCCGCGCAAAACGGCCCACACCCTCCATAGTTTGCTCGTGGCCGATCTCGATCCCGGCGGCGCGCAACTGCGCGACCATCGCGTCCAGATCGTTCACCCGGAAATTAACCATGAAAGCGCGATCTTGCGCAAAATAATCCGTGTCCGCCGCGAAGGGCGCAAACACCGTCACACCCGCCTCGCCGACCCACGGCGGCGTCGTCATATCCGTCGGTGCGGGATTGATGCCAAGATGCGTTTCATACCATTTCGCCAAGGTGCCGGGATCTTTCGCCCGAAAGAACACGCCGCCAACGCCAACCACCTTTTCCATCGCTTTTCTCCCACGATTCTTTCCGATCCTAGCACAGAGCGCCCAAAACGCGGCGTCGCAGCGACGAAACGCGTCGATTTTGCACTGTTTTCCCCCCGCCGCCTTCGCTAAACCGGCTGAGAAATCAGCGGGGGCAACCCCGAACGCGAAGGAGTTAACGCAAATGAAGGTGTTGGTGCCTGTCAAACGCGTCATCGATTACAACGTGAAAGTGCGCGTCAAAGCGGACGGATCGGGTGTCGATTTGGCGAACGTTAAGATGTCGATGAACCCGTTTGACGAAATTGCCGTCGAACAGGCGATCCGCATGAAGGAAGCGGGTCAGGCAGACGAAGTTGTCGCCGTGTCAATCGGCGTGAAGCAAAGTCAGGAAACCCTGCGCACCGCTCTGGCGATGGGCGCGGACCGCGCGATCCTGATCGTTGCGACGGACGACGTCCACAACGACATCGAACCGCTGGCAGTGGCAAAACTGCTGAAAGCCGTCTGCGACGAAGAACAACCCGGCGTTGTTCTGTGCGGCAAACAGGCGATCGACAACGACATGAACGCAACCGGCCAGATGCTGGCTGCGCTGACGGGTTGGGCGCAAGCGACGTTTGCCTCCGATATCCAGCTTGACGGCGACAGTGCCGTGGTGACCCGCGAAGTCGACGGTGGTCTGCAAACAATCAAAGTCAAAATGCCTGCAATTATTTCGGTCGATCTGCGCCTGAACGAACCGCGCTACGCCTCTTTGCCGAACATCATGAAGGCGAAGAAAAAGCCGCTGGATGAGAAAACGCCGGAAGAATACGGCGTCGACGTCAGCCCACGCCTCCAGATCGTCTCAACCGGCGAGCCGGATCAGCGCAAAGCGGGCGTGATCGTCGGTTCGGTCGATGAACTGGTCGCGAAACTCAAGGAAGCGGGGGCGTTGGCATGAGCGTTCTACTCTTGGCGGAAGTCAACAACGGCGAATTGTCACTGGATGCCACATCAAAGGCCGTGACGGCTGCGAAACTAATGGGCGATGTGACCGTTCTTTGCGCGGGCGCTTCGGCGGCGGCTGCGGGCGCGGAAGCTGCGAAAATCGACGGTGTTTCCAAGGTATTGGTCGCCGAAGATCCGTCGCTTGGTCACCGTCTGGCGGAGCCGACCGCCGCACTGATCGTATCGCTTGCGGGCGATTATTCGCACATCGTCGCCCCAGCCACGACCGATGCGAAAAACGTGCTGCCACGGGTCGCGGCCCTGCTGGACGTCATGGTCATCACCGATATTTCGGGTGTTGTTGATGCGGACACGTTCGAGCGTCCAATCTATGCGGGCAACGCAATCCAGACTGTCAAATCGCTGGACGCGACCAAAGTCGTGTCCGTGCGCGTGTCGTCCTTCGACGGCGCCGCCGAAGGTGGAAATGCCCCGGTCGAAACCATCGGTGCCGCCGCAAATCCAGGCTTGTCCGAATGGGTCGAAGACAAGGTTGCCGCAAGCGACCGCCCCGAGCTGACATCGGCCGGCGTGGTTGTGTCCGGCGGTCGTGGTGTCGGTTCGCAAGAGGATTTCGCGCTGATCGAAAGCCTTGCCGACAAACTGGGCGCCGCCGTCGGCGCGTCCCGTGCGGCGGTCGATTCCGGCTATGCCCCGAACGACTGGCAGGTCGGACAAACCGGCAAGGTCGTAGCACCCGATCTCTATGTTGCTGTCGGAATTTCCGGGGCTATTCAGCACCTTGCAGGAATGAAGGACAGCAAGATCATCGTCGCGATCAACAAGGACGAAGAAGCGCCGATCTTCCAGGTTGCTGACTACGGTCTTGTTGCGGACTTGTTCACCGCGGTGCCGGAGTTGCTGGAAAAGCTCTGATCCAGTCTCAGCAATGTCATGAAACGCGCCGGCTTATGTCGGCGCGTCTTGCGTTTCCGGGTTGCCGGATGACCGATGCCAGCGCGGTCGCGACCTGACTGTGATACAACGGACCCGGCATCGCTTCGGCGGCTTGCGTTTCATGCTCAAGACAGACCTTGCCCTGCAACCCTTCCGACCGCGCGATATCGTCGGCCACGACCTCGACAATCCCGGCCGTGCGATGAGACACTTTCTCCAACATCTCACGATCGACGTAATGCGGATCCAGCGGATTGCCCAATTGCGACGGGTCTTCGGGACGACGATCCGCCATCCACAAAAGTACCGTTTCGCCCGGAATCGCGCGCAGAATCATCTCCATTCGGCTGACCCATGCGGTTTTCAACTCGGCGATCACCGGCGTCAGGGCCGATTGCCCGCTGTCGGTCAGTGCCTTCAGCAGATGTCCGGTAAAATGAAACTCGGTGAAATCGATCGTCGGAAAGGCCCCCTGAAGCGACGCCGAAGCCGACACGAACCGATCGTTTCGCCGCGGATGCACGGAATAAAAGCGATTGGACATGTTCTGAGCGCCCAACACCTGCAAGACGGTGAGGCGCGCTTTCTTGGCGACCCGCAGAATATCGGGATCGTCGGCAATCAGCGTCAGACCCGCTTGCATGCCCCCGAGATTGACTACCGGTTCACCAATCTGCGCCTCAAGCGCGTCGACAAACGGCACCTCGACGTATCTTCCATAGGTCTGACTGCCGCCAATCGCGGCCACATATTCCCCATCCAGCGGACGTTTCGGCCCCCGAAACTTGACCCGCGACGCGCCGTAGCGGCACAGGTCGTAGTCAAGCGCGGAGTCTGGTTTTTCAAAGCGTGTCACAAGGCGGGTCCCCGACTATCCCTCGAATCGATCATCGCGCAAGGACGTTGATATTTGCCTAATTCGGATATTTCTGCACCGCAGCGATGCCATGCCCACTTGCACCCAGAACGGCCCTAAGCCTATGGTCCAAGCTAGATTTGGAAGGGTTTGACATGGACATCAAAACGGTTGGCATCGTCGGCGCGGGACAAATGGGCAACGGCATCGCCCATGTGTTTGCGCTTGCCGGGTATGATGTGCTGATGAACGACGTCAGCCGCGAAGCTCTGGATGCGGCGATTACTCTGATCGAAGGCAACCTCGACCGACAGGTCAGCCGCGGGAAAATCAGCCAGTCTGACCGCGACGCGGCCATGGGCCGTATCAAAACCACTCTGACGCTCACCGACCTCGGGCAGACCGATCTGGTGATCGAAGCCGCCACCGAGCGTGAATCCGTCAAGGTCGCGATCTTCGAAGACCTCGTCCCGCACCTGAAACCCGAAACGATCCTGACGTCCAATACCTCGTCAATCTCGATCACCCGCCTGGCCAGCCGCACGGACCGCCCGGAGAAATTCATGGGCTTCCACTTCATGAACCCGGTGCCGGTGATGCAACTGGTCGAGTTGATCCGGGGCATCGCAACTGACGAGGCCACCTTCAAATCCTGCCTCGCCGTGGTCGAAAAGATCGGCAAGACCGCCTCAACTTCCGAAGATTTCCCGGCCTTCATCGTGAACCGCATTCTGATGCCGATGATCAACGAAGCTGTCTACACGCTTTACGAAGGCGTCGGGTCCGTGGCGTCCATCGACAGCGCAATGAAGCTAGGCACGAACCACCCGATGGGCCCGCTGGAGCTGGCGGATTTCATCGGTCTGGACACCTGCCTTGCGATCATGAACGTGCTGCACGACGGATTGGCCGACACAAAATACCGGCCCTGCCCGCTGCTGACGAAATACGTGGAAGCCGGTTGGCTTGGGCGCAAGACCGACCGCGGATTTTACGATTATCGCGGCGAAACACCCGTTCCAACCCGCTGATCGGGCTACATTTCCTCGCCGAAGCGGTCCGCAACCAGGGCTTCGATGGCCTCTGCCAGTTCGACGGCAGATGGCCCGCGCGTGACCACGTCGATCTGCGTGCCGCGTGACGCCGCCAGCATCAACAGACCCATGATCGAATCCCCCGACGCCGACAGACCGTCCTTCGACACCTCGGCTTCCGCGTCGTAATCCTCAACCAATTCGGCCAGCTTGGCCGACGCCCGCGCGTGCAGGCCTTTTTCGTTGACGATGGTCAATGTCTTGGTCGCAGTGTCGGCCACAAAAGCCCCCTATCCGTCAAATGCGTCGATGTATTTCCGGCCCGCCTCAAGCGCGGCCCGCACGGCCTCTGCCACAGGTTTATGACGCGATTTCGCAAGCTTGATCAACATGGGCAGATTGGCCCCATAGATGATCTTCCGATCGCTTGGACTGCACGCACGCAGTGACAGGTTCGACGGCGATCCGCCAAACATATCGGTCACGACCACAACCCCCCCGCCGGTGTCGACACTGTCGGCGGCAGCGCAAATTTCGGCCTGCTTCTTGTCGCGGTCATGGTCCGGTTCGATGGAAATGGCGCGCACGCCAGACTGTTTGCCGACGACATGCTCTACCGCCGCAAGGTACTCCTGCGCCAAACCGCCGTGTGCGACGATGACAATCCCGATCACGCCTGCGTTCCCATATCCGCGCCCGGCGATGTCAGACCACGCCGCTCAAGCTCCCGGTGGCGAGTTGACACCTGCCACCCGGCCGCCGCAAGTGCCTTTGCGGTTTTTTCCGCAAGCGCGACCGATCTGTGTTGCCCGCCGGTGCATCCGAACGCCAGCGTCAGGGACGTCTTGCCTTCCTCCTTGAACGCCGGCAGCAGCGATTGTGTAAGGTCTAGAACACGCGCGAAGAAATCGTCGAACCTCGGGTCTCTGGCGACGAACTCCTGTACTTCGGCGGTGCGACCGTCCAGCGCGCGCAATCCTTCTTCCCAGTGCGGGTTCGCCAGAAACCGAACGTCCAGAACCATGTCCGCCCCACGCGGCAAACCGCGCTTGAACGAAAAACTCTCGACCGAGATCGAAAGGCGCTCGCTGGCCGAGGTTCCGAATTTTTCACCGATTTCGGCCTTCAGATCGTGCACCGTCAACTCCGACGTCTCGATCAGCCGGTCAGCGCGCGCGCGCACCGGCACCAGCAACTCCATCTCGCGGGCGATGCCGATGTCGGGGCTCTCAGACGGCGCAAGCGGGTGCCGCCTGCGCGTTTCCGAATATCTGCGGATCAGAACGTCGGGATGACAGTCGAGATACAACAGCTCGACGTCAATCGCAGGATCCGCGGCCAGTTCATCCAACAGCGCCACCATCGCGTCGGTCGAAAAGTCACGGTTGCGCACATCGATCCCCAGCGCCAGCGGTGCGCTGCGGGCCGGCCCGTCCAACAACCGCTCAACCAAACTGAGCGGCAGGTTGTCGATCGCCTCGAACCCCAAATCCTCCAACGCATTGATGGCCGTCGACCGCCCCGCGCCGGACGCGCCGGTGACCAGCACCACATGGGTCCGGCCGCTGGAAGACTGCATTTGATCATCACTCATGGGGCGCTGCGCCCTCCGTTCATCAGAGCGCAGATCATAGCGGGGAAAACCGGGCTCTCAACCTTTCGCAAAAGCGGCAACGTGACGTCCGCGATCACGGTTTCGTGCCCTTCCGGCAGTCGCGCGTTTTCGACGTCATCCAGTGTGACGACCCATGCGGCCATCGCGGGACGATGATCGACCCGGATCAGACCGACCCCGCGCGCCTCAATCAGACCCTTCAGAGGTGCCGGCGCAGTCAGACGCAAACCGCCCTGACCATCGGGCGTCGCGATCACGCGGTCATCCGCCACCAGCGTCGCGCCCATGGCCATCAACTGCAACGCCAGCGAGGACTTACCCGACCCCGATGCCCCCATGATCAACAAGCCAGACGGCCCGAACGTAACCGCCGAGGCATGAAGGTTGACCGGCTCTGGCGTGCGCACGGTCATGGCAGGGAGTTACACCGGAAGGCCGACGACGAAACGTGCGCCCAAAGGATCGGACGTCACATCAGCATCGGTCGGGCGAATGTTTTCGGCCCAGATCACACCGCCATGCGCTTCGACGATCTGTTTCGAAATCGCCAGACCCAGACCCGAGTTATTGCCGAAATGATCTACGGGCCGCTCGGTATAGAAACGGTTGAAGATCTTCGTCAGCGCCTGTTCGGGGATGCCGGGACCGGTGTCTTCGACCACGACCAGAACGCGGTTCTCGCGCTTGCGCACCCAGACCCGGATCGCATCGCCATCCTCGCAAAACGAAATAGCGTTGGAAATCAGGTTTACGAAAACCTGCGCCAGACGACTTTCCAGACCGTCGATGACAATGGGATCGGACGGCATGTCGGTGATGAATTCGACGCCCTTTTCGCGCGCGTCGTTGCCCAAAAAGTCGCCGATATTGCCGATCATCGTCAACAGATCGAACGGCTCCTCGTCCTCTTTCACCAACTCGCTGTCCAGACGCGAAGCGTTGGAAATATCGCTGACCAGCCGGTCCAGACGGATCGTGTCGTGTTCGATCACGTCCATCAGCTTGATCTTGTGATCCTCGCGCTTGGACTGGCGAAGCGATGTCACCGCCGAGCGCAGCGACGCCAGCGGGTTCTTGATCTCATGCGCCACATCGGCGGCGAATTGTTCGTTCGCATCGATGCGGTCGTAAAGGGCGGCCACCATACCGCGCAGCGCGCCGGACAAACGACCGATCTCGTCGGGGCGCGCGGTCAGATCCGGGATGCGCACCCGGTTCGGACTGAACCGGCGCGCGTTCTTCTCGCGTCCGATTTCGGCGGCTGCGGCAAGGTCCGACAGCGGGTTCGCGATGGTCGAAGCCAGCACCAGACTAAGGCCGATCGATACCAGAATGGCGATCACGAACATCTGCAGGACCTGCTCGCGTTCGGACCTTACAAGCTGGTCGATCTCGCCCGCTGCACTGGCAATCGCGACCGCGCCGACGGGCGTGCCGCCCTGCAGGATCGGCGTCGCGACGGTGAAGATGGTATTGCCGAAAACGTCGGTGCTGGACTGCACTTCGGTGCCGCCTTTCAGCGCCGCCGAAACAAGCGACGCAACCAGCGCTTCATTGGCGGTTTCAACGACGGGCCCATCGTTTTCCTTGCCGAATATCCCGGACAAACCGCCCCAGATATTGTCGAGAAAATCGGTGATCAGCGTCGAGCGGTTGTCGCCTTCAAGGCTTGGCACCGGACTTGGTCGACGCTCCTGCCCGACAGTGGACGCAATCAGCCCACCTGCGTTGTCGTATACGAAAATGTTGACCGCATTGGGTATTTCCAAAGCAGCCAAAGTCCCCGCAACATCAGGGCCATCGCCAACGGTCAGGTTGACCGGTGCGTTTTCGGGAAGTTGCGCTTCTAAAAAACCCGAGATCAGCTCGGCTTCGATGACAATGCCGCGTTCGCGCTGGATCACCAGACTGTCGCGGAACGGATTAAGAAACAGAACCCCCGCCACCAGGACGAGGATTGCCAACAGGTTGAACGTAATGATTTTGCGCGCCAGCGGCGACCGGTTCATGGCTATGACACCACGCCGGTCCCGCTTGGCCCGTGCCTCGCTTTCCGCCGCTGCGTCAGGACCGATCCAGTCCTCACCCAAAACGACGTCGGCGTGTTTGGCTGGCTTTGCGCCCACCACATTCACCCCCGACGCGAACAATTACTCTTCGTTATATCGGTAACCGATTCCGTAAAGTGTTTCGATTGCCGAAAACTCATCATCAACCATCCGCATTTTCTTGCGCAGACGCTTGATGTGGCTGTCGATCGTGCGGTCATCGACGTAAACCTGATCGTCATAGGCCACGTCCATCAGTTGATCGCGGCTCTTGACGAAACCGGGTCGCTGCGCCAGCGCCTGCAACAGCAGGAACTCGGTCACCGTCAAAGACACGTCGCGGCTCTTCCACGTCACCGAGTGACGCAGCGGGTCCATGCGAAGTTCGCCACGCGTCATGACCTGCGCCTGATCGACTTCGCCACCTTCGACGTCACCGGCAATCACTTCCTGACGGCGCAGCAAAGCGCGAATGCGTTCCACAAGAAGACGCTGCGAGAACGGTTTCTTGACATAATCGTCCGCCCCCATGCGCAGACCGAGCACTTCGTCGATCTCATCGTCCTTGGAGGTCAGGAAAATAACCGGCATCGCGGTTTTCTGACGAACCCGCTGCAGCAGATCCATGCCATCCATCCGCGGCATCTTGATATCGAACACCGCCATATCGGGCAGTTTCTTGTTGAAGGCGTCTAGGGCGGCCTGCCCATCATTGTAGGTTTCAACCTCAAAGCCTTCGGCCTCAAGCGTCATTGATACAGACGTCAAAATATTCCTGTCGTCATCGACCAGTGCGATTCTGGACATGTGTGAATTCCTTTTACTGCTCTCAAGCGCCTTATGAGTGGCGCATTCTGTCGTGTCTTTTTCTGGGCATACTCGTGTCTGCTTTGCGGTAATTCAACAATAATGTGCGAATCATGGGTATTCGCCACGCTAGAGAGACGTTGTTTTTGTTTAGATTCGGCTAATTCGCCACAGGTTGGGCTGGATTTCGCGAAAATCGTGACCCCCAAAAGATCATGTTGGCGCTAAACCGGCCCCGGCGGCGATTTGGTGGCGCTAACTGTGCGCTTGCGTCCTGTTCAAGCGCGAAAGCCCCTGACTATAAGGACTTGATACCACCGAAACGTGCTTCGGGCGGCCGCCCGAACCACAGGCTGACATCGCGAAAAAGGGAGCGACGGGGCATGACAGACGCCGTGACACGGGGCCGAGTGAACACCAAACACACGCTTGAAACACAAGGCATCACGGGTCTTGGCGGGGTCTATTACAACCTCATGGAACCCGATGTCATCGCCGAAGCCATCCGCCGGGGCGAAGGTGAATTGGGTCAGGGAGGAACGTTCCTTGTCTCAACCGGCAAATTCACAGGGCGTTCGCCCAACGACAAACACGTCGTGCGCTCGGCCAGCGTTGAGGACACGATCTGGTGGGACAACAACCGGCCGATGTCACCAGAAGGGTTCGACTGCCTCTACGACGATATGGTCGCCCACATGGCCGGACGCGACTATTTTGTGCAGGATCTCTTCGGCGGCGCCGACCCGGCGTACCGCCTCGATGTGCGGGTCGTGACCGAACTGGCCTGGCATTCGCTTTTCATCCGCCACATGCTGCGCCGTCCGGACCGCGAAGAACTTGACAGCTTCGTGCCGGAATTCACGGTGATCAACTCGCCGTCCTTCCGCGCCGACCCCAAACGGCACGATTGCCGGTCCGATACGGTCATCGCGATGAACTTCGACCGCAAGCTGATCCTGATCGGCGGCACGGAATACGCAGGCGAGAACAAGAAGTCGGTGTTTACCCTGCTGAACTACCTCTTGCCCGAAAAGGGCATCATGCCGATGCACTGCTCAGCCAACCACGCGCCCGGCAACCCGGTCGACACAGCGGTGTTCTTCGGCCTTTCCGGCACCGGCAAGACCACCCTGTCCGCCGACCCCGAGCGCGTTCTGATCGGCGACGACGAACACGGCTGGTCAGACCGCGGGTCATTCAACTTCGAGGGTGGCTGCTATGCCAAGACGATCAACCTCAGCCGTGAGGCCGAACCCGAGATCTACGCGACGACGCGGAAATTCGGCACGGTCATCGAGAACATGGTCTATGACCCCGAAACCAAAGAACTGGATTTCGACGACGACAGCCTGACGGCGAACATGCGCTGCGCCTATCCGCTGGAGTATATCTCGAACGCTTCGAAAACCGCGATCGGCGGGCATCCCAAGAACATCATCATGCTGACCTGCGACGCCTTTGGCGTGCTGCCGCCGATTGCGCGGCTGACACCGGCGCAGGCGATGTATCACTTCCTGTCGGGCTTTACCGCAAAGGTCGCGGGAACCGAGCGCGGTGTGACCGAACCCCAACCGACGTTTTCGACCTGCTTCGGCGCACCCTTTATGCCACGCCGTCCTGAAGTCTATGGCGCCCTGTTGCGCGACAAGATCGCGAAACACGGCGCAACCTGCTGGCTGGTGAACACCGGCTGGACCGGCGGGGCTTATGGCACGGGGTCGCGCATGCCGATCAAAGCCACGCGGGCGCTTTTGACCTCGGCTTTGGACGGGTCGCTGGCAAGCGCGGAATACCGCAAGGACAAGTTCTTCGGGTTCGAAGTGCCAACCCATGTAAAGGCGTCCACCGTACCGGATATTCTGCTGGATCCGCGCCGGACCTGGGACGATCCGGAGGCTTATGACGCCCAGGCGGCGAAACTGGTGGCGATGTTTGCCGAGAACTTCGGCCAGTATGAAGACCACATCGACGACGATATCCGCGCGGTTGCGATCGGGTGAGTCCGGATTTCACCGCGCTTCGCGCGTCGATCCACAGGAGGGGTTCCACCCCTCCTGACCTCCCCGGGATATTTCTGAACAGAAGAAGGGGGCGGGTCAGCCCATGATCCCCCGGCGGATCAAGTTGAGGCCTGCGACGATCAGCACCAGAAGCGTCATTTTGCGGAACTTGTCCTGATCCATGCGATCCTGAACGAGAAAACCGATGTAGAGGCCGACCAGCGCCGGAATCAGCAAGAGCGACGAAAGCGTCACCGAGGGCGCAGTGAGAACGCCGGATTTGATGTGAGCAAGAGCGAGCATGATCGCGCCGGCACTATAGACAACGCCCTGCACGCGCATCTGTTCGGCCTTCGGCGTGTTGAGCGCCGTAAGATAGAGAACAAAGGGCGGCCCCCAGACACCTGATATTCCGCCAAGGAACCCCGCCAGAGCCCCCGAGCCGATTTCGACCGGGCGGCGGTTCCTGGCGTCGATCCGGGGGCGCCAGCCGATCAACTGGATCAGCGCGAAGGTCGACACCGGGATGCCGAGGATAAGGAACAGCACCGACGCCGGCAGAACCGTCACCAGCTGCGCGCTGGCCGCGATGAACCCGAGCAGAACAGCCAGGAACCGCCAGTGGACGCGCGCCGAGGCCATTGCCGCCACAATGCCGTTTCTGAGCGCTTGCCAGAGGTTCGCGACCACCGCCGGGACGATCAGCCCCGCCAGCGCCACATCCGGCGGCAGGAAAGACGCCAACCCCGAGATCATGATCATCGGCAGCGCGAAGCCCACCGTGCCTTTCACGAACCCCGCAAACAGCGCCAGAGCAACGCAGGCCAGCATCAATACCGGCCCAAGGCTTGCGACAAGTTCGAAGTTCATTGCGTCGTCCCGTCCGTGCTGGCCGCCTGACCTACCGCTTCGGCGCCGGCCTCCGTCAGCCCATAGACCCCGCGCTCAATCGGTTCGAACCAGCCATAGTGGTTGTCGCGCATCATGCGTGTCGCCTCTTTTACCCCGGTGTCCTTCGCGATTTCCGCCCCTTTCGAGGCCCCGCGCTCGAAAAGATAGACCGCGCATACCTGCGCGTCCTGCCGATAGGCCGTCACCAAACCCGCAGACCGTGCCGCGCCGCCAATATTCGGATCCCCCGTGCGCCGCGCGAACTCGCGCAGAAGCCGCGCTTTTTTCACCTTGATCTTGCGTGGCTGAAACGGCCCCGGATCACAATGCACTTCCACAAGGTCATCCTTCAACCTCACCGTCATCAGGCCCAGACCCAACCGCCGACAGAGCTTTTTCATGTTTTTCAATGCCGTCTGAAACGCCTTCCCGGTCTTTCGCGGAACGGCGATATAAACCAGATCCGTCACCGCCTGACGATCCACCGCCTGATAGACCAGCGACAGGGAAAACCCGACCTTCAGCTCAACGATCAGCGGAGGATCACCGTCACGACAGGCCAAGACGTCGACCGCGCCGATCTCGGCCTTCACGTCCCAGCCTTGCCCCTCAAGAAACACCTTGATCGGCCCATATAGCTCCGTCTCGCGCAACCGCCTGTCCTTTGAACCGCTCTTTTGCGACGACATTGCCCCAGAACCCCGCACCGCTTCAAGCGGCGCGGGGCCGCTTTGTTCCCGACCGTCCATGCGTCAAAACCACCTCGCACTCCCCCGTGACATCCCCCGCGCCACTGTTATAAGGCGGCCAACCACACGAACACTGACGGAACAGCACCCATGACCATCCAAGTCTTCGGCCACAAATCCCCCGACACCGACTCGACCGGCTCGCCCATCATCTGGGCCTGGTATCTCTCCGAATGCCGCGGCACACCCGCGAAAGCGCGCCTTCTTGGCGAACCCAACACCGAAGCGCTGTTCGTGCTGCGCCGCTGGAACCTCGACCGCCCCGAATTGCTGGAAGACGTCACATCGAGCGATGAATGCGTGATCGTCGACACCAACAACATCGCCGAACTGCCCCCATCGATCAACGACGCCCGCGTGACCGAGGTGATCGACCACCACATGCTGCAAGGCGGTTTGAAAACACGCGGCCCGATCAACATCACCGTCCGCCCCGTCGCCTGCACCGCCACGATCATGTATGACCTGATGGGCCCGGATGCCGACAAGATGCCGACCCACATCAAGGGCGCGATGCTGTCCTGCATCCTGTCCGATACGCTGGAATTCCGCTCGCCCACCACGACGGATGTTGACCGCAAACTGGCGGAAAAACTGGCCGCTGACCTGAACATCGACATCCGCGACTATGCCGCCGAAATGTTCGCCGCCAAATCCGACGTCTCGTCCTATTCCGATAGCGAACTTCTGCGGATGGATAGCAAAGCCTACGAGGTCGACGGCATGAAATTCCGCGTCTCGGTTCTGGAAACCACCTCGCCCGGCACAGTTCTGTCGCGCAAGGACGGCATCATGGAAGACCTGACCGCCGTTGCCGAAGACGACGGCGTAGATCACGTTCTGTTTTTCCTCATCGACATCCTGTCGGAAGAAGCCATCATGTTCATCCAGAACGACACCGTGCGCCGCGTCGCCGAGAAAAGCTTCGGCGTGTCTGCTCCGGGCAAAATGGTCACCCTTCCCGGCGTGGTCAGCCGCAAAAAGCAGATCATCCCTGCGCTGAAAGTCTGAGTCAAAATGAGCATCCCCATCGTCGCCGACCTTGCCGAAATCTCGGACAACTACGACGCGGTCTTCTGTGACCTCTGGGGGTGCCTGCACAACGGGATCGAACCCTTCCCCGAAGCCGTCGCCGCACTTCAGGCCTTTCGCCGACGCGGCGGCAAGGTCGTCTTGCTGACCAACGCTCCGCGTCCGCGCGCCTCGGTCGAACGGCAGCTTCAGAAGATCGGCGTCGCACGCGATTGCTGGGACGTGATCGCCACCAGCGGTGACAGTGCGCGTTCGGCCATGTTCCAGGGTGTCGTCGGCGACAAGGTCTGGTTCATGGGCCAGGACTATGACCTGACCTTTTTCGAGCCGATCCACCTCGTCGATGATCCCGTCAAGATCACCCGCGTCCCTCTCGAAGAGGCCACCGGCATCGCCTGCCTCGGCCCTTTCGACGCGCAGGCCGACCCATCCGTGAACCGTCCCGAGTTTCTCTATGCCAAGCAAAAGGGCCTGAAACTGCTCTGCGCCAATCCCGATATCGTCGTCGACCGGGGCGATACCCGCGAATGGTGCGCTGGCGCGCTGGCGAAACTCTACACCGAAATGGGCGGAGAGAGCCTCTACTTCGGCAAACCGCACCCGCCCGTCTATGACCTCGCCCGCCGCCGCCTTGCCGCGCTTGGCACCGACATTCCCGACAGCCGCATTCTTGCGATCGGCGACGGTATCGGCACCGATATCAAAGGCGCGATGGGCGAAGATATCGACAGCCTTTTCATCACCGGCGGCCTTGCACTGGTCGAAACCCTGACCGTGGATCAGCCGAACCAGAAGGCGCTGGATGATTTCATCGAAAGCCAGCAGATCACCCCGACCTACGCCGTGGGTTTCCTACGCTGAAATCGCGGACCTCGCGTGCTGCGGCCCCTGAACGCCCGAGCAGGCGGCAATCCGTTAACAACTCCAAACCCTTGCGCGGCGACGTTCACCCAATGCGCAGCAAGCCACTGAAAATGTTAATATTTTCTTCATTTATTCGACCGCACGCTCTGTTAGGGTGCGCAAAACAGGCAACCACCGAACGGTCGCACCGACGCGATACCGACGTCATACCGACGCTGTACCGACGTGCCATTTCAGTCATTTTCTCAGGAAATCGCGCGAATTAACCAATTCTGAAAAAAGGTGTGATCTCGCGCAGCGAACGTTGCGTCAATTCTCGCGCAGAACGTCCTGAAACGCGCCGCCAAACCGCTCGGCCAGACGCGCGCCGAGAAGGCGTTCAACATCCCCCGCCCGGTCCGCGCCCAGCGCCGCAACCTTTGCCAGCAAAGACGCCGAACACGACATGGGCTTGCCCGTGCCGTCCGCACCGCGCGCCAAATCCGCCTGCACTGCCAACAGCCGGTCATAGGTCTCGCCCGCCGCGCGCCCCGCCAACTTGCGCCGTACGGGATGCGCGACAACCTCCGCCTCACCCGTAATTATTTCAAGAAATTTAGCGCCATAGCGTTCCAGCTTTTTCGCGCCAACCCCGGTGATCCCGGCCATATCGTCCATCGATTTGGGCCGCGTTTCGGCCATTTCGATCAGCGTCCGATCATTGAAAATCACATAGGCCGGCACCCGCGCATTTTCCGCCAAAGCCCGCCGCTTCGCCTTCAGCGCCGATAACAAAGGCGCATCTTCATCGCTCACCAAGGTCTTGGCCGCAGGCCGCCTCTCGGGTTTCATCGTGTCTTTTCTCAGGGTTATCGACGCCTCAGCGCGCAAGATAGGCCGCGCCGCATCGGTCATGCGCAAGCCTCCGTGCCGCTCGGGATCGGGCCGCACAAGGTCCTGCCCCATCATCTGCCGGAACACAGCCCCCCACATCCGACGATCAAGGTCCTTGCCGACCCCAAACGTCGGCAAGTCATCGTGCCCGCGCTGACGTACTTTATCCGTTTGATTTCCAACAAGAATATCTGTCAGATGCCCGGCCCCGAACATCTCGCCGGTGCGCAGGATCGCCGAAAGCGCTTTCCTCACTGCCTCGGTTCCGTCGAAGGTCTCCGGCGGCGTATCGCACAGATCGCAGCGCCCGCAAGGCTCGGGTTTTTCCCCGAAATAGCTAAGCAAATTCAACCGCCTGCACTGATGCGCCTCGGCCAAACCAAGTAGAGCGTTCAGCCGCCCATGATCCGCCATCCGCCGCTCGGGAGGCGCCAAACCCTCATCAATCTGCATCCGCCGAAACCGAATGTCATCAGTCCCGAACAGCGTCAGCGTTTCCGCTGGCGCCCCATCCCGTCCGGCGCGGCCAATCTCTTGATAATACGCCTCAATTGACTTCGGCAGGTCCGCATGCGCGACCCATCGGATGTCCGGTTTGTCGATCCCCATTCCGAAGGCAATCGTCGCCACAACGACCAGATCGTCATCCGTCTGAAACCGCCGCTCAACCTCGCGGCGCGCATCGGGTTCCATCCCGCCGTGATACGCCAAAGCCGAATGCCCGGCATCGCACATCGCCTTTGCCAGCGTCTCGGTCTTGGCCCGCGTCCCGCAGTAGACAATCCCCGACTGCCCTTTGCGCGCTGCCGCGAAACTCAGGATCTGCTCACGCGGCTTGTCCTTCGCCGCAAAGGCCAGATGAATGTTCGGGCGATCAAATCCCCCGAGGAAAACGGTGGGTTCGTCGCCCCCAAACAACCGTGCCGCAATCTCGTCGCGCGTCTCGGCATCCGCCGTCGCGGTAAAGGCCGCAAGCGGCACATCCAGCGCACGACGCAAAGCCCCGATGCGCAAATAGTCGGGTCGAAAGTCATGCCCCCACTGGCTCACACAATGCGCCTCATCAACCGCAAGCAATGTCACCCCCGCATGCGCCAGCATCCGGTCCGTGCCCCCGGCAGCAAGCCGCTCCGGCGCCATATAAAGAAGCTTCAGATCGCCCTTATACAGCGCATCAAACACCTCAGCGTTTTCATCCTCGGTATTGGCAGACGTCAAAGCCCCCGCCGATACGCCGGCCTCTTTCAAAGCGCGCACCTGATCGCGCATCAATGCAATCAACGGCGAGATGACCACCGTCAGTCCGGGCCGCATCAACGCAGGAAGCTGAAAACAAAGAGATTTCCCGCCACCGGTCGGCAGAATGGCCAGCACGTCGGTGCCAGCGGCCACAGCCGTCACAATATCGGCCTGCATCGGGCGAAACCCGTCAAAGCCGAAAACTTCGCTTAGAATCGAATGGGCGGTGGGACTGGACCCGTCCATTGCTGTGCCTTGTTCTTGAACTGCTCTCGTTGCCTACACTGTCGCATGTGAACAGGCCGTCAACAAGGTCCGATCAAGGCTTCAAAGGTCAGATAAACGCGCCCGCGTTATTGATCAGAATGATCCGCAAAGCATAGACCCCGATCAGCGCAACCAGAGGCGCCAGATCAAGCCCGCCCGTCTGCGGCAGGAAGCTGCGGATACGCCCATAGACAGGTTCCAGCAGGCGGTTCAGACCGTCCCAGACCTGACGCACGAACGGTTGATGCAGGTTCAGCACGCTGAAGCTGATGAGCCACGACATGATGATATGCGCGATCATGATGAACCACGCGACATCGAGGATCAGCAGCAGAATTTGAAGAAGCGATTGCATGTGTCAGTTTTCCGTCTTTTGGGCTCACTTCACCTAAGGGCCACGCCACCATCTGACAAGCCCCCGCATTCCGTCACGTCGTTCTTGACGCTCCGCTTTCAATCGGCGAAGGCACCGAAATGTATCCATATTTTCGCGCCCTTTATTTCATGGCGAAAGCCCGCAAGATGCCAAAGATCGGCCTTTACGACTGGCATGTCGCGACCCACCGCGCATGGCCTTGGGACACGGATCTGTTCGGAGAACTGAACCACGGTCGTATTCTGACATTGTTCGAATTGGATCGCTGGGCTGCGACCACTCGGATGGGGATAGTGAGCCATGTCATTAAGCAGCGGCTGATGTTTCCAGTGGCGGGCGTTTCGGTGCGGTACCGCAAACGCATTCCGACCTGGCAGACTTATCGCGTTCAGACGCGTTTTGTTGGTTTCGATGATCGCTTCACTTATGCAGAACAATCGATGTGGCAGGGCAGCACCTGCATGAACCACCTTCTTTTGCGCGCCGCGATCAAGGACAAGAACGGCACAATCAAGCCAAGCGATTTTCTGGAAAGAAATGGCTATGCTGCAGAGCAACCGCCGATGCCGGACTGGGCTCAAAATTGGATCGACGCCGAGGCCACAAGGCCCTGGCCACCTGAAGGCGGCCCCAAGATCGACAACTAAGAGGTTGCTTTACTCGCACACGCTCTATCTAAGTTGCTGATAATATGCGAGGAAGATTATGAGCGCACCAAGCCTGAAGAAACGTATCTGGGGCTGGTTCTTTTTCGACTGGGCCAGCCAGCCCTATCACACAGTATTGCTAACTTTCATATTCGGGCCGTTCTTCGCGTCTGTGGCCATGGAGCACTATATGGCCGCGGGCATGGATGAAACCGCAGCGGATGCACGCGCGCAGTCGGTCTGGTCGTTGTGTCTCACGCTGACTGGTCTGGTTGTTGGTTTTGGCGGTCCGATCATGGGCGCTTTGGCCGACACCGCAGGCCGACGAATGCCCTGGATTATTGCGTTCTCGATGATGTTCGTTGTCGGAGCCACGGGTCTTTGGTGGACCCAGCCAGACGGTTCGAACCTGATGTGGGCACTCTTGTTTTTCGCAGTCGGCTTCATTGGAGCTGAATACGCGCTGATCTTCACCAACGCTCAGTTGCCGGCACTGGGAACGCCGCAGGAGATCGGCAAGATCTCGGGGTCCGGTTTTGCCTTTGGGTATCTCGGCGGACTGATCTCGCTTGCGATTGTTCTGGTGTTCTTTGTCGAGCAAGCCAACGGACGCACTGTTGCCGGGCTTGCCCCGGTGTTCGGTCTGGACCCGGAAATGCGGGAAGGCACGCGGTTTGCTGGACCTTTCGCAGCACTTTGGTTTCTGGTGTTCATGGTTCCATACTTCCTCTGGGTTCGGGAAGTGCGCAGCGAGCGCCGCGGGTATTCCATGAAAGCCGCGTTGAGCAGCCTAGGCGGAGCCATCAAGGGGCTGGTCAAGCGGCCTTCGCTGGCGTCCTATCTGGCTTCTTCAATGTTATATCGTGATGCCTTGAACGGACTTTACGGGTTTGGTGGCACCTATGCCTTGCTGGTCTTGAACTGGGAAGTCACGCAAGTCGGCGTTTTCGGGATTATCAGTGTTCTGGCTGCCGCCGGGTTCTCGTGGGTCGGTGGCGGGCTGGACAAGCACTTTGGTCCGAAACCAGTCATTATCGCAACCATCATCGGATTGATGCTTGTGTGCTTCACGATCGTGAACATGAGCCGCGATAGTTTCTTTGGCGTCGCGCTGGACGCTTCGTCGAGCCTTCCCGACATGGTCTTCTTTGGCTGTGGCATCCTGATCGGCGGCTTTGGAGGCGTGCTTCAGGCGGCGAGCCGCTCAATGATGGTGCGGCACGCAGACCCTGAAGCACCGACCGAAAGCTTTGGTCTTTATGGGCTTTCCGGGCGCGCCACGTCGTTTCTTGCCCCGGCACTGATCGGAACTGTGACCGCATTGACCGAAAGCGCGCGCCTCGGCGTTGCCCCTTTGATCTTTTTGTTCCTTCTTGGACTGGTTTTGCTACCATGGGTAAAAGCAGGCGGAGACAGAGCAGATACATGGGACACCGGTTCGCAGCCGTCCTGACGGCCATCGTACTATCCATTTCACCCCTTGCAGCCCAGCCGTTGGCGAAAGAGTTATTCGGCGGTAAATCAAACGCGTCCCGCCACACGTCAGCGCCATTTGGAAGCTATGCTAAAGGCTGTCTTGCCGGGGGCGTTCAACTTAACGAGACCGGACCGACCTGGCAGGCCATGCGCCTCAGTCGAAATCGCAATTGGGGCCATCCGAACACCATTGAATTCATCAACCGGCTATCTCGTTTCGCGGCCACGCAACCGGGCTGGAACGGGCTTTATATCGGCGACATTTCGCAGCCGCGCGGCGGTCCGATGTTGACCGGACACCGCAGCCACCAACTTGGTCTGGACATAGACGTCTGGATGCTGCCCGCCCGCGATCTGACCCTCAGCCGTGGAACACGCGAAAACCTGTCGTCAATTTCGACGCGCCGGGCGAACGGCGCTTTTGTGAACGAAAACTGGACGCCACAGCACCATGAAATCCTTAAAGCCGCCGCCAGTGATCCTGCTGTCGCCCGCATTTTCATTTTCCCCGGAGCCAAGGTGCAAATGTGCAAGGACGCACGCGGCGACCGCGCGTGGTTGCGCAAGATCCGCCCCTGGTGGGGGCATCACTACCATTTCCATGTCCGCTTGGAGTGTCCAAGGAATGCAGGCGCTTGCATCAATCAGGCCCCGCCTCCGGCGGGGGATGGTTGCGATCAGGCGCAGGAGTGGGTCGACAATATCCTGAACCCGCCACCCCCGGACCCAAATGCCAAACCAGCGCCGCCGCGACGTGAACTGGTGATGGCCGATCTGCCTCAGCAATGCGCACAAGTCTTGTCGCGCTGATCCTTGCGGCAACTCCGCTTGCCGCAGAGCCCGAACTTGAACAGACCTCCCATTTCGTTTGGGAGCGCCCCGAGGACTACTTCGGAGGATGGTCCGCAATTGAGGTCATGGATGGCGGCGCTTCGTTCATTGCGATCGGCGACAATGCCCAGATTTATGAGGGCAAGTTCCTGCGCGCCGGCAACCGGATTGTCGGTGTGGAGCCTGGGCCGGTTGGCGCGCTGGTAGACACCGACGGAACGCCGTTTTTTCAAAAGAACATCGAACATATTGGCGACAGCGAAGGTCTTGCCGTGCTTTCAAGTGGGCGCTTTGCAGTGTCGTTTGAGCGGTTTCCAAGGATTTTGATATATGGCGAGACAGGGCTTCCCACCCGCGTAGAACTCCCTCGGGAAGCCACCGGCTTGCCTGAAAACGGCGGTGTCGAAGCTTTGGCGGTGGATAATGAAGGCCGATTTCTGGCAATTCCGGAAACCGCACCGAAAGGCACAACTGGCTTTCCGCTGTGGCGGCAGATGCGAGCAGGTTGGGAGACACTTGGTCACCTGAAGCGATCAAAGGGTTTCAGACCCGTCGGCGCAGATGTTGGACCCGACGGCAAACTTTACGTCCTTGAACGCGCGTTTCACTTGGTCGGATTTCAGAGCCGTATCCGAACATTCCAGCCGAATGAGTTCCATCCTGATGGCGAGATCCTCTGGACATCGCACCTGCGCCAGTTCGACAATCTGGAAGGCCTGTCTGTCTGGCGAGATAGCGAAAGTCGGTTGCGGCTGACAATGATATCGGACGACAACAATTTGAGCGTTCAGGAAACCCAGATCATCGAGTTCCGCTTGACGCAGTGAACGCTGCCAGCTAAGTGCGCCCATCCCAATAACGGGTCCAAGTCTCCGACTACCTTGTCAAAACGGAAAAAATCATGACACGAATCCTTCCTGGCATCATTGCCATGGCCGCCATCGTTGTGGCTTCGAATATTTTGGTGCAATTCCTGTTCGGCCAATGGCTGACCTGGGGCGCGTTCACTTACCCACTGGCGTTTCTTGTGACCGATGTGATGAACCGCGTTTACGGCGCGCGCGATGCGCGCAAAGTCGTTTTTTCGGGCTTTCTTGTGGGCGTGGGATGCTCGATGGTCGGCACGCAGATCGCAGGCGAGTTCGGACCGCTTGTGACCTGGCGCATTGCCCTTGGGTCAGGTCTGGCGTTCCTCACGGCACAGCTCTTGGACGTCGCGATCTTCGACCGACTGCGCGGCGGAGCTTGGTGGCGAGCGCCTCTGGTGTCGACCCTGATTGGATCGGCAGTCGACACGGCTCTGTTCTTCACCATCGCCTTTTCGGCAACGCTGGCCTTTATTGAGCCTGCAAACGATGTGAGCTGGGCCGGCGAGGTGCTTCCAATTCTGGGTTTCGGCCCCGCAAGTCCGCTTTGGGTGTCGCTTGCCGTGGCCGATTGGGGTGTGAAAATCGCCCTCGCATTAATCGCACTGGTGCCATTTCGCATAATTGTGAGACGTCTCAAGCCAAACCTAGCGTAAAAAACGTTGACAGACACAATATCTGTGCCAACCTCTGAGTTATCGGAAACAAACGAAAGGAGGTGGTCCAGTGTCTAGAGCGATATTGGAGAAACGTGTCGGAACAGTTGAAGGGATCGTCGCCTGAAGGCAAACCTGAAGGCAGAACACCTTTGATTGGGCCGTCGGTATAACCGACCCCTAACTGGCCCATCTCCAAGACACTCGGAAGGGTCGCCTATTGGCGGCCCTTCTCTTATATCACAAAGATGCAAATCACGCCCGACATAAGAATCGCCGACTGGGAACTGACCGAAAGTTTCGTGCGTGCCTCTGGTCCGGGCGGGCAGAACGTGAACAAGGTTTCATCTGCAGTGGAACTCAGGTTCGAGGCCGAGCGCTCTCCACACTTGCCAATGGCCGTCAAACAGAGGCTTCGAAGATTGGCGGGGCGACGGTGGACGAAAGATGGCGCCATCATCATTCAGGTGAGCGACGAGCGGAGTCAGGCGCGTAACCGTGAAATAGCCCGCTCAAGGCTGGCCGATCTGATCAGACGCGCAACGGAAAAGCCCAAGAAACGCATTCGAACGCGTGTGCCTCTTGGGCAAAAGCGAAAGCGCGTCGAAGCCAAGAAACAGCGCGGCCAGATCAAGGCACTCAGAAAACCGGTGGACGATTAAGGGCATTGCCCCTGGCAGCTGACGCGGCTCACCCCAGGATTTCGTGACCCAAAGAAGCTGTTAACCTTGACGCTCCACCAAGACACATCTGGTTGGGTAAATTGGTTTGAAAGGTTTCCCGGCGGAATTTGTGATGCAAGGCAGCAGGGACGCCAGCCTTGTGACCTGAAGAAGGGACGGCTTGTGTCGGCTGATGCAGGTCGCTTCTTTTCGATCTTTGGGTCGAGAAATCCCTGGGGCGTTAAGGGCAGAGCTGCCACAGATACCCTACCTGAGGTAGGCATCAAGAATCGGTGGTGGATCTGCGAAGACGGCGACCGTATCTCGCGGTGGCGAAACATATCCGTCTGAAACCACTGCTGTCTGCATCGATTCGCGCGCATCATCAGGATCGTGCGTGACCATCAGGATTGTCGCTTTTGGCAGCAGTTCTTTCACCAGGGCAAGCATGTCCCGTCTCTGTGACGGGCCCAGCGCCGAGAACGGTTCATCCATCAGGATGACCGGGCGCTTTGTGAGCAGCAAACGCGCGAGCGCGACGCGGCTTTGTTGACCTCCGGAAAGCGCGCCGGGTTTACGGGTCTCCAGACCGGAAAGACCGACCTTTCTTAAGGCATCTCGCGCCCGCTCTTTCGTGTCCTGACTTGGACGCGCGACAGGTACTTCGCCCAGAGCCACGTTGGAGAGGCTGTCTAGGTGTGGAAAGAGATTGTTGTCCTGAAACAGCATGGCAACCGGCCTTGCACCGGGAGTCAAATCCGTAATGTCCGAGCCATCCCAAAAAATCCGCCCTTCATCAGGCAGTTGGAATCCGGCGATCAGCGACAACAGCGTCGACTTGCCTCCGCCTGACGGTCCGATCACCGCTGTCACACCGGGCCCGTCGATTGCCAGATTTGCGGAAAGCCGGAAGTCCCCAAGCACGAGTTTGACGTCTTTCAATTCAAGCACCGCGGCGCCCTCCCCAGTCGCAAGCCCAGAACAGCGCGAAGCTCAAGGAGAGTAAGAGGAGTGACGCACCTGCGGCGTCATCCATCCGGTAAGCTCCCATCAATCGGTAGAGTTGCAGCGGCAAGGTGGCTGTCGCCGGGTCTGCGAACAGCGCTATCACGCCGAGGTCTCCCATTGACAGAGCGGCGGCCAGTCCGGCTGAGAACCCAAGTGGTCTTCGGATGCGCGGCAGGATCAGCAATCGAAGTCTTGCAAGACTTTTAAGATCGAGGCTGTCCGCGAGTGGGCCGAAGGAAGCTTCGGCGTCTCGTACGGCTGGTATCAGGGCGCGCAGCACAAACGGCAGCGTCACAACCGCGTTGACGAGCGCGGTGACCGGAAGCGCAAGTCGCGCGGGTTCGACGAAGGGGAACACGATTATGAACAAGCCTGTTCCCACGACAAGGGGCGACGCGGCAATCGCGAGAAGACCGGCGCTTTCAATCCAGACAGCTCCACTGCGAAGACGTGCTGCAGCGATCGACGTGAACAGGCCGGCGCTTACAACGAGCGTCGTCGAAAGCGCAGCCACCAGCAATGAACGCCCGGCAGAGGTCCAGACTACGTCGGGAAGCCCTGCAAGGTTCGTTGCGCCTCGCACGAAAACGGCCGCCATGGGCGCAATCAGAAAAAGCGCCGCCGCCGCAATAAACATGCCATCTAAAATGCGACGGGGCGCGTCATCGACATCCCAGCGTTTGGCGGGGCGATCAAACCCTTTTCCAAAATCCGGAGCGCGTGCAAGTTTCAACGCAATGAGGGCCAGTGAGCCTGTGATGGCAAGTTGCACCACCGAGAGCATGGCCGCACGCGTGAGATCGAAATCGAACCGTAGCGCCTGAAAGATGGCAAGCTCGACGGTAGTTGCACGAGGGCCGCCGCCAAGCGTCAGAGCGACGGCAAAGCTTGTCGTGCAAATAGCGAATATGATCAGTGCTGCAGGTGGTGCCGCGCGCACAAGCATTGGAACTTCCAAGTGTCGAAACATCGCACCCGCCCTCATGTCGAGCGACGCCGCGAGGCGAAAACGCTCGGCGGGAATTGTTTGCCAGCCCTGCAATAAGAGGCGTGTTGCAAGGGGCAGGTTCAAGAAGACATGAGCAAGGACGACGCCGTGCAATCCGAAGATGCTGATGGGCTGGGCTCCAATGGCGACCAAACCGTTGTTCAAAAGTCCACTGCGTCCAAAGATCGCCAGAAGCCCGAACACCGCAACAATCACAGGCAGCAAGAATGGGGCACCCAGAAGCGTGATGAGAGCTTCGCGGCCCAGAAATTGTCGCCGTGCAAGCGCGCGTGCGACAGGAATTGCGAGACCGACGCTTATCATCGCGGAAAGAAGCGCCTGCCAAAGTGTAAAGCGGATCGCCGCCCAGTCGGCTGCCGACAACCCACGGCCCCCTTCGGCCGAAAGAACGACGGCAGTTGCCGTGAGCGCGATAAGAGCCGGGATCGCAACAGTTGCCGCGATCCCGGTCCAACCGGCAAGCCCTAGCGGCTGAGCGCGGTCAGCCATTCGTCCAAGGCCTCATCGCGCGCTTCGGCAGCGGCTACAGGCGACAACAAGAGCGCCTGATCGGGCTGGATCAGCGTTTCAAACCCCTCGGGCAATCCGCCCTCGGGCATCACGGCCGGATACATCCAGTTTGTCGTTGGAATGACGGACTGAAATGCGTCGGTCAGCATGAAGTCGAGAAACGCAGTTGCAAGCTCGGGCTGATCGCTTGATGCAAGCTTGCCTGCCACTTCAACCTGGAGGTAGTGGCCTTCGGCAAAAGCGGCTGCGGTCTTGCCAGTGTCTTCTTCCGCGATCAGGTGATAGGCGGGCGACGTGGTATAACTGAGCACCATGTCGGCTTCGCCTTCGAGGAACAAACCGTAGGCCTCGGACCAACCCGGTGTGACGGTGACGACATTATCCGCCAGCGCTTCCCAGATGCCGGGCGCTTCGTCGCCGTAAGCGGCTTTGACCCACATCAGCAGGCCAAGTCCGGGCGTGGATGAGCGCGGATCCTGTATGACGATGGTCGTATCGCTTGCACCCAACCCGCGGAAATCCGTCGGGATATTTTCCATGCCAGCATTGTGAACGAACGCGAAATAACCCCAGTCATAGGGCAGGAAAGTCGCGTCTGACCAGTCGACTGGAAGGTCGAGGGCTGGGGTTTCGAGACCATGGGGAGCAAACAGCCCGGTGTCGTTGGCTGCGGCGAGCAGGTTGGTGTCCAGACCAAGCACAATGTCAGCATCGCTTCGCGCACCTTCAAGACGGACCCGCCCAAGAAGGGCCGCGCCATCGCCTGCGGCGATAAATTGAAGGTCGCATTCACAGGTTGCTTCAAAAGCAGTTTCAATTGCGGGACCGGGCCCCCAATCGGCGACGAAACTGTCGTAAGTGTATACGGTCAGGACGGGCAAGTCTTGGGCCGAAGCCGGAGTGACTGCCAAAAGCCCTGCCGCAAGGATTGGATAACGCATCTCAAGTTCCTCTCAACTGGGCGAAGGAGCGGGTTGAGAGGATCTCGACCTTCCCTCCGCCGGTGCTAACCGGTTCAGGTTCTACGGGTCCGCTGGAACAGCATCTCAGCCCAAATGGGCCCCCCGAGGTACCTCATGAGGTAGGGCGGTTCGGGTATCTGTGCAAGGTCAAAAGAGGGGCGCTGCCCCGGTCTCGCAAGGGCGAGCCCTCCCCGAGGTATTTTTCAAAGGGTGAATGTGGCAGGGTGGTCATCATGAACGACGTGAGCATCAGGGCTGCGGAAAGCAAAGATGCGGACGCGATCCGCGCCGTCATCAACGCGGCCTACGCAGTGTGGTCGGTTACTTTGCCTGATCTCCCAAATGTTGCAAGTGGCGTGGCGGAGGACATTGCCGCGGGTCGGGTTTGGATTGCTACCGAGCGTGAGGTCACAATCGGTTGCTTGATTGGCAGTGTGGTTTTGGGGCGCTGGCATTTGGCGAATATCGCGGTGGCCCCAGATCATGGGCGAAGGGGCGTGGGACAGGCATTGATGGCATTTGCTGTGGCACAAGCAACAATGTCGGGGGTGGACGAGATGGCGCTTGCGACACATCGCAAGATGCGTGGGGTGATCGCTTTTTATAAGCGGCTTGGCTGGGAGGTATCGGGCGAGGACGGCAACAAGGTGATGATGCGACGCGGCATAGAACGCTAGAGAAAGCTCTGCCCCCGCTTCCATCCTGCGTTTGTTCAGACTAGACCATCGCTCAAAGGAGACGACGCGATGAGCCTGAATTCTTACGGACATGTTTTCCGGGTCACGACCTGGGGCGAAAGTCACGGGCCAGCCCTTGGGGCGACGGTGGATGGCTGTCCGCCGGGAGCCGCTCTGAGTGAAGCGGATATTCAGGTATGGCTGGACCGCAGAAAGCCAGGTCAGAACAAGTATACAACGCAGCGTCGGGAGGCTGACGAGGTACGGATCCTGTCCGGTGTATTCGAGGGAAAAACGACGGGAACCCCGATCCAGCTTATGATCGAGAACACCGATCAGCGGTCCAAGGATTACGGCGATATCGCCGAAAAGTTCCGTCCCGGGCACGCAGACATCACCTATTGGCAGAAATACGGTATCCGCGACTATCGCGGCGGCGGACGGTCATCCGCGCGCGAAACTGCGGCGCGTGTGGCGGCAGGAGGTGTGGCGCGTGCGGCCCTGGCACAGCTTGTCCCGGGGCTAAGGGTCACCGGCTATATGGTCGGGATGGGCGAGAAGGACATTGACCGAACGCGCTTTGACTGGGACGAGATCGAGCGTAATCCATTCTGGGTGCCTGACGCGGTGGCTGCTGAGGAATGGGCCGGTTATCTTGATGGGCTGCGCAAAAGCGGGTCGTCGGTGGGCGCAATGATCGAGGTTTCGGTTCGCGGATGTCCTGCGGGTTTGGGCGCGCCGGTATATGCAAAGCTGGACACCGATCTGGCAGCGGCGATGATGTCGATAAATGCCGTAAAGGGCGTCGAGATCGGCGAAGGCATGGCGGCGGCGCGGCTGACCGGGGAAGCGAATGCGGACGAAATCAGGATGGGACCGGACGGGCCGATCTATTCGTCGAACCATTCTGGCGGAATTCTGGGCGGTATTTCAACGGGTCAGGATGTTGTTGTCCGATTTGCCGTCAAACCGACATCTTCAATCCTGACGCCGCGCAAGACAATCACCAAGTCCGGCGAAGAAACCGAGATTATCACCAAGGGCCGCCACGATCCATGTGTCGGCATCCGCGCGGTTCCAGTGGCCGAAGCCATGGCGGCGGCCGTCGTTCTGGATCACTTGCTGTTGGATCGCGCACAGACAGGTGGCGTACGCGGGCCCATCGGCTGATGTCTGATCACTTTTTGGTTGTGATCCCGGCCGACCCGCAAGCGGCCTTGCCGGAGGTGGCGGACACCTTGCGCGATGCCTTGGCTAGAATTGCGGGCACGAATGAGGCACGGGTCAAGCGTTATGGAAAGCTGCAGTTCATAGACTGCGGAGAGGCCTTTGAAGTGATTGCCTGTCCGTTCTGTGGCGGCGATATAACGATCGAGCAATGGCACGAGTGGATGGACGAAGACTGGCATGGTGAGGACGGCTTTCACCTGCACAGACACGAAACGCCTTGTTGCCAGCGGGACACCAACCTCAACGCGCTGACGTATACCCCACACCAAGGGTTCGCGCGATGGTTTGTCAGTGCGCGGAACGTCGGGCGTGGGCCACTGAGCCAGGATGAAGTCGCTGTCCTGGAGAAGGTGGCCGGTATTCCGCTGCGTGCCATCGTCCAGATGTATTAGCGGAACTCCGGGTCGATCATGTCGACTCCCAGGGTTTCAACGAACCGCCCGATGGTCGCCGCGCCTCCGTCCTGCATCGCTTTGGGAAATCTTGCATCATAGCTGCCGCCTTGCGCAAAAATACGGGCGGTTGCGGCAAACTTGATCGGGTTCCTTGGGATACCGACTTTGTCGAGCAAGATCCTACCTTCTGCCTCGGCCTTGTAGAGAGTGAAAATGATCCCCAACGTATCGCGAACGGCGCGCGGATGGGGCGCATCGACTGTGGCAGTCTGTTCCATGACCATAGGCTCAGAGCCGGTGTTCCACGGGTGGATGTGTTTGATCCCTCGGGGCATAGTGAGCGTCTCGCCTGCCTTCACCGTGCCCTTGCTACCATCGAGGCGATATTCGCCCTCGCCTTCGAGTATCTTGAACTCTTCGTCCCAGACCGAGTGGAAATGTTCGGCGATATCGGGGACCTTCATGTGAGGCTGCATCGTGTAGCGCATCACGACGTGGGTTTCGCTAATCTCTATGATCTCAAACACAGTTCCCGTACGGGAATTGGTCACTTTCGCGTTTTCTAATGCCATGTCGACACCCCCCTCTTTTGAAGGGGAGCCGTTTATTGTCGGTTTTGCAAGGTTTATGCCGTTGCTGAGGTAAGTGCGGTGTCCAGCAAAGCCTTGATTTCGCTTTCACGCGTGCCCGCCACGATGCGCCCAAGTTCCTCGTTTCCACGCAACACCACCAGTGTCGAGCGGCGCGGGATGTTTAGTCGGACGGACAGGTCAGACCGGGCGTGTTTGTCCCAATCAACCGCGACGAAGCTGATGTTCGCTTCATAGGCCGGTTCCTGCGACAGCAGCGCATTGATCACCCGCTCCTGGCGGCGGCATGTCGTGCACCAGTCGGCATAGAAATCGACAAATACGGTCTTTCCCGCGTCCAGTTCCTTTTGAAGAAGGCCCGGCGTGTAGGCTGTCCCGATCCCGGCAAATGCAGGGCCGGCAAGCGTGATAGCGGCAGCAGACGTGAGGAAAGTGCGGCGGTGCATGGTGTGTCTCCTAAATCAGATCGAAACAGACAGTTCGGTGAACCAGACGGGAAGATTATCCAAGGCCCAGATCTCGAGTACATGGTGGAATTTGAGCAAGATCGCCACGCCCACAGCAATGAATACAGCCCCCATGACAGGACGCGCAGCGGTTGCGAAGCGGCGCATCATTGCCTGACGTTGGCGGATCACCGACTGTGCGCCATAGCCCAAAGCCAGAATGATCGATGAAACACCCAAGGCGAACGTGATCATGATCGCGCCAGCCCGAAACAGGCTTTCGCCTTGGCTGGCCAGCGAAATCGCGCCGCCCAGCGTTGGCCCGATACATGGGCTCCAGACTGCCCCGAGCAAGACGCCGGCGGTGAATTGCCCTGTGAGGCCGTTTTGGTCGATACGGTCAATCCCCGCATCTGCCTGCATGGAAACGCCTGCGGTTGCAGTGGCAAAGCGGGCGGACAACCGAGGCACCAGCAGGATCACGCCAAAGCCGATCATCAAGACAGCGGCGACATTGGAAACGGTGTCTTCGGTGATTCCAAAGGTGCGCCCCAGAACCGCGACAAAGAGACCGAGCGCGACGAACGAAATACTCATGCCCGCAGCCAATGCCAGCGGTCCTGCCCGACCAGCCTGTAGCGAAGTCGCAAGCACGATTGGCAGGATCGGCAGCACGCAAGGGTTGATCAGCGTGAGCAGGCCCGCCACGTATCCAAGAAGCAAATCCATAGCCCTTACCTGCGCGGTTCAGGGCGCAATGTCACCGAAATCCTTGTGACATTAGATCAATTTCGCGTCAGTGCGCGAGTTTTCGAGATCTGCACGGCAAGGATCGAAACGGTGATTATGCCAACTCCGACCAGATCTAGAAACCCGAGCGTTTCCCCCAAGAGGACTGCTGCAATTGCCACGCCAAAGAAAGGATTGAGGAAATGGAACGTCGCGGATCTTACGGTTCCTATCCGATTTACCAGCCAGAACCAGACGATTGTCGCGATGACGCCGGGGACGAAAATCGTGTAGGTAATGGCGGCGATCAAAGTTGGTGACCAGTTGAAGTCCCAGGTCTCGAATTGCGCGGGGACGGCCAAGGCGAAGGCACCTATCAGCATCTGATAGCCGACGACGGTCAGCATGTTGCCGCCTGAACTTGCGCCGCGTACCGCAAGCGTTGCAAATGTCAGCGCAAGAACTCCGATGCCGCAAAGCAACATACCGAACGGATCAACCCCGGCATTCAGGCGCGTTCCCATGATCATCGCGACGCCCGCAAAGCCCCCTATGAGCCCCGCCAATCCCAAAGGCTGCACCTTTTCCCCCCAGATCAGCCAGCTTGCCAGCGCGACCCAGAGTGGAAGAGATGACGCGATGATCGCCGCCACGGATGCATCCACGGTTTGCATCGCGACAAAGTTCAGCCCGAGATAAAGAGCGTTCTGGCAGAGGCCAAAGACGATCGTCAGTCGCCATTGCGCGCGGGTGAGGCGGAAACTTTGCCCTAGCAATCGCGCGATGGCCAAGGTGACAATACCTGCGATGAAAAAGCGAAGCGAAGACACGGCCAATGGCGGCGCATTCGTCACGATAATCCGCGCCGATGTGAAAGCAGACGACCACATCAGGGCAAATGCCAGCCCCATCAGAATTGCGCGAAAATCCATGGCCTTGCCCGAATTGTTTCTTGCCGACTAGCAGGTCGCAATTGCCGTTGCCAGTGGTCACGATGGACAGGCTGGGATAGCTTAGCTTTATGACAGTCAGACTGATCACCATTTCCGCTCCGGACTCGACCATTCCGACGCTTTTGAAGAAGACGGAAGAGCTTGGCGTTTCGGGTGTTCGCGCCTTCAAGGAATCTCACTGCGACGACCGTACAACTTTGCAGATGCTTTCTGCCGGCGACAATCGGCAAGATGTTGTCGACGCGATGCAAAGTGCCTTGTCATCACAGTCCGACTGGAGACTGACAATCTTGCCGGTAGAGACGACGATACCGCTTCCCCGTGAAGAGGAAGAGGCCGTCGAGAAAGCCGAGAAGGACCTCAAGCGCAAGATCGGCGGCCGCACCCGCGAAGAAATCTGGAACGATGTCTGGGCGCAGGCGCAGACGGATCAGACCTATCTGGCGTTCGTGGTTCTCTCGACGATTGTTGCTGCACTTGGGTTGGCGCAAGACAACGTCGCCGTGGTCGTGGGAGCGATGGTGATCGCACCTCTCCTTGGCCCGAACCTCGCCTTTGCCGTCGGTGTTGCCTTGGGTGATCGAAGTCTCATTCTGCGCGCTTTGAGGACCAATGCCGCGGGGCTTGGAATCGCTTTTGGGTGCTCGGTTCTTATCGGGTTCGCCTGGCCACTGAATACGGACTCGGGCGAACTGATGGGGCGAGCGGATGTGAATTTCGGCGGTATGGCAATTGCGCTCGCGTCAGGCGCGGCGGCAGCGTTGTCGCTGGTGACAGGTGTTTCATCGGCGTTGGTGGGCGTGATGGTCGCAGTCGCGTTGCTGCCGCCAGCGTCCGCACTTGGACTGTTCATTGGCGCTGGCGAGACATCTCTTGCAACCGGCGCTTTACTGCTTCTTGCCGTGAACCTTGCTTCGGTCAATCTTTCGGCTCAGACGGTATTGTTCTGGCGCGGCGTTCGACCGCGAACGTTCTACGAAGAAAAAGAAGCGCGCGTCGGGCGCATCGTTGCGGCTGTATTCTGGGTTGTAACGCTGGCGATCCTTGCTGCGTTGATGTGGTGGCGCTTGGGCGTCTGAGAAAGGCGGGCCGCGCTGAGGCGGGCGACCCAAGACCGCGTAACTTCTTGTTGCGCTTGGAAACCTGTCCACCTGGCGTCGAGATAAATGTAGTTTTGAGGATGATAGACCGCAGGTCGGTCTTGATCTGGTAGGCATTGTTCGCTGCGGATTAAGAAACGAATTGAAAACTTAGAGGGATCAATCTGCTTGGGACCCGGGGGTTGCCGTGGTTGGCCATTGCAATATCTCGGGCCTCTCCCAAAAATAAGAAAGGGCCGCCCTGAGGCGACCCAATCAAGATCAAATCGTCAGACAGATTAGTCGTTAACACTGTCCTTGAGAGCCTTCGCGATCGTCATCTTGACCACTTTGTCGGCTTCTTTGTGGATCTGCTCGCCGGTGGCCGGGTTGCGGACCATGCGTGCTGGACGCTCGCGGCAGTAGATTTTGCCAACGCCGGGAAGCGTGACAGCACCACCGCCAGACACTTCGTCGGTGATGATGCCGACGATGGCATCAAGAGCCTCGCCTGCGGATTTCTTGTCGCTGCCCATTTTTTCGGCGAGCGCTGCTACAAGCTGCGTCTTCGTCATCGGTTTTGCCATGTGGAATCTCCTCGATATGGTCTTCTCTAGGGGCTCATTCCCCTTATTTAACTGGATATGGTGGCATAACACTACGAATTGTGGTTGCAACACAAGCTCTAATCATCCGAAAATCGGCGGAAAACGCCTTATTTTAAAGGAAAGCGGTCTCTTCAAAGCTGCGAAGCTTCCTTGAGTGGATGCGTTCAAGCGGCATGTCGCGCAAAGTCTCCATCGCTTTGATGCCAATCAGAAGGTGTCGCGCCACTTGAGTGCGGTAGAAATCGCTCGCCATTCCGGGCAATTTCAGCTCTCCGTGGAGCGGCTTGTCCGACACGCAGAGAAGCGTTCCATAGGGTACCCGGAAGCGAAAGCCATTGGCCGCAATCGTTGCGCTTTCCATGTCCAGACCAATTGCGCGGGACTGGCTGAGGCGCTGCACCGGTCCTGATTGATCGCGCAGTTCCCAGTTACGGTTGTCGATGGTGGCCACTGTGCCCGTCCGCATGATGCGCTTTAGTTCGTAACCCCGAAGCTGCGTGACATCCGCAACGGCCGTTTCTAGGGCGATCTGTATCTCGGCAAGTGCCGGGATTGGCACCCAGATCGGAAGGTCGTCATCAAGGACGTGGTCTTCGCGAAGATACGCATGGGCAAGAACGAAATCGCCAAGCCGTTGGCTGTTTCGAAGGCCCGCGCAATGGCCGAGCATCAACCAAGCGTGCGGCCTCAAGACCGCAATGTGATCGGTTGCGGTCTTGGCGTTGGAAGGACCGACACCGATGTTGACCAGTGTGATGCCCGCGCCCCCTTCGCGCTTCAGATGATAGGTCGGCATCTGCGGCAGCTTCGCCGGCACCGGCAAAGGTTCGTCGTGTTTGGTGATTTCGATATTACCGGGTCCGACAAAGCCGGTGTAACCGCTGTCAGGATCTTTCAGCGCCTTACGCGCGATCATTTCGAACTCATCCACGTAGAACTGATAGTTGGTAAACAAGACGTGGTTCTGGAAATGCTCAGGCTGGGTCGCGGTGTAATGAGCCAGTCGGGCAAGCGAGTAGTCGATCCGCTGGGCGGTAAACGGCGCAAGCGCGTGCGAGCCATCCGGATGGACGAAACCGTAACCGTTGACGATATCGTCGTGTGTGGTTGACAGGTCAGGCACATCAAAGACGTCGCGCAGGGTAAAATCCATCGCGCCGTCCTGTGGGACCGCCAGAGTGTTGTCGTTGGCGACCGCGAAATGCACTGGCATTGGAGTCGTCGACACCCCGATTTCGACCGCCGCGCCATGATTTTCAACCAACAGTCCAATCTGCTGACGCAGATAACCTACAAACAGATCAGGGCGTGTAATTGTCGTGGAGTAGCGTCCGGGCTCGCTGACGTGGCCGAAGCTGAGGCGATTGTCGATCGGCGCGAAGCTGGTCGTGGTAAGCCGTATTTCAGGGTAGAATGCACGGTAGCGCACATCTGGCTCGCCGGTGTTAAGCACGTCATTGAAGCGTGCGCATAGGAACGTCGATGCGATGTTGTAGAGCTCGATAAGGCGATCAACGGCCGCGGCCGGATCAGTGAAGCTTTGATGGTCGGGAACATCGGGGGCCGAGACTGCACGGCTTCTTGCGTCGTTCATCACGAGGCTCTCCGAATGATCTTTGTGGGGAGATTTGTTCTTTTTTCCATCCCTGAAAATGGCACCGAACCGGGATGGCTGCAAGATCGTTTTGCACGTTCGCGCTTGCCTACGAGCAGCATTTGAGATTGCTTCGGAAGCATGGTGAAAACACTGCTTTCAATTGGGCACGGCTATTCGGCAAAGGCTTTGGCGCGACGATTGCTGCCAAAAGGCTGGCGCATCATCGGGACAACGCGAAGTGCTGAGAAGGCGCAAGCATTGGAGAGGTCCGGAGTCGAGACGATTGTCTGGCCGGGAAATAGTCTTCCGTTAGGTGAGGTCTCGCATATCCTGACATCCGTATCCCCGGGCCAGGATGGAGATCCGGTTCTGGCGGCGCATGGCCCCGATATCGCGGCAGCGAAACATCTTGAGTGGGTCGGATACTTGTCCACCACCGGCGTTTATGGCGACCACAAGGGAGACTGGGTCGACGAAGAAACGCCGCTCGAGCCATCGACGGAACGGGGCATTGCACGCGTTGAGGCCGAGGCCGCATGGACCGCTCTTGGCGTGCCTCTGCACATTTTTCGTCTGGCCGGCATCTATGGTCCCGGTCGCGGGCCATTTTCGAAGGTTCGGTCAGGTAAAGCGCGGCGGATCATCAAGGAAGGTCAGGTGTTCAGTCGCACCCATGTGGAAGACATTGCGCAAATCCTCGAGGCGTCGATGGACCGCCCTGATCCGGGGCGTGCATACAATGTCTGCGATGATGACCCGGCCCCGCCGCAGGATGTTATTGCATATGCAGCCGAATTACTCGGTCTGCCGGTGCCGGACGCGATCGCATTGGAGGATGCCGAGCTAAGCACAATGGCGCGCAGCTTTTATGCTGAATCCAAGCGCGTTCGAAACGACCGCATCAAGGACGAACTTGGCGTAAGACTGATCTATCCGGACTATCGCGCCGGGCTTCGCGCCCTTTTGGAAGACGAGACCCCGGAAACTTAAGCCCGTTTGGAAATGTCTGCGATACCCATGACATCAAGCACTTTCGCTTCGATGTGTTCTGCATTCATCGCCGCGCTGTCATACATATCCTTGGGACTTGCCTGATCGATAAAGATATCCGGCAGCACCATTGAGCGGAATTTGAGGCCACGATCAAAGACGCCCTCGTTCGCAAGAAGATCGGCGACATGGCTCGCAAAACCGCCTATTGCGCCTTCCTCGATGGTAATAAGAGCTTCGTGGTTGCTGACAAGGTCGAGGATCATGTCGCGGTCAAGAGGTTTGGCAAACCGGGCATCCGCAATCGTCGGAGTGATGCCCTTGGCGGCCAGAGCTTCGGCTGCTTTTTCGACCTCGGACAGACGTGTGCCGAACGACAGAATGGCGACCTGTGATCCTTCGCGGATGATCCGGCCCTTGCCGATCTCAAGAAATTTGCCACGTTCCGGCATTTCGACGCCGACGCCTTCGCCGCGTGGATAGCGAAAAGCGATAGGGCCATCGTTATAGGCTGTCGCCGTCGCAACCATGTGGACCAGTTCCGCCTCGTCGGCAGCCGCCATCACGACCATGCCCGGCAAGTTCGTCATGTAACCGATATCGAAAGCGCCCGCGTGCGTTGCACCATCGGCACCGACCAATCCCGCCCGGTCAATTGCGAAACGCACCGGAAGGCGCTGCAATGCGACGTCGTGGACAACCTGATCATAACCGCGTTGCAGGAACGTGGAATAGATCGCACAAAACGGCTTCATTCCACCTGCAGCAAGCCCGGCAGCGAACGTGACACCGTGCTGTTCAGCAATACCAACATCAAAGCAGCGGCTTGGATAGCGTTCGGCGAAAAGGTCCAGCCCGGTGCCGTCGGGCATCGCTGCGGTGATCGCCACGATCTTGTCATCGCGAGACGCCTCGTCGATCAGGGATTGCGCGAAAACTTTTGTGTAAGAAGGTGCATTCGACGGGGTTTTTTTCTGTTCGCCGGTGACGACATTGAATTTCGCAACGCCGTGACCCTTGTCGCGCGCAGTTTCGGCGGGGGCATACCCTTTGCCTTTCTTGGTGATCGCATGGATCAGAATGGGGCCACGCGCCCGTGCTTTAACGGTGCGCAGGACAGGAAGCAATTGCTCAAGGTCGTGACCATCGATCGGACCGAGATAGCTGAAGCCCAGTTCCTCGAACAGTGTGCCGCCAACCACGCTGTGCTTCAAAAGGTCCTTGGCGCGTTTGGCCCCTTCGCGGAACGGTTCAGGCAGAAGGCTGACCGCGCCCTTGGCCGCGGCCTTCAACTCCTGGAACGGATCACCGGCGTAAAGGCGCGACAGGTAAGATGACATTGCCCCGACAGGTGGCGCGATCGACATTTCGTTGTCATTTAGAATGACGATCAGACGCTTGCCCAGATGGCCCGCATTATTCATCGCCTCGTAGGCCATGCCGGCGCTGATTGCACCGTCACCAATCACAGCAATGCCGTCACCGAGACCTTCTGGGGTGGCACCGCCCAAATCGCGCGCAACGGAAAAGCCAAGCGCGGCGGAAATCGAGGTTGAACTATGCGCCGCGCCGAAAGGGTCGTAGGGCGACTCCGAGCGTTTGGTGAAGCCGCTAAGGCCGTCTTTCTGGCGCAGGGTCCGGATGCGGTCGCGACGTCCGGTGAGGATCTTGTGTGGATAGGTCTGGTGACTGACGTCCCAGATCAGTTTGTCCTTCGGGGTATCGAATACCGCGTGCAGGGCGACGGTCAATTCAACAACGCCAAGTCCCGCCCCAAGGTGACCACCTGTTTCGCTGACCGCGCTGATCGTTTCGGCGCGCAATTCGTCCGCGAGTTGCTGCAACTCGTCATCCGTGAGCCGCTTCATGTCGGCAGGCACGTTCACGCGGTCGAGAATTGGGGTCTTGGGTCGGTCAGTCATGGAAACTCCGGGGCGCGTCAGTGTTCGCGCGAGATAACGAAATTAGCGGCGTCGCGCAAACCATCCGCCTGTGCATCATATATGCAGAGCGCGTCATTTGCCTGTGCGACCAGTGCGCACGCCATGTCCTGTGCACCCTTAATGCCCAGAAGTGAAACAAACGTTGCCTTGCCGGCGTCGGCATCCTTGTGCAGGCGCTTACCGATCTTTGCCTCGTCCCCGGTTTCGTCCAGAATGTCGTCAGCAATCTGGAACGCCAGACCAAGGGCTGTGGCATAGGCCGCAAGAGGCGCGACGTCATCGCCCGCCAGAGTCGGTCCCGCCGTGGCGGACCAGCGGATCAATGCGCCGGTTTTCTGCGCCTGAAGCGCGGTGATTGCTTCCAGTGACAAAGGCGCATCCGCGCTTTCAGCGGCGATATCGCGCGCTTGTCCAAGGACCATTCCGTCCTTGCCTGCGTCTGTCGCAAGGCCAATGACAGCTTGAACGATGCGGTCGGACGGAACATCGAGCGTACCGAGGATCAGGAAGGCAAGCGATTGTAGCGCATCGCCTGCCAGAACGGCCGTTGCCTCGTCCCACGCCTTGTGGACTGTAGGCTTGCCGCGGCGAAGGTCATCGTCGTCCATGCTTGGAAGGTCATCGTGCACAAGCGAATAGGCATGGATACACTCGATGGCGGCAGCGGCTTTGAGGGCCTCTTGGTGCTTGATGCCATGAAGCGCGCAGCTTTCGACCACCAGAAACGCACGCAGCTTTTTGCCACCCATAACTGCATAGCGCATCGCATCTTCAAGCGGTTCGGCAGGTGCATTGAAATACGTCTCGAGCGTCGCGTCGACCTCGGCCGCAACGCTTTTCAGCCGGTCTTGAAACGTCATGCGGGATCGACTGGCGTCGTCCCTTTGGGCTGACCGTTTTCGTCAAAAGTGATCTGCGCGACCTTTTCTTCAGCTTCGGCCAGCTTCTTTTGACAATGCGCTTTCAATTCCGCGCCACGCTCGTAGAGCTTGATCGAGTCCTCAAGCGGCACGTCTCCGGCTTCCAGGCGATTCACAACGCCTTCAAGCGCGCTCATCGCGTCTTCAAAGCTCATCTCGGCTACTGGTTTTTCGCTCATGCCCCTCGCTCCATCAGCACGTCCACATGCGCCGCAACGCTGGCGGCCAAGGCGTTCAGATCATACCCGCCTTCAAGTGTCGAGACCACCCGGCCCTTTGCATGCGCATCCGCGACATCGCAGATGGCATGGGTCAGCCATGCAAAATCCTCGGTGCTCCACTTGAGGTTGGCAAGCGGGTCGGCAGCGTGAGCGTCGAAGCCTGCCGATATGATGATGAGGTCCGGAGCAAAATCGTCGATGGCAGGGAGAATGAGATCACCCCATGCGCGTTTCATTTCGGCGCCGCCGCTCATCGGGGCAAGCGGGACGTTGAGCACATTATCATGCGCCCCTGTTTCATGTACCGATCCGGAGCCGGGATAGAGAGGCATCTGGTGAGACGAGGCGAAAAGGCTGCGCTCCTCATCCCACAGAAGATCCTGCGTCCCGTTCCCGTGATGGACGTCAAAATCAAGAACAGAAACACGCTCCAGGCCGTAGTGGTCCAGGGCGCGTTTGGCGGCGATGGCCGCGTTGCCAAAAAGACAAAAGCCCATCGCCGTTTCGGATTCGGCATGGTGTCCGGGGGGGCGCATCGCGACGAAAGCGTTTGCTACGTCACCCGCTATCACGGCGTCTATTGCCGCAGCACAGCCACCGACGCCGCGAAGCGCCGCCTCTAGGGATCCGGGAACGACATGAGTGTCACCATCCAGCGCAATCGTGCCAGACGTCGGGATCGCGTTCTTTACGCGGTCGAAGTAGCGGGCGGGATGGCACCGAAGGACTTCGGTCCGATCCGCCAGCGGTGCTTCGCGGCGATCCAGCTTGGCGAAACGTTTGTCCGAAAGCGCTTTCTGAATCGCCTCGTAGCGAAACGTACTTTCCGGATGACCCGGAGGCGTGATGTGTTTCAAAGCGGAATCGTGTGAAAAAAGCGCGGTGGTCATGAGCGTTAACGTCCAATTCAGCGACTTAGTCGGGGGACAGCATATAGCCTGCGCCGCGCACCGTTTGAAGATAACGAGGTTGCTTGGGGTCGGCCTCGAGTTTGCGGCGCAGTCGTGTGATCTGCACATCGACCGCGCGTTCCTGCGCCTGTCCGCCGTCCCGACCGAGGTCCTCAACCAGCTTCGTGCGGGACATTGCTTCGCCGGGCGCACGTGAGAATATGCGCATCAATTGAGATTCCGTGGCCGTCAGCCGAACCGGGTTTTCACCATGCCAAAGCGATCCCTTCTCAACATCATAGCGAAGCGTTCCGAGGTGAAGCACCTTTGGTGCGATGTCTGCAGGTTCGGTCGCAGGCACACGGCGGAGGATCGAATTGATCCTCAGCAGGAGTTCCTTTGGCTCGAACGGTTTGGCGAGATAATCGTCGGCTCCGGCTTCCAAACCGGCAACGCGGTCATCGGTTTCATTCTTGGCGGTCAAAAGCAGGATCGGCAGATCGCGGGTTTCCCGCAGCCGCCTGCAAAAGCTGACCCCATCTTCGCCGGGCATCATGACGTCAAGGACAACCAGATCGAAATCGAGCCCGCTCAGGATACGCTCCGCATGCGCTGCATCCCGTGCAGACGAGACGAGAAAGCCGTGACGCATCAGAAACTTCTGAAGCAGACCGCGAATACGCTCGTCGTCGTCGACGATCAGCAGATGGACATCCGAGAGGCTCATGCTCCGCCCTCCTTTAGGCGCTTGTAGTGGCGCGCCGTGTCGGCGTCCATCATCGCTTCCAGCACCTGACGAAAACCTGATACCGCGTCAGGACCGGCCCGCCGAAACGCGCTGCGCATCCTATCGCGCTGTGCATCCGACAACGCGCGCTCCAGAACTTCACCCGGTTCGGTCAGAAAAAGGTGCCGTTCCCTTTTGTCCTGCTTGCCGACGCGGCTTTCCACAAGACCGTCACTGATAAGAGTGCGCAACACGCGGTTCAGCGACTGCTTGGTGACCCCGAGAATCGACAGAAGGTTGTTGACCGTCGTGCCGGGAGAGCGATTGATAAAATGAACGGCCCGGTGGTGCGCCCGCCCATACCCCTTCTCGGAAAGTATACGATCGGGGTCGGCGGTGAAGCCGCGATAGGCAAAAAACATCGCTTCGATGGCTTTGCGCAATTGATCATCGGTGAGGAAAAGCAGGCTTTCACCGCTTGGGGGACCACCGCTGTCTGCCATTTCGACCTCCGTTTGTTGCCTTCGACATTATGTCAGCCTTGTTGACATTCCAAGTCTCGACTGGTAGCGATTCGCGAATTTTCCGCAACTTTATGACCGTTGCGGACCTAAACGCGCAACTTTTGCAAATGGAGGCCGATATGGCAGGCGCATATGATGATCGCGACGGACTGATCTGGATGGATGGCAAGTTGGTGGATTGGCGAGACGCCAATGTGCACATCCTGACACATGCGATGCACTATGCCTCCAGCGTCTTCGAAGGCGAACGTGCCTATAACGGCAAGATCTTCGAAAGCCGCAGACACTCGGAGCGGCTGCATTTCTCTGCCGGTCAACTGGACTTTCAGATCCCCTGGACCGTCGATGAGATCGAAGCCGCCAAGCAGGAAGTTCTGACCGCGAACGGTTTCAAGGACGCCTATGTCCGCGCTATTGCATGGCGCGGCGCGGGTGAGGATATGGGTGTCGCTTCTGCGCGAAACCCAGTGCGGCTTGCGATCGCTTCGTGGGAATGGGGCGCTTACTATGGCGACGCAAAGATGAAAGGCGCGAAGCTTGACATTGCCAAATGGAAACGGCCGTCACCTGAAACAATTCCGAGCCATGCGAAAGCAGCCGGTCTCTATATGATTTGCACCCTGTCCAAACACGCCGCAGAAGCCAAAGGCTGTTCGGACGCGATGATGTTCGACTACCGCGGCTATGTGGCCGAAGCGACCGGCGCGAATATCTTCTTCGTGAAGGACGGCGAAGTGCATACGCCCAAGCCCGATTGCTTCCTGAATGGCATTACGCGGCAAACCGTCGTGGGCATGTTGAAGGATCGTCAGGTGAAGGTGCATGAGCGCCACATCATGCCGGACGAGCTGGAAGGCTTTCAGCAATGCTGGCTGACAGGCACGGCGGCCGAAGTGACGCCGGTTGGCAAGATCGGTGACTATAACTTCGAAGTCGGTGCGATGGCGCGCGATGTCGCAGAAAGCTATGAGAAGCTGGTTCGCGCCTGATTGGCGATAGCTATTTGGAAACACCCGGTCCGCAAGGCCGGGCGTTTTTTGAATCAAGGCTGGGTATTATGAGACAACGCCCAAAAAACTGCGCCAGAGATGATGGCGACTTGCAGCACAACGATAAGGTTCAACTGCCGCGCAAAGGGTTGCTTGTGCGTCTTGTGGTGAAACCTCGACTGCGCGATTTTCGCGCCGATACTGCCCCCGAATAACGCGATGTTCAGCAGGGCGCTTTCACTGATCCGCTGGCTGTCGCGGCGCGCTTGCCGCTTATCCCAGCAGAACGCGAGGAACGCGGCGAGATTGATGGCGGCGACATAGGACGCGATCCAAAGGGCGGCAGTCACCTTACCAGAACTTCCACCACTTCTTTTTCGCACGATCCTGGCGATCCACCAAACCGATTGAATTGTAGATTTCTCCGTCATCGCCCTGAAGCTTTGCGCCAAGCGCATCGGCGATCAGGAACATCTTGCGCAGCATCTCGCTGTCGGGGTTTTTGGCCATCACATTCCCGGCGGAATGCCACATCCAGGCTTCGTTCTTGCCTTCAACCCGCGCTGACCAGTGTTTCCAAACCGAAAGCGTCTCATCCTGAACGCTGAAGGACTGGCCATTCTCGTTCGAGACAATGGCCTCGCGCTCAAGCTGCATCGACTTGTCGCCACTGACATATTCCAACCATTCGTCGCGTGAAATCGCTGGCCCTTCTGTCTCGGACCAATCGTCCTTCCGGGTAATATGAACATCGTAGCCCATGAGGCCCTCTCAAAATTGATCTTGATTAATGGCGGCAGCTTGCACCAGTGGCGGGGCTTTGGTCCATTGCTGAGTTCAGGGCACGACGAAACACTGAATTTCGGCGGTTTTTCGCAGGCGATCAGCCGTATTTTGTGACGTGCTGGCGGCCTTTGCCACGCTGAATCTTGAGATAGTGCTCGCGCAGGATGATAAGAACGCCGGACGCAATGACGATGCTGGCTCCGATCAACATCACGAGAGTCGGGACTTCTCCGAAAACCGCGTAGCCGATGGCAATGGCAAACAGCATGGATGCGTATTCGAAGGGGGCGATAATCGACGCGTCGCCGAAGCGGTAAGCACTTGTAAGTAGGATTTGACCGAGACCGCCGAGAAGGCCGGACCCGACAAGGCATGCCAGAGCGGTCGCCGACGGAACTTGCCAGCCAAATGGCAGTGTCAGGAGCGATAGCAAAGTCGCAGTGACGGAAAACCAGAAGACAATTGCGGCCGTTTCTTCGGTTTCGACTAGCCTTCGCACGAATATCTGAGCGAAGGCGGCGCAGAGCGATCCGGTCAAGACGATCAGCGCGCCAAAGGCCAATTGGGGATCGACTTCGCCGTTCGTGAAGGACGTCAGGCGCGGCCACAAAATAATGAGAACGCCGACCATACCCATGCCAACGGCGGTTAGACGCACCGCGCGCACGCGCTCACCCAGCATCAATGCCGCAAGGACCACCACAAAAAGCGGCATGGCGTATTGTATGGCCTTCACTTCGGAAAGCGGCAGAATGGCCAACCCGGCGAAGCTGAGGCCCATGGCAGTCGAGCCGATAAGGCCGCGCCAGAGGTGGCCAAGCGGATTGGCGGTCCGCAACCCGCTCGGGAACTTGCCCTGCCAAATAAGCCAGCCAAGGATAACCGGCATCGCGCAAAGCGAGCGGAAAAACACAGTCTGGCCCGGCGGCACCTCATCGGACGCTGCCTTGATCAGCGTTGCCATGAGTACGAACAAAAGCACCGAAGCGATTTTGAGTGCGATGGCGCGAAAAGGGTTGGGTTGGGCAATACTCATGCCCCTCCCTACCAACCGCCAGCGGTCGCGACCAGTGGTCTAACTCTGGGCGCGTGCGATACGCAGGTATCTTTTCAGCTTTGTCGCGCCGCGCGTTCTGGCGTTCTTAAAGCTTTGAAGTACTGTCGGGCGATCCGGTGCAGCGCTTGAAAGATGTGTCATATGCCCGGCGCCACGAGTGCGTTTGCGTCGCAACAAATGGGTGTGCATAGGTATCCTCCCTTTCTCTGGTGGATCGCTTCATAGCACAAAACGCTACTTTTTTGAAACCGCCTGTAGGCGGCGGACCGCCCAGATGGCCGCATCACGCACCGTGGGATCCGCATCGACAGCGCATTTCCGAGCGGATTCGATCAGGGACTGGTCCTCTGAATTCCCTAGCGCGTAGAGCACATTACGCACAAATCGGTCGCGTCCGATGCGTTTGATCGGAGAGCCCGAAAAGAAGGCGCGGAAACTGGCGTCATCAAGATTGGCGAGCTTGGCAAGGGGTGGTGCACTTAGATCATGCCGCGCGGCATAGCGGTGGTCCCTCGCATCCGAAGCGAATTTGTTCCAGGGGCAAGCGGCAAGGCAGTCATCGCATCCATAGATGCGGTTTCCCAGTTTCGGGCGAAGCGCTTCGTCTACCGGACCTTTGTGTTCAATCGTCAGGTAGGAAATGCAAAGCCGTGCATCCAGCTGATAAGGCGCGGGGAAGGCATCCGTCGGACAAATGTCGAGGCAACGACGGCAGCTTCCGCAGTGATCGGTTTCCGGGGTGTCGGGATCGAGATTGGCTGTCGTGAAGATCGCGCCGAGGAAAAACCAGTTCCCCAAATCGCGGCTTAGAAGGTTCGTGTGTTTGCCCTGCCAGCCAAGCCCTGCAGCCTGACCCAGAGCTTTTTCGGGGACCGGGGCCGTGTCGACAAAGACTTTGACCTCACAATCCGCTGCAGCCACAAGCCAGCGCGCTACTCGTTTCAGCCGCTTTTTGACGACGTCGTGGTAATCCTTGTTGCGGGCGTAAACCGAGACGACTCCGCGATCCTGGTTCTTGAGGTCATCCAAGGGGTCATGATCAGGGGTGTATGGCTCGGCGAGCATGACGATTGACCGCGCTTCGGGCCAGAGTGCGGACGGGTCACCCCGCCAGTTGGCGCGATCTTCAAGCCACGCCATTTGCCCATGGCGCCCGGCTTTAAGAAAGGCTGAAAGACGCTCGGGAACTTCTGGAACAGCATCAGGCGCGCACACGCGGGCCATTGCGAAACCGGCTTGGATCGCCTCTTTCACCAATCGCTCTTTCAGATCGTCTAAAGGCATGGGGTGCGCTTCTGCCCCCTGATTGCGGCTCTAGAAATCGAGGTCGGCATAATGTGGAGGGGGTGGAAAACCTGGAACGGTATCTGCAAGAAGTCGACGAAAGGCCGGGCGGGATTTGATCCGCGCATACCAGTCACGCACCGTCGGGTAGGCGTTCCAGTCCACATCTGAAATGTAATCCAGCGCGGAAAGATGGCCCGCGGCCGCGAAATCAGCCAGCGAAAGCTCGTTTCCGGCCAGCCAGCGGCGTTGATCAAGAAGCCAGCTCATATAGTCGAGATGCAGCTTGATTGCACGCGCACCGGATTTGACATTCTTGCTGTCGGGATAACCTTCTTTGGTTATCTTCTTGTTCACCCGCTCGTAGAGCAGTTTCGAGGTCACCTCATGATGGAATTTGTCGTCGAACCACCCGACGAGACGGCGCACCTCGTGTCGGGCAGCAGGGTCTTTGGGTAGCAGCGGCGGTTCGGGATAGGCCTCTTCGAGGTATTCACAAATCGCGCCGCTTTCGGAGAACGTATGACCGTCAATCTTCAGCACCGGTACTTTGCCGGCGGGATTGCGTCGCAGGAAATCCGGATCACGCTCCCAGTAGCGTTCCTCGATCAGCTCGACTTCAAGCTTTTTCTCGGCAAGCGAAAGCCGCACTTTGCGACAATAGGGGGACAACGGGACATGGTAGAGCCGGATCATCGGTGAGCTTGGCCTGTTTGACTGCGTGTTCCTTCAATGCCTGAGCCCGCGCGCGGTTTCAACACCGCTGCGCATGCGCTAGCCGGCAAAACAGTCGGCGCGCCCATCTGCGCGGATCGTCGCCGCCCCGTCAGCGATAGCGCGCGCGCGCCGATCGACGAAACTTGAGGGGTTGACCGCCTGTCGCGCCTTGGGATTGGGAAGGACCGCAGCAAGCAAGGAGGCTTGCCGCAGCGTGAGGTCCGCAGCACGGACACCGAAATGATGCTGGGCGGCCGCTTCGATGCCAAAGACACCTTCGTCGAACTCGGCAACATTCACGTAAACTTCCACGATGCGGCGCTTGGTCCAAATGGCCTCGACCACAGGCGTCATCAGTGCTTCGAGGGCTTTGCGCGGCCAGCTTCGCCCTTGCCAAAGCCAGACGTTCTTCACCATCTGTTGCGTCAGCGTCGAGGCGCCGCGATCTGCACCTTCCTCAATTGCAGCGCGAAGCTGCTCCATGTCAAAGCCCCAATGGTGACAGAAATTCGCGTCCTCGGCGGCGACCACAGCCCGCAAGGCCTCTGGGGCAATCGAGTCGGCGGATACCCATTGGCGGCGGATGTCACCAAGCCGGAGGCCTTCACTCAGGATGTAGGGAGTCGTGGGAGGTGGAAGAATTGCATATATACCGACACTCAGAACGATTGCCCCCGCAAAGGCAAAGGCACCACGCCGCAGACCGCGCAAGACACCGCGTTTGCGTGTCGCTGCGGCCTTGGTTGTCTTTCGGGGTCTTCTTGCGGTCGCCTTCTTAGCCATAGGCGTCACGTCGCATGCCTGAAGGGGGCTGACAAGTCAGCGGCGATCACTCGGCTGCCCGATCATGTGGATCTTCCACGTCTCCCTGCATCCGCGATTCCGCGCGACGGGCTTCTGCTTTTTCGCGCTTCTTTGCGAATTTCTTTTTCAGGCGAGCCACACGGGCTTTTTGGTAGGCGTTGAGGACCGGGTTGGACAGGAAGTAGCCGGCTGTCCCGAAGAGGAAGCCCGGGATGAGGCCGCCGATCAGATAAGGCAGGAAATAGCGATCGAAGAAGCCACGCAGACTGCCCCACGCCGTTTGATCCGCGGTAAACATCGCCATCATGTTCTGCCACATTTCAAGCGCAGCGTCCGAGAAAGCAGGCACCACATCCTGAAGCGGGATCGGCGGGCGGCCCATCAAGAATGCGCCGAGTTCCATCGAGACGGCGACGATGAACGGAAATGTAAGAGGATTTCCGAAAAAGGTCGCCAGAAGCGCGGCCATCACATTGCCACGCACCAACCAGGCCAGCCACGCGGCGATGAAGAAGTGCATACCGAAGAACGGCGTGAAACATGTGAAAACGCCGACGGCGATACCCCGGCTGATCTTGTGTGCAGGATCGGGAAGCCGACGGATACGATGGCCGATGTATTGCACCGCACGCGACCAACCGCCGCGCGGATAAAGCGCCTGCGTAATCGACTGGAGATATGTCCGTGGTGTCCGCCGCTTAAATACCAACTGCTCGTCCGTCTCCGCCTTAGGGCTTGCGACCGAGATCGCGGTGCCTTGTGATTGCAGCAACATCGCTATCGGCTTCCAATGCCAACATCACCGCATGAAGGTGCTCTATATCCCGCAACTCCGCGTCGACAATGAGGCGGTAAAAGTCCGGTTTTCGGTCAATGAACACAAGGTCAGAGATATTCGCCCCTTGCTCGCCAATCAATGTGCAAATCCGCCCCAGCACGCCTGTGTCATTCGCGATCGTCAAATCAAAGCTGACGGCATGGACGGCGGGGTGGCGTCCTTCTTGCCAGTGAAGGTCCACCCAGCGGCCTGAGTCCTCGGCGAGTTCCGCAAGGGCTTCACAGTCAATGGCGTGAATCATGACACCCTTGCCGCGATAACTGATGCCTACGATGCGTTCACCGGGAACGGGCTGGCAACAGGCGGCGCGGCGGAATGTCTGGCTGGGCTTCAGCCCAACAACCGCGCGGGCCGCATCGATTTCATCCCCGGTTTTGTTTGCAAGATCAGGATAAAGCGTTTCGATGACCTGGCGCGCCGTAAGTTCGGCCGAGCCAATCCGCGCAAGCAGAGTATCACGGTCTTCAAGGCTGAGGTGTTTGGCTGCCGTGCTGAGAGCCTTTTCGGTCGCGCGTTTGCCGACATGTTCGAAGGCCACGCGCACCAACTCGCGACCGAGCTTGATAAACCGCTCGCGATCTTCTTCACGCAACGAGCGCCGGATGGACGCTTTGGCCCGCCCAGTCTTGACGATATCGATCCATGTTGCCTGCGGGCGCTGGCCTTCCGCCGTCATGATCTCGACAGATTGGCCGTTCTTCAGACGTGTCCAGAGAGGTACGCGAATGGCATCGACCTTGGCACCAACACAACTGTCACCGATCCGGGTGTGGATCGCATAGGCAAAGTCCAGTGGAGTGGCTCCGCGCGGAAGTTTGACCACCTCGCCTTTCGGCGTGAAGCAAAAAACCTGGTCGGCGTACATTTCGAGTTTGACGTGTTCGAGGAATTCGTCGTGGTCCTCTTCATCGAAACGTTCGGTCAGTGTGGCGATCCAGCTTGCGGGATCGACCGCAAACGGGTTCTGCGCACGCACACCGTCGCGATAGGACCAATGCGCTGCAACGCCCGCTTCGGCCACTTCGTGCATGACATGCGTGCGAATCTGCACTTCGACACGTTTGCCGTCGCGACCCGAGACCGTTGTATGGATTGACCGGTAGCCGTTGGATTTCGGCTGGCTGATGTAATCTTTGAAGCGCCCCGGAACCGAGCGCCAGCGTTGATGCACAGCACCCAGAGCCGCATAGCAGTCAGCTTCGGTCTTAACCAATATGCGGAAGCCGTAGATGTCGGACAGTCGAGAAAAGCCGATCTCTTTTTCTTCCATCTTGCGCCAGATCGAATAGGGTTTTTTGGCGCGCCCGTAGGTCTCGGCGACGATCCCCGCCTTGTCCATTTCGCCCTCGATATCGGCGGTGATCTTCTGGATCACATCCCCGGTTTCGCGCTGCAGGGTAATGAAGCGGCGAATGATCGAATTGCGCGCGTCCGGGTAAAGCACCCGAAACGCAAGGTCTTCCAGTTCTTCGCGCATCCATTGCATACCCATGCGACCGGCAAGCGGCGCAAAGATATCCATTGTTTCCCGCGCTTTCTGAGCCTGCTTGTCGACCCGCATCGAGCGGATCGTGCGCATATTGTGCAGACGGTCAGCCAATTTGACGAGGATCACCCGCAGGTCTTTCGACATGGCGATGAAAAGCTTGCGGAAATTTTCGGCCTGTTTGGTTTCCGAAGACGACAGTTGCAAATTCGTCAGCTTCGTCACGCCATCGACAAGTTCGGCAACTTCGGTTCCGAAGAGCGACTTGATTTCGGAGTAAGTCGAGCGCGTGTCCTCAACGGTATCGTGCAGCAGCGCCGTAACGATCGTCGCGTCGTCCAACCGCTGTTCGGTCAGGATCGCGGCAACCGCGACAGGGTGCGTGAAATAGGGTTCGCCGGAATGACGCCTCTGCCCTTCATGCATTTTTTCGCCATAAGCATACGCTTCGGCGATCAACTTGGCGTTGGTCTTCGGATTGTAATTGCGGACAAGCGCGATCAGGTCGTCGGCGTCAATCATCGGCCCACTCCCAGGACCGCGCTTTGGTCTTTAAGGTTGCCGTTGGGCTTCCATCAGGGCGCGGAGCAGTTTCTCTTCGCTCATGTCATCCTCGGCCGGCTTGTCGGCTTCGGCACCCATCAACAGAGCCATGGCATCTTCTTCAGGCTCGTCGACTTCAATCTGAGTCTGGTGGCTTTCAATCATCCGCTCGCGAAGTTCCTCGGCAGATTGTGCCTCGTCGGCGATTTCGCGAAGGCTGACAACGGGATTCTTGTCGTTATCACGATCAACCGTCAGTGGCGCACCCGTCGCAATCTCGCGGGCACGATGAGCAGCGAGCATTACCAACTCAAACCGGTTCGGAACCTTGTCAACGCAGTCTTCAACCGTCACGCGGGCCATGTGTCTCTCCGTACAGAAGGGGATCAGTCAGGGCACATAGGACGCACAGGCGCGAAACACAAGGTGATTCTATGCTATATTGCTGGAATTCGGCGCCAAGACCTGTGCGTTTCGCCAATTTCCTCCATATCCGTTACGTCATCGAGAATCGTGGCTGAAAAGCGTTAAAAAGTGCCCGGACTGATGTTTAAGGAACGCGCACAGAGAATTTGTATAAAATAGATAGTTGCAACCGAATATATTTTTTGGCTTATATCGCACCCTGGTCGGGTGAATGTTTCCACTCACACTCACGGATTTAGCCCGGCAAGTATGACAAATCGGAAGGGCTATTATGTTCTATAGAGACGAACGGCTTGCGCTGTTCATCGACGGCGCCAATTTATATGCCGCCGCGAAATCGCTTGGGTTTGATATTGATTACAAGCTCATGCGTCAGGAATTCATGCGTCGCGGCAAGTTGTTGCGCGCGTTTTACTACACCGCTCTGCTGGAGAATGACGAATACTCACCCATTCGTCCGCTGGTCGATTGGCTGCACTATAACGGCTATTCCATGGTCACGAAGCCGGCCAAGGAATTTACCGACAGTCAGGGCCGTCGCAAGGTCAAAGGCAATATGGACATCGAGTTGACGGTCGATGCGATGGACCTTGCGCCGCACGTCGACCACGTTGTGCTGTTTTCCGGGGACGGGGATTTTCGGCCTCTGGTCGAAAGCCTGCAACGTCAGGGCGTGCGTGTGTCGGTGGTCTCGACCATTCGCAGCCAGCCGCCGATGATCGCGGATGAGCTTCGCCGTCAGTGCGACAATTTCATCGAGCTTGAAGAGTTGCGTGACGTGATTGGACGACCGACCCGCGAACCCCAAGGCGACACGGAATAGTCACGGGCGCCTGGCCGACGCGACACTGGCGTCCATCTGATCGTGTCGTTCAATGATGCGGTCAGGCCAGGTGCTTTTGATAAAGGCCAGAATGGCATAAATATCGTCGTCGCTCAGGACGTCGCCGAACCGGGCCATATTCGATTTGTAGCCACCGCCGACAATCGCTTCAGTGCCAAATTTGGTGATAGCGAACAATTGTTCGGTCGGGTGATGCCAAGTGTGGCCCGTTTCATCGTGTGGCGGGGCCGGCAGATACCCGTCGGCGTCGCGACTTTGCCAATCCGCCTGACCTTCGAGGTCTGCGCCATGACAAGCTGCGCAATTCTCGGAATAGAGCCTCTGGCCCAGAGCCACAGCTTCGGCGTCAAGGTGAAGGCCAAGCCCGTTTGTCTGTGTCGGGAGCATCCAGAAAACGGCCGCAACAAGGACACCGAGGGCCGGAATTCCAAAGATCAAGCGTTGCCGCATCGAATCGCCTCATGTTGATTTTTCTTCGTCGATAGAGGCTTCCACCGCCGGAAGGTCAAGCCGGGACTGGACGCCTTGGCGCACAGCGCATAGGTCTTCAATGCGGAGACCTTTAAAATGACCAAACCTGCCCTGACCTTGTATGTTGCTGCACCGCGCGGTTTTTGCGCGGGTGTGGATCGCGCAATCAAGATCGTCGAATTGGCGATCGAGAAGTGGGGCGCTCCGGTGTATGTGCGCCACGAGATCGTGCACAACAAATATGTCGTCGATGGGCTAAGGGAGTTAGGCGCGGTTTTCGTCGAGGAGTTGGACGAGTGCCCCGATGACCGGCCCGTGATCTTTTCGGCCCATGGCGTGCCGAAAGCCGTGCCTGCAGAGGCCGCGAAACGCGAGATGCTGTTCGTCGATGCCACCTGCCCTCTGGTCAGCAAGGTCCACATCGAAGCCGAGCGTCACCACGCCAATGGCTTGCAAATGGTCATGATCGGGCACGAAGGGCACCCCGAAACGGTCGGGACCATGGGACAGCTGCCCGACGGCGAAGTGATCCTTGTCGAAACCGTTGCGGACGTCGTGACGGTCGAACCACGCGATCCCGAAAGGCTGGCGTTCATCACGCAGACAACGCTGTCGGTTGACGACACCGCCGATATTGTCAGCGCCCTTCAGGCGCGTTTCCCCGCCATTGTGGGGCCGCATAAGGAGGACATCTGCTATGCGACGACCAACCGGCAGGAAGCCGTAAAGGCCCTTGCCCCAAAAGTCGATGCACTGCTGGTGATCGGTGCACCGAATTCGTCGAATTCGAAAAGGCTTGTCGAGGTCGGGCGGACTGCGGGCTGCGGATACGCGCAACTTGTGCAACGGGCTACCGAGATTGACTGGCGCGCACTGGATGGGATCAAATCGGTTGGATTGACTGCAGGCGCAAGTGCGCCGGAAGTGTTGGTAAACGAGGTAATCGACGCGTTCCGCGAACGCTATGATGTCACGGTCGAGCTTATCGAGACTGCAAAGGAACGTGTGGAATTCAAAGTACCGCGCGTGTTGAGGGAACCTGCCGCATGACTTTGCAATTCCTTTTGACAGCCTTAGTCGTGGTCGTCGCGCCCGGTACCGGAGTGATCTATACGATAGCATTGGGATTGGGCCAGGGACGGCGCGCTTCAATCGCTGCGGCCTTTGGATGCACACTTGGTATTGTGCCGCATTTGCTGGCGGCGACACTTGGACTGGCCGCAATCCTGCACACAAGCGCGGTTCTTTTCACCATCGTGAAGTTCGCCGGTGTCGCCTACTTGCTGTACCTTGCATGGCAGGCGGTCCATTCAGGTGGAGCCTTGGCGATCCAGCCTGACCGCAGCCGCGAGGCAGACTGGCGGATCGCAAGACGCGGTGCTCTCATCAATATTTTGAACCCGAAGCTCTCGATTTTCTTCCTTGCTCTCTTGCCGCCTTTCCTGTCGGGCAATCCTGCAACCGCGTCTGCGGAAATGGTGGCGATGGGGACCGTATTCATGGGAATGACATTCGCTGTGTTCATCGCCTATGGAGTCTTTGCCGCCGCCGCTCGGGCTTACCTGTTGCAGAGCGAGCGCGTCATGGTTTGGCTGAACCGCAGCTTTGCCGCGATTTTTGCAGCCCTTGCAGGACGGCTGGCACTGGAACGTGCATGAGTATTCCCCGCGCGCCGCTTCTGTTGGGCCTTGCGGGCCTTTTGCCATTTCTTTGGGGTGCCGCCACACTGGTATCGGGTGATTTGGCCGCATGGGGTGTGCGCAATATCGGTCCACGCTTTGCGGGTCCGTTCGTCATGTTGCAGTATGGCACGATCATTCTGGCGTTCATGTCCGGGGTGTTATGGGGGTTCGCCACGCGCGCCGAAGGCGAAGCCGCAGCGGTTGGGTACGGGCTTTCGGTCGTGCCGGCCTTGTGGGTCTTTTTCACTGTTGGAGGCGGGCCCGCGACTTCAGCGATTTACCTGATCGCAGGATTCATCGGGCTTTTGGCGCTGGACTGGCATTTCTGGCGCCAGCAACTTGCGCCCGAGTGGTGGATGCAGTTACGGCTTCTTTTGACCGTGGTGGTCGTGTCGTGCTTGAGTTTATTAGTGGTCTGATGACGGATAAAGAAACACTTAACGCCTATGCCGAGAAGGCCAAGGACTATGCCAAGCGGTTCACTACCGCCAAGCCGGATCTGCATCTGGCAGCATTTATGCTGGCTGTTCCAAAGGACGGTCGCGTTCTTGACCTGGGGTGCGGAACTGGGCGTTCGTCCGCCTTCATGAAAAAAGCCGGTTTCAAGGTTGATGCTTTGGATGCCTCAGTCGAGATGGCCGAGATCGCGCGCACCGAGAACGATGTAGAGGTGACGATTGGCGGATTTGAAACGCTGGATGACGTGGCCACCTATGACGGCGTCTACGCGAATTTCTCGCTGCTCCACGCTACGAAGGCCGAGATGCCAGAGCATCTTGCACGGGTCTCGAAAGCCTTGGTTCCGGGAGGTTTTTTTCACATCGGATTAAAGACGGGCACAGGGGAAAAGCGTGACGCGTTAGGACGTTTTTACGCCTATTACACCGACGCCGAGATTACAGGCCTGCTGGAAGATGCGGGTTTTGTCGTGATCGAGCGGAGTTTCGGGGCCGATGAAGGGCTTGATGGCACCGTCGCGCCGTGGATCATCCTGTTGGCCGGAAAGGTCAAATGACACTCACACTCTATTCGATGCCGTCTTCCGGCAACAGCTACAAGCTGCGCCTGTTACTTGCGCTTTTGGGTCGCGCTTATCGGCATGTTGCGCTGGAATTCGAGTCGCCCGCCTTGGCAGAGGCTCATGCCAGCGGGACCCTGCCGATGGGAAAGCTGCCGGTTCTGGTTCTTGAAGACGGGACGGCCCTGCCCGAATCAAACGCGATCCTGTGCTATCTGGCGGAAGGCACCGCTTGGATGCCAGACGACCCCTTGGAGCGGGCGCGGGTTCTCGGCTGGATGTTTTTTGAGCAGAACCGGCACGAAACGGTAATCGCCGTGCGGGCAGGAATCCAGAAATATGCCAGCCGCAAGCATCTGGCGACGCCAGAGCGGCTGGATGAGTTGCTTGTGGGCGGTCACGGGGTTTTGCAGGTTATGGAAAACCATCTGAGCTTACACGACTGGTTGGTTGGCGACGGCCCAAGCGTGGCGGATATCGCGCTTTACGCCTATACGCACACCGCTGGATCACAGGGCGGGTTCGAAATGGACCGTTTTCCCGGCATTAACCGCTGGCTGGCGCAGATCGCGGCCCTGCCCGGTTACGTCAGACTGGATGAGTTGCCCGAATGACCACGTATTATGCATTTACCGACGGCGCCTGTTCCGGCAATCCCGGCCCCGGTGGATGGGGCGCGTTGTTGCAGGCCAGAGATGGCGACGTCGTTGTCAAAGAGCGGCCCCTGTCCGGCGGAGAGGCTTTGACCACAAACAACCGGATGGAACTGCTGGCCGCGATCAATGCTCTGGAAGCCTTGGCGCGGGACACGGCAATCACGATCGTCACGGATTCAACCTATGTGAAGAACGGCGTGACAAGCTGGATTCACGGCTGGAAACGCAATGGTTGGAAGACGTCGGCCAAGAAACCGGTGAAGAACGACGATCTGTGGAAACGTCTCGATGAAGCACAGTCGCGACATGACGTAACCTGGGAGTGGGTCAAAGGTCATGCGGGACATCCGGAAAACGAGCGGGCTGATGAACTGGCGCGCGAAGGGATGGCGCCATTCAAGCCGTCGAAAGTGCCGTGACGCTGGCTTTCGTCCTTGATGCAGCGGCGGTCTTTGTTTTTGCGCTCACCGGCGCCTTGGAGGCGTCGCGGGCGCAGCTGGATATCGTAGGCTTCTTGTTTTTCGCGGCTTTGACGGCCGTCGGTGGCGGCACGGTTCGTGATCTGTTGCTGGATCGAAATCCCGTTTTCTGGATCGATCAACCAATTGTTCTGCTGATTGCGGCAGGAGCTGCAATCCTGGTGTTTTTCAGCGCCCATTTGATGGAGAGCCGTGCGCAATGGCTGGCGTGGCTGGATGCGGCGGCCCTGTCGATTGCGGTACCTGCGGGTCTGGCCGTTGCGACTGCAACAGAGCAATCCGGGTTCGTCGCGCCGATTGTCGGCGTCTTGACCGGGACTTTTGGTGGGCTGATGCGAGATGTCGTTGCCAACGAGGTACCATGGTTCTCAGGCAGGGCGAGTTATATGTGACAGCAGCTTTCTTGGGCGCTTTGGCGGGCTGGTTTGTATCAGGGTATCTTGGCACTGGAACGGCGCTTTTCGCAGCCGGTCTGGTGACGTTCCGGTTGCGAGGAGGCTCGCTGGCCTTTGGATGGCGCTTGCCGGTCTATCGCTCGCGCCCGCCGCGCTAACGTTTGTTGCGCCGCTTGCGGGCTATCACTTCCGATGGGATCAGAATCAGTGCGCCCAGCGCTCCGACGATGGCGTTGACTCCGTGACTACCGAAAGAAATCCCGAACATCACGCGCGCCATGTACAACAAAACCACACTCCCGGTCGCAATGATGATGGCCTGGAGATATCCATGGTGTGTGAAATCCCATTTCTCGGCCAGATAGGCTGTAATACCGCCGATCACCAGTGAGCCCCAGAATGCGAAGAACATGCGTCTATTCCTTATCCAAAAGCCGGGGTCATTCTGCCCCCCGGACTCCTTGATGGTATTTTGGAAAGGGTGAATGTGAAAGTCTTAGCTGAGGATCCTGGGCAATGTCATGCCGCGCAAGACCTCCTCTGCGGTCATGGGCCGCTTGCCTGATCGCTGTGCATCAAGGATGCGCACTGCACCGCTTCCGCAAGCGATAGTGAAATCACCCAGATGCGTCCCGGGTGCGGCGGACCCAGGCGCGCTGATCGAGCGCAGGAGTTTAATGCGTTCGCCGTTGATCTCGCACCAGGCGCCTGGGAAAGGAGAAAGCGCCCGGATTTGGCGATCCACCGCGTCGGCATCGCGAGACCAGTCAATTTTGGCTTCTGATTTGTCGATCTTGACCGCGTAAGTCACACCGTCATCGGGTTGCGGCACGGGCGTAAGCGTTTCGAGTTTTTCAAGCGTGTCGACGATCAGGTCTGCGCCGATAGCCGCCAGACGGTCATGCAGATCCCCGGTGGTTTCTGCAGGGCCGATCGGGGTTCTGGCGGTCATCAGGACTGGGCCAGTGTCGAGGCCCAGGTCCATCGACATGATTGAGATACCGGTCTCGGTATCGCCTGACATGATCGCACGATGGATCGGGGCGGCGCCGCGCCACCTTGGCAGCAGGGAAGCGTGAATGTTGATGCACCCAAAACGTGGCGCGGCAAGAACCGGCGCCGGAAGGATCAGACCGTAGGCCACCACAATCGCGGCATCCGCGTTCAGATCCGCAAACGCCCCCTGTGCGGCACTGTCGCGCAGGGTCTTAGGGTGGCGGACAGTGAGCCCGAGCGCTTCAGCGCACACTTGCACCGGCGAAGGGCGATCTTTCTTACCACGCCCTGCGGGACGCGGTGGCTGGGTATAGACCGCGACGATGTCATGGCCCGCCTCGTGCAGGGCATTGAGGGCAGGAACCGAAAACTCAGGGGTGCCCATGAACACAAGTCTCATCGCTTTTGTTTCCTTGCCTTTTTTACAAGCATCTGGCGCTTGATACTGCTGAGGTGGTCGAAATACATGACACCCGCGAGATGGTCGATCTGGTGTTGCACGGACGTCGCCCAGAGACCGGAAAAATCTCGCGTAACCCGATTTCCGTCACGATCGATGAACGAGACGGTGACCTCGGCCGGACGTGTGATCTTGGCAGCCACTCCGGGCAGGTTTGGCGAAGCCTCGTCCCAGTCGGTTGTATCGTCCGATACGGCGACAACCTCGGGATTGGCGAGGCGGATCGCCTGACCGCGTTCGGTTGAGCAATCGACGACAGCAAGGCGCAGCATGACCCCGATTTGCGGCGCAGCGAGGCCATATCCGGGCATGGCGTCCATGGTTTCGATCATCTCGTCCCAAAGTGTCCTGATGTCGTCCGTTATCGGTCCGACAGCTGCAGCGGGCGTACGTAACCGGGCATCAGGCCATGTGACAAAAGGACGAAGGGTCATGCGAAATAGCTGGCTTCGATGGACCGGCGCTGGTCGCCCGGCAGCCGATCAAATGTCACCAGGCCTTCGAGATGATCGAATTCGTGCTGCGCGCAGACGGCATCGAAACCAGTGAGGCGTTCAACGAAGATGCTGCCATCCAGTGCAGTCCAGGCAAGTGTAATCGCCTCGGCGCGCTCGACATCGGCGGTCACACCGGGAATCGACAGGCAGCCTTCAGGCCGAGTCAGACGCGACTGCGATGCGTCGGATACCTCGGGGTTAATGAAAATGCGAGGGCTGCGCTCGCCCTCTTTCCAGGTGGTATCCATGACGAAGACCCGTTGCAGAACGCCTATTTGTGGAGCGGCGAGGCCCCGCCCGGGTGCTGCATACATCGTTTCAAGCAAATCGTCGCACAAAGCGCGGAGCTTGTCGTCTTGGGCAAGCACTGGCGCACATTTTTGCGACAGAACAGGGTCAGGCCACAAAAGGATGGGCCGGATCACGCGCGGGCCTTCTCGCGCTTCAGCTTTACCATTTTGCGCGTGATCATCTGGCGCTTGAGCGGCTTCAGATAATCGATAAACAGTTTTCCGTTCAGGTGGTCGATCTCGTGCTGAACGCAGGTCGCCCAGAGACCGCCGAAGCGTTCGGTTTGCTGTGCGCCGGCAAGATCGAGCCACGACACCTCGACCTCGGCCGGTCGTTCGACTTCGGCGTATTGGTCAGGGATCGACAGACAGCCTTCTTCGTAGGTGTTGCGCTCCTCGGAAACCCAGGTGACTTCCGGGTTGATCAGAACCATTGGCCGCGGCGCACTGTTTTCCTCTTTCACGCAGTCCATGACCAGAAGGCGTTTGCCGACGCCAACCTGAGGAGCCGCAAGTCCGATGCCCGGTGCGTCATACATGGTTTCAAGCATGTCATCGGCCAGGCGGGCCAACGTTTTATCAAAGTCGGTCACCGGTGCGGCTGTTGCTTTCAGCCGGGGGTCGGGGTGAAGAAGGATCGATTTCAGTGCCATATCGTTCATCTAAGTGAAGCAATCGCCTCGGACAAGTCATCGGGTCTTGCAGCGGGTGTGAATATGGCTAGGTTCCCGCTTCACTCTCGGCTTTCACAGGTTCCTTATGGCGTTCGATTTCGACACCCCTCTGCCACTTCGCGGCAAACATACCTCCAAGTATGACAATATCGCTCGCGCCTATGGATTTGATGACCCGGACGCGATTGCGATGTGGGTCGCCGATATGGATTTCAAAGCGGCACCGGTGATCCTTGATGCTTTGCGCGAAGAGATCGAGTTTGGCTATTGCGGGTATTTTGGGAATACCACGCCGGTGGACGAGTCCTTGGCAGCTTGGCTGAAAGATCGGCATGGCTACGAGATCGATCCAAGCTGGGCACGGTATACACACGGGGTAATCAGCGGGTACGGCGACATCATCAGTGCCTATTCTGAACCGGGCGATGGCGTGATCGTGTTTTCGCCTGTCTATCATGCGTTTTTCCGCCAGATCGAAGCGATGGGCCGTGTCGTGGTGGAAAGCCCGCTCGTGGTGGAAAACGGACGATTTGAGATGGATCTTGAAGGCCTGGCAGGGTCTTTGAAGGGCAACGAGAGGATTGTTACGCTTTGTTCACCGCACAATCCGGGCGGGCGGATTTGGAGCGTCGAAGAGCTGCGCGCGGTCGCCGCGTTTTGTGCAGCACATGATCTGGTCCTGATCTCGGATGAGATTCACATGGACCTGACCTTCCCGGGCGCGAAGTTTGTGCCGACTTTGGTGGCTGCCCCCGAATATGCGGATCGGATTGCTATCCTGATTGCGGCTTCAAAGGCGTTCAATACGGCGGGTGCCGAGACCGGGATTGCCATTTATCCAACCGCCGAAATGCGCGCGCGGCTTGCGCCTGTCATCCTTGACCGCGAGAGCTCGCCGAACCGGTATGGCATGGCGATCATCAAGGCCGCCTTTTCCGGTGGCCACGCGTGGATGGATGCGGCTCAGGTCTATCTGGCCGAGAACTTCCGGATCTTCAAAGAGCGCATGGATGCAATTCCCGGCGTTTCCGTCATGGATATGGATGCGACCTATCTGACGTGGGTCAGTTTCGAAGAGCTTGGCATGGATGATGCCGAGTTACTGAAGAGATCTGTCCGGGACGCAAAGGTGATCTCTAATCCGGGAACGCAATTCGGGATCGGCGGTTCTGGACACATGCGCTACAACATCGCTTTGCCGCGCGCGAAGTTGATCGAAGCATTGAACCGGCTGGAGGCGGCTTTCGGCGACATTCAGTAGGCGGCAGGCAGAGCATGTCAGTCCTCGTTGACGTCGCGCTCCCAGACTTTCACCTGGCCTTTGTAGACGCCAAGGACGCGACGCAACACCAACCAGCCGATTAGTGACATGACGGCAAAAGCCAGCATGAGCGCCGGAAACGATCCGGCAAGACCGGGAACACCGATCAGCAGCCCAAGACCGACTCCGACTGCGCCGATTGCAAATCCCAGTAGGATTTGCGCAGGCAGAAAGACCTCGAGAATTGCAAGGACCATCGCCGCGATGATCCATGTCCACCATGTTGACAGCATTACGAACGACCTCTCAGCATCTTGAAGGCGTCGCCGAATGCCTCAAGAGCACTTGCAGGCAAAACAACGGTCGAGCTTGACGGGCTGGCGCCGAGGGCGTTGAGGGATTCCACCTGTTTCAGTGCAACCTGATACTGCGCCGCTTCGATACCGTTTTCCTTGATCGCCTGAGCAACGACGCTGGTGGCATAGGCTTCTGCGTCAGCGCCGACACGCCGGGCCTTTGCGGCCTGCTCGGCGGCATAGAGTTCGGCATCTGCGTTCAGTTCGACCGCGCGTTTTGCACCTTCCGCGCGGGTCACTGCCGCGCGTCGCTCACGCTCGGCGTTCAACTGCTGAAGCATCGCATCGCGGGTGGCCTGATCCAGATTTACATCAAGCAGTTCCGCACGCGTCACTTCGATGCCCCAGTTGTCGACCTGTTCTTCGACAGCGCCCTTGATTGTGGTCATGAGTGTCGCACGGTTCGACTGCACTTCGTCGAGTTCCATCTTACCGATTTCCGCACGCACGATACCCGCGACTGTCGTGGCAATGGCTGCATCCACATCACGGATGCGGTAGACGGTCTTTTCAGGTTCGGTAATGCGGTAGAACACGCTGGTTTCAACCTGCACCAGCACGTTATCCGCCGTGATGGCGTCCTGACTGGCGTTCGGTAGCTGACGTTCGAGGATTGAGATCTCGTGCGCAACGCGGTCCAGAAACGGTACGATGAAGTTGATGCCTGGGCCAAGCACTGTGCGCAGGCGTCCGAAACGCTCGACAACATGCTTTTCGGATTGCGAGACGATCCGAATACCCTTGTAGAGGCTGATAAGAATGAAAGCGGCAAAAAGGATGGTCGCAATGCCGCCTCCGCCAAGCTGTGCAAGAATGTCTTCCATCGATTGTCCCAATAGCTCTTTTTGATATGCCCGAGATATGGGCGTTGGATTATGTCAATTCAATGACTTATGGGGTTGGTTCATAAATGCCTGCGACGCGTAGTGAAGGCGCAGGAAAGGAAGAATTCCGCTTGGAATCAGAGATTTCTGTGATTTTCGGTACCCTTGAACAGTTTGCCCGGTCGATGTCGGAGGTACGTTCTAAGGCGCTCTTTGTGGTTGGAAATCGCTTTCTCATGCGACAAATACCAGTCGAGTTTTACAAGTCGCCATTCCTGCCCCTCGTTTCCGAAATTAACCATTGATGTATCAAAACACGGCAACTCGGCGACGAGAAACCACCGGAAACCGAGAGGTGATGTGTCGCGCATTAACCAATTGACCGAAGCCGGGTCGAGAGTGAGGCCAAGCTCCTCGTGCAGTTCGCGCAAGGCACATTCGACTGGCGTTTCGTTGCCCTCGCGCCCGCCTCCGGGCAGGTCCCAGTGATCCGGCCAAGGTATCGTGGGGATGTCATCGCGCAGAATCGTGACGATCTGATCCTCGACAAGATGGGCTATTTTTGCGCCATGGAAAGGCTCTGTCACTGATCTCTCCGGTTGGGTAGATTAGAGGGATCATAGCTGAGTTGTTGATAAGATGCCCGCCCTTTGCCGCGATTGCCTGAAGACTTTCGACGCCGGAAAACGGTGTCCTGAGTGCGGGCGGCCCCGTGTAATTTCACATCCTGAACTCTTTGATCTTTCCATCGCCCATATGGACTGTGACGCGTTCTATGCCAGCGTTGAAAAACGCGACGATCCCAGCTTGCGGGACAAGCCCGTGATCATCGGCGGAGGGCGGCGGGGCGTCGTTTCGACGGCGTGTTATATCGCGCGTATCCGCGGGGTGCGGTCGGCGATGCCGATGTTTCAGGCATTGAAGCTTTGCCCGGATGCAGTTGTCGTGAAGGGGCGGATGAGCGCCTATGTCGAGGCCTCCCGCCAGATCAGGGCGATGATGGACGACTTGACGCCGGTTATCGAGCCCCTGTCCTTGGACGAAGCGTTTCTGGACCTGAAGGGAACGGCTCGTCTTCATCACGCGCCGCCTGCAGTGATGCTGGCGCGGCTGGTCAAACGAATGGAGGATGAACTGGGGCTGACAGGGTCTATTGGTCTGTCACACAACAAATTTCTGGCGAAAGTGGCCTCGGATCTGGACAAGCCGAAGGGGTTTTCGATCATTGGAAAGGCAGAAACTGCGTCGTTCCTGAAAGACCGGCCGGTGCGGCTCATTTGGGGTGTCGGAGGGCAGACGCAGGCAGCGCTGGACAAGGCCGGAATACGGACGTTTGGCGATTTGCTGAGGTGGGAGAAGGTGGATTTGGTGGCGCGTTTCGGCGGGATGGGCGAACGCCTTTGGCATCTGGCGAGAGGTGAGGATCGCCGCCGTGTTTCTGCGCATGCGCCAGTGAAATCGATCTCGAACGAGACCACATTCGGGGAAGACACAAGTGATGTCGATATTCTTGACGGCCATATCTGGCGGCTGGCCGAGAATGTAGCGGATCGGGCGAAAGCGAAGAACAAGGCCGGGCGGGTGGTGACGTTGAAGCTGAAGCGGTCAAACCATTCGGCTTTGACGCGTCGCGTGTCTTTGGGCGATCCGACGCAGATCGCGGATCGCATTTATCGCACGGCGCGGGGATTGTTCGACCAGGTTTCAGACGAGGGTCCATTCCGTCTGCTTGGCGTCGGTATCTCGCATTTGTCGCCAGCGTCGACCGCCGATGTGGAGGGGGACCTTCTGGACCCCGGCGCCAGTCTGCGCGCCGGTGCGGAGCGTGCCTCGGACAGTATCCGCGCGCGGTTCGGACCGGACGCAATTGTGAAAGGTCGCGCTTTGAGGTGAGACTTTCGGGGGCTCTGCCCCCGGCGCCGAGGGCGCCTCCTGCGGGATCTTTGGACCCAAATACGGGGTGGCAGCGTTAAGGTTTACACGGTGGCCGGGGAGTTTATTGGCGCCTGGGCCTCGTGCTGTTGAGAAATAGCGTTCGAAGCGGTGGTTTTTGCTGATTTTTCGAATTCTGACCCTAAAAATTTTTAAGTGACTGTTTTTGATGTGTTTATTGGAAGTCGTGAACGTCGGTATGACGTCGGTGCCACGTCGGTATTACGTCGGTGCAACCGCGCGCTTGGTTAGGGCGTGGTTAATCTCCGAGAGTTTGCGGTCCGCCGGTTAGGATTTTGTTACAGGTGGGCGCTCTCGGCTCTAAGTCGGTGGCGCGTCGGTGGTGCAGCGGTATTTCAGTCCGTCAAAAGCGCGGGGCGAGATTTTGGGCGGATCACCTCGCCTTTGGAAGCGCTTCGAGTGTGTCCGGGCATTGCGACCAGTTCTTGTGCCAGATTCATGCGCTGGGGCTGGCCTGTGAGGCGCGCCCGGTAGACGGGCAGGCTTTCGGCGACCCGCATGACGTAGTTGCGGGTTTCGTTGAAGGGGATGTGCTCGATCCAGTCGATCACGTCCATTTCGCCCCGGCGGGGATCTCCGCGTTCGTCCATCCAGCGCAGGGGGCGGCTTGGACCAGCGTTGTAGGCGGCGGCGACCATCAGGATATTGCCGTCGAAGACCGTCATCAATTCGTCGAGATAAGCCGTTCCGATGCGGGCGTTGTAGGCCGGGTCATTGAGCAGACGGTCACCGTCGTACGGGATTTCGAGAAAGCCCGCGACCTCTTTTGCGGTGGCGGGCATGACCTGCATGAGGCCGCGCGCGCCGACGCCGGATGTGACGAAGGGGTCGAATTCGCTTTCACGCCGCGCAATGGCCAGCGCGAGTTCTCTCGGCACCGGCATCTGGTCAACGCCGAGGTCGGTGACCGGGTAATACGCGAAGGGCACGGTGGTGCCGAAGGATGCGGCGCGTTTGCCGATCATTGTTGCGTAATGGGGCTTATCACGGGCGGTGACAAAGGCCCCGAGGCGGACGATATCATCGACGCTGAGGCTTTCGGTCAGGTGGGTCAGAAAGCGTTCGGCGAGAGCTCTCTCGTTTGCGGCATCGAGCAGAAGAGCGGCCTCGAAGACCGAGCCTTTGGCAAAGCTTGCGTTGCTGAGGTCGGGTGATGGGACGGATGCGTAGAGCGCTGGGTCCATCGGGCGGCCTGCTTTTTCGGCTGCAAGAAGGCCGTAGAAACTGGTTTGGTATTCGGCCCCGAAACTATAGGCGAGGCGCGCCGTGTCGGCGTCGCCGAGGGCTTCGTGTGCACGGCCTTCCCAATAGCCAGCGCGGCCAAGCGAGATCGGGGTGTCGACGGAACCGCGAAACCGCAGGAAGTGGCCGAGCGCGGTTTGGGGGTCGCGTTCGTAGGTCAGCGCGATGTAGCCTGCCAGCCATTCGAGGTCGGCAAAATTCGCGCCTGTTGTCAGGCCATGCCCCGCCGCGAGTCTGTAGGCCTGCGTCGTGCGGCCTGCCAGCATTTCGGTGCGCACAAGGCTGCGACGCCAGCCCGCCCACCGCTCGGGCTGGCCGAGCTTATCGGGGCTTTGAGCGAGCATGATTTCGATCGCGCCGTCGTTTCGTCCTTTACGGGCGCGCCATTGCATCCGTTCAAAGAGCAGACCCGGATGATCGGCGAGGTCTTCGGGAACGGCCACAACAAGGGCGTCGACGCCATTCTGATCGGCGCGCAGGGCAAGTCGAGCATTTGCCAGTTCCGCCCAACCGCTCGGCACCAGAGGGATCATGCTGCGAGCGTCGCTGTCGGCCCCGCGCCACAAGAGCATATCGAGGCGGTCGGCGTGGTGCGGTGCAAGCGCGCGGCCATACCACGAGAGGAGTTTCGTCTGATCTGCGTCGGAAAAGCGGTGGGTCAGCCAGGCATGGAGGGCTTCGGCTTCGGCGTCTGCCTCCATGCCCTTGGCGCGAAACGCCGAGATCAGAGCCACCGCGCCGGTGCCGGTCTGGGGATGCGCCCCATTGAAGAAAGCGATGACGTCCTCGGGTCGGGCGGCCAGCGGAAGCGCGCTTTCGGAGCGCTCGCGGAGGTAGTCGAGACCCGGCCAGTCTGGGCGGCGATCAAGGAAGCGGATTACGCTGTCGAAATCGCCCTGCCGCGCGCGCAGGCGGTGCCATTCGATAATGTCGCGGGCGACGGGATTGATGCCTTCGGCAGTGCGCAGGGCCGCGTACCATTCACCGGCTCTCATGGCGTCGAGAGCGCGTGCGAGTGCTTGGCCTTCGCGCGTGGTCTGTGCGCTGGCGCCGAATCCTATCCAAATCAGGAAAACCGCTGTGAAAAGGGCTTTGATCATGGATGCTGGTCCGTTCAATCCTTGCCCCTCAGCTATATCGTCTTAAACCATGCAGGCGCGTCTTGGCAATTCTTCCCTTCAAGGATAGTGTCCGCGCGCTGTAAAACCACTGTGAACTCACAAAAAGGAGCGTGTCATGTTAAGAGGGTCGATGCCGGCGCTTGTTACACCATTTCGGGACGGCGAAGTGGATTTCGACACGCTGAAACACCTTGTTGAGTGGCACATCGAGCAGGGCTCGAACGGCCTTGTTCCTATGGGCACGACCGGGGAAAGCCCGACGCTGAGCCACGAAGAGCACGACGCGGTGGTCGAGACAGTCGTGAAGGCGGCGGCGGGGCGGGTTCCGGTGATTGCCGGGGCCGGGTCGAACAACACGCGCGAAAGTGTGCGTTTGGCGCAACACGCCTCGAAGGTCGGTGCGGATGCGATACTGGTGGTCACGCCATATTACAACAAGCCGACCCAGGCCGGGCTGTATGCGCATTTCAAGGCTGTGCACGATGCAAGCGATCTGCCAATCATCATTTACAACATTCCGCCTCGCTCGGTGATTGATATGTCGCCCGAAATGATGGGAGAGTTGGCGAAGTTGCCCCGGATTGCAGGGGTGAAGGATGCGACGGCGGATGTGACGCGGGTGTCCAAGCAGCGAATCACATGTGGCTTGGATTTCCTGCAGTTCTCGGCAGAGGATGCCTCGGCGCTTGGGTTCAATGCGCATGGCGGGCATGGGTGCATTTCGGTGACGGCGAATGTGGCTCCGAAGTTGTGTTCAGAGTTTCAGGCGGCGACCTTGGCAGGGGATTTTGCCAAAGGTCTGGAAATTCAGGACCGTCTGATGCCGTTGCATGATGCGATTTTCACCGAGCCCGGGCTTTGCGGTGCGAAATACGGATTGTCGTTGCTGGGCAAGTGTGCGGATGAGGTTCGGTTGCCGTTGGTGGGTGTGACAGACGGCACGAAAGAAAAGATCCGCGCCGCGATGGTACATGCGGGATTGATCGGCTGACTTCTGACGCCGCGCGCGCGGATCGAGCGAACCTTGTCGGCAGTCTTTGGATGGTTGCCGCGATGGCCGGGTTTGCGGTGGAGGACATGTTTCTGAAATCCGCGGCCGCGACGGTGCCTATCGGTCAGGTGATGATCTGGTTCGGTTTGGGCGGGTCATTGATCTTTGCCGTGATCGCGGTGGCGTTGGGACAGTCGTTGTTGCCGCACGCGGTAGTCGAGCGCACGATGATGGTGCGCAATGCCTTCGAGATCATGGGGCGCCTGTTCTTTACGCTGGCGATTGTGTTGACGCCCTTGTCGTCAGCGACGGCGATTTTGCAGGCGACACCGATCGTTGTGGTTGCGGGGGCCGCGTTGTTCTTTGGGGAAACCGTGGGATGGCGGCGGTGGACAGCGATTCTGTTAGGACTTTGCGGGGTTCTGGTGATTTTGCAGCCGGGCGCAGAGAGCTTTTCGGTACTGTCGATTTTGGCGGTCTTGGGAATGCTGGGCTTTGCGGGGCGGGATCTGGCGACCCGCGCGGCACCGAAGACGATGGGATGGGCGGTTCTGGGCGTTTGGGGTTTCTGGATGATCCTGGTCGCGGGCTTTGGTTTTTCTGTCTGGGAAGGCGCGGCGTTCGTGATGCCTGGGGCGGCGTGGCTGCCACTGGCCTTGGCTTGTCTGTTCGGGGTCCTCGGCTATTCGTCACTGACGCAGGCGATGCGGACCGGCGACGTGTCAGCGGTGACGCCATTTCGCTATTCTCGATTGCTGTTCGGCGTCGGATTTGGCGTGGTGATCTTTGGCGAGAGCCTTGAACCGAACATGATCGCGGGGAGCGTGATCGTCGTGGCTTCGGGGCTTTATATTCTGGCGCGAGGGCGTCAGTAGAATTTCCGCTGCCGCGCTCGGGTGTCACGCAGGATCTCCACCAGAATCGCCGTCAGAAGGCCAAACATCAAAAGCCCGTTGGCGGCGGCCAATCCCCCGAGCAGGCGCCATTCCTGCGGCAAAAGAATGTCTCCGAATCCGAGGGTCGTGAAGGCGACGAGGGCGAAATAGACCGACGCTTCCAGCGTAATGAAGATGTCGAGCCAAAAGAGCGATACCGCCCAGACCCAGACGGACACCGTCATCATGAACAACGTCCAGAACAGCGCCAGCGAAAGGATCACGACCAGTTTGGGGCCGTGCGGGGGGCGCGCGGACCAGCCGTGAAGGCGGATCAGGATCGCTTCCAGCGCCCACCACGAAACCGTGGCTATGATGACCGACCCGAGGATCAGTGCGCTTCCGATAAGAAGTTGTTCAATCATGTGCCTATGTTGTGCGCTGCGAGGTCGAGGTCAAGTGGACTGGACTTGGAGAGGCCGAGAGCTTATCTGCTGCCCGTCATGGCCAAAGAAAAAGACAACTCGAACTACAAGGTCGTCGCCGAAAACCGGCGCGCACGGTACGATTATGCCATTGAGGATGACGTGGAATGCGGCATTCAGCTGATGGGGTCGGAAGTGAAGTCACTTCGCACCGGGCAGTCCAACATTGCGGAAAGCTATGCGACGGTTGACGACGGCGAGTTGTGGTTGGTGAACAGCTATATCGCGCCCTACAAACAGGCGATGTTCGGGCATGAGGACCGGCGGCGGCGCAAACTTCTGGTATCCAGAAAGCAGTTGTCCGACATGTGGAACGCGACCCAGCGCAAGGGGATGACGCTTGTTCCGCTGGTCATGTATTTCAATCATCGCGGCATGGCGAAGGTGAAGATCGGCATCGCGAAGGGCAAGTCAGCGCCGGACAAGCGTGAGACCCAAGCCAAGCGCGACTGGAACCGTCAGAAGTCGCGCCTGATGAAAGAGCACGGTTAGGTCTGAGGCCTACCTTTGCCCGTTTTGGGTTTGCCCTTGGGTTTTTGCATCCGATGCACGCGCGTGCTTGCGCCATCTTTGGCAGCGGCCTGCCGCGCGCGGTTTTTCTTGCTGGATGGCTTGCCTTGGGGCGGCTTGGCGCCGCGCTCCTGCTGTGGTTTCCCGTCGCCCTTTGGCTTGCGAGGTTTCCATGCATCGGCCTTGGGCGCTTCGGGCTTTTTCTCGTATTTCGGTTTCGGCTTGCCGCCCTTGGGTTTCTTTTGACGAGGCGCTGGGTCGTCGTTCCAATCGACGGGAGTCGTGGTGCCTTTGGTCTTGGCGGGTGCGGGCGCTGGTGAGTCGTCGTGGCGCGGCGCGCGCGGCTTTGGTGGCGGTCCTTCGCGTCGGGGTCCTTTGTCGAATTTTGGTGCACCCGAGACGCGGGTGATTTTGGCACCGCCTTCGAGGGTCATTTTGGGTCCAACTGCGTCCGTAAAGGTCTTGACTGCGCTCTCTCGGATTTCAATCAGCGAGACATCGGGTTGGATGCGGATGGCGCCGATATCTTCGCGCGAGACGTTACCCATTTTGCAGATCATCGGCAGCAACCGGCGTGGTTCGGCATTGGCGGCGCGACCGCCTTCGAGGGAGAACCACACGCTGGGACCAAAAGGTGCGCGGGGCTTCTCGGGTTCAGAGAGATCGGACAGGTCTTCGGGTGCCGTGTGCTTTTCGCGGTAGAGGCGGACATAGGCGGCGGCGAGTTGCTCGGGTGTAAATATGGCAACTAACTTGTCAACTGTCGTCTGGTTCGAAGTCTCGATTTCGGCTGTCCAATCCGGGTCTGCCAACATGCGATCGTCGTCGCGGGCCGAGACTTCGTCAGCAGACGGCGCGTCGGCCCATTCGGCTTTGAGCTTGGCCCAACCAAGAAGACGTTCGGCCTTTTTGCGGGCTGCCGGTGGCACGATCATCGCGCTGACGCCTTTGCGACCTGCCCTTCCCGTGCGGCCTGAACGGTGCAGAAGGGTGTCCTGGTTGGTTGGCAGTTCGGCGTGGATCACCAGTTCGAGGTTTGGCAGGTCGATGCCGCGCGCAGCGACGTCGGTGGCGACACAAACACGGGCACGGCCATCGCGCATCGCTTGGAGCGCGTGGGTGCGTTCGCCTTGGGACAATTCGCCGGAAAGCGCCACGACGGAGAAGCCCCGATTTGACAGTCTTGTTGTCAGTCGATTGACCATCGCGCGGGTGTTGCAGAAGACGATTGCGTTTGGCGCCTCATAGTAGCGCAGTACGTTGATGATCGCATTCTCGCCGTCACGAGCCGAAACTCGCAAGGCGCGATAGTCGATGTCGGCGTGCTGGGAAGCACCGCTCGTGGTGGCGATGCGGACGGCATCGCTCTGATAGCTTTTGGCAAGCTTGGCGATCTGCGCCGGAACTGTCGCGGAAAAAAGCAGCGTCTGTCGGTCGGTTGGGGCCTGTTCGAGGATGAACTCAAGATCCTCGCGGAAGCCAAGATCGAGCATCTCGTCGGCTTCGTCGAGAACGACGGCCTTTAGATTTCCAAGTTCGATCGAGCCGCGCATGATGTGGTCACGCAGACGGCCCGGTGTGGCGACAACGATGTGCGCACCGCGCGCTAGGGCGCGGCGTTCGTCGCGCATGTCCATACCGCCAACGGTCGAGGCCAGGACGGCCCCGGCTTTGGCGTATAGCCATGCCAATTCACGCTTTACTTGCAGCGCCAGTTCGCGAGTGGGGGCAATGACGAGCGCTAGGGGAGCGTCAGCTTGTCCAAACGCTTCGGCGTCACCAAGGAGGTTCGGCGCGATGGCAAGGCCGAAGCCAAGGGTTTTGCCCGACCCGGTTTGAGCCGAGACGAGCAGGTCTTTTCCAGTGAGTTCGGTTGCGGTGACGGCGGTTTGAACGTCGGTTAGGGTGGAATACCCACGCGCATCAAGCGCATCCTGAAGAGCCTGTTTCACGGCTGGTCTGCTTTCGGTTTAAGAATGGGATCGCGTGGCAGTCTTTGCCTGCGCGTTATTGTTGCGCCGCCTCTACCCGGTCGGATGGCGGATGTATAGGGTGGCCGGGTGCATGAAGGCTGGGCTGTGACACCACTACGCATCACAAATAGGGACGCGCGTCAGCTGTGGTTGGCAGCGCAAGGTCTGGCGACGGCGCCGACGGGTGCGCTGGATTTGCTTGGGACGATCAAGGAATTGGGGTTTGTCCAGCTTGATTCCATTCAGGTGGTGTCGCGGGCGCATCATCATATTCTGTGGAGCCGGAACCAGAACTATCGCGAGCCTATGCTGGATCGTCTGTTGGCGAAGGATCGCGCTGTCTTCGAGCATTTCACGCATGATGCTTCGGTACTGCCGATGGAGTTTCTGCCGATGTGGGAGCGGCAGTTTCGCCGCAAGCGCATCGAGATGAGCCGTGCGGGGTGGTGGAAGAACCTGCCTGATGAGGCGGCACGAGAAGAGATTAAGGCGCGGATCCGTGATGAGGGGGCTTTGTCGACGCACGCGTTTGATACGAAGGTTGAGGGACCAAAGGAGATGTGGTCGCGACCTCCGCACAAACTTGCGTTGGATTTCATGTGGTACACCGGCGAGTTGGCGACGTGCCATCGCGTGAATTTCAACAAATATTACGATCTGGGCGAGCGGGTGTTCCCGGCGTTGCCGCATGAGTGCGGGTTAGAGGATGGCGCGCAGGTGGATTGGCTGTGTCGCGCGGCACTGGACCGGATGGGGTTTGGCGCGCCGGGGGATGTGCAGAGGTATTGGGACGCAGTTGGCTCGGATGAAGTGCGGCAGTGGATCACGCAAAATGAGCGGGATTTGGTGCCGGTTGAGGTCGAGACTGCGTCCGGCGACTGGGTGAAGGGTATGGCGCTGGCGGATATCGAGGCGCGGCTGGCAGGGCTTGGAAAGGCGACCGGACGGCTCAGGATCCTGAACCCGTTTGATCCGGTGATCCGGGATCGCAACAGATTGGCGCGACTGTTCGGTTTTGAATATCGGGTCGAGATGTTCGTGCCTGCGGCAAAACGGATTTGGGGGTATTACGTGTTCCCGATTTTGGAGGGGGATCGTTTTGTCGGACGGATTGAGATCAAGGCGGACAGGAAGGCTTCGTTTCTGAACGTGATCGGGTTTTGGCCGGAACTGGGGGTGAAATGGCCCGGCAGTCGGCGTGAGAAACTGGCGGCGGAACTGGAGCGGATGCGGCGGTTTATCGGGGTTGAGACGGTGAAGTGGACGGTTTGAGGAGGGGGACGCGATTAGAGGTTTTGAGCCCATTCTGACCAATGCTGCGTTGGCTTCGAGCGACCGATATCCGCATTGTCGCAACGAGGCGGCTTACCCGGATTTCCCGCTTGACCTAATATTAGGATATTCTTATCATTAGGAATGCCTTATGAAATTGAATTCAAATCCCTTTCAAACCCCATTCGTCAAAGCGTCGTCGATCTGCTTGCGAAGCGACCAATGTCTGTGCGCGAACTGACAGCAAGTATTGACGTATCGCAGCCCGTAATGTCGCAACACCTGAAAGTTCTGAGGGACGCAGACCTGATCTACGCCAAGCCCAAAGGGGCGCAAAACATTTATTGCGTCAACAAAGCGAAATTGGATGAGATCCGTGCATTTTGGACGGCGCATTGGTCGGATTTGCTGGCTTCGCTCAATGAACAAGAGGAGGAATGACATGTCACTAAATGCGATCAAAGTTGTTTCTGAGGTCAATCGGTCACCCGATGAGACTTTCGATGCATTCATGTCGGATGCCTCACACTGGTGGCCACTGGATACGCATTCCGTCAGCCCATATCTTGGCGAGCCTGCACCCGATACCGTCGTCATTGAACGATATGAAGGCGGGCAGATATTTGAAATCTCGAAAACCGGGGAAAACAGAATCTGGGGCATCATCATAGACTATGAAGAAGGTCGACGCGTCGCTTTCCGTTGGTATCCTGGGTTGTCAGAGGCGGAAGCTACGACGGTCTCGGTTGAATTTGAAGCGACGGACGACGGCAAGACAGTGGTCACACTGATACATGATGGCTGGGAAGCGCGAGGCGACCAGGCCGCCGAAATCAGAAAGAATTATGTGGAGGGTTGGGCCGAGATTATCGATGGCCGCTTCAGGAACTTCATCAATGCAAATTGATCTCCTGTTTTGTGGGGGACTATGCCCAATCAAGCGAACACGTAAGGCAGCTTCGTCCCGCGAGGCGGTCATTGCCGCTTTGACGCCCGGTGAATTCTACCCTTCGCCCATCAGTGCCGGATCAAACGGGTATTGCGTGAGGTTTTCATATCCGTCTTCGGTCACCAGCACCTGATCTTCCAGCTTGATCGAGAAGTCCCCGCCAACCTCGCCGGCAAGGACTTCAACGCATATCGTCATGCCCGCTTCCAGTTCATGGTCGAAGGCTCCGGGGATCATCTTGTCCGGGTAGGCGACCATGGGCCATTCATCGCAGAGACCCACACCATGCATCAGGCAGCCGTATTTCTGGGCCTGGAATTTGTCGTGGAGTTTGTGGGTGTTGCGGCTGAGGTCTTCGATGCGCACGCCGGGGCGGATCATTTCCATGTTGGTCATGATGTGCTCGACTGAGTGTTTCATCGCGTCGATCATGTCGGGGCGCGGCTTCTGGTCCCCGATCCACCATGTGCGCGAGATGTCGACGCAGATGCCGTAGCTGCCGATCAGGTCGGTGTCGAAGGCGATGATTTCGTTGTTGCGCGTGGTGCGGGGACCGCACTCCTGGAACCACGGGTTCGTGCGTTGGCCGGAGGCAAGCAGGCGCGTTTCGATCCATTCGCCGCCGCGTTTGATGTTTTCAGCGTGTAGTACCGCCCAGACATCGTCTTCGCTGGTGTTGCCGAGGGGGACATTGGCGCGCGCGAAGTCTTCCATGACGTACATGGACGCCTCGCAGGCGTGTGAGGCGCAGCGCATTGCTTTGATCTCGTCCGGGCCTTTGACAGAGCGGGCGCGTTCGGTGACTTCCTCCCCTTCCTCGACCTCGAAACCCGCGGCGATCAGAGCGCGGTAGCCGGGGATCATGATCTTGTCGACGGCGATGCGCTTGTTGGTGCCTGCGTGCTCGCGCATGATGTCTTCGACGTCAGCGATGAAGCTATCGGCAGTTTCGTCGATTTTGTCGCCCTTTGCGAAGTAATACATTGAAGCGCCGCCTCGGACTTCTTTGACGAGCGGGTTGAAGTTCGACAGGAACGGCGCGTTCTTGTAGTCCCAGATCACCATGTGGCCGTCGGCGCAAAGAAGGACTGCGCGGAAGGGGTTGTGCGTGTTCCACAGCTGCATGTTGGTGGTGTCGGTGGCGTACCGGATGTTCAGGGGGTCGAACATCAAGAGGCCGCCGTAGCCGCGGTCGACGATGTGCTGGGTCAGGCGCTTCCAGCGGAAACGGCGCATTTCGGCGAGGTTTGGAAGCTCGAGACCCGCGGCTTCCCACTCGGCGAAGGCGAGGCGCGTCGGGCCGATTTCAATACGGTCAGCGTCGTTCGGGGTGCCGTCATCAAGATGCGTGCCTTTGGTAGGGTCAATCTTGCGGTTGTCGCTGAAATGCTGGTTCATTGAAGGGTCTCCCTTGCGGTCAGGATCGACCCGTCCCGAGCGCGCGTCCGACGCAAATGCGACATTTCTTTACTCTGGCGGCGACATGATCTGGCGCGGAGGATCGGCGGCGGTTACATCGAAACAATGGACGACATTGTCTTGCAGCAATCCTTGGAGGGGATCACCTGGCTGGAGCCGGGTAGGCGGGCTTTGCCCGGCGTGCAGCCTTTGGGAGACGCAGACTGGCTAGTGGTGGACGATGCCTTCGCCGGGCAAATGCGCCTGAGGGACGATCTTATCTCTGGGTTGCCGCAGGAGGTTTACGCGCAGGAGCCGGAGGCCGAAGCGGCGGCGCAGGAGTGTCTTGATCTGGTGCTGGAGGTCTGTTCCGGGAACCCCGCCTATGTTGTTGGCCCGCGTTTGGTTTACAGGCCGGATGGTGTGGAGGTCGTGGTCAATCGGGAGAGACCGTTGCTGACCATCGGGCGGTTAATCCAAGAGGATATCTGCATCTTGCAGCGGCGCGGGCGCGAGCATGTGCTGACAGGTGCGATCCTGTGTTTTCCATCACACTGGACGCTGGCCGAGAAGATCGGACGGCCTTTGACGCGGATCCATGTTCCGGTGGCGTCCTATGATGACGATATCGCCCGCCGGGTGCAGCGATTGTTTGACGGAATCAAGGTTGGGCGCCCTTTGTGGCGGGCCAATATCCTGCGACATGCTGCCGGGGTTTTGCATCATCCGAGGCGCGAGGCCGAGCCCGACCCGTCCGACGGCAAACCGCTACGGTTTCTGCGATCCGAGCGACAAGTCATGACACGGTTGCCCAAAAGCGATGCCGTGGTCTTTTCGATCCACACGCATGTTTGGGCGAGAGACACTCTGCCGGATAGCCTGCAGAGTGCCTATTTTTCGTAAGCGATATTCTTTTAGAGGAACCGCAAAAGGTCGGTGTTGCCCGGCATGGTCGCCAGTGCCATGGCCATCCCTGTCAGGGCGATGACATGGGCTGTCGTGCGGAGATTTTCGCCGAACAGGATGTTGAAGAACAACAACCCCAGCCCGACGGGCAGCGCCATGACCATCACGATCAGGTTCATTACATAAACCGTGACCCGCTCGGTCGCGTTACCGTTTTCAGGGCGCCTTTTGGGATCGAACACGTCCTCCATCGACGAGCTGTGCGACAATGTAATGGTATCCGCCGAGAAGATCTGCCGACCATTGCGGCGCAGCTTTTCTTCGGGGGGCTCAAGATCAGGAAGGGCGTCTTTCGGCGTCCAGAAATCCTGAAGCGGATCGGTCGACGGTGTCCGCTGGACGACCCTTGATATTTTCAGACCTGCAATTCGATGTACTTTACTCATAGCTTGTGCGCTTGTCGCGCCTCCTTTGTGCCACTCCCAATACCGCTTGGGATGACATGAAGGTGGGATTGAAATGTGCAAACAATGCGGCGGCGGTGGGGCAGAACAGTCAAATTCGAATGATCGCGCGAAGTCTTGCCGAGTGGAAAGCGGGCATTCGGGACAATTCTGGGGAGGGGGCTGGGATTGTTCTGGCGCAAAAACGCCAGTCCGTTGCCTATAACCGGGCCCAAATGCCCCGAAACGCCCAAAAAATGCGCGACAGGCATCTTGGCGAAATGAAACTATGCGGTAGTGTGGTCACCACGCGGGAGTCACGCGTGTCGTGTTAACCAAAAGCAAGAGGTCCAGTCAGGATGGCAGGGAAATTTGAAGTTTACAAAGACAAGGGCGGCGAGTTTCGCTTTCGTCTGAAAGCTGGCAATGGCCAGACGATTTTGGCCAGTGAAGGCTACAAGCGCAAACCAAGCTGCATGAACGGCATCGAGTCGGTTCGCAAGAACTCGGCAAATGACGCGCGGTTTGAGCGTAAGACATCCAAGTCGGGCAAGCCGATGTTCAACCTGAAGGCGGCCAACGGTCAGGTGATCGGGACTTCCGAGTTGTACGAGAGCAACTCGGCTTGTGAGAATGGTATTGCTTCGGTCGCGAAAAACGCACCGGACGCCAAGCTGGACGATCAGACAGCCTAAGAACCGCTGAACGACAGAAATGAAAAAGCCCTGCTCTTTGGCAGGGCTTTTTTGCATTTGGGTCAGAGCTTGACGCGGATCGCTTCGCCGCTTTCGGCGGCAAGGCGCGCAGCGACCGAGGCCACGGCGAGGTCTTGCAGGCCAACGCCGGTGCCGTCGAACAAGGTGATCTCGGCTTCGCTGGTGCGGCCCGGGTGGTCGCCGTTGATGACTTTGCCGATGGGGGTGATCTGGTCTTCCTTCAGGGCGCCCGAGGCAATGGCGTGTTGTGCTTCGCCGATGCTGATGGACTGAGCGATCTCGTCGGTGAAGACGGTGGCGGCGGCGACGAGGGCAGGATCGACTTCCATCTTGCCTTTGGTATCCGTGCCCATGCAGGCGATGTGGGTGCCGGGTTTGATCCAGTCCTTCATCAGTAGTGGTTCGAAGGCGGATGTGATCGTGATGATGACGTCGGCCTGCGCACCAAGCTGTTCCGGGGTGACGGCTTCGAATTCAAGACCGAGTTCTTTGGCGGTTTCACCAAGCTTCGGAAGCATATCGGGGTGCGGGTTCCAGGCGACGACTTTCTCGAAGTCGCGTTGTTCGGCGGCGGCGCGCATCTGGAAGTGCGACTGGTGACCAGCGCCGACCATGCCGAGCACTTTGGCATCCTTGCGGGCAAGGTGCTGGATTGAGACGGACGAGGACGCGGCGGTGCGCACGGCTGTAAGGTAGTTGCCACCGACGAGGGCAGAAAGTTTGCCGGTGTCTGGATCGAACAGGAACACGGTGGACTGGTGGTTGGTGAGGCCCTTGGCCATGTTGCCGGGCCAGAAGCCGCCGGATTTCACGCCAAGGTTTTTACCTGCACGGTCGAACCCCGACTTGAAGCCATAGAGCGCGTCGGCATATCCGATGGCTTCGCGGATGACCGGGAAGTTATAGGCGTCGCCTTTGGCCATTGCGGCGAAAACGGCCTCAACGGCTTCAAAGGCGTCAGCGCGGCCAACGAGTTTCTCGCAGAGATCTTCGCCAACAATGAGCAGGCCGTCGTTTTGTGTATCGGTCATGGTCTGAGGTCTTTCTGTGCGTTTTGACTTTAAAGGGCGCCCGATCAGAGGCGCCCTTCATGATTTCGTGCCGGGCGGCTTAGTAGGCTTTGCCGCGCGCCGAGACGGGCCAGAGCGTTTCGACCTTTCCGTTGCGTACGCCGACATACCAGTCGTGCACGTTGCAGGTCGGGTCGCAGTGACCAGGGACCAGCTTGAGCTTGTCGTTCACTTTAAGAACGCCGTTGGGGTCAGCAACAACGCCGTGCTCGTCAGAGCATTTGACGTATTGCACGTCGGTGCGGCCGAAGATCGTTGGCAGGCCGCTGTCGACGGACTGGGCTTTGAGGCCTGCGTCTACGATGGCTTTGTCGGCCTTGGCGTGGCTCATGACCGAAGTCAGGATGAACAGCGCGTTCTCCCATTCGCCCTGGTCGATGCGGTTGCCGTCTTTGTCGAGGATGCGTCCATAGTCGGCGTCCATGAAGGCGTAGGATCCACACTGAAGTTCGTTGTAAACGCCCGAGGTGCCTTCGAAGTAGTAGGAACCGGTGCCGCCACCGCCGACGATGTCGCACTCGATACCGTCTGCTTTCAGCGTGTCGACGGCGTCTTTCACCTGAGCAACTGCCAGGGCGATCTTGGCTTTGCGATCCTCGTAGGAGTCCATGTGCTGCATCGCGCCCTGATAGGCCTGGATGCCAGCGAACTTGAGGCCCTCGGCCGCGTCGATGGCTTTTGCGATTTCGACTACGGCGGGCGTTGTCGTCACGCCGCAGCGGCCTGCGCCACAGTCGATTTCAACGAGGCATTCGATTTGCGTACCGTGGCGGACAGCCGCTTCTGAAAGGTCAGCAACGTTCGCAAGGTCGTCCACGCAGCAGATGGTGCGTGCGCCGAGCTTCGGAAGGCGCGCAAGGCGGTCGATTTTCTCCGGCTGGCGCACCTGGTTTGAAACGAGAACGTCCTTGATGCCGCCGCGCGCGAAGACTTCGGCTTCCGAGACTTTCTGGCAGCAGACACCACAAGAGCCGCCGAGCGACTCCTGAAGCAGGGCCACGTCAACGGATTTGTGCATTTTGCCGTGCACGCGGTGGCGCATGCCGTGCTCTTTCGCCCAGTCGCCCATCTTCTTGATGTTGCGCTCAAGCGCGTCGAGATCGAGGACCAGCGACGGGGTAGAGATGTCGGCTTCGTCCATGCCGATGGAGGCAGGGATGTCGTAGCCGACTTCGAGGTCGGAGAGGTTGATTGCCTTGTTCATATCGTTGCTCCTTTAGGGGCTGTCTTGTTCGTTTGTTCTAATTTCGGGGCTCAGAGCCACGGCAACTTGTCGAGATCGACGTTGCCGCCCGTGACGATGACGCCGACGCGCTTGCCTTTGAAAACCTCGGGGTTCTTCAGGATCGTCGCCAATGGCGGGGCGCAACTTGGCTCCATGACGATGCGCAGGTATTTCCACGTGATCTTCATCGCGTCGATGATTTCTTGTTCGGACGCAGTGTGGATGTCGGTCACGAAGTGCGACACGAAGTGCCAGGTGTTTTCCTTCAGCGGCACCTTGAGACCGTCGGCAATCGTCTCGGGCGCGTCGTCGGCGATGATGTGACCCGCTTTGAAGGAGCGGTAAGCGTCATCGGCCTGCTCGGGTTCCGCCGCGTATATCTTGGTGTTCGGGGCGAGGTTCGAGATCGTCAGGCAAGTGCCCGAGATCATGCCGCCGCCACCGATGGGGGCGACCACGGCGTCAAGCGGGCCGTCGACTTGTTCAAGAAGCTCCGCCGAACAGGTCGCCTGACCAGCGATGACTCGGGGGTCGTTGTAGGGGTGGACGAATTCGCCGCCGGTGCGGGCCTGGACCTCGGCGAAGGAGGCTTCACGCGAGGTTGTGGACGGTTCGCATTCGGTAATCGTGCCGCCGTAGCGTTTCACAGCGTCTTTCTTGGCCTGCGGAGCCGTGCGCGGCATGACAACGTTGCACGGAATGCCTCGACGACCGGCCGCATAGCTGAGCGACAGAGCGTGGTTGCCGGAGGAGTGCGTGCAGACGCCGTTCCTGGCTTGTTCATCCGTCAGCCCGAAAACCGCGTTGCAGGCACCGCGCACCTTGAAGGCGCCAGCTTCCTGAAAGTTCTCGCACTTGAAGTAAATGTCGGCCCCGGTGAGATCGTTCAGATACTGCGATCGCAGAACCGGCGTGCGGTTGATGTAGGGTTTGATCCGCTCGTGCGCCTCGCGCATGTGCTCAATCGTCAGGCCCTCGGCTGTGGTGTAATCCAGCATGTGTCTTGTCCTTTATGCTGCGGCTTTGGCGGCAGGGGCGCGGGAAGTACGGAAGTACTCCTGCGCGGCAGCGACGCCGCTTCCCAGCTTCACCGGGTAATCTAGGTCGGCCATCGCCATTTCAATCGTTGCCAGACCGGAAAGAACCATGACGTCGGTCAAACTGCCGAGGTGGCCGATGCGGAAGGCTTTACCGTTCATCTCGCCAAGGCCGATGCCGAAGGACACGCCATACGCGTCGAAAGCATGAGCGGTGAGCGCGTTGCTGTCGAAACCCTCGGGCACGTAGATCGCGCTGACGGTGTCGGAATACAGGTCAGGCGATTGGGCGACCAGCTTGAGGCCCCATGCATCAACGGCACGGCGCACGCCTTCGGCGAGGCGGAAGTGGCGGGCGTAGACGTTGTCGAGACCCTCCTCGAACAGCATCTTCAGGCTCTCGCGCATGCCGTAGATCAGTTGCAGCGGTGGCGTATAGGGGAAACCGCCAGAGGCGTTTGCTTTCATCATGTCGCGGAAGTCGAAGAAGATGCGCGGCAGTTTGGCTGTCTCCATGGCGGCCAGTGCCTTTGGGCTGACGCAGAGGATCGCCATGCCGGTGGCCAGCATGAAACCCTTTTGCGAGCCGGACACAGCAATGTCGACTTGCCAAGTGTCCATTTGGAAATCCATCGATGCCAGCGAGCTCACGCAGTCGACCATGAGAAGTGCGGGGTGGCTTGCGGCGTTCATTGCGCTACGCACACCGGCGATGTCGGACTTAACCCCGGTTGCGGTTTCGTTGTGGGTGACAAGAACGGCTTTGATCTCGTGGCCGGTGTCAGCCGCAAGGGCTGACTCGAACCGGTCGACAGGCGCACCGCTGCCCCATGGGCATTCAATGATCTGCACGTCGAGACCGTGCCGCTGGCAAAGATCGATCCAGCGGTGGCTGAACATGCCGTAGCGTGCAACAAGAACCTTGTCGCCAGGGCTGAGTGTGTTGGTGACGGCTGCTTCCCAGCCGCCGGTACCGCTGGATGGGAACGTAATGACTTTGCCGGTGGTCGTGGCGAAGACTTTTTTGGTGTCTTCAAGAACGGGCGCGAATGTCTCGACAAAATCCGGCGCTCGGTGGTCGCGCGTTTGCACATGCATGGCCGACAACAAGCGATCAGGAATGTTTGTTGGGCCTGGAATGAAGACTGGGTTCTGGTCTGACATCGTTCGATTCTCCGATTTGCTTGAGCCAACATACCATCTATTTGAGTTAGTGCAATTTTCTTGAAAACGTTTTCCGTTTAAATAACTAATTGCCTATCATACTGACTTTATTAATTTTTAATTTTTCATTTTCCGTCTATTTTTTAGTATTGAAAATTATTTTCAGTTTAATCAGACTATGCTCCAGATATCGCCATCAAGGATTCGGACCATGCAGCAAGCAAAGCGCCAGCGCGGACGGCCAAAGTCTCAGTTCTCGGAAAGCAGTGCCGGGACGCTTCAATCCCTGGACCGGGCTTTGGGGGTTCTGAGCGCGATTGCGCGCGCGGATCGGATGACACTGACGGATCTTTCGCTGGCAGTCGGGGTGCCGACAGCGACGACGCATCGGATTCTGACGACACTCCAGAAGCGTGGGTTTGTGACCTTTGATGAAGAGCGTCAGGACTGGCTGATCGGGATCGAGGCCTTTCGCACGGGGTCCGCATTTCTGAAGCGGCGCGATCTGGCCGAAATCGGGCGACCTGTGATGCAGCTTTTGATGGAACAGACAGGCGAGACGGCGAACCTCGCGGTTCCGCAGGGGGCCGAGGTTGTGTTCATCGGGCAGATCGAGACGCACAATCCGATCCGGGCGTTTTTCCCGCCAAGCACGCGGACAGCGATGCATGCATCCGGAACGGGCAAGGCAATCCTTGCGGCGCTGCCCGAAGACCAGGTGCGACAACTTTTGACGCGCGCGGGATTAGAAAGGTTCACTGCGAACACGCACACTAGCCCCACGGATCTGTTTGAGGATCTTTCGACGATCCGCGCACGCGGCTGGTCCTTTGACAAGGAAGAACGCCACGACGGGATGTCCTGTATCGGCAGTGCGATTTTCGATGAGTACGGCAAGCCCTGTGCGGGCGTGTCGATCTCGGGGCCGAGCATTCGGTTTGATCCGTCGCGAATTTCCGAGTTTGGGGCATCGGTTGCGCATGCGGCAGCGCAGATTACCGAACGCAGCGGTGGCGTGATGCCTTCCCGGCGGGGGTGATTAGTCGGTTGCGGGGCGCGCTGGGGTGACTAGGTTGGACGGGTCAAATGAGAGGACCCTGCCCCATGCCCGACGTTTCCATTCGTGAGATTGAGCGCGTCTCGAAGGACGCTTTGCTGCGGCATGGTGCGAATGAGAATGCTGCGGGGATCATGGCGGATGCCATTGCCTGGGCCGAAGCTCGGAGCAATCGCATCTGCGGGTTGTATTATCTGGAGAGCTATTGTCGTCAGCTTGCGACCGGGCGGATCAATCGCAGGGCGACGCCCTCGGTCGAGGCGGTTCGCGCTTCGGTTTTGAAGGTGTACGCAGACGATGGGTTTGCGCAGGTGGCTTTTGATGCGGCGTTCGATCAGGCCGTCACAGTTGCGCGCGAAACGGGAATCGTTTCAGTGTATATCGGCAGAGCGCACACCTGCACCGCTTTGGGGTGGTTCACAGAACGTGGGGCGGCGGCTGGGCTGATCGCTTTGGGTGTGACCAACGCCAGCCCGATTGTGGCACCCTTTGGTGGGTCAAAACGGGTGATTGGAACGAACCCGATAGCCTTTGCTGTGCCGGACGGCGCAGGCGGTGTCGCATTTGCGTTTGATCAGGCGACGACTGTTGTCACGCTTGGGGCTGTGAACATGGCTAAAGAAGCGGGCGAGCCAATTCCCGAGGGATGGGCTGTGGATGCCGATGGCAATCCGACAACCGACCCCGAGGCGGCGCTTAAGGGGTCTTTGTTGTCCACTGGTGGCGCCAAGGGCTGGGGCATTGGTGCTATGGTCGAGATTTTGGCGGCAGGTCTGACGGGGGGACGCTTGTCTCAGGACGTGAAGCCGTTGAAGGCACCGGAAGGCGAGCCGCACGATCTGGGGCAGGTGTTCATTCTGATCGATCCCGGAACGTCACCCCAGTTCGGCGAACGTTTGGCCGGGCTAATTGCAGGTGTTGAGGCGGATGGGCGCGGCCGATTGCCGGGATTTGGGCGTGTTCCGATGGAGACAGTCACTGTGCCCGAGGCGCTTTGGGTGGCGTGCGAAGGCTTGACGTGACAGACCGCTTGTCAGGGGCCTTCAGTTTTCAGGCGGCACTTGGTCGCTGACTTCGGATTTGCCAGTTCGGTTTATCGGATATCCACTTGCCGGACCTTTGAGAGGTTGGGTCAGCATACGGTCGATCCAGAGTTCGCGGCGACTTCGGAACTGCTCGATGCCGATGGTCATGCCTTCATGACCGTCGCGCGGTTGCGCCTTATAGGTGCCTAGCAGTCGATCCCACCACGGCACGTTGAACCCGAAGTTGCTGTTGGTCTCGGAGGGGTGGATCGAGTGGTGCACACGGTGCATGTCGGGGGTCACGATTACCCACCGCAAGACCGCGTCCACACGCGCAGGCAGCCGAATGTTCGAGTGGTTGAACATGGCAGACCCGTTCAGCAGGACTTCGAAGATCAGGACCGCGATGGCCGGGGGGCCAAGCGCCAGAACTACAAGCAGCTTGATTGCCATGGACAGGAGAATTTCAGCAGGGTGAAATCGCAACCCGGTTGTCACGTCGAATTCAAGATCGGCGTGGTGCATTCGGTGCAGTCGCCACAGCGCTGGCACGGCATGAAAGACCACGTGCTGCAGATAGATTATCAGATCCAGGATCAGGATGGTCACCACGATCGCGAGCCAGTTCGGGACGTCCACAAGTGCGAAGAGACCCCAGCCATTTCCCGAGACGATCAGCGCCAATCCGACGGCGACCACAGGAAAAACCAGGCGGACAATCAGCGCATCGAGGACCACGAGGGAAAGGTTATTTGACCAACGCAGAAGGCGGGGAATTTCGACACGTCGTCGCGGTGCCGCGACTTCCCAGAGCGCCATGACCGCTAGAATTGCAATGAACACCGAGATCCTGATCTGGGGTTCGTAGGCCAGTATTGCGTCCGTCACGTGAAGCCTCCACCGTGGGTAAGGGCGGATTCAGGCTTTGGCCTTTCAACTCGCCCATGAACAAAAGGCCCCGCATAGCGCGGGGCCTTTCGGGACTTTAGTGCACCACCGCGTCTTCCGGTGGCTGACGGTTTGACGTCGATACGCGGTCGCCCACAAGGAGACCATCGGCACCCGCCGTGACGGTGACGGTTGTGCCTTCACCGATGTCGCCCGCAAGGAGCATCTCGGCAAGCTGATCCTGAAGGGCGCGCTGGATGACCCGCTTCAGAGGCCGTGCGCCGAACACCGGATCATAGCCTTCGTCGGCCAGCCACTTCTGGGCGGCTTCATCCAGTTCAAGGCCGATGTTCTGCTTTGCCAAACGCTTGCGCAGGCGGCCAAGCTGAATATCAACGATACCGTCCATGTCTACGCGCGTCAGACGATCAAACACGATCTGGTCGTCCAGCCGGTTCAGGAACTCGGGCCGGAAGTGGGCGCGTACGGCGTCCATGACATCGCGTTTCGCTTCTGAGGCGTCCGTACCGTCGGGCAGTTGGCTGAGCGCCTGACTGCCAAGGTTCGACGTCAGCACGATCAGCGTCTGCTTGAAGTCGACGCGGTGGCCCTGACCGTCGGTCAGAACGCCATCGTCGAGAACCTGCAACAGGACGTTGAAGACCTCGGGGTGCGCCTTTTCGACCTCGTCGAACAGGATCACCTGATACGGCCTGCGCCGCACGGCCTCGGTCAGCACACCGCCTTCGTCATAGCCAACATAGCCCGGAGGCGCGCCGATCAGGCGGGCGACCGAGTGCTTTTCCATGAACTCGGACATGTCGATCCGCACCATCGCACTTTCGTCGTCGAACAGATATTCTGCAAGCGCCTTGGTCAGCTCAGTCTTACCGACGCCGGTCGGGCCAAGAAACAGGAACGAACCCAGAGGGCGATTTTCGTCCTGAAGCCCGGCACGTGCGCGTCGGACGGCATTTGAAACCGCCTTGACGGCCGGACGTTGACCAACGACGCGCTTGGCAAGCTCGTCCTCCATGCGCAGAAGTTTTTCGCGTTCGCCTTCCAACATTTTGGACGTCGGAATACCAGTCCAACGCTCGACAACTTCGGCGATCTGCTCGGGGCGAACCGCTTCTTCGACCATAAGATCATCCGCTGACTCAGCCACTGACAACTGCTTTTCGAGACCCGGAATGACGCCATAGCTCAACTCGCCTGCGCGTTGCAGGTTGCCTTCGCGTTTGACCTGATCCAACTCGGCACGGGCGCGGTCAAGTTGCTCCTTGAGATCGCGTGCGCCTTCCAGCTTGTCCCGTTCCGCTTGCCATTTCGCAGTCATTTCAGACGAGGTTTCCTGAAGGTCCGAGAGTTCCTTCTCAAGCTTCTCAAGCCGATCCTTCGAGGCCTTGTCGTCTTCTTTCTTCAGGGCTTCCGCTTCGATCTGCTTTTGCAGGATCTCGCGGTCCAGCGCGTCGAGTTCTTCGGGTTTGCTGTCGACTTCCATGCGCAGACGGCTGGCGGCTTCGTCCATCAGGTCGATGGCCTTGTCCGGCAGAAAGCGGTCTGTGATGTAGCGATGCGACAGGGTCGCCGCCGCCACAAGGGCCGCGTCCGAGATGCGCACACCGTGGTGCAGCTCGTACTTTTCCTTGATGCCGCGCAGGATCGACACCGTATCGGTTTCCGACGGTTCGTTCACCATGAGCGGCTGGAAGCGGCGAGCAAGCGCCGCGTCTTTTTCGACATGCTTGCGGTATTCATCCAAGGTGGTCGCGCCGATACAGTGCAATTCGCCGCGCGCGAGGGCGGGTTTCAGCAGGTTCGAGGCATCCATTGCACCATCGGCTTTACCCGCGCCGACAAGCGTGTGCATTTCGTCGATGAACAGGATGATTTCGCCTGCGGCCGCCGTGACCTCGGAAAGAACGGCCTTCAGGCGTTCTTCGAACTCACCGCGGTATTTCGCACCGGCAATCAGCGCACCCATGTCGAGCGACAAGAGCTGCTTGTTGCGCAAGGACTCCGGCACATCGCCGTCGACGATGCGCATGGCGAGGCCTTCGGCGATGGCGGTCTTACCGACGCCGGGTTCACCGATCAGAACGGGGTTGTTCTTAGTGCGGCGCGAGAGCACCTGCATAGCGCGGCGGATTTCTTCGTCGCGCCCGATGATCGGGTCGATTTTGCCGTCGCGGGCAGCCTCGGTCAGGTCGCGCGCGTACTTTTTCAGAGCGTCATAGCCTTCTTCCGCAGAGGCTGTGTCAGCAGTGCGGCCCTTGCGGACATCGTTGATCGCCGCATTCAGCTTCTGTGCGGTCACAGCACCCGCATCCAGCGCGTCTTTTGCCTTGGACCGTGTCACGGCAAGCGCCGTCAAGATGCGTTCGACAGGCACAAAGCTGTCGCCTGCTTTTTTGGCAAGTTTCTGCGCTTCGTCGAGAACTTTGGCGGTCTGTTGGTCCATATAGGTCTGGCCAACGTCCCCGGTGACTTTTGGGATCTTGGCAAGTGCGGCGTCCACCGCTTCGACGACGCGTTCCGGCGCGCCGCCTGCTGCCTTGATCAGGTTGGTCGCAAGGCCCTGATCATCGTCCAGCAATGCTTTCAGCAAGTGTTCGGGCGCCAGTTTCTGATGGCTTTCCCGCATTGCGATCGTCTGTGCGGCCTGCAAGAAGCCGCGCGACCGCTCGGTGAACTTTTCTAAGTCCATGGGTCTCTCCTTTAAAAGCGCTCTGATTTTAACACCCGGCAAGCGGCATGCTATTGATGAGCCTCAAACGCTATATGGGAACGCGACTTGAGCGGCTCAAGGCCAAAGCCATATGGCAGGCACATTCTCTTGCTCTTGCGTCGGTCGCAGGCTAGGTCGGCAGCCATGACAAACGCAGATGACCGCTTGATTGTTGCCCTTGATGTCCCGAACGCATTGGAAGGGCTGGATTTGACCGCCAGGCTTGGGGACTCAGTTTCCTTTTACAAGATCGGCCTGGGAATGCTGACCGGAGGAGGTCTGGCGCTTGCCGTCGAGCTGAAGGAAGAGCACGGCAAGCGGATTTTCATGGACCTAAAGCTGTTTGACATAGGTGCGACGATTGAGGCCGCGGTCCGGGGTTTGGCGCAGTTCGACCTTGATTTCCTGACAGTGCATGGTGATCCGCACGTTGTAAGAGCGGCGCGTGAAGGGGCTGGTGGAAGTGATCTGAAAATCCTCGCCGTGACCGTCTTGACCTCGCTGGATCGCGGTGACCTTGACGCGGCGCAGATCCGCCCGGGAAGCATTCCGGATCTGGTTCAGGAACGCGCCGGACGTGCATTTGAAGCCGGAGCGCACGGGGTTATCGCTTCGCCACAGGAAGCCGGCTTGATCCGCGCCTTGCCACAGGCAGAGGGGCGCCTGATCGTCACGCCTGGCGTGCGCCCGGCGGGGGCGGATCTTGGGGACCAGAAGCGGGTCATGACCCCTGCCGAGGCAATTGCAGCGGGAGCTGACCATGTTGTGGTTGGCCGACCCATTCACCGGGCTGGTGACCCAAAAGCAGCAGCCGAGGCGATCACGGCTGAAATGCAGTCGCCCCAAGCGCAGAGACCGAACAAACTTCACTGACACAATTCCCGCTGACAGCGCGAACTGTTGATGTCGATCTCACGCCTATACGCGCGCTCCTCCGTTATTGTTGACGTTTGCGAAACAAATAACAGGCTATTGTTCACAGCAATCCCGGATTCAACATGACCTGTCCCTAATCTGGTCACATTTGAACCCTTGGGTGGGGGAAAGAGGATCTGCGTTGCGGAAGGAACGTCTTGATGACGATGGCTGCTAAAATCACCAAGGCCGAAAAGGTAAGCAAGACCGGTGTCGCCGGGCTTTGTGCCGGTGCGAACTTGCGCACCCCCTGCGGCCCAAGGCGTGTCGAGTTTCTGCGCGTCGGGGATCTTGTCGTCACGCGCGACAATGGATTGCAGCCGGTACGGATGGTCTGGACCCGCACGGTGACCGCTGCTGAAATTGCCGCTGATCCGTCGCTGGCGCCCATTTTCTTGCGCACCCGGGCAATCGGTCCGATGATGCCACAGCGCGATATTTCGGTCGCGCCCGCGCATCGCCTGCTTATTCCCGGATGGCGTCTGGAGGATGAGGCTGACAACGTAGCTTGCCTTGTGCCTGCACGAGATATTTCAGATCTGAATGACAGCATCTTTGTCGATCGCGCTCCCGACGAAGTGACCTATTACAACGTCGTGTTTGACGAACATCAGGTGCTCTGCGCGAATGGCCTGCCGGTTGAAAGCTTTTCGCCAACGACCGAAAGCCTTAAGGAAGCCCCCCGCACCGTGCGCGAGGAACTGAGAAAACTCTTTCCTGATCTGGGTCCGAAATTCAAAGACTACCCGGCACCACGCTACAAGATACGCGAGCGAGTCTCATACATTCCTGACTACGCCTAAGCGTCAGCGAAATCGCAACGGGCTCAGGGCTTGCACGGTTTCTGACCGCAGCACTGGGCGACGACCTGCCAGCAAATCCGCCAGACAAGAAGACGCGGCGGGTGAGCTTTGAATGCCATAGCCACCCTGCCCGGCACACCAGAAAAACCCATCAGTATCAGGGTCATGCCCGATAACCAGACTGCGGTCCGGTGAAAACGTCCGAAGTCCCGCCCATGAGGTTTCAAGCCGTGTCACCGGGCTTGTGACATACTGCTGATAACGATCCAGCCCCTCAGCCAGCACCATGTCATCTGGCCAGGCATCCATCGGATCCATCGGGTCCTCATCTCCCGGCGACACGATCCAACCTCCGGCATCCGGCTTGGCGTACCAGCTCTCGCCCGGACCAAAGAGCATCGGCCACTTGGAAACATCATGCCCATCGGGCGCGGGCAGGCGTGCCATCGAGCGGCGGTTTGGTTGAAGTCCGATCGGTGCAACACCGGCCATTTCAGCGATCTGGTCAGCCCAGGCGCCTGCGGCGTTCACAAGGATATCGGCCTCGAATTCACGGCTGTCGGTGGCCACTTTCCACACCGTGCCCCTGGAAATTCCCGTGACACGCTGGCCCGTCAGGACCTGCGCACCGTTCGCCCGCGCGTCTCTCGCAAAACCCTGCAGCAACTTGTCAGTATCGATGTCATGCGCGTCTTCATGGATTGCCGCCCGTGTGACGTCCGGGCTAAGGATCGGCACCCGCACAAAGGCATTTGCCACCGCGCATTCCTCCATTCCCATCGTCGTCAAATCGGCTTCGAACTGCAACTGATCGCTGTCCTTGCCAATAAGCATCAATCCCCGCGGGCTCAGAACTCCGCGGGCCTCATGTTCGGCGCGCGATGCGCGGTTCAGTTCACAGGTTGTCGGTGTGCCGTAATGTTCTTCGAACATCGCGGCGGACCGCCCGCTTGCGTGGTAACCAAGTGCGGGCTCCGCTTCGAGAAGGGTGACTTGCGCGTCCAATGAAATTTTCGCAGCAGCAGATGCCCCGGCCATCCCTCCGCCAATGACCAGAACGCGAGTCATTCGCTGTCTTCAACCGCCTTTGCAATCGTCCGAAAGACCGCACGTGCGGTTTCGATATCCTTGGGACTTATCTTGCCCGACAACTGCTGCAAAACCTTCGCCTCACCCCGAGACGCGGTCGCATGAGTGCGCTCGCCCTTGATGCTGGCTTCAAGAAGCCTGGATGACTTATGGGCGGGGTTTTCCACGAACTCCGCCAGCCCCTTTTCGACCAAGGCGTCGGCCCGCTTTTGGATATGTTGGCGGGAAACGCCACGGCTCCGCGCGATCTGCGGAACGGTCGCGGCGCCTTCGAAGACTAGAAAATCCAGCACATCGCGCTCGGCACCAGTCATGACACTGTCAGAGGCCGACAAGCCTGACCATCCGCGCGATACGCGTCTCGCCTGTGCTATCAAGTCGACGATGGGTCCGTGGTGTGGGTCATTTAAATCCATGATGCTCTCAAATCGAACAGTCCAGTTTCCTGTCGCCAGCCGGCCTAACCAGCCTCTTCCAAACGGTCAGTTGCAGGCGGAGGCGTGGGCGATAGCCTTGATATCTCATCGTAAATGGCCTTATCCATCTCGAAGGTGACCGCCGCCAAAGACGGGGCCAGTTGCGCGGCAGATCGGGCGGAAATGATCGGACCATAGACGCCCTTGTGCTGCGCAACCCAAGACACCGCAAGTGTCGCCGGATCGACACCAACCTTCGATGCCAGCCGCGAAAGCCCCTCCGCCGCTTCATACATCCAAGCCGTGCCATACCGTTTGTTGTACATCGGGTCATCTTCAAGACGCCCCCCCTGTCCGGCGGCGTATTTGCCGGTCAAAAGCCCGCCCCCGAGTGGAGAATAAGGGCAAACCGCAAAGCCCTCGGAAATGGCCATCGGCAAAATCTCAACCTCGACCTGGCGTTTTACCAGATTATACATCGGCTGAATGACGTGTATATCGATCCCCATGGATTGCGCCAATTGTCGCGCCTTCATAACTTGCCAGGCGGAATAGTTGGACACACCGACATAGCGCACCGACCCTTCCTTCACCCACTCGGCCATGACTTCGTAAGTAGCCTCGAGCGGTGTCTCCGGATCCCAGCGGTGCAGATAGAGAAGATCAACACCATCCATCCCCAACCGCTTGCGGCTTTCGTCAAATTCGGCGCGGATGACATCCGGCTTTGCAACAACCGTGCCGGCGCATTTTGTGGCGATGAACACGTCATCGCGTTCGTCAGCGGCAAGCTGGCCCAGAATCCGTTCTGAATTGCCCTCGGTGTAGGCATGAGCCGTGTCAAAGAAGTTGATGCCCGCAGCGCGGCAGTCCGCGTACATCTCTGCGCTATCGGCCTCACTTGCCTTTGCCCCGAACTGCATCGTTCCGAAACTGAACCGGGACGCCTTTTTACCTGAAATTGTCGCCAGCATCGCTCATTCACCCTTTTTCAAATACCACCGCCGGAGGCTCAAAATCAAAGGCCGCCCGCAGGCGGCCTTCCTTCACATAACGCCGAGCGCTTAGTTGGGGATTTCCCCGGTCATACCTTCAACGTAAAAGCTCATCCCGGCCAGATCGCCGTCACTGGCAATTTCACCGTCTGCCAGCCAAACCGAGCCATCCTGCTTGTTGATGGGGCCGGTGAAGGGGTGATACTCGCCCGCTGCAATCGCATCGCGCATCGCTTCCGCTTCAGCTTTGACGTCAGCCGGAACAGCGTCGGTGATCTCGCCAATACCGACCATGCCCGGTCCAATGCCGTCCCATGTGTCAACGCTTTCCCAAGTGCCATCCATGACGGCCTGAACGCGCTGGATATAGTATGGTGCCCAGTTGTCGATGATTGAGGACACCCGTGGAAGCGGAGCGTATTCGCCCATGTCCGAGGCCTGACCGAAAGTGATCACGCCACCAGCTTCTGCTGCTGCGGCCTGAGGCGCAGTGGAGTCGGTGTGCTGCAGGATCACGTCAGCGCCGTTTTCGATCAGAGCTTTGGCTGCGTCAGCTTCTTTTGCCGGGTCGAACCATGTGTAGGCCCAAACGACCGAGAACTCGACGTCCGGATTGACCTTCTTGGCGTGAAGATACGCCGAGTTGATGCCCCGGATCACTTCGGGAATCGGGAACGATGCAATGTAGCCAATCTTGTTGGTCTTCGTCATCTTACCCGCGATGTGACCCTGGATGGCGCGGCCTTCGTAAAAACGAGCCGAGTAGGTCGACACGTTGTCGGCACGCTTGTAGCCGGTTGCATGCTCGAACTTCACATCCGGGAACTTGGCGGCGACGGCAATCGTCGGGTCCATGTAACCAAAGGACGTCGTAAAGATCAGGTCCGCGCCTTGAAGCGCCATTTGCGTCATGGCGCGCTCGGCGTCGGCACCTTCAGGAACGTTTTCCTGAAACACGGTTTCGACCTTGTCGCCAAAATGCGCTTCAACCGCGAGACGACCTTGGTCGTGCTCGTAGGTCCAGCCGCCGTCACCGACGGGGCCTACATAGACAAAGCCAACCTTCAGCGGAGCGTGTCCGTCAGCGAAGGCCCCCGTGGCAATCGCTGCAGCAGCGACCCCGGTCAGTAGTAATGTACGTTTCTTCATAGTTAACTCCCCATTAACTCTACAGTGTGCCTCAGCTTGAGGCGTGAAAGGCCCGTCCAAGCGATGCCGGCGCATTGAGCGCCGCGCGATTTCGATCGGACGAGATTATGACCAGCACAAGGATGGTTATCAGGTATGGCGACATGGACAAGAGCTCGACGGGAATTGCCACACCTGCGGCTTGCAAGTTCAGCTGCAATACCGTGATCCCGCCGAAAAGATAGGCACCAAGTAAAACACGGCCCGCGCGCCAGGAGGCGAATACGACAATGGCCAGCGCGATCCAACCCGCGCCTGCGGTCATGCCCTCGGTCCACTGCGGCACGCGCACAAGGCTCAGATAGGCGCCGCCAAGGCCAGCACACGCGCCACCGAAGCCAATGGCGGCAAGACGCACAAGGATCACGTTGTAGCCAAGTGCGTGCGCCGCATCGTGGCTTTCCCCGACCGCGCGCAAGATCAGACCGCCACGCGTGTATTTGAGGAAACCCCAGACGCCGGCGACAATGGCCAAAGACACGTAAACCATCAGATCGTGACTGAAGAGCATCGGGCCGAGGACGGGGATATCGCCAAGCAGGGGGATATCGAGCTTGGGCGTCGACGGTGGTTTGATGCCGACATAGCTTTGTCCCATGAGACTCGAGAGCCCTAGCCCGAAGAGCGTCAGCGCAAGGCCCGTCGCAACCTGATTGGACAGCAAATACTGGGTCAGGAAGCCAAACAGCATCGACAAGATTGCGCCACCGATTGCGGCGGCAGCGAAGCCAACAGCCGGCGAGCCGGTTTCGACGGCAATCGCAAAACCGCAGATCGCACCGACGATCATCATGCCTTCGACACCAAGGTTCAGAACACCCACTTTTTCGACGACCATTTCGCCGATAGCGGCCAAAAGGATCGGGGTTGAGGCAACCATGAGAGAGGCGACCAGCAGAATCGGATTGATTGAAAGGTCCATCTAGAACGCCTCCGTCGAATATGAGGGTGAAGCCGGAATAGTGCCTGACAAAGGGGTATTTGTGCCTTGGTTCATACCGTGGCCTCCCGTCCGAAGCGGACTTTGAAGTTCGTAAGCACGTCGAAAGCCAGAAGGAAGAACAACAGCATCCCCTGAAATGCCTGAATCGCTGCCGCAGGAAGGCCAAGTGATGCCTGTGCCGCCTCGCCACCGATGTAGGTCAGCGCCATAAGCAATCCCGCAAGCAGAATACCGATCGGATGTAGTCGTCCCAGAAAGGCCACGATAATGGCGGTGAAGCCATAGCCGACGTTGAAGTCGATGCTGATTTGACCCGCCGGGCCCGCGACTTCGAACATGCCGGCCAAGCCCGCAAGCGCTCCGGAAAGACCAAGGCAGAACAGGATCAAACGGTTCGGATTGACGCCTGCAAACCGAGCTGCGCGGGGGCTTTCGCCAGTTAGGCGAATGTTGAAACCCATGATGTGACGGCTAAGCAGAATATAGGCGAAGATCACCGCAATGAATGCCGCGACGACACCCCAATGCATACCCCAACCTGCAATAAGCTCGTTGTTCGCAGCACTTTCATACTGTCTCAGGTTGCGCGATCCGGGAAAGCCTGCGCCTTCGGGATTGCGCAACAAACCAAGCGACATCGACGCCAGAATGGATTCTGCGACGTAGACCAACAGCAAGGATACGAGGATTTCGTTCGTGTTGAACCGCGTCTTCAGGATGCCGGGAATCATCGCCCAGAGGAAGCCGCCTAAAGCTCCTGCGACAATCATCAGCGGAAAGATCAGCCAGCGCGCTTCCATCGGATAGAACGCCAGACCTACGGCCGCGCCAAAGATCGCGCCCATGATGTACTGGCCTTCCGCGCCGATATTCCAAATACCTGCTTTGAAGCCAAGCGACAGGCCGATCGCGATCAGGATCAAGGGACCGGCTTTGACCAAGAGTTGACCGCGGTAATAGAACGCAAACTCACCAAAGACCGGGTCCCAGAAGATCGTGCGGATCGCAACAATCGGGTCTTTGCCAAGGAAGGCAAACAGAACGCCGCCCGCGATCATCGTAGCGACAACAGCAACCAAAGGCGTTAGATATGCCCATGTTTGTGACGGTGTGGGCCGTTTTTCGAGTCGGATCATAATGCGCCCTCCTCTTCGTGGATGTGCGCCACTTCCATGCCGTGCGCGCCCCCCATCATGAGGCCAATCTCGTCGATGGTAAGCCCTCGTGCTGGGCGTGGTTCGCTCAGACGGCCCTCGTTAAGGGCCGCAAAACGGTTGGAGATCTCCATCAACTCATCAAGATCCTGACTGATGCACACAACGGCAGCGCCGCCTGCCGCAAGATCGAGAATTGCCTGACGGATAAACGCGGCAGCACTTGCATCCACGCCCCAGGTCGGCTGATTGACCACCAGGATATCCGGCTTTTGAAGTATCTCTCGCCCGATGACGAATTTCTGCAGGTTGCCGCCGGAAAGCGCGCGGGCCGCGTTGGCCGAACCGGGTGTCCTGACGTCATAGTCGGCAATGACTTTCTCGGCAAAATTGCGTGCCATCGTCCAGTCAATGAACCCGTTCCGGACCATGTCCATGCGGACCCAGCCAGAAAGCGCAGCGTTTTCCACAAGGCTCATATCCGGGGCGGCGGCATGGCCCAAACGCTCTTCCGGCGCCGCAAGCACGCCAAGACTGCGCCGCTGGTTCGGGCCTAGATGACCGATTGGTTGACCTTTAAGCTGCACTGCGTCCGGAGCGGTTCTCAATTCACCCGAAAGCGCACCCAACAGTTCGTCCTGACCATTTCCCGCAACGCCCCCAATTCCGAGTACCTCACCTTCACGCACGTCGAACGACACGTTCTTCAGCGACGTTCCAAAAGGATTAGCCGACTTCACAGACAGATTCTTCAGAGTTAGAGACACATCTCCTAGCTCATGACGCGTCGCGGCGGGTGACTTCAATTCGGTCCCCACCATCATCTCGGCTAACTCGCGCGCAGATCTCTCTCTGGGATCACAGGACCCGACGACTTTGCCTAACCGCAGAATGGTTGCGCCGTCACAAAGTGCGCGGATTTCCTCAAGTTTGTGACTGATATAGAGGATCGACGTGCCCTCGGCTTGAAGCTTGCGCAGGGTCTCGAACAGAATATCGACCTCTTGCGGGGTCAGAACCGATGTCGGTTCATCCATTATCAAGAGCTTCGGATCCTGCAAAAGGCAGCGGATGATTTCGACACGCTGACGTTCGCCGGCAGAAAGATCGCCCACCAGACGCGAAGGATCCAGCGGCAAGCCGTAAGTTTCCGAAACTTCCCGGATGCTTGCGGCCAACTCGCGCATCGGTGGCGGGTTTTCCATACCAAGGGCGACGTTTTCAGCAACGTCCAAAGCTTCGAACAGCGAGAAGTGTTGAAACACCATCGCGATTCCGGTCGACCGCGCCTCGTGCGGACTTCCGGGCGTGTAGGGGTCGCCTTTGAAGACCATCTGCCCCTCGTCAGGTTTGACCAACCCATAGACCATCTTCACAAGCGTCGATTTTCCGGCGCCATTTTCGCCAAGAAGCGCATGGACCTCGCCTTTTCCGACAGTAAAGGACACGTCGTCATTTGCGACGACGCCCGGATAGGCCTTGCGTAGACCCTGAACGGACAGCAAAGCCGTCACGCGCGTTCACCCAACATTTCTGTCCCCTCGCGATGTGATTTCAGTATGGCCGCGGCCACCCCCAAAGCGATTGCCTGGGGGTGTTTTCCAAGCGCAGGATCACCAATAGGGCATTCCATGCGGTCAATTTGTGCAGATGTATGTCCCAACGCTGAAAGCCGGGACCGAAACCGCGCGCGTTTGGTCGCGGAGCCGATCAGCCCGAGATGACCGAATCCCTGCGACAGGACGGCATGGCAAAGCTCCATGTCCAGCGCATGCGAGAAGGTCAGGACCAGATGCTCGGCGTGCGCTGGCGCATGTGGCACAAGGCGCGCCGGGTCTTCCGCGATCAGAGTTCTGGCACTCTTCGGAATATCGGTCGGAAACCGCCCACGCGTGGTGTCTATCCAGACCACTTCAAGCTCAGGAAGTGGCGCCAGAACCGACACGATTGCGCGCCCCACATGCCCAGCGCCCCAGACCCAGATCGACCGGCGGGGATGTGTCACCGGTTCGATCATCCAGCCGGAAAAAATCCCGGGTTCCGGCATCATCCCCTTGGAGCGGTGATGGGCCAATACGCGCTTTACCGCCAAGGGCTGTTCAGTGGCTCTTCCTGGCAATGGCCGTGCAATTACGTCACTAACAAGGGCATCAAGGCGTCTTTCATTCCAAATTTCAGTCAACAGAGATACCGCGCCACCACAGCATTGACCAAGAGACGGGCCAAGCGGTTTTCTCTCGAACCGATCAGTTCCGGCAATGAGCGCCGCACGCGCGGATTTGATCGCTTCAAACTCCAAAGCGCCGCCACCGATGGTGCCTTCCAAGGTTTCTGCGGTCACCAGCATGGAGGCTCCGACCTCGCGCGGGACCGAGCCTTTGGTCTCGGCAACGACCACCCGTGCGACCGGGGCAAGGCGACGAATGTCGGCCGGGGAAAACGTCATGCCCGCACCCTTTCGATAGCTTCCAGAACGTGTTCAGCCGTCGCTGGCGCCTCAAGATCGGGATAACCCTCACCACATGCCGAAACAGCATCGGACAACGCAAGAAACGCCGAAATCCCAAGCATCAGCGGTGGCTCGCCAACCGCTTTCGAGCGATAGATCGTGTCTTCGCGATTTGCGCCATCCCAAAGCGCGACATTGAAAATATCAGGGCGATCCGAACACGCTGGGATCTTGTAGGTGGACGGCGCATGGGTGCGCAGATTGCCCTTGTCGTCCCAGACCAGTTCTTCCGTGGTCAGCCAGCCAGCCCCCTGAACATAGCCGCCTTCGACCTGACCAATATCCAGCGCAGGATTCAAAGACGCGCCTGCATCATGCAGAATATCGGTCCGCAAAATGCGGTTTTCCCCTGTAAGAGTGTCTAAAACCACTTCGGTAACTGCCGCGCCGTAAGCAAAATAAAAGAAAGGGCGCCCCTCTCCCTTGATTCGATCCCAAACGATCTTGGGCGTCTTGTAAAACCCGGTGGCAGACAGGCTGATGCGGTTCATGTAGGCGTCGGACACGACGGCCTCGAATGGCAAACTCTCACCTGCAACAGTGACCATACCGTCCTCGAACCGGACCGTCGCAATATCTGCCTGAGCGCGCCGTGCAACGAATTCAGCCAACCGATCGCGAATGGTGTCGCACGCTGCCTTGACGGCCATACCGTTCAGATCAGACCCGGATGAGGCCGCTGTCGCCGAGGTATTCGGGACCTTCCCGGTATCCGTCGCGGTGATCTTCACCTTTGAGACATCCACCCCGAAACGCGACGCCGCAACCTGCGCAACCTTCTGGAACAAACCTTGCCCCATTTCGGTGCCGCCGTGGTTCATGTGAATCGAGCCGTCCTGATAGACGTGCACCAATGCCCCGGCCTGGTTTAGATGTGTCAGCGTAAAGCTGATCCCGAACTTGACAGGTGTGAACGCAATGCCCTTCTTCAGGATCGCATTCTTCGCGTTCCACTCAGAAACCGCCTCTTTTCGTCCGTAATAGCCACTGTTTTTGATCAAGGCGTCGGTCAACTCGTGCAGAATAAAATCCTCGACGGGCATGTGATAGGGCGTCGTCTGCACTTTCTTTTTGGCTGAAATATCCCCGCCGGAGGCATCGCCAGAAGGGCGATAATAATTCAACCGGCGCACTTCCAGAGGATCACGACCGACCGCATGCGCGACATGATCCAAAACGCGTTCGATACCGACCATGCCCTGCGGGCCGCCAAAGCCCCTGAACGCAGTGGCGGATTGGGTGTTCGTCTTGAGTCGATGCGACTCAATCCGCATATTCGGGATGTTATATGCGTTGTCGGCGTGCAGCATCGCACGATCTGCAACCGGCAGAGACAGGTCCATCGACCAACCACATCGACAGAGCTGCAGGAAAGCAATGCCAGAAATGCGGCCCTCTGCGTCGTGGCCGACGCGATAATCGATCCGGAAATCATGCCGTTTTCCGGTGATCATCATATCGTCATCGCGGTCATAGCGCATCGTACAGGGTTTGCCCGTGATCGACGCCGCAACGGCGCAGGACACGGCCAGGTGATTGCCCTGGCTTTCTTTTCCGCCGAATCCGCCTCCCATCCTACGGATTTCGCAGCGCACTGCGTTCATGGGCTTGCCCAAGGCTTCGGCAACCTTGTGCTGAATTTCCGTGGGATGCTGCGTCGAGGAGTAAACGACCAAATCACCCCCCTCCTGCGGCAAGGCAGCGGCTGCCTGACCCTCGAGGTAGAAATGCTCCTGACCGCCGATATCGATAGAGCCTTCAAGCATGTGCTCGGCCGCCTCGATTGCGTCGTTGGCGCTGCCTTTCTCATAAATGCGCGGGCCGTCCTCAAAATGGGACTTGGCGACAAGCGCATCGTTGATCGTCAGAATGGCTGGCAGCGTATCTATCTCAATCTTCCCCAGCCTGGTGGCCTTGCGCGCCGCCAGATGGCTCTTCGCAACAACAAGAAACACGGGCTGCCCAACAAAGTGCACCTTATCCACGGCCAGAAGCGGCTCGGGACTTGGAGATGGCGACACGTCGTTGTGGAAGGGAAGGTCCTTCGCGGTCAGTACAGCCACCACGTCCGGGGCTGCAAGAACGGCTGCAAGGTCGATTGACCTGAGGTGCCCATGGGCCACGTCTGAAACACCGAATGCCAGATGCAAGGCCCCTTTGGGAAGCGGTATGTCATCGACGTATCGTGCCTGTCCTGTGACATGCAGAGCCGCAGCATCATGTGGGAGCGGTTTAGAGACACTCATGCGCTCACCTCCAGCACGGAAACGCTGTTTCCGGACATCTCGTGGAAGTATCTCACCAACAGATTCCGGGCTGCTTTCAGGCGATAATCCGCACTGGCGCGCATATCGCTAAGCGGAGTGAAATCATCACAAAACTGAGGTAATACGGCTGAAATAGTCTCTTCAGACCATGTCTGGCCCTGCAAGGCCGCCTCCACATGCGACGCCCGTTTCGGGATGCCAGCCATGCCCCCGAAGGCGATCTTGGCCGACGCCACCCTTCCGTCTTCAATTCTAATGTTGAAGCACCCGCAAACCGCCGAGATATCCTGATCGAAGCGTTTGGAAATCTTGTAGCACCGCAAATCCGGCGCGGAATTCGGGATCGTTATGGCCTCGACGAATTCGCCGGGTTTGCGATCTTGTTTGCCGTACTCAAGAAAGAAATCCTCGACCAGCAACGTCCGGCGCGTCTCTCCGTGTCGCAAATCCAGAGTTGCCCCTAACGCAATCAGGGCTGGCGGATTGTCCCCGATAGGGGAACCGTTGGCGACGTTCCCGCCGATGGTCGCAGCCTGGCGAACCTGTTCCGAGCCATAGCGGCGGATCAGTTCCGCATAGGACGGATGAAGTTTTTTTATGACAATTGCCAGATCGGCCATCGTCACAGCGGCGCCAATTCTGATTTTGTCTTCCTGCTCTTCAATCTGCTGAAGATCGCGACAACGGTTCAGGAAGGCGACGTCTTCAAGTTCGCGTAGCTGTTTGGTGACCCACAGACCCACGTCTGTAGCTCCGGCGATCAACGTACCATTCGGGTGCTTTTGATACCATTCCGCAAGTTGGTCGGATGTTTCAGGGGCAAAGCCAAGTGGCGCAACGTCGAGCGGCGTATCTTGTACCCAGTCGGGGACTGGAAAAGTGCTTGCGGCTTCGGCCGCACGAACAATTGGCGCATATCCCGTGCAACGGCAAAGGTTGCCCGCAAGAACATCGTCGTGGTCTTTGCGACCACGCATATGACCAACCGCCATAGAGACCACGAAACCCGGTGTGCAAAACCCGCACTGGCTGCCGTGTTTCTCGATCATAGCTTGCTGAACCGGATGAAGCGCCCCGCCTGGCCCTGCGATCCCTTCGACCGTCCGAACCGCTTTACCGTGTAGCTGAGGCATGAACAGGATGCAGGCGTTGAGCGCACGCGCGCCATCGTCTCCGGTAACCATGACGGTGCAAGCGCCACAGTCGCCTTCGTTGCAACCTTCCTTGGTTCCGGTCAATGCGCGGTCCTCGCGCAGCCAGTCGAGCAACGTCGTGGTTGGCGGAACATCCACCTCTACCGTTTCCCCGTTTAGAGAAAACCTGATCGTCATATGAAATCCTGCCGCGTTACCCGAAGATCAAAAGGCCAGTGCGCGCTGTCGATGCGGCGTAGAGAGCGAGCGCCTTCAGTCTGTGCAATTAGAGTGAGCGGTCAAGGTGGCTTTTAGCAAGAAAATACGCGCGCCCGATCTCTGAAAGTGTCTTCGGATATTTTTGAGGATGCTGGATAACTCATTTAAAACAGTAGATTACAGGGCCTTCGCCAGATCAGCCAATTGCTTCAAAGTCGTGCCCCAGCCGTCATGAAATCCGAAACTTTCGTGCTTTTTGCGGGTTGCGGCATCGTTGTGGAGGACGGTGGCACGATAAAGTGTGCCTTCGTTTTGAGCGATCAATTCGACGATCGCTGTCATGAAGGGTGCATTTCCGGGCCGCCAATCGGCCGTTACTGCATCGCCATAAACCAGAAGCGTCGGGTATTCAGCGTGGAGGAAACAGCCTTCATTCGGCATGAGTGTGCCATCGGGAAGCTTCATCACGACATAGGCGCGACCACCCGAGCGTACGTCATTCACGACGTCAGTCACTTCGACGCCGGGCGGAGTGAACCATTGCTTGAAGGGGTCCGGTTCCTGCCAGCAACGCCATATGGTTTCGGGCGAGGCCTTGATGAATTGCTCGATGCGAAGATCGCGTTCGGGATCAAAGTGGATCATTGGTCCAGCCCGTTGACATGCCGTTCAAGATTTACGAGGCCACCTTCCCAGCCGGCACGCACTTCTCCAAGAGTTTCGGGCCCGGTAAAGGACGACACGGCCACAGTTACACCAAGTTCTGTGCCATTGCCTTTTGGGGTTAAGCTGTATGTCACAAGGCTGGTCATTGCGGCCTGTCCGGCAAAGACAAGCGTTTCTGTGAAGACAGCGCGCTCGGGTGCGGCAAGATCATACCATCGCGTATCTACGAGGAATTTCGGGGCGTCCTTGGGCCCGCAGCGGTGGCGGTCTTGGCCACCGACCCTGACGTCCTCTTTCTCGACGATGAGGACGGTATCCGCATCTGGCGCGCCCCATTTCTCGCGGTGCTTGGCGTCGGTGAGTACGTAAAACAACCGGTCAGGCGGAAGGGGCAAGGTGCGGATGACATTAAAGGAAGTGGTATCTAGCGGCATAAATCTATCCTTTCTCGGCTTTCGCGATGGATTCTGCCAGGAGGCTCAGGCGATCCAGACGCCCTTCCCACATGGCACGCTGTTTTTGCAGCCAGCTTTCTGCCGCCGCCAGCGGGGCAGCTTCGATATGAACTGTCCGCACGCGACCCTTTTTCTCGCTGCGTACAAGGCCGCTTTCTTCAAGCACCATGAGATGCCGCATGAATGTCGGAAGCGCGATGTCGTGGGGCGCATGCAGCTCGCTAACGGCTGCGGGGCCAGAAACGAGGCGCTCAATCACCGCGCGGCGGGTCGGGTCGGACATGGCTCCGAAGAAGGTGTCAAGATTGTTAGTCATATGGCTAAGTAATGGATGCCGCCGCCGCGAGTCAAGATACTTAGCCATATAGCTAACTTATTTCTGTGGATGATCTGCACTTGGTGCTTTCCCACTGCGCACGCGCAAAATACGGTAGTCGGATGAGCACAGATCCGAAATTCATCCACCTTCGCCTGCACACGGAATATTCGCTTCTTGAGGGGGCGATGCGGCTGAAAAAGCTGCCCGGGCTTTGCGAGAAAGCCGGAATGCCTGCCGTTGCGGTGACCGATACGAACAATATGTTCGCGGCACTGGAGTTTTCCGTGTCCGCGCTTGATGCCGGGATCCAACCGATTGTCGGCTGTCAGGTAGATCTGGCGTATGAGACGCCCGCTCCCGGTGAAAAGCCCCTGCGCCCCGCGCCGCTTGTTTTGCTGGCCCAGACGCGCGCGGGCTATGAATGCCTGATGAAGCTGAATTCGGCTTTGTATCTGCGCGAGGCAGATTATCCGCATGTTACTCTGGACGAATTGGCCGAGTTTTCGGAAGGGCTGATTTGTCTCACGGGCGGGCCTGATGGTCCGGTCGGGCGGTTGTTGCGGGCAGGGCAGAAGCCAAAAGCGCAAGGACTGATGACGCAACTGGCAGCCACATTTGGCGATCGGCTGTATGTGGAACTGCAGCGGCATCCGACCGAGAACGGTCAGGTGCCTGAGGCCGAAAAGCTGACCGAAACGCCGCAGATCGAAATGGCCTATGCAATGGACCTGCCTCTGGTTGCGACGAATGACGTCTATTTCACGGACCAGAAAATGTATGAGGCGCATGACGCGCTGATTTGTATCGCTGAAGGGGCCTATGTGGACCAGCAGGCCCCGCGCCGACGTTTGACACCACAGCACTATTTCAAGACGCCTGCCGAGATGGCGACGCTTTTTGCAGATTTGCCGGAGGCTCTGGAAAACACGGTCGAAATCGCCCGCCGCTGTGCCTTTGCTGTCGAGCGGCACGACCCGATCCTGCCGAAGTTCGCCGACGACGAAATCGAAGAATTGCGACGTCAGTCATTCGAGGGGCTGAAGAATCGGCTTGCGGTTATCGAAGCCGTTGCGCCGGTCGAGGAATATGAAAAGCGGCTGGAGTTCGAGCTTGGGATCATCGAGGGGATGGGGTTCCCCGGTTACTTCCTGATCGTTGCGGACTTCATCAAGTGGGCCAAAGACCACCACATTCCTGTGGGACCAGGGCGTGGCTCGGGTGCGGGTTCATTGGTGGCCTATGCACTGACAATCACCGACCTTGATCCCTTGCGCTATTCCCTGCTGTTCGAGCGGTTTTTGAACCCCGAACGCGTCTCGATGCCAGATTTCGACATCGATTTCTGTATGGATCGCCGCGAAGAGGTGATCCGCTATGTTCAGGAGAAGTACGGGCGCGATAAAGTGGGGCAGATCATCACCTTTGGTGCCTTGTTATCGAAGGCCGCCGTGCGCGATGTGGGTCGGGTCTTGCAGATGCCCTATGGGCAGGTCGATCGCCTGTCGAAGCTGATCCCGGTTGAGGGCGTGAAACCCGTCTCGATCGAGAAGGCATTGGCGGATGAACCGCGCCTTCGGGAAGAGGCGAAGGCCGAAGAGGTTGTGGCGCGACTGTTGGACTACGGTCAACAGGTCGAGGGGCTGCTCAGGAACGCTTCGACCCACGCGGCGGGCGTGGTGATTGGCGACCGGCCTTTGGACAAACTGGTGCCCTTATATCGCGATCCACGGTCCGAAATGCCGGCTACGCAGTTCAATATGAAGTGGGTCGAGCAAGCCGGGTTGGTAAAATTCGACTTTCTGGGCCTGAAAACGCTGACGGTCATTCAGAACGCGATTGATCAGATCTTGGCGAGCGGTCGGTCGCTGGACGTGGCCGCGGACGGGACCAGGCTTTACGAACCGGACCCAGGCACCGAGAACGATATCGGGCTGATCCCGCTGGATGACGAGAAAAGCTATGAGCTCTATGCCAAGGCCCGCACGGTCGCGGTGTTTCAGGTGGAAAGCTCGGGCATGATGGATGCACTTCGGCGGATGCGCCCGACCTGTATCGAGGACATTGTGGCGCTGGTCGCGCTGTATCGTCCGGGACCGATGGAGAACATCCCGCAGTATTGCGACGTGAAGAACGCGCGTGCCGAGCGCGAGCGTTTGCACCCGTCGATTGACCATATTCTGGACGAGACCCAAGGCATCATCGTCTATCAGGAACAGGTGATGCAGATCGCGCAGGAAATGGCGGGATACTCGCTGGGCGGTGCTGACCTTTTGCGCCGTGCGATGGGTAAGAAAATTCAGGAGGCAATGGACGCCGAACGTCCGAAATTTCTGGAAGGTGCTGCGAAGAACGGCGTCGACAAGAAGAAAGCTATGGAGGTCTGGAACCTTCTCGACAAGTTCGCGAACTATGGTTTCAACAAGTCACACGCTGCTGCCTATGCGGTCGTCAGCTATCAAACGGCGTGGCTGAAGGCGAACCACCCGGTCGAATTCATGGCCGGTGTGATGAACTGCGATTTGCACCTGACCGAGAAGCTGGATGTTTACGCGAACGAAGTGCGGCGCGGGCTGGAAATCGAGATTGTGCCACCCTGTGTGAACCGATCCGAGGCCGTGTTCTCGGTCAGAGATCAAAAGCTGGTTTATGCCCTTGGCGCGCTGAAGAACGTGGGTGTCGAGGCGATGAAACTGATTGTCGAGGCGCGCGGAGACAAGCCGTTCGTGAATGTCTTCGATCTGGCGAGGCGGGTCGATCTGAAGCGGGTCGGAAAGCGCCCCATGGAGATGTTGGCGCGCGCCGGGGCGTTCGATCAGCTTGATCCGAACCGGCGGCGGATATTTCAGTCATTGGACGGCCTGACCGCGTATTCTGCTGCGATCCACGAGCAGCGCGCCAGTGCGCAGGTATCCCTGTTCGGAGAGGCGGGCGACGACTTGCCGGAACCGCGTCTGTCACCGGTTGAAGACTGGTTGCCGAATGAGCGGCTGGATCAGGAACAGACTGCGATCGGGTTCTATCTTTCCGGGCATCCGCTTGATGATTATGCGCCCGCCTTGAAGCGCAAAGGCCTGATGAACCTCGCGGACTTGCAGGTTAAGGCCGAAGCGGATGGCGCCGCGATTGCGCGGGTCGGCGTTGTGGTGACCGCCTTGCAGGAACGCAAATCCGGTCGTGGTACCCGCTTTTTCCGCATGAACATCTCCGATCCGACGGGTCAGGTCTCGGGCATGGCTTTGTTCCCCGACGACTTCGAGACCGTGCGCAAAGTGTTCGAGCAAACCACGCAGGTCGTGATGACGCTGGAAGCCCGGTTCAACGAGGGCCAGTTTGATCCCATTGCCCGCTCGGTCGCGCCGATTGACGGGATCGTTGATGCTGCGACGGCCGGACTGAATGTGATGATCGACGACGAAGGCGCGGTGCAGATGGTGCAATCCGTGCTGGAACGCTTCAAGGTTGATCAATCGATCCGCACACGCGGCGAGGTTTGCCTGACGGCTCTTGCGGTGCCGCTGCCGGGCGCTCTGCAAGACGTTACTGTATCTATCGGCGACGGATGGCCCGTTTCGCCGCAGATCAAGGGCGCGTTGAAATCACTGCCCGGCGTCGTCCTGGTCGAGGATATCTAGGCCGCCGGCGGTCAGCTCCAGTTGAAGTTGGGCATGGCACTTGGGCGCGATGGAGGTATCGCCAAAGGTCAGCGGGATCGTCTGATCCGCATCCTGACCAATTTGCGACACACCGCCTTCCAGAACGAACCACTCGCCCACGCCGGGGCCTTCAACCACAACCAGCCAACCATGGGGACAGCGCACGCCGGTCGCCGCTTTGGGGTTGGCAAATGCGCTGGGTGCGGCGGGCGGCATTTGAATCTGGGCAGGGGGGCTTGGTGGCTGCACCGCAGCAGCGGACGGAGTTCGCGTTTTTGCGGACGCGGGCTTATCGACGATGTTTGTGCTGTCCATCCATGACGTATCCAGCGTCTCGGGGTGCTCGGGCTGGATGTTCAAGACCTCATCCGGAACGGACTGATGGATGATCGCGACATCCTTTTTCGGCTTTGCACCACCATTGCGGCCAAATAGTTTTCCAAGCATCGACGGTTCTCCGGTTCATCATTTTGCGTGCGGTCTGCCGCGTGTGATGCCAGGGAAATCTGCCAAAAGCGTGGCATTCCTTCAGCTGGACGCCGGACGTGGCAAGATGGCCACAAATTGCACGGTGGTCGTATGTATCAGATTTTTAGGGGAATAAATGGTGCCCAGGAGAGGCAATCTACTCTTCAGATTTATCATTCAAAAATAGATACTTGCGAGAGGCCCATTTAAAGATTGTGGTCCTAAAAGCGGTCCCGATTTTGGACCTCAAGTGACGTGGGCTCCAGCCCAGAGCGGACATTGGTGCAAAGTGCAGCGAACGGCGGCTTCGAGCCCAAAGCCGACGCCAGAGAGCGATTGCCTTTGCGGAACTTCTGACCAAGCAAACATTTTCGCCAGTCGCCAGTCGCCAGTCGCCAGTCGCCAGTCGCCAGATCTGACAGAAATCAACCCTGCGAAATGGAAGATCGCTATTATTTCGAAACGATACTGTTAGGAGCGTAACGTTTGAATGGGACGGCAAGTTTCAAAAAGCCTCACCACTGCGATTTCCGCTAAAATAGCGGCGACGGTTGTTGGTATCGCATTCTTAGCATCGGTTTTGATTGTAACACTGGTCGATGACTTTCTACTTGCCAATTTCGTTGTGCCCGGAGACACGTCTGCATTGGCACGGGACATTAAGGCAAATCCCACGGTACTCGTTTTCGCCTCGATCGGTTACTTAGTTGTGCTCGTGATCGACTCCATTATCGGAATTGGTCTCTATATTGTTCTCAATCCTGTGAATAGGAAGCTTGCGGCGCTGACTGGTGCGCTCCGGTTGCTATACGCAGTCGTATTGATGGTTGGAGTTCTCGCGCTGCTTTTTCAAACGATCGACGCTTACGGCTATGCCGCCATAAAGGGCGTCGGCTATATTTTCTTTGCATCCCATATATTTCTACTAGGCTATGTGGTCTTCGTGTCGGGATATATCCCAAGATTCCTTGGCGTTTTGTTGATAGTTGCCTCCCTCACATATTCGATCTTCTTCATAGATATCGAATTTCCCGAGCACTTCCTGGTATTAATAATGTTGACAATGGCAGTTGCAGAGATCGCGCTGTGCACATGGCTCTTGGTGAAGAGAAATAGTTTACCTGAGGCCGGTCAGAGGGG
>NZ_FXXQ01000002.1 GCF_900184815.1 Boseongicola aestuarii | reverse complement strand
GGGCGACAACGTGTCGTTCACGGTTGAGCTGATCGCGCCGATTGCGATGGAAAACGGTCTGCGCTTTGCGATCCGCGAAGGCGGCCGCACCGTCGGCGCAGGCGTCGTGTCGAAGATCATCGACTAAGGTTCGTTCGATCGCGACCGAACAAGCCCGCGCCAGTTTGGCGCGGGCTTTTTTAATTCTGCCGTTTCAGGCTTTGATTGCTTTGGAAGCCCGCGCTAGTTTGGGGCATGGATCAACTTGTTCAACATGCTTTCAGGCTTGGCGGTAATGCGGCGGATGCGCGGCTAGGCGACGAAGCGGCGATGGCCGAGGCGCTGAAGTCACCTGAGGCGGCATGGGTCCACCTTCGCGTGACCGAAGACGGTGCTGCACGCTGGCTGGCCAAACATCTGGATTACCTCGATCATTCGATTTCAGATGCGCTTTTGGCACAGGCAACGCGGCCGCGCGTGCGGGGCAGCGATGGTGGTGCTCTTGTCATTCTGCGGGGTGTGAACCCGAACCCCGAGCAGGAACCCAACGATATGGTTTCGGTGCGTCTGTGGCTTGATCCCGCGCGGATCTTGTCGGTGTCGGTGCGCGATCTGGAAGCCGTCAGCGATATGGCGGAGCGGTTCGAGAAAGGCGTCGGGCCGACGCGGGTCGGTGATTTTCTGTGTCAGATGGTGGATTTGATAGGCGTCGAGATCGACGAGGCTTTGGTGCGACTGGACGACGAAACCAGTGCATTGGAGGAAGTCGATCTGGAGGACGACAATCTTTCGGTCCGGGCCCGCATCACCAGTGCGCGCCGCACCGCGGTGGCCTTTCGTCGCCATATCGCCGCGCAGCGTGACGCGCTGACGGCCTTGCGGAATTCGGACCTTGACTGGCTTGAGCAGAAGGACCGGAACCGTCTGGGCGAAGCCGCCGACCGTACGACGCGGATGGTCGAAACGCTGGACGAGATTCGCGAGCGTCTGCATGTAATCAAGGACGATCTGGGAAGCACGCAGGCCGAGCGGCTGAACCGAAACCTGTATGTGCTGTCGATAATTTCGGTGGTGTTCCTGCCGCTTGGTGTCGTTGCCGGCGTGTTCGGCGTGAACCTGGGCGGCATACCCGGCGCGGCCTGGGATGGTGCGTTCTGGGTATTCTGCGCGATCCTGTTCGGCATGATTGCGCTGCAACTAGTGCTACTGAGGCTCTTGCGGCTTATTTGACGCCGTCACGTTTCTAAGCTTGATTCCCCAACTCCAACCGACTAATCACGCCCTTGGTCTTAGGGGTTTAGCTCAGTTGGTAGAGCATCGGTCTCCAAAACCGAGGGTCGTGGGTTCGAGTCCCTCAGCCCCTGCCAAGACCACCAGTAAGGAGCAAGGCAGATGAACCAGCACCGTTTCTGATCCGTCATCCGATTTTTGACTTCAGACCTTCGCGAGGTTCTTCCATGCCCTTTGCCAAACCCGATACCCGTTTTCCCATCACGCTGCCTGACGGCAGCCACCATCAAGGCACAGTATTCCTGAAGGCGGTTCTGCGTCATTCAAGGATCGAGGTCGGCGACTACAGCTATTATTCCGATCACGCGCCTCTGGAGGATCCGTCGGGGTATGCCGCCCGGATCGCGCCCTATTTGTTCGAGTTTTCGCCCGAGAAACTGGTGATCGGCAAGTTCTGCCAGATCGCTTCGGGCGTGCAGTTCATCACGTCCTCGGCCAATCACCGGTATGACGGGATTTCCACCTTTCCCTTTGCAATATTCGATGGAATGGGCGCGGGACGTCCCTCGATGCCCACCAGTTTTGCCGACACCGTCATCGGCAACGATGTCTGGATCGGCACAGGGGCGATGATCCTGCCCGGTGCGCAGATCGGCTCGGGGGTGATTATCGGCGCAGGGTCCGTGGTGCGCGGCAAGGTGCCGGATTACACGATTGTTGCGGGCAATCCGGCGCAAGTTGTTCGTCATCGCTTTGATCCGGCGCAGACGGCGCGGCTGATGAAGCTGGCTTGGTGGGACTGGCCGATTGACCTTATCGTCGCCAATGGGGCTGCGATTTGCGGAGGCGATGTTGATGCACTGGAACGTGTAGTTGCGAAGGGTTGAAAAGCGCGCCACAAGCGCGTATCTGCCCGATTGATCTGACAAAGAGTGTACACATGGCCAATCCGCTTCAATTCGTTCAGCAAACCCGTGCAGAGATCGCCAAGGTCGTCTGGCCCACGCGTCGTGAAGTCGTGCTGACGTCGTCGATGGTCTTTTTGCTGTCGATCGTGACAGCGGCGTTCTTCTTTCTGGTCGACTTTCTGATCCGTCAGGGGTTGCAGGGTATCCTGACGATCTTTGGCTAGGGCCTCAGCTTTCCAATTGCTTCAAATCGAGTTTGCCAGTCGCCAGCAGTGATCTGTAGGCAGATAGGTCATTTGCCATTGCGTCTTTCAGAGGCGTGTGGGGGACTTGGCCAAGCACGCTGCGAAGGCCGGCGTCGCTCAGGTCAGCCGGGTAGGGCAGCGGGGCGTTTTGCTCGTAGGTGATTTGAGCGTCCGGCACGATATCCTTGAGAATCTCGACGAAGTCCGCGATTTCAATAACATCGCCGCGCAGGTTGAAGACATGCGCACCGGTCGCTTCGGCGTTTGCGCAGCCGATGAAAATCCGCGCGACGTCAGAGGCGTGTTGAAGGGCGATCGCGCCACTGAAGCGGATGTGGAACGGAACGCCGGCGGCGGCGGCGAGGATTGCTTTTGCGGGGTCCGCCGTCACGCCCTGGTCACGGGCGACGCCATAGACCGTATAGGGGCGCAGGCCGATGCTGCCGACATTCCAGTCGGCGGCATAGATCCGGCCGGTTTCCTCGTTGGCAACCTTGTAGACGCCGTAAAGCGTTGCCGGGTTAGGAAGGGCGTCGTCGGGCAGGGGCCAAGTGTCGTAGGTCTCGGGCGCGCCGAGCGCGGCGAGGGAACTGGCGTAGACCAGACCTTTGACGTCGTGGGCGCGGGCTGCCTCGAAGATATTGACGGTCCCGGTGACATTGACCGCAGCGCCCAGAGGCGGATTGGCGCGGCAAAACGGGATTTGCAGCCCGGCAAGGTGAATGATGTGCGTCACCTGGTGTTTCGCGACGATGGACGACGCAGCTTTGGTGTCGGTGACGTCGAGATGATCCCACGTGATGGCGGCAATTTCGGCGTCACTCAGCAAAAGCCGGGCGCGCACCGGGTCATCTTGCAGGTCGGTCGCCACAATCTTCGCGCCCTGATCCGTGAGATGGCGCAGCACCCAGGACCCGATGCAACCCATCGCGCCGGTGACGAGATACGTTTCATTTGCCATTTCGGGCCCCCTTGATTGCAAATCCCCCGGCAGTTTGACCGACTGTGGCAGCAGATCAATGCTGAACAGCACTTGAAACGGAACGTGATGCCGTGTAATTGCCCGGCATAAGGCGTGCACCGAGTTGCACGCCGCTTTTATTTCCGGGACTCCCCGGCGGACAGATAAGGACGATAGAACCATGGCGAAACGCTGGTATTCGGTGAGCGTGCTCTCGAACTTCGAAAAGAAGATTGCCGAGCAAATCCGTCATGCCGTGATCGATGCGGGGCTTGAGGATCAGATCGAAGAAGTGCTGGTCCCGACCGAAGAAGTCATCGAAATCCGGCGCGGCAAAAAGGTAACGGCCGAGCGCCGCTTCATGCCCGGTTACGTTCTGGTCCGCATGGAAATGTCCGACGAAGGCTATCACTTGATCAACTCGATCAACCGCGTCACCGGCTTCCTTGGCCCGCAGGGGCGTCCGATGCCGATGCGCGACAGCGAAGTTCAGGCGATCCTTGGTCGCGTCGAAGAGGGCGAGAGCGCACCGAAGCTGCTGATTTCGTTCGAGATCGGCGAGAAGGTCAAGGTCAACGACGGCCCGTTCGAAGACTTCGACGGTACGGTGGAAGATGTGGACGACGAGAACCAGCGTCTGAAGGTCAGCGTGTCAATCTTCGGTCGCGCCACGCCCGTCGAATTGGAATTCACGCAGGTTTCCAAGCAGACATGAGACCGGCCCCCGGCCTTCATTGAAGGCCGGTTGTGCCGTTGGTCGCTTTGCCGCATGACTTTTTGGCTCTACCTCCGGCCGTAGTCTGGAAAGCGGTTTTGCGCTCTATTTCTTTGATGTGATCGCCGTCATTTTGGGCCTGATTTCTGATTGATATCCGCAAGCGAAAGCTGAGCGTCCGGTCTGAAAAGCGACAAGATGACCGCGATGGTTAGGACCGTCAGGTTTTGACCCGGCGGTCTGGCCGTTGTCTCAGATCAGGGAATGCTGCAGCCGGTCCAGCCAATTACGCATCAGTGCCTGAAAGACTTCGGGGCGCTCCCATGCCACTGCGTGTCCGGCGGTGTCCAGCACGGCGAGGCTGGCGCGGTGGTAGGCGTTCAACAGGTCGATCCCGTCGAGATAACCTGACATGGCGTCCTGACGCCCGACGATGATGACGCTGGGGCCGTCGTGCCGTTCGGCTTCGCCGTTCAGCGCGTGCTGAAAATGGAATGCTTGAAAGACGCGGTCTTCCTGTTCGGCGTCAAAAAGCGCCATCGCGGGGATTTTGGCTTTGGCCGCCTGATCGAGAAGGCGTTGGTTCTGGATGACCATGAGGTTCTCGAAGCGGTAGACCTGATTGTCGGCCAGACCTTCGCGCAGGGAGGCGTCGGGCATCAGGACCTGATGCGGCGGCAGGCGTGCCGGGTCCGTGCCGGGATTGCCGCCGGGCACGATGAGGCCGAGGCCGAGCGCAGCGTTGGGTCTCTTATGCGCCATGCCGCGGGCCAGATAACTGCCGCGCGATTCGCCGATCACGCCAAAGCGCTGGCCCGGCAGTATCGCGTCGGTGAAAACAACGAGCGCCTCCAGCACATCGTCCATCGAGCGGATCGCGTTGTCAGCGGGGCTTTGCCCGTGCCCGGGAAGGTCGACATAAATGCGTTGCCAGCCGTCGAGGTTTTCGAAGACCGGCTCAAGGCTCTCGATCATGTGGCGATGATCGAGGCGCACGCCATGCAAGATCACAAGGGGTGTGCCGTTTCCGACGGTGACGTGGTGCAGCATGGCGTTTCCTTCGTTCTGAGGGACACCCTACAGTAAGGCGCAGCGCCGACCAATTCGCGTTCAAGGCTATTGCAAACCACGCGCCCCCGGTCTATCCCCCGCCAGTCCCCGAACAGGGGATTCCCATGTGGGAGGCGAGGGCGCGCGCGTACCGGACCGGACCACATCGACATGAAGCCTGACGGACGCGACCGGCAGGCGTTGCAAAAAGGAGATGGCCAATGGCCAAGAAAGTTATGGGGCAACTGAAGTTGCAGGTGCCCGCCGGACAAGCAAACCCCTCCCCGCCGGTCGGACCGGCATTGGGTCAGCGCGGCATCAACATCATGGAATTCTGCAAAGGCTTCAACGCCAAGACGCAGGACATGGAGCAAGGCGCCCCTTGCCCGACCATCATCACCTACTATCAGGACAAGTCGTTCTCGATGGAAATCAAGACGCCTCCTGCGTCTTATTACCTGAAAAAAGCGGCCAAGCTGAAGTCGGGTGCGAAGACTCCAAGCCGCGAGACCGTCGGTTCGGTGACCACCAAGCAACTGCGCGAGATCGCGGAAGCGAAAATGGTCGATCTGAACGCAAACGACGTTGAAGCTGCGATGAAGATCATCCTGGGCTCTGCCCGGTCGATGGGTATCGAGGTGAAAGGGTAAGACGATGGCAAAACTTGGAAAGCGCGCACGCGCCGCCAAAGAGGCATTCGCCGGTAAAGAGAACCTCACAGTTGAAGAAGCTGTCGCTCTGATCAAAGGCAATGCAAAGACGAAGTTCGACCAGACAGTCGAAATCGCGATGAACCTCGGTGTTGATCCGCGCCACGCAGACCAGATGGTTCGCGGTTCGGTCAACCTGCCAAACGGCACCGGCAAGTCGGTTCGCGTTGCGGTTTTCGCACGTGGTGCGAAGGCGGAAGAAGCCCAAAAGGCAGGTGCGGACATCGTCGGCGCCGAAGACCTGATGGAGATCGTTCAGGGCGGCAAGATCGAGTTCGATCGTTGCATCGCCACACCTGACATGATGCCGATTGTCGGTCGTCTTGGTAAGGTGCTTGGTCCGCGCAACCTGATGCCGAACCCGAAGGTCGGCACGGTGACCATGGACGTCGCAGAAGCTGTCGAGGCTGCAAAAGGCGGTCAGGTTACGTTCAAGGCCGAGAAAGCCGGTGTTGTTCACGCCGGTGTTGGCAAGACGTCGTTCGACGAAGCGAAGCTGGTCGAGAACATCCGCGCATTCGTCGACGCGGTGTCGAAGGCCCGGCCAACAGGCGCCAAAGGCACCTATATGAAGAAAGTCTTCTTGACTTCGACCATGGGTCCGGGCGTTTCGGTTGACGTGGTTTCGGCCACAGGCAACAGCTAAGCCCTCTGCGAAACGTGTGAAATCAGGCGTATCCTTCGGGATGCGCCTTTTTTGTTGCGAAATCACGCCGATTTCCCTTGGGGAAACAGGCGCTTTTCGCCGTCGCCACATTTGCGCCGTTGTTTAGTCCAATTGTCTCGCTTAACAGAACGCTAATAACAGGAGCAGAAGACTCCGGGGCAGACTTGAGGCGACGATGTATTACAACCTGTTTGGACCAAAGTGGGGCAGTTCCACTTATGGCACTGAAAGTGGCGAGATCACATGGACCGCCGAGTTCGGCTCGAATTTCCAGTTTGACGGTGGCGATACCCAAGCGGATTTCGACGCGGCCTTGCAGGACGCCTTTGATACTTGGGAAACTGTCGCCGATATCAATTTCACCTATGTTTCGCCGGATGACACGACGACCCCGATCGATATCGACGTCAGTGTCGGCGCGATTGATGGGGCGTGGAACACCGTTGGTCAGGCGTTCTGGAGCAGCACCAGTTCTTCGATAACATCCGGCAGCGTGCTTTTTGACGAGGCCGAGGACTGGGCTCCGAACGGCAATCCGGGCGAAGTGGATTTCTACGCGGTCGCTTTGCATGAGATCGGGCATGTGCTGGGTTTGCGGCACTTTGATTCAAACGACGGTGAACCCCTTCAGATCATGAACTCGAGGATCTCGGTGGACGAGCTGCAATCCGGTGACATCGCCGGTGCGCAGGCTCTCTATGGTGCAGGCGACGGGATTGCTCCACCACCTCCACCTCCACCTCAACCGCCTCCGCCGGAAGATCCCGAGGTGCCACCACCACCTCCGCCGGAAGAGCCCGAGGCGCCACCGCCACCACCACCTTCTCCTCCCGAAGAAGACTCCGATCCGCCTTCGACTCCTGAAACCGTGTCAGAAGACGACGGTGGCAGCAGCGGCGGTGCGCTTGGAATTCTGGTCGCCCTGCTTGGCGTCGTGGCCGCGATGCTCTTTGGCGGCGGTGCGGCTCTTGTCGGTGTTGCCGCTGGCCGCGTGGCCGAGGATGACGATGCAGATGAGACACCCGCCGAAACCGAAGCCGACGTTCTGGCGACGGATCTGCTGCCGGTCGTGCAGGATTTCTCGCATTCGGTTTATGTCGATGACTTCGGCAATTTCATCGAAGGCCCGGACCACGATCACGAACATGGCTGCGATTGTGGCAATTGCTGTGGCGCGGACGAGGATATGTTCCTGGTCTAGGCGGCCGGACTAGTCGAAAATTCCGGCCACCCGGCCCAAGAGCATGAAAGCCCGCGCCGTGCGGGTTTCCGTCAGCGCCGACAGTTCCTCGTCGCTCAGGCGGTCGGCAATGCTGGCCAGCGTTTTGTCGAAGGTGCGCAGGAAATGATGCGCGGCGTCGCGAAAGATCGAATCCTGACGCATCCGTGCGGCACTCAGCGCCAGCGATGAGCGATCCCGCACGCCGCCAAGTCCCGAAACCGTGCGACCCCGTTCCCCGGCGGCGAATCGGCGCCAGACCTCGGTGCGCGCGCGATCCGGCGTCAGATCATCCATATAGATGCCGTCTTGGCTGAGCAGGGTCAGCACGTCCTGACTGGCCTGAATCAGCACGGCGGCGCGGCGATCGGCCAGTGCGCGGCGCAAGGCGTTGAAGCCCGCACGGTCGTCGGCGGTTTCGGGGAAATTCATCGCGGTGATGAAATCCGCGGTCGACACCGGCGTGCCGTAAATTTCGGCCGGGGTTCCCAGCGCCAGATCGGGCTGCTGGTCCATACCGGGTGTCACGGGCGGGGCCATCGGCGCGACCGCCGGGCGTTCGGGCGACGGGGCGGGAACGGAAATGGGCCGCGAAGTGGCGAACTGGGCCAGCGCGCTTTCCGCGCGTTGCTGACCTTTAACGATCTCGTCGATCTTGCGCTCGACATTGGGGCCCATCGTGGTTGCGGCCATCTGCGCCTGCGTGATGTAAATCTGGCGCATCGCGTCCATTGAGGCCTGAAGCCGATCGCTTTCCTCGCGCATGATGCGCGCTGATTTCACCGCAATCGCACCGATCCAGATCAATGCCACGGGCAGCAGCACTGCCAGCACGACGATCAGAAAGCGCAGACTGCCCAGCCCTTCGGACCCGCCCAGCCCGACGATGCCCAGAAACGCCAGACACAGCACGATCCAGATGCCCGACACGACCAGCGCGATCTTGTCCGCCGGGTCAAGCGAAGTGTCGGCCGCAACGCGGCTATAGATGCCAAGGTCGACGGGGGCTTTGCGATCAGAGCTTTCAGACATGGGGCGTTTTGGCCCTTTCGGTCAGCTAAATTTGATAGACAGAATCTCGTAGGCTTTTTCGCCGCCGGGCGTGCGCACTTCGACGCTGTCGCCTTCTTCCTTGCCAATCAATGCGCGCGCAAGGGGCGATTTGATGTTCAATTTGCCGCTTTCGATATCCGCCTCTGGTTCGCCGACAATCTGATAGGATTTCTCTTCGTCAGTGTCTTCGTCCACGATCTTGACGATCGCGCCGAACTTGACTGTGCCGGACAGTTTGGATGTGTCGATCACGTCAGCAAGAGACAGGATACCTTCCAGTTCCTTCACGCGCCCTTCGATGAAGCTCTGCTTCTCGCGGGCGGCGTGATACTCGGCGTTTTCGCTGAGGTCCCCGTGTTCGCGCGCTTCGGCGATCGCACGGATCACCGCCGGGCGTTCGACCGATTTCAGCTTCTTCAATTCATCGTTCAGCGCGGTATGGCCCGCGCGTGTCAGCGGTATCTTTTCCAAAGGATTTCCTTTCGCCACGTGAGGCGGCAACCGGGATCTTAAAGTCTTTCAGAGCGGGCAGAGTCAAGGGCGATTGGCGCAGATGTGCGAGGCATTGCCAGTGCGGCAATGCAGCCGCGCGCCATTGCAAATGCCGGGCAATGAACCGTAGACTTGTGTGTGCGCCCCTTCCCCTCGGGTCGTTTGAAACCCGGCGGCAGAACCATGAAAACGGCCACGACTCCTCCTCATCGGCTGACGCTGATCGCCCTGACGGGGCTGTCGGTGCTGACGCTGAACATGATCCTTCCCGCGCTGAGCAATATCGCGCGGGATCTTGAGGCCGATTATGCCTTGGTCAGTGTCGCGGTGGCCGGGTATCTGGCGGTTTCGGCGGGCGTGGTCTTGATTGCGGGGCCGCTTTCGGACCGGATCGGCAGACGCCCGGTGGTTCTGGGCGCGACGGCGTTGTTCATCGCGGCGTCCGTCGCCTGTTCGCTGGCCGAAAACGTCTGGGCGTTCTTGGTGTTCCGGATGTTGCAGGCGGTGATGGTCGCCTGCGGCACGGTGGCCATGGCCGTTGTGCGCGACACGTCCAGCCCGCGCGAATCCGCTCGCATACTGGCCTATATCGCGATGGCGATGGCACTTGCCCCGATGATCGGGCCGGTGATCGGCGGCATCATCGACACGGCGTTCGGCTGGCGCGCGGTATTCTGGTTTTACGCCGTTGCGGGCCTTGGCATCTTTGCGCTGGCCTGGGTCGATCTTGGGGAAACGCTGGATCAAAGCAAGGCGCCCACCTCAAGCAGTTTACAAAAGATCACTGCTTTGCTGGGCGCGCGCCGCTTCTGGGCCTTCGCCATTTGCAGCGCCTTTTCGGTTGGAGCCTTCTTCACTTTCCTGACCGGTGTGCCGTTGGTGGCCGAAACCGCCTTTGGCGTGACCAGCGCGGAAACCGGCTTTTTCATCGGCAGCATCACGGTCGGATTCATGTTCGGATCGTTCCTGTCGGGACGCATCGGGCCGCGCTATCACCTGACGACGATGATGCTGGCCGGGCGGATCACGGCGTTTGGCGGCCTGCTGGTGGGTTTCACGGCGCTGACGCTTGGCTGGGTGTCGCCTTATGTTTTCTTCGGCAGCACGGTGTTTGTCGGGATAGGCAATGGATTGACACTGCCCAACAGCAATGCGGGCGTGATGTCGGTGCGCGAGGGCGTTTCGGGCACGGCAGCTGGACTTCAGTCGGCCTTGATGTCGGCCGTCGGGGCCGTTCTGACGATGCTGGCCGGGATCATGATTGCGCGCTGGGCCGAACCGCAGGCCTTGATCGGGCTGATGCTGGTCATCGCGAGCGTGGCACTAGCGGCGGCGTTTTGGGCGCGACGCCTTGAAACCGCGCACGACGCTGCGGAAAACCCGGCCTGATACCCTGCGTCGCAATTGACCCCACCGTCCGATACGGGAATAAATCGCGCCAAGCACTGAAAACGCCATAGGGAACAGCAGCATGACCGAAACGATCCGCGAAAGCATGGAATACGACGTTGTCATCGTGGGCGCGGGGCCTGCGGGCTTGTCGGCAGCGATCCGTCTGAAGCAACTTGACGCCGATCTGAACGTGGTCGTGCTGGAAAAGGGCTCGGAAGTGGGCGCACATATCCTTTCGGGCGCGGTGCTTGACCCGGTTGGACTGGATGCGCTGATCCCGGACTGGAAGGCCAAAGGCGCGCCGCTGAACGTGCCGGTGAAGGACGACAACTTCTATATGCTGGGCGAAGCGGGCCAGATCCGCATCCCGAATTTCCCGATGCCACCGCTAATGAACAACCACGGCAATTACATCGTGTCGATGGGTAATGTTTGCCGCTGGATGGCCGAGCAGGCTGAGGAGATGGGCGTCGAGATCTTCCCAGGCATGGCCTGTTCCGAGTTGATCTACGGCGAAAACGGCGAAGTCAGAGGCGTGGTTGCCGGTGAGTTCGGCCTGAACTCCGACGGGACACCCTCCGAGGGTTATGAGCCGGGGATGGAGCTTTTGGGCAAGTACGTTTTCCTTGGGGAAGGCGTGCGGGGGTCGCTGTCCAAGCAGGTGATCGCGAAATACGGTCTTGATGCCAATTCAGAGCCGCAGAAATATGGTCTGGGCATGAAGGAAATCTGGGAGATCGACCCGGAAAAGCACAAGGAAGGCTCGGTCACGCATACGATGGGCTGGCCTCTGGGCAAGAACGCGGGTGGCGGGTCTTTTATCTATCACCTTGAGAACAATCAGGTTTATGTCGGTTTCGTCGTCCACCTGAACTACAAGAATCCGCATCTGTACCCCTACATGGAATTTCAGCGCTTCAAGCATCATCCGATGGTCGCCAAGCTGCTGGAAGGCGGTAAACGCGTGGCTTACGGCGCGCGGGCGATCACCGAAGGTGGCTATCAGTCGATGCCCGAGGCGGCGTTTCCGGGTGGCGCTTTGCTTGGGTGCTCCGTGGGCCTCGTTAACGTGCCGCGCATCAAGGGTAACCATAACGCAATGCTGTCGGGCAAGGCGGCGGCCGAACACGCCTGGGCGGCGATTCAGGACGGTCGCAGTGGCGACACGCTGGAGGACTACAGCGCCGAACTGAAGACCGGAGCGGTTGGTCAAGACCTGAAAAAAGTGCGCAATGTCAAACCTTTGTGGTCCAAGCACGGGCTTATGGCGTCGCTGACGCTGGGTGGTTTCGATATGTGGACGAACACGCTTGGATTTTCGCTTTTGGGCACTGTTGGCCACGGCAAGAATGATGCCCAAAGCACCGGACTCGCGGCGGATTTCAAACCGATCGACTATCCGAAACCCGATGGCAAGCTCAGCTTTGATCGCTTGACGAACGTCAGCTTCTCGATGACGAACCACGAGGAAAGCCAGCCGGCACACCTGAAACTGAAGGACGCCAGTGTCCCGATTTCGGTGAACCTGCCGAAATACGCCGAACCGGCACAACGCTATTGTCCGGCGGGTGTTTACGAAGTGGTCGACGAGCAATTCGTCATCAACTTCCAGAACTGCGTTCACTGCAAGACCTGTGATATCAAGGACCCCAGCGAGAACATCGTCTGGACCACGCCACAGGGCGGGGACGGGCCGAATTATCCCAATATGTAACACCTTCGTCATGAAGGGCGGTCATTGTGCCGCCCCTCATTGCCACGGCCCTGCGCGAAGACTACCTTTTTGGTCAAACGCGATAAAAAGGATGGCCGCATGCCATTGATCCGCTCTTTGACGCTGGCCGCCGTGTTGGCTGCTGCAACCCCGGCCTGGACCGAGCCTGCATCGGGCAGCTATCTGGCCGCGCGCTCTGCCATGATGGCGAACGACTATGCCAAGGCCGCGCAGCAGTTCACCCGTGCGCTGCTGCGAGACAGCCGCAATCCGGTTTTGCTGGAAAACGCTCTGACGGCCTATATCGGGCTTGGCGATCTTGAGCGCGCCGCGCCGCTGGCCCGGCGCCTGACCGAGGTCGGCACGCAAAGCCAGCTTGCAGCACTTGCGCTGGCGGGTGATGCCGGCGTGCGCGGCAACTGGGATGCGCTTTTGGCAGATCTGGACGCGGGCATGACTGTGGGACCGTTGTTCGACAGTCTGCTCAGGGCCTGGGCCGAACTGGGTGCGGGCCGGATGAGCGATGCTTTGGACGGGTTCGACGCGGTCTCGGGCAATCAGGGCGTCGAAGCGTTCGGGCTTTACCACAAGGCGCTTGCGCTTGGGTCAGTCGGTGATTTTGAAGGTGCGGCAGCGATTTTCGCGGGCGAGGGCGGCACGACGATCCGCCTGACGTCGCGCGGCATCATCGCCTATGCGCAAGTGCTCAGTCAGCTTGAACAGACACAGGTGGCCATCGATCTGCTGGAAGCGTCGTTTGGCTCGAATTTGAACCCGCAGCTTGCGGCCATGAAAGAGGTGCTGGAAGCAGGCGGAACGCTGCCTTTCGACACGGTGCGCAACCCGACGGACGGAGTCGCGGAGATCTATCATTCCATCGGCGGGGCGCTGCGCGGTGAAGCGCAGGACGGCTATACGCTGCTTTATACCCGCATGGCGCTTGCGGTTCGCCCGGATCACATCGACGCCCTGCTGGCGACGGCTGAAATCCTTGAAAGCCTTGGGCAGTTTGAGCTTGCCACTGCCGTCTACGACACGGTGCCCGAGACCTCGCCGGTCTATCACGCCGCTGAGCTTGGGCGCGCTGCAGCCCTGCGCCGGTCGGGTCGCACGGACGAGGCGATCGAGGCGCTTGTGCAGCTTACCGAAACCCACGGCGATTTGCCGTCCGTTCAGATCGCGCTGGCGGATGCCTATCGTCAGGTCGAGGATTTTCAGGCCTCGCTTGAACCCTACGCCCGCGCCTTGGAGTTGATCGGCACGCCGCAGGAACAGCACTGGCTGGTGTATTTTGCCCGCGGTATTTCGCATGAACGCCTTGACCGTTGGTCCGACGCCGAGGCCGATTTCCGCGCCGCGCTGGAATTGCGCCCTGAACAACCGCAGGTGCTGAATTACCTTGGGTATTCCTTCCTTGAGATGAACGAAAACCTCGACGAGGCGTTGGACCTGATCGAACGCGCGGTCGAACAGCGTCCGGATTCCGGGTATATCGTCGACAGTCTTGGCTGGGGTCTTTACCGCGTTGGGCGTTACGCCGAAGCCGTTGGCCACATGGAACGCGCGGTGGAATTGTTGCCGGTCGATCCGATCGTCAACGACCATCTGGGCGATGTCTACTGGGCCGTGGGCCGCGCGCGCGAGGCTGAATTCCAGTGGCACCGCGCCTTGTCGTTCATCACCGAAGACACCGACCCTAACGACGTTGATCCCGAGCGCATTCGCCGAAAGCTTGAAGTCGGTCTGGACGTTGTTCTGGACGAAGAAGGCGCGCCTCCGCTGACGGTTGCGAACGAAGATGGTTAAGGTCTTTGCGCCTGCAAAGATCAACCTGACGCTTCACATTACCGGCCAACGCGACGACGGCTATCACGAGCTGGACAGTCTTGTGACCTTTGCGACGGTGGGGGATGAGCTTTGGCTTGTCGAGGCCGGAATCAATTCGCTTACGGTTGAAGGCCCCGAGGCCGCAGGCGTTCCGGCGGACATGAATAACCTTGCCATGAAGTCCGCGCAATTTGCCGGCGCGGGGCGGCAGGCGGCGATCACCCTGACCAAACACCTGCCAGCGTCCTCCGGGATTGGCGGCGGCTCGGCAGATGCCGCAGCCGCGTGGCGCGGGATGCTCGCCCTTGGCCCTGAGGGTGAAGCACAGGCCGAAACGCAATTCGCCATGCCCGAGATCCTCTACGAAACGCAGGCGCGTGCCTTGGTTGCGCTGGGGGCGGATGTGCCCATGTGCGTCATCAGCCGCCCGCTGCGCGCCCGTGGGATCGGGGAAAAAATCACGCTGGTGGACCTGCCGCAGGTGGCTTGCGTTCTTGTCAATCCGCGCGTGCCCGTCGCCACGCCACCGGTGTTCAAGGCATTGGAAAAAAAAGATAACCCACCGATGCCCGAGGACCTGCCTACCTTTGCGGACGCCAGCGCACTGATCGACTGGCTGGCCGGGCAGCGAAACGATTTGCAGGGTCCTGCCCTGTCGATTGCGCCGGTCATCGGCAAGGTGCTGGCGCGTCTTGCAGAGTGTCCGGGCGCGGGGCTTGTGCGCATGTCCGGTTCGGGCGCGACCTGTTTCGCGCTTTTTGCCGAGATCGACGACGCCAAAGCCGCCGCACAGGCAATCCGCGACGATCGCCCGGACTGGTGGGTCGCCGGGTGTATTCTTGGCGATATGTTCCAAAAGAGTTTGCCGGTCGTCTGAAAATCCGACGTCGCCCCTTTTCCATCCGACGCGCGCGCGCTAGCTCTGACAAAAGAGGAGCCGTGCCCATGCTGACAGTCATTTCCCCCGCTAAACGTCTCGATTGGTCCGAACGGTCCGTGTCGCCCACGGAGCCGGATTTTCAGACCGAAGCGGCGCGTCTGGCGGGGCATGCGCGGCAGTTGACACTTGGCAAACTGAAGTCCCTCATGGATTTGTCTGACGATCTGGCGCGTCTGAACCGCGACCGGTTTCGTGCGTTCCAAGATGCGCCGACCCTCGATCTGACCCGCCCGGCGGTCTTCGCCTTTGCGGGTGACACCTATCAGGGGCTTGAGGCCGAAACGCTGGACGGTGATGCGTTGGAACGCGCGCAAGATCATCTTCGCATTCTCTCTGGGCTTTATGGTGTGCTGCGTCCGCTTGATGCGATCCAGCCTTACCGCTTGGAGATGGGCAGCCGCCTGAAGACCCGGCGAGGCACGTCGCTTTATGATTTTTGGGGTGACACGATTGCCAAGTCCCTGAACGCGGATGCCGAGGCCGTCGGTACGGAATTTCTGGTGAATTGTGCCAGTCAGGAATACTTTGGCGCAGTCGATCTGAAGGCGCTGAAGCCCAGGGTCATCACACCGCAGTTTTTCGAACTGAAAGCTGGCACGCCGAAGATCGTCAGCTTTTTCGCCAAGAAAGCGCGTGGTGCGATGGCGCGGTTCATCATCGAAAACCGGGTCACCGCGCCCGAGGGCTTGCGCGATTTCGATCTGGGTGGCTATCGTTTCCAACCCGACCTCGGGGATCCAACAACGCTTGTGTTTCACCGCGACGAACAGGCCGCAATAAAGGCCGCCTAAGCGCCCTGCAGGCTGCTCTGACGCGTGGCTTCGAAATGCTCGGGCGGCGCGTCTTCCATAGGCAGGCAAGGCCGGGCATCCAATGGCTGCGCCGTCACGATGAAGTCAATAAGCTTCTGTTTTTTCAACGGTTTCGTCAAGTATTCGTCGATACCCGCGGCCAGGATATCCTCCTGATGGCCTTCCATTGCATGTGCCGTGACCGCGATGATCTGGCAGGGTTCCAGTCCGCGTTCGGCCTCTATCGCGCGGATCCGCCGCGTGGCTTCCTTGCCGTCCATTTTCGGCATCGAGATGTCGGTGAAAATGATGTCCGGGCGGGCGGCTTCGAAGGCGGCGACCGCCTCAAGCCCGTTTTCGGCGAACGCCAGATCGATATCCAGCGCCTTCAGCATCTTTTCAAACACGAACTGGTTGGTCCGATTGTCTTCCGCCGCAAGAACGCGCATCCGACGAGGTTCGTCGCGCGCCGGGTCCACAGGTGGAGGGTCGTCTGTCTCTGGCGCGGGATCGGGCGTCACCGGCAGATCGACCAACATCTCGACAGGCTCGGGGACTTCGGGCGGCATGGCGTCTTCGATGGGCGGGTTCGAGCCAGCGGGATTGCGCAACGGCGCGTGTCTGTCGTCGTCCTCGCTATGGGGAGCGACAGTGACCGGCGGGCGCAGTTCGCCTAAGCCCTCCATCATCGCGGCGCGCAACATCGGGCGCGGCAAGAGACGGTCAAAAGTCATGTTTTCGGGCACCTTAGACGGGCCGACGACGACCTTGAACAACCCGGCCGGTTTGAAACGAGCGCGTATTTCCGCCGCCGCCTCGAACGGATCGCGACCGTCCGTCGATTGCCCGACGACGATCACATCCATCGGTCCGGGCCGTCCTGCCACCAGTTCCTCAAAGCTCTCGATCAGTACGGGTTTCAGCCCGACCAGTCCAAGCTGTTTGGCGAGCACAGTCCGGTTCATGCCCGCATGTTCGACAATAAAGGCCCGCTCAAGCCAAGGCGGCGCGGTCACGTCTTCCGCTTCGATATCCACCGTCGACGTCAGTGGCAGCCGGAACCCGAAACCCGACCCGACGCCTTCGCGCGAATCCAGCCAGACTTCGCCGCCCATCGCTTCGACCAAGCGCTTGGTGATCGCCAGCCCAAGCCCGGTCCCGTCGTGCGCCCGATCCTGATCGTTCTCGACCTGCTGAAACTCTTTGAAAACGCTGTCGAGCTTTTCTTCCGGGATTCCGATGCCGGTGTCTTCCACCGTGATGTGCACCTGATAATCCGTCTCGTTTTCGCCCGGCAAACCCACCACGCGGATCAGGACATGACCTTGCTCGGTGAATTTGATCGCGTTCCCGACGAGGTTGGTCAGCACCTGCCGTATCCGCCCCGCATCACCGATGTAGGCCGTTGGCATGAACAGATCGTAATCCACCGCGATCTGCAGCCCCTTGTCACGCACGCTGGGCTGCAACAAAGTCACCACATCGTGAATCGAGCGCTCAAGATCGAACGGCGCGGACTTGAAACTGATCTGCTCGGCCTCGATCTTCGAGTAATCCAGCACATCAATGATAATCACCAATAGCGCCTCGCCCGAGGATCGGATCGTTTCGGCAAAGGCCTTTTGTTCGGCGTCCAGTTCCGTTTCCGCCAGCATTTCCGCCATCGCGACCACGCCATTCATCGGCGTCCGGATCTCGTGGCTCATGTTCGCCAGAAACGCAGATTTCGCGCGATTCGCAGCTTCGGCCGGCCTGCGCGCCTCGCTCAATTGTTCTTCGCGGATTGCCTGTTCGGTGACGTTCAGCGCCAACGTGACCAGATCTCCGTTGCGCGTGCGCCGGTCGATCAGGCGAAGGAATTGGCCATTCCAGAGCTTGAGCAAGGCATGATCCACGCGGTCGCTGTTGTATCGCTCCAGCATGTCCGCCTGCCATTTCCGAGAGGCCACGCCCCCAAGATCAACGATCCCCTCGTCGGCCAGCAATTCGATAAGTGTCGGAATGGAAACGCCGGGCCGGACCATGTCGAGGCCCTCGAAAATGGACAGAAACGCACGGTTCGCCGCGATCAAAAGGTTGTCGGGATTGAACACCGCAAATCCGTGCCGGATGGTCTCAAGCGAATCCCACAGGCGCCGCTCGGCGATGACCATGGCGCTTTTCGCTTGCACCAGACTGTCGCGCGCCACATCGACCTCGGATTTCAGCGTCTCGGCCTGGCTGCGCACCCGTCCCATTTCCTCGCGGCTTGAAACGATCTCGCCCGAGAGCTTGCGCGCATGGTGCGACAATTGCCGGTTGGCCTCGCCAAGCTCGGACTTCAACTGGGCCATCAACTTCTCGGCCGCCAACCGCGCGCGCCTTTCAGCTTCAAGTTCTTCGACAATATCCATCGGCCACTCCGTCGCCCGTCGCTTGTCCGCAACTCGAAACGTTATGGCCTACACAGAGTAAATAAGCTCTTAATCTCTATGAACATCACAAGCAGGGCGCGCCTCAGTCGCGATAAAGCAAAGCCTGCAGGCTGCGCCGAAACGCCTCGCCGTCGGACCCCAATCGCGCCATCATCTCGGCCTCGAACGCCGCAGCGACGGGCGTCATCGTGGCAATCAGATCCTGACCTTTGTCGGTCAACTCCAACGCCAACAACCGCGCATCCGCAGGATCGGGGCGCCGCAGAATGAAGCCAGCGGCCTCCAGCCGCCCCGCCGCCCGGCTGACCCGGCTTTTCTCCATTGAAACCTGCTTTTGGATATCGCGCACACTGACGCTTGGTGACTGGCTCAGATGCGCCAGAACCCGCCATTCGGCGACGCCGATGCCGAACCGGGCGTGATACTCCGCCTCGAAGGCGCGGCTGGTCCGCTCGGCCAGCACGGCAAGCTGATAAGGCAGAAAAGCTTCCAGATCAAAGGCACTCATGCGCCCACAAAGCCACAATCGCGCGCAATTGCCCAGCCCATCTCTGCGCGCCCTGCGCATGTCGCAGACACCGGACAACCGCGCGCGAACCTGTTAACACTAAGCGCAAAGGAGGCCCCGCCATGACAGAATTCGATCGCCACCTGAAGGCTACCCTCGCTGAAATCGAGGCCGACGGGTTAATGAAACGCGAACGCGCGATCACTTCGCCGCAATCGGCGCACATCACGGTCGGCGGCAGGACGATGCTGAACCTCTGCGCCAACAACTACCTAGGTCTCGCCGACGACCCCCGCCTGATCCATTCCGCCAAAGCCGCGCTCGATGATCACGGTTTCGGCATGGCGTCGGTCCGTTTTATCTGCGGCACGCAAGACCTGCATCAGACGCTCGAGTCCCGCCTCGCCACGTTTCTCGGAATGGAAGACTCGATCCTGTTCGCCGCCTGTTTCGACGCGAACGCAGGCGTCTTCGAGCCGCTGCTTGAGGCGCAGGATGCAGTGATCTCGGACGCGCTCAACCACGCCTCGATCATTGACGGTATTCGGCTGTGCAAGGCCCAGAGATACCGCTACGCCAACAACGACATGGCCGACCTTGAAGCCAAACTGAAAGAGGCGCGCGCCAACAACGCCCGCTTCATCATGATCGCGACGGACGGGGTCTTTTCTTTGGACGGTACACTGGCCAACCTCGCGGAAATCCGCAGGCTCGCAGACACCTACGATGCGCTCTTGATGGTCGACGACTGCCACGCCACCGGCTTCATGGGGCCCAAAGGCGCCGGCACCCCGGCCCACGCAGGTATCAGGGCCGACATTCTGACGGGCACGCTTGGCAAGGCCATGGGCGGCGCCATCGGGGGCTACATCGCCGCCTCGAAGCGCATCGTCGATCTCTTGCGCCAACGCGCCCGCCCTTACCTGTTTTCCAACGCACTGCCCCCCATGGTCTGCGCCGCAGGACTGAAGGCCATCGATATCGTGGAGGCCGGCGACGACCTGCGCGCTCAGCTCTTTGACAACACTGCCTATTGGCGAAATGCCCTTGAGTCGGCTGGCTTCAAAACCCTTCCGGGCAGCCACCCGATCGTCCCCGTGATGCTGGGCGACGCCCGGCTGGCGCAAGACATGGCCGCGCGCCTCGGCGCCCTTGGCGTCTATGTTGCGGGCTTCTTCTTTCCGGTCGTGCCAAAGGGGCAGGCCCGCATCCGCACCCAGATGAACGCAAGCCTCACGAAAGACGACCTTGACCGCGCCGCAGAAGCCTTCCAACAAGCCGGCGAGGAAACCGGTGCAATTTGATTAAAATTTTACTTCTTTTTGGCTTAAATATCCAAATCCGACGCTGCCCCGCAGAAAGCCGTTCACAATGACGAACCAGATGAAAGCCCTCGCCAAAACCATGCCTGCGCCGGGTCTTGATATGATCGACGCTCCGGTGCCGGCGATCGGGCCCGACGACGTGCTGATCCGCATTCACAAGACCGGAATTTGCGGTACTGATATTCATATCTGGGACTGGGATGAATGGGCTGCCAAAACCGTGCCGGTGCCGTTGATCACAGGCCACGAATTCGCCGGTGAAATCGTCGACCTTGGCCGCAATGTTACCGACCTCACGCTTGGTCAGCGCGTCTCGGGCGAAGGTCACCTGATCGGCAAACACTCGCGTCAGTCGCGGGCAGGCAAGTTCCACCTGGACCCGCAAACGCGCGGTATCGGCGTCAACGAACAAGGCGCTTTCGCGGAATACCTGCGGCTTCCAGCCTTCAACGCCGTGCCCTTGCCGGATGAGGTCGACGACGAGATTGGTGCCATCCTCGATCCGCTGGGCAACGCGGTTCACACGGCGCTCAGCTTTGATCTGGTGGGCGAGGATGTACTGGTCACCGGGGCCGGGCCGATCGGGATTATGGCCGCCGCCGTGGCGCGTCATGTGGGTGCGCGGCACGTTGTGATCACAGACGTCAATCCGACCCGTCTGGCACTGGCCGAACAGGTCGCCGATGTGGTGCCGGTCAACGTTGCGACAGAGGACTTGCGAGATGTGATCACAAAACTCAAGATGAAGGAAGGCTTCGATGTCGGCCTTGAAATGTCGGGCAACCAGCGGGCGCTGGATCAGATGGTTGAGGCTCTTGTGATGGGCGGCCGGATTGCGCTATTGGGTATCCCGCCGGGCAAATCCCCGGTCGACTGGTCGCGCATCGTGTTCAAGGCGATCACGCTGAAAGGCGTCTATGGTCGCGAGATTTTCGAGACCTGGTACAAGATGATCGCGATGCTGGAAAACGGTCTGGACGTCAGAAAGGTCATCACACACCGCATGTCGGTCGATGACTACCGTGCCGGCTTTGAAACGATGAAATCCGGTCAGTCCGGGAAGATCGTTCTGGATTGGACCGGGGTCTGAACAAGGATAGGCCGCACTGTGACCGGACGGCGGCGCAGCCCTGCTGAATTGACATCGTTGCACGTGCAACGATATACAGAAAGCAAGAATGGAGCGCACGTCATGACCCAGACCAAGGGACTTTCTGGCCTGACCCAGGCCGCGACTACATCCGGCACCACGCCGGGCTATATGCCCGGCTTTGGCAACGATTTCGAAACCGAAGCCCTGCCCGGAGCATTGCCGCAGGGGATGAACTCGCCTCAACGCGTGAATTACGGACTCTACGCCGAACAATTGTCCGGCACAGCGTTCACCGATGAGCGCCCCGAACGGACCTGGTGCTATCGCATTCGCCCCTCGGTCAAGCATTCTGCACGCTATGCGCGCGCCGAGTTGCCCCTGTGGAAAACCGCGCCGCATATCCCCGAAGACGTGATCAGCCTGGGTCAGTATCGCTGGGATCCGCTACCACACGGAGACGTGGGACTGACCTGGTTGACGGGGATGCGCACGATGACGACGGCGGGCGACGTGAACACGCAGACCGGCATGGCAAGCCATATCTATCTTGTGACCGACAGCATGGTGGACAGCTATTTCTATTCCGCCGACAGCGAGCTTCTGGTGGTGCCGCAGGAAGGTCGCCTGCGGTTCTGCACCGAACTGGGCGTCATCGACCTGGCCCCGCAGGAGATTGCGATTCTGCCGCGCGGGCTTGTTTATCGTGTCGAAGTTCTGGACGGGCCCGCGCGCGGGTTTGTCTGCGAGAACTACGGCCAGAAATTCGAGCTGCCCGGGCGCGGTCCGATCGGCGCCAACTGCATGGCCAACCCGCGTGATTTCAAGGCCCCCGTCGCGGCCTTCGAAGACCGCGAGGTGCCGTCAACGCTGACGATAAAATGGTGCGGTCAGTTCCATGAGACGCAGATCGCGCAAAGCCCTTTGGACATCGTCGCATGGCACGGCAATTACGCACCTATGAAATACGACCTCAAGACCTATTGCCCGGTCGGCGCGGTGCTGTTCGACCATCCCGATCCGTCGATCTTCACAGTACTGACGGCCCCATCATCGCACCCCGGCACAGCCAATATCGACTTTGTCCTGTTCCGCGAGCGGTGGCTGGTCAGTGAAAACACCTTCCGCCCGCCGTGGTACCACAAAAACGTCATGTCCGAGTTGATGGGCAATATTTACGGTCAGTACGACGCCAAGCCGCAGGGCTTTGTTCCTGGCGGAATGAGCCTCCACAACATGATGCTGCCGCATGGCCCGGATCGCGAGGCCTTCGAAGCGGCGACCACGTCGAACCTTGGCCCAGCCAAGCTTGAGAACACCATGTCCTTCATGTTCGAGACGCGGTTTCCGCAACACCTGACAGAATTCGCGGCTAATGAGGCGCCCTTACAGGACGATTACATTGACTGCTGGACGTCGCTGGAGAAGAAATTCGACGGGACGGCAGGAGAGAAGTGATATGGGCGACATGGTTTTCTGGGCGATCGCGACGGTGGGTCTGATCGTCGGGTTCCGCTGGTGGCAAAAGCGCAAGAAGTGACGTTTCAGGGGGGCTCCGCCCCCGCTGCGCTCCCCCGGGATATTTTGAAACAGAAGAAGGGTAGAAGGCGGTGAAGGTTGCGACGCTGGATCATGGAGGTCGGGACGGGCGGCTGGTGGTTGTTTCGGATGACTTGCAGAGTTACCGCTTTTGCACGGACGCGACCTTGCAGGAAGCGCTGGATATGGGGCGTCTGGTGCCGGAGTTTCAGGATCATTCGTTCGATGTAGCGTATTGCGCGGCCCCCCTGCCGCGGGCGTTTCAGTTTCTGGATGGCTCGGCGTATGTGAACCACGTCGATCTGGTGCGGCGCGCGCGCGGGGCTGAGATGCCCGCGCGGTTCTGGAGTGATCCGTTGATGTATCAGGGGTTGTCGGTGTTTGCCGGATCCGGTGACGAGATAAGGGGCCGCGCCGAGTGGGGTGTGGATTTCGAGGCTGAAATCGCTGTGATCACTTCGGCGGTGCATCAGGGTGTTTCGGCTGAAGAGGCGTCTGGCTTTGTGGAATATGTCATGGTTCTCAATGACATATCTTTGCGCAATTTGATTCCGGATGAATTGTCCAAGGGGTTTGGATTTGTTCAATCCAAGCCGATTTCGGCCTGTTCGCCGGTGGCAGTGACACCGGACGCCTTGCCCGGTTGGGACGGGCGCAAATTGCATGGGATATTGAAGGTCGATCTGAACGGCGCGCCGTTCGGGCGAGCGGATGCGGGCGAGGACATGACGTTTGATTTCGGCGATCTTATTGCGCATGCCGCAAAGACGCGGGCCTTGCCTGCGGGGACGGTGATCGGGTCGGGCACGGTGTCGAACCGTGACCCTGATGGCGGACCGGGCAACCCTGTGGCGCAAGGTGGGCGCGGCTATTCGTGTATCGCCGAACAGCGCATGGTCGAGACGATCCTGAGCGGCGCTGCGGAGACGCCGTTTCTGAAGACCAGGGATCGTGTGCGGATCTGGATGGAGGACGAGACGGGGCAGTCGATTTTCGGGGCCATAGATCAGACAGTGCGGCTTGATCCTTAGCCCGCGGCTTGCCAGTCGCGGATCAGGTCAAGCGGATAGAGCAGCATGATGATGTTCAGCGCAAGACCATCTCGGATCACCCACATCGTGATGCCTTCGTACAGGAAAACGATCGCCACGCTAGCCCAGAGCGGCAATCTTCCGGCAAGCCAGAACCCGACCCACATCGCAACCACATCGGCCACGGAATTGACAACCGAGTCACCAAAGTAGTCCAAAGAGATCGTCACCGCGCGATAGCGTTCGATAATCGCATCCGAGTTTTCGACGATCTCCCAGGCGACCTCGATGAAGGTCGCGATCGTGAGGCGCCACGGCACCGAGACGCGCCGCGCCACCAGCCAAAGCCCTGCATAGAACATTAGGCCATGCAGAATATGACTGGGTGTATACCAATCCGACAGGTGCTGGGAATTCTCGCTCGACATGGTTTCGCCGTGCCACAATTTGATCACGCCACAAGTGCAGATCGGCTCGCGGCCGATCCACAAGAGCCAGACGGCCATGGCCAGAAGCAGGGCCACAGTCAGCGCATAAGGGGTGGCGTTGCGTTGCATAAGCCAAAGGAATCACGTCAGTATCATTCCGTCCAGCAAAAAAGGTAGAGTACGGATGAATGCACATGTGACGCCGTGGCTGGCGATGGCTTTGAACAACGCCTGGGCGAATGCGACGCTTTATCAGTCCATCAAGGCTCTGCCGCCGCAGGCCTCTACCGCCGCTCGGCCGGGTTTTTTTGGATCGCTGGCTCAGACGATGAACCATATCTTTGAGGTTGATCTTTATTACCTCGATGCGCTGGAAGGCGGAGGACATGGTCGTTCGGTTTTCGACAGAAAGGCGGTGACGGGCGCTGCAGAACTTGCGCGCCTGCAGCTTGAGGCAGATATCCGGTTTGCGACATTCTGCGGGCGACTAAATGACAACACACTTGCCGAAAAACGTACCACGGATCGCGAGACAGGGCCGGTCGAGGAGAACGTCGCGGCGCTGATCCTGCACCTTGTGCAGCACCAAATCCATCACCGTGGTCAGGCGCATGTGCAATTATCGGATGCGGGCATTCCCCCGCCTCAGTTGGATGACTTTTACCTCACGCATGGGCGCGTTCCGTCGGCCGAAGCCTATTGGTCGTAAGCCTAGTGAGGTTCGACCGGGACGCGTCCCTCTTCAGTCAGGGCAAAACAGGCACCGCCCTCAAAGACGACGGGCACCAGTTCCTGTCCATAGCCCGCGCCGGTGTCGATGTTGACGCGGTTGCCATAATGCGTCGGCTCGTCAATCGGGGTATGGCCATGGACGATCAGGGCTTCGTGGCTTTCCAGCCGCCACAGGAATTCGTCGCGGATCCACAAGAGATCGTCTTCGTCCTGCGTGTCCATGGGAAAGCCGGGACGAATGCCTGCATGAACAAAAATCATTCCCGCAAGTCTATGATACAAAGGCATCTTTTCAATAAACGCCACATGCTCTTCCGGCACGGCCTTTCTGGCACGGGCGTGGAACTTGGCAGCGCTTTCAAGCGTGCGTTTTTCGATGCCATAGGATCGCAAGGTATCCTGACCGCCCATCGACGGGCTGAGCCAGTTCAGATCCTTGCGCAACCGGCCATCGGTCGTCTCACCGGTGCGGATGTAGTTCGAGAAAAACCGATCGTGGTTGCCCTTGATGACCAGCCAGTCCGCGCCGGCGTTCATCCCGTCGATCAGAAACTGAATTACGCCCCGGCTGTTCGGTCCGCGATCCGTCAGATCGCCGATGTGGATGACCGGAGACGCCCCGTTTCCCGAGGCGGCGTCAATCGCAATGCGTCGATGGGCGATCTGAAGCTGCTCCAGATGCCCATGCACGTCACCAATGGCATACACTCGGTCACTCATATGTTTGGCTTAGGTCCGGCAAAGGATCGGGGCAAGACGTTTCGTGTAAGTCCTGCCCCAGATCTCGGGTTAACGGGTCACTCGACGTCAAACTGAAGCGGGCGCACCTGCTGGAAAAGACCCTTATCTTTCAACGCCTTGATCGCGACATCCGGCACGGGCTCGTCTACGTAAAGCAGCGCAATCGCGTCCTGACCTTTTGTTGACCGGCCCAGCGTAAAGTTCGCGATGTTCACGCCATTTGCGCCCATCGTGTTGCCCAAAGCGCCGATGATGCCGGGAACGTCCTCGTTCGTGGTATAGACCATGTGAGCGCCGACCTCGGCGTCGATGTTGATACCCTTGATCTGGATGAACCGTGGCTTGCCGTCCGAAAACACCGTCCCGGCAATCGAACGCTCGCGCTTGTCGGTCACGACCGTCAGCTTGATATAGGCGTCGAACGCGCCGGTCTTGTCCTGCGTCGTCGTCGAAATATCGATGCCGCGGTCTTTAGCGATGACGGGTGCCGACACCATGTTCACGTCAGGGTTCGCGGCCTTCATGATCCCGGCGATGACGCTGGCATTCAGCGCGGCGGTGTTCATTTTGGCCACCTGCCCGTCGTAAAGCACGTTGATGGCGCGCACAGGTTCGTCGGTTAGTTGCCCGACGAAGGCGCCAAGATGTGCGGCCAGCTTCAGCCATGGTCCCATGACCTTGGCTTCTTCCGCTGTCACCGACGGCATATTCAGCGCGTTCGAAACAGCGCCCGTCAGCAGGTAATCCGACATTTGTTCCGCCACCTGAAAGGCGACGTTTTCCTGCGCTTCGGTGGTGGCCGCGCCGAGGTGCGGAGTGACAACTACGTTGTCCAGATTAAACAGAGGGCTGTCGGTCGCAGGTTCCACTGCGAAGACGTCGAATGCTGCGCCGGCGACGCGTCCGTCTTTCAGAGCTTCGGCCAAAGCCTCCTCATCGACCAACCCGCCACGGGCGCAGTTCACGATCCGCACGCCCGGTTTCAGCTTGGCGATATTCTCGCGCGACAGGATGTTCTTGGTCTTGTCGGTCAAAGGCACATGGAAAGTGATAAAGTCCGACCGCTCCCACAGTTCGTCCAGTTCAACCTTGGTCACGCCCATCTTCGCGGCGCGTTCTTCGGACAGGAAGGGATCATAGGCGATCACTTTCATCTTCAGGGCCCGTGCCCGGTCGCAGACGATCCCGCCGATGTTACCCGCACCCACGACGCCCAGCGTCTTGGCGGTCAACTCGACCCCCATGAACCGGGATTTCTCCCACTTGCCCGCGTGTGTCGAGGCGCTCGCTTCGGGGATTTGGCGCGCCACGGCGAACATCATCGCAATCGCGTGCTCTGCCGTCGTGATCGAGTTGCCGAACGGCGTGTTCATCACGATGACGCCCTTTTTCGACGCCGCCGGGATATCCACGTTGTCTACCCCGATTCCGGCGCGGCCGATGACCTTCAGTTTGCCGGCCGCGGCCAGAATCTTGTCGGTCACTTTCGTCGCCGAGCGGATCGCCAGACCGTCATATTGTCCGATCACTTCCAGCAGGCGGTCTTTGTCTTTTCCAAGACCCGGCTCGAAATCCACATCGATGCCGCGATCCCGGAAGATCTGAACGGCGGTTTCGGACAGCTTGTCGCTGACCAGCACTTTGGGTTTGTCTTGCATTTTCGTTAATCCATAGAACGGGCGCACCGACGTGATACCGACGTTAAACCGACGTCACACCGACACGCGAAAATTGAGGTCAGGCCGCCGCTTGAAGCGCCGCGATTTCAGTTTCGAAAGCCCAGTCGAGCCATGGCATCAGCGCCTCGATATCGCTGGTTTCCACCGTCGCACCGCACCAGATGCGCAGCCCCGCAGGCGCATCGCGATACGCCCCGATGTCCAGCGCCACACCTTCTGCTTCCAGCCGTTTCGCAACCGCCTTGGCAAAAGCCGCCCCATCGGTGATGCGCGTGTCCGTGAACTTGAGGCAAACGCTGGTGTTCGACCGCAACGTCGGATCCGCCGCCAGATTGGCGATCCAGTCGCGGCTGTCGCAAAACGCATGGATTGCGGCTGCGTTGGCGTCGGCACGCGCGATCAGACCCTTCAGCCCGTCAACGCTCTCGGCCCAGTTCAGGGCTTGCAGGTAATCCTCGACGCACAGCATCGACGGCGTGTTGATCGTGGCGCCTTCAAAGATATCGCCAATGATCTTGCCGGCCTTGGTCAACCGGAAAATCTTCGGCAAAGGCCAGGAAGGTGTATAGGTTTCAAGGCGTTCCACAGCGCGCGGGCTGAGAATGATCATGCCGTGCGCGGCCTCGCCGCCCAGCACTTTTTGCCAGGAATAGGTCACCACATCCAAGCGATCCCAGGGCAGGTCCTGCGCAAAAGCGGCAGAAGTCGCATCGCAAATCGTCAGGCCCGCGCGGTCGGCAGGGATTTCGAACGCGGCAGGAACCCGCACACCGCTGGTGGTGCCGTTCCACGTGAAAACCACATCCTTGTCGAAGTCCACGGCGTCCAGATCAACGATCTCGCCATAGTCTGCGGTGCGCACCACGGCGTCCAGTTTAAGCTGCTTCACGGCATCCGTGACCCAGCCGGCTCCGAAGCTTTCCCAGGCCAGCATTTCGACGGGTCGCTGCCCAAGCAGGTTCCACATCGCCATTTCGACCGCGCCTGTATCGGATGCGGGCACGATGCCGATGAGGTAATTCTCAGGCACTCCCAGAACACGGCGGCTCTGGTCTATCGCCAGCTTCAGCTTGGCTTTGCCAACTGCCGCGCGATGCGAACGGCCCAAAGGCGCGTCGCTTAGATTTTCAAGAGTAAAAACAGGAGGTTTGGCACAAGGGCCAGACGAAAAACGCGGATTTGCCGGCCGCGTTGCCGGAATCGTTATATTCATTTCTGAATATCCTCACAGATATGCGCCCCTCGTTGGGGAGGGGTGTCCCGCGGATCGGATTACGTCGCGATCAGGGCTTTCGCAAGCGCCAATATGACGGTAGAGGGCGAAAAACCGTCGCAACCCGCACACGGATGTTCACCATCGGAAACCCGGAGCTGCCCATGTACGCCATTTCTCTCCTTGCCGCGCCCGGTCGCCTTGATCCGGCGCTTGTTACCTCGCTTCAAACCGCGTTTGGCGCAGGCTCGGCACAATGGCTCGCCCCAGACGAGGCGGCGGAGTTCCCAGTTGTATCAACACCTTCCAACTTTGAGGAAGTCCGCGTGCAGATCGCCCAGATGGGTGTCGATCTGAATATCGTTCCGGCGACAAACCGCAAAAAGCGTCTTCTCATAGCCGACATGGACAGCACGATGATCGGTCAGGAATGTATCGACGAACTGGCGGACGAAGCCGGCGTCGGTGCGCGCGTCGCCGACATCACCGCACGAGCCATGAACGGCGAGCTTGATTTCGAAGCTGCCATCGACGAACGCGTCGGTCTGTTGAAAGGCCTGCCGCTCGCAGTGATCAAATCGGTCCTCGAAACCCGCATAACACTCGCGCCCGGCGGCGAAACCCTGCTCAAGACCATGAAAGCCAACGGCGCTTACGCGGCCCTCGTTTCTGGTGGCTTCGTGCAATTCACTTCCGCCATCGCCGCCCGCCTCGGCTTTGATGAAAACCGCGCCAATACCCTGCTGGAGGACGGAGACACCCTCTCCGGCAAGGTCCAGCGCCCGATCCTCGGGCAGGAAGCCAAAGTCGAAGCGCTCAATGACATCACGGCAAGACTGAACATCACAACCGAAGACGCCATCGCTGTCGGAGATGGCGCAAATGACCTCGCCATGATCCACCGCGCCGGCATGGGCGTTGCGCTTCACGCCAAACCCACCGTCGCTGCCGCGGCCCCGATCAAGGTGAACCACGGCGACCTCACAAGCCTTCTCTTCCTGCAAGGCTATGCCAAGACAGACTTCGTCTGACTGTTCTTTGGGTTAAAAAAATCCGGGGGGAGGGCGCCAAAGGCGACCGGGGGCAGAGCCCCCTTCAGCCCACCAATCCGGCAGCAGGCCGCAGCCCGCCAACTTCCAGCCCGGCCCAGTTCATGATTTTCGGCGTCAAGAACCGCCGGACCACCGGATTGGCGGCGTCCAAGACGCCAAGCCGCACCATCAGGGCCGTGATCGCAACCATCGCGCCCGGGTCCGCGCCCCCCGCAATCTTCAAGGCGACCCCCAGTTTCTGCTTGGGTAGAACCGCCACATAAAACCCGTCGGCGCCGGACTTCAGCACCACAGGCTCTTTCGCAACTCTGACCAATTCCGTATCAAGCCGACCACTGCCGGCCACCATTTCGGGATGCGCAAGCATTGCATCGCGCAACGTTACCGCCGCCCGGCTGCGCACATCCGACTTCCCATCCGCTGCCGCAACACGGGCCATGGCCGCCGCCATACCGCTCAGACGGGACACAAAGTTCGGTGCCGAGCACCCGTCGAAGCCAAACCCCGGACTGACATCGCCAGTCATATCCTCGAACGCCTCGCGAACGGCCTTTTGCACTGGATTGTCGATGTCGACATAGTCAAGCGAGACCCCCAGATGCCTTGCCACGGTCAAAAAGCCGGAATGCTTTCCCGAACACCAGTTGAACGCAGGCGTGACCGGTTCGCCCTCGCGGATCATATCTTCGGCAAGTTGTTCGTCGCGCGACGCCTGAGGCCCACAATACAAGGCGTGTTCATCTAGCCCGAGATCCGCCAACCAACCCCGAACCCGAGCAATGTGACGCCATTCCGCCAAGTGACTTGCGCAGGCAAGTGCCAGTTGCTGCGATGACAGGCCGGCGCTTGCGCCGCTTTCGACCAGCGGCAAAGCCTGTAACACCTTGGCTGCCGACCGCGCGAAAACCAGTTCATCGGGGTTGCCCCAGCTTTCGACGATCGTGCCATCAGCGCGCGAAATCACGGCGTGACCGATGTGGCGGGACTCCACAAACGGCCCGCGCGTGGCTTCGACCAAAAGGACCGGATCCGACATCACACACCTCGCGATTTTGTCACGGCAAATTTCCGCCGCAGGGGGTTCCATCTTTGCGCCGAGATACGCTATTCATGCGCCATTGATAAGGGGCATTTCGACCAGCCGACGCCGGCAAAAACGGGCGCGCGCGGGTGCAACGGGCAAAAGGCAGAGACTATGACAGCAGCATTCAAAGCGATCCTCACAGCAAGTATTCTCGTCATGGCGACCAACGGTGCCATGGCGCAGGAAGTCACCAACCGCGTCGCGGCAGACACGGACTGGGCGGTCTTCGAAGGAGATGACCCAAAGGAATGCTGGGCCGTCACCGCGCCGAAAGAAACAGTCAATACGCGCGACGGACGCACCGTTTCGGTGCGGCGCGGCGATATCCTGCTGTTCGTCACGTATCGTCCCGCGCAAAACATCGCGGGCGAAGTCAGCTTCACAGGTGGCTACCCTTTTGCGGAAGGTTCGACCGTGACGATGGAAGTGGCTGGATCATCGTACGAGCTGTTCACAGAAGGTGAATACGCCTGGCCGGCAACACCCGCCGACGACGCTAAGATCGTCACGGCCATGAAGCGTGGTGCCAACGCAGTGCTTACGGCGCGTTCGTCGCGTGGCACGCAAACCCAAGACACATTTTCGCTTTTGGGCGCGACCGCGATGATTGAAGATGCCGAGGCGCGCTGCTCCGGCTGATCGCCGAATGTCGGCGGTCTTGCTGCCTCCGGCGGGGATATTTTGAAACAGAAGAAGCCGAAGTGACCCCCCGGGGCATAGCGCCGCCGGGGAGCTTCTCCTGTTACGGTCATCGGCATCCCTGCCTGTACCGCCCGTCAAAATGAGTTCAATTTTATTAAGATTGCGTTTCTTCTGTTCTTAAATATCCAAATGGCGCCACGCAGCAGGCAGAAAAAACTTTGGACTCGGCGCGAAGATCGCCTATATGCGCGTCTTGATCCGAAAAAAGGTCCGCGCCATGGCTGCTGATGCACCGATCACTCAAGATGTTCTGACGATCCCCCGCAAGATGCCGGAGGGTCCGATCAATCTTGTCGGGTTGACGCGACCGCAGTTGAAAGACGCGCTGATCGCCATCGGGACGCCGGAAAAGCAGGCGAAGATGCGGGTGAACCAGCTTTGGCAGTGGATTTACCACTGGGGCGTGCGGGATTTCGCAGAGATGACGAACCTCGCCAAGGACTATCGCGCAAAACTTGCCGAGCATTTCGTTGTCGCAATTCCCGAGGTCGTCAGCCACAATGTCTCGGCGGACGGCACCCGAAAGTATCTTGTCCGTATCGCAGGCGGCCACGAGGTCGAGGTCGTCTATATCCCCGAAACCGACCGCGGCACGCTTTGTATCTCCAGTCAGGTCGGTTGCACTTTGACCTGTTCGTTCTGTCACACCGGCACGCAGAAGTTGGTGCGCAACCTGACCGCGGGCGAGATCGTCGGTCAGATTATGGTGGCGCGCGACGATCTGGACGAATGGCCCGCGCCCGGTACCGGTACGGGCGACGCGGGGCCGCGACGTTTGTCGAACATCGTCCTGATGGGCATGGGCGAGCCGCTGTATAACTTCGAAAACGTCCGTGATGCCATGAAGATCGCCATGGATGGCGAAGGCATATCCCTGTCGCGCCGCCGTATCACGCTGTCGACAAGCGGTGTCGTTCCCGAGATTGCGCGCACCGCCGATGAGATCGGGTGCATGCTGGCCATCAGTTTTCACGGCACCACGGACGAGATCCGCGACAAGCTGGTTCCGATCAACAAACGCTGGCCGATTGCCGATCTTGTCGAGGCCTTGCGGGCTTATCCCAAGGCCTCGAATTCCGAGCGGATCACGTTCGAATATGTAATGCTGAAGGACGTGAACGACAGCGATGAGGACGCGCGCCGTCTGATCAAGCTGATCGAAGGCATCCCGGCGAAGATCAACCTGATCCCCTTCAACGAATGGCCCGGCGCGCCTTATGAGCGCTCGGACTGGAGCCGGATCAAAGCGTTCGCCGATATTATCTATAAGGCGGGCTATGCCTCGCCAATCCGCACACCGCGGGGCGAGGATATCATGGCGGCTTGTGGTCAGTTGAAATCGGCCACCGATCGCGCGCGCAAATCCCGTAAAGAAATCGCGGCTGAGGCGGGGCTGGGTTAAGCTTTCTTAAGCTTGCCGATGACCCACAGCAGAACGACGGCACCAACCGTGGCCATTATAATGCTGCCGACCAGTCCGGTGGCTGAAATGCCGACGAGATTGCCCAGAAACCCGCCCACATAAGCGCCGATGATCCCGACAATCAGGTTCATCAACAATCCCTGGCTTTTGTTCATGAAGGTGGATGCCAGCCAACCTGCCAGGCCCCCAACGATTAGAAATGCAATGAAACTCATTTCAGAAACCCCTCTGCCTTAATCAATCTTAACGTGGACCACGCACTAACAAGAAGCAAGGATTCAGCGCCCCGGGATTCCATCGCGCTTGGTCGTGGGGAGGTGCCAGTTGTCCAGAACTTCGATCGCCTCGTCCGCCGTGTCTACAAAGCGAAACAGGTCGATATCGTCCGCTGAAATTGTCCCGGCGTCGGCCAGTGCGTCCCAGTTGATGATCGTTTCCCAGAATGTACGACCGAACAGCAGAAACGGCACGCGCTCCATCCGGCCCGTCTGGATCAGCGTCAGCGACTCGAACAATTCATCCAAGGTGCCGAAGCCGCCCGGAAACACAGCGATTGCGGCGGCGCGCATCAGGAAATGCATCTTGCGGATGCCGAAGTAGTGGAAATTGAACGCTAGTTCCGGCGTGACATAGCGGTTCGGGGCCTGCTCGTGCGGCAGGACGATGTTCAGACCGATCGACACACCGCCTGCGTCTTCCGCGCCGCGGTTTCCGGCCTCCATCACGCCCGGGCCACCGCCCGTGACGATGATGTTCTCGCCCTTGCCTTCGGCCATCGACCGTTCGGTGATAATGCGCGCGAACTTGCGGGCTTCGTCATAGTGTGACGACAGATCGGCAAGCGTCTTGGTGCGGGCCTGATCCTTGTTTGCCGGATCGGGAATGCGTGCGCCGCCAAACAAGACAACCGTCGATTTGACGCCGTATTCCTCCATCAGCATCTCGGGTTTCAGCAATTCAAGCTGCAAGCGGACGGGGCGCAGTTCATCGCGGCACAGGAAATCGGGGTCTGCAAAGGCCAGCGTATAGGACGGCGAGCGCGTCTGCGGCGTGTCGGGTATGCCCTTGGCTGTTTCGATATCCTGATGTGCATCGCGAAAGCGGCGGCGCTGGTCGTCCATCATGAAGGCGGCTCCTTGTTACCCGGTCCTTTTGCATGGCAGGAAGGGCGCAACTTGTCCAATCCCGAGTGAGTGTTGCAATGCAGGCACCGACCCCGAAAGAGATTGCCAATGCGGGTGACCGCATTGAGCCCTATGTTCATCGCACGCCGGTCTTGGAAAGCCATGCACTGATTGACGGGCGCATCATCGAGTTGAAGCTTGAAAACACGCAGTTGACCGGAAGTTTCAAGGTGCGCGGTGCGTTCAACACGCTTTTGACATCGGACGTTCCCGGAGCGGGCGTTGTTGCGGCGTCGGGTGGTAATCACGGAGCGGCGGTGGCCTATGCGGCGGGAAAACTTGGGCACAAGGCGACGATCTTCGTGCCGGAGGTGGCAGGGGCGTCGAAAATCGCGCTGATCCGCGAAACCGGGGCTGATTTGCACGTGGTGCCGGGGCAATATGCGGAGGCTCTTGCGTTGGCGCAGGCGTTCGAGGCCGAGACCGGTGCTATGCAAATTCACGCCTACGATTCACCCAAGACTTTGGCAGGGCAGGGGGCGGTCATGCGCGAATGGGAAGCGCAGTATTTGGCCTCGCACACGGTTCTGATCGCTGTTGGTGGTGGTGGGCTGATCGGTGGCGCGCTGGCGTGGCTGGAGGGGCGCAAGGATATTGTCGCGGTTGAACCCGAACGAGCGCCGACACTGCACGCGGCCTTGGAGGCGGGTGCGCCTGTGGATGTCGAGGTAGGCGGGATTGCGGCAAACGCGCTGGGCGCGCGGCGGATAGGGCAGCTTTGCTTTGATCTGGCGGTCGAGCATCAGGTTGAGACGGTGCTGGTCAACGATGACGCGATTGCCGAGGCGCAGCGGCTTTTGTGGCGGGTCTGTCGTCAATGGGTCGAACCGGCGGGGGCGACGGCGCTGGCGGCGCTGATTTCCGGAGCGTATCGGCCCGTCACCAAGGAAAGCGTCGGCGTGCTGGTTTGCGGGGCAAATCCGGCACCCGGTCCGTTCGACTGATTGCCCTTTCGCCGGCTTAGCGCTACATGGCGCGTCAACGTCAGGTCCAAGGGGAAAACACATGTCCAACGCTCAGCTTGAAGCCGCCATCGAAAGCGCGTGGGAATCGCGCGATCAGATCACACCGGCCACCACCGGTGAAACACGCGAGGCGATCGAAGACACGCTGAACGCGCTGGACGGCGGCACTTTGCGCGTGGCCGAGCGTGGGGAGGACGGGGTCTGGCATGTGAATCAGTGGGCGAAAAAGGCCGTGTTGCTGGGGTTCCGACTGAAAGACATGGAGCGTCAAACCGGGTCCGCTCAGGGTGGTGCCTGGTGGGACAAGGTCGACAGCAAGTGGAAGGACTGGGGCGACGCCGAATGGGGCGCGGCGGGCTTTCGCGCGGTGCCGAACTGTGTGGTGCGCAAATCGGCCTATATCGCGCCGGGCGTGGTGCTGATGCCATCGTTTGTGAACCTTGGCGCTTATGTGGACACCGGCACGATGGTCGACACATGGGCAACGGTCGGGTCTTGCGCGCAGATCGGCAAGAACGTGCATCTTTCGGGCGGTGTCGGTATTGGCGGCGTGTTGGAGCCTATGCAGGCGGGTCCGACGATCATCGAGGACAATTGCTTTATCGGTGCGCGGTCCGAAGTTGTCGAAGGCTGCATTGTGCGCGAAGGCTCGGTTCTGGGCATGGGCGTGTTCATCGGACAGTCCACCAAGATCGTTGATCGTGAAACAGGTGAAGTGATGTATGGCGAAGTGCCACCGTATTCGGTCGTCGTGGCCGGGTCGATGCCTTCGAAGAACGGGGTCAACCTTTATTGTGCGGTGATCGTGAAACGCGTGGACGAGCGCACGCGCTCGAAGACCGGCATCAACGAACTGCTGCGCGACTGATCCAGTTGAGCGCCTTGCGGCGCATTCGACTCTTTGAAGACGGGGGGGGGCTTTCGGCCCCCTCTTTGCCATTCGGCAAATTCACCCCCCGAGGAATTTCCGGACCCGAAAATCTGCCGCGTGGTCGTGGTATTAACCCCGAAATGCCCTGCGCTTGCCGTGATGTGAACACGTATTGCGGGTACGTTTGAGACATGTTTACGAGTTCAGCGGATGTTTTCCGCACGCGCCAGGCGATTGGCGATCTACGGTCATTGATCCGTCACACGCCTGAAGAAACACGATCACGGCTGATTGCCGGCTTTCCGACCTCGGTCGAGGATGGAGATCGTATGATAGAGCGCATTGTCGCGGACGGTGTCAGGTTCCGGCACCCCGATGACTTCGAAGTTCATCCCTCGGTTCTGTTGGCGGCTGCTCTGCCGGACGAGGATTTTCCGACGTTCATTTTCGCTACCGCGCTGGCGCTGTCGGATATGCTTCAGGCCGATGATCCTCCGGATACGTTGTTTTGGAACTGGAACGCGTTTCAGGCGCAATATGTTCTGGCCGATCCGCCCCTGCGCGCGGCATTGATGAACGGGTTTCGGGTGGCCGAGCTTGCCGGTCGGGTTGAGCTTGATCCAGCTTTGAAGCACGTCGATTGTCTCAGGGTTTCGCGCGATGCTGTCCTGTCCGTTCTGGATGGAAGCGGCGAACGTGCGCTGATGGCTGCCATTCTGTCCGAAGTGGACGCACGGGAAGCCGGGCGTTTGTGGTCTGCCGTTGATACGGTTTCGGGGCCTGCCGTCACGGCGTTTCGATATCTTTGCGAGCGGGAGGAAGGGCTTGCGCCTCCCGACGCGACGTCTGCTGCGCTGATCCCCTGGAGCTAGGGGATCTGGTGGCTTGCACCCGGCACCCGGCTCTGACAGATGGGGAATATGGCAAAGGACAAGGCATCGCGACCGCAACAGGTCTTTACGCTTGTGGTCGAGATCGGTCGCAAGGAGGGCGACGGTTTGCCAAAAGGCGCGACCGGCGGTGCTCTGGTCTGTTATGCGACTGGTGTGGATGAAGCAGAAGCCGTGCGCGAGACGGTTGCCGTCTTGAAGAAGGCGGACGTGGCTCCACTGGATGTCACAGGATACGGCACGATTGAGGAGCGCGAGGCCGAGGGTCACGAGATTGATGCCGAAGAGCGCGCGCTGATGCAGCGGGCGCTGGACGACAACGCTGTGATCGTTGCGCAGATGACACCGTTTTTCGGCGACAAGTCATGAGCGCGGTTTTCCTAGATCTTGACGGAACGCTGATGAATTCACGCCCCGGGATCACAAGGTCGCTGGCCCATGCTTTCGCGCTCAATGGGATGGATCACCATGCCACAAGTGATCTGACGTGGATGATCGGCCCCCCGTTTGTGGACAGTTTCACCAAGCTTGGCATCGCTGACCCGACGCCTATTCTGGCGGCCTATCGCGATCATTACACGGCGTCGGGCATGTATGATGCCGAGGTTTACGACGGTGTCATCCCAGCTCTGAAGGCGATGCGCGACGCGGGTTTGCGCCTTTATCTTATGACGGCAAAGCCGCATGCCTATGCAACGGTCATCACGGCGCATTTCGGGCTTGCGCCTTTTATGACCGCCGAGTTTGGCCCCGAGCTGGATGGGACGCGCAATTGGAAGGGCGATCTTCTGGCCTATGCGCTGGAACAGACCGGGGAGACGGCCGGGGCCTCGGTCATGGTCGGGGATCGCCATCACGACATGGGTGCGGCAGCCGAAGTCGGCATGCCGGCGATTGCCGTGCGCTGGGGCTATGGCACGCCCGAGGACTGGGTCGGCGCGGCGGCCTTCATCGACCACGCCTCGGAACTTCCGGACATCGCGGCGCGTCTCCTTGCACGCTAATCGTTGAAGTCGCCGCCGCGCCACGTTAGCACATTTCCATGAGTATTGATCCCGCCGACCTGACCGCCCGCCTGATCCGCTGTGCCTCTGTGACACCTGCCGATGAAGGCGCGATTCCGCTACTCGAGACTGTCCTGCAAGAGGCCGGCTTTGAGACGTTCCGCGCCGACCGCGGAGGGATTTTGAACCTTGTTGCGCGGTTCGGCCCCAAGGGCCATTCAAGGACGTTCGGGTTCAATGGTCATACCGACGTGGTGCCGGTGGGCGACCCGGCCGACTGGACGTACCCGCCGTTCAGCGCGCATGTCGACGGCACCACGATGTTCGGGCGCGGCGCCGCGGACATGAAATCGGGCGTCGCCGCCTTTGTGGCCGCCGCCATCGAGCGTGCTCGGACCAATCCGCCCGACGGCGCCATCCTGATCACCATCACCGGCGACGAAGAGGGCGCGGGCATCGACGGCACCAGCGCGATTCTCGATTGGATGGAGGCCAACGGCGAAGCGATGGATGTTTGCATCGTCGGCGAGCCGACCTGCCCAAAGACCCTCGGCGACACGATCAAGATCGGGCGTCGCGGCTCCATGACAGCGTATTTCACCGCGACAGGCGTACAGGGCCACTCAGCTTATCCGGAGCGCGCCAAAAACCCGGTGCCCGCGCTTGCCCGGTTGATGGATCGCCTTGCCTCGCACCCGCTGGACGAAGGCACCGACCATTTCGGAGCCTCGACGCTCGCCGTCACGACAATCGACACCGGCAACCCGGCCAATAACGTAATTCCGGCCACATGCCGCGCGACGGTGAATATCCGCTTCAATGACAGCCATACCTCGGCCAGCCTGACCGAGTGGCTTCAGGGCGAAACGGCCAGACTCGCTGCCGAAAGTGGCATCGACATCGCAATGAAGACACAGGTTTCCGGCGAAAGCTTCGTCACGCCGCCCGGCGCGCTCTCCGAACTTGTGGCGAACGCGGTCGAAGCCGAAACCGGCGTCACGCCAGAGTTGTCCACCACGGGCGGCACATCGGACGCGCGTTTCGTCAAATCGCATTGCCCGGTGGTCGAATTCGGTCTGGTGGGGCAGACGATGCATCAGGTCGATGAACGGGTTGAAATCCCGCATATCCACGGCCTGACAGCCATCTACGCCCGGATCCTGGACGATTACTTCGCAAGCTGACGCGCATGGTACAGATCACAACAACACACGACATCGCCGCCTGCCATCAGGTGCGCAAAGCCGTTTTCGTCGATGAACAGGGCATCGCGCTGGCCGAGGATATAGACGGTCTGGATGACTTGGCCACGCATTTCCTCGCCACAGACGAGGGAACGCCCATCGGAACGGCCCGACTCCTTGAGAAAGGCAGCACCGGCAAGATCGGTCGCCTTGCCGTGCTGAAATCCCACCGCAGCAAAGGCATTGGGGCTGCGATCATGCGCGCGGTGCTTGATGCCCTCGCTGCGCGAGCGCACATCCGCGAAGCCCGCCTCGGCGCACAAATCGAGGCCATCGCCTTCTACGAAGCTCTCGGTTTTACCCCCGAGGGCGATCCTTTCCTCGACGCAGGCCTGCCGCATCAGGAAATGGTCCGCCGCCTGTGAGACGACCAACCCTTGTCATCATGCTCAAGGAACCGCGCCCCGGTCGCGTGAAAACCCGCCTCGGGCGCGACATCGGACTCACAACCGCCGCTTGGTGGTTCCGCCACCAAACCCGCCGCCTGATCCGCCGTCTCGAAGACCCGCGCTGGCACCTCATCCTCGCCGTCTCGCCCGATCGCGAAGGTCTGCAAAGCCGCATCTGGCCCGAGCATATCGACCGCCTGCCACAAGGCCCCGGCACTCTGGGTGACCGGATGGCCCGAATGCTGCGTTCCACACCGGGGCCAACCCTTGTCATTGGCGCCGATATCCCCGCCGTCACGACCTCCCATATCGCTCTGGCGTTCCAAACACTGAACCAAAACGCCTCTGTCCTAGGGCCCGCGCCCGACGGTGGCTACTGGCTTGTCGGCCTGAAACACCCCGCCCGCGCCCGGCAGACCCTCTTTCAACACGTTCGCTGGTCCACCCGCCATGCGCTGCAAGACACCGCAAAAACCCTCCCCGAACCGACAGCACTTACCGCCACACTGCAAGACATCGACACCGCCAAAGACCTCTGACCTTCTTCTGTTTCAAAGTATCCCGGGGTGTGGGGCAGCGCCCCACGAAGCGACGTGCGAAGCACGGCGCAAAAGCCCTGCAAAACCCCCGTGACGCCACCGCGCCACCATGCTAGCCCGAACCCATGGCTCGTATCCCAACCAAGGACGAAATTCTTGCCTGGATCTCGGAGAACCCGACCCAGTCCAACAAGCGTGACATCGCCAAGGCTTTCGGCATCAAAGGCGCTGCACGGATTGACCTCAAACGCCTGCTGAAAGAACTGGCCGAAGAAGGCCACCTCGAGAAACGCCGCAAGACCTATCGGGATCCTGAAAGCCTGCCGCCGGTATCCGTCCTGCAAGTCACCGAGCCAAACGCCGATGGCGATCTTTTCGCCCGCCCGCTTGAGTGGCAGGGCGACGGCCCCGAGCCGGCGATCCTGCTTGTCTTGCGCGAAGCCGACCCGGCTCTCGGACCCGGCGACCGTATTCTTGCGCGTCTGGCGAAAGTCAAAGCTGACGACCATGCCTATGAAGGCCGCCTGATCCGCCGCATCGGCACCAACCCGCGCCGTGTCCTAGGCGTATTCCGCAAGTACTCCGAAGGGGGCCGCATCCTGCCGATCGACAAGGGCGCGGACCGCGAATGGCGTGTGGCCCCGGACGCCACCTATGGTGCCAGGGACGGCGAGTTGGTCGAAGCCGAACAGGCCGGCCCCAAGGACCGCATGGGTCTGCCAAGCGCACGCATTGTCAGGCGGCTCGGCGATCCATCCGAGCCCAAAGCCGTCTCGCTGATCGCGATCCACCAGCAAGGCATCCCGGACGTTTTCCCCGACGACGCCATCGCCGAAGCAGACGCGATGAAACCGGCAGACATCAAGGGCCGCGAGGACCTCACCGACCTGCCCCTCATCACCATCGACCCCAGTGATGCGCGCGATCACGACGATGCCTGCTTCGCGCAGGCCGATCCCGACCCCAAAAACGAAGGGGGACATATCATCTGGGTCGCCATCGCCGATGTCGCGCATTACATTCGCCCCGGCTCGGCGCTGGATCGCGAGGCCCGGAATCGAGGTAATTCCACCTACTTCCCGGACCGTGTCGTGCCGATGTTGCCCGATCGTTTGTCCGGTGACCTCTGTTCGCTTCACGAAGGAGTACCGCGCGCCTGTATCGCCGTTGCCATGCAGATCACCGCCAAGGGCGAAAAGATCGGTCACAGGTTCACCCGAGCCCTGATGAAATCCCCCGCCTCGTTGCACTACGAAGAGGTGCAGGACGCCATCGACGGCCAGCCGAACGCGCGCACCGCGCCGCTGCTCGATGACGTCCTGAAACCGCTTTATGCCGCCTATGAATCCCTGACCAAAGCTCGCGCCGCGCGTCAACCGCTCGACCTTGATCTGCCGGAACGCCAGATCGTCCTTGACGACAACGGCCACGTCACATCCGTTGCCTTCAAGGATCGTCTCGACGCCCACAAGCTGATCGAGGAATTCATGGTGCTGGCCAATGTCGCCGCAGCCGAAACGCTGATCCAGAAGAAACAACCGCTGCTGTTTCGCGTGCACGAAGAACCCAACCCCGAAAAACTTGACGCCCTGCGCGAAACCGCCGGCACAGCGGGCCTGACGCTTGCCAAGGGGCAGGTCCTGAAAACTGCGCATCTCAATCGCCTATTGCACGACGCCGCTGGCACAGATTTCGCCGAACAGATCAACATGGCGACCCTGCGATCCATGACGCAAGCTTACTATGGGCCGCAAAATTTTGGCCACTTCGGCCTGGCTCTGAAAGCCTATGCGCATTTCACCTCGCCCATTCGCCGCTACGCTGACTTGATCGTGCACCGAGCGCTGGTGTCTGCCCATGGTTGGGGCAAGGACGGTCTGACGCTGGAGGACGCCAACGCGCTGGAGGAAACCGGCAAACACATCTCCGATACCGAACGCCGCTCAATGGTCGCCGAACGCGATACGACCGACCGCTATCTGGCCGCGTTCCTGAGTGACCGGATCGGGGCGGAACTGGCCGGCCGGATTTCAGGCATCCAGCGGTTCGGCGCTTTCGTGCGACTGGACGAAACCGGAGCGGACGGGCTGATCCCCGTGCGCTCGCTCGGCTCGGAGTTCTTCCACTTCGATGGGGATGAGCAAACCCTGCAAGGGGCGGACACCGGCTTCACGCTTGGCCTTGGCCAACGCGTCACGGTGCGTCTGGCAGAAGCGGTCCCGGTGACGGGCGGTCTGATGCTGGAGTTGATCGAAGCCGATGGAAAAGCCCCGAAACGCGGGCCTGTTTCACGCCGTCGCGGCGGTCCGGTCCGGCGCAAATCCAATGCCTCGGCCAAAAAGCGGAAAGTCTCGCGGAAACGTCGCTAAGACGCGTCAGACACCGCCGCCAAACAACGTATCAAGCGCGTCCCGCGCCGCGTTCGCCGCATCGACATAGGAAATCAGCAAGCTTTCGGTGCCGGGCACAGCCGCCGCAATCGTCGGTGCCCAGACATAGGCAATGACCAGCACAGCCGCGATCCCGACAGAGGCGACGAACCCAAGACGGAACCCCTTGCGGTGCTCGATCTCCTGTTCGGGCGTGCGTGCGTGGCGCGTGTTTTCACCGGTGCCGGGACGCAATGTGGAGTTGATCTCGTCCATGTCCGGCAGCAATTCCCGGCGTGGCTCGACATAGTCGCTTTCTGCCTCGGCCATGGCATCGCGGGTGTCCAGACGCGCCATACGCGCTTTAAGTGCCCGCGATGGCGTTTCTTCGTCCTCGGGCGCGGTCAGGGTGAAGTCGGTTTGCACTTCGAGCGTCGACGGGGTCGAAGACTTGCGCTTGGCGATCTCGCGGTCGGCCTCTTCGCGCAGCAAATCCATCGCTGCCACATCCGCCGGGCGCCTCAGATTGGAAGGCTTGCCGGACGATGGGTCGGGGTCCGCGGCGGGTGACACCAACCGCGTTTCCGGCCAGTCCCAGCTATCGTCCTTGTCGTCGTCTTTCTCGACCTCGGGCTTGGGTTTCGAGGCCGCCACCGGTTCGGGGGCGTCGTCTTTCTCCCAATCCGCGTCCGTGTCGTCGTCCCAATCGGAATTATCCTCTTGCGGTTCCTCAGCCTGCGCGATGATTTCAGGCTCAGGCTCAGGCTCAGGCTCAGGCTCAGGCTCAGGCTCAGGCTCAGGCTCAGGCTCAGGCTCAGGCTCAGGCTCAGGCTCGTATTCCGCGGCGGGTTCCATTTCCGGTTCGAATTCCACGTCCGGCTCAACCGCAGTTTCCGCTTCGGGTGTTTCCCATGGCTCGGGGTCGACCCTAGGCGCCGAATCCGCCTCAGCCGCCAAAGTCTCCTTGGCGGGGGCAAGTTCGTACCAGGTATGCCCACAGTTCGAGCATTGCACGTCGCGCCCCTCGTCGGGGATCATGCTTGCGTCGACTTCGTATTGCGCGGTGCAATTCGGACAGATCAATCGCATCTTCAGGACCTTGCTCTTTTCAGCCTCACTGCTGCCGGCCCGATGTTCACCACGGCCCGTTTCAGCGTTCAACAACGTTTAACACTTTCCCCGCCGAACTCAAAGCATCGTTGCACCGGACACGCGTCTGGGGCAAAAGCATCGCGACATGGCAGACCCATCCGCAATCGAGCTGACCTCAGCCGCCATGAGTTACTCTGGCCGCACGCTCTTTCGGGACGTGTCCCTTCAGCTTGCGCCGGGCAGTTTTCACTTCCTCACAGGACCATCCGGCGCGGGCAAGACCACGCTCATCAAGCTCTGTTACGGCGAATTGCGGCCTACCGAGGGCCGCGTCACCTTCTTTGACGACGACACCGGTCACATGGACCGGGACACCATCGCCCTTTTGCGCCGCCGCATCGGCGTGGTGCATCAGGACTGCCGGTTCATCGACCATCTTAGTGTCGCCGAAAACATCCTGCTGCCGGTCACCGTTTCCGGGGGCAATGTGGAGCGCGCGCGTGCGGATATGGATGATCTTTTGGGTTGGGTCGGTCTGAAGGCGCTGGCCGATCACCGACCGCCCGAACTTTCCGGCGGGGAACGCCAACGCGCCGCTCTTGCGCGTGCCGTGATCCTGTCGCCCGACATCATTCTGGCCGATGAACCCACGGGCAATGTCGACTGGGAAATGTCGCTGAAGATCCTCGGGCTTTTGATCGAATTGAACCGCCTTGGCAAAACCGTGCTATGCGCGACCCACGATATGTCTCTGATAAGGCAAGCGAAAACCCGCGTTTCTGCGCGCGTTCTGCGGCTGCGCGACGGCGGAGTCGAACTTGCAGGGGCCGAACTTTGAATGCGCTTCTGACCCTGCTGCAAGGCGACAAATCCGCTGAAAGCGTCGTGCCGCGCACTGGCTACACGGCCGTGCTGACCATCGCCTGCGCTGCCGCCATGGCTTTCCTTGCGGTGTTCGTGCTGGCCCTTGCGCTGTCGGCAGGCCGGCAAGCCGCCGAATGGGAGGCCTCGCTTTCGGACAGCGCCACGGTACGCATTTCCGCGCCCGCCGAAATGGCGGATGTGCAGGCCGATACGGTGGAGACCATCCTTGCGCAAACGCCCGGCATTGGCGGCACCCGTCGCTTGTCGGACGACGAGCAAGCCTTGCTCTTGCAGCCCTGGTTCGGCACCGATCTGCCGCTTGAAACGCTGCGCCTGCCGATCCTGATCGACGTGACGCTGACCGAAGACGGCCCGGACGTGATCGGCTTGCGCCAACGCCTTGCCGCCGAAGCGCCGGGGGCGGTCTACGACGACCATGGCCGCTGGCGCGCGCCGATGGTGGATGCGGCGCAAGGCCTGCGCAGCCTGTCGCTGATCGCGCTGATCCTGATCGCTGGCGTGACCGGCGTCACCGTCGCGCTTGCCGCCTCGGCTGCGATCTCGGCCAACGGTCAGGTTATCGACGTGTTGCGCCTTGTTGGGGCCGAGGACCGCTATATCAGCCGCGCCTTCACTCGCCGTTTCACGCTCCGCACGCTCGGCGGCGCGGCTGCTGGTGCGCTGACTGGCCTCGTCGCCGTCGCTCTGATCCCCACTGTCGCAGGCGGGGGCCTTGCCAGCGCGGTTGGTTTTTACGGCCTTGAGTGGATATGGCCTCTCCTCGTTCCGCCAGCCGCCGCCGTGCTTGCCTTTGTCGCCACCCGCGCCGCCGCCGCGCGTCGCCTGAAAGAGGCCGGATAATATGCAACTTGCCCGCTCAATGCTGTTCAACGTCACGATGTACCTGTCCATGCTGGTCTACGCGGTCGCCTATGCCCCCTTCGCTATCTACGACGCAAAATATGCCGTCAAAGCCACCCAGGCCTGGTGTGGGTTCATCATCTGGTGCGCTTCGTGGATGATCGGCCTCAAGGTCGAAATTCGCGGCACGCCGCCCACCGACGAAGTTATGGTCGCGGCCAAACATCAGTCCTTCTTCGACATCATCGTGATCTACGGCGCCATCCCGCGCGGCAAGTTCATCATGAAACGCGAGCTGATCTATGCCCCGCTCCTTGGATGGTATTCCCTGCGGGTTGGCTGCATCCCGGTCGACCGCGGCAAGCGCGGACAGGCCATCATCAAGATGAAAGCCGACGTCGAAAAGGGCCGCGCCGATCCCGGACAGCTGGTGATCTATCCCCAAGGCACCCGAGTCGCACCTGATGACAAAAAGCCGTATAAGGCAGGCACTGGCATCCTTTACGACCAGCTTGGCCAGCCCTGTGTGCCCGTCGCCACCAACATTGGTCACTTCTGGCCCAAGCGCGGCTTTTTGCGCAAGCCCGGAACGGCTGTTGTCGAGTTCCTCGACCCCATCCCGCCGGGTTTTGGTGTGAAGGAATTCATGGTGAAACTTGAAGACGTGGTCGAAAGCAAATCCGACAGCCTGCTCGCCGAAGCGCGCGCGCCCAAATGATCACGACCATTGAAGAGCTTGAGGCGCTTTACGCCAAGCCGGGTGCCGCCAGCCTGCGCAAAGTCGCGCACCGGATGACCCCGGTCTATCGCCGCTGGATCATGGCCAGCCGCTTTTGCGTTCTGACCACCGTTGGTCCCGAAGGCACCGACGGCAGCCCGCGCGGCGATGATGGCCCGGTGGTGACCGAGATCGACGCGCAGACCCTCGCAATGCCTGACTGGCGCGGCAATAACCGCATGGATTCACTTAGAAATATCGTCCGAGACCCGCGCGTGTCGCTGATGTTCATGGTGCCCGGATCGACCAGCGTCGTGCGCCTGAACGGCACCGCTCGGATCACCGCAGACGCCGACATGCTTGCCCGGTTCGAACGCGACGGCGCGCATCCGCGTTCGGTCATTCTGATCGACATCACCGAGATCTATTTCCAATGCGCCCGCGCCATCCTGCGTGCCGGCCTCTGGACGGCGGGCGATGAAAGTGCTGCCCTTCCAACGCCCGGCGAGATGCTGAAAGAAGCCACAGCAGGCGAGGTCGGCGGCGCGGAATACGACGCGGAATGGTCCGAGCGCGCGCAGAAAACTATGTGGTAGGCCGGACGCACCGCACGCTCGCGCAGCGCGGTCGGCGCAGGCCTGAAACACCACTTCTTCTCTTGCTGAACGCAGCGCTCCGATTTAGCGTAGAGTACCGACGCCGAGCCTCCGGTCGTGGCAAAAAAGGGTCCAGAATGGCGCTTCCCAGATCTTTCGCACTCGCGGTTTTCGTCGCGCTTGCTGGCTGTGAAAGCGAACCGCCCGAACTGACACCGCCCGGCGGCCCTGAGGATTATCTGCGTGCCGCCGACGTATTGGCCGCGGCGCAATGCGAACTTGATGCAGTCGCGGCGCGCGCCAATCCGGCCTTCACCGCCAAAAAGGCGGATATCACGCTCAATCTTCTGGTGCGCGTTTCGGAATCCACTGGTGGCGGCGTCACGCTGACCATTCCTATTGCGTCCACCGATCTGACCCTGCGTCGGGACCGCGTGCCGGAAGGCACGGCCTTGCGGCGTATGGAATTCCGCATCACCCACACCTTCGGTGCGACCGCTGCCTGTGCAAGCCCGGAGCAACCGCTGACCGCCACGGGCCTTCGCTATATCGAGGGCGGTCTCGGTCTGGTCGAATGGGTCACGGAAACCGACGTTCTGGTAGGGCATGCGGGCAGCGCACCGCGCGAAATGAACTATTCGATGAGCTTTGACGTCACGCTCTCGGATGACCGCTCGCCGGTTTTCTCGCGCCCGATCGATTCCATCGAGTCGGATTTTTCACGTCAGGACGCCACCGCCCGCGAAGTCCGCCACCGGATCGCCGTGACCGTCGTTCCGGGCCAGACCCGTGACAGCGCGATCCAAGCCGCGGCCGATCGCTTCCTCGAGCGCATCGGGTTGCAATGATCGGGCAGGCACGGACAGCGACCGCGCTTTAAAAGGTCATTCTTTGCAGCGTAAGGGCGCGCCGACGTGATACCGAAACAGGACGGACGTCGCATTCCGATGATGCTGCGACTGCAACAATCCCCGGCCGTACGCGCCGTGCTGAACGTCTCTTAACCTTTGGCAATCATCTCGGCCTGCCGCACGATCACCTCGGCCTGGCGCACGCTTGCTATGTCGACAAGCCGTCCCTTGTAAACAGCCGCACCCGCGCCGGTCGACTGCGCGTCTTCCATCGCGGCAAGGATTTCGCGGGCCTCGGCGACGGCCTCATCAGAGGGTGTGAAGACCTCGTTGGCGATGGCGATCTGCTTTGGATGGATTGCCCATTTGCCGACCATTCCCAGCGTTGCCGAACGGCGTGCCTGCGCGCGAAAGCCTTCGTCATCACTGAAATCACCGAAGGGTCCGTCCACCGGCAAGACCCCATGCGTGCGGCACGCCGCGACGATCGCGGTTTGCGCCCAGTGCCACGGATCGGACCAGTATTTCTGGCCGTCTCGGTGCATGTAATAGTTCTCCTGCGTGCCGCCGATGCCTGTCGTCTGCATTCCCATCGAGGCCGCGAAATCCGCCGCGCCAAGGCTCATCGCCTGTAAACGCGGGGAACTTGCGGCGATTTCTTCGACATGGGCGATGCCTGCGGCTGTCTCGATAATGACCTCAAGGCTGATTGGTTTCCTGCGCCCCTTGGCCGTCTCGATCGCCGTCACCAGCGCGTCCACGGCATAGACATCCGCCGCGCAGCCAACCTTGGGGATCATGATCTGGTCCAGCCGGTCACTGGCGTTTTCCAGCAGATCGACGACATCGCGATACCAGTAGGGCGTGTCCAAGCCGTTGATCCGGACCGTCAGATATTTCGTGTTCCAGTCCACATCATGGGTCGCCTGAATGATGTTCCGGCGTGCCTCATCCTTGTCTGCCGGAGCCACCGAGTCCTCAAGATCGAGGTTGATCACATCCGCATCCGACGCCGCCATCTTCTCGAAAAGCGCAGGCCGCGAGCCGGGGCCGAAGAGCTGGCAACGGTTCGGGCGGGCAGGGGCGGCAGGCTGTAGGCGGAACGACATACGCGTAACTTTCTTTCGTTTCGAATTTCCGGACTGATATTATGTTGCGCAAAGTCCTTCAAGGGTTGTTTTGCAGGTGCAGAAAAATGGGTCAGACTGACAGGTCGCGCAAGAATCTTCGACAAAGAGGCGGAAATTCAAGGATTAATCAGACAAAATCCGTGTATTCAGGGAAGATTGCAAGCTTATTGCATCGCAAGGCGCACAATATCGCGCGAACGCAACAGAGGACTTATCATGATTCGCACTCCATACCTCCTCTTCCTCGGAGACGCCCACGACAACCTCGCCGCCAAGGTCGCGCAAGGGATCAAGGACTGGAACCCTGACAGTGTCGTGGGACAGTTCCGCATGGAAGGCTGCAATGCGGATGTCGGTGCGCCGGACATGTCGCTGCAAGAGGCTTATGATAAGGGCGCGCGCACGCTTGTGGTCGGTGTGGCCAACCGCGGGGGGGTCATCTCGGACGCCTGGCTGCGCGTGCTGGCCGAAGCGATGGAGATCGGTTTCGATCTCGCCAGCGGTTTGCACAATCTGTTGCGCGACGAGAAGTTGTTGAAGGCAACCTCGGCCCGGACCGGCGCGACCCTTCATGACGTGCGGATCCCGACCGTTGCCTATCCGATTGCAAACGGTGTGAAGCGCACCGGCAAGCGCTGCCTCGCGATCGGGACGGATTGTTCGGTTGGCAAGATGTATACCGGCCTTGCGATGGACGCCGAAATGCAAAAGCGCGGCATGAAGTCGACGTTTCGGCCAACCGGGCAGACTGGCATCCTGATCACCGGCAAAGGCGTGCCGCTGGACGCCGTTGTGGCGGATTTCATGGCGGGTGCCGTCGAATGGCTGACGCCTGATGCCGAAGCGGATCACTGGGATCATATCGAAGGGCAGGGCAGTCTCTGGCATGTGTCGTATTCCGGCGTGACGATGGCATTGATCCACGGAGGTCAACCGGACGCACTGATCCTTGCCCATGAGCCGACCCGCACGCACATGCGCGGCTTGCCAGGGTTTGGTTTGCCAAAACTCGAGGAATTGCGTGACATGGCACTGCCGCTAGCGCGGATCGCAAATCCGGCTTGTGTGGTTGCGGGTGTTTCGGTCAATACAAAAGCGTTGGGCGATGACGAGGCGCTGGCATTATGCGCCGAAATCGAAGACCGGATGGGGCTGCCGACTGTTGATCCATACCGGCATGGAGCGGCACGTCTGGTTGACGCTCTGAGCGTGATTTAGGATTGCGCCGAGCCTATGGCTCGTCGCTGTAGGTGGGGGACGCTGTCCCCCACACCCCCTGGGATTTTTCAGACCCAAAGAATGAGGACGGCTTTTTGTCTTTGAGCATTTCCGTAGTTCCCGAGCAGTTTCGACTTGCAGAGACGTTTACGATCTCGCGAGGGTCTCGGGACGCCGCGGTTGTGTTGACCGTAACGGTGTCGGATGGCCAAGTCGAAGGGCATGGCGAATGTGTGCCCTACGCGCGCTACGGCGAGACCGTCGAGAGTGTGATGGCCGAAATTCTGGCGTTGCCCGGTACGATCACGCGGCGCGCGCTGCAGGAGGCATTGCCGGCGGGGGCTGCGCGCAATGCGGTTGATTGCGCGATGTGGGATATGGAAGCCAAGCGCGCGGGTGCGCGTGTCTGGGATTTGGCGGGGGTGCCGGCGCCCGGTCCTTTGAAAACGGCCTTTACGTTATCGCTGGATTCGCCTGAAAACATGGAGGCAGCTGCGGCGCGCCATGCGCATCGTCCCCTCCTGAAAATCAAACTTGGGACCCCCGACGATATGAACCGCCTCGAAGCGGTGCGGCGTGGTGCGCCGCTTACCGATATCATCGTCGACGCCAATGAGGGCTGGACTGCCGAGGTCTATACCGAGCTTGCCCCGCACCTCTTGCGGCTTGGCGTGTTGCTGGTCGAACAACCGCTGCCCGCTGAAAAGGATGACATGCTTGCCGAGATCGCGCGCCCCCTTCCGGTTTGCGCTGATGAAAGCTGTCATGACCGCGTGTCGCTTCCGGCGCTCAAAGGTAAATACGACATCGCCAACATCAAACTCGACAAGACGGGCGGACTGACCGAAGCGCTGGCGCTGAAACAGGCAGCCCTCGCGCAGGGTTACGGCCTCATGATCGGGTGTATGGTCGGTACGTCCCTGGCCATGGCGCCCGCAACGCTGCTGGCCGAAGGCGCCGCCTTCGTCGATCTCGACGGACCGCTCCTGCTGGCCGAAGACCGGACCCCGCCGCTGGCCTATGATGCCGAGGGCCTGCATCCCCCGGAATCCGCGCTTTGGGGTTAAGCCTCTTGCACCTTCTTCTGTTGGAAAATATCCCGGGGAGGTTCGGAGGGGCTGGCCCCTCCGTGCGCCATGCCACATCTCACTGCCCTCTAGTCGGAGAACCCAACCCATGACTCGCATCGTTTACGTCAACGGCGATTATGTCCCAGAAGATCAGGCCAAGGTTTCGGTGTTCGACAGGGGCTTTCTCTTTGCGGACGGCGTTTATGAAGTCACCAGCGTCCTTGAGGGCAAGCTTCTCGACTTTGCTGGCCATGCGCGTCGTCTCGAACGCTCGCTGAGCGAGCTTGACATGGCCGCTCCGGTCTCGATGGAGGCGCTTCTGGATATCCACAGGGAACTGATCGTGCGCAATGATCTGACCGAGGGAATGATTTACCTGCAGGTCACGCGAGGCGCTGATGCGGATCGGGATTTCGCGTTCCCGGACCCCGAAAAGGTTCCGTCGTCGCTGGTGCTTTTCACGCAGGCCAAGTCCATCGCCGACAGCCCGGCTGCAAAAAAGGGTCTCAGAGTCATCTCGATCGAGGACCAGCGCTGGGCGCGCCGCGACATCAAGACCGTGCAGCTTCTTTATCCTTCGATGGGCAAGATGATGGCCAAGGCCGCGGGCTGCGATGATGCCTGGATGATTGAAGATTGCCACGTTACCGAAGGGACCTCGAACAACGCTTATATCGTGAAGGACGGCAAGATCATCACGCGGCACCTGTCGAATGAAATCCTGCACGGTATCACCCGTGCCGCGGTCCTGCGGTTTGCTAAAGAGGCGCAAATGGTTGTCGAGGAACGCGCGTTCACAATCGATGAGGCCAAGGACGCCGATGAGGCCTTCATCACCTCGGCGTCGACATTTGTGATGCCGGTCGTCGAGATTGACGGCGCGGCTCTGGGCGACGGTAAGCCGGGGCCTGTCGCGGCGCGCCTGCGCGAGATTTATCTGGATGAAAGCCGCAAGACGGCCCTGTAATTTCCGGGGATAGATCGATTTCGAATTATTCTACCCGAGGGTATTTGGGAAACCCTTAAACCCGCCGCCTTATCCGGGCGCTTCACTGTTGGCGGGCCGGTAAGTCGTGACGAACCTTGACGAAATTCTGACTTCATTTGCATCGCTCGCGGGTGATGCGATTGCTATTGGGTTTCGTGGGGTTGACGATGGCGAAGCCAAGCTGCTTTGGATCAACAACGCCTACACCGACTTGTTCGGTTATCCTGCCGACGAAGTGATCGGGCGCGAAGCCAGTCTGGTCAATGATCCCGCGCATTTAGATGCGTTCATTGCTTCGGTAGAACCCGCGCTGGAAGCCGGGGACCAGCATATTCACAGTGAAACCTACTGCCGTACCAAAGAAGGGCAATCGGTCTGGACAAGCGTCATGATGTTCGTGGTCCCGGTTGAAGGCGGGCATTACTCTGCCGCGATCTGGATGCCCTGAAGCAACGTGAAAGGGCTGCGGAAATTGCGCTGAAGGAACGCGACAATGCCGTGGGCGAAGTCCAGCTTCTGCAGGACCGGCTGCTGACCGCGCTGAACGGCTTGGAGGGCCCCTTCGCGATCTGGGACAAGGATTTTCACCTCGTCGTGTCCAATGATGCCTTTGCGCGTAGTCTGATAAACCGGCAAGAACCGCTTCCGCCGGGAACCCCGCTGGAGGACTTCATGCGTCTGGCCGCGCATTCCGGCCTTTTCGAGGATTCCGTGGGTCGCGAAGAAGCTTGGGCTGAAGCTTCGGCAAAGGCGCTGCGCGCCGGGTCCATCCGCGATATTACCCGGTTCACAAACGGCCGGGTCCACAAGGCGACCAGCCACAAGACGCCGATTGGCGACACGCTGGTGATCGCGACGGATATCACCGAACTGGAAACCGCCCGGCTGGCGCGCGAATCCTATGCACGTCAGCTTGAGCAGGCGCATGAAATTGCCCACCACCAAGCTTATCATGACTCGCTGACCGGGCTGGGAAACCGGCGATTCCTGAACGAAGAACTTGCCCGCCTAAGCGCGATCCGCCGCCAGAACGGTGGGCACATTACCGCCCTTCACCTGGATCTCGATCGCTTCAAGCAGATCAATGATACTCGCGGGCACGCCGTTGGCGACGCGGTGCTTTGCCGGGTTGCGGAAATCCTGCGGAACCTCGTTCTTGACACCGATACGCTGGTGCGCACCGGCGGCGACGAGTTCGTGATCCTGCGCCATTGCACCAAAGATCATACCCTCCCCCCGGATAAGCTTGCCGATATCATCGTCGCCGCCTTCTGGCGCCCCGTGATGGTCGATGGTGTCGAGTATCGTATCGGCACAAGCATCGGTCTGGCTTCGACGGATGTCTCAGATGAGGCCGATCTGCTGACCGATTCCGATATCGCGCTCTACAAGGCGAAATCACTCGGCCGGGGCCGGGCACAGCGGTTTGACCGAACCGATTTCCTTGAAATGACCGAGCTTAAATCGCTGTCGGATGAGCTTTTGCGGGGTCTCGATGCGCGTGAAATCATCCCGTTCTATCAGGTTCAGATTGACGCCCAGACCGGACAACCGGTCGGTCTTGAAGCACTGGCGCGCTGGCGTCACCCGCGCCTTGGCCTGATCACACCCGACCGGTTCCTGCCGATTGCCGAAGACCTCGAAGTCGTGGACCGGATCGACCATCTGGTGTTCGAGACCGCGCTGGCGGAATGCGGTGTGGCGTTCAGATCTGTTCCGCCACCGTCCTTGTCTTTCAACATTTCCCACAGGCGGCTTATGTCGCGCGGCGTTGTCGAAGCTGCACAGAAGGCGTCACAATATCCCGGCAGGATCGCATTCGAATTGCTTGAGTCAATCTTTCTGGACGAACAGGACGACGCCACGACCTTGCAACTGGATGCCCTGCGCGACGCAGGTGTTTTCCTTGAAGTCGACGACTTCGGCAGCGGTCATGCCTCGATCATAGCTCTTGGACAGGTGTCGCCCGATCGCCTGAAGATCGACCGTCGTCTTATCGAACCGGTCACAACATCGTCACGCTCGGCCGCCATGGTGCGCGCGATCATTGATCTGGCGGGCGCACTGGACATTGAAGTCACCGCCGAAGGCATTGAGACAAAAGCCCACGCGGATATCCTTCGCGTTCTTGGCTGCGACAGGTTTCAGGGCTTTCACTTCGGCCGTCCTGCGCTGCTTGATGAGGTTCTCGCGGATTGGTGGCCAGCGCAGTCCTCGCGCGCGGCCAACGCAAGTTAGGACGTCTTCTTGGACCCGACGTTTTCCTCGAACGCCACTTCGAACGCCTGTTTTTGAGCATCGCTTGCTTCGGTCTGGTAGCGGTCGCGCCACTGGGCAAACGGCATTCCGTAGAACGCTTCCCGCCCTTCGTCTTTCGACATTTCGATCCCACGCTCAGCGGCGGCCTCCTGATACCAGCGAGACAGGCAGTTCCGGCAAAAGCCGGTGAGGTTCATCATGTCGATGTTCTGCACATCCGTTCGATCTTCCTGCAGGTGCTTTTGCAGGCGCCGAAACGCTGCGGCCTCAAGCTCGATTCGGGTCTGTTCGTCGATGGTCATTCGCGTCGCTCCTCAGCTTTCCGCCGCCGCCAGCGCCTTGGGCAAAAGCTTAGCAAAACGCTCTGCCCATTCGGCCTGACCCGCGTCGGATTCAATCAGGTCGTTCCTGACCTCAATCAAGGTGTTCTGCCGCCCGGGTACAATAGCATGGCGATAAATCGTGTCCCCGATCAGATGTCCCGAATAAGGTTTGTTCGCCCCCACGACCAGTCCGGGCACCTGTTCCAAAAGCTGCACCAGAGGCAGCGACAGTCGCGTATCACCGCCATAAAGCAGCCCACAGTGCCATGGCCGCATGGGCCGTCCGCGAAACCGGGGCGTGAACGAATGCACCGAAACGATCACCGTATCGTCGTGGCGCGCGGCCAAATCTGTCACGGCTTCATGATAGGGTCGGTAACACCGCTCCAGCCGCTCATTGATGCTGGCCTGTGAAATGCCGCGGTTGCCGGCAATCAAAGTGCCGTCATAAAGCTGCATTACCAGCGTCGGATCGTCCTCGCCCCGATTCGGGTCGATCACAAGCCGCGAAAAGTTGCTCAGGATTGCAGGCGCACCCAACAACTCGGCCAGCCGCTTGGCCACACCGGCCGCCCCGATATCAAAAGCGATATGGCGCTGCATGTCCTCGGCCGCGATGCCAAGATCGCCCCCGTTCACCCAGTCCGGCACCCGGTTTCGGGCGTGGTCACACACGATCAGCCAACGGGAAGCGCGATCGCCGCCCAAAACATGGTATGGTTCCCAAGATAAATTGTGGTGTTCGCCCTGCATGAGCCGTCTGTATCGCCCCCTCTGCAAAAGCGCCAGTTGTCACGCGCTAACATTTGCTGCAATAAGCCTGCAAAACCAGTTTAGCCCGAACGAGGAGTTCCGCTCATGAGACGCCAGCGCAACGTGAAGATTGTTGCCACCCTCGGCCCTGCTTCCAGCGACAAAAAGATGATCCGTGCGCTGTTTGACGCCGGTGCCGATGTGTTCCGCCTGAACATGAGCCATGGCGAGCATTCGGAGATCGGAGAGCGTCACCGCATCATCCGCGAGATCGAAGCAGAAACAGGGCGTCCGATCGGCATCCTTGCTGACCTTCAGGGCCCGAAACTGCGGGTGGGTGTGTTCGCCAACGAGGACGGCGAAGATCTTGTGGTCGGTCAGGCGTTCCGCCTTGATCTGGACGCCGCACCGGGCAGCAACACCCGCGTCCAGTTGCCCCACAAAGAGATCTTCGAAGCCTTGGAGCCGGGTTCAAGCCTGTTGGTGAACGACGGCAAGATAAGGCTGAAGGTCGAAAAATGCGGCAAAGATTTCGCGGATTGCGTCGTGGCCGTTGGCGGCACGATCTCAAACCGCAAAGGTGTGAACGTGCCGGACGTGGTCCTGCCACTGGCGGCCCTGTCGGCCAAGGATCGCAAGGATCTCGAGTTCGTTTGCCGCCTTGGCGTCGACTGGCTGGCACTGAGCTTTGTGCAGCGCCCCGCCGACGTGGCCGAAGCGCGCGAGCTTGCCCAGGGGCGCGCCGCGGTCCTGTCGAAGATCGAAAAGCCCGCTGCGGTTCTCGCCTTTGACGACATCCTTGCGGTGTCGGACGGCATCATGGTTGCGCGCGGTGACCTTGGTGTCGAATTGCCGGTTCAGAACGTTCCGCCGATCCAAAAGCGCCTGATACGCAAGTGCCGCGCGGCGGCCAAGCCGGTGATCGTGGCCACGCAGATGCTCGAATCGATGATCGAAAGCCCGATTCCGACCCGCGCCGAGGTCTCGGACGTGGCTGCAGCGATCTACGAAGGCGCCGACGCCGTGATGCTTTCGGCGGAAAGTGCCGCCGGTGATTTCCCGGTCGAAGCCGTGCAGACGATGAACGCCGTCGCGCTTGAGGTCGAAAGCGATCCGACCTACCGCGAGGTGATCGAAGCCAGCCGTGGCGGCGTCAAGCAGTCCGTCGCCGACGGCATCGTGTCCGCCGCCCGCGAAATTGCGGAAACCGCTGATATCAAAGTGATTTGTTGCTTCTCGCAGTCCGGAAAGACTGCGTCTCTGGTCGCTCGCGAACGTCCCGCAGTGCCGATTATCGCGATGACATCGCTGATGGGAACGGCCCGCCGCATGGCGCTGACCTGGGGTTTGCACTGCGTCAAGACAAATGAGGTTTCCCGCTTCAAGGAAGCCGTCCTGAACGCCGCCCGCGCCGCCCGCACTGAGGGTTTCGCCGAACCGACCGACCATCTGGTCGTCACTGCCGGTGTGCCTTTCGGCCAGTCTGGAACGACCAACATTCTGCGTGTTGCGCCTTGTGATGAGCGGTTGATCCTGCCGGCCGACCCGGACTGACAGCCTTATCGCCTGAAAACGGTGATTTTACCCTTGCCAGACAGCCGTTTCGCGGCTATCTCGCGCACTTCCGACGAGCACCCCGGCTAAAGTGGCATGCCGAGGGCGCTTTTGAACCGTCCGAAAGAAGGAGATGGAAATGCCTAAGATGAAGACGAAGTCGAGCGCCAAAAAGCGCTTCAAAGTGTCGGCGACCGGTAAGGTCATCGGCGGATCGGCCGGCAAACGCCACGGCATGATCAAGCGGTCCAACAAGTTTCTGCGGAACGCCCGCGGCACACGCGTGCTGAGCGATCCCGACCAGAAGTTGGCCAAATCCTATATGCCATACGCACGCTGAGGAGCTTGAGAGATGCCTAGAACCAAAGGTGGCACAGTCACCCACGCCCGCCATAAAAAAGTTACCGACGCCGCAAAAGGCTATTACGGCCGTCGCAAGAACACCTTCAAGGTGGCCCGTCAGGCCGTCGACAAGGCAAACCAGTACGCAACGCGTGACCGCAAGAACCGCAAGCGCAACTTCCGCGCGCTGTGGATTCAGCGGATCAACGCCGCCGTGCGCAGCCACGATGAGGCACTGACATACTCGCGCTTCATCAACGGCCTGTCGCTGGCTGGTGTCGAAGTGGATCGCAAGGTCCTCGCCGACCTCGCCGTGCACGAACCCGAAGCATTTGGAGCCATCGTCGAAAAGGCGAAGGCCGCGCTCGCGTAACACATCCCGTCAGGGATCAAGTTTTAGGAAGCCGCGGACCTTTTTAAGGTCTCGCGGCTTCTTGTCTTTCAGGCCCTTGCTGGCTAGCAGGGCAGGGATCAATCCAAGGGGGTCCGGATGGACGATCTTCGGCAGAAATATCTGAGTGCAATCGCAGACGCCGCTGACGAAAGCGCGCTGGAAGACCTGCGCGTCACAGCTGTTGGCAAGAAGGGCGAAGTGTCCCTCAAAATGCGCGAGTTGGGCCGCATGACGCCCGAAGAGCGTCAGGTCGCAGGCCCCGCGCTGAATGCGCTGAAGGACGAGATCAACTCGGCTCTTGCCGCCAAGAAATCCGCGCTTGAAGACGCCGCCCTCGATGCGCGTCTGCGCGACGAATGGCTCGACGTCACTTTGCCCGCGCGCCAGCGCCCGCAAGGCACGATCCACCCCGTCAGTCAGGTCACCGAGGAAGTCACCGCCATCCTCGCCGACATGGGCTTTGCCGTCGCCGAAGGCCCGCAGGTTGAGACCGACTGGTACAATTTCGACGCCCTGAACATCCCCGGTCACCACCCCGCGCGCACCGAGATGGACACCTTTTATATGCACCGCGAAGAAGGCGACAATCGCCCGCCGCACGTGTTGCGCACGCATACATCCCCCGTCCAGATCCGCTCGATGCAGGACGCCGGCGCGCCGATCCGCATCATCTGCCCGGGCCGCGTCTATCGCGCCGACTATGACCAGACCCACACCCCGATGTTCCATCAGGTCGAAGGCCTCGCCATTGACCGCGACATTTCGATGGCCAACCTCAAATGGGTCCTTGAGGAATTCTTCTCGGCCTTCTTCGGCACCAAGGTCAAAACCCGCTTCCGCGCCTCGCACTTCCCGTTCACGGAACCTTCGGCCGAGGTCGACATCCAGTGCTCATGGGAAGGCGGCACCGTCAAAGTGGGCGAGGGCGACGGCTGGCTTGAAGTCCTCGGCTCGGGCATGGTCCACCCCAAGGTGCTGGCCGCTGCAGGCGTTGACCCGAACGAATGGCAGGGCTTTGCCTTCGGCATGGGCATCGACCGCATGGCTATGCTGAAGTACGGCATCCCCGACCTGCGCGCCTTCTTCGATTCCGACCTGCGCTGGCTGCGCCACTATGGCTTTGCCGCGCTGGACCAGCCCACGCTGCATGGCGGACTGGTGCGATGAACGACGAATACGAAGACCTGAACGACACCTATCCGGGTGCTGGAAGCTTCAAGTTCGGCGACAACGCCGAGCTGTCGGCGGAATTAATCGGGTTGGTCCGCGCGGGCAAAAAACGCGCCACCTGCGATGCGCTGGCCACCTTCGAAGCCGAGCCCGGTTCCATGCCGGTCGTCGGCCGCTGCGATATCGCCCAGAACTGGGACGGCACGCCTGCGCTGGTGATCCGCACGCTGAAGGTCCAGCAGGTGCGCTTTTGCGACGTCACCGAGGAAATGGCCTTGGCCGAGGGTGAAAACCACGACCTCTGGGGCTGGCGACGCGACCACGAGACGTATTTCCGGAGGCACTACGACTTTAGCCCCGAGATGATGCTGGTGTTTGAGCACTTTGAGGTGGTCGAAGATTTGGCGGAGCGGGAGTGATGGCTTCCGCTAATCATATGTCCCGCGGGGCATCAGCCCCGCATCACGCCAGCCCCGCCCCCACGGGCGGGCGTGATACGCCCACCTTCGGGTCAGGCGTGATGGTTGGGTTGAGAAAATGACCGGTATTATACCCATAGTTACGGCATTTATCGCAATTTGTGGCGGAGCGTTTGCCTATTGGAATCAAAAAAGACTGGATCGCTCCAATGCACTTGTCGAAATGCGTCGGGATGCTTATCGGAATTTCATTAGTTCGATTATCGCAGCCACGTCAGCCCAATCTCAAGACTCCAGCGACACTGGTTCCAAGTTCGAGCGCTTTCAAATTGCTTCAGGGGATATGACGGTCGTTGCTTCAGATGAAGTACTAAAGCGCCTTGCAGCTTTCCAGCTCGACCGTACTAAATCGACTCTTTCGATCGACAGCAGCTTTAAGGACTTGCTTCAGTCCATGCGCAAAGATGTTTTTGAGCATTCCACTGCGACAATGAATGATATCGAACACTCATTCCCGATCAAATTCGGAGAAAAACAATGAAATTCACCCTCTCCTGGCTCCGTGAGCACCTCGACACCACCGCCTCGGTTGACGAAATCGCCGAGACGCTGACCGATCTCGGTCTTGAAGTCGAAGGCGTCGAAAACCCCGCCGAGAAACTCCGCGATTTCACCATCGGCAAGGTCACGACCGCCGAGCAGCACCCGGATGCCGACCGGCTCCGCGTCTGCATGGTAGACACCGACGAAGGCACCAAGCAGATCATCTGCGGCGCGCCGAACGCGCGTGCTGGCATCACCGTCGTCGTCGCCAAGCCCGGCACCTATGTCCCCGGCATCGACACGACCATTCAGGTCGGCAAAATCCGGGGCGTCGAAAGCTATGGTATGATGGCCTCGGAGCGCGAGATGGAGCTTTCCGACGAACACGACGGCATCATCGAACTGCCGTCGGGCGAGGTCGGCCAGTCCTTCGCCGACTGGCTTGCCGAAAACGATCCCGCCCGCGTCGATCCCGTGATCGAGATCGCCATCACGCCCAACCGTCAGGACGCGCTGGGCGTCGAAGGCATCGCCCGCGACCTCGCCGCGCGCGGCCTCGGCACCAAGATCGAAAAGCCGATCCCTGCTGTTCCCGGCAACGGCCCCAGCCCGATCAAGGTCACCATCGACGACGACACCCTCGACGGCGCGCCCTATTTCGCGGGCCGTGTGATCAAGGGCGTGAAAAACGGCCCAAGCCCCGCGTGGCTGCAGGCGCGTCTCAAGGCCATCGGTCTCAGGCCCATTTCCGCGCTGGTCGACATCACCAACTTCATGACCTTCGACCGCAACCGGCCGCTGCACGTCTTTGACGCCGACACCGTGCAGGGCGATCTGCGCGTGCATCGCGCGACAGGCGGCGAGGAGCTTCTGGCGCTGGACGAAAAGACCTACACGTTCGAGCCCGGCATGATCGTCATTTCCGGCGGCAAGGCCGTCGAAAGCATCGCCGGTGTCATGGGCGGCGAGGAATCCGGCGTCACCGAAGACACCGTGAACGTTTTCTTGGAGTCCGCCTATTGGGACCCGATCACCATCGCCCACACGGCCCGCAAACTAAAGATCAACTCGGACGCCAAGCACCGTTTCGAGCGCGGCGTGGACCCTGAATTCACTCTGCCAGGTCTGGAACTGGCCACGCAAATGGTCCTCGACCTCTGCGGTGGCGAGGCCTCCGACGTCGTGACAGCCGGGGCCGTCCCCGACACCACGCGGGCCTACAAGCTGGACACGGATCGTTGCTCAAGCCTTGTCGGCATGGACATTCCCGCCGAAACCCAACGCGCAACGCTTGAGAAACTTGGCTTTACACTGAACGGCGACATGGCGACCCCGCCAAGCTGGCGCGGCGACGTGCAGGGCGAAGCCGACCTCGTGGAAGAGGTCGCGCGGATCGAGTCCCTGACCAAGCTTGAACCTAAACCCATGCCCCGCGCCACCGCTGGCGTGCCCAAGCAAATTCTGACGCCGATGCAGAAACGCGAAGCCATCGCGCGCCGCACCACGGCGGCTTTGGGTTACAATGAATGCGTCACCTATAGCTTTATCGATGCGAAATCGGCGGCCCTTTTCGGCGGCGGCACCGACGCCACCCGCGTCGCCAACCCGATCAGCTCCGAGATGACCCACATGCGCCCGACGCATCTGGCGGGCCTTCTGCAGGCGGCGGCCCGCAACCAGTCGCGCGGTTTTGCCGATGTCTCGCTATTTGAAGTCGGCGCGATCTTCAAAGGTGGCGAACCGGGCGAGCAGGAGCAACTGGTCACCGGCATCCGCATCGGCGCGACGGGTCCAAAAGACCCCCACGGCGCACGCCGCGCGGTCGATGTATTCGACGCCCGCGCCGACGCCGAAGCGATTCTGGCGGCCCTCGGTGCGCCGTCCCGTACGCAGTTTGCGCGCGGCACGAATGCGTGGTGGCATCCGGGCCGGTCGGCGAAAATCACGCTGGGCCCGAAGATCGTGCTTGGTGCGTTCGGCGAATTGCATCCCAAGGTTCTGCGTGAAATGGGCGTCAAGGGGCCCGCCGTCGCCTTCGCGATCCACATCGCGAACATTCCTGAACCCAAGGCCAAATCCGCCTCGCGCGGGGCGCTTCACATGAGCGATCTGCAAGCCGTCGAGCGCGATTTTGCCTTTGTGCTGGATACAAAGGTCGAAGCCATGACGCTGGTCAACGCCGCCCTCGGCGCCGATAAGACTTTGATCGAGGACGTGAGGGTGTTCGACGAGTTCATCGGTGGCAGCCTTGGCGATGGTAAGAAATCGCTGGCGATTACCGTGCGGATGCAACCCACCGACAAAACGCTCACGGATGACGAGATCGAAGCCGTGGGCGCCAAGATCGTCGAGAAGGTCGGAAAGGCAACCGGCGGCGTGCTGCGCGGCTAGGTTACCGCTCCGAATGTGACCAGCGCGGCGCCCGCGATCACAAGAACCGCGCCCGCGGCGATTGAAAGCGTCATCGGCTGGGCGGGCACGCCCAGCAATCCGAACTGGTTGATCGCCAGTCCGGCGAGGATCTGACCCGTAACCAACAACACGAACAACGCGCCCGTCCCGATGCGTGGCACCAGAAATGTGGCGCCAAGTATGATCCCCGCGCTCATGACCCCGGCAAGGAACAACCATGGTGGCACATCCGCGATTTTGCGAAAGGAGTCGCCGCGCTGCCCCGAGACTAGCGCAATGACCACCGATGTTACGAAGGCCACGAAGAAGAACGGGACATTGCCCATCACAGCAGCCCCCATTACGCGCGCCGATTGTGAGATCATGGGGATATAGATCGACATGATCGCGCCCATGAGGATCGCAAGAGCATAAAGGTGGAGTGCCATATGGAATTCCTTTTTGATTGGGTGCCCCAAGGTCGCAGATGCAAGCTGAAAATCAAATTTTACCTTCTGCTCCCGGCACGCTAAAGAGCGTCAACAAGGAGATAAGCATGACAATGAAAGTATACCTGTCGGGTGAAATCCACACGGATTGGCGCGAGCAGATCATAGAGGGTTCCAAAGATCTGGACGTCGCGTTTTCCTCGCCTGTGACAAATCACGCGGCTTCGGATGATTGCGGTGTCGCAATCCTTGGCGACGAGCCGAACAAGTTCTGGCATGACCACAAAAGCGCCAAGGTAAATGCCATACGGACTCGCCATGGTATTGAAAACGCTGACATTGTCGTTGTCCGGTTTGGCGAAAAATACAAACAGTGGAACGCCGCGTTCGACGCTGGCATGGCTGCGGCTCTGGGCAAATCGCTTATCGTTCTAAGCCAGCCCGACCACCAGCATCCCTTGAAAGAAGTCCATGCCGCGGCCCTCGCTGTGGCAGAGGAACCGCGGCAGGTGGTTGAGATCCTGAATTATGTGCTGTCGGGCAAACTTCCGTAACGCCCGGCAACAGCCCGGCCGTTAACCTTTAACGGCCGGTATCTTCAGCCCGCGCTGAACCGCTGGCCGGGCCAGAAAACGGTCAAGATAGGCTGGAACATGGGTCAGTTCGTCCCAGCCAAGCATGTCCTTCGTCCCATACCCCTCAAGCCCGCGAAGCCAAGGTGCTATGGCAATGTCGGCGATTGAATATGTGCCCGCGACCCAGTCACGGCCTTCCAGATGCGCCTCGAGCACGGCCAGAAGTCGCTTGGATTCGGCCAGATATCGTTCTCGCGGGCGTGGATCCTCGATGTCCTTACCGGCGAATTTCACGAAATAGCCAAGTTGTCCGAACATCGGCCCGATCCCTCCCATCTGGAACATCAGCCATTTCAAAACGTCGTATTTCGCCGCGCCCTCGGGCATCAGTTTTCCGGTCTTTTCCGCAAGATAAATCAGAATTGCGCCGCTTTCGAACAGTTCGACCGTTTGCCCTGCCGGCCCGTTCGGATCGATCAACGCAGGAATTCTGCCGTTCGGGTTCAGCGCGGTGAACGCGGCGCTTTTCACGTCGGACGGGGCAAGAGTGACAAGATGCGGCTCGTAGTCCAGCCCGAGTTCTTCCAGAGCAATCGATACCTTGACGCCGTTCGGAGTGGGTGAGCTGTAAAGTTGCATGACGTCCGGGCGCGCGGCAGGCCAGCGCGCGGAAATTGGATGTGCGCTGATGGGGGTCTGGATATTCATAATCCGTTCCTTTGATCTTTGAATTTCGCTTGGACGTTACGTAGGTGCTGCGCGTCGTTTATTAACCGCTGCTAACTGTGCAAAATCGTGCTAGGGCGTGTGCACTTATGGTGCGTGCAATGTGCTCATTCATAACAACGGGGACTAGGGAGTGACAAAATGATCAACGAATTCAGAGACTTCATCGCCAAGGGCAATGTCATGGACATGGCCGTCGGCATCATCATCGGCGCGGCGTTCACGGCCATCGTGTCGTCGCTTGTGGGCGATCTTATCAATCCGATCATCGGATTGTTTACTGGTGGCGTCGATTTCACGAACAATTATGCCGTTCTGTCGGGTGATGTGGCGGACGGCGCAAGCCTGGAAGCGGCGCGGGAAACCGGCGCATCGGTGTTTGCCTACGGCTCATTCATCATGGCGATCGTCAACTTCCTGATCATCGCATGGGTGGTCTTCATGCTGGTCAAGATGGTCAACCGCGTCAAAGATGCAGCCATGAAAAAAGAAGAAGCTCCAGTCGCCGAAGCGCCAAAAGGCCCGACGCAGGAAGAGCTTTTGATGGAGATCCGCGACGCGCTGAAAGCGCAGTCCTGATCTTTTCATAGATGGCAAAAGGGCCTGCAATTGCAGGCCCTTTTTCGTGACAGTCCGAGGCGCCGAAGCCTAGATTTTCAATGCAAGCTGCGGCGACATCACGTCAATCCCAAGAGCTTTTCCCACCGCGTAATACGTCAGTTTGCCCGCGTGTACGTTCAATCCGTCCAGCAGGTGCACGTCGTCCTCGCAGGCTTTCTTCCAGCCCTTGTCGGCCAGCGCCAGCATGTACGGCATCGTCGCATTCGTCAGAGCAATAGTGGATGTCCGTGCGACCGCGCCCGGCATGTTCGCCACGCAATAGTGCATGATGCCGTCGACCTCATAGATCGGGTCCTGATGCGTCGTGGCTTTGGATGTCTCAAAGCAACCGCCCTGGTCGATCGCCACATCGACGATTGCCGCGCCCGACTTCATTGTCGACAGATCGGCGCGGCTTACCAGCTTCGGTGCCGCAGCGCCGGGGATCAGCACCGCGCCGATGACCATGTCCGCAGTCGCGACCAATTCGGCGGTAGCGGCCGCGCTGGCATAGCGGTTCTTGAACGTGGTGCCGAAAACATCATCGAGATAGCGAAGCCGGGGCAACGAGCGATCCAGAACCGTGACATCCGCGCCCATGCCTGCTGCGATCTTGGCTGCATGAGTGCCGACGACGCCGCCGCCGATAACCACGACATTCGCAGGTCCGACACCGGGCACGCCGCCCATCAGAACGCCGCGACCACCGTTCGCCTTTTGCAGCGTCCATGCACCAACCTGTGGTGCAAGGCGGCCCGCAACTTCCGACATGGGCGCCAACAAGGGCAGGCCGCCGCGCTCGTCCGTCACGGTTTCGTAAGCGATGCAGGTCGCGCCGCTGGCGATCAGGTCATGCGTCTGCTCTGGATCGGGTGCCAGGTGGAGGTAGGTGAACAGCACTTGGCCCTCGCGCAGCATCGCGCGCTCGACCGGCTGAGGTTCCTTCACCTTGACGATCATGTCGGCGGTGGCAAAGACTTCTTCCGCAGTGTCCGCGATTTCGGCACCGACCGCGCGATAGTCGTCGTCCGTAAAGCCCGCGCCCGCGCCGCCACCGGTCTGCACCACGACGGTGTGACCATGTCCCACGGCCTCACCAGCCGTCGAAGGCGTCATTCCGACGCGAAATTCCTGGGGTTTTATTTCTTTCGGGCAACCGATTTTCATGATGTGATTCCTCCTCGACACCGCCCATATGCCCAGATTTCATGGAAAGAACGCGCCGATTTCTCTGGTTGTTTGCGCTAAAATCGGCAAAGTATTCGAAGATACAAGAATTCAGCGATGGAATCGTGCGCCATGATGGAACTCGACGCGACAGATGCCCGAATACTTACGGTGCTTCAGCGAAAGGGGCGCATCTCCAACGCCGACCTGTCAGAAGAGGTCCACCTCTCGGCCTCCGCCTGTCACCGCCGCGTGCAACGGCTGGAAGACGCCGGCATCATCCGCGACTATGTGGCGCTTCTCGACCCTCGCAAACTTGGCCGCCCCACGGTTGTTTTCGTAGAAATTACCCTGTCTGGTCAGGCCGACGAAGTCCTCGACGCCTTCGAGCGCGAAGTTCGGCTGATCCCCGACGTTCTGGAATGTCACCTCATGGCCGGGACGGCGGATTACCTGCTGAAAGTCATCGCACGAGATACCGAAGACTTCGCGCGCATCCACCGCCGCTACCTCGCCCGTCTGCCGGGGGTCGCGCAGATGCACTCGTCTTTTGCGCTTCGTACCGTGCGCCAGACAACAGCTCTCCCCGTCTAAGGAATAACAATGGAAGCTCAGTTTGGACTTGGCATCGGGACGCTTGTCTACTTGGCACTTGCCTTGGGTGTGTGTGGTTTTCTGGCCCGAGATGAATTGTGGCTGCGGCTTTTCATGCTGGCCGCAAGTGCGCTTTACCTCGTCTACTATTTCTTCGTCGTTGGAGAGCCGCTGTGGGACGCGTTCATAACGAATGGCATTCTTGCTGTCGTCAATCTTGTGATGATCTTCGTTGTGATCGCCGAGCGAACGACATTTGCGATGACACGGGAAACGGCCGAGCTTTATCGCTCGTTCGATATGCTCAACCCCGGCCAGTTTCGGCGCTTGATGAAACATGGCACCAGCGGCATCGTCACTGACAAACTTCGTCTGGCCACCAAGGGCGAAGTGCTCACCAAGCTCTACTTCGTGTCCGACGGCCCGATCCATATCACCAAGCGCGATACCGAAGTTGTGATTGCGGACAAGACATTCATCGGGGAAGTCGCCTACCTTCAGGGCTCACCGGCGACCGCCACAGTCGAGCTTGGAAAAGACGCGCGCTATGTGGTCTGGGACCACGAGGTGCTGGCGCGCCTGAAACGGCGCTCTCCGGCCCTGCGCATCGCCATGGCCGCGCAGTTCAATCGCGACCTTCTGGCAAAGGTGGCCGCATCCATGCCGCTGGCTGCTGAAACCTGACGTCAGTCTGCGTCGACGATCTCAAAGTCGTGGGTAATCTCGACGCTGGCTTGCAGCATCTTTGTCGCCGAGCAATATTTTTCGGCCGAAAGGGTAACCGCCCGTTCCACCAGAGCGGGTTTGATGTCCCGCCCCGTCACCACGAAATGCATATGAATACGCGTGAAGACCGCCGGAACCTCATCTGCGCGATCCGCACTCATCTCTACCCGCACATCGTCGAAATCCTGACGCCCCTTTTCGAGAATCGAAATGACGTCGTAAATTGAGCACCCGCCAGTCCCGATCAGGATCAACTCCATCGCACTTGGTCCCGGCTTGGGCGAGGTCTCGGTGCTTCGGCCAAACGAGACGGCAGTACCATCTTCGGTCTTGCCCTCAAACGACCGGTTGCCGGTCCATGTGACGGTGGATTTCATTGGGATTGTCCTTGGAATTATCGGTCCCGCGACACTATTGTTCGACAGCGACCAGAGCAACTGGATCCGCATCTCAGAAACGCACAAAAGCGCCAGTGGATTTTGGCGCGCGTTTCGTCCCTGCGCCTGCCCTGTTATCCCGAGCGAAACCACCTCTTGCACAGCCGCTACGTTGTCGAAGCAAAGGACGCACGATGAGAACTCACAGAAGTCTCTTGTCCATCTGGGCGGTCATTACCGTCGCAAGCGGGATCGCCAGTTTTGTGGCGCTACTCGTGACTTACCTCATAGACGGTGCCGGGATCTCCGCGGCCTTTGGTATCGCCTGGCCCTTCGGTCTGACCGCTGCCGGGGTAGGCGCTTTGGGTGTTATCGGTCCGATCGCGGCTTTCTGGACGGGTATCGAAATCTTCGTGTTTGAACAATCGAATGATTTCAATGGTCTTGTTTTCGTATTGAGCCTGCCGTCGTGCATCACGGTCATTGTCTTTGCCTGTCTGGCGTATATCGACACGAAAACGGAGCGTTCGCTCAACATCTGGCTGGCGACACCATGTCTGGCGACGATCATCTTCCTTGGCGTTCTGCTTGTCGGGATGCGCAACCACCTTTTCTGATCGCAGGCCCAAGAAACAACAAACCCCCGAAGCCAGGCTGCGGGGGTCGTCGTTGGTCACCCCGAAAGGCAACCCAGTGCTTTAAGCCCCGAGCTTAGAGCATTCCCTCGCGCTGCGCTTTTTTACGAGCGAGCTTGCGGGCACGGCGGATGGCTTCAGCCTTCTCGCGCGCTTTTTTCTCGGAGGGCTTTTCGAAATGTTGCCGAAGCTTCATCTCACGAAAAACACCCTCACGCTGGAGCTTTTTCTTCAGAGCGCGAAGCGCCTGATCGACATTGTTGTCACGAACACTGACCTGCATGTGGTTGTCACCACCTTTCTAGGTTAAAGTTGCAGAATTGCAGGAGGTGGCGCTCTAGCACAGCCGACCTAACTTGTCCACTATCACGAGCAGCCCAAAAGGGACCGAGACATGAGTGACACCATCCGCGACCAGCTTCTTGACGCCATTCTGCCCCATGTGCCGTTTGACGGCTGGACTCCTGCCGCCTTTCGCGCCGCCGCCGCTGACCTTGGTATGGAAAAGGCCGTGGCCGAAACCGCCTGTCCACGCGGTGCGATGGATCTGGCGATTGCCTATCACCGGCGCGGGGATGCCGCGATGGTGGCCGCGATGGAGGCCTCGGAGATGAGCGAAATGCGTTTTCGCGACAAGGTCGCGACCGCCCTAAAGCTGCGCGTCGAGGCGCTGGATGACCGCGAAGCGGTGCGCCGTGCGTCTGCTCTTTTTGCGCTGCCGCAGAACGCGGCTGAAGGCACCAAGCTGATCTGGGAAACCGCCGATCACGTCTGGACCACCCTTGGCGACACCTCAAGGGATGTGAACTGGTACACCAAGCGCGCCACGCTGTCCGGTGTCTGGGCCTCGACCGTTCTGTTCTGGCTAGGCGATGAAAGCCCGCTTGCCAAGGACACGAAGGACTTCATCGACCGGCGTATCGACAACGTCATGCAGATCGAAAAGGCCAAGGCCAGCCTAAAGAAAAACCCGATCACCAAGCCTTTCATGTCATTGAAGGACCAGATCCTTTCGGGCGTAAAGGCCCCGGACAAGTCCCGTTTCGCCAACCTGCCCGGCAACTGGAATCGGCCCACCTAAAAGAACGCAGTCCAAATGACCAACACCATGCGCGCCATTGAAATCAGTACCCCCGGCGGACCTGAGGTCCTGACCCCTTGCGAACGCCCGATCCCGACACCGGGTGTCGGCGAAGTCCTGATCCGTGTCGCCTATGCCGGTGTGAACGGCCCGGATGTGCACCAGCGTAAAGGTCTCTATCGTGCTCCGGCCGATGCCTCCGACCTTCCGGGGCTTGAGGCGTCGGGTCACATCGCGGCCCTTGGCCCCGGTGCGACCGGTTGGCGCGAGGGAGACGCGGTTACAGCGCTTCTGTCTGGCGGCGGCTACGCCGAATTCGCGACGGCCCCCGCAACTCACTGCCTGCGCATCCCGACCGGACTGTCGCTCGAACAGGCCGCTGCACTGCCCGAAGCCTTTTTCACGGTCTGGTCCAACGTCTTCATGGCCGGTGGCCTGCGCGCAGGTCAGACAGTGCTCGTCCATGGCGGCACGGGCGGCATCGGCTCAACGGCGATTCAGCTTGCCGATCGGTTCGGCGCACGGGTCTTTGCCACCTCGGGCAGTAACGAGAAAGTGGCGCTTTGCGAAAAACTCGGCGCGGAACGTGGCATCAACTACAAGACCGAAGACTTCGTCGCGGTTCTGCGCGACGCCGGCCGCGCCGATCTCATCCTCGACATCGTGGGCGGCGACTACATCCAACGCAATATCAAGGCGCTTAAGACCGAAGGCCGATTGCAGATGATCGCCTTCCAGAGTGGCACCAAGGCGGAGATCGGCTTTGGCGAGATCATGCTGCGCCGCCTGACGCTCAGCGGCACAACCCTGCGCCCCCAATCCGTTGCCGCCAAAGCCGCGATCGCCGAACAACTGCGCGCGCAGGTCTGGCCGCTGCTCGACGCGGGCCGCATCGCCCCCGTCATGGACCGCGCCTTTCCGCTGGAAGACGCCGCCGCCGCACACACCGCCCTGGAAGCCGACCACATCGGCAAGATCGTCCTCACCGTCTGCGAAGCGGCTGCCTGACAACCCTGATTGCGACACGGGCGTTCGGCGGCGACGTCGCCTAGCGGATGGGCGAAAACAAAGCATCTTGCATCGTGCAATCGCGCGCCACGGACCCTGAACAGGCCCGCGGCTCCAAATCCCGCGTCAGGCAAACTCGAACTTCCTGAATACGCCCCGCCTTGCACGTCACTGTCACCCCGTCGGCCTGCAACTCCGGGTTATCCTCCAGAAACGCCGCTTCAATGACCGAGGCGGGCAATTCCACTGCCCGCTCAAGCCGTCGGAAAACATCCGGGCGCACAACCTGCTCATAGGCCTGTCGTGCCAGCGCATAGAATGCGCGCGACGACAGTCCCGAACACCGCCCGTGCTTGTTCCACTGATGCCAGGCCGACCCGCCAGATCCCATGATATCGGCCATGTCCCCGGTCTCGCGACGCGATGGATTGCGTTCGGAGGTATTGCAAAAACTCGGCCAGCCCTGCTCGTACTGCGGCCAAAGCCCATGCAACACCCAGCCGAAATCCGCGTCATCGGCGCACTGAGGCGACCCGCGCTTGTCCCCTTCCAGCGCACACCAGGTCGGCGACCAACTCAGCGCGAGGACATAATAATCAAAGTCTCCCGCCCGCTCGCCATCGCCAAAAGCAAACCCCGCCGATACCAGCCACACCAAAAACGCGCGCATTTCCTCTTTCCTCCGGGGCAAATCGAGACTATATCCCCGCCAGCTTCCCCGAAATCGACGACTTGGTCCAGCCGGACCGCCCGGTTTCACCGCGTGGGAAAGATGTGGCAGGAGACGAACACATGAACAAACCGATCATGGCCAAAGCAACCGCCGTCTGGCTGGTAGACAACACGACGCTTACCTTCAAGCAGGTCGCTGATTTCTGCGGTCTGCACGAGTTGGAGGTGCAGGGCATCGCCGATGGCGACGTCGCACAGGGCGTGAAGGGCTTTGACCCCATCGCGAACAACCAGTTGACGCAGGAAGAAATCGACAAGGCCGAGAAAGACCCGCTTCACGCGCTGAAGCTGAAATTCAACGCCGCCGCCGTTGGCGAAGAAAAGCGCCGTGGCCCACGCTATACACCACTGTCCAAGCGTCAGGACCGCCCCGCGGCGATTCTCTGGCTGGTGAAATTCCACCCCGAACTCAGCGACGGTCAGATCTCGAAACTGGTCGGTACGACCAAGCCGACGATCCAGTCGATCCGCGAGCGTACGCACTGGAATATCTCGAACATTCAGCCCGTCGACCCGGTGGCGCTTGGTCTGACCAAGCAGTCCGAACTGGATGCGGCGGTGCAAAAAGCCAACGAGAAAAAGGCCAAGGAAGGCGGCGTCATGTCTGATGACGAGCGTCGCAAGCTGGTCTCGACCGAGCAATCCCTTGGGATGCCGGACGAGCCAAAAATGCCGACAGCCATTTCCGGACTTGAAACATTCACGCTTTCGGATAATGACGACGATGAGAAAGAAGAGGACAAGTTCGACGCGGACACGCTCTTCAATCTGCCCGATAATGACGACGACGACGAAGACGAAAAGTCGTAAGGACGTTACCAAGTTCCCTCGGCTGCCAATTGGCCCTCGGTCCATTTCGACCGGGGGCTTTTTTTGTGCCAGACGCCCGGACTCGACCGCAGTTGACATCGCGCCTGCGCTCCGCGCCAAATGAAGCAGTGGAAAGGAAGGTGTCGCTATGCGTTTCGGCGGTCCGGTTCTGGGGTGTGTCTTGGTCCTCTTGCTCGCCACCGGTGTGGCCGCGGCCGAGCAATCTGAATTGGAATGCAGCTCCCCCGCACAGCAGGCACAGTCGGTCGTCACTCGCAACGATCTGGACACATTGATCGGATGGATCGCACTGAAGACGGACTACGATCTCAGCTCGGTTTACCATGATCCACCCGAGATCGTTTTCTGCGAAGTCGGCGATGTCGTCGACTACGAAACCGACGGGCTTTTGGTCGATGAACTGCTGGCTGCGGCGTACGATCTCTCGAGACGGCGCATCAATCTGGTACGGCCTTGGGCTGCTGATGACCCCTATGACCTGTCGGTTCTGCTTCACGAAGTGATTCATGCCGTGCAACTGGACAATCGCAAATGGCCCTGCCTTGGCGCCCCCGAGTGGGAGGCTTATGCGCTTCAGTCGCTTTGGCTCGCGGAACACGGGATCGTGCCTGATTTTGACTGGGATTTCATATACATGATCTCGCTTTGCCCAACTGACGCTGACGACTGAACGCCAAAGACCACACCCTCGCGATCTGGCTCCAGCGGGCTAAACGGCCACAATTGATCTAAACCAATTCAACCCGACCGCGCGCCGATAAAATGACGGCTGAGGGGGCAGCGAATACTGCCCGAAAGAAGGGGGTAATATGTCCAGAACATCACACCGCAAATTCGCCTATGGGATCGCCTTGGCAGCCGCATTGATTGCCACAGGCACGTCTTCGTTGTCCGAAGTCAGCGTTGGTTCAACCGTCGAAAGCCGCGTGCTGCTTGGGTTCAAAGTTGACGATGCCGCGGTCGCCGGAATGTTGCCCGAAGGATGGACTCCGATAACACTTGGCAAAGGCCCGGTTGCTGGTTCGAACCTGATCGTTGCTCTGATTGACCGCCATCTCATCCTTGATGCCGACGGCAATCCGGGTCATCCATCATCGGGGCCGACCGTCGCATTTCTAAGCTACGGTCGCAGCGAGGGCGTTCAAGAGGTTCGGGGATTTGTCACGCGGGTCTACGAGGAAGCGCCGGTTGTTGATCCCTACAAGACCTCGGTGACCGCCGATATCGACCGGTTTTCCTCGTTTTCGGACTTGGGCAACGGAGAACGCGTGCAATCCGAGGAATGGACCATTTTGCCCTCGGGCGGTGGCGAACTCAGGTTTGAACTGGATTTCAACGTTGGCGTCTATGGCTGGGTGACGGCGGGTGAAAGCCGACCGTTCTCCCCCGAAGATCCCGAGTTCTTTCGCATTTATCGATACGATCAACTCGCAAGTCTTGCGATGAACACCAACATGGGTCTCGAATTGAACGGCACGGTCAACTTCTCCGCAAGTGACCCTGATCTGGAGGCGCTATTTGACGGTTCGGAGGAGTTGATTTCGATTGTCTCGATCCCGATTTACCTCCGCAAGATCTCGCTTCCATAGCGACACCAAATCAGACTACCGTTGCCACAGCGCGCCCAAATGCGATCTGAGGCACCACTTTTGAGCACCACCGTTTTTTTCGCCGTCATTGGCGCGGCCCTGCTTCATGCCGCGTGGAACGCGCTGGTCAAAGGCGGCGCCGATAAAACCCTCAGCATGGGTGCCGTCGTCATCGGTCACGTGCCACTCGCGATCCTTGCGCTGGGCTTCGTGCCAGCCCCCGCGCTTGAAAGCCTGCCTTATCTGATCTGCGGCATTGCCTTGCACTTCGGTTATCAGATGTTTCTACTACTCGCTTACCAGAACGGAGACCTGACGCAGGTTTACCCACTGGCCCGCGGATCCGCGCCGCTGATGGTGGCGCTCTTTTCCGTTGTTGTTCTTGGCGTCCACCTTGAAAACCTCGAACTCCTCGCCATCGCGATCATCGGCACGGGCATTATCAGCCTCGCCTTGGTTCGTCGCAGCGACGGCCTGCGCAATCCGAAAGCCGCGACCTTCGCGCTTATCACCGGGCTATTCATCGCCTCCTATTCGATCGTTGACGGGCAGGGCGCACGCGTCTCCGGGTCCTCGGTCGGCTTTTTTGCATGGCTTGCCATCGCCAATGGCCTGCTAATGGCCCTGTTTCTTGCCATCAGGCACCCGGAAACCCTGAAGGCCATCCCGAAGAAGGGGATTTTCATCCTTCTTGTCGGCGGGGGCGCGTCCTTCATCGCCTACGCCCTTGTCACATGGGCCTTCACCCAAGCGCCCATCGCCCTGGTCACCGCGTTGCGCGAAACCAGTATCGTTTTCGCCCTTCTGATCGGCGTGTTCTTCCTCAAAGAACGCCTCGACCTGCTCAAGGTCTTTTCAACAGCCATGACCCTGATCGGGGCGCTGCTGCTGCGATATGCACGCTGAAGATGTCGCAGATCGGTGTTCAGAAAAGGTTAAAAGCCCGCCAAGACACCGAACGGTCGCACCGACGTGATACCGACGTAGAACCGACGTCATACCGACCTATCATTTTGTTCGAAATCAGTGCATTAACCGCTGTTCGCTCTGCAAACACGCACAAGTCATGAAGGCGCGGCTATGAGCCTACAATTTTAAACAGATTTCCGCGCGCGAAGTGCTGCCGAGATCGTCCCGTCGTCCAGATAATCAAGCTCGCCTCCAATGGGCACTCCCTGCGCCAGCGACGTCACGCGCACCCCGCCTTCAAGTTGTTCGGCGATGTAATGCGCCGTCGTCTGCCCGTCCACGGTTGCGTTCAGCGCAAGGATAACTTCCTGAATTTCCTCGGATTTCACCCGGTCGACCAGTTTTGGAATCCGCAGTTCGTCCGGCCCTACGGCGTCCAGGGCACTTAGCGTTCCGCCCAGCACATGATATCGGCCCTTGAACACGCCCGAGCGTTCCATCGCCCAAAGATCGGCCACATCTTCGACCACGCACAACTCACCATTGCCACGCTTTTCGCTGCGGCAAATCTCGCAGATATCGGTTGTCCCGATATTTCCGCAATTCAGACATTCCCGAGCGGTATCAGCCACTTGGCGCATCGCATCTGCCAATGGACCCAATAAGATGCTTCGCTTTTTAATCAAAAAAAGCACGGCACGACGGGCAGACCGGGGCCCAAGGCCCGGCAATCGCGCCATCATGTCGATCAGCGCTTCCAGTTCTTTCGGTGCGTCCGACAGAGCCCCGTCCCTAGAACGGCAGCTTCATGTCGGCAGGCAATCCGAGGCCTTCCGTCATTTTCTGCATCTCTGCGGCGCTTTTCTCGGACGCCTTCGACTGCGCGTCCTTGATCGCTGCAAGTATCAGATCTTCCACGACTTCTTTCTCGTTTGGGTTGAAGATCGACGGGTCGATTTCCAGCGCCGTCAACTCGCCCTTTGCCGTGGCCGTTGCCTTAACCAATCCTGCACCACTTTCGCCTACAACGGTCATGCGGTTCAGTTCTTCCTGCATTTCCGCCATTTTCGTCTGCATGTCCTGTGCGGCTTTCATCATCTTGCCCATGTCGGCCAGACCGCCCAAACCCTTTAGCATCGCTTACTCCTATTCGTCCTCAAACGGATCCCATTCGTCCTCGACTTCGGCCAACGCCTCATGCGCGACCTCGCTCGATATTTCCTCCGGTGTCTTGATAACCCCAAGTTTTGCCTTGGGAAATGCCGCAAACACCGCGTTCACCAACGGGTTCTCACGGGCCTCTGCGGCCAATGCCTCCCGTTTCGCGTCACGCGTTTCCACAATCGTCGGCGCGCCGCCCTTCCTCACTACTGTTACGGCCCAACGCACGCCCGTCCAAGCCTGCAAGCGGCTTCCCAATCGTTGCGCAAGATCGCCGGCAGCGTTCGGGGCCGGTTCGAATTCAATCCGTCCGGGACGATAACTGACCAGCCGCACGCCTCCTTCGATTTCGACAAGCAGTTTCACATCGCGGTTCGTGCGCACCAGATCGACGACGTTCTGAAACGTCGGAAACCGCGCCAGAGCGCTTTCGGGAGCTACCGCCAAAGCCGCCTGCGCGCCGGACGACGAAACGCCCCCGCCGGACGACATCGACGCAGCGCGGTCAGCCACAGCGCTTGCACCTTGCGAGGCTCCGGCCGAAACACCGCCGCCGCCGCCGCCGCCGCCGCCGGTTGGGGCAGGGGGGACGGGCGTGTCTTTCAACTTGGCCACCAGATCGCCCGGCGTCGGCAGTTCCGCCACATGCGTCATACGGATGATCGCCATCTCGGCGGCCATCATAGCGTTTGGGGAGGCGGATACTTCTTCCAATGATTTCAATGACATTTGCCACATGCGTGCCAGCACCGGCATCGACAAACGGTCCGCCATTTCGCGCCCGCGTGACCGCTCATCAGGGCCGACCGTCGGGTCGTCGGCCGCCTCGGGCGTGATGCGAATGACGCTGATCCAATGGGTGATTTCTGCCAGATCGCGCAGCACGGCCATCGGGTCTGCGCCGTCTGCATATTGCGACGAGAGTTCGGTCAAGGCGCCCGCCGCGTCGCCGGACATGACCAGATCGAACAGGTCCAGAACCCGTCCGCGATCCGCAAGTCCAAGCATCGCACGCACTTGCTCGGCAGTCGTTTCACCGGCGCCATGGCTGATTGCCTGATCCAGCAACGACTGCGCATCCCGCGCCGAACCTTCCGCCGCCCGCGTGATCAGAGCCAGCGCGTCATCGGTGATTTCGGCACCTTCCAGCGTCGCGATCTTGCGCAGCAAGGCGATCATCACTTCAGGTTCGATCCGGCGCAGATCAAACCGCTGACAGCGCGACAGAACCGTCACCGGAACCTTGCGGATTTCCGTCGTCGCAAAGATGAATTTCACGTGCGCAGGCGGTTCCTCAAGCGTCTTCAGCAGCGCGTTGAACGCGCTGGTCGACAGCATGTGGACCTCGTCGATGATATAGATCTTGTAGCGCGCCGAGGCCGCACGATATGCAACGGAATCAATGATTTCGCGGATATCTCCCACGCCTGTCCGGCTGGCGGCATCCATTTCCAGAACGTCCACATGACGCCCTTGCGCGATGGAAACGCACTGGTCGCAGACCCCGCAGGGATCCGTCGTCGGCCCCCCGGTTCCATCGGGACCAACGCAGTTCATGCCCTTGGCGATGATCCGCGCGGTGGTGGTTTTCCCGGTGCCGCGGATGCCCGTCATGATAAAGGCCTGCGCGATCCTGTCCGCCGCAAACGCGTTCTTCAGGGTGCGCACCATCGCGTCCTGACCGACGAGGTCAGCAAAGGTTTCAGGCCGGTATTTCCGGGCCAGAACCTGATAGCCGCTGCTGGTGGTGTCGCTCATGAATGCCCCGGTTGGATTCGCACCGGGCGAGGTTAAACCGGCGCGCCCGAGGCGTCCACCAACTTGCCGCGAATCACGACGAGAGATAGCCCCAAATCTGATCCTTAAGATGCGCCCGTTGCTTGCGAAGTTCTGTTTCGGCCAATGTTTCCATCGGCTCCACATTCGTTTCGGCGCGGTGAATGGTACGGTTCACTTCGTGATAGCTGTCGAACAGTGTCGCGAAATGTGCATCCGACTGTTTCAGCTCGCTCATTTTGGCGATGTGCGCGGGAAATTCTTCGGCAAGTTCGTGTGGTGTGTGTGACATGTCTGGCGTCTCCTTATTGTGCTTTGTCCGACATTAACCAGTCCGGACTCACCGCGCTTTGACACGGGTCAACTCTTGCCAGCGCGTGTCGCTTTGGCCCATACCGGCCTTGCATCACGGAGGCTACTTCAAGTGACGTTCTTTCCACACAATCCGCGCAGGCGGTCGGAGTTCACCTTTGCCTGACTGGTCTGTCAGTGAACTGCGGTTGCGCAACGGCTGGATTGGGATCGCGCCCATTCCGGGGCGCACTGCGGATTATCTTGTGGATCTGGCCAAGCTGCTGCGTTGGGGTCCGACGCTTGTTCTGACGATGACAACCAAGCGCGAGATGATCCGAGTCGGCGCCGAGGATTTCGGCGCGGACCTTGCTGCGGCCGGGGTCAAATGGCGCTACCTTCCGATTGCCGACTTTGGCGCGCCTGATGACACGACCAACGCCCTATGGCCCGAAGCCTCGGAGCTTGCCCATGCCGAACTGGATGCGGGCGGCAAGGTTCTTGCCCATTGCTATGGTGGATGCGGTCGCTCGGGCATGGCTCTGATGCGTATGATGGTCGAAGCGGGCGAGGACGCCGACTCCGCACTGGCGCGTCTGCGCGATGCACGGCCCTGCGCCGTCGAGGCTGCGGAGCAACGCGCCTGGGCCGCCGTGCCGATGACCCAGCGCAAAGGTCGCGAGATATGAGCGGTCCATCTGATGGCCAAAGGTTGCTTTTGACCGTCCTGATCGCGGCATGGCTGATCGCTTTTGGTTACGCGTTTTTCACCTTCGCAAGCACGCTGCCGCAAGGCGATGGATTTGTGCGTGGCATGAACCGCGTGACCGGCTATCTCGGCTGGCAGGGGATCGCGGGCATGATCTCGATCGCGGTCTTTTCTGTTGGGCGCCGCTGGTCCAAAGGGACCGCCGTCCGCCGCATGTCGGTCGTACCGATCATGGTCGCCATCCTGCACATCGCTATAATCACCGGCATCATCGTCTGGGCGCGCGCTTCTGGTTAGTGATCCCGCTCGGACCGCTTCCTTGCCATCGCGCCTTTGACCATCTTCCCGAAACCCTTCTCGCGTGCCCGCGTCTGGGCCAGCGTTTCGGAATTATGCGTTTCCTCGGCTTTCAGCTTGCGCCACCGTCTGACGCGGTCCTCGTCCAGTACGCCCGACTTCAACGCCGCCGTGATAGCGCATCCCGGTTCGGTTTCATGCGCGCAATCCGAGAACCGACAGCCTTCCGCCAAATCCTCGATGTCTTCGAAAACCGCCGCGATCCCGTCCGAAACATCCGTCAAAGCCAGTGATCGCATTCCCGGCGTATCGATGATCCAGCCGCCCGCCTTGGTGCGCACCAAGGCGCGAGATGTGGTCGTGTGCCGCCCCTTCGCGTCGTCCTCGCGAATACCCTGTGTCGCGGCCTCGTCCCCGGTCAAAGCGTTGCGCAACGTTGTCTTGCCAACTCCGGACGAGCCGACCAAAGCCAGTGTTTCGCCATTCCGGCACCAGGCATTCAGCCGCTTGACGTCCTCGGGGTCGGTTGCGTCGATCGCGATGGCAGTCAGCAATGGCGACAACCGGTGCGCCTCTTTTTCAAAGCGATGCGGATCACTGTCCATGTCGGCTTTGGTCAGAATGACCAGCGGCAGACAGCCCGCATCCGCCGCGATCACCAGATAACGTTCAAGGCGGGCCAGATTGAAATCGGCATTGCAGGACGATACGATCCCAAGGGTTTCGACATTGGCCGCCAAAAGCTGCGGACGGGCGTCGTTTCCGGCACCGCCGCGTTTCAGAAGGGTTTTGCGCTCAAGAACTTCGACGACCTGACCGTCCGCCGCCAGAACCCAGTCGCCCGGCGCAAGTTGTCCGCTGGACTGAGCCGTAATCAGCGAGTGCTGTCCGTCCGGTGAAATCGCCTCGACCCGGTCGCGGTGCACCGATGAGATGCGCATGGGGTAGGTTCCGTCCGGGACGTCCTGACGGGAAAAGAAAGCCGACCAGCCGAGGTCAGCAAGTGTGTAATTTGTCATTAGAAGGGGCCCTTGCAAGCAATAGAAATCCGCACGCCGTACAGACGCGCCAGTCCATCGTCGGGCCGTCTCAGAACTTAAACGCCCTGGGCCCGGAGGCAGAATTGGGTATCCATGAATCCTCCGATCGCTTGTGTTGGGTGAGAGGCTGAACACGACCCAAGCGGGGCTCGTTGCGGCTGCTTCCTTCCGGATCTGACCGGGTTGGCGAGGCGCCTGCCCGCGCCAACCTCTCAAGGTCCGACTTAGTCGCGCAAACCGGGATTCGCAAGTGCGGTGACAAATTCGACCGATTTGGCGCGATATGCTACTTTTATGGCGTGATCTGCGAGTGACGTGGCGTGTTTGGCGCAATACATCTGCTCCAGAACGCACATTGGAGGCCGCAACATGGCACGCAAATATCAAACTGTCCTCGTCACCGGCGCGTCGTCGGGCATGGGAAAAGACTACGTCTTGAGGCTTTTGAAGGAAGGCATGACGGTCTACGCCGCGGCGCGTTCCGTCGACAAGATGGCCGATCTTGCAGAGGCCGGCGCAATTGTTCTGGCGATGGATATCAGCAAAGAAGCCGACATTCTGGCCGCGGTGGACAAGATCAAGGCGGGGCACGGCGGCGTGGACGTTCTGATCAATAACGCTGGCTTCGGCAAATACGGACCTGTCGAGGAGACGCCCATTGATGCCGCGCGCTATCAGTTCGAGGTCAATCTGTTTGGGCTTGCGCGCCTCACGCAGCTTCTGGTTCCTGCGATGCGTGAGCAAGGCAAGGGCCTGATCCTCAACGTTTCGTCCATGGGCGGGCAAATCTATACGCCGCTTGGTGCATGGTATCATGCAACGAAACATGCGGTCGAGGCATGGTCGGATTGTCTGCGTCTTGAGGTGGCTTCGTTCGGGATCGACGTAGTCATCCTGCAGCCGGGGATCATCAAGACGGGGTTCATAGACGGTCTGGCGCAGAACTTCGACGGCGACGACAACGGACCCTATGGTCAGATGATCGCGAATTCGAACAACGCAACGCACAAGGCCTATCAACGCGGCACCGGCTCGCCGGTATCGTTGGTGTCTGATACAGTGGTTCGCGTCATCCGCGCCGACAGGCCGAAAACGCGCTATGTCGTCGGTGAATCTGCGCGGCCACTGATGGTCCTTCACCGCGTCTTGCCGACACGCTGGTATGACGCCCTGATCCTCAGAGCTGTGCGGTGACCCGTCCTTTCGTTCTCGACATTGGTTGGGCGGCGCTGGCCGACCGGCTTGGCGTGCGGCCAGCCGATATTCTGCGTCACGCAGACCTTCCCGAGGACCTGTTTCGGCGGGAACGCCCCACGCTTGAGCACGAAGAATTCCTGCGACTATGGACTGTAATTTGCCAGGAAATGAAAAGTGAAACACCCGGCCTTGATCTGGGGCGTGCAATTTACCCCGATGTGTTCAGCCCGCCTCTTTTTGCCGCCTCATGCAGCCCGAACATGGTGGTCGCCACCGAACGTCTTCAACGTTTCAAACCACTGGTTGGTCCCCTGATCCTTGAGACGCACAACACACGCGGCGGGCTGGAATTGACGATCGATGCAGAAGGCGGGGTCCGGCTTCCTGACGATTATGTCGCGACCGAGCTTGTCTTTCTCGTCCACTTCGCCCGCACCGCTACGCGCCATGACATCCGCCCCATTGCGGTTGAAATGGTTCATCCGCCGACCCACCCGGCCTATGGGGACTACTTCAGGTGCCGTCTGCGTGAAGGGCCGTTTAATCGCGTCGTCTTCAGTCCTGCCGATGCCGAGCGCCCATTCCTGTCCGCCAATCCTGCGATGTTCTCGATGTTCGAACCCGCCCTGCAAACCCGGCTGGATACGCTTGAACGCGATGCGTCAATGGCCGACCGTGTTCGTGCAGCCCTGATGGAAGCCATGCCGGCGGGGCAGGCGGAGATTGGGAAGATCGCGAAAAAGCTCGGAGTCAGCACGCGTGGATTGCAACGCAAACTGACCCATCAGGGGACGAGTTTTCAAGCCGAACTGGCGAAACTACGTGAAAGGCTGGCGCAAGATTACTTGCTCAAAGCCAATCACTCCAATGCCGAAATCGCCTATCTTCTCGGATTCGAGGACCCCAACTCGTTCATCCGGGCTTTTACCACGTGGACCGGCAAAAGCCCCGAAGCCACGCGCAAGGCGCTGCGTCAGGTCGGCTGACGTTCTGCCCAGCCGGCGAAGATTTTCTCCAGCGCGACGACCACGTAATAAAGGACGATCCCGAGGAACGCCAAGGCGATCAGCACTGCGAACATCAGCGGATAGTCTGCGTTCGTCTTGCCGCTGTCGAACAGTGCGCCAAGACCACGACCGTGCGGGCTGACGATCTCCATCAGGTTCGTGCCGATGAAGGCCAGCGTGACCGCGACTTTCAACGCACCAAAGAATTCGGGCAGGGTCTTGGGCAGGGCAATCTTCCAAAAGATCGTCGCCTGACTGGCCCCGAGCGATCGCAGGATGTCGCGGTATTCAGGCTCGAGGGTCGACAGTCCGATCGACACCGAAACGGCAATCGGGAAGAACGAGATCATAAAGGCGATCAGCACCGTATTCATGTCGTGCGCGCCAACGAATAACAGCGCGACAATCGGCACCACGGTCGCTTTCGGGATTGCGTTGAACCCAACCAGAAGCGGGTAAAGCGCGTCCCGCATCGTGCGCGAAAAGCCCATAACCATGCCAAGCGCAACGCCAAAGACAATCGCCAGCAGCAAACCGACGACTGTTCTCCATAAGGTCTGCCAGCCCATGACCAGAAACAGGTTCCAGAACTTCGAGTAGGCCTCCGGCAGGTCCGACGGCGATGCCATGACGTAATTCGGCCAGTCGTTGACCCAGACGAGGGCCTCCCACACGCCAAGAAAGATCAGGATTGCGATGATCGGAACGGCAAGCTTGCGGACCATCACGCGGCCTCCCCTTCATCTGTCGCGCGCCCTTGGGCGATCTCGATCTGGTGACGCAAGATGTTCAGACGCTCGGCAGCTTCAGGTGTGTAAAGGTCATCCAGCGTGCGCGGCGCATCGGTGGGGATATCCATGACATATTGCGTCGTCGCGGGGCGACCAGACAGCACAAGCACCTGATCGGCCAGGAAAATCGACTCGCGCAGATCGTGTGTAATCAATACGCCAGTGAATGGTTCTTCGGCGCGCAAGGCATGCATGGTTTGCCACAGGTCTTCGCGCGTGAAAGCGTCAAGCGCGCCGAAGGGCTCGTCCAAAATCAGCACCTCGGGCTTGTGCACAAGCGAGCGGCACAAGGACGCCCGCTGGCGCATCCCGCCCGACAGTTCCGAAGGGCGTTTGTCCTCGAACCCTTCCAGACCGACCAGCGAAAGTAACTCGCGCGCGCGGTCCTCTTTTTGAGTGTTCGTCAGCTTGGTCGGCACGATTTCAAGCGGCAACATCACGTTCTTCAGGATTGATCGCCATTCCAGCAGCACCGGGTTCTGGAACGCCATACCAACCGTCGAACGCGGGCTCTTCACGCGCTCGCCATGCAGCCAGACCTCGCCCGTATCGGGCTTCATCAGGCCGGCGATAAGCCGCGTCAACGTTGACTTTCCGCACCCTGACGGGCCGACGACCGCAGCGAAACCGCCCTCTTTGACCGAAACGTTCAGATTGTTCAGCACCGGCAACGGACCGTCCGCCGTCTGGTAGGCGTGGGTCACGCCCTTGATGTCGATCAGCGCGTCAGTTGTCATGAAGGTCGTCCCGGCAAAGGTGGTGCGGCGCGGCCCGCCAAGGCCGCGCCGTGTGCTGTTTATTTCAGGGCGAAACCGCCACCGGGCAGATAAGCGTCCGTGAAATACAGGCTTGCATCGGGCGGAGTCTGAAACTCATAGGTTTCGGCCAACTGTTCCAAAGCCCGCGCCATGCGTGTCGGATCGACAAGCCCCATGCCGCTTGCCATGACCGCATCTGTCGCCACATTGGCCTCGATCGCAAGCTGAAGTCGGCGTGTTTCCAAAGCCGCATCTGCTGCCGGGTTACGCTCGATCAGCGAGGCCACGGCCCCTTCCGGATCAGCGATTGCATCGACCCAACCGTCGGCGACAGCCGCCAGAAACGCCTTCAGCGTGTCGGGGTTTGCGGTTGCCCAATCGGTGTTCGCGATGATCGCATTGCCGTAAAGCTCCAGCCCGTAGTCGGCCATCAGGATCGTCGAAATGTCGTCCTCCGGCACGCCGAGACGCACAAGGTTCAGATAGGAAGAGAACGAAAATCCGGTGACGGCGTCAACTTCGCCTTGCGCCAGCATCGGCTCGCGGGTCGGAAAGCCGACCGGTTCGATCGTAATCGCTGACACGTCCAGATCGTTCGCCGTGGCAAACGCCGGAAACTGCGCCCAGGCACCGTCCGGTGGCGGCGCGCCAAGCACTTTGCCTTCCAGGTCCTTGGGCACTTCAATGCCAAGGCTCTTGCGGCCAACGATTGCGAAAGGCGGTTTGTCGTAGACCATCATCACCGCGATGACGGGCGCACCAGGGTTCTGGTCGAGGAACTTGATAAGGCTGTTAATATCGGCAAATCCAACCGGAAAAGCGCCGGTCGCGACCTTCGGGATCGCATCCAGCGAGCCTTGACCGGCGGCCACTTCCACGGCGAGTCCGGCATCGGCGAAGTGGCCGTTGTCGATCGCGGCAAAGTATGGCGCGGCGGGGCCTTCAAATTTCCAATCGAGTGCAAAAGGCACATTTTCCTGAGCGGAGGCCAGCGTTGCGGCAAGAATGCCTGCACTGGCCAGAATGGCGCGGGTGAACATGGGCAGCATCCTCCTTGTTTGATGGTGTTTCCTGAAACCGAACACCTTGTCTCTTTCGCCAGTGGCGAAGGCCAGCCCCCTTTGCGGCGCTGTCCAACACTACACCTAGCATTGCCAGTTTTTTTAGCAATGACGAAGCAACTGCCCTGATAATGAGCAGACGGGAGCGACCAAAGTCGCTCCCGCCGCCTGTCAAGTCAGAGGTTCAGCCGGAACAGCGCGAACCCGTCAGCGCCGTCGCCCGCAGGCGTGACGTCCACGCTTTTCAGATCATCAACATAGTCCGCCGCCTTCGGACCTGTTTCGAACACGACCGACGTGTCTGCCAGCGGCGCGAAAGTCCAGTTGGCGTCCGCACTTGGCTGGATCGTGCCTTGCTCGACGATATACCGCACGATCACGTCGCGGTTCGTGTCGGGCGCTTCGAAAATTACCGTCGATCCATCGGCACCGGGGAAATCCCCGCCGCCGCTTGCCCGATAATTGTTGGTCGCGACGATGAATTCCATGTCGTCCGTCACGGGCTGACCGTTATAGGCAAGGTTCTTGATCCGGTTGGCGTCCGGATTCTCCAATTCGCCTTTGGGGCCGAATTTCGACGGTTGGCTGAGGTCGATCTGATAGGTCACGCCATCCATCACATCAAAGTTGTAGGACGGGAAAGACGGGTTCAGCAGCGGCGTATCGCTTGTACCCGGCGTGACCTGATTGAACATACCGGCCGAGCGTTCAAGCCAGTCGCGTACTTCGCCACCGGTGATGCGAACGGCGCGCACCGTATTGGGGTAAAGATACAAATCCGCGACGTTCTTGATGGCCACGTCCCCTGCCGGAACGTCCGTATAATACTCTGGGCCACCGCGCCCGCCCGCCTTGAAAGGCGCCGCCGCTGAAAGGATGGGAAGGCCCTCGTGTTCGGTGCCTTTCATCATTTCCTCAATGTACCACTTCTGCGCGATCGAAACGATCTGCACCGATGGGTCGTCGGCAACCAGAGCGAAATAGCTGTGCAACGGAGCCGCTGTCTTGCCCACGGCGCGGCGCACATAGGCCAGTGTTTCCATATGCGTTTCTTCGGTCGCGGCCAGAACATCGGCATCGCTTTCCACCAGGGCGGACACCGAGCGATCCTCGTTGCGCTTGGAAATCGGACGTGTTTCCACAGACGAATTCACCACCCGCCACTTGCCGGCGTCGCGCTCCAGCATCAGGTCTATGACCCCGAGGTGCGAGCCCCAGAACCCCCCCATGACCGCAGGTTTTCCATGGATCAGACCCTTTTCGGCGTCTACCGCCGCATAGTCCGCATAAGTCGGTGACGGAAAGACAAGGTGGCTGTGGCCGGTGGCCAAAGCGTCGATACCATCCACCGCCGCAAGCGGCACGCTGGCATTTTCCATAAGGTCGGTCTCGTCCGCGGATCCAATGCCCGAGTGACTGAGCGCGATAATGATGTCCGCGCCCTCTTCGCGCATCAGAGGGACATAAGCCCGCGCGGTTTCCAGAATGTCGCGCGCAGTCACATTGCCTTCCAGATGCTTGCGATCCCAGTTCATGATCTGTGGCGGCACAAAGCCGATCAGCCCGACCTTGATCGGATGCGTTTCTCCCGCTCCATCCGTCAGAGTGCGCTCCAGAATGACATAAGGCGGGATAAGCGTTGTATCCTTGGTGGGGTCGCTGCCTTCAGTCTTGACCACGTTCGATGACACTACTGGGAAATCCGCACCGGCCAGCGATTTCATGAGGAAATCCAGACCGTAGTTGAATTCATGGTTGCCCAGGGTCGAGGCATCAAAGCCCAGCGTGTTCATCGCGGCGATGATGGGGTGCATGTCACCCTCTTTCATTCCGCGCTCGTAGGCGATGTAGTCGCCCATCGGATTGCCCTGCAGGAAATCCCCGTTGTCGCACAAGAGCGAGTTCGTGGCTTCCGCCCGGATGTCGGCAATATGCGCCGCCGTGCGGGCAAGTCCGACCGTATCGACCGCGCGGTCGCCATAGTAATCATAAGGCCAGACGTGCACATGCAGGTCCGTTGTCTCCATGATCCGCAGATGCGCCTGACCGGCACTTGCGCGGGCTGAAAAGGGATGCAGCGCGATGATGGATGCGCCGGCTGTGGTGGATAAGAACATGCGCCGGCTCATGGCCGGTCCTTTGAGACGAGACATTTCAGGCTCCCTGTTTTTGAGGTTTTGTTTTTCGATGGGAGCATGAAAACGTCGTGACGCCAAATCTAATTTCAGAGTGTTCACGCTAATGCCCGGCAGAGTTTGCGCAAGCCGCTGTTTTGGGGGAGGGTTTCGGCGTTTGCCAATCGCCTGATCCCATGTCACATCGGCAGTCAACGCGAGGGACGTGACGATGAAAAACGCAGAATCAGTGACATTTGGCGGCTCTGGCCTGGACCGTGCGGCTCATCTGCGAGGGTCTGAGGATAAGTTGTCAGCCTTGTTGCAAAAAGAAGGTACGGGCGTCCTTGCGATCTGGCGCGGCAAGCCCTTGATGGACCTCAAGACGCGGGGCTTGCAATGGCTTGCCTCCGACCACCCGGTGTTTGCGGCCGCTGATGAAGGCCCGATCTGGTTGGGTCTTGATGACGGCATCGCACGATTTGCACGCGACATTTCCGGCTGGGATCCCGATCAGGTGCCGGACACCCTCGGCGCGTTTCACGACCCTTCCGAACAGCGCCACCCCGACCTGCCCGCGTCGCAGGCGTTCTGCGAGTTGCGCGCAAACATGACGGCCCTGACGCCGCGCGAAGCCGAAATGGTGACGATGGCCAAAGCCGTTCTCAGTTGGCACGAAATCCACGGATTCTGTGCGCGCTGCGGGGCAAAGAGCGTCATTTCCCAGGCCGGTTGGCAGCGGGATTGCCCATCTTGTAGCGCACACCACTTTCCGCGCACCGATCCGGTGGTGATCATGCTTATCCTACACGGGAATTCGGTTCTGATGGGGCGCTCACCCGGTTGGCCCGAAGGAATGTATTCGCTGCTTGCAGGCTTCGTCGAAGCGGGCGAGACGATCGAGGGCGCGGTGCGCCGTGAAACCTTCGAGGAGTCGGGCATCAAGGTGGGCGAGGTCAGCTATCTGTCGTCGCAACCCTGGCCTTTCCCGTCGTCCCTGATGTTCGGCTGCATGGGCGTTGCTTTGACGTCGGAGATCACCGTCGACCCGGACGAGCTGGAAGACGCGGTCTGGGTCACCCGCGAGGATATGGCATTGTCCCTCATTGTAGACAATCCGGCGATGAAACCGGCCCGCAAAGGCTCGATCGCTCGGTTCCTGATTGAGAACTGGCTTGCCGATACTCTGGATTAGGGCCAAGACTCGGCCATGAAGCTAGCAAGTCAGAAGATCGTCGAAGCCCCGATTGCGGATGTTTACGCCGCGATTATGGACTTCCGGTCCTTCGAGGACATGCTGGCCGAACGCGGCACCAGAATCGAACGGCGCGGAGCGACCCAACCACCCGAGCCCGGCGCGCAATGGGCCGCCAGTTTCAAGTGGCACGACCGTGCCTATGACGTCGAAGCCGAGCTTGTCTCGGTGGATCCGGGCTGCGGTTATGCGATCGACAGCCACGGCAACGGCATCACCTGCATGGCCGTCGTCGATCTTCAGGAAGCCTCAGTTTCGGAAACCAAACTGTTCATTTCTTTCGAATTCGGGGCAACGACCTTTGCATCAAAACTGCTTTTGCAAACGTTGCGCCTGACCGGTCACTCTTTGAACCGGCGTCTCGACCAACGTGTCGAAACCTTTGCCGCAAAGCTCGCCAGACGCGCCTAGCGCCCCAGCTTTGCGTGAACTTCGTCCAGATCGATCTGACCCTTCGGCATCTTGTTCGCCGGGTTCTCGAAGTCATATTTGAACAGCCGGAAATCCTTTTTGTAGATCTCGTACACAAGATGCATCGACAGATCGTCGAAGAAATCCTTGACCGGATGCGCCCGCTTTGGCCCATGTCCTGCGCTTTCGTTAAAGCGCGGTATTTCGGCCAGATTGATCGGATGCGGCAATTCGGTGCCGTCCAGAACCGATTGCATGCCCTCGTTGAACTGTTCGGTCCAGAAAATCCGGTCATATCGACCGCCGTTCAGAATGAACGTCGAGATGTGCCCCGATTGCGCCGACCAGTGAATATCCGGGTCCATGGGCTTGCGAAACCGGATGGTGTCGCGGGCAAACAGGAGAAACCGGCGGAACATTTCGATCTGATTAAAGTCGCCGTCCACGTTGATCCCGTACTTCTGAGATAGCTGCGGCAACAGGTTGCCCCGATAGCGCTGCCCGTTGCGTTGAATGCCCGCGATCTTGTCAAAGAACGACGACAAAATTCGTGTGTAAGGGTTTCGCACACAGGTAAACGCAAGGCTCTTGTGGTTGCGTACATTGTCCGAGATCAGCGGCTGGCTGTCCTCCATCGCCCATTTGTGCAGCCCTTCCCGCGCGTCGTGAATGTCGCCGTCGAAGAACTGCCCGTGATCCGTGTAGTACATGATCTGGCCAATCGTCGAACACGCGCATTTAGGAACAACGCGATAGACCATGCTCTCGCTGGTTGTCATCCACGTGCCGGGAAAGCCCATAATCTGCGTACCGTTTTCTTGGCGCCGCACCGAAATTGAGCGACTTTTTCTTACAGAACCAAAAATCCAAGGGTTCTTCAATGGGACGCCTTCGGATACACATCTGACGAAAGCAGGAAACCGGTGAGGACAGACACAAAGATGGCGACAGTTGCCTTTATCCTTTTGTGTCACAAAGACCGCGAGGCGATCACCGCTCAGGTTGAACGGCTGACGGCGGCGGGCGACAAGGTGGCGGTCCATTTCGATGCCCGCGCATCGCAGTCCGACTATGAGGCGTTGCGTTCCAACTTCGTTGGAAATCCCGACGTGGCGTTCGCCAAAACCCGCGTCAAATGCGGATGGGGCGAATGGAGCCTGGTGGCTGCCACCCTCATCGCCGTCCGCACCGCCTTTGAAGCTTTCCCGGAAGCGACCCATTTCTATTTGCTTTCGGGCGACTGCATGCCGATCAAAAGCGCGCAGTATGTGCATGAATATCTTGATGCGCGCGACGCTGATATCATTGAAAGCTTCGACTTTTTCGAGAGTGACTGGATCAAGACGGGTTTACGCGAAGAACGGCTGATCTATCGACATATCTTCAACGAGCGGACCCAGCCGAGGCGATACTACGCTGCGATCAAGCTGCAACAGGTCCTGGGTCTCAAGCGTGCAATTCCGGCCGATCTGCGCATGATGATCGGCTCGCAATGGTGGTGCCTTCGACGCCGGACCATCGAAAAGCTGCTTCAATTCGTCGATCAGAACAAAGGCATTGAGCGGTTCTTCCGAACCACATGGATCCCTGACGAGACGTTTTTTCAAACCCTCGTTCGCCACCTTGTGGCCGAGGTCGAGATTGACTGCCGCACGCCGACATTCCTGATGTTCTCCGACTATGGAATGCCGGTCACTTTCTATAACGACCATTTTGATTTGCTTCTGGCGCAGGATTACCTGTTTGCCCGCAAGATCAGCGCTGAGGCCGAAGAGCTCAAAGCCCGGCTGGGTGCTGTCTATGCCGAAGTGGATCGCAACTTCAGCGTTTCGGACGAGGGGCGGCGGCTTCATGGGTTTCTGACCGGGCGCGGTCGCATCGGCCAGCGGTTCGCGCCGCGCTTTTGGGAACGAGACGCCACCATCGGCCGCGAGCGCACGCTTATGCTTGTCACCTGCAAGAAGTGGCACGTCGCAAAACGCCTTCTGGACCGCGTGGGTATGGCAACCAACTTGCCTGCCATCGAGTTTCTTTTTGACGAGGGATCGACCCCCTTGCCCGATCTCGGCGGCATCGAAGCAACCCTTGATAAGCGTTCGCGCCATCGTCGCGCCATGGTGCGGATGCTTTTCGATTATTACGAAACCGACCGCATGATCCTCTGTCTGGATCCGTCGCGCCTGCATTTGCTGCGCGATTTCTTTTCCGACCGCTGCGAAACGCGCCTTCTGGAAATCGACTGCCAGTACGGAGACGATTATCTGCAAGGACACGCCCGCCGCGTCGGTCTAGCAAGCGAGATGACGACCGAAGCCAATTTCGCAGCACTTCTGCCCACATTACGCAACGATCTGACGCGCGAAATCGAAGCGATCCGTGATGAGAGATTTCCCGAGTTCTTTCGCATCAAAGAGACCGCCGCGCCCGAAGAAAACGCAGCACCTCTTGCCAAATTTTTGGGGATCGAGCACGAAAAGGCGCTCGACATTGCCCGCACCGATTACTTGTTTGCTGACTGAGGACCGCCATGACCTACGCTTACGACGACACAAACATCTTCGCGATGATCCTGCGCGGAGAAATTCCGAACTCGACCGTGGTGGAAACCGATCACAGTCTGGCTTTTCGCGATATTCATCCGCAGGCGCCGGTACATATCCTCCTTATTCCCAAAGGAAAATACGTCACGATCGACGATTTCGCCGCGAACGCGGGGCCGGAAGAAGCGGCCGACTTTTGGGCGACCTTCGCGTCCGTCATCGAAAGCGAAGGGCTGCGCGAGAAGGGGTTCCGCGTGATTTCCAACGCGGGAGAGCACGGTTTGCAAGAGGTTCCGCATTTCCACCTGCATATTCTCGGTGGTCACGCGATGGGGCCAATCCTGGCGCGCTAAGCCAGGCTAAAAGACCGCCTGTTCGCGCAAGTCCACGGTCTCGCGTCCTGCGACCACGTCGGCGTAAAAGTCGAAAAGGCGGTCCGATCCGAACTCTGGCGTCGCATCGGCGTCGTACGCTCCCTTGCTGGCATCAAAAAGCAGCATCGATTCCGTGGCATAGTAGCGACCGATGGCGGCAAGACCCGCTTTCACGCGCAGGCTCGGCGCGACGATACCTGCCAACCTCAATCCCCCGGCAATCACGTCCAGCATTGCAACCGGCACCTTGCGGAATTTCTCGGGCTGGCCGGTCAGCCGAAACATTTCACGCCCCATGTCAAATGGCGTCAGCGCAGGCCCCGGACCCCCAATCGGCAGAATGCGGTTCCGCCTGTCCGGCGCATCGATGCACCCTGCAATGAAAGCCCCCAAATCCCGGTCGCTGATCGGCTTGCACGCGGTAAGCCGACCATCTCCAAACACCAGATAGGGTTTCCCGGCCTTCACACGTGCAATCTGCCCCGACAGGGATTTGAAGAACGCCGTCGGCCGCACGATGCTCCAGTTCAGTCCCGAAGCCATGAGTTTTTCCTCAAACGCAAGCTTGGCGTGCTGAAACTCAAGCAGGGGCTTTTGTACGCATATCGCGGACAGCAAGATGAAATGCCCGACCCCTGCCGCCTTCGCCTGTTCCAGAACGCCGACATTCGCGTCATGATCGATTGCCCAGGCGTCGTCCGGCGCGCCGGTGCGCGAGGCGATGCAGGAGACGACTACATCAAAAGTCTCACCCGCAAAGCCATAGTCGCGCAACGAGGCCGCGTTGGTGACGCTGGCGAAATGCAAACGTGCGCCGACGGCCACCGGATCGTCGTTCTCAGGCCGCAGGATACAGGTCACATAATGCCCGGCCGCGATCAACGCCCTTGTCGCCGCGCGGCCTGCCGTCCCTGTTGCGCCTACGACCAGAACGCGTCTGGGCGTAAAATCTCGCGAAGGAAGCTGCGGGGTTTGCGTCATCAGGTGCGGTTCAGACCGTTAAGGTTGGTAAATTTACCGTCTCGTTCACTTTGCCGCACGACGGGCCTTGCTCGTCGGGGTGGCATGGATAAGATACCGCCCAAACCCCATAAGCGCGAGATTTTAATGTCCGACACTTCTCAGACACCCACGGGCAACCCGCCGGAAACTGAAACGGTTACCCAAACCCGAATCGCCTGCGATGGCGGCGAAGGCGCTTTGGGCCATCCGCGCGTCTGGCTGCAGATCGACCGCAAGAAGGGCTGGGTGGAATGCGGCTATTGCGACAAGCGTTTCGTGCTGGCTGACGACTAGCGCAGCGTATGGCCGCGCCATGCGGCAACCATCAGAAATACGCTTCCTGCCGCGAATGGCACAGTGATAAACCAGGCATAATAATTGCCGGGTGTATCGTAGTAGGCATAGTGGACATAAATGCCGCCCGCCGTTCCCAGCAGGGCAATGCAACCACCGTAAATGCCGATTCTCGTCAGAAAGGCGCTGCGCTTGACGGGCAGCCCTGTAAGACCCGCGACAGCGAAGGCCCCCAGTCCGACGGCTGTCGCCATAGGGTTGAAGTCGGCGAAAAAGAGTTGCGCAAACAGGTGTGTGCACCCGATGAAGGCAACCAGTATGCGGACCAGAATGCTGGCGACTAGGCCAAAATCTTTCATGTTGCGCCAGATTCCTTTGCTGTTTGTTTCTTGAAGCGACAAAGCGCGCCCAAGCAAGCCTGTTTCCGTCATGCATCGCCTTGACTTCCGCGTGTCTGAACGGAACTCTGCGCCATCGTTAAAAAAATGTCAGGGAGACATATCATGGCAGTTCGCCACTTACTCGTTGCAGCCTCGACGCTTGCGCTTGTTGCAAGCTCGGTATCGGCTGAGACACTGCGCTGGGCCCGTGCGGGCGATGCGCTGACGCTCGATCCGCACGCGCAGAACGAGGGTCCAACCCACACCGTACGTCACCAGATGTACGAACCGCTCATCATTCGCGACACATCCGGCGCTTTCGAGCCGGCGCTGGCAACAGACTGGGGTCCGTCCGCTGACGACCCGAACGTCTGGGTGTTCAACCTGCGTCAGGGCGTGAAATTCCACGACGGCGCCGATTTCACTGCCGAAGACGTGGTGTTCAGCTTCGAGCGCGCCAAACAGCCGAACTCGGACATGAAAGAACTCATCGGCTCGATCGTCGAAGTGCGCGCGGTTGATGACTATACCATCGAGATGGTCACCAGCGGTCCAAACCCGATCCTTCCATCCAACCTCACCAACCTGTTCATCATGGACAAAGGCTGGTCCGAGGCGAACAACACGGTCGACGTGCAGGACTTCGAAGGCGGTGAGCTGACTTACGCAACAACTAATGCCAACGGCACGGGCCCATACGTTCTGACAAGCCGTGAGCCTGACGTTCGCACTGTCATGACCCGCAACGAAAACTACTGGGGTCGTGATCAGTTCCCACTGGAAGTCTCCGAGATCATCTACACACCGATTCAAAACGCTGCGACTCGCGTTGCTGCGCTCTTGTCCGGTGAGATCGACTTCCTTCAGGACATGCCCGTTCAGGACCTTGAGCGCGTGAACAGCGTCGACGGTCTGGTGGTCAAGAAAGCCCCGCAGAACCGCGTGATTTTCTTTGGCATGAACCAGGGCGCGGACGATATCGAAGCCGACAACGTTGATGGCAAGAACCCACTGGCAGACGCCCGTGTGCGCAAAGCGATGTCGATGTCGATCAACCGCGACGCGATCCAGCAGGTAGTTATGCGTGACCAGTCGATCCCGGCTGGCATGATCGCACCGCCATTCGTGAACGGCTGGACAGCCGAGATGGACGCAGAAAGCTCAACGGATATCGAAGCTGCGAAGGCACTGATGGCCGAAGCCGGATACGGCGATGGCTTCTCGATCCGTCTGGACTGCCCGAACGACCGCTACATCAACGATGAAGCGATCTGTCAGGCGGCTGTTGGCATGATGGCGCAAATTGGTGTGACGGTGAACCTCGACGCCAAGCCAAAGGCTCAGCACTTCCCGCTCATCACGGACGGCAAGACCGACTTCTACATGCTGGGTTGGGGCGTTCCGACCTACGATTCCGAGTATATCTTTAACTTCCTCGTCCACGGACGTGAAAGCGATATCGGAACATGGAACGGCACGGGTTTTGACAACGATGAGCTTGATGCAAAGATCAAGTCGCTGGCGTCAAACACCGATCTTGCTGCACGCAACCAGGATATCGCCGATATCTGGCGTGTCGTTCAGGACGAGACCCTCTACATCCCGATCCACCACCAGGTTCTGAACTGGGGCATGGCTGACGGAGTAGGCATCGAAGTTGATCCAGAGGATCAGCCTAAGGTCAAATACTTCACAATGAACTAACGACTTTCGGGCAGGCGGGGCGACCTTCGCCTGCCCATTTCGACACAACTTTCACGGTAAGATCGATAAACTTGTGTCCTTTTTCGCATAATGCCCCATATCATTTGTCCAAGTTATGTCGGTGATGTCTGATCAAAGGCGTTGCGACAAACGGGAGCGATGACTTTGGGTGACCTGAAATGCGCGAAGGCCTGATCAATTCGGCACCAGCAAGATTTGATCTCGGCGATCTGGGTTTGCTCGATGGCGCAAGCGAACGTGAGTTCGAAGTCATCACCCGCACCGCAGGCGTTGTCCTGCAAAGCTCTGCAGCGCTATTCTGCCTTCTGGACGAGCCGCGCTCGTCGGTCTTCATCCGGTCCCGATATATTCCCCGCGGCAGCAGCCTGCTTCCCGATAAATACGCGCAGCATCACTCGATGTTTGCCCGCATTATCGAGCGCAACAAAGGCGTCAAGATCACCGATCTCGCGGAGGTCGCTGAATTTGGAGAAGCTTTCGAACCGTCGGTGCTTCCCTTCAAGAGCGCGCTGATCGAACCCGTTTACGGCCCGGCGATGGAACCTATCGGTTGTCTTGCGGTGTTGTCCAATGTCCCACGCAAATGGGCCGAGCTGGAGCGCATGGAACTGAGAGACCAGGCACACCTTCTGTCACGCTATGTGTTGTTGCGTGCGTCGCTTGAGACACTAAAGCGTCTGTCGCGAGAACGTGATGCGCTATCGAAGGCCCAGCGGTACCACAACTAGCCGCCTTCTCACGTTTCCTTGAGTCCACTGTCGCGCAGCCTAGCTTCAGGGTAGGACAGGTTGTCACACATAGCAGAAAGCTGCAGTTCTCGGGGAGACGAATAATGACACGACTACTTACAACAGCCGCGATTTTCGCTTTGGCGGCGGGACCCCTTTCGGCGGCAGAGTTCCGCTGGGCGGGGCAGACCGACCCTCAGACAATGGACCCGCACGCCGTAAGTTCAGCGCCCGTTCTGGGCTTCTTGAACAACGTTTACGACGGGCTCGTGCGCATGTCGAAGGACATGACGCTTGAACCATCGCTTGCCACCTCGTGGGAGCCGATCGGCGCAGGCGAAGGCTGGCGCTTTGCGCTGCGTGAAGGCGTCACGTTCCATGACGGAGCCGCTTTCGATGCCGAAGACGTCATGTTCTCCTACGAAAGGGCTTCAAGTGAAGTTGCCGACGTCCGCAGTTGGTTCGCCTCGGTCACCGAAGTGAAAGTCGTCGATGACTTCACCGTCGAGATTTACACCTCGGCGCCGAATCCACTTTTTCCGGCGTCCATCGCAAACTGGATGATGATAGACAAAGGCTGGTCCGAAGCCAACGACGCCGCGCGGCCCGACAAGGAATCCGGCAACTATGCGACGCTGAATGTCAACGGCACCGGTGCATTCCGGGTTGAAGATCGCCAGCCGGGACTGTCCACGACCTTGGTTCCAAACGAAAATTTTTGGGATGAGGTCGAGCATAATATCACGTCGGCGACCTTCACGCCGATCCAGAATTCCGCAACCGCCGTTGCGGCGCTTTTGTCGGGCGACGTCGATTTCGTCGAGCCGGTCCCGATCCAGGATGCGGCGCGTCTTGAAGCAAGCGACGGCATCAACATCATTCGCGGCATCGAAACCCGTGTCTTGATGCTGGGTTTTGCACATCAGGCGGATACGCTGAAGTATGGCAGAAGCGCCGGTGAGGCGAACCCGTTCAAAGACGTGCGTGTTCGCGAGGCAGTCGCAAAGGCGATCAACACAGATGCCATCCTGCAAACGATCTGGCGGGGCAACGCGCAGGCGGCCAGCCAGTTGGTGACACCGGCAATGAGCGGCTATTCGAAAGTGCACGACGCGCGTCCGGCGTTTGATGTCGAGGGTGCGCGGGCACTCTTGGCCGAAGCAGGTTATGCGGATGGGTTCGGCTTTGGTCTGAAGTGCCCGAACGACCGTTATCCCAATGACGAGTCGGTTTGTCAGGCGATCACGGCAATGCTGGCGCAGATCGGGATTGACGTTGAACTGGAAGCGATGCCGGTCTCGAACTATTGGCCTGAGCTTCGCGAAGACAACTTCGATATGTATCTTCTTGGCTGGTCGCCCGGCGGTTCGATGGACCACGAGCATCCGCTGCGGTTTCTGGCGTCCACTCCGAACGAGGAAAAGCGGCTGGGTTCGTGGAACTTCGGTGACTATTCCAACGCGCGCCTTGATGAGCTTTTGCCGATGATTCAAGCCGAGCTGGATCCGGCGGCGCGTCAGGCGATGATCGATGAGGTCGTCGGTTTGTATCAGTCCGAGCACGCCTATGTGCCACTGTACGTGCAGCCGCTTGTTTGGGGCACTCAGGACAATATCGAGATGACGCAGCGCCCGGACAACTTCTTTATCCTGCGGTGGGTCACAGTGAACTGATATCTTGCGCGCCTTCGGCGCGGATATTGGATATTTTCAAACAGAAGAAGGGGCCTTTCGGGGCCTCTTTTTTTGGACGCGGCGCGTTAACCTTAATGGCTATTAAGGTTAACGGCGTTTGGTGTCGGCGGGGTAAACTCCGAGAATCGTGATTTCGGAGGTGAAATAGTCAAGCTCGGCCATGGCAAGCTGGACGTTCTCGTCGTCGGGGTGGCCTTCGATGTCGGCGTAGAACTGAGTAGCCGAGAACGAGCCGTCGATCATGTAGCTTTCAAGCTTCGTCATGTTGACGCCGTTCGTGGCGAAACCGCCCATGGCTTTGTAGAGCGCTGCCGGGATATTGCGAACGCGGAACACGAAGGTGGTGATCATCGTGTCGCCGCGCCGCGTGAGGTCGGGTGTCTTCGACATCACCAGAAAGCGCGTCGTATTGTGGTCCTGGTCCTCGATGTGGCGGGCAAGCACGTCAAGGCCGTAGACCTCGGCGGCAAGTTCGGAAGCAAGGGCGGCCACCGACTTGTCGCCTGCTTCGGCCACATCGCGCGCGGCGCGTGCATTGTCGGGGCTTACAGCGCCAAGAACGTTGTTTTCCTTCAGCCAGCGCGCGCATTGCGGCAGCAACACAAGGTGGGAATAAGCTTTCTTGATGTCACTTACCTTGGCGCCCGGCACGCCGAGGACGTTGATGTGCACGCGTACAAAGGCTTCATCGACGATGTGCAGGCCACTGTCGGGCAAGAGGCGGTGAATGTCGGCAACCCGGCCGTAGGTGGTGTTTTCCACCGGCAGCATGGCAAGGTCCGCAGCCCCGGAAGTCACTGCCTCGATGACGTCTTCGAAGGTGCGGCAGGGCATCGGTTCATGGTCGGGACGGGTCTCGGCACAGGCCTGATGCGAGTAGGCGCCGGGCTCTCCCTGGAATGCAATTCGTCCGTTCATCTCGTGGTTTATCCGACCCGCTGTGACAAAAAGGCTTTTCGCCGCAGGTGTTATCGCTTGAAGCCCGGCATGGGAAGCGGATAGATAACCGCTAAACTATGAGGGAACTGGACGCGACATGTTCGACACGATGACTTTGACAAAAACGCTGGGGGGCCTCTGCGGCACGTTCCTCGTTTTCCTGCTGGGCGGCTTTGCGGCGGAATTCATTTATCATCCCAAGCATGGTGACGATCACCATCAGGCTTACACGATTGAAGTCGAGGGTGCGGGTGAGGCTGAAGAAGAAGTAGCGGAAGTTCCCTTCGCCGATGTTTACGCAGTGGCGGATGCGGGCGCTGGCGAGCGTTTGTGGCGACAGTGTCAGGCCTGTCACAAGCTGGAAACAGGCGCGAACGGCACGGGTCCGTATCTGGCGAATGTGGTCGGGCGCCCCAAGGGTGCGGCGGAAGGCTATGCCTATTCGACGGCCATGGCCAATTTCCCGGGCGAGTGGACGCCGGAAGCCCTGAACGAATTTCTGATTTCGCCAAGCGGCTATATCGAGGGCACCAAGATGAACTATCGCGGCATGCCTGACATCGAGGACCGTGCGAACCTGATCGCATATCTCGAAACCGCTGGCGGATAACCTTTTTATCACGATTTTGGTACTTTGGGGCCGGTCGCTGTTGCGTCCGGCCCTTTTGCTGCGCACGGTGTCTTCACCAAATATTCAGAGCCACGGCCTTGAACATTAGACAAATGAAAAACTAGCTTCATTTTACCAGTACAAGCCCGCTTTCGCCGGGACGTATCGAAACGGAGGATGAACCCCATGACACCACGACGCCCTCGCGCGGTTGCTCTTTCTGCCAGACTTTCCGAAAACCGCCTGGCGCTGAAATGGATTGGCCTTGCGGGCCTGGTCGCGGGGACTTTGCTGGCGACGGGTTCGGTGGTGCGGGCCGATGCTCATGAAGAGATCATTGTAAGCCATGGGTATTCGTTCTTCGGCGATCTGGTTTATCCGGCGGATTATCAGCAACTGAACTACGTCAACCCGAATGCGCCGAAGGGCGGCGAGATCAGCCAGTGGGCGCCGGGCACCTTCGACAGCTTTAACAACTATACGCGCAACGGGCGTGCCGGGGCTTTGTCGACAATCGGGCATGAAAGCATCCTCACGACGTTTGCCGACGATCCGAACGCGTCCTACTGCCTTTTGTGCGAGACGATGGAGTATCCGGCCGAAAGTCTCGACTGGGTGATCTTCAATCTGCGCGACAACGTCACGTTCTCGGATGGCCGTGGCTGGACGGCGCATGATCTGGCTTTCACGCACAACCTTTTCATGACTGAGGGTCTTCCGTCCTTCCGCGCGGCTTTCGGCAGCATTATCGAAAGTGTCGAGGTCATCGACGACTACACCATCAAGTTCAACTTCACCGAATCCGCACCGCGTCGCGATGTGATTACGACAGCAGGGATTTTCCCGGCGTTCTCGAAAAGCTGGGTGGAAGAAACCGGTTTCAAGCTTGAGGAAAGCGGCCTTACGCCCATTCTCGGCACAGGCCCCTACCAACTCGACAGCTATGATGTGAACCGCCAGATCATCTATCGCTACAACCCCGATTACTGGGGCGCAGAACTGCCGCAAAGCCTTGGCCGCAACAATTTCGAGACCATCCGCATCGAATATTTCGCGGACAGCTCGGCCGCCATGGAAGCTTTCAAGGCTGGTGAATACACCTTCCGCGTCGAAAACTCCTCACGCGAATGGGCGACGGGCTATACCTTTCCGGGCCTGATAAATGGCTTTGTGGTGAAAGAGGAACTGCCCGATGGCAGCCTCGGCACGGGCCAGTCCTATGTCTTCAACCTGCGTCGCGAGAAATTCCAGGATCCGCGCGTGCGCGAGGCCATTGCGATGATGTTCAACTTCGAATGGTCAAACGAGAGCCTCTTTTACGGTCTTTATGAGCGGACCACGTCCTTCTGGGACAACGGAGGGGACCTGACGGCTGTCGGTGTTCCGACCCCGGAAGAGGTGGCGATCTTGCAGCCACTGGTCGACGAAGGCCTGCTGGATGCGTCTATTCTGACCGACGAAGTCGTGATGCCCACGACTTCCGGCCCCCGTCAACTTGATCGCCGCAATCTGCGTGCAGCTTCGGCCCTGCTGGACGAGGCCGGCTGGATCGTCGGTGACGATGGCAAGCGGCGCAAGAACGGACGCGTGCTGACAGTCGAGATCCTCGACAGCAGCCCTGCGTTTGACCGTATCCACAATCCCTTTGTGCAGAACCTTCTTGCGCTTGGGATTGAGGCCAAACTGGACCGTGTCGACCCAAGTCAGGAAACCGACCGGTCGCGCAACTACGACTACGATCTGACCGTCCACCAGTTTGCGCTTGGGTATGAACCCTCGACCGGCCTGAAGCAGTACTTCAGTTGCGAAGCCATGGACCAAAGCACACGCAACCTGATGGGCGTCTGCACGCCTGCGATTGATCGCCTGATCGAAAAGGCAATTTCGGCCAGTTCGCTGCAGGATTTGCATGCCTCGGTGCGATCTCTCGATCGTGTGCTGCGCGCGGAACGGTTCATCATTCCGCAGTGGATCAACAACTCGCATTGGGTCGCCTATTACGACATGTATCGCTATCCCGAGCCGCTGCCGCCGCTTGCGCTTGGGGCGCTTGATTTCTGGTGGCATGATGCCGAAGCCGAAGCCGCACTTCGCGCGCAAGGCGCGCTCTAGGGGATCGACGGCACCATGGGCGCATATATCCTCCGACGGCTATTGCTGATCATTCCGACGCTGTTCGGGATCATGGTCATCAATTTCACGCTGACGCAGTTTGTGCCTGGAGGCCCAATCGAGCAGATCATCGCGACAATGGAAGGGCAGGGGGACGTCTTCGAGGGGATCTCGGGCGGCGGTTCGGAAACCTTCGAATCACAGGGCGACGGCGGCTATGTGGGCGCGCGGGGCCTGCCGAAGGAGTTCATCGAAGAATTGGAACGCGAGTTCGGTTTCGATAAGCCGGCACATGAGCGTTTCGCGCTGATGATGTGGAACTATATCCGGCTCGATTTCGGAGAAAGCTACTTCCGCTCAATCAGCGTGATTGATCTGGTGATCGAGAAAATGCCGGTGTCGATCACGCTTGGCCTGTGGTCCACCGTCATCGCCTATCTGATCTCGATCCCGCTCGGCATCCGAAAAGCGGTCAACGATGGCTCAAGTTTCGACACATGGACCAGCGGCCTGATCATCGTCGCCTACGCGATCCCCGGTTTTTTGTTTGCGATCATGCTTCTGGTGTTGTTCGCCGGCGGCTCCTATTTCCAATGGTTCCCGCTTCGGGGCCTGACCTCCGACAATTTCGACGAGTTATCAGCCTGGGGCAAAGTCGTGGACTACCTCTGGCACATCACCCTTCCGGTTCTCGCGTCGTCCATTTCGGGATTTGCGACGCTGACCCTGCTTACCAAGAACAGCTTTCTCGATGAGATCAAAAAGCAATACGTTGTCACCGCAAAGGCCAAGGGCCTTTCGGAAGCCCGCGTGCTTTATGGCCACGTTTTCCGCAACGCCATGCTGATCGTCATCGCCGGATTTCCATCGCTTTTCATCGGTATCTTCTTCGGTTCCAGCCTGATTATCGAGACGATATTCTCGCTCGATGGTCTTGGCCGCCTTGGCTTTGAAGCCGCTGTCGCCCGCGACTATCCGGTGATTTTCGGGACACTGTTCGCCTTTGGCCTTGTTGGTCTTTTGGTCGGTATCCTGTCCGATCTCATGTACGTCTTCGTCGATCCGCGCATCGACTTCGAAAAGCGCGAGGTCTGAACCATGGCCTTGCCCGATCCCGTTATCGTCCCCGCACCCGTCGCCGCCGAAATCAAACGCAAGCGCCCGTGGCTGTCACCGCTCAATCAGCGTCGCTGGCGCAACTTCACCAAGAACCGTCGCGCGTATTGGTCCCTGATCATCTTTTCGGTGCTGTTCGGCCTCAGCCTGCTGGCCGAGTTCATCGCGAACGACAAGCCGATCTTCGTCAGCTATCGCGGCGAACTTTACATGCCGATTTTCAACTTCTACCCCGAAACCGAGTTCGGCGGTGACCTGCCCATCGAGGCGCAATACCAGTACGAAGACGTCGAATGCCTGATCCGCACTGGCGGCATCGAGGCCTGCTACGACGACCCCGAAGGCATCATGGCCGAAGCGGCGGAAACCGGGCAGGTCGACGGTGTCGAAGTTGAAGAAGGCTGGCTCCTCTGGCCGATGATCCCCTACCGCTATGACACCATCGTCGATATTCGGGGCGCTGCCCCAAGTGCGCCCGACAGCAACAACCTGCTTGGTACCGACGACACCAAACGCGACGTGCTGGCCCGCGTGATCTATGGTTTCCGTCTGTCGATCATGTTCACGCTGATCGTCACGGTCTGCGCCAGTATAATCGGCATCGCCGCCGGGGCGGTGCAGGGCTATTTCGGCGGCTGGCTGGACCTTGTGTTCCAGCGATTGCTTGAAATCTGGTCTTCGACCCCGTCGCTTTACGTGATCATCATCATGTTCGCGATTTTCGGGCGAAGTTTCTGGATGCTGGTGTTCCTCTCGGTCCTGTTCGGATGGCCGGCGCTGGTCGGTGTGGTGCGTGCCGAATTCCTGCGTGCGCGCAACTTCGAGTACGTCCGCGCCGCCCGCGCGCTGGGCGTGTCCAACGGCACGATCATGTTCCGCCACATGCTGCCCAACGCCATGGTCGCAACCGTCACTCTGTTGCCCTTCATCATTACAGGCACCATCGGGGGCCTCGCCTCGCTCGACTTTCTCGGATACGGGCTGCCGTCCTCCGCGCCGTCGCTTGGCGAACTGACCCTGCAAGCCAAACAAAACCTCCAGGCGCCCTGGCTGGCCTTCACGGGCTTTTTCACCTTCGCCATCATGCTGTCGCTGCTGGTTTTCATCTTTGAGGGCGTGCGTGACGCCTTTGATCCAAGAAAGACCTTCCAATGAGCAGCGACGTCCTTTTGAACGTGCGGGGCCTGAACGTGCACTTTCGTCAGGATGGTGCGCTGACACACGCCGTGCGCGACGTCAGCTTTGATCTGCGCCGTGGCGAAACCGTGGCACTTGTGGGCGAAAGTGGCTCCGGCAAATCGGTAACCGCGTTGTCCACGGTGTCGCTGCTGGGCGACAGCGCAGAAATCACAGGTTCGATCACTTACGACGGGGCCGAAATGGTCGGCGCCAACGAAGCCGAATTACGCCGCGTGCGCGGCAACGATATCTCGTTCATCTTTCAGGAGCCGATGACCTCGCTCAACCCGCTGCACACGCTTGAAAAGCAACTGGCCGAGGCCGTCGCATTGCATCAGGGACTCCGCGGAGAAGAGGCGCGGGCGAAGATCATCCAACTTCTCGAACAGGTCGGAATCCCGAACCCCGAAGTACGACTTGGAGCCTATCCACACCAGCTTTCCGGCGGGCAGCGCCAGCGCGTGATGATCGCCATGGCGCTGGCGAACGGGCCGGAACTGCTGATCGCGGACGAGCCGACAACGGCGCTGGACGTGACCATTCAGGCCCAAATCCTAGAGCTTCTGGCCGAACTGAAAGAGCGGCTTGGCATGTCTATGCTGTTCATCACCCACGACCTCGGGATTGTGCGGAAATTCGCGGACCGGGTCTGCGTGATGAAAGATGGCGAGATCGTCGAACGCGGCGATACTGCCGAGATCTTCGCGAAGCCAAGCCATCCGTACACGCAAATGCTTCTCAGCGCCGAGTCCACAGGAACACCCCTGCCGGTCCCTGCGGGCGCGGATGTCATCGCCGAAACGGATGCCTTGCGTATCTGGTTCCCAATCCAGCGCGGACTGTTGAAGCGCACGGTGGGGCATATCAAAGCGGTCAACGCTGCGACACTTTCGGTGCGGGCCGGGGAAACGGTCGGGATCGTCGGCGAGAGCGGGTCCGGCAAGACTACGCTGGCGCTTGCGATCATGCGTCTGATTTCGTCGGAAGGTCGGGTGAGCTTTCTGGGGCGCAATATTCAGGGCCTTAAATCCCGCGAAATGCGCCCCCTGCGCGCGGATATGCAGATCGTTTTTCAGGACCCTTACGGATCGCTCAGTCCGCGCATGACGGTCGAGGAGATTATTTCGGAGGGGCTGATGATCCATGACGTCGATTCCGGGCGGGATCGACGCGAGATGGTGGCCGAGATCATGGAAGAAGTCGGCCTCGATCCTGACATGATGCATCGCTATCCGCATGAATTTTCGGGCGGTCAGCGGCAGCGTATCGCCATTGCGCGCGCGATGGTGCTTAGGCCCAAGTTGGTTGTTCTGGACGAGCCGACGTCGGCGCTAGACATGACCGTGCAGGTGCAGATCGTGGAGTTGTTGCGCAATCTGCAGCAGAAATACGGGCTGGCCTATCTCTTTATCAGCCACGATTTGAAGGTTGTCCGCGCGCTCAGTCACAAAGTGATTGTGATGAAAGAGGGCGATGTGGTCGAACACGGGGATGCGGGGCAGGTGTTCGATGCACCGCGTTCCGATTACACCAAGGCGCTGATGGCCGCCGCTTTCGAGGTCAAGGCCGCCTCCTAGGGTTTCGAGCGGCTGCCTGTCCCTGACGTGTGGAATTGGTGTTTTTGAAAGGGTGAATGGGGCTGCGTCACTCCCCGGATCTGAGGCCGCGTTAACCTTAATGGGTGTTAGGGTTAATCGGGTCGGCGAGCGACGAGGCCGTAGCTGGTCCGGGATGGCGGCCCGGAGGGGAACGCATAATCACTTTCGATTTCGAAGCCGGCCTCTTTCACAAGCGATCGGATTTCGGCTTTGCCGAATGTTCGGTGGCGCCATTGCAGCCAGATTATCGCATTGCACCAATGGGGTTTGGACACCACAAGGCGAAGGCGGCCACCTCTCACAGTCAGGCTCTTGAGTTGGTTCAGCGCTAGGGCTGGGTCGGGGCAGTGTTCGATGACATGGGCGGCCAGCACTTCATTGGCGGGGTCATCCTGCACCTCGCCCAACGTCCCCCGCAAAAGCCGCGGCGCGACCCCGCGTGCGCGCAAGGCCGAGGCTCCGCGGTCCAGCATCGCTTGGCTGGGCTCAATGAGCGTCAGCTTTGATGGCGTGCCGTTGACGGCCACCCAGGCCTCCGAAAAAGCCGCGGTTCCGGCTCCCACATCGATTACGCGGGAATGCGCCCCGGGGCGGGGGCCGGGTTCGCAGAGGAACCCGAGATAGCCGTCATAATACCCAAGTGTGCGCATTTTGTCGCGCCATTTGCCGGCGGCGCTATCGTAGCGGTTGGTCAGGCTTTGCGGTGCGTCGCTCATGTGTTCAGAGTGCCATGATCGCAGCCCGTGCGCCAGATCGCCGCTGGCGTTGGCGCGGTCACGCCGCTAGGAAGAAGCGGACCCGGAACGAGAGCAATGACACATTCGATAAAACCCCAACCCGGCATTGACGATATCGTGCTTTACAAGGGCGGTGAGAGCCGCATTGACGGGCATGATCAGGTGCTGAAACTCAGCTCGAACGAAAACCCGTTCGGGCCGCCTCAGTCGGCGCAGGACGCCCTTATCGCGACAGCGGCGACGCTGCATCGCTATCCGTCCAGCGATCATGCCAGCTTGCGCAAGGCGATTGCCGATGTGCATGGGCTGGACGCGGATCGCATCATTTGCGGTGCCGGGTCTGACGAAATCCTGACGTTTCTCTGTCAGGCCTACGCGGGGCCGGGACTTGAGGTGATCTATACGGAGCACGGGTTCTCGATGTACCGGATTCTGGCCCTCGGTGCAGGGGCCACGCCCGTCGTCGTGCCCGAACGCGAGCGGGTCGTGGACGTGGACGCCATTCTGGCGGCCGTGACGGATGCGACGCGGCTGGTGTTCCTGACGAACCCCGGCAACCCCACCGGAACGATGATCGGCAATGAGGACCTGCACAGGCTGGCCGACAGCCTGCCGGATCACGTTCTGCTGGTCCTTGACGGGGCCTATGTCGAGTTTGCCGAAGGCTATGATGGCGGAGCGTCGCTGGTCGAATCCCGCGAGACCGTTGTCATGACGCGTACGTTCTCCAAGCTCTATGGTCTTGGCGGATTGCGCGTTGGCTGGGGCTATGGTCCGACCCATGTCATCGATACGCTGAACCGTTTGCGCGGGCCGTTCAATCTGGGCGTGCCGCAACTTGCGACGGCACAGGCGGCAATGCTGGACCGTGCCTTCGCTGAACACTGTCAATCCGAAAACGCGCGCCTCAGAACTTGGCTTGCCGAGGCTTTGGCGGAGATCGGAATTCCGTCTGACCCAAGTCACGCCAACTATATCCTTGCGCGATTTGCAGATGCGGCGGAGGCCAATGCCTGCGAGGCAGCGCTGCGCAGTGATGGCATCCTTGTGCGTAAGGTGGCAGGCTATGGCCTGCCCGAATGCCTGCGGATCACGATTGGCACACAAGCCAATTGCCAACGGGTGCGCGACTCGATTGAACGATTTCGAAAGGGCGAATGATGGCTCGGATTTATGAACGCGTCGCTTTAATCGGACTGGGGTTGATCGCCTCGTCGATGGCCCATGCCATGCGGCGCGGCGGGCTTGCCGGTGAGATCGTCGGAACCGCGCGCTCGGTTGAGACGCGCGAGATCGCCAGCGAGATCGGGTTTTGTGACCGCGTTGTCGACAGTGCGACCGAAGCCGTCCAAGGCGCCGACCTTGTCGTCCTCGCCATGCCCATCGGAGCGATGGAACCCGTGGCGCTTGAGATTGGGCCGCATCTGGCAAAGGGCGCGACGATCACTGACGTCGGGTCGGTCAAGCGCGCGGTGGTGGAGGCCGTCGGACCGCATCTGCCTGACCACGTCGACTTTATTCCGGGGCATCCGCTGGCCGGAACCGAACACTCCGGGCCGCGCTCGGGGTTTGCGGAATTGTTCGAGAACCGGTTCACCATCCTTGTGCCGGACGAAAACGCGAATACCGAGGCGGTCGCGCGACTGACGCGCCTTTGGGAAGGCATGGGGGCCAAGGTCGAGACGATGGAGGTCGACCACCACGATCTGGTTTTGGCCGTGACCAGCCACACGCCGCACCTGATCGCCTATACGATGGTGGGTGTGGCCGATGATCTGAGACGCGTCACCGACAGCGAAGTGATCAAATACTCCGCCGCCGGTTTTCGCGATTTCACCCGGATCGCTGCATCGGATCCGACGATGTGGCGTGACGTGTTCCTCAACAACAAAGAGGCGACGCTGGAAATCCTCGGACGGTTCACGGAAGAGCTTTTCGCCTTGCAGCGTGCTATTCGTACCGGCGACGGCGATCACCTTTTCGACTATTTCACCCACACGCGCGCCATTCGACGGGGCATAATCGAGGCTGGTCAGGATACGGATGCGCCTGACTTTGGCCGGATCGGAAAGAAGTCATGAAGCGATTGATTGCAGGACTTGCGTTGCTGGCTCTGGTGGCCTGCGGCGGTGGGGATAACAGTGCGAATTTGCCTGGACTTGTGGCCGTCAAACGCGCGCCGGTCACGGGGCCCGGCGGTTGTGGCGTCCGCGATGCCTGGGTTGTGACCGAAGTTGCGGGCGTGCGCCTGTCGCGCCCGTCGATCATGACGATGCGAACGGCGCGCGCACTGGACCGCTGGGTGCGACGCGGGGCTGTGCCGGCGATCGGGCGGCGCGGTGGTGGGTTGGTCGAACTGACCGTCGCGGCGCATTACGCATGCCGGACCCGCAACAGCCGCGCGGGCGCCCGTCTGTCTGAACATGCGCAGGGACGCGCGATCGATATATCCAGCTTCGTTCTGGCAAGTGGTGAGCGGATCAGCGTTCTGCGCGGCTGGCGCGGCGAGGACAGCCGGGTCCTGAGGCGCATGCACGGGGCGGCTTGCGGGCCGTTCGGGACCGTCCTTGGACCCAACGCGGACCGGCACCATCAGGACCATTTCCACTTCGATGTCGCAGATCATCGCGGTGGGCCGTATTGCCGTTAAAGCGGCTTGTTCGGGGCTCTGCCCCCGCTTCGCTCCCCCGGGATTTTCCGGACCCAAAGAACAGTATCAGCGGATGACGATCTTCGGTGCGTCCCCCAGCGGGATAGGGCCGAGGAAAACACGGCCTGAGCGCAGGCTGAGATCGGCGTCGATCGTATCCGAGGGGCCTTTCAGCGCTGCGAGGAATTCCAGAGCGGTCTCGATGGTTGGCGCGACGTTTTCACCGACCATCCCGCTTGCGACGAACATCTGCAGCAGACGGCGCCAATCAACGGCCTTGATAGAAATCTCGCCCGTTGGCGTGCCGCGTGCGTCGACGTCAAGGGCACCGGCCGCGCGGAACGTGACGCTTCCCCATTCGGCTGAGAGGTCATTCAGATCGATCCGGACGATTTGAGGGCGCGCAATTTCGATGGCGCCACGATCCCAGGGGGCGGTGAATCCGATGTCGGCATCAAAGCGCATGCGTTCGACCGTCCTGGGCAGCAGCCCGGCGGGGTCGAGGATTGCAAGCACCTCCTGCGGCGGATGAAATCCCAGCAGTTCGGCACCGATCCGATGTGCATTCGCGCGCGCCGGGATTTGTTCGGTGGCGAAACGACCCTCGTCAAGGCGCGCGGTCCAGCCAAGGGTCGAGCCGACGCTCAATGCTTCGATGATGATCGTCGAACGGTCCAGCGGCAGCGATGGGCTTGGCTGCATGAAGATGGACCCACGCGCCTGATCGTGGCTGAGGTCGAGCGTCTGCAGCGGCGTCGAAAGACGGTGTTCGTTCGGCAGCACCGCGATCACCTGGTGCGGTTTGTAGGCCAGCGCCAGAAGCTGAAGGAACGGCGCGGACCAGGCAACGCCCGTCTCAGGATCGGCAAAGCGGATATCGCTCAGGGTCGTGTCGAAACGATTGGGAAAGCCCGCGACATCAATATCGGCAACATCCGCCGCCCAGCCTTCCGAGCGGCGCTCATCGACCCAAGCCGTCAGCGCGCGATCCAGCGCGGACGACCCGAAAGCCCACCACGCCATCCATCCCAGTGACGCCACCAAAACCACGACGATCAAACGACCCATTTGGCCCTTTCCCCTTTTTGCGTTGCCTCGTATTAGAGGCCTTATGAATAAAGGACCAGAGACACTTGCGACCCCCCTTTGGGTCTTCGGCTATGGATCGCTGATCTGGAACCCGGGCTTTCCGGTGGCCGAGCGACGCCTTGCCACGATGCACGGGTTTCGGCGCAGCTTTTGCATGTCGTCGATCCATCATCGCGGCACCGATGCCGACCCCGGACTGGTCCTTGCGCTCGATCCGGCCCCGGACGCGTCCTGCACCGGCGTAGCCTTTGCGGTTCCTGACGAAAAGGCCGAGGCCACGGTCGCTTATCTGCGCGAGCGGGAGCTGATTTCTTCGGCCTACATCGAGCGTGTTCTGCCCGTCACTTTCGAGGATGGCGAGACCGTTATGGCGCTTTCCTACGTCGTTGATACAGACCATGTGCAATACGTCGGCGGCATGGAGCTTGAACGGCAGGCGCAGATCATCGCCCATGCGGTTGGCGGACGCGGCCCCAACACCGAGTATTTATGGAATACTTTCAGTCACTTGATTGATCTCGGCATCGAAGACGCGGAGCTTGCATGGCTTAGTGATCGCGTCCGCGAGATCGTCAGCGCGACCTGATTCGATTGAGGTTGGCAGCGCGCCGGGCTTCGCCTATTCTGCCCCAAATATAACAGCGTCAGGACCGGCCCCCGAATGGACAAACCGGATCGCGAGGTCGAGCTACAATTCACCCAACCGTATCGTCAGATTCTGACGATGCTGATCGTTTTAGGACTGGTCGGCGCGGGTGCATATGTGGCCTACCCCCAGGTCGCGCCAGTCTTTCTGGCGAACCCCTATCTCAACGGCTTCATAGCCTTTGTTTTCGTCATCGGCGTCTTTGCCTGTTTCTGGCAGGTCTACCAGCTTGTCAGTTCGGTCATTTGGATCGAAGGATTCGCCCGTGACCGTCCGGGGCATCAGTTCACCGCAGCGCCGCGATTGCTGGCGCCACTGGCGAACCTTCTGCGCAAACGCGGTGCCCGGATGCAGCTTGGCGTTTCGTCCACCCGATCGGTGCTCGATTCCGTCGCAACCCGCATCGACGAAGCACGCGATATCACGCGCTATATTGTCAACCTGCTGATTTTCCTTGGCCTTTTGGGTACGTTCTACGGCCTTGCGACCACAGTTCCGGCGGTTGTGGACACCATCCGTTCGCTGGCGCCGCAAGAAGGTGATAGCGGCGTCGCGGTCTTTGAACGCCTGATGACCGGGCTGGAAGCACAGCTTGGCGGCATGGGCGTGGCCTTCGCGTCGTCGCTCCTTGGTCTTGCGGGATCGCTTGTCGTCGGCCTGCTTGAGCTTTTCGCAAGCCACGGCCAAAACCGCTTTTACCGCGAGCTGGAAGAATGGCTCTCGACCATCACGCGCATCGGATATTCCGCAGACGAAGGCGGCGGCGAAACCGCAATCGACACAGGCGCAATCGCACAATTGTCCGAGCACATGGCCGAACGTCTCGACCAGATGCAGGCGTTTTATGAAGAAGCCGCCTCGCGCCGCGAAGCCGCCGAAGACCGCCTTGGTATGCTGGCGAATGCTGTATCGCGACTTGCCGACCGTTTGGGCGAAGGCGACGTAAACGCTGGCCCCGACATGTCTGCGGTCATCCACAGTCAGGAACGCCTGAGCGAAGCGATCGAAACACTCGTGACCGAAGGAACGGGGCAGGTTGATGCCGAAAGCCGGATGCGCCTGCGCTCGATGGATGTTCAGATGCTGCGCATCCTTGAAGAAATGTCCGCAGGTCGTCAGGAATCCCTGAGCGAGTTGCGTTCGGATCTCGGGCAATTGACCAAAGCCGTGCGCGATCTGGCCCGTGATCGCTCTGGCGGAACGTATTAAGCCATGGCGCTGACCCGTCGATCCTCGCAACGGATGTCCGGGTCGATCTGGCCCGGCTTCGTGGATGCGATGACCGCCCTCTTGCTGGTCCTGATGTTCGTCCTGACGATCTTCATGGTGATGCAGGCCGTGCAACGCGAGACGATTACCGGACAAGAAACCGAACTTGACCAACTCGCCGCCGAGGTCACCTCGCTGTCGATCGCCCTTGGTCTGTCGCAGCAGCAAACCTCGCGGCTGGAAGACGACCTGACGTCTCTGCAAAGCGAAAGCGACCGGCAGTCGGTGCTGATTAGCAACCTGACCGGACAACTTGACCAGCAGGCCCAGGCTCTGTCTGAACGCGACGCGGCAATTGCCTCTTTCGAAGCGCAGGTCGCGACGCTCTTGTCCGAGCGTGACGATGCGCGCGCGCTTGGCGCGGAACTGGCCGCCGACATCAACGACCTTGAAGCGGCGCGCGCAGTGCTGATCTCCGAGCAGGAGGCGCTGCAACTGGCGCTGGCTCAGGCCCGTACAGAGATTGACGCGCAAACCGAAGCCGCACGCCTTGCCGCCGCACGCCGCGAGGCCCTTGAGGCGTTGACTGCCGATCTTCGGGCGGAAGCCGAAACGCGCGAAGCCTCGCTTTCGCAGGCGCTGGCGGCGCTGGAAGCCGCCGAGGCGACGGAAGCCGCACTGGCCGAAGCCGATGCCCGTACTGCATCGCTGACGGCGGAACTTGAAAGCGCCGAAGCGGCGCGGCTGCGCGAACTGGCCGCCGCCGAAGCGCTGCGTGCCCGGCTTGCGGATGCCGAAGGCGCACTTTCCGAAGAAGAACAGGCCCGCCTTGCCGAAGCGGCCGCCGCCGAGGCGCTGAGAGAGCGGCTTGAAAATGCCGATGCCGAATTGACCGCCATGTCGTTGGCGCTCGAAGAGCAGCGCCAGAAGGCCGAAGACACGCTGACCCTTTTGGCGGGTGCGAATGCCGTCGAGGCGGAACTGAATGACCGTCTGGCAGCGGCTCTTCTGGAACTCGAAAACCGCGAGGCCGAACTCGCTGACCGTGAGGCGCTGGCCGCCGAGGTTGCCAACCTGCGCGCGGCGAGTGCAGACACTGCCGCGATCCGCGACCAGCTTGCAGCGGCTCTGGCAGCCCGGCTTGCGGCGGAAAACGCAGCGACCGAAATTCTGACCGAACAGGAACGCCAAGCAGCACTTTTGTCGACGGCCCGCCAGCAATTGGCCGAAGAGGAAGCCCTGTCCGCTCAAAGCCAGCGCGAAGTCGAAGCGCTCAATCAGCAGGTCGCAGCGCTGCGGTCGGAGCTTGGGTCGCTTCAGGCGCTTCTCGATGCGGCAGCAGACGCCGACAGCGAAGCGCAGGTGCGCATCGAAGCACTTGGTTCGCAACTGAACACCGCGCTTGCCCGTGCGGCACAGGAAGCCAAACGTGCCGCAGAACTGGAGGCCGCCGAGGCCGAACGTCTGCGGATCGAGGCCGAACGCCTGCAGAATCAGGTCGCCGATCTTGAAGATTTCCGATCGGAGTTCTTCGGAACGATGCGTCAGGTCCTCGGGGACCGCGAAGAAGTCCAGATCGTCGGAGATCGCTTCGTGTTTTCGTCCGAGGTCTTATTCGAAAGCGCGTCCGCCACCCTGTCTGAGGAAGGTCAGGTGCAAATCGCGCGAGTCGCAAATGTCCTGGCCGAAGTTGCCACTCTGATCCCGAGTAGTATCGACTGGATCATCCGTGTGGATGGTCACACCGATAACATCCCGCTGGGAGGGTCAGGCGAGTTTGCCGACAACTGGGAACTCAGTCAGGGCCGCGCTTTGTCGGTGGTGAAGTTCATGACCGAAGAGCTCGGTTTCCCTCCGGACAGACTGGCCGCCACGGGTTTCGGCGAATACCGCCCTGTCAATGCTGACGACACGCCCGAAGCCCGCGCGCAGAACCGTCGGATAGAACTCAAACTGACCGAGCGCTAAGAGCGGAGCGAAGGGATTCGCCTCCGCACGCGATTTATTGCGCCGTGCATCCGCACGTCGCGGTGCCTCCGGCGCGGATGTTCGGACCGAAAGAGCACGGGCGAGTGTTTCTTTGAGTCAGGAAGTCCCGGTGTGAGGCTTTTCAGGCCGAGGCGCAGCGCCCCTTTGTGGGGGCAAGAAAAAAACGCCCCGCGTTTCGGCGGGGCGTTTTTTCTTCAAGCGGTTCGCGCGGGTCAGTCAGCCGTCAGAAGCGGAGGCTTTTTCTTCGGAGAAATCCGCTTTGTCTTGTGTTCGATCCGAAGGTCGAGCTTGCCCTCCTTCACGCCCACTTTGACAATGCCACCTTTGGCGAGTTTGCCGAACAGCAATTCCTCGGCCAGAGGCTTCTTGATTTCTTCCTGGATGACCCGCCCCAGAGGACGCGCGCCCATCTTGTCGTCGTAGCCTTTGTTCGCCAGCCATTCCGCCGCAGGCCGCGTCAGTTCGATGTGAACGTTGCGGTCCATCAGTTGCGCTTCGAGTTGCAGCACAAACTTTTCGACGACCTGGAGGATGACTTCTTTCGGCAGCGCACCAAAGCTGATCACCGCGTCCAGACGGTTGCGGAATTCCGGCGTGAAGGTGCGTTCGATCGCGGCCGTGTCCTCGCCCTCGCGCCTGTCGCGACCAAAGCCGATCGCGGCCTTCGCCATGTCCGCCGCACCGGCGTTCGACGTCATGATCAACACAACGTTGCGGAAGTCGACCTTGCGCCCGTTGTGATCCGTCAGACTGCCGTGGTCCATGACCTGCAGCAGAATATTGAACACATCGGGATGCGCCTTTTCGATCTCGTCAAGGAGCAACACACAATGCGGATGCTGATCCACACCGTCCGTCAATAGCCCGCCCTGATCAAAGCCGACATAGCCCGGAGGCGCACCAATTAGCCGCGAGACCGCGTGCTTTTCCATGTACTCCGACATGTCAAAGCGCATCAGTTCGACCCCGAGGATATCCGCCAATTGCTTGGCGACCTCGGTTTTACCGACACCGGTCGGCCCAGCGAACAGGTAGTTCCCAATCGGCTTTTCAGGCTCGCGCAGACCTGCACGGCTAAGTTTGATGGCGGACGCCAAAGCCTCGATCGCCTTGTCCTGACCGAACACAACGCGCTTCAGTGCCGCGTCCAGATCTTTGAGGACTGCCGCATCATCCTTCGAGACGTTCTTGGGCGGAATGCGCGCAATCTTGGCCACGACGTTCTCGATCTGTGTGACGTCGATCGTCTTGACGCGCTTGTCGGCCGGCACAAGATGCTGCGCCGCACCGGCTTCGTCGATCACGTCGATCGCCTTGTCCGGCAGTTTGCGGTCGTTGATGTAACGCGCAGACAGCTCCACAGCCGTGCGCACCGCGTCATCCGTATAGCTTACCGAGTGATGCTTTTCGAAGTAGGGCTTCAGACCCAAAAGGATTTTCACGCTGTCATCGACAGTCGGCTCATTCACGTCGATTTTCTGGAACCGGCGCGACAAGGCGCGGTCCTTTTCGAAATGCTGACGGTATTCTTTGTAGGTTGTCGAACCCATGCAGCGCAGTTTTCCGCCCTGAAGCGCAGGCTTCAGAAGGTTCGACGCATCCATCGCGCCACCAGAGGTGGCACCAGCGCCAATGACCGTGTGGATTTCGTCGATGAACAGGATTGCATCAGGATGCTCTTCCAGTTCGTTGACGACCGCCTTCAGACGCTCTTCGAAATCGCCCCGGTACCGCGTGCCGGCCAGAAGCGCGCCCATATCGAGCGAGAAAATGGTCGAGCCCTGCAAGACCTCGGGGGTTTCCCCCGCGATGATCTTGCGCGCAAGACCTTCTGCAATCGCAGTTTTACCCACGCCGGGATCGCCCACCAGAAGCGGGTTGTTCTTGCGGCGGCGACACAGAACCTGAATGCAACGTTCGACTTCGTCCTGACGTCCGATCAGGGGATCGACGTCGCCCTTTTCGGCCTTCACGTTCAGATCGACGCAATACTTGGCAAGCGCGCTTTCCTTGGCGTCCTCTTCGGGCGCGCCGTTGGTAGCCTGTGCTTCCTCGTCAAAGTCCGGCGCACCGGAGACTGACCGACTTTCACCAAAGGACGGGTCTTTTGCGACACCGTGCGCAATGAAATTCACGGCATCATACCGCGTCATATCCTGCGCCTGCAGAAAATAGGCCGCGTTCGATTCGCGCTCGGCAAAAATCGCGACCAGCACGTTCGCGCCTGTCACTTCAGTGCGCCCCGAGGACTGCACATGGATCGCCGCCCGCTGGATGACCCGCTGGAACGCCGCGGTCGGAACGGCTTCCGACCCTTCGACTTCGGTCACCAGGGTGGACAAATCTTCATCGATGAAATCGTTCAGCGTCTTGCGCAGGTCTTCAAGATCGACGGAACAGGCCTGCATCACTTTTGCGGCGTCAGGTTCATCGATCAGTGCCAGAAGCAGATGCTCCAGCGTTGCAAGTTCGTGGCGGCGCGAATTGGCAATCGCCAGCGCTGCGTGGATCGCATCTTCGAGCGTCTTGGAAAAAGATGGCACGCTCTGTGCTCCTTTACATTGGAGGTCAGGCAGGGAAAGGCCCCACCGTACCCTGGCCTCATAGTATTAGACTTCGGTTAGTTTCGCCGAGCTTCAAGGCTTTTTTCTTTGAGATACATCACATTTTCGCTGAGTGACGTATTTTCTACCTTAAATCGCGGGTAAATCGGGCATTTTAGAAAGAATTTTTTCTGCGCCGCACTTCTACGAAGACCGCTTCGTCTGAAGCGTCTGACATATTTAGGGCATCTTTTACGCTCTGCAATCCCACGCGAAGGTAAGGATTGGTCCTGAGTTCAAGGTCAAGCGTCGTGGGAACCGTCGGCTTGCCTGTGGCGCGTGTCTGTTTGGCCCCTGCGATGCGTTCGATCAGATCCGGGTTGTCTGGTTCGATCGTCAGGGCGAACTTGCCGTTCGCAAGGGTGTATTCATGTCCTGAACAGATCACCGTCTCCGGGGGCAGGGCACCCAGACGGGTCACGCTGTGATACATCTGGTGCAGGCCGCTTTCCGGGGTCTTGCCACAGCCAAGCGCCATAAGCGTATCAGCCGTGAAAACGACATTCGCCTGCGGCACGTAGTAGGCGACGTGGCCCTCGGTATGGCCGGGTACATGCATGACCGTGACGGCAAAACCCGCGAAATCGAAGCTGTCGCCATCGTCATGGGCGACGTCCAGTTCGGGCAACCGGTGCGCATCGCCGCGAAACCCGCGAACGCGCGCGCCGAAACGCTCGCGCATGATGTCGACACCGTCGATATGATCCCAATCGTGGTGCGTTATCCAGATCTCATCCAGCCCCCAGCCGCGCTGGACCAGCGCCTCCATGATTGGATCGACGCCCGGAGGGGCATCCACTAGAACGGTCTTGTCTTCGGTGTGCAGCAGATAATTGTAGTTGTCTGCTTCGGTCGCGATCGTGACAAGTTCAAATGTCATGGCAATGCCCGTTTAACCCTTTATGGTTTCCAGAATGTTTCAGCCAGAAGAAGGCACAGCGTAATGCACCTCGATGTGCTCGATCTTAGAACTTTTTACTACCGAACCCAACTAGGGCGCGGTGCGCAGGAAGCCATACGACAACAGGTCACGGCCCTGTGGCCATCTGCCAAGGGTCAAACCGTCGCGGGCTTCGGCTTTGCTGTGCCGCTGCTGCGCCCTTATCTGGCCGACGCCCGCCGCGTGACGGCCCTGATGCCCGGTCCGCAGGGCGTCATGCCCTGGCCTGCGGACAAGGACAACGTGTCGGTGCTCTGCGAAGAAACGCAGTGGCCCGTCGAGACTGACAGCCTCGACAAACTGGTCGTGATGCATGGGCTTGAGACAAGCGAACATCCGATTGCCCTGCTGGACGAATGCTACCGAGCGCTTGCGCCCGAGGGCCGCGCGCTTTTCATCGTGCCCAACCGCGCCGGTCTCTGGGCGCGCCGAGACGGAACGCCCTTCGGGTTTGGTCGCCCCTACAGCCTTGGCCAGCTCGAAGGCCAACTGAAAGCCATCGGCCTGCCGCCATCGCGCCACGTCGCAGCCCTCTACCAGCCGCCGCGCGCTACACCTTTCTGGCGGAAGACCGGCCATATGTGGGAAAAACTCGGTCGCCGCGTGTCGAACCGCTTTGCGGGGGGCGTCTTGATGGTCGAGGTCAGAAAACAGGTGCCCGCACCCCCGCGCGCGGGCCTGAGCGAAGCGATGCGACGCCCCCTTCGTGTACTCGACGGCCTGAAACAACCAGGGCCAAAGCCGGTTTGACGCCGTAATCGGGCCTGATACCCCCCTGACTCGCGCGATAAAAATGCGTTCGTTGGGACTTTTCAGTGACTTAGAATTGCGCAAACCGTCGCACCTTTGGCTAAGTGTCTGATTTTGCTCAATCCGAGCCTTTCGGGCAATGTTGACTACCCGGTTGCCCGGTCAAACGGGCTCTGCTACATCACCGCTGATTTTGAGGCTTGGTCGCGCGACCAGGCTTGGGATGCGCGGCTCGGCCAAATCTGTTTTGGCCCTGTGTCGCAAAGAAATTAAAGAACTACGCGGAAGGGGTCTCGTGTCAGAATCATCGTCAATCTCGACCGGTATTGCAGCCCGTTATGCGTCAGCCGTGTTTGCGCTGGCCAAGGACGGCGGCGCGCTGGACGCGCTTGAGCGCGATATCGAGACGCTGGAAGGGGCGCTGAAGAACAGCGACGACTTCCGTGCATTGATCCACTCGCCGATCTACAGCCGGGAAGAACAGGGCCGGGCCATCGCCGCCCTCGCCGCCAAAATGGGCCTCAGCGACACCGTCGCCAACACCCTCAAGCTGATGTCGTCCAAGCGCCGCCTCTTTGTGTTGCCGAACCTCATGGCCGTCCTGCGCGACCTGATCTCGGACGAAAAGGGCGAAGTCACAGCCGATGTGAAAACTGCCCGCGCGCTCAGCGAAGCACAAACAACCAAACTTGCCGAAACGCTGAAAGCGTCTGTCGGCAAAGATGTGAAGATGAATGTAACCGTCGATGAAAGCCTCATCGGCGGTCTTATTGTCAGAGTGGGCTCGAAAATGATCGACACGTCGGTCGCTTCCAAGCTCGCAGCACTCCAGAACACCATGAAAGAGGTCGGATAAATGGCGATCCAAGCAGCAGAGATTTCTGCGATCCTGAAGGACCAGATCAAGAACTTTGGTCAAGAAGCAGAAGTGGCCGAAGTTGGCCGCGTGCTCAGTGTCGGCGACGGTATCGCCCGCGTCTATGGCCTCGACAACGTTCAGGCCGGTGAAATGGTCGAATTCCCCGGCGGCATCATGGGCATGGCGCTGAACCTGGAAAGCGACAACGTCGGTATCGTGATCTTCGGTTCCGACCGGGACATCAAGGAAGGCGACACCGTCAAGCGCACGAACTCGATCGTGGACGTTCCATCGGGCGACGCGCTTCTTGGTCGCGTTGTTGATGGCCTTGGCAACCCACTTGACGGCAAAGGTCCGATCGAAACCACCGAGCGCCGCGTTGCAGACGTGAAGGCCCCCGGCATTATCCCACGTAAATCGGTTCACGAACCGATGGCGACTGGCCTCAAAGCCGTTGACGCGATGATCCCGATCGGTCGTGGCCAGCGGGAATTGATCATTGGCGACCGCCAGACCGGTAAGACAGCCGTCGCGCTCGACGCCATCCTGAACCAGAAATCCTACAACGAAGCCGCTGGCGACGACGAGAGCAAGAAGCTCTACTGCATCTACGTCGCAATCGGCCAGAAGCGTTCGACTGTTGCACAGCTTGTGAAGCGCCTCGAAGAAAGCGGCGCGATCGAGTACTCAATCGTCGTTGCCGCAACCGCTTCCGACCCGGCGCCGATGCAGTTCCTTGCACCCTACGCCGCAACCGCGATGGCCGAGCACTTCCGTGACAATGGCCGTCACGCTCTGATCATCTACGATGACCTGTCCAAGCAGGCCGTGTCATATCGTCAGATGTCGCTGCTTCTGCGCCGTCCACCAGGACGTGAAGCCTATCCGGGCGACGTTTTCTACCTTCACTCCCGTCTTCTGGAACGTTCGGCCAAGCTGAACGAAGACAATGGCTCCGGCTCGCTGACGGCTCTGCCGATCATCGAAACCCAGGGCGGTGACGTTTCGGCATTTATTCCGACCAACGTGATCTCGATCACAGATGGTCAGATCTTCCTCGAAACAGAACTGTTCTTCCAGGGTATCCGCCCTGCCGTGAACACCGGTCTGTCGGTGTCTCGCGTGGGCTCAAGCGCTCAGACTTCCGCCATGTCGTCGGTTGCTGGTCCGGTGAAACTGTCGCTCGCTCAGTACCGCGAGATGGCAGCGTTCGCGCAGTTCGGTTCCGACCTCGACGCCTCGACCCAGCGCCTGCTGAACCGTGGTGCGCGTCTGACCGAACTGATGAAGCAGCCGCAGTATTCGCCACTGACCAACGCCGAGATCGTTGTCGCGATCTTCGCCGGCACGAACGGTTTCCTCGACAAGCTCGCACTGAGCGACGTCAGCCGGTTTGAAAAAGGTCTTCTGACGCATATGCATGCGAAACACAGCGATGTCATGGACTGGATCACCAACGACGATCCAAAGATCAAAGGCGATGCGGCGGACCGCCTCAAAGCCGCGATCGAAGACTTCGCCAACGATTTCGCCTAAGACTGAACGCCCGGAAGGACAGGGATAGATGCCCAACCTCAAGGACCTGAAAAACCGGATCAACTCGGTCAAATCGACCCGGAAGATCACGCAGGCCATGCAGATGGTCGCCGCAGCGAAATTGCGCCGCGCCGAAGAAGCTGCCGCCGCGGCCCGGCCCTACGCCGAGCGGTTCAACGCCGTCATGGCCGAGCTTGCCTCGTCCGTTGGCGACAGCGACAGCGCGCCCAAGCTGCTCAGCGGCACGGGCTCGGACAAAACGCATCTGCTGGTCGTCATGACCGCGGAACGCGGCCTCTGTGGTGGTTTCAACTCGTCGATCGTCAAGATCGCGAAAGCGGCCGCCACCAAGCTGGTCAGCGAAGGCAAGACGGTGAAAATCCTGACTGTCGGCAAGAAGGGTCGCGAGCAGTTGCGCCGCGACTTCAGCGACCATCTGGTCGGACATGTTGACCTCAGCGACGTCAAACGCCTCGGTTACTCCGATGCGCAGGGCGTGGCGGAAAATGTTCTGACCCGCTTTGACGCTGGCGAATTTGACGTTGCCTCGATCTTCTATTCCGAGTTCGAGACCGTCATTAGCCAGATCCCGACTGAAAAGCAGATCATTCCCGCGACCTTCGAAGAAACCGAGGACGCCGGCGAGGCGACGATCTACGACTACGAACCTGACGAGACGGAAATCCTCGCGGATCTTCTGCCCCGCGGGATCGCAACGCAGATCTTCACGGCCCTCTTGGAAAACGCAGCGTCTGAACAGGGTGCCCGGATGAGCGCCATGGACAACGCAACACGCAACGCGGGCGATATGATCGACCGCCTGACCATCCAGTACAACCGTTCGCGTCAGGCTGTGATCACGAACGAGTTGATTGAAATTATTTCGGGCGCGGAAGCGCTCTAAACGACCGGAGAGACCAGAGATATGGCAAACGCAAAAGGCAAAGTGACCCAGGTCATTGGCGCTGTTGTTGACGTACAGTTCGACGACGATCTGCCCGAAATTTTGAACGCGCTTGAAACCGACAACAACGGCAACAAGCTGACCTTGGAAGTCGCACAGCACCTTGGCGAGAACACCGTTCGTGCCATTGCGATGGACGCGACCGAAGGCCTCGTTCGCGGCCAGATCGTCACCGACATGGGCGAGCCGATTTCGGTCCCCGTCGGAACCGCAACTTTGGGTCGCATCCTGAACGTCGTCGGCGAACCAGTGGACGAAAAAGGCCCGGTCGAAGCAACCGAGCGCCGCGCCATCCACGGCGACGCCCCGGCCTTCGATCAGCAGTCGACCGCCACTGAAATCCTGACAACCGGCATCAAGGTCATCGACCTTCTTGCGCCTTACACGAAGGGCGGAAAAATCGGCCTCTTCGGCGGTGCGGGTGTTGGCAAAACCGTTCTCATCATGGAACTGATCAACAACATCGCCAAAGTGCACTCGGGTGTGTCCGTGTTCGCCGGCGTTGGCGAGCGGACCCGTGAAGGCAACGACCTTTACCACGAGATGATCGAATCCGGCGTTATCACTCCCGATAACCTCAGCGACTCGAAAATCGCTCTGGTCTACGGCCAGATGAACGAGCCTCCGGGAGCACGTATGCGCGTCGCACTCTCCGGCCTGACACTGGCCGAGCAGTTCCGCGATGACACGGGTTCCGACGTGCTGTTCTTCGTAGACAACATCTTCCGCTTTACGCAGGCGGGTTCCGAGGTGTCGGCGCTTCTGGGTCGTATCCCGTCCGCTGTGGGCTACCAGCCAACGCTGGCCACCGACATGGGCACCATGCAGGAACGCATTACATCGACCAAATCCGGCTCGATCACGTCGGTGCAAGCGGTCTACGTCCCTGCGGACGACCTTACCGACCCCGCACCGGCCACATCGTTCGCCCACCTCGACGCGACCACGGTTCTTGACCGTGCGATCTCGGAAAAAGGCATCTACCCGGCTGTGGACCCGCTTGGTTCGACATCGCGCCTTCTGGACCCGCAGATCATCGGCGAAGAGCACTACAAAGTCGCGACCGACGTTCAGCAAATCCTCCAGCGCTACAAGTCGCTTCAGGACATCATCGCCATCCTCGGCATGGACGAACTGTCGGAAGAAGACAAACTGGCCGTGGCCCGCGCCCGCAAGATCGAGCGTTTCCTCAGCCAGCCGTTCGACGTGGCGAAGGTCTTCACAGGCTCTGACGGTGTTCAGGTCCCGCTTGAAGACACAATCGCATCGTTCAAAGCCGTTGTGGCAGGCGAATACGACCACTTCCCCGAAGCAGCCTTCTACATGGTTGGCGGCATCGAAGAAGTGAAAGCAAAAGCCGAAAAACTGGCCGCTGAAGCCGCCTAAGGAGTGAAAGCCAATGGCTGACACAATGCAATTCGACCTTGTCTCGCCCGAGCGCCGTCTGGTTTCGGGTCAGGCGACCGCGGTGCAAATTCCGGGTGCCGACGGCGACATGACGGCAATGCCCGACCATGCCGCCACCGTGACGACCCTGCGCCCCGGTGTGCTTTCGGTCGAAATGGACGGCGGACTCCAGGAATTCGTCGTCACCGGCGGGTTCGCGCAAATCTCGTCCGAAGGCACAAGCGTTCTGGCCGAAGAAGCTCTGCCCAAGGGTGAAGTTACGTCCGAGTTCCTTGACGAGCGCGTCGCCAAAGCCGAAGCCGCCCGCGACGCTGCCGAAGGCGAAGCGGTCGATACCGCGGCCAAGCGCGTGGCTGATCTGCTGGCGCTCAAAGACGCGCTTTAAGCCGGCAAAGGTTGCACGAAATGACAAAGGGCCCCGTTGGGGCCCTTTTTCGTTGATGCGCTTCAAACGACGCCAGGAAGCGGTTCGCAGAAACCACGGCTCCATCAAACAGCGACCAAGGCCCACCTACAAGTCAAGGGTTGCATCTTCTCAGCCGCCCGCACATGAGTGAAGCACATCTCGGCCAACTCGCGGAGTACTTTGGATGGTCTTCAGGATATCTGCGCGGGCGCTCATATGATACCGTGGTCAAAGCGAAGTAGCACGGTGCAGGGCATTTTGCTGATCATTCTGACGATGTTCCTGTTCAGCGTCCTTGACGCCATGGCCAAGGAAGTCGCCCACCGCACTGACACGGTTATGGCGATCTGGGCGCGCTATGCCGGACAGACCGTCGCGGTGACTTTTCTGGTTGCCCCGCGCATTCGAAAGGTCCTGAAGACTGGATATCCAAAACTGCAACTTCTGCGCTCTGTTCTCTTGCTCATTGCCACCACCTGTTTCTTCTTCGGTTTTGTGACAATCGGGCTGGCGAATGCCGCCGCGATCATGTCGTTGAACCCGGTCCTGATCACACTCGGAGCCGCGCTTATCTTGGGCGAACGCTTCGGTCCGCGTCGCGCCCTTGGCGTTGCGGTCGCCTTGATTGGCGCGCTCATCATCATCCGGCCCGGCACCGAAGTCTTTTCAGCGGCGGCCTTCCTGCCTCTCTGTGCGGCGGTCGCTTATTCAGGCTATGCGCTTGCGACCCGTTTCGTAGGACGCGACGAAGATGCATGGACCTCACTGTTCTACACAGCGGCCTTCGGCGCGATCATTCTAAGCCTGATCGTCCCGTTCTTCTGGGTGCGGCCAGACCCGCTCGCGGCATTCCTGATGATGATACTGGGCGGCGTTGGGGCGCTTGGGCATTTTTGCCTGATCCGTGCGTATATGGCGGCCGAGGCAAGTGCGATTGCACCGTTTTCCTATGTGGGGCTGCTTTTCGCGATATTCTGGGGAATGATCATCTTTGCCGAATATCCGGACGGATTTACCTACCTTGGCGCGCTCCTGATCGCAGTCGCGGGGATCTATGTCTGGTACCGCGAAACTCAGGTTGTTCAGGATCCCACGCCCTCACCTGCACCTTAACCGGCAGGCGTTAACCCCCTGTCACCGCCCCGCGCGCCCGAGTTAACGCACCAAGAACAGCCAGAACGGTCGCACCGACGTAATACCGACGTGATACCGACGTTGTACCGACGTTGCCCGTTTCACCCAAAACCCCTTGAAAACAGGCGCGTTAATCTTTTTCCTCATGTTGTTTCGTTTGCAGGGTCTCCCACACCGCACGCACAATTGTCCGTGGTCCCTGACGCAGCGTCTTGTTAAAGTCGCCATCGAAAATCCTCTCGCCCGGAGCGCCTATGTCCTTCACTCTCGCCACCTGGAACATCAACTCCGTGCGCCTGCGCGAACCCCTCGTCTGCAAGTTTCTGAGGGAGGAATCGCCGGATATTCTCTGCCTTCAGGAGTGCAAATCCCCCGTCGACAAGATCCCGTTCGAGGCCTTCCAGGCCCTCGGTTACACCCACATGGTTGCCCGCGGCCAGAAGGGCTACAACGGCGTCGCGATCCTGTCGAAACTGCCCCTTACAGATGCCGGAGGCGAAGATTATGCATCGCTAAATCATGCTCGGCACGTTGCGGCGAAACTCGATAACGGTCTGACAATCCATAACTTTTACGTCCCCGCTGGCGGCGATAAACCCGATCGCGCGATTAACGAGAAATTCGGCCAAAAGCTCGATTACCTCACCGAAATGCGCGATGCCTTCCACGCTCAAGCCCCGAAGAAAGCCATTCTTGTCGGCGATCTGAACATCGCGCCGCGTGAGGATGACGTCTGGGATCACAAGAAACTTTTGAAAGTCGTCAGCCATACCCCCATCGAGGTTGAACACCTCGCCGAAACCCAGGACTCGGGCAACTGGGTCGATATCACCCGCCAGGATATCCCCGACGGCCCACTCTACAGCTGGTGGTCCTACCGTTCGCCGGGCTGGGATGACGCCGACAAGGGTCGCCGTCTCGACCACATCTGGGCCACGTCCGACATTGCCAACGCAGGCCACGGCAGCCGCGTGTTGCGCGCCGCCCGCGGCTGGGACCAACCAAGCGACCACGCCCCGGTTTTTGCCACATTCGATTTGTAGTACGCTTGTCGCATAGGAAGAAGGACGACAAATGGGCGAACTGACAAGACGCGCGATCCTGCTGGCCGGCGGCGGAATCATAGGAGGGATTGCAGGCGCCAAATTCTCCTCTAAAAGCCCCTCCCTCGCAGGCACCACACCCCTGCAACCCACGGGTGCAGAGGGCACGCTGAACGACGCCAGTTTTCTCAACGAAACCCAGATCTTCCGCCATACGATCGCGATTGAAAATCCGACCGAAATCCTTGCCGACAAGATACGTGCCGAGATCACCGAAGCTCGTGAAAACAACCGACCTGTCAACATCGGCGCAGCCCGTCACTCGATGGGCGGTCACGCCATTCCGGCGGGCGGTCATGCCATGACGTTCAACAACGGCTTCACCCAGATCAACGCCGGAGACCAGACCTATCGTGTCCACGCTGGTGCCCGGTGGAGCCACGTTATCCGTGCGCTTGACCCACTTGGATTCGGCCCGAAGGTCATGCAGTCCAACAACGACTTTGGGGTCGCGGCGACCTTCTGCGTCAATGCCCACGGGTGGCCAGTCCCCCACGGCCCCATGGGTGCCACCGTGCGCAGCATCTTCATGGTGCGCCCCGACGGCGAGCTTGTGCGTTGTTCCCGCACCGAAAACGCCCCTCTGTTCTTCGCCACGATGGGCGGCTACGGCCTCACCGGGGCGGTCATCGAACTGGAGGTCGAAACCGAACCCAACATCAATCTTGAACCGACATTCCGTAAAATGCCGTCGCGGGACTTTGCGCAGTTTTTTGTCGGCACCATCGAATCCGGAGACGTGAACATGGCCTATGGTCGCCTGAACGTCGACCGCGAGACTTTCTTCGAAGACGCCATGATGATCACCTACCGCGAGGCACAGGACCAAAGCTTTGTTCCTCCTGACAGTGGTTCCAGCACCCTCAGCCGGTTGTCCCGCCACGTCTTCCGCGCGCAGGTCGGCAATGAGACGGCTAAGGATCTGCGGTGGCTGTTCGAGACCGGCATTGGTCCGACAATCGCAGGTGGGTCGGTGACCCGCAATTCGCTGATCAACGAGCCGGTTGCGACCCTGGATGACAACGACCCGACGCGCACGGACATCCTGCATGAGTATTTTGTGCCTCCGGGACGTTTCGTCGATTTTGTGACCGCATGTCAGGAGGTTATCCCCTCCAGCTATCAAGAACTCTTGAATATCACGCTGCGCTACGTCGGTGGTGACTCGGAAAGCGTGTTGTCCTATGCACCCGCCCCGCGCATCGCCTGTGTGATGCTTTTCAGCCAGGAAATGACACAGCGCGCGGAAGCCGACCACGCTCGCATGACACGCGATCTGATCGACCGCGTTTTGGATATGGGTGGTACTTATTATCTGCCGTATCGGCCACATGCGACGGCCGACCAGTTTCGGCGGGCTTATCCCAACGCCGAGACATTCGTGACCGAAAAGAAATTCTACGACCCCGATCTGGTGTTCCGTAATGGTTTCTGGGACCGTTATCTGGCGGATATGGCATGACAAGTCAGCAGAAGATCGCCGTTGGTTTCTTCGTCGTTCTGCTTGGCGCAGCGTCGCTGAATTATATACCGGGCGTCACGGACGCCGACGGTGTCGCGTTCGGCGTATTTGCGCTGGATATCTTTGACGACGCTCTGCATCTGGCCTCGGCGATTTGGGCGCTGGTTGCGGGTCTTATGTCCCGCCACGCCGCCCGGCAGTTCCTGCTGATATTCGGAACACTCTACTTCGGAGATGGATTTCTCGGTCTGATCACGGGCTCGGGCTACCTCGACTTCGGCATCTTCAACTATGGTTTCCAGAACTTGCCATTCGGTTTCAAGATTCTGGCCAACCTGCCGCATATCGGCCTTGGTGGCATCGCACTGGCCTCGGGGATGTTTGTGGGACGCAGCAGATGAACTTCGTCTGGCGGTGGCTCAGGCGGCTTTTGCTCGCTCTAGGCGTCATTGTAATCGCGCTCGCGGCTCCTCCGGTCTACGTCGAGGTCGCCTGCCGGGGTGATACAATCGATCAGACCGGACAGCAGCCCCTGATCGCCCCGGAATGGCGCCGCGCCGAAAGCCGCACTCTTTTGACCTATCCCGAATGGCACATCGTGCACGCTTATGACGACTACGCCGCTGTCATCGCGGAAGGTGAACCGCATGACTTCGCCTATCTTCGCGCAATCTCCGGATTCTGGACGACGCTTTGCCCGCTCACGCAGGCTGCGGCCAGCATGGGCGGTGTCACCGTAGAGACAAAGGCCACGATTTACACAATCGGGGTCAGCTTCACCGTCGAACTGCTTGCAAAGGCTGGCTATGAGGAAACACTCGGACGACTGGCCGTACTGCTTCGTGGGTCCGCGCGTGCACCGCTGGATGATCTCGGCGCCGCACAAGCGGCTGAATACGCCGCTTTCCTGCAGCAAAACCCTTGGTACAAATGGGATTTCGCTGCTGATGCCGAAGCTCTGCGTCAGTCTGCGGGCGGCAGCCTTCGCGACAAGGAGCGCCGGTTTGCGCTTGGCGCTGAATACCGGGCCAAGGCCGCTTATGCCCGTGTGATTGCGGCTGCGGTTGCCGAGGTCGGGACAGACGAGCCAAGGCTCAGATCGGTCGTCTCCGGCCTGTCCACACAGGACTTGTCTCAGATCGAAGGCGTCACGGTTATCGGCCCGCTTGGCGACGGAATTGAAATCGAAACCGAGCGATACCGCGTTTATACGCGTATACTCGAACGACTTGCGCTGGATGGGGCTGATATCCTTGAGATTGCAGGAAACGATGAGATATTGATTACCGCCCTTTCAGAGAAGCCCTCTGCGGAAGGCGCCATCAATAGCTTTCCGCGTCAGGGTTATGCGGACTTCCGCCATCTGATTGTCGTCCCTGTCGCAGGTCTCGCGGCTCGCTTGCGTGACCTGAATGGACTAACCTTGGAACATGTTCACGACTATTAAGCGCACTGCCTTTGCGTTGGCCGTGGTCTTTATCGGCTGGATCGCAATCATGGCGACAGTGATGCTTCTTTCCGACGTTGCCCCCGCTGCTGTGGTCTTTTTCCCATCGCCCGAGCTGCTGGCAGACCTGCCAGACGACACGTCCATTCTTGCCCTCGAGCGCTTTCGGCTGACGGTCGTAAACGCGACGGGCGGCACGCGGGCGCTTTACGACGCCGGAGCCTGGCTTGTCCTTCCGGCAGGATTGACAGGGTGCTTGCCCTTGACGAAAGCACAAAAGGCACAGCTCTTGGCTAGGCAATCAGGCTGAAAAACCAATCGCCACCCCTTGGTCTTTTCGCAATCGTTCGCATATATAGCGCATCTCATAACACTGGGGACGACAATGCTTGAACTGAACCCAACCGCATCTGCAGCGCCTTCGGGCGACCTGATCAAAGACGGCACCGAAGCCACTTTCATGGCCGATGTGGTGGATGCCAGTCAGGCCGTTCCAGTCATCGTGGATTTCTGGGCACCGTGGTGCGGGCCATGCCGCCAATTGACTCCGGCCATCGAGGCCGCTGTCACGAACGCAGAAGGCGCCGTTAAGCTGGTCAAGGTGAACGTGGACGAGAACCCTCAAATTGCGCAGCAGTTGCGGGTTCAGTCGCTTCCAACCGTATACGCGTTCTGGAAGGGCCAGCCGATTGACGCATTTCAGGGGGCCTTGCCACCTTCGGACATCAAGGCGTTCATCGACAAGGTCATCGAAGCCTCGGGTGGAGAAGTCGGAGGCGGTCTGGGCGAAGCCCTGGAGACTGCAGAAACAATGCTTGAGCAAGGCGCGGCGGCCGATGCCGCTTCGGTTTTCGCCGCCGTTCTGGAAGAAGATCCCCAAAATGCAGCGGCTTACGGCGGATTGGCGCGCGCGCATCTTGCTCTGGATCAGGTCGATGAGGCCGCGCGTGTTCTTCTTGCTGTGCCAGACAAACTGTCCTCGGCGCCGGAAATCGAAGCCGCGCGTGCTCAGCTTGAACTCGCGCGGCAAGCCGCGAACGCGGGACCGGTCGCGGAACTACGCGCTGCGGTTGAGGCGAACCCCGATGATCTTCAGGCGCGGTTCGACCTGGCGCAGGCCCTTTACGCCGCGGGCGACGCTGAAGCAGCCGTGGCCGAATTGCTCGACAGCTTCCGACGGGACCGGGAATGGAATGACGGCGCCGCGAAAACGCAACTGTTCACGATTTTCGAAGCTCTGAAGCCAAACGATCCAGTTGTGTTGAACGGCAGACGTAAACTCTCGTCGATGATCTTTGCCTAAAGCGGAAATGGGCTAGGTGTAAATCATGTTTCCAAAGTCCGACCTGCCCGAGACCATCCCGGTATTCCCGCTCCCCGGAGCGCTCTTGCTGCCGCGCGCGCGGTTGCCGTTACACATCTTCGAGCCGCGCTACCTCGCAATGCTGGACGACACCTTGAAGACAACCGATCGTATCATCGGGATGATCCAGCCGCGTGAAGGTGCGCCCGCCGGGTCGTCAACGCTGCAGTCGATTGGCTGCGCGGGCCGACTAACGTCGTTTACGGAAACCGACGATGGTCGCTATATGGTCACTTTGACTGGCATAAGCCGCTTTCGCGTGATCGAGGAAGTCGAAGGTTTCACGCCTTATCGCCGCTGCAAAGTAAACTGGAGCGGTTTCGATCGCGACCTTGGCTCAAGCGAACATGACCCGAAATTCGATCGCGACGCGTTTTTCGCTTCACTTAACCGCTATTTCGAGACGGAAGGTCTTCAGACCGACTGGGAGTCGTTGAAGGAAGCTGAAGATGAATTGCTGATTAATTCTCTGTCGATGCTTTGTCCATTCGAGCCGGAAGACAAGCAGGCGCTGCTTGAAGCGCCATCCCTACTGACCCGTCGCGAAACACTGATGACGTTGATCGAATTCGCGATGCGTGGTGGCGGTGCCGAAGATGCACTGCAATGAGTGAGACCAAGTTCGACCGCCGGATGCTTGAAGTCCTGGTCTGTCCGCAGACCCGCGCCCAACTGACCTACGATTCCAAAACGCAGGAGTTGGTATCGAAAGCCGCGCATCTGGCTTATCCGATCCGCAATGGCATCCCGATCATGCTCGTCGATGAGGCCCGAAAACTCGACTAGAGTGGTTGCCCCTTGGCAAGTCGTGGCAGGTCACCCGTCAATCCGGCCGCTTCTCTGATCAGACTGCGCCTTAGGCCGGGCAGGGCGTTCGCGGCCCCCAGACCCAGATCGCGGATCGTGCGAAGCAGGCTATTGTCGTTTGAAAACAATCTATTGAAGCCATCCGTCGCAATCGCAAGCGTCGCTGTGTCAAAGCGACGCCATTGCCGATAGCGCAGCAGGACGTCAGCGCGACCGACGTCCTCACCGCACCGGATCGCGTCGGCCAGAACTTCGGCCAAAGCGGCCACGTCCTTCAAACCGGCGTTCAGTCCCTGGCCGGCAATCGGATGTACGGAATGCGCCGCATCACCAACCAGCGCGACGCGCGGCCCAATAAAATTCTGCGCAAGCGACAACCCCAAGGGATAGCTGAACCGTTTTCCGGCAAGCGATATATCTCCGAGGAAATCCCCGAAACGAGGCCGCAGCACGTCGAGATACTCGGCGTCGCTGAGCATTTGGATCTCAGCCGCACGTTCGGATTTTTCTGTCCACACAATCGACGCGCGGTTCCCGGTCAGCGGCAGGATCGCAAGAGGTCCAGACGGCATAAAGAACTGGTGCGCCGTGCCTTCATGCGGCTTTTCGTGCTCAATCGCGCAAACCAGCGCGGTCTGTCCGTACTGCCAGCCGATGCGTTTGATGCCAGCCCGCGTGGCGACGCTGCTTGTCTTGCCGTCGCAGCCAATAAGCAAATGCGCGCGAAGTAGTGTGCCATCATCCAATGTCACCGAAATTCCGTTCGCATCCGCGTCCTGATCCACGACGCGCCGCTCATTGAGTTGCGTGATCCCGGCATCGTCCACGGCCCGCAATAGGGCGGGTCTAAGGTGGCGGTCCTCGACGAGAAAACCCATCGGGCCTTCTTCTATTTCGGCATGGTCGAAGGCCAGCATCATCGGCGAAGGGCCTTCGCCCGGGCGGCCATCGGTCACCTTGATATCAAGGATCGGCTGCGTCATTTCAGCGACTGCGGACCAGACTCCAAGGGCTTTCAGGACGCGCTGCGAGGCAATCGACAGCGCATACCCGCGTCCATCGAAATCGCCCGCCGCACGTTTGGGTGCAGGCAGAGGGTCGACGATTGTCACATCAAATCCGGCGGAGGCCAATGCAAGCGCAAGCGAAGTGCCGTTCAGCCCGCCGCCCGCGATCAGGATATCTGTATCAAAACTCATGGGTCTTGATATGGGTGGCCGGGTGGCATTGTCCATGCGTTGTCGTGCCGCTACGGTCAGCCAGATTGTGCAGGGAGACGACAGGCATGGACGAATGGCTTTGGGAAAGCGCGGCTGATCTTGGTCGCGGGATCGAGGCGGGTCACATCGACCCGGTAGACCTGACCGAGACCTACCTGTCTGCCATCCCGGCGCACCAGTTTTCTGACCGAATTTACGTGCGCACGACCGCAGATCGCGCCAGATCTGAAGCCAAAGCAGCATCCGAACGGGCGAAAATGGGGTTGCGACGGTCGCCTCTGGATGGAGTGCCGATTTCGTGGAAGGACTTGTTCGATACTGCGGGAGTGGCGACCGAGGCTGGCTCGCGCCTTTTGACCGGGCGCGTTCCGGGCCGCGATGCGCGTGTCCTTCAGGCCGCAACGGATGCCGGTCTGATCTGTCTCGGCAAAACCCATATGACCGAATTGGCCTTTTCGGGCCTCGGGCTGAACCCAATGACCCAGTCTCCACCCTGCGTGAATGACAACGATGCGGTATCAGGCGGCTCGTCATCCGGGGCGGCGACATCTGTCGCCTTCGGATTGGCTGCGGCCGGTATCGGTTCGGACACCGGTGGATCGGTGCGCGCGCCTGCTGCTTGGAATGATCTTGTGGGCTTGAAAACCGCGCCGGGGCGTTTGTCTCTAGAAGGTGTGGTACCCCTTTGTGCGCGGTTTGATACGGTTGGCCCTCTCTGTCGTACGGTCGAGGACGCTGCATTGTTGCTTGCCGTGATGGGTGGCGACAACACAGCCTCGTTGTCCGGCACGACACTGCGCGGCTTGCGGCTTGCTATCCTCACAACAAGTGCCTTCGAGAACTTGCGCGATAGACCGCGCGGCGCGTTTGAAAGTGCAGTTGAGCGCCTGGAAGTCGCTGGTGCATCGATCGAGGCTATCGAACTGGACTGCGTGGCAGAGGCGATGGGGCTTGCCGGCGTGCTCTTTGCGCCCGAAGCCTATGGCACCTGGAAAACCCGTATTGAGGCCAATCCGGATGCGATGTATCCGTTGGTACGCGAACGTTTCAGGGGTGGAGCCGCCATTTCCGCGGCTGACCTCGTCGCCGGTTGGCAACGGCTGGACATCTTGCGCGCCGAATATGCGGCCGCCACTGCAGGCTATGACGCCGTGATACTGCCAACCGTACCGATCTTGCCGCCTAAACTGGAGGCCGTTGCGCAAGACGACGATCTGTTTGTCTCCGAGAACCTTTTGACCCTTCAAAACACGCGCATTGGCAACCTGATGGGTCTTGCGGGTCTGACATTGCCGACAGGCGTGCCGTCCTGCGGCATCCTGTTTCAGGGGCCTTCAGAAGAGCGGTTGCTGCGAACCGGTGCCGCCGCCGAAGTCGCGCTGGCGTAAAAGACACATTTTCCGCACGGCACGCCTGCAATAGGCGTCTTCACAGTGGACCACTTGGCCTGTGATGGGCTAACTTACCGCAAAACGGGGCAAAATGATCCCGGTATTGAGGCAGTTATGGTGTTTCCCGAGCGGTTTTCGAACCTACCGGAATATGCGTTCCCGCGTCTGCGGGCGTTGTTGGACGGGCATCCGCCCGGCGGTGACGTGCTGCATATGACCATCGGCGAGCCGCGCCATGAATTCCCCGGTTTCGTGGCTGACGTGATTGCCGCCAACACGGATGGTTTTGGTAAGTATCCCCCAAATGAGGGCATGCCCGAACTGCTTGATGCGATCAGCGGATGGCTGTTGCGTCGTTATGATGCGCGGATTCCGTCAGAACAGATCATGGCGCTGAACGGTACGCGCGAGGGGCTCTACAATGCGATGATGGCGCTTTGCCCCGAGACCAAGAACGGCGCAAAGCCCGTCGTTCTGGTGCCAAATCCGTTCTATCAGGTCTATGCGGTTGCGGCGTTGTCGGTCGGTGCCGAGCCCGTCTTTTTGCCTTGTACCAGAGAAACGGGATTCCTTCCCGATTTCACTTCGCTCGAAGCGTCCGTGCTGGACCGCGTGGCTGTGGCTTACGTCTGCTCGCCGTCCAATCCGCAAGGCGCCGTGGCGGATCGTGATTATTGGCGCACACTTTTTGCTTTGGCTGAAAAGCACGATTTTCGCGTTTTTGCAGACGAATGCTATTCCGAAGTCTGGCGCAAGGAGGCCCCGGTCGGAGCGCTTCAGATGGCAGCCGAGATGGGTACGGATCCCGAGCGGGTAGTGGTCTTTCACTCGCTGTCGAAACGTTCGAACTTGCCGGGACTGCGGTCAGGTTTTGTGGCTGGCGGCCCGCTTTCCATTGCGCGTATTCGTCAGTTGCGCGCCTACGCGGGCACACCCCTTCCATTGCCGCTTCAGAAAGCGGCGACGGCGGTCTGGCTGGACGAAGCGCATGTGGACGCAAGCCGCGCGCGCTATCAGGCAAAATACACAATAGCGGACAAGGTTTTCAAAGGCATCGACGGTTGTGCCTCTCCTGAAGCTGGTTTTTTTCTTTGGCTTCCGGTGGATGACGGAGAAACCGCAGCAATTAAGATTTGGCGCGAAACAGGCGTGCGGGTTTTGCCCGGTGCATATCTGTCTCGCGAAGTGGACGGGGAAAACCCCGGCGCAGGCTACATACGTGTGGCGATGGTTTTGAATGAAGAAGAATTGCAGCGCGGACTGGAGGCACTCCGCGACTGCATCTACAGGTAAGGAACAGGTAAGCATGGCGTTTCAGACAAGGCAGCGTGACCCGCTCTTCGACAGCGACACACAGGCGATCATCGAGCGCCGTGGCAAGGAACTCGTCGGGCTGACACTGATCGGGTTGGCAATGCTGGCGGCCTTGATGCTTGGGTCCTATTCGCCGGACGATCCGAACTGGTTGAATGCAACCGATGCACCCGCCCGCAATTTCCTCGGACCTGTGGGTGCCGCGATTGCCTCGCCGCTCTATGTGATTGCCGGATACGGTAGCTGGGCAATTGCCGCCATTCTTGGCGTTTGGGGAATGCGCTTTCTGTTCCATTATGGCGAAGAGCGCGCGATTTCGCGGCTCATCTTCGCACCGATTGGTGTCGCCTTAGTCGCGGTATATGCCTCGACCCACATTCCGGGAGCAAGCTGGGTCCATTCATTTGGCTTGGGCGGTTTGTTTGGCGACACGGTTCTGGGCGCAATCCTTGGTGTCTTGCCAGTTGCGCCTGGCACAGGCCTCAAGATCATGGCGCTGGTTCTATTTGCCGGCGCTATTGCGATGGGCAGCTTTGTTCTGGGTTTCACCCGTGACGAGCTTTGGACCTATGCGCGCTATCTTCTGGGCGGCGTGATCCTGCTTTATGCAACGGTGATGACAGCCCTTGGGCGAGGTGCCGTTGGTGGACTTCGCATGGCTGCTGACGCCCGTAGCCGAGCTGCCGAGCGTCGAGCACTACCCGAGACTCTGCCGGAAGTTGAAGCCTCCGATGTCAGCCCTGCGGTTCTGCGCGCAACGCGCGCTTACCGTGAAGGCGCGCCTGTCGCCGCCAAGTCCGGGCTATTGAGCAGACTTCCCTCGCTTATGAAGAAAAAGTCCCCGGTCGAGACGCCCCAGCAGGAGTTGCCTTCCGGCGCGGAAGGCCTGAGCGCTCGGGTGACTGCGGCCGTTAATTCACGCGTCCGTCGCCCGGATGGTCTGCGCGAAGAGCCGCCTTTGGTCGCCGGTGGAGTGCCACGCACGGTCATGCTGGACGAGTTCGGTGAGCTTTCGACATACGCCGATGACCTTTCGATGCGCGAATTGCCCGAGCCTGAACTGGTGGTTACGCAACACGAGCCGGGCGGCGGTTTTCATTCCTCGCGGCCTATGGTCCAGCACAAGACCGCAAAGCCAGCGCCTTCCAAGCGCGCAAAGGCTGAAGCGCAACCACAGTTGAACTTTGACGGCAGCGAAACCGATTTTGAGATTCCTCCGCTGAGCCTTCTGAGCGACCCGGCAGTGATTGAACGCCACCATCTTTCGGATGAAGCCCTGGAAGAGAATGCGCGGATGCTGGAAAGCGTGCTGGATGACTATGGCGTGAAGGGCGAGATCGTCAGCGTACGCCCTGGTCCTGTCGTTACGATGTATGAGCTCGAGCCTGCTCCGGGTCTTAAAGCCAGCCGCGTGATCGGACTGGCCGATGACATCGCACGCTCGATGTCGGCGCTCTCTGCCCGTGTTTCCACAGTGCCGGGGCGTTCTGTCATCGGCATCGAACTTCCGAACGAAAACCGCGAAAAGGTCGTGTTGCGCGAATTGCTTTCGGGTCGGGACTACGGCGACGGCAACCACCGTCTTCCGCTTGCGCTTGGCAAGGACATCGGTGGCGACCCGGTTGTCGCGAACCTTGCGAAAATGCCTCACCTTTTGATCGCGGGTACGACCGGTTCTGGCAAGTCCGTTGCTATCAATACGATGATTCTCAGCTTGCTCTACAAGCTGACACCCGAAGAATGCCGGATGATCATGATCGACCCGAAGATGCTGGAACTGTCGGTTTACGACGGCATCCCACACCTTCTTTCACCCGTCGTCACCGACCCCAAGAAAGCGGTTGTCGCCTTGAAGTGGGTCGTCGGGGAAATGGAGGAACGCTATCGCAAGATGTCGAAAATGAATGTCCGCAATATCGAGGGCTTCAACGGCAAGGTGCGAGATGCTCTGAAAAAGGGCGAAATGTTCAGCCGTACGGTGCAGACCGGCTTTGATGATGAAACTGGCGAGCCGGTCTTCGAAACAGAAGAATTCGCGCCCGAAACGTTGCCCTATATCGTCGTAATCGTGGACGAGATGGCTGACCTCATGATGGTTGCGGGCAAAGAGATCGAAGCCTGCATTCAGCGGCTGGCGCAGATGGCGCGCGCCTCAGGTATCCACCTTATCATGGCAACCCAGCGTCCGTCCGTGGACGTCATAACTGGAACGATCAAAGCCAACTTCCCAACGCGGATTTCCTTTCAGGTCACGTCCAAGATCGACAGCCGTACGATCCTTGGAGAAATGGGTGCCGAACAACTTCTTGGCATGGGAGACATGCTCTATATGGCGGGCGGCGCGAAAATCACACGTGTGCATGCGCCTTTTGTTTCAGATCAGGAAGTCGAGGAAATCGTCAACCACCTCAAGAGCTTCGGCATGCCGGAATACGTTTCGGATGTGCAGGACGGTCCAGACGAGGACAGCGAAAGCGAAATTGATCTGGTTCTCGGTCTTGGTGGCAACACTACGGGCGAGGACGCGCTTTACGACCAGGCCGTACAGATCGTTATCAAGGATCGGAAATGCTCGACCTCATATATCCAGCGCAAACTTGCGATCGGTTACAACAAGGCTGCGCGCCTTGTTGAGCAGATGGAAGACAGCGGGTTGGTCAGCGCGGCAAACCATGTCGGCAAACGCGAAATTCTGGTGCCCGAACAATCCTGAATAAAGACCGACAGGAGGCGTGTCGCCTCCTGTCAACGGCATGATATTGCCTAGCAGTGGCGCAATGCGTCTGATGCCCCTATATCGTGATCGAGCATCAAAAAAGGGCATATCATGCACCGCAGAACGTTTCTCTTGTCCAGCGCTGCCGCCATCATCGCTGCGCGTCCGGCTTTGGCACAACAGCTTTCGCTGAATGCGATCTCAAACTATCTGAATGGGATCGAAACCGCCCGTTCGCCCTTTACCCAAGTCAACGATGACGGCACGCTTGCAACGGGAACGCTCTATATTCGCCGCCCTGGCCGTATGCGGTTCGAGTACGATCCACCAACTGATCTTCTGGTCATGGCCGGTGCTGGACAAGTTGGAATTTTCGATGGCAAGTCGAACGTCGGCACTGCCGAGCGGTATCCGCTGAGCCGCACCCCGCTAAACCTGATCCTTGAACGCAATGTGGATCTTGCCCGCCGCAATATGGTTGTCGGCCATGAGTTTGATGGAACCGCTACGCTTGTTACCGCGCAAGATCCCGAACACCCCGAGTACGGCTCGATTGCGCTGAAATTTACCGATGGTCCGATTGAACTTCGTCAGTGGGTGATCCGCGACGGGCAGGGCGCGACGACGACTGTCATTCTTGGTCAACTCGAACAAGGCGCGCCGATTCCGGCACGCCTATTCGATATCAACCGTGAAGAAACCAACCGGAGGGGTTGAGATTGCGTTAGACCTTGCCGCAGGATCGTAATTGCGCATCGTAGATAATGGCGCGCGATGCGACGTCGTCGGATACCTTCAGCAACCAGCTTTTCGCGCGATAGCTTCCACGTCGGTACCCAGTGCGGCCTTCGTGGTAAGCGAGGTACTGGTTGCGTGTGTCCGACAAGGAGATCCCGAGTTCTTCTTGCGAAGCGTTGAAGTACCATCCCATAAAGTCGGTCGCGTCATCGATGTCATCACGCCGCGCACCCCAACTTCCACGCGCCTTTTTGTAGTCATCCCACGTGCCGTCCAACGCTTGACTGTATCCATATGCAGACGATTGGCGACCCATGGGAATAACCCCAAGTGAATACTGAACCGGTGTGCGTGCATTTCCGATGAACTTCGATTCCTGATAGATAGTGGCCATTTGAACAGCGACAGGAACGCCCCATCGACGTTCGGTTCGTTTCATCGCCGACAGATACGTCGGACGTTCGTTCACAATGGAACAGGCGTTATCTAGATTTCTGGGCGCCGAATAGTCATTGCCGCCGCCGCAGGCCGCGACGAACAATAGTAATGCCAGGGCGCGAAGGGGTCTGCTCATGCCTCAATCGCTCGTCTTGTTATTTTCTAGCAGCATACCTGATTTTCGTCGTTCTGTGAACGATGAAAGTGCAACTGTCAGATCACTAAAGCGAGGATGAGCGGCAAAAACCCCACGCTCATCAGGGTTGAAACCACCACCAGACCTGCCACCGAGTCCGAGTCCGCTCCATATTTTTCGGCCAAAAGATAGGATGTTACCGCAACTGGCGTTGCGACTTGCAGTACTAAGACTGCAAAGGCCACGTCGTTCAGTTCGAACCAAATCCCGATGGGCCAGGCGACGGCGACACAAAGCACCACTTTCAAACCCGACAACCAGACCATTCGCCCGATCCCGCTTGGAGATAATCTCGCCAGTGCCACGCCCAAAGTGATCAGCATCAAGGGAATGCCGAGTTGCCCGATCAACGACAATGTATTGGTTATGAAGGTCGGCGTTTCCCAACCCATCCACAGGAAAAAGCCGCCTGCAATGCTTGCGCCGACCAAAGGTTCCTTCAATGAAGGCAGCGGATTTCCGCCGCCAGAGACAAGCCAAATGCCGAAAGTGAATGAGATAATCGCCATCACGGCAAAAATGACCACCGCATAACCAAGGCCCAGATCGCCGAAAGCAAACAGCGCCAACGGCAGCCCAAGGTTGCCGGTGTTTCCAAAGGACAGCGGTGCCAGGAAGGTCTGAATGTCCAGTTTGAACGCCAAGGATATCAGAAAAAATGAAATGATTACAGTTGAGTAGGCCGCTATCGTGGCCCCTGCGACTGCAGTCAACGCGTCTTTTTCAATGTCCGCCTGCATCAGCGTCACAAAGATCAGGCAGGGCACACCAATGGTCATCGCCAGCTTGGTCACAAAGTCGAGCCGGTACTCATACCCGAACTTCACCCAAGCAAAGCCAAGCGCGGCCAGTAGGAACACTGGTGCCACGATTTCCGCCACTGTCAGGACCAGGTTCACAGACTGTTTCCCTTAAATTTTCCCAAAATATTCGACATGGCCGTTCCGCAGGATTATTACTGCTTCAGGGGGTTTTGTTATGTTCAAAACGCGTGCGAAATACGCATTGGGTCAAGTTGTCCGTCACCGCAAGCATCCATTTCGCGGTGTCGTCTTTGACGTGGATGCAATGTTCTCGAATTCTGATGAATGGTACGAGGCCATTCCGGAAGACAGCCGTCCTGAAAAAGAACAGCCGTTCTATCATCTTCTGGCCGAGAATGACCAAAGCTACTATGTGGCCTATGTATCCGAGCAGAACCTCGTGGCGGACTATTCCGGGGAACCGGTGGACCATCCGGATTTGCCCGAATTCTTCGGTGATTTCGATGACGGCCACTACCCGATGCACTTTCAGTTGAACTAGGGCCTGCACTGGGGCTGTGCAGTTAATAGCCAACCGCGATGCCGTCCTTGCGAGGGTCGGACCCTGCGATCAGGGTTCCCGTATCATGATTTATCTGGATCGCCTGCGCCCCGCCGATCGGGCCAGCTTCTTGATAAAGCCTGTGCCCGCGCTCGATCAGGCCCTGCCGTGTTTCCTCAGATAGATTCCCTTCAACTCGCAGGCCTTTGGCCTCGGGGAAGACACGCGGTGTGTCGATGGCCGCTTGGGGATCCATCCCGAAATCGATGATGTTCGAGATCAAATGGCAATGCCCCGTCGCCTGATATTGGCCCCCCATAACGCCAAAAGTCATGTCGATCCGACCATTTTTTCGGGTCATGCCCGGCAGTATGGTGTGCAGCGGGCGCTTGCCCGGGCCAAGCTCGTTCGGGTGTCCTTGCGTCAGGTTGAAACCGCTGCCGCGATTGTGGAACAGAATACCGAATTTGTCGCTTGCGACACCGGAACCAAAACTCGCAAATATCGAGTAAATCAAGCTGACCGCCATTCCATCGCGGTCAACGACCGTGATCAAAACAGTGTCTTTGTGAACCGCCTCACTTAGAGGTGCAGGGTCCGGCATGGCCTTTTTCGGATCGATCAAAGCCGCAAGCGATTTCCCGGTTTTGGGGTTTAGCATGTGGTCCAGACGGGTCATATACTCAGGATCGGAAAGGAACCTGTTGCGGGTGTTGTATGCAAGTTTGGTCGCTTCTGTCTCGAGGTGCAGCCGTTCCGTTCCGCTTGGGTTCATCGACGCAATATCGAATTCGGAGAGAATATTCGCCAACAGAATTGCAGTCGCGCCTTGTCCATTCGGGGGGTGCTCGACGATGTCGGTGCCTCGATAGTTTCCGCTGATCGGATCCGCGAAGGTGGTCTGTGTTTCTGCGAAATCCTCCAGCTGATGGACCGCTCCGATACCATTCAGCGCGGTCAGCATGTCCTCTGCAACGTCGCCCGTATAAAATGCATCACGACCGTTCTTCACAACGCGCCGCAGAACCTCGGCCTGACCCGGCATCGCAAAACGCTCACCCAAAGCGAATGGGCGTCCACACGACAAATAATGAGCTTTTCCGCTCGGTGCGAGATTGTCGACAAGCGTCGCAAAATCCATCGCAACCCGCGGTGCCACGGGTATGCCCTGCTCAAAATATTGAATGGCGGGGTCCAGCACACGGTCAAGTCCAAGACGCCCATGTGACTCGGACATTCTGCAAAAGGCATCCACGGCTCCGGGAACGGTAATCGAGGCCGGGTGTCCTGGTTCGATCTGCGAAACACCTTGTGACCTGACGGTATCGGGTGACGTGGCTTTGGGTGCGCGCCCGGATCCGTTGACGGCGATGACATTTTCACTGCCCGCGGGCTTGATAAGCGCGAAACAATCGCCGCCCAATCCAGTCATATGCGGTTCGCAACCCCCAAGAAGAACCGCACCTGCGATTGCAGCGTCAACTGCGTTGCCTCCATCGCGCAGTATGGCAAGTGCCTCAGTCGCTGCGAGTGGGTGCGACGTGGCGACCATGCCGTTCGTGGCATAAACCGACGAGCGGCCTGGTTTGTGGAAATTGCGCATTCTGCCCCATCACTATTGTTTTGCGGGAATGTAAACCAGCAGGCAGCGAATACAATTATATAGCTGGAAAGTTTCGCGACCGCGTCAAAACACCTCGACGTCGCACACTGGGTGGGGGCTGTGATACTGCGACGCCGAGGGAAGCTTTGAAGCTACCTGGACTGAATGAACGGTTCTCACGGCGGGAATTGGGTAAAATTGTGGCAAGAGAAAGGCGACCGGCGTTCAGACTTGGTCGGTCGTGTGCGGCAAAATACTATGGGCTTTGCAGTTTCTAGGTAGAAAGAGATGGTTTGGTCGGCGCGTTCTTGCGCCCGACTGCAAGTCTGAAGATCAGGAAATTCTCACCGTTCTCGCGATCATAGACTAGGTCCCGAGCAAGCTCCCTGATAAGAAACCAACCGAACCCCCCTTCTGGCAATTCATCACTTGGGTGGTTTTCCGTTGGATGATTCCCCTTTGGAGTGCGCCCATTTGGCATCGGTCTGCCGTTGTCGCGGATTTCAATCAAGAGCCCCGCACGACCGTGGCGCAACACAAGCTTTACGTCCCCCGGTGTCCCGTCCGGATACGCGTGTTCGACCACGTTGTTCAGGGCTTCGGCCAAGGCAATCTCTACCGAGCTCTTTTCTTCATCCGGAAGATTCAGCGGTTCAAGCGTGGACATCGCATCTTCGATGGCCAATCTGACGTTTTCGAATGTCGCGCGAAAGGCAGATCGCGAAAGGACCCCGCCGGCAGCAGTTGCCGGAGGGTCCGCGCGAACATGGTTCATCCCAGCATCATGACGCATTCAGGGATTCCTGTGTCGCTTCACCCAGAGTGCCAAAGATACGGAAAACCGAGTCCATTCTTGTCATTCGAAAGACTTTTTCGACTGATGCGCTGAGCCCGACCAGATCCATCCTTCCTTTACGTCTCATTTGCTTCATGCTGCCCACGACAGCGCCAAGCCCACTTGAGTCAACAAAATTGACTGCGGACAATTCGACGATAACGCGACCCGATGCGCCGGACGTCAGATCCTTCATTTTTTCCTTGAACTGCATCGCGACGGCCGCATCGATCCGGCTTTCGCCAACGGTAATCACCAAAAAATCCTTGTGAACAGACGGTGTCATTTCCATGCGTGTTTCCCTCGCCTAACAGATTTCGTAAGACCTAGACGCAAGGGGTTACCATTCTGTAAGCAAACCCGGAAAAGTTCAGGCGTATTGTTTGCATTTTACGTCTCGCCTCAAAGCAAAAGGGATCCCGCTTGGAATACAGTGAACTCAGCCAACGCCTCGCGGCCCTGTGTGAGGGCGAGACTGACACCATTGCCTTGATGGCAACTGTCGCCTGCGAGGTGCATCACTTTGATACGCGCTTTGATTGGACGGGATTTTACCGGGTTACTGCGCCGGGACTTCTCAAGATGGGTCCCTACCAAGGCGGGCATGGATGCTTGGAAATTCCTTTCGAAAGAGGTGTTTGCGGTGCAGCCGCGCGTACCGAGTCAGCACAGATCGTGCGAGATGTGGATGCCTTCCCCGGTCATATCGCTTGCGCGAGCAGCACCCGATCCGAGTTGGTCCTGCCCGTCAAGAACAGTGAGGGTGCCCTGATTGCCGTGTTTGATATCGACAGCGATCTGCCCGCCGCGTTTGACGAAAGCGACGCGGCAGCACTTCAAGCGATCCTCGATGCGATATTTGCAGTATGAGTTTTGGTGACTGGCTGGTCTTTGCAGGTTTTTGGGTCGTCTTCGTCACAACTCCGGGACCAAATGCTGTCAATTGTATTCAAAACGGCCTGACATTTGGCTTCCGGCGGTCGCTGTGGGGCGTGCTGGGCATCCTAACGCAGGCTATTCTCTTTCTTGGGCTTTCCGCGCTTGGAGTAACGGCGCTCATTTCGGCAGCGCCATCTGTGTTCTGGTGGCTGCAATTCGCGGGGTCTTTGGTCCTTGTCGGATTGGGACTGCGCACGTGGATCAACGCAACCACACCTCCGTCTCATGACAAGGCGACGGCCGGGTCGATCTACGGTCAGGCATTCGTCATCGCCACCGTCAACGTGAAGTCGCTTGCGGGCTATATCGCTGCTTTTTCGCAATTTATCGAACCCGGCCTGCCACTCTTCAGCCTGTTGAGCGTGATTTTTCCAACGGCGCTGACGATCACCGCTCTAAGTTACATCACTTATACAGCGATTGGCGTGTACCTTGGCCAGGCTGCGTTTGGAGCGGTGTTTAACGTCTATTTCCGCCGCGTTATGGCGGTTCTCTTTGTGAGTTATGGCGTGCTACTTATGGTGCTGATTGAGCGGATTGGAGCGTCATGAACAGATCGGAATTGTCTTTTGGAAACGGGATCTCGGCCAAGGCGAAGCGACGCTTTGTTTGAACCCTATGCGCCCCCTGATGTGCCGCTCGATATCGTGCATGTGGACCATGAGATCCTCATCGTCGGCAAACCCGAGGGCCTGCTTTCGGTGCCCGGCAAGAGTGATCATCTTGCCGACTGCCTGCTTTCGCGCATACAGGCGGCCTTTCCGGATGCGCTTTTGGTGCACAGGCTTGATCGGGATACGTCCGGCGTCATGGTTTTTGCACTGACCCCACACGCGCAACGCCACCTCGGACTTCAGTTTGAAAAGCGGTACATCAAAAAATCTTATGTCGCGCGTGTTTGGGGGCAGGTTTCTGAAAAAACGGGAATCATCGAACTGCCGCTTATTGTCGATTGGCCAAACCGGCCGCTTCAGATGGTCGACCACGAGAACGGAAGACCCGCCAGTACCGAGTGGCGCGTCCAACGGAGCACCGAAGCTGAGACGCGTATCAGACTTTTTCCAAAAACAGGGCGTTCGCACCAGTTACGGGTACACATGCAGGCGATCGGACACCCTATTCTGGGCGATCCTTTTTATGCCAATGGTCAAGCCCGAGACTTCCCGCGCATGATGCTTCACAGCGAGAGCCTGAGGCTGCGTCATCCCGACGGCGGTGTCGGGATGACGTTCAAAGTCAAGGCACCGTTCTAGCGCGCCCTGAAATCCAGCCACTTCAAGCCAAAAAAGCTTGGATCGCGCCTAGTTCACTTTGGGCGATCTCATGACCCCCCGGATGCCATTCGACACGCACATCTGCACGCTGCGCGACAAGGTATTGCGCAAAAACTTCGGTTTCGGTGGGTGGGCAGATCGGGTCACGTTGGCCTGCGGTGATTAAGACGCGACGACCCTTCAAGCCCGACTGTGGCGCCGGGGTCCACGGGATCAATGGGTGCATCAGGATCAACTCGTCAACGATGTCAGGAAAGCTCAGCGCCACGGAAGCCAGAATGTTCGCACCATTCGAATATCCAAGCCCGATCACACGATTTGCGCCGATTTCGGCTTTCGCGGCCCGCAGGAACGATGCCATCGCAGCAGAGCGTGTGGCAAGATCGTCCATGTCGTAGACACCCTCGCCGGTGCGACGAAAATAACGGTTCATTCCGTTTTCGGAAACATCACCCCGAGGCGAGATTACATGTGCATCCGGGACAAGTTGATGCGCCAGGCCGTGGAATTGGGTCTCGGTTCCCCCAGTCCCGTGAAATGTCACAAACAGGGGAGCGCCGGGCGTCCCTGCCGTGGTGGCTGCGGTATACGACACGTTCAGGCCTCCAGAGGCTCAAGCTGACGCTCGAGCTTTTCGCGAAGGTGCGCGTGCTGGCTTGGAAGTTTCAGTGCTTCACCAAGATGAGCGGTATCCTCATCCACATCGAAACCGGGTTCGTTGGTGGCGATTTCGAACAAAACGCCGCCGGGGGTGCGGAAATAGATCGCCCAGAAATAATCGCGATCGATCACCGGCGTCACTTGATATCCGGTGTCCATCAGAGCCTCGCGTACCTCAAGCTGACGCGCACGGTTTTCAACCGCAAAGGCAATGTGATGAACGGAGCCCGCGCCCTGACCGGCAAACCCGACCGAGGGCAGGGTTTCGATATCGATCGTGTTGGCCTCGTTCCCGCCGGAAATGGCAAACCGGGTCACGTTGCCGGCACGATCGACTTCTTCGTAGCCCATGAACTTCAAAAGTTCCGCGCTGGCGCCGCCGTCTTTGACGCGCATATCTGCCGAGTGAAATCCGCGGATTGCCATATCCTGCGAGACACCATTGCCGGTCCACGGCGTGCGTGCATCGTCGGCCTCGACCAAGGCAAAGGCGTCGCCGTCGGGGCCTTTGAACAAAAGTCGTCTCTCTCCAAAGCGCGTATCAGTTTCAAGATCTGTTGTTCCGTATGTTGTCAGCCGGTAAGCCCACGCCTTTAGCGTCCCAAGTGGAACAGTGAACGATGTGGTGCCGACTTCTCCGGTTCCGGCCCGCCCGCGGGCAGCGTTTCTAAAGGGGAAATAAGTCATGACCGACCCGGCAGTGCCGACTTCGTCGCCGTAGTAGAGGTGATAGACGTCCGGGGCGTCAAAGTTCACGGTCTTCTTGATCCGGCGCAGTCCAAGGACGTCGGTAAAGAAAGTGTTGTTTCTTGAGGCTGATGACGCCAGCGATGTGACGTGGTGCAGGCCTTTGATCTGAGTTAGCATCAAGTGTCTCCAATTGCTGGTTTCCCAAGAGTTATAATGTTCATCAATAAAGTAGAAACACACACGGCCGCGCAAACTTTGATCGTTTTTGCACATGAGTTCGCATCTAGTACCCCGGCGTGGTCGGCATGAAAGGGATGAAATCGCTCGCGGACCTGCAAACTAAAGCTGCGAAGGTGTCAACGAAAGGCGTTCCCCCGGCACTGCGAGATCCCGCGCGACCGGCTTTGTTGGCGTGGATCAATACCGCCGTGCAGCACGCGATGCCATTGAATGAAGTCCTGCGCCGCTTGAGAGACGGGGAAGCAGCCGAAGCGATCGGGCGTACGGCGATCGCGCCGCAACTCGCTGACCCGAACGGTCCTGCCGCTCGCGCGGCCTGCGCGCCGGGATGTGCATTTTGCTGCATTCTAAGCGGGGATGACGGCGGCACGATCACACAAATCGAGGCGCGCCGCATGCATCAAGCTCTCGCGCCGCTAGAGGGTCAACTTGATGGGCGCGCATGGATGCCGAAAGCCTGTCCTTCGCTTGATCCGGAAACTCGTCTTTGCCGGGCTTATGACGCGCGTCCGATGATCTGTCGCAGTTATATGTCGTCGAATGTCGCCGCTTGCGAGGTCATCGCAGGGGGAACGCCAGCCGAAGGCGCTGGTGTTCTTGGGGCGCAAGCCCTGTATCTCGCGGTTCTGATGCTTACCCGCAACTTGTTGAAGGGCATCACTCGTGTGCCCACGTATAGTCTGTCCAGGATCGCTGTCGGTGCTATCGACGGGGAAAGCCTGGAGGATGCCTTGACTGCGGCCAAACACGGGCCGCGCGAACTTGATGAAGAGGTCGCGCGGCAGGCTGCTGTGATCAAGCGATAAAGCGTCAGTCCGGCCAACCACCGACCGACTTGATTTCGACGAACTCTTCCAGGCCCCAGACTCCGCCCTCGCGCCCGTTTCCGGACTGGCCGACCCCGCCAAAGGGCGCACCCTTGCCGCGGCCCTTGCCGTTCATCTGAACCATGCCCGAGTGCAACTCGCGCGCAAAACGCTCAAGCTTGACGGGATCGCTGGACTGCACGTAGTTCGTCAGGCCGTAGACAGTGTCGTTTGCAATAGAAAGTGCTTCATCGGCCGAATCAAAGGGCATGATCGACAAGACGGGGCCGAAAATTTCCTCGCGCATGATTGTCATGTCGGGCGTGACATCGGCAAAGACAGTTGGCCGTGCAAAGTAGCCACGGTTCAGCCCGTCGGGACGACCCACACCACCCGCCACAAGGCGTGCACCTTCGTCGATGCCGGCTTGAATCAGGGACTGTACCTTATTGAACTGAGTCTCATTCACTAGCGGACCAATATGCGCGCCCTTCTCGGCGGCCGGGCCGACGCGCGTTGCGTGCGCAACTTCAGCGGCTTCTTCAACAGCCTGATCATATCGAGTTCGCTCTACCAGCATCCGAGTCGGCGCGTTGCAGGACTGGCCGGTGTTCTCGAACACCTGCCTTGCGCCGCGCTTGACGGCATCCGCATCGGCATCGGCAAAGACGATGTTAGCACCCTTTCCTCCCAGTTCGAGCGAGACCCGCTTCAGCGTATCCGCAGCCGCCTTCGAAATGGCGATACCGGCGCGGGTCGAGCCTGTGAAGGAAACCATGTCGACGTCAGGGTGCCTCGACAACTGACTGCCGACGCCCACGCCATCACCGTTCACCAGATTGAAGACACCAGCCGGTACACCTGCGGCACTCACGATTTCAGCGAACAGTAGCGAGGACAAAGGCGCGACCTCGGAAGGTTTCAACACCATAGTGCAGCCGGTCATCATGGCGGGAATGACTTTCAGAGTGACCTGATTCATCGGCCAGTTCCACGGCGTGATCATCCCAACGACGCCGATCGGATCCTTCAGAATGCGCGTGCCGCGCTGGCCATCAAGACTATGCTCCCACTCGAAATTCTTTACCGCGTGCAAGAAGCCGCGAATATGCCAGTCACCGGAATCTACCTGTTCGGCCAGCGAAAACTCGATTGGCGCGCCCATCTCAAGACTTATGGCCTTCGCCATATCGTGTTCGCGCTCCTTGTAGATTTCAAGGATGCGGCGCACATAGTCGATCCGCTTCTCGTGCGAGCGCGCGCGCCAGGCCGGCAAAGCGGCCTTTGCTGCCGCGACAGCCGCGTCCGTATCGGCTTGCCCACCAAGAGAGATAACCGCGACCGCCTCTTCGTTGGAGGGATCAATCACGTCGCAATCGGTTCCGGCAATCGGGTCGACCCACGCGCCATTGATATAGAACTGACGTTTCTCAAGCATCGGAATGTCCTTCCATTCGTTTTGACGAGACATGTCACTCGGTTCGCGTTTCGACAAGCGATCGAAACACAATTTGATCAAATTATTTTCGTCAACTTCGAGTTTAGCTGGACGAAAAGAAAAAGGCCGCATCCAAATGGAGCGGCCCTTTCATACAATCTGTCGACGTCGGCGCCGAATCAGCCCTGACGTGCTTTGAATCGGCGCTGCGTCTTGTTGATCACATAGACACGACCCTTACGGCGCACGACACGGCAATCGCGATGCCGGTTCTTCAGCGAGCGGAGCGAGTTACGAACTTTCATGTTCTTCTCCCTATTTCGCGGCGCGTGAAGGGCGCCTCTTGTTTTCGGTTCTGCCATATCCCATTGGGAATATGGCGGTTCATGGTGGGCGATACTGGGATCGAACCAGTGACCCCTTCGATGTCAACGAAGTGCTCTACCGCTGAGCTAATCGCCCTGTCTTCAAATCTTTCCACCCTGTTCAAAAGAACAAGACGCGGGGCAAGCCCCGCGCTGGTCGGGGTGGCTATAATAGGTTCGCCCTTTCACTTCAAGGGCTTTTGGCATTACCCGAAATTGATCTATATTCGGCTACAACAAGGAGTCACCTACGTGAAACCCTATCGCCTCAGAATGCCGGAAGTACGCACAACAAGTGTTGTCTTCGCGTCTCCTCATTCCGGACGCGAGTACCCGTGGAGCTTCGTGAGAAGGTCTGTTCTGGATGAACGGCGGCTGCGATCCTCTGAAGATGCATTCGTCGACCAGCTTTTTGACATGGCGCCGAAGCACGGTGCGCCACTGCTCACGGCGACCCATCCACGGGCATGGGTAGATGTGAACCGTTCCCCGGATGAACTGGACCCGGCGCTGATCGAAGGTCTGGGGCGCAATGCGCATAACCCGCGCGTTGCATCCGGGCTTGGCGTTGTGCCACGCGTCGTTGCGAACGGCCGCGCGATATACAGCGGCAAGCTGACACGTCGCGAAGCCGATTCGCGAATCCGCGACGTCTGGCAGCCCTGGCACAACGCGATTCAGACCCTTCTGGATGAAAGCCACGCCTTGTTCGGCGAGGCGGTGTTGATCGATTGCCACTCGATGCCGCACGAAGCACTGGAAAACCTGTCGCACCCTCGGGGGAAACGACCGGACATTGTGCTTGGTGATCGTTTCGGCGCCGCAGCCGGCAGCCAGGTTGTTGACCGCATAGAGGCGGCCTTCGCCGTGGCCGGCCTGCGCGTCGCGCGGAATGCGCCATTTGCCGGGGCCTTTGTGACACAACACTACGGACGACCTGCGCGGTCGCAGCATGTCGTGCAGATCGAGATTGATCGTGCGCTTTACATGAACGAACAGGCCATCCGCCCGAACGGGAATTTCCAGAGTTTCGTTGGTTTGATGGAGGCCGTGACAGCCGAGATCGCCGAGATTGGACGTCGCGATATTCCTCTGGCCGCCGAATAGGCAACGCAAATGTGATTGGCCAGACGGGTCTGCCATGCGCAGTCTTAAGGAATGCGAATTCGCCTTATCCTCGCCTTCGTCGCTCTGGCAAACACCGCATTTGCGACGGATGGTTTGCGCGCGACCGATACTGAGCTTGATCAGGAGGGTTTGACGGCGCTGCTCTCGGGCCAAGTCATTGAATTCTTTGATGGTTCGAAGTCAACTTATCGCGAAAACGGACGTTACGAATACACCTACACGGACGACGGGCCGATCTGGGCCGGGGCGTATCGTATGGAAGCCGAAAGCGCGGTCTGTGTCGAATTCGACAATGGCTCGGCACGCTGCGACGTCTTCGTCAAAGATGGCGCGCGCGTTGTCCTTATCACCGCCGACGGCTTGCGGCTTCCAGTTCGGAACATAACTGTTGCCGCCGACTAATCGCCTAAATGCTTGAAATTAAAACGATCTGCCCCTTAATCTTAATTGTACAGTTAAGAGTGGGGGCTCTTATGAGTGATTTTGCGGTGGCAGGCCTGATCCTGCTTGCCCTGGCGGCTGTGATGAATGCCGGTTCCGCCAGTGACAGCTTGGGCTGCAAGCCTGGCGATCGGGGCTTTATCCAAATCTGCTAAAGAGCGTTCAGCAGCGCCTGCGTCGGCCAGGCATCTGCAGGCTGCCCGAGTCGTTTCTGCTCGGCCTGAACGGCTGCGCGGGTGTTTGCGCCCAGAATGCCATCAATCCCGCCAACATCGTAGCCGCGTGCCTGCAGTTTCTGCTGAAGTACTTTCATTGCATCGCGATCAAGACCGGGTTCCGGATCGCCGGGGTTCAGGGGCGGTCCTCCTTCAAGCCGAGTTGCAAAATAGGCGGCGGTGGTGACGTAGACGAAGCTTTGGTTCCACTCGAAGAAAACATCGAAATTCGGGTAGGCAATAAAGGCCGGACCACGGTGGCCTTGCGGGAGGATGATTGCGGCGGGAAGGTTCGGTGCGAACAACGTGCCGGTTCTAGGCACGATCCCAACCTGCACCCAGTCACGCGCACGGTCCTTTTTTTTGTCGAGTCCGGTCTGGGACAGGTCGAAGTTTCGCGGCACGGTCACTTCCTGCAACCAGGGTTCACCCGGACGCCACCCGAGAGAGTTCAGCATCTTGGCTCCGGACATGAGCGCATCGGCCGGGGACGTCTTCAGCGTGACGTGACCGTCTCCATCGCCGTCGACACCGTTTTCGATGATGTCCTTTGGAAGCATCTGCACCATGCCGATTTCGCCCGCCCAAGCCCCCGTTGTGCGGAGGGGATCAAGATCACCGCGTTCGAACAATTCAAGCGCGGCAAAAACCTGAGGGCGGAAGAGCTCTGGCCGGCGGCAGTCATGTGCAAGTGTGACCAGCGCATTAACCGTGTTGAAATCGCCTTGCACGGCACCGAAGTCGGTCTCGAACGCCCAAAACGCCAGAAGCACGCCGCGCGAAACACCATAGTCACGGTCGATCTTGTTAAAGACCGCATCCCATTTCCGCCCGTTTTGCTGGCCGTTCTGGAAACGGTTTTGCGAAATCAGGCGGCTGGAGAAATCAAGAAAAGGTCGCGTGAAGATACCCTGCGAACGATCTGCTCTCAAAACCGCATCGTCCTTTTGAACATTGGCGAAAAAGCGGTCTGTCACGGCCCGCGATGCGCCATTCCTGATGGCTTCGGCCTTCAGGTCTGAAACAAAGCCCTGAAATGATCCGCCACAGGCCATCGCGGCTGTAGCAGGCATGATGAATGCGGCCGACAAGGCAAAAAGGAAGTGTTTCATTGAATCCAACGTCCATCCAGAAGTTGCGGGAACACTAGCACCGCAATCGGCGGTCGCAAGCAAGGGATCGGCGCAAGCCCGCCTTTGGTTAACGGCAAGTTTACTCAAGTTAACCCTTTGTTAAGCATTGTAGGACAAATATGACGAGGGGTGAACATCCGCAGCGGCTCCCCGCCGCGGGAGGTGGTATGGTGGTACTGATCGTGGCAAATAATAGGCATTTGACGCGCATCTGGTCGCGACATTTGCAGCGTCAGGGCAACACGGTGGTCGTTGTTCATAGTCAGGCGGATGCAACTGACTTCATGCGTGTCCACGACGTCGACGTGATCGTTCTTGACCTGAACCTAGAAAAGGGCAGCGCCCTCGCGATTGCCGACTACGCAAGCTACCGAAGACCGTCGGCCCGGATCGTTTTCGTTTCAAACAGCACATTTTTCTCGGACGGATCGATTTTCAACCACATCCCAAATGCTGCCGCGATGGTGCCCGAACAATCGCCGCCAAATGATTTGGCGGCGATTGTCGAGTATCATGGACGGGCCAGTTAAGCGGCTTTCGAGTTTCCGCGTTCGTGCGGCTCGTTCCAGTCAATAACCGGGTTGATCGGAATGATCCGGTGAGGGTTAATCGTCTCGTGACTGTAGTGGTAGTGGCGCACGATATGGTCGAAATTTACTGTCTCAGCGATGCGGCTTCCGTTCGGCGCAACCCATTGATAAAGTTCACGCGTAAAGGCCCAGAGGTTCGGGAAATCGACAATCCTGCTGCGATTGCATTTAAAATGCAAATGATACACCAGATCGAACCGGAACAGGGTAGCCACCAGACGCCAATCCGCCTCGGTAATTTGGTCGCCCATAAGGTAGCGTTTTTTCGACAACCGATCTTCCAGCCAATCCAACGTTTCGAAGAGCTTGGACACCGCGTCATCATACGCCCTTTGCGACGTCGCAAAGCCGCATCTATACACCCCATTGTTTAAGGTATCGTAAATGCGTGCGTTCACCTTCTCGATATCGTCGCGCATGTGCTCGGGCCAATAGTCGTCTGTGTTGCCCGTCAGCCCGTCGAACGCGGAGTTGAACATGCGAATGATCTCTGAGCTTTCGTTCGAGACGATGGTTTCAGTCTTCTTGTCCCAGAGTATCGGTACCGTAACGCGGCCCGTCATCGTCGGGTCAGCCTTGGTATAAACGTCGCGCGCGAAGCGGAGGCCATAAAGCGTATCGCCCGTCGCGCCGGGGTAATCTCCGCTTAAAGTCCAGCCGTCCGACAACATGTCAGGGTCCACGACGGACACGGAAATCATGTCTTCGAGCCCTTTCAGCTTGCGAAACATCAACGTTCGGTGCGCCCAGGGGCAGGCGAACGAAACGTAAAGGTGATAGCGTTTGGCTTCTGCCTTGAAGCCGCCTTTGCCCGAAGAACCGGGCGCGCCATCGGGCGTCACCCAGTTGCGGAACTTCGCGTCGGCGCGGACAAATGCTCCGTCGTTCGATTTGGTTTCATACCAGACGTCATGCCAGACGCCTTCAACAAGCTTACCCATCTACGATCTCCTTTGACCTTAGATATGAGGTTCTGACGATAAGAAACCATCCCAGTGGCCACAGAGAAGGTGTGCGTATTTGCGAGAAGTGTTGGCGAAACGCGGAGTTTCTTTGCAAATCCGTGCTTCCAAAAGGTGTGTTTGCCTGTGGATTGTTTCATTTTTCTGTCATGAAATCAGTGTTTTCTTTGTCCTGCGAGCGAATCGGCCCAGACTGTCCTTTGGGGGGGATGATAGCTATGTCAGAGTATCTGCCAAAAGAGGTGCGCGAGGGGCTGGAAGCGGCCAGAAAGCGCAACCGGGCAAAGAAAAGCCGTCTGCGTGTGCGGGTCGGCGATCAGACGTTTACCATATTGCGATATTGGGACGAGGGCTTTGCGCTTGATGCCGAAGACGCGCCGCAATTGCGCGGGTTGGTTGATGTTTATGATGGTGCGCGGCACATGTCTCAGTGCCTGATCGTGGCGTCCGAGGAAGACGCGGGCGAGATGGTTTATGAGTTCAAGCGCGAAACGATTGCAGCGGATCAGGCGCCGCTTGATTATGAGCGGTCCGAATTTGCTCCGGTGGCCTTGATCGGTCGTTAAACTGGTACGCCCGCGTCCAGCTCAGGACGCGGTTCTCCAGTCGAAAAAGCCATGGCCTGCGCGGGCCAGAAGGCTTTCTGCAAGGTCCTTTCCGATTGCTGCGCCGTCCTCGATGAGGCCAGTGCGCGTATCGCTCAAAGCTTCAGACCCATCGGTGCGCAGGATTTCCCCGCGCAACGACAAGGTTGTGCCGTCAAGTGTGGCAAGGCCGGCAATAGGTGTTTCACACGAGCCATCCAGCGCCGCAAGATAAGCGCGTTCAGCGGCCAACCTCTGACCCGTTTCCAGATGATGCAGGGCGGCAAGCAGTTCTGTGGCGCGGCCGTCGTCGCTCCGCCGTTCGATGCCGATAGCGCCTTGCGCGACGGCGGGCAGCATTTCCTCAGTCGCTATCGGTGTTGCGGGGACGTCGGACATACCGAGACGGTTTAAGCCAGCCATCGCAAGAAAGGTGCAATGGGCGACGCCCGCTTCCAGTTTCTTCAATCTTGTCTGCACATTACCGCGAAACTCAACGATCTCAAGGTCGGGACGCCGGTTCAGCAACTGCGCTTTTCGGCGCAGTGACGAGGTGCCGACCTTGGTCCCCGGTGCCAGACCCGAAAGTGTGCCGCCGCTGGGGGCGATGAAGGCATCGCGCACGTCTTCGCGCGGCAGATAACAATCAAGCGTCAGGCCGCCGGGTTGTTGGACGGGCATATCCTTCATCGAGTGGACTGCGATGTCGATCCGGCCTGCCAAGAGATCGTCTTCGATTTCGCGCGTGAAAAGGCCTTTTCCGCCGATTTCCTTCAGTGGCCGATCAAGGATCGCGTCGCCTGTTGTCTTGATCACAACGATTTCGAACGCCTCGGACGGCAGATCGAAAGCGGCGCAGAGGCGGTCGCGGGTTTCGTGGGCCTGCGCCAACGCCAGAGGAGAGCCTCGGGTGCCGATGCGGAACGGATTTCTGGGATCAGGCAAATTCTTCATGAATGCCTGTTTAAGGGCGTCAGAAAAAACTGACAACTCATTGTATTGACAATCTTACGTCTGGCTGGGACCTCTCTTATCCAAGTTGAGAAGGTATCCTGACATGGCAAACGATAAGTTAATCCTGCGCGCACTGGCTGGCGAGACGTTGGACACGCCGCCGATCTGGATGATGCGACAAGCCGGGCGGTATTTGCCGGAGTACAAGGCGACGCGGGCCGAGGCCGGGGATTTTCTTTCGCTGTGCTATAACTCTGATCTGGCCGCCGAGGTTACCTTACAGCCGATCCGACGCTATGGCTTTGATGCGGCTATTCTTTTTGCCGATATCTTGCTGATTCCGGACGCGCTGGGCGCGGATCTTTGGTTCGTGACTGGCGAGGGGCCGCGGTTGTCGACGATCACGGAACAGGCGGACTTCGACAAGCTGAAGCCTGCGGATGCGATCCATGATCATCTTGCGCCGGTTTACGGAACCGTTGCGAAGCTGGCGGCGGAACTGCCGAAAGAGACGACACTGATAGGATTTGCGGGCGCGCCGTGGACGGTTGCGACGTATATGATTGCCGGGCGAGGAACGCCCAATCAGGGTCCGGCGCATGCGTTGAAGGCCGCGAACCGCCCATTATTTCAAGCGGTTATGGAGCGGATCGAGGCGGCGACGGTGGAGTATCTTTCGGCGCAGATCGAGTCCGGGGCCGAGGTTGTGAAACTGTTCGACAGTTGGGCCGGATCGTTGAAAGGCGCGGACTTTGAGGAGTTCGCTTTGGAACCTGCCAAGCGGATCATTACTGAGCTGAAAACGCGTCATCCGGGCATTCCGGTGATTGCTTTCCCGCGAGAGGCTGGCGAGAAATATGTAGGGTTTTCAAAGGCTATCGGGGCGGACTGCGTCGCTTTGGACAACTCGGTGGACGCCGAGTGGGCGGCGGCGAATGTGCAGGTGGATGGCTGCGTTCAGGGCAATCTGAAATCGTCGCATATGGTGACTGGTGGGCAGGATCTGATCGACGAAACGGGCGCGATTTGTCGTGCGTTTTCAAAGGGTCCGCATATTTTCAACCTTGGCCACGGCATCACGCCGGACGCTGATCCCGAGAACGTGCAACTGATGATCGATACCGTGCGAAGCGGGGCCTGGAAGGGCTGAATCGGTGACGTCGGTATGATGTCGGTATCACGTCGGTTTTGCGTAGGTGCGACCGTTCGCGCGTTTAGCGGAGCGTTAAGGAAGGTGGCGACATGAACGAACGCATTGGCGTGATCGGACTGGGCCGGATGGGCTGGGCGCTGGCCGCACGGTTTGCAAGTCAGGGTGCGTTGGTCCAAGGCTGGACGCGCAGCGGTGTGGACAGCGAGCAAGCAGCGGCGGCAGGGTTCGAGGGCGTCGGCGAAATGCGTGATCTCGTCGCTGCTTCGGATGTCTTGGTGCTCTCGCTTTTCAATGATGACGCGGCGCGCGACGTGCTGACGCAACTTTCTACACTGGATCTGACCAGCAAGCTGATCGTGGAAACCTCAACCGTGTCGCCGACCGTGGTGCGTGATCTGCTCGCTAGTATCGAGCGGGCAGGCGGTGCCTTGTTAGATGCGCCTATTTCAGGTGGGCCTGACATGGTTGAAGCGGGCACGGTTGGCATGTTCGTCGGCGGCAAGGACGCGGACGTCGCGCGGTTCTTGCCTGTTGCTGCCTTGGCGTCCGACAAGGTGGCTCATGTTGGCCCGCTTGGGGCAGGTGCTTCGGCCAAGATCGTCAACAACATGGTCTTGACGGGGATGTGGGAAGTCTTGTCGGAGGCTTTGGAGACAGGTGCAGGACTGGGGTTGGGGATGGACACAATGCTTGGGTTCCTGGAAAAGAGTCCGGCGGCTTCGCCCGCATTCTTGCAGCGGATGCCTATCATAAAGGGCGAGAGCGACGCGGTTGGATTTTCGGTGTCCGGTATTGCCAAAGACGCGGCGCTGATGGTCGCCACATCACAGGAGCTGGACCGCGAGGCGATTGCGCTGAAGGCGGCTTTGGCGCGTTATGAGACGATGATCGGGGCGGATCTTGGCGGGCAGGATTTGTCGACCGTGCTGCCGCATTCTGTCAACGCAGTGATGAACAAGTGAGACTTTTCGCGCTCACCGCTTTGACGATGGTGGCGTTTGCCTCAAACTCGATCCTGAACCGCTGGGGGCTGTTGGACGGCGAAACCGGGCCGGCGGCTTTTCAGGCGTTGCGGGTTGTGGCGGGGGCTTTGTGCCTTGGGGCGCTGCTCTATTTTCGCGGAAACATGCCGAGGTTGCTGACCAGACGACGTGTCGTCGGGACCGGGTCGTTGATGGCCTATATGTTGGGGTTTTCGTTTGCTTATGTGGCGTTGGACGCGGGCGTCGGGGCGTTGATCCTGTTCGGTGGCGTGCAGGTGACCATGTTTGCCGGAGCCTTGGTCGCTGGGAACCGTCCACCGGTTTTGCGATGGGTCGGGGCGGCAGTGGCGTTTGGCGGATTGGTCTGGCTTTTGTGGCCGGGGGCCATAGGCGCGCCGCCTTTTGGCGCATCTTTGATGATGGGCGTCGCCGCGGTGGCTTGGGGGGTCTATTCGCTGGCAGGGCGCGGCGCGACGGATCCGATGGCCGAGACGGGGGCGAATTTCATCTGTTCGATTCCGTTTGCATTGTTGGCGTGGATCGTTGTGCAGGACGGGATGAGTGCCAGTGGCGCGGTTTTGGCGATCATCTGCGGCGCTCTGACGTCCGGGTTGGGCTATGCGCTTTGGTATTCGGTTTTGCCGAAGCTGGACGCGGCAGTGGCTGCTTTAACGCAACTGACAGTGCCGGTCATTGCGGTTGTGGGCGGTGTTTTGGTTCTGGGCGAGGTCGCCAGTGGACGCTTGATTTTGGCTAGTGCGGTGGTGCTGGGCGGGGTCGCTTTGGGTGTGCTTGGCGGTCAGCGCAGGAGCGGCTCCAAAGCGTCGTAGGCGGCGGCGCCGTCGTGGTCCCAGGCGACCTCGGCAAGGCTGTCGGGTTTGACGCGCAATGTCGTCAGTTCCTCGCGGGTGACCCAGCGGCGGTCGGTGACAATGTTTTCGACGTCTTGCCATGCGTCTGTAAGCTCGCCCGCAACGAGGGTGCAGCGGAAGTAGATATCAACTTGGTGGAAGTTGCTGCCGGGGTTATGGAATTCGTTAATCAGCACACAAGGGCCGACGGTGACGGTCAGGCCGGTTTCTTCGTAAATCTCGCGGCGCAGGTTGTCGGGCAGGGATTGATGGGGTTCTACGCCGCCGCCGGGGGCGCACATGAGGTCGCTCTTGCCGTCGGGCCATGCGTTCACGAGGAGGAGTCTGTCACCTTTGAACACGAGGCCGCGCGTTGCAAGTCGGATGCGCCGCCCCATCAGCGGTCAGTGGCGGGGCCGAGGACGCGTGTGACGTGGCCCATTTTACGCCCTGGGCGGGCTTCGGCCTTGCCATAAAGGTGCAGGCGCGCGCCGGTTTCCGCAGCGATCGCATGGACCTGTTCGATATCGTCGCCGATGAGGTTGGTCATGATGACGTCCGAGTGGCGGACCGGATCGACAAGGGGCCATCCCGCAACGGCGCGGATGTGTTGTTCGAACTGGTCGATGACCGCGCCCGCTTCGGTCCAGTGGCCCGAGTTGTGCACGCGGGGTGCAAACTCGTTGATGATGATCTTGTCGCCCGAGACGAACATCTCGACGCCGATGACCCCGATGTAATCCAGTGCCGTCAGGATGGTGCCCGCGATGCCAAAGGCGCGCTCGCGCGTGGCGGTCGAGATGTCTGCAGGCACGGTAGTGGTGTCGAGGATACCGTCGGTGTGGACGTTTTCGCCGGGTTCAAAACAGGCGATGGTATCATCAAGGCCGCGCGCGGCGATAACGCTGATCTCGCGGTCGAAGGCGACGAAGCCTTCGAGGATGGCGTCCGCGGCGTTCATCGCGGCCAGCGCGGCGGGCGCGCCGTGGCGGTCGTTGATGCGGGCCTGACCTTTGCCGTCATAGCCAAGGCGGCGGGTTTTCAGGATCGAAGGCATGCCGACCGAGGCGAGGGCTTGAGCAAGTTCGGCTTCGGTGATGACGGTGGCGAATGGGGCTGTTTCGAGGCCGATGTCCCTAAGGAAGGTCTTTTCGGTCAGGCGGTCCTGACTGGTGGCGAGCGAGATGCGGTTCGGGCGGATCGGGACGCGGGCTTCGATGAGGTCAAGCGCGGCCGCGGGTACGTTTTCAAATTCGTAGGTGACGACGTCGACGCTGTCGGCGAAGGAGGTGAGAGCGGTCTCGTCTTCGTAGGGCGCGGTGGTTGTCTTGTGGGCAACTTCGCCTGCTGGGGGATTGGCGGCGGGCTCAAAGATGTGGACTTTCAGGCCGAGGCGCGCGGCGGCCATGGCGAGCATACGGCCCAGTTGGCCTCCGCCAAGGATGCCGATGGTCTGGCCGGGTTGAAGCGCGTCAGTCATCGCTTGGTTCCTCGGGGATAGAGGCGGTGAGCGCCTCGCGCCATGCGTCGAGGCGCTTGGCGAGGGTGGCGTCGGTGGTGGCCAACATCTGCGCGGCCATGAGGCCTGCGTTCATACCTCCGCCGATCGCCATGGTCGCCACCGGATAGCCGCGAGGCATCTGCAAAATGGAATAGAGGCTGTCCACGCCTTTCAGCGCGCGGGTTTCCACCGGAACGCCGACGACGGGGATACGGGTCTTGGAAGCCATCATGCCGGGCAGGTGCGCCGCGCCACCCGCGCCAGCGATAATAACCTGAAGCCCACGATCAACAGCCGTTTTCCCGTAGTCCCAAAGGCGGTCGGGGGTGCGGTGGGCCGAGACGATTCGGGTCTCGTACGCCACGCCAAGTTCGTCGAGAATCTCGGCGGCGGGTTTCATGGTGGGCCAGTCGGACTGACTGCCCATGATGATGCCAACTTTAACGCTCACGCGGTGATCCCCCGTCAAATTCTCGCCCGGACCCTAGCGCCGCATGCAAACGGTCGCAACGGCTCAGGCGATGATATCGGGCGTCAGCTCGTCTTCGAGCTGGGCAATTCTGTCTTTCAGGGCAAGTTTCTGCTTTTTCAGCCGTTTGACCGTCAATGGATCGCCCGTACCACGCTCATCCAGAGCACGGATCGCCTCGTCGAGATCGCGGTGCTCGCGCCGCCAGGCCTCCAGTTTGAAGCGCAGAACCTCGTCATGGTCCATCTTGTGTGGCGGTGCATTTGTCATGATTTCGGGCGATATGATGTTGCTCAAGCCTTTAGATAACGTGAACGCCCTTCATTTCAAAGCGTGAACTGGCCTTGTTACGGCCGCATTGCATCCCCATATTTCTGACAACGTCGGTCGCCGTCAGGGGCCGAAAACAGCACCGTCGCTTTACTAGAGGACGTCGCATGACAAAAATGACCTTGGGAACACATCCCTTCCTTCTGGGCTTTGACCAGCTTGAACGGCTCGTCGAACGCACAGCGAAATCCGAAAACGGTTATCCGCCGTATAATATCGAGCAAGTGAAGGACAACGCGTTCCGCATCACGCTTGCTGTAGCGGGGTTTCGCGAAGACGACCTGTCGATCACGGTCGAAAACCGCCAGCTTGTCGTAAGAGGTAAGCAGACGGATGACAGCGCAGATCGGGTGTTTTTGCACCGAGGGATCGCAGCGCGGCAGTTTCAGCGGACATTCCTGCTCGCGGATGGTGTCGATGTTGCAGGAGCTTCGATGGAGCACGGTTTGCTGCATATCGATTTGATGCGCGCAGTGCCCGACAAGGTGGTGCAGACGATCCGCATCAACAAGGCTTGAAAGGAGTAAGTGGTATGAACACGCAGTATGATTTCAAGAAGTTGGACGTAGGCAAGCTGGTTTATGTGCGTCCTGTCGCCGTTGAGGACCTGCCCGAAGAGGTTCAGGATCAGGCGTTGGGTAGCAAGCATATCTATGCGCTGCACTCGGCGGATGGTGTCCGGCTGGCTTTGGTAAAAGATCGCTCGATGGCGTTTGCTTTGGCACGTCAGAATGATTTTGCGCCTGTAAACGTTCACTAATCATGACAGGGGCACGGTTTCGTGCCCCTTTGCGCTTGTTAAGTCGGTGCGCGCTACTAGTCTTTGCCCAGTAATTGTGCGGAGGCTTTCATGGCAGACCAACCCCCTCTTCGACTGGGCGTCAACATCGATCACGTCGCGACGGTGCGCAATGCGCGCGGTGGTGCGTATCCGGATCCGTTGCGCGCGGCCAAGATCGCCGAGGAGGCTGGTGCTGACGGGATCACCGCCCATTTGCGCGAGGACCGTCGCCATATTTCGGATGCGGATATCGACGGGCTGATGGAAGTCTTGTCGGTGCCGCTCAATTTCGAGATGGCCGCGACGGACGAGATGCAGGCGATTGCTTTGCGGCATAAGCCGCACGCGGTGTGCATTGTTCCCGAAAAGCGCGAGGAACGGACCACAGAAGGCGGGCTTGAGGTTGCCAAGGACGAGAACCGTCTGGCGCATTTCATTGCGCCTTTGCGGGATGCCGGATGCCGTGTTTCGATTTTCATCGCCGCCGACAAACGTCAGATCGAGGCGGCTAACCGGATCGGTGCAGAGGTCATCGAACTGCACACCGGGGCTTATTGCGATTTCCACGCTGAAGGGCACTTCGACAAACGCGACGACGAACTTGAGCGTTTGCGCGACATGTCTGCGTTTGCCCATTCGCTGGGGCTTGAGGTCCATGCGGGACATGGGCTGACTTACGACACGGTGGCTCCTGTGTCGGCGTTGCCCGAGGTGCGCGAATTGAATATCGGGCATTTCCTGATTGGCGAAGCGATTTTCCGGGGGCTTGAGCCTGCTATCCGCGAAATGCGCAACATCATGGACGGTGCGCGCCTTGGGCGTTGAATTGTGGGTTGTCGTGGTGGGCTGGATGCTGGCCGGAGGGTCCCCGGGACCGGCGACGCTGGCGATATCCTCAACGGCAATGGGGCAGGGGCGACGGGCAGGGCTGATTCTTGCGTTTGGTGTTCTGGTCGGTTCGGCAATGCTTGGAAGTGCGGCGGCCTTGGGCATGTCGGCGGTCATGATGGCGAATGTCTGGGTCTTTGAGGTGATCCGCTACGTCGGTGCTGCCTACTTGCTCTGGCTGGCGATCAGGTCGCTTCGGGCAGCGTGGTATGGCCGCGCGGTTGCGATCAGGGCAAGCGGCAGCGGGCGTAGCTTTCTGCGTGGTCTGGCAATTCACCTGACGAATCCGAAAGCGATTCTGGCATGGGGCGCGATCTATGCGATTGCTTTGCCCGCCGGAGCGTCTGGCGCAGATGTCTGGGCCTTGTTCGGCATATTGATTGCGGCGTCGACGGTTGTTTTCCTCGGGTATGCGATATTGTTTTCGGCGCCCCGGATCGCACGCGCCTACGGTCGGGCGGCGCGGGTGTTTGATGCGGGCTTTGGTTTGTTGTTCGGAGCAGCAGCCATCCGCGTGCTGACCGCGCGGATCGTGCCTGATTAGGCCGCAGCCGTTTTATCGCTGACGCGAGGGCCGCGAAGTAGCAGCCAAAGCGCAAAGCCGACTTCGGAGAGTGTTACAATCGCGAGGAGACCGATGCGGGCCAGACCGAGAAGTGTGACCTCGGGCAGGGCGAACGCATAGAGGCTGTCCAGCGCGTAACCGATGGCACCGATGGTCATGCCATAGCCAAAGAGCCGCGGATACGCCCCGGATTTCAGGATAAGTATCCCGAGAAGGACAAGGTGAAGCGCGAAGAACAGCTGCCAGATCCATACGCCGACCGCGTCGAGATAGGTGAACAGTTCGGCGAGGCTGGCGCGCTCGGGGGCGGTGAAGCCCGACAGGAACGACGCATCGGTTGCGAGTGTGAAGACCGCCGCGCTGAAGAACAACATTGCCGACATGACCGCGACCATGCTGAGGCGGGCAAGGGCTGCCATACCAGAAAGCGTTGGGCTGACGCCACGGAACATGAAGAACAGCATGACGGTGATCAGCACTTCGGACAGCATCATCACGACGTCGCCGCCGATCCCTGCAAGGAACAAGCCGCGCATGGCGCTGATATTTGCAAGTGTTGCGGCGGGATCGTCTGCGACGTTGATGGCCTCGGGGACATAGGCGATGGCGAAACCGCCAGAGACGGCGATAGTGAGATAAAGGGCCCCCGCGATGCGGGCGTAGTTTCGGCTTTCGGGGTTTGAGAGGGCTTGCATTGGGTGCTCCTTTCGGATTGGCAAAGCGGCTTCGGGACCGGAACACAGAGTGCGTGATCGGACGAGCGCCTGAAGTTCGGTGTTTGGGTCCGGTTGTGGTCCGGTGACGAGGAGGTTTTAAAGGATTCCCGATCCCAACAAAATTGTCAAAATTCGCTTAGCTGCCATGCAAAAACGTTTAAGGGGTGGCGGGCTAGAGCTTGCCCGGCCCGGATCGTCCGTCGCCCTTGCCGTTTTGGCTTGCGCTGGAACCTGTACCGTTCGCCCGGCCATTTCCGTATTCATCCGGCGCGACACCGCCGCCGACCGCGCCAAGGGGTGCGCCGCCGTCCGAAGCGCCAGCCAGACTACAGTTGACCGGATAGACCGTGGTCGGGTCATCAAAGGCCTGCCCCGGAGGGCGCGGCGCGAAGGTGGCGCGGCAGCCCTCGGTATCGCTGGAGTAGGCGGACACCGCTTGGCCATACTGGAACACCGCAACCACATAGTCCCAACTGCTGCCGAACTGCGGAAAACGTTAGCCCCGCGGGTTCGTCATGCTGCGATAGATCAGGCGCGTTTCGCCGCCTTCACGGATACGTTGCGTGGGTCGTCCCCAACGGGTCAAAAACTGACTTTCGGTGGTGACTCCGGGGCGGAGGCTTTCAAGCATCGCACGGCGCACGACTGGTTCGCTGGCCAACGTGGTATTCCACGCCACGCCACCGCAGCCGGTCAAGAGAAACAGAATCATGAGGTTTCGCCACATAAGGCGGATCCTTAGACCAACATGGTTTCCAAAACCTTGCCAAGGCCGGGGTCGCGGTTTCATATGGCGGCGAACTTGGAAAGCGGGCAGGCTAATGATCCTTGGTATCGGGACGGACCTTTGCAATATCGAGCGGATCGCCAGCACGCTGGAGCGTTTCGGCGACCGCTTTCGCAATCGTGTGTTTACGGAGATCGAGCAGGCCAAAGCCGAACGCCGGGCCGATACGCCGGGCACCTATGCCAAACGCTGGGCCGCGAAAGAGGCGTGTTCCAAGGCGCTGGGCACCGGGTTGCGGATGGGCATCGCCTGGAAGGACATGTCGGTCACGAATTTGCGAACAGGTCAGCCCGTCATGCATGTGACGGGATGGGCGGCCGAGCGGCTTGAAGCGATGACGCCTGCGGGCTTTGAAGCGGTAGTCCATGTCACGCTGACCGATGACCACCCCTGGGCTCAGGCTTTTGTTCTGATCGAAGCGCGCCCCTTGGGTGAAACGAATGACATACCAACCCCCGAGACGACGCGGCGGCTTGCTTGACAGGGCAGTCGCCACCCCTCAGAAAGCGTCGACCTTACAGAGGCTAGGCATACATGTCCGACAGTACCAGTACGTTCGTTGACGGGGTCGTCGAAACGATCAAGACCGTCGTCTACGCGCTTTTGATTGCGGGCGTGTTTCGCACCTTGTTCTTCCAGCCGTTCTGGATTCCGTCGGGGTCGATGAAAGACACCTTGCTGATCGGCGATTTTCTCTTCGTCAACAAGATGGCCTATGGGTATTCGCAATATTCCTGCCCGTTTGGCCTGTGTCCCATTGATGGGCGTATCTGGGGGTCCGAGCCCGAGCGCGGCGATGTCGTGGTGTTCCGGCATCCTGCCAACGGACAGGACTTCATAAAGCGCGTTGTCGGACTTCCGGGCGATACAGTGCAGATGCGTAGCGGCGTTCTGTTCATCAACGGATCGGCCGCACCTCAGGTTCAAGAGGGCTTGTTCACCGAGACTTACGAGCGACAGGGACCCATTGGCACAACGCCGATCTGCATCGAGATGTCGGTGTCGTTCGGGGACGATTGCAACAAAATGAAGTCCATTGAAACACTGCCGGATGGCACTCAGCACGCAGTTCTGGACGCGGGACCAACCCGTCTGGACAATACTGGCGTGACGCGCGTTCCCGAAGGCATGTTCTATTTCGTCGGCGACAATCGCGACAATTCCACCGACAGCCGTGTGGCCCAGCCTTCGGGGGTTGGGCTTGTGCCGTATGAGAACCTGATCGGACGCGCGGACCGGGTTATGTTCTCGTCCGCGGGGCGGTCTTTGTTCTTCGTCTGGACGTGGCGCATGGACCGGTTTTTCAAGGCGATCGAGTGATGAAGACCTCGGCTGAACTGGACGCTTTTGCGGCCCGGTTGGGTCACGACTTCAAGGAGCCCGAGTATCTGATCCGTGCGGTCACGCATCCGTCGATTGCCAGCGAGACCCGCCCCGACAACCAGCGGCAAGAATTCCTTGGGGACCGTGTGCTGGGACTGGTGATCGCCGAAGCATTGTTGCAAGCCGACGCAGGCGCCGCCGAAGGTCAACTGGCACCGCGGTTCAACGCTCTGGTACGTAAGGAAACCTGTGCCGCCGTAGCGCGCGATATCGACATCGGCGTGGTGCTGCGACTGGGTCGCTCGGAGATGATGTCCGGGGGGCGGCGCAAAGAGGCGCTTTTGGCGGACGCGATGGAGGCGGTGATTGCGGCGGTCTATCAGGATGCCGGTTTTGAGGCTGCGCGCGATGTTGTCCTGCGGCTTTGGGCGTCGCGCATCGACACAGTCGAAGGCGATGCGCGGGATGCGAAGACATCGCTTCAGGAATGGGCGCAGGCGCGCGGACTTGCGCCTCCTAGCTATGAAGCCGTGAGCCGCACGGGACCGGATCACGCTCCGGTTTTCACCGTGGAAGCGCGACTCTCGACGGGCGAAGCCGAACGGGCCAGCGCGAACTCCAAGCGTGCGGCGGAACAGGCATCGGCCAAGGCGCTTTTGGCGCGGGTAGAAGCGGGCTGACATCTGTCGGTGGCCGGTGGCTTTGTCGCGAAATCCGTTTGCAGCTCACCTGAAATGGACCCTGTTGGGGCCGACTTGCCAGAGTGCCGCTTTGGAAGCGTGACCCACCAATGAGTCTTGTAGGCAACAGTTCTGCGAATGAGCGCCAATTCCGCTACCTCATTTTGTGACGAAGCTTGTTTTTCAAAGTCAGCTTCTTTTCAGGTTGGCATTAGCGAAGGCAACTAAAAACGAGCGCGTAACTTGTGATGATGTACCTGGCGACGTTGAAGGCCATTGCCCATTCAAACTGGTGCGCGCCGATATCTGGGTGCTTTTCTGGCACTTTGCTTGATCGCATTTTCCCAGAGTGCCGTTGCGCAAAACCTTGTGGCGGACACAGTTACGGACAACGGCGATCCTCCGCGCTGGACGTCAGGTTCATGCCTCGCAACGCTTCCCGAATTGTCGGATGGTAGTAATGCGAACCCCGGGATCTGCCTGCTGGGACCTGTCGATCCCGACTACCAGATCACATTCACATTCTCTCCTGACAACGCAGAGTTCATGACCGGGATCGTGATCTGGGCGAACGACGGCCGCAACATGAACGACAACGAGTTGCGCCAGCTCGACGTAGAGGTGGATTACTTTGATCCTGCAACCAATTCCACGATCACGTACGCACAGGAAGACGTCAACATAGGCGAAACCACCAATTTCAACGATCCGAAATTCGTTTCCTTTGCAGGGGCGGGGGGGCGGGTCTCTACCGGGTGAGTGAGGTCAGGCTGGACAATTTCGTGGGCAGAGCCGCGAACCAGCAGGCGACGTTTCGTGAAGTGCAGGGCGTTGTCGTCACGCTTCCCGTCGCGCCCGAGATCGAGATCAGCGCGTCTGAGTCCGGTGGCCCCGTTGCCGACGGCGGCAGCGATCCACAGGGGCTTGAGCCTTCGGGTGTCGCCAAGACCGTGACGTATACCGTCATGAACACTGGCACGAACACGCTGACCCTTGGCGGCACGCCCACGGTCAGCAACGCGACGAATATAACCGGTGCAGTTAACGTAGGTCTGCCGGGGGATCTGACACTTGAACCGGGTGAGACGACGACATTCGACGTGACCTATACGCCAGCGGGGGATGGGGCGTTTGGCTTTGACATTGACGTGGCCAACAACGACCCCGACGAGGGTGTTTATGACATCGCGGTCAGCGGTGACGCGAATGACGCCCCTGGCGTCACGCTTGTGGCCGAGCCAAGCCCGCCCAATGGCCCTTTCCCGATCACGGCGATCTTTAACGAACCCGTGTCGGGCATGACGCTGGCGGGTTTCAACGTGGTGAACGGCGTGGCGTCTAGCTTTGCCAACCCGTCAGCCGGTGTTTACACGATCATCGTCACACCGACGAACCCGATGTTGCCGGTCAACGTGACGGTGCCGTCCGGTGTCGCCACGGATAGCGATGGCGCCCCGAACAGCGCGTCCAGCACGTTGACTTTCGTTCTGGTGGCCGCACTGACTCCGACCGATATTGTGGCCATCGAAGAGATCATCATCGAAGAAACCGTCCGCGACCTGCGCAATCGCATTGCGTTCAACCAGCGGGCAACCCGCGACGCACGGGGGCGACACGCTGGCTACCTACGGTGCCGAAATCTGACCGAAGAGGACCTCAGCGACGCCGATCCGAGCATCGAGGGTCTTGGCGGGTGTGCCGCTGTGCGCGGGATCAGTATCGAGCCGGTTTTTGACGGCAAACTGTCGGTGAGCAAGAGTCTCGCGACGGGCAGCGGGTCTTTCCTGACGCAGAAATCCAGCCTCGATGGCACCAGTCGCCGCCTTGCCTTTGGCGAATTGTCTGTCAGCCGCCATGAGGACGACGATGTGACGTCCTCGGTGGAAGGCCGCGTCGCATGGGAGCGTCTTGTTGGAGATGACGTGCTGCGGGGTCTGTTCATCGGGGCTTCGGCCAGGCGGTCGGACATCGAAGACGATTTTACCGGAAATCGCACGGGCTTTGGCCTGAATGCGGGGGCCTATTTCGTCGATCAACTGTCGGAAAATCTTTTCTGGGACGGGTTTGTCACCCTTGGCGTGGGGCGCAACAATCTGGACCTTGGCAACGGCACGCTGGACGTGGATGGCACGTATGACACGACGTCCGTTCAGGTCGGTGTCGCCGTAACGGGGCAGCGTGACTACGACCGTTTCACGGTCTATCCGGAGTTGAGCTTTGCCTATGGCGTGGCGTCTGTAGGGGACGCCAACGTCACCTCGGTTTCTACTCTTGCGACGACCACCGAGGTCGTGTCGGTCGGCAGCGTCGCTCTGGGTGTGATCCGATTCCGGCCCGAATTCGTTTTTGCAGGCGAGGGGGACCGGTTTGGCATCTCGCGGCGTCAACTGAGTGTTGCGCCGAGTGTCTTGTGCGAGACGATCCGCACCGACGCGACAGACACCGAATGTGGTGGTGGGCTTGAGCTTAAGTGGTCGTCGCGCTCGGTTGACGGGCGCGGAGAGTTCTCGGCGCGTGCGTCTCGCGAGGTGGTTGGCGGCGCGTCACGCGATACAGTGAGCATCAGGTACGAGCGACCGTTCTAGGGCGGATGCTGCGGAACTCATCGGGTGTGACTTGCGCGCCCGGTTGAAGAGGCTCCGAATGGTGGCCGATAGCCGAATGCTCCAAGCGCTATCGGCTGTTATGGATGGCGTTCCTCTCTCACAAGAAAGCGCCCGCCAAGACACATGGCGAGCGCTGAAATATGGTCTGTCCGGAAGTGCCCCGGGCTGTGCTGCTGGCAGTTCACTCGTTGCCGCCGACAATGGCTTTGCCGCCTTTGTAGACCAACTTGCCAGCGCCGACCGCGCCTTTGGCTACGATCTTGGTGCCCCCCGCTGCGACGCCTACCGTGTTGTCAATCACTTGATCGGACGAACAGGCTGACAGGCCGACAACGGCAGCAATCAGCGTGGCGGCAGTGGCTTTACGCGCATCAAACAGTTTCATTTCGTGCTCCTCTTCCCAAAAAGGGTTTCTTGCGTTGTGTGGAAGCAGACGCCGGAGCCTTTGCGAAGGGGCATTGGCCCCGTGACTTCCATGGCGATTCACTCGGTCGTGTTCTGCTTCCACGAGGCGTAGATATGCGGTTTCAATTCGTTAGAAAAACGAATAATAAATGGGTTTGAAGCGATTATTGCTCATGGAACGTTCTGATGGATATTGCTCTTATACGCACCTTTCTCGAAGTCGCAGCCACAGGGTCCTTCGTAAACGCCAGTGATCGACTCTTTGTCACCCAGTCCGCCGTAAGCCTTCGCGTGCAACGTCTTGAGGACTCGCTTGGCAAGCAATTGTTCCTACGCTCGAAGTCGGGGGCTGAACTGACGTCCGCGGGCCGCGAATTCGAACGTTATGCGCTCTCACTAATCAAGATCTGGGAGGAAGCCCGCCAGCAGATCGGCGTCCCCGAAGGATATTCCAGGTCGCTGACAGTCGGAGCGCAATACTCGCTTTGGCCACGACTGGGTTTCCGGTGGATTGACCTGATGCAGGTAACAATGCCGACGCTCAACGTAAGAGCGGAGATTGGGATGCCGGATCGACTGACCCGGTTTCTGGTGGAAGGAATTGTGCAGATTGGCCTGATGTACACGCCGCAGCTTCGACCGGGACTGAGCGCGCGCAGGGTCATGGATGAAGAGCTTGTGATGGCGTCGTCTTTTGAAATGACCCTCGACGAGGTCGCTCCTCACTATGTTTTCGTCGACTGGGGTCCGGAATTCGTGCATGCGCATGCCCTTCAGTTCCCTGAACTAACGAACCCTGGATTGACGCTTTCGCTCGGTGCCATGGCCGCTGACTACGTCGTCATGCGGCAGGCGGCGGCCTATCTTCCAGCGCGATACATAAAACGTTATCTTGATGAAGGGCGGCTGCACCTTGTTCCAGGCGCCCCGGCGTTTCCCTATCCGATCTGGTCAGTCTGGCGCGACGATCTTGATACGGAAGTGCGAGCGACTGCGGAGAAGACACTTGTCGCAATTCAATCACAAATCGAAGCGGATCAGAACTCGGTGATCGCTGAATTGAAAGACATCAGTGACGGCGACGCAGCCGAAGGGACGGGAAACGCTGAATAAATCTTTAAGATGAGTAATACTTGTTTTAAGCGTAATTATTTTGAATTTTCCTTGTAGATAAAACTTACCTACATGCAGTGTCAGCAGGAATTGCTCCCGCCCTTCTGGGTCGGGTCACACTTCTTTGGGAAAGGAATGACCCATGAATAAGACACTGAAACTGGCGACCGTATCCGCGCTTGCCCTGATGATTGCCGCACCTGGCTTTACACAGACTCTGATTGGCCGTGACAGCGTTGCAGGCGATCTGAACGAAGACCTGATCGAAGCCATCGAAGACGATGCAGAGCGCGAGCTTGACCGCTTCGGCAACGAAGGCCGCCCTCAGGGATTCAATGGCTCGGTTGCGCTGCGCGGTATTGCGCAAAGCGGCAATAGCGAGACACTGAACATCGGTATCGGTTCGGACATGAACTATGTCTGGGGTCCGAACGGCATCGAACTGCAGTTGAACTATGCCTATAGCGATGACGATGACTCGGCGTCTGAAGAGAGCCTGTTCTATGGGCTTGAGTACACACGTGACTTCAACCCGTCGACCTTCGGCTTTGCAAAAATTCAGGGTTCGGCAGATGGTGCGACGGACGCTCAGTACGAATCTGACACATTCGTCAGCTTTGGTGCTGGTTACCGCATCTACAACGACGCGGAGCGTCAGTGGTCGGTTCAAGCCGGTCCCGGCTACCGCTTTGCAAACCTCAACGACATCGGTTCGGCTGACGTAAGCGAAGGCGCTTTCGGCATCTCCTCGGACTATGCTCATAAGCTGACGGACACATTGTTCCTGACGAACGACACGGACATCATCCTGTCCTCGTCTGACGATGTGATCTTCAACGACCTCGCCTTGAACGTCGCAATGACCGACACATTGGCACTGCGCACGAGCATCCTGACCGAGTTCCACTCCGAGCCCGGCACAGCGAAAAGCACCGACAACACTTTCGGTGTTTCGTTGGTCTACTCGTTCAACTAAGGCCCGCGATTTCCCTCGTGGCAACAGGGGGCGGAGCAATCCGCCCCTTCTTCATTTCTGGAATCGTTGAATAGGGGCTTACAGTGTCGAATTGGCATACCTTTGCCGCGCGTGAAGGCGGCAACTTTGAAGTCTTCACCACTCAAACGACCGGTTCCATCTTTGGCTATCGCATTGTCGGCACAAAGGTCGGCCCGCAAGTCGTTGTGGCCGGGTTTTGCGATGATGCCAAAGATGTATTCGAGAGGCTTTTGGCTATCCCGACGCTTCCCTGGCTGAGAGGAAATCTGGTCTTGATCCTGCTTGACGCATTGGACGATATCGGTCGTGACATCTCCAAGATTGAATCCATCGGACATATTGATCGTACGATCATACTTACACAAAATTCCGCCGACGAAGGTGCAGAGAAGCTGAAGCGAGAGAATTTCAACATGATTTTGCGTGCCTGCGCGGAGCTTGGAATGATTTCCGGGCGCGGCGTGACTTCTGCCTAGGGCGCACAGGAATCGAAAAGGCGGATGCTCAACCCGGTTGGAGCGTGCCGTTGGCCAGTTACCTTGAAGATCGATTGCTTCGCTGCTGGCGACGTGCGCTTGGTCAAGACCAGCGGACATTTACATTGAACGCTTATCCCCCAAGGTCAGCGTCACGCAGTTGCCGGCAAACCATGTCCTTCCGGATTCAATGGATCGCCTCCGTGCCCTTGCAAGTAGGGGGGCGAGTGGCCGCCACGCGCCTTTAACCAGCGACCGCCAATCCGGCAGAGGCGGCACGCTGGTCAGATCGGGGGCTTTGGTGCCAGGTTTGCGCGCGACCCTCATGTGGCCATCGTCGGTATGCCGTAGTTAAATGAGAAACCCTCTTGTTTTGGAGGGTACAAAGTATCTCTGCTTGCGCCTTGACGACCGGTATAACAATGGAGACATGACTTCGAGATTCTCGACTCGGGCGATTGACGAAAAAAGCGCATCGCCAGAAAGACAACACAGACTGATCCTGCCCTACTGGAGCTTTCAATGAAATTTCGCTTTCCCATCGTCATCATCGACGAGGACTTCCGTTCCGACAACTCCTCTGGCTTGGGCATTCGCGCCATCGCTGAAGCCATCGAGAGCGAAGGTTTTGAGGTGCTGGGCACAACCAGCTACGGAGATCTGTCGCAGTTTGCACAACAGCAATCCCGCGCGAGTGCATTTGTGCTGTCGATCGACGACGAGGAATTCACGCCCGGCCCAGATCTTGATCCGGCAGTGTTGAACCTGAGGTCCTTCATCGAAGAGGTGCGTTGGAAAAACAACGATGTGCCTATTTATATCTATGGCGAAACCAAGACGAGCCGCCATCTGCCCAACGATATCTTGCGTGAACTTCATGGGTTCATTCACACATTTGAAGACACGCCGGAATTCGTCGCGCGCCATATCGTCCGTGACGCCAAGGCCTATCTCGAAGGTATTCAGCCGCCGTTCTTCAAGGCGCTGCTCGACTATGCCGAGGATGGTTCCTACTCGTGGCACTGTCCGGGGCACTCGGGCGGCGTCGCGTTTCTAAAAAGTCCGATCGGGCAGATGTACCACCAGTTCTATGGCGAAAACATGCTGCGGGCAGATGTGTGCAACTCGGTCGAAGAACTTGGCCAATTGCTTGACCACAACGGCGCCATCGGCGCGTCCGAGCGGAATGCGGCAAGGATATTCAACGCCGATCACTGCTTTTTTGTCACCAACGGGACCAGCACATCAAACAAGATGGTCTGGCACCACACGGTCGCTCCCGGCGACGTGGTTGTGGTTGACCGGAATTGCCACAAGTCCATTCTGCACAGCATCATAATGACGGGCGCTATCCCGGTCTTCATGAAGCCGACACGAAACCACTATGGCATCATCGGGCCGATCCCGAAGGCCGAGTTCGAGATCGAGGCGATCAAGGAGAAGATCCGCTCGAACCCGCTGTTGGCGCATGTGGATGCGGACAAGGTCAAACCGCGCATCATTACTCTGACGCAATCGACCTATGACGGGGTCCTGTACAACACCGAGACGATCAAGGACATGCTCGACGGCTATGTCGAGAACCTGCATTTCGACGAGGCATGGTTGCCGCACGCGGCGTTTCACCCGTTTTATGGCACCTTCCACGCCATGGGGCGCAAGCGCGACCGGCCGAGCCATTCGGTGACCTATTCGACCCAATCAATCCACAAACTTCTGGCAGGGATTTCGCAGGCGAGCCATGTTCTGGTCCAAGACAGCAAAAAGACCAAACTGGACCGGCATCTGTTCAATGAAGCGTATCTGATGCACACCTCGACCAGCCCTCAATACAGCATCATTGCAAGTTGCGATGTGGCTGCTGCGATGATGGAGCCTCCGGGTGGACGTGCACTTGTCGAAGAAAGCCTGATCGAGTCGCTCAATTTCCGGCGTGCCATGCGAAAGGTGGATGAAGAGTATGGCAACGATTGGTGGTTCCAGGTTTGGGGTCCGGAGGAGTTGGACGAAGAAGGCGTAGACAGTGCCGACAACTGGGTATTGAAGAAAACGAATGCCGAAGGCGTGCAGCCGTCCGATGGCGAAGACTCCTGGCATGCCTTTGGCGACATGGCGCCCGGCTTCAACATGCTGGACCCTATCAAAGCGACCATCATCACGCCGGGTATGAATTTGGACGGGAAGTTTGACTATTCCGGAATCCCTGCATCCATCGTCACGAAATATCTCGCTGAACATGGTGTCGTCGTCGAGAAAACTGGCCTCTACAGTTTTTTCATCATGTTCACGATCGGGATCACCAAGGGCCGATGGAATTCGCTTTTGACCGAGTTGCAGCAGTTCAAGGACGATTATGACAAGAACGTTCCGATGTGGCGCTGCATGCCGAAATTCTGCGCCAAACAGCCGCGCTATGAACAAATGGGTCTGGGCGATATGTGCCAGCACGTCCATTCGCTTTATGCCAAGTCCGATGTCGCTGTTCTGTCGACCGATATGTATCTCAGCGACCTGGTGCCCGCGATGAAGCCGACGGACGCGTTTTCCCACATCGCCGCCCGAACCACCCGGCGCGTGCCTATCGACGACCTTGAGGGACGTATCACGACCAGCCTTGTCACACCCTATCCACCGGGAATTCCGCTTTTGATTCCGGGCGAAGTCTTCAACAGAAAGATTGTCGAATACCTGAAATTCAACAGAACCTTCGCGCGCGAATGTCCGGGCTTCGAGACCGATATCCATGGGCTTGTGCAAGAGGTAGACGAGAACAACCAGATTCAGTTTTTTGCGGACTGCGTTGCCACTGAAGATGAGGTGTAGCGCCGGCAATCTGGTCTCGATAGTGACAGTAGTGCTGTCCCTGTTGGCGCTCAGGGACCGCGCCAAACTGTCAATCAGCAAGAGTGGCGGTTCATCGCAAGACTCGTTTTTCATCGTGCAAAGCGGGCATTCTTACCTTTTGCGGCATCCGGCGCTCTGAGGTGTTTCCGGTTATTCGCTGTCGCCATAAGTCTTGCGCAGGATGTTCTTTTGGACCTTGCCCATCGTGTTGCGGGGGAGCGCGTCCTTCAGAATATAGCGTCTGGGGTGTTTGAACCGCGCCAGCTTGGGTTCAACCTTGGAGGCGATATCGTCTTCGGACAGGCTTGGGTCCTGACAGACGACCGCCGCAAAGACGCTTTCTCCGAAGTCGGCGTTCGGAACGCCGAAGACCGCGCTCTCGACCACGCCATCGATGTCGTTGATCACGTCTTCGATTTCCTTGGGGTAAATGTTGTAGCCCCCGGAAATGATCAGATCCTTTTGCCGCCCGACAATGGAAATGCGACCGTCTTCTGATTTGACCCCGAGATCGCCGGTGATGAAGAAGCCGTTATCACGAAGCTCTTCCGCGGTTTTCTCGGGCATGTTCCAGTAGCCTTGGAACACATTGTCGCCGCGTACTTCGATCATACCAACCTGGCCAGGGGCAACGGGTGTGCCGCCGTCGGTGATCTCAACTTCGGTGCCGGGCAAGGCATACCCAACGGTGCCGGCCAGTCGTTCAGCTTCATAGGGATTTGATGTGATCATATTGGTTTCCGTCATGCCGTAGCGTTCAAGGATGCGGTGACCGGTGCGGTCTTCAAATGCGGTGTGGGTCTCGGCCAGAAGCGGGGCGGAACCCGACACGAACAGGCGCATGTTCTCGACGAGGGACCTGGTCAGGCGCGGATCAGCAAGCAGCCGCGTGTAGAAGGTCGGAACGCCCATCAGAAGCGTCGATGCAGGAATTTCCGCGATGATTGTATCAAGGTCGAAATCCGCCATCAATCGCACCTCTGCTCCGGCCAGGAGCGATGTGTTCATCGCCACGAACAAGCCATGGGTGTGAAAGATCGGCAAGGCATGGACCAAACGGTCGTTCCGAGTGATGTGCCAAAGATCGGCGAGGCTTGCGGCATTGGATAGCAAGTTCTTGTGGGACAGCATCGCGCCCTTGGAGCGCCCTGTCGTGCCCGAGGTGTAGAGAAGTGCCGCGAGGTCATCGGGCCCGCGCGGCACTGTTTGAAAGGACTTGGATTTCCCGTTCGCCTTACGTGAAATTGTGCCATCACCGGCTTTCGCCAGAGTCAGCACTGGCGTTTTTTTCTGCGCCGCGTCTGAAACTTCGGTTTCGTCCCTGACGTCGCAGACAATGAGTGCAGGGGCTGCGTCCTCGATGAAATAGGTGAGCTCGCTTTTGGTGTACGCGGTATTGAGTGGCAGGTAGACCGCTCCTGACTGAAGCGCGGCACCATAGAGAGCGACCGTGTCCAGAAGTTTGGGTGCCTGCACGACAACTCTGTCGCCCGGCTTCACGCCTGCATCGCCAAGAACATTTGCCAATTGCGCCACTCGGGCGACGTATTCCGCGTATGTGACGCGCGACCCGTCATCAAGCGTCAGAAAAACCGCTCCATTGGTTGCATGAGGTGCGATGAGCGCATCGTAGAGTGTATTGGTCACAATGACTGTTCCTTGGGTTTGGCGGGCATGGCCGCCGTCGATAGTGCAACGACCGGTTTCTTGGCGGCAGTGACTGCATTGAAAGCGAAGTCTTCGTGACGTCGCCGCGTCTTACGCCTGATCTCCTTAACGTGTTTGTCCGCCGATCCATTCGACCCTGTCTTTGTTCTCGTTTCATATCCCTTCAGGGATTACGATGAACCGAAAACTTGCGCTAAGCAAAACTGCCGTTCTCTCTCAAAGGCTTGACGGGATACCGGACACGATCCTGTCGTTGGCCAGAAAGCTTTTCAAAGAACTGTTTCGCGTTTGTCATCCATTTGGAGGCCCAGCCCAGGTGCTGGAGTACTGGTGACGAGTGGATTTGTGCGTCACCTAGGCTTCATGGAGCAATGCTGGTTCCTTGGTTGAGTTCGGGAATGGCCCGGCCAGTGGCAATTCGAACTTGGGATAAGTGGGCTCTTGAGAGCGGGTGAGGCCCTCCGCTTCGCCCAAGTTTCCCTTCAACTATATGAAATCAAGTCAAAAACTGGGTTAGCCTCCTGTGGTTTGTAATTACGCGCAAAGCTGCCATATTGCCCGCAATTGCGAACACTGGAGACGACTCATATGCTCGTTGTCGGCTGGCAGGAGCGGGTTGATCTGCCGCTTCTCGGACTTACGAACCTCAAAGCGAAGATCGACACGGGCGCTCGTACCTCTGCGCTTCACGCGACAGAAATCGTCACCTTCGAACGGGACGGGATGCCTTGGGTTCACTTTCACACGCGGTTCGATGACGATGCGCGCGATACGGATGTGGAATGCCCGATCCTTGAACGGCGTGACGTGAAGAATACCAGCGGGATCCCGGAAACGCGGATTGTCATTCGGACCAAACTTCGAATTGCCTCGCGATTGTGGAGAATTGACCTTTCGCTTACAGAACGCTCGGAAATGAAGTTCCGTATGATTGTCGGTCGTACTGCGCTACGACGCCATTCGATCCTGGTGAATCCAAGCAAACGCAATTTGACGACGCCGACATCAGCCGGTGCCCCCGATAGGAAAAGGACCGCCACATGAAAATTGCGATGCTTGCGAGAAATGCAAATCTGTATTCGCACAAACGGCTTGTCGAGGCGGCGGAAAAGCGCGGACATCAGATTGATGTCATCAACACCCTGAGATGTTACATGAACATCGCGTCCCGCCGACCTGAGGTCTTTTACAACGGTGAGAAGCTTGAAGGCTATGACGCGGTGATCCCGCGTATCGGTGCATCCGTCACTTTCTATGGCCTGGCAGTCTTGCGACAATTCGAAATGATGGGCGTCTACCCTTTGAATGAGAGCGTCGCGATTGGTCGGTCGCGCGACAAATTGCGTTCGATGCAGCTTTTGGCGAGAGATGGCGTGGGCCTTCCCGTCACGACCTTCGCGCATGATCCGAAGCAGACCGAAGAAGTCCTGAAGCTTGCGGGGGGTGCTCCGCTGGTCATCAAGCTGCTGGAGGGCACACAAGGATTGGGCGTGGTTCTGGCCGATACGGATCGCTCTGCGAAGTCAGTGATCGAGGCGTTCCGCGCGACCGGCACGAATATTCTTATTCAGGAATTCATCAAAGAAGCCGGCGGGACGGATATCCGCGCCATCGTCATTGGCGGCCGTGTCATCGCTGCAATGAAGCGCACCGGTGCCGAAGGCGAATTCAGATCCAATTTGCATCGCGGCGGCTCTGCGGAACTCATCAAATTGTCGCCCGAGGAACGGTCAACGGCGGTGCGGGCGGCCAAGGCGATGGGCCTCAATGCCTGCGGCGTCGATATGTTGCGCGCGAACCATGGAGCGGTCGTCATGGAGGTGAACTCGTCTCCCGGTCTCGAGGGGGTCGAGAACGCGACGGGCCTCGATGTCGCTGGTAAGATCATCGAATTCCTTGAAAAGAATGCAAAACGCGGGGCCACCAAGACCAAAGGGAAGGGCTGATGTCAAAACGTGTCGGATTCGAAATCGGTGGCGAGGTCATCCCTCCGGGGAAGCGCCGGACCGTCAATCTGCCGGTCAGCGCTCTTTCGGACCACACCCCGGTTACAATGTCCGCGCATGTGGTGCAGGGCAAAATGGACGGACCAACGGTCTTTGTCAGCGCTGGCGTGCACGGAGACGAGGTGATCGGGATAGAAATTGTGCGGCGCCTGTTGAAGTCTTCGGCGCTTCGGGGGATGCGCGGCACACTGATCGTCGTGCCCATCGTAAATTCGTTCGGGTTCATCAACCGATCTCGATATCTCCCCGACCGGCGTGATCTCAATCGCTGTTTTCCCGGAAACGAGGGTGGCTCACTTGCCGCGCGTCTGGCAAATCTGTTCCTGACCGAAATCGTTGCTCGGGCCGAAGTTGGTATTGATCTACACTCGGCTGCGATCCATCGCATCAACTATCCTCAGGTACGCGTTTCGCCGGGTGATCCGGAAATGCGCAAACTGGCGGATGCCTTCGGGGCGCCGATCATCATGCAGTCTCCGATCCGCGAGGGGTCGTTGCGGCAAGCGGCGCAGAAACTGGGTACACGTGTTTTGCTATACGAATCCGGTGAAGGTCTGAGATTTGACGAAGTCTCGGTACGGGCTGGTCAGGCGGGTATTCTGCGTGTTCTGAAATCGCTGGGCATGATTGCCGGTCGCGGCGTTGCGGCGGCAAAAGGTCAGTCACAGTTCTGTCCCTCCAGTAAATGGCTGCGCGCGCCGATGGGGGGATTGTTCCGCAGCCTGAAGGCCGACGGCGATCCGGTGCGCAAGGACGATCTGCTCGGGCTAGTATCCGATCCTTTCGGCGAAACCGAGAGCGCAATCGTTGCACCGTTCGACGGTATTATCGTTGGCCGCGCCGTGCTTCCGGTTGTTAACGAAGGCGACGCCGTTTTTCATCTGGCACGCGTACAGTCGGTCAAGAAGGCTGAAAACGCGATGGACGATCATTCATCGCAATTGGCAGACGATCCGATGTTCGATGAGGATGAAATCATCTGAGCGCCAGCGAGTTCTGAAGTCATGTCGCGTTTTCATAGGCAGCCACACGCCCGATCACCAGAAGCGGCAGCATGTGCCGGAGGCCAATAGGCGAAGCGATCGAAAAGAGGCATTTTACAACGCCTCTTCCTATGGTTACCAATTACAAAACAACAAGGGGACGCAAGGGATGGAGATATGAGCGAAAGCAGCCATTTTCTGTTCCTGATCGCCCTTCTTCCCTTCATTGGCGCACTTCTACCGGGCTTGATGATTCGTGCTGGCCGCACGGCTTGCGCGGTTTTCACGGCTGTTCCGACGGCGCTGGCGCTGATCCTTTTGATGATGCTGGCGCCCGCGGTCATGCGCGGCGAGGTGGTTCAGGCGGAAATCGAGTGGCTTCCGCAACTTGGTTTGTCCGCCTCGTTCTTCCTTGACGGTCTTGGTCTGCTTTTTGCGACGATGATCCTTGGCGTCGGCTTGCTGATCACGCTTTATGCACGCTTTTATCTCTCGGGCGATGACCCGATGGGACAGTTTTATACCTACCTCTTGTTGTTCCAGGGCGCGATGCTGGGCATTGTCATTTCGGGCAACATACTGCTTTTGCTAATTTTCTGGGAGCTTACGTCGCTCTCGTCCTTCCTGTTGATCGGGTATTGGAAGCACCTTCCCGAAGGTCGGCAGGGCGCGCGCATGGCGTTGGCTGTCACCGGAGCCGGTGGGCTGGCAATGATCGGTGGCATGCTGATCCTCGGCGATATCGTCGGCAGCTATGAACTGGTCGATATACTTGCCGCGGGCGATGCGATCAGGGCGTCGGAATGGTATCTGCCTGCGCTGATCCTGATCCTTCTCGGAGCCTTCACCAAGTCGGCGCAATTCCCGTTTCATTTCTGGCTGCCACACGCGATGGCCGCGCCGACCCCGGTGTCCGCTTACCTGCACTCGGCCACGATGGTGAAGGCCGGTATTTTCCTGATGGCCCGCATGTGGCCGGTGCTGTCTGGCACGGACGCCTGGTTCTATATCGTCGCGACGACCGGCCTGGTTACGATGGTGCTGGGCGCGGTGATTGCTCTGTTCAAGGACGACCTGAAGGCGCTTCTGGCGTTTTCGACCGTCAGCCATCTGGGGCTTTTGACGATGCTTCTCGGCTTTGGCACCCAGGCGGCAGCGGTTGCAGCGGTCTTTCACATCATCAACCATCTGACCTTCAAGGCCGCTTTGTTCATGACGGCAGGGATCGTCGATCACGAAACGCATACGCGTGACATCAAGCGACTTGGCGGGCTAAGGCATCTGATGCCGATCACCTTTGTCATCGGCACGGTCACGGCGCTTTCGATGGCGGGGATTCCGTTTTTCAACGGGTTCTTGTCGAAGGAAATGATGCTTGAGGAAGCGTCGCACACGAAATGGCTTGGCAGCTATTATGTGATCCCGGTGTTTGCGACACTTGGCGCGCTTTTGTCTGTGGCCTATTCCTATCGGTTCATCGTGCATGTCTTCCTTGGCCCCGAACGTGACGACTATCCGCACAAGCCACACGATCCGCCATTCGGCATGTGGGCCGCGCCTGCATTGCTAGCGGTTCTGGTCTTGGTGATAGGTATCATGCCGGTCCTAGCAGAAGCCGTGGTCACAGTAGCCGCAAATGCCGTGACCGGGGCTGACCTGCACCCGCATCTGAAGATTTGGCACGGTGTCACACCAGCGCTTTACATGTCGGTTTTTGCCATTATCGGCGGTGGCGTCCTGCTTGCTGTGCACGCGCCGCTTCAAAGGTTCTGGAACGCCGCACCGCGCCCCGAGGCCAAGGAGATCTTTGAGTGGCTTGTTGACAGTGTCGCCGGGCTGTCGCGCCGGATTACGGATATCAGTCACAACGGTGCCATCAGCCGGTATCTGGCCATATTCGTCGTCACTTCGGTTGCCGTTGGTGCCGCCGCCTTCTTCGGGAGCGGTCTTGCTGCGCCGACTCGCGGGTTGCTTTCGGTTCCTCCGGTTATTGCCGTTGGGTGGTTCATGTTGATCGTCGCGACGGTTTCGGTCGTTATGATGCATCACAGCCGTTTCCGGGCGTTGGTGCTGATCGGGGTCATCGGGCTGACCATTTCTGCAGGGTTCGTTTATCTCTCGGCACCGGACCTTGCGCTGACCCAGATTTCCGTCGAAACCGTGACGATCATGCTGTTGCTTCTGGCGCTGCATTTCCTGCCGAAGTCGACGCCCAAGGAAAGCCCGCTGGGTCTTAAAATCCGCGATGGCGTGATCGCAGTTCTGGCCGGGGCAGGTGTCGCCGGGTTGGCCTATGCCTTCATGCTGCGCGACATCGGCACGATCTCGGATTTCCATATCGCCAACAGCTATGAAGGCGGGGGCGGCACGAATGTGGTCAATGTCATTCTCGTCGATTTCCGGGGATATGACACCTATGGCGAGATCATCGTTCTGGGGATCGCAGGGCTGATTATCTATGCTGTCATGCACGCGCTTCTCGACGGTCCCGCATCACGGCGCTTGAGGAATGTCGACTATTCTCAGGACCGCTCGCGCGATCGTCACCCACTGATGATGGTGGTTGTCACGCGCGTTTTGATGCCGCTGGCGGCAATGGTCGGGCTTTACATCTTCCTGCGCGGACACAACGAACCAGGAGGCGGTTTCGTTGCCGGTCTTGTGATCGCTATTGCCCTATTGATGCAGTATATGGCGTCAGGTTTTGCATGGACCCAAGCTCGACAGAGGATCCAGTATCACGCGATGATAGGAACCGGCGTGGTGATTGCCGGTCTGACCGGGATCGGATCGTGGCTTTTCGGAAGCCCGTTCCTGACGAGTTCCTACACCTATATTCACCTGCCACCCATTGAAGAGTTCGAAGTCGCTACTGCCATGCTGTTCGACCTAGGAGTCTTTTTGACGGTTCTCGGGGCGGTCATGTTGATGCTCTACAGCCTGTCGCGGATCGCCCGATACGCCGGGGAGACCGTGAACCTCGAGCCCATGGACTATGATCCTGCAAAAACGGGCAGCGGCGACAGGGAGGAGGCCTGACATGGAGCTTATTGTCGCCAGCGCCATCGGCACACTGACTGCGGGAGGCGTGTATCTTATGCTTCGGCTCAGAACCTTCCCTGTTATTCTTGGTCTCGCCTTGTTGTCATACGCGGTGAACGTCTTCATCTTCGCGAGCGGGCGGTTGGCGATCGATATGTCACCGATCCTGTCAAAATATGGCGACGCCAGTTACACCGATCCGTTGCCGCAGGCACTGGTTCTGACCGCGATTGTAATTTCGTTCGGGATGACAGCAGTGCTTGTCATGATCGGTCTTGGGGCGTTTCTGGAGGCGGAAACCGACCGTATCGACGTCGCCTCTGACGAAGCTGAAACCAACGAGACCAAGGACGGTGCCGCCTGATGCATTGGATCATTCTGCCAGTCATCCTGCCGGCCATGCTGGCACCCATCCTTGGGTTCGTGATGCGCCACGACATCAGTCTGGCGCGGGTGGCGTCGATTGCGGGAACCGCCACGCTTGTAGCTATTGCCGTAGGCCTGACGATGCTGGCAAGCGATGGCGAAACGCATGTTTACCGATTGGGCGACTGGCCTGCACCGTTTGGGATTGTGCTTGTCCTTGATCGCCTGTCCGCGATGATGGTTATGCTGACCTCGCTGCTGGCACTGGTTGTCTTGATACATGCAGTCGTGACGGGTTGGGATGCGCGCGGCAGGCACTTTCACGCCCTGTTCCAATTCCAGTTGATGGGAATATGCGGCGCTTTCCTGACCGGGGACGTTTTCAACCTGTTTGTGTTCTTCGAAGTTCTTTTGATCGCTTCCTACGGCCTTATGATACACGCAGGTGGCCGCGAGCGGATGCAGGCTGGCTTGCAGTACGTTGTGATGAATCTGGCGGGTTCGACGCTGTTTCTGTTCGCGCTGGGCACGCTTTATGCCAGCACAGGAACTCTGAACATCGCGGACCTTGCCGCCAAAGTGCCGACGATCCCGGCCGATGAAGCGGCACTTGTCCGGGTTGCGGCAATTCTTTTGATGGTCGTCTTTGCGGTCAAAGCGGCTCTCTTTCCGGTCCAGTTCTGGCTTCCGGCAACCTATGCCAACGCCCCGGCACCGGTGGCGGCACTTTTTGCGATCATGACCAAGGTCGGAGCTTACGCGATCATCCGAGTGCACACGCTTGCCTTTGGGCCGGGCACGCCCGGGACGGATGGTCTGGCTGCAAGCTGGCTTTTCCCCGCAGCAATTGTCACCATTGCCGTCGGCGCGTTCGGTGTCCTGGGAGCGAAACGGCTGATGCCGCTTATTGCCTTCTCAATCGTCGGGTCGATGGGCACGCTTCTGGTCGCGGTTGCCGCGTTCTCGCCGACTGCGATGACGGCGGCGCTTTACTATATGCTTCATTCGACATTCGCAGCTGCCGGTCTTTTTCTCATGGCGGATCTCGTTGTCTCGCGTCGAAACGGAGACCTTCTCAGGACACAGGCCCCGACGATCCAGAACGGCCTTTTTGCCGCGCTCTTTTTCGGCGCGGCCATTGCAATGGCCGGGATGCCGCCGCTCAGCGGATTTCTGGGCAAACTCCTGATCCTCGATTCCCTGCGCGATCCGGGCACGATTGCCTGGGCCTGGACCGCGATTCTGGCGGGGTCGCTGCTGACAATCGTCGGCTTTGCGCGGGCAGGAAGCACGCTGTTCTGGAAATCGACGTCCGTTCCGGTTGCCAGCGCAGAAAGCGAAGTCACAGACATGCCTGAACCCGCATCGCAGCCTGCGACCGCCATGGAAATTGCGCCCACGATGGCCGCGATTGCGCTGCTGATCGGCCTTTCAGTGTTCGCGGGTCCCGTGTCGAACTATCTTGAAGGCACATCGGCGCAGCTTTTTGACAGGGCAGGCTATATCTCGGCCGTCCTTGGTCCCGAAGGAGAGGGGTGACCCATGCTAAAACGCCTCGTTCCGCACCCTCTTCTCAGCCTGACGCTGATCCTGTTCTGGCTGGCGCTGGTGAACACGCTGACGCTTGGGCACGTCATTCTTGGCACACTTTTTGGTATTGGGATCCCTATGATCACGGCGCCCTACTGGCCGGATCGCCCGAAAATCCGCGCCCCGCTGAAAGTCGCTGAGTATTGTCTGATTGTGCTTTGGGATATCGTAGTCGCCAATGTTCAGGTCGCGATGATCATTCTCTTTCGCCGCAACGAAGATATCCGCACACAGTGGATCCCGGTCCCTCTGGACCTCAAATCCGCGGAAGCGATCACCATCCTTGCCGGCACCATTACGATGACTCCGGGAACAGTGTCGGCGACTCTGGCTTCAGACGGAAGCTGTGTTCTTGTTCATTGCCTTCATACCGATGACCCCGACGCGGTGCGTGACGAGATCAAGGCGCGCTACGAGAGCCGACTGAAGGAGATCTTCCAATGATTGAAGCTGCCCTAATATTCGCGGCGATCTGCTACGGGGTCGCCTTGCTGCTGGATCTGTGGCGGATTGCCGTCGGACCCGACGCTTCCGATCGGATTCTGGCGTTGGACACGATGGTGATCAACGTTATCGGCCTGTTGGTGATCTATGGTATCGGGCGCGGTACGGCGATATATTTCGAGGCCGCCATGCTGGTCGCAATGGTCGGCTTCGTCTCAACAGTTGCCTATTGCCGCTTCTTGCTGCGCGGCGACATTATCGAGTGAGGTGACGGGATGCCATTTATCGCAGAACTCATTATCGCGATCTTGCTGGTTATCAGCGGGGTCTTCGGGTTTGTCGGCTCTTACGGACTTATCAAGCTAAAAGACCCGCTCCAGCGATTGCATGCACCGACCAAGGCGACTACGCTTGGCATCGGCGCTGTGCTTATCGCTTCGATGGTTTATTTCGTCGCAAAGACCGGACATGTTTCCGTGCATGAATTGATCATCACGCTTTTCTTGTTCCTGACAGCACCAATCACCGCCAATTTCATTGCAAAGACTTATATGGCCCGGAACCTGAAAGTATCCGACTTGCCCAAGAGCGGAACGGACTATGGGTGGTCGGTGTTTAGTGACCCGCCAAAGCGTGAGCCTTTGGACTAAAGGCGTCCTTGCATGCGCAATCAATTCTCCAAATATCGCTTTTTCCTCTCAAATGTTGACGCGCGCAAAAAATTGTTTTGATATGTAAAAGATAAATGCAAACTATCGATGAGCGAGCGTCTGTGCCCGAAGCAAGAATCAAGAATATGGAGGAGTTCTCGGCGATCAGTGGGATCTCAAGGCCCACGGTCTCGAAGTATTTCCACGATCCCGAAAGCGTTCGTCAATCGACACGCAAGCGGATCGAGAAGGCGCTGGAGCGGTACGACTATCGTCCAAACATCTTCGCGATGAACCAGAACCGCAAGCTGACCAAGAACGTCGGTATTGTGGTTCCGCTTCTGGCCGACCCCTATTTCGCAGAGATCGCAAGAAATCTCGAGCAGCGCTGTATTGATGCCGGTTATCGCCCCACGCTCTTCAGCGCGCACGGCGATCCCGATCTGGAAGTCGAGGTTCTCGAAAACCTGCGATCACTCAAGCCCGCTGGTGTCCTGCTTGCACCCTTGGGGCGCGCGTCCCACCGCGATGCCCTTGCGAAGTTCTGCGATGATGTGCCGACTTTGATTTTTGACAGCAGCGTTGACGAGATGGGAATTGCGTTTGTTGGTTCGGATAACTTCCAGTTCACGTCGCATATTACCGACTACCTCTGCCGTACCGGCGAGCCACCCTGTTTCTTCGAAATGAAAACGCCGGCAAACCCGAATGCGCATCGGCGCAGGCAAGCCTATCTGAAGGCAATGGAGGCTTTTGGCCACGCGCCGCAGGTTATTTCCGTCGATGGTGAGGGATGGGCGTTTGAGGAAATCGGACGCCTTGGAGGCCACGAGGCGCTTACGAACAAGCAGTTCAGCACGAACACTATTCTTTGCAGCAACGACCGGCTGGCGATTGGCCTTTTGACAGCCTGCTACGAGCAAGGTGTCAAAGTCGGACGGGCCCCGGACTGTGCGATTCGCGTTGCAGGTCAGGACGGACATCCCAATTCCAGGTATACTTGTCCGCCGCTCACAACGATTTCTCACGACTATGATGCGGTTTCCAAACATGCTGCTGAAACCTTACTGGAGGCAATTGAAGGGCACGTATCCCCTTGGAAAAGCACGAGACTAGAAGGCAAGCTCATCCTTCGAGACTCCGCGTGACAGAGTAAATCTTTACGCGCGTAAAAAAAATGTTGACGGCGCGTTACCAGCCGGGTATCTATTAACCATAACATCCAACTAGGGAGGATACCGGATGTCTTTGAAGAGCACTTTTAGTGCTGCGACTGCGCTTGCGCTGATCACAGCAGGCGGCGCGTTCGCTGACGCCCATTCCGCAACAATCACCATCGCCACCGTGAACAACGGCGACATGATCCGTATGCAGGGCTACACTGACCAATTCACCGCTGAAACAGGCATTGCCGTCGAGTGGGTAACACTCGAGGAGAACGTCCTTCGCCAGCGTGTCACGACGGACATCACCACAAAAGGTGGTCAGTTCGACATCATGACTATCGGCATGTACGAAACGCCGATTTGGGGCGCGAATGACTGGCTCGTTCCACTGAACGACCTGTCTGCAGAATATGACGTGGACGACATTCTTCCAGCCATGCGCAACGGTCTTTCACACGACGGCACGCTTTATGCTGCGCCTTTCTATGGTGAAAGCTCAATGGTCATGTATCGCACAGACCTGATGGAAGCTGCTGGTCTGGAAATGCCAACGGCACCAACATGGCAGTTCATCCGCGAAGCCGCAGCTGCGATGGACGACCCTGAGAACGAGATCAACGGCATCTGCCTGCGTGGCAAGGCCGGCTGGGGCGAGGGCGGTGCCTTCATCACGGTCACAGGCAACTCGTTTGGCGCACGTTGGTTCGACGAAGAGTGGAATGCTCAGTTCGATCAGCCTGAATGGGCTAATGCGCTGAACTTCTACGTCAACCTGATGAACGACTACGGTCCCGAAGGTTATGCCACGAACGGTTTCAACGAGAACCTCTCGCTGTTCAACCAAGGCAAATGCGGCATGTGGATTGACGCCACTGTTGCAGCGTCCTTCGTAACCGGCGCCGATTCAACCGTTGCTGACAGCGTTGGCTTTGCCTTGGCGCCGAATGCAGAAGGTGTTGAGAAGCGCGCAAACTGGCTTTGGGCTTGGGCACTGGCAATTCCTGCCGGTACACAGCAGGAAGCTGAAGCCAAGCAGTTCATCGAATGGGCAACAGGCAAAGCTTACATCGAGCTGGTTGCGGCTAACGAAGGCTGGGCGAACGTTCCTCCGGGCGCACGTACATCGCTTTACGAAACTCCTGAGTACCAGGCAGTTCCATTCGCGAAGATGACGCTCGACTCGATCAACGCAGCGGACCCAACAAATCCGACTGTTGATCCGGTGCCATACGTCGGTATCCAGTTCGTCGCGATCCCTGAGTTTGCAGGCATGGCAACTGAAGTGAGCCAGGAATTCTCGGCAGCCTACGCTGGTCAGCAGACCGTAGAAGAGGCCCTTGCAAAGGCCCAGGCGATCACGACCGAAGTCATGGAAGCCGCTGGCTACCGCTAAGCCTTCCTCCTGAGCCAAGGGGCGGCACGATCCGTCGCCCCTTGGACACAACTACCCTTCCCAAATATACTGTCGCTTGAAACAGCGCGTGAGATCGCTCCGCCTGTTCGCAGAGGAGGTACATCCAAATGGCTACCAAGGCTTCACGATCCGCCGCCAGACTGATGATGGCACCCGCCGTGATCCTGCTTCTGGGCTGGATGTTGGTTCCCCTCATAATGACACTGTGGTTTTCGTTCCGCGTCTACCTGCCGCTGCGTGGCGGCGACCAGGGCTGGGCCGGATTTGACAACTACATCCGGTTTGTAACCTCAAGCGCCTTCTGGCCATCAGTTCAAACCACTCTCATCATCGTTTTGGGTGTTCTCGCGATCACCGTAATCTTCGGAATTCTTCTGGCGCTGCTGCTCGATCAGCCGATGTGGGGACAGGGCGTCGTGCGAATACTCGTCATCGCACCGTTCTTCGTCATGCCGACCGTTTCGGCGCTGGTCTGGAAGAACATGTTCATGGACCCGGTGAACGGACTGTTCGCGCATCTGTGGCGGTTCTTCGGCGCCGAACCGGTCAGTTGGCTTTCAGATGCCTCGCTGCCCGCGATCGTCATGATCGTCAGCTGGCAGTGGCTGCCCTTCGCGACCCTTATTCTTCTGACGGCTGTGCAGTCTCTGGACAGCGAACAGCTTGAGGCGGCCGAGATGGATGGCGCACCTATTGTGAAGCGCTTCTGGTTCATCGTGTTGCCACACCTCAGCCGCGCGATCACCATCGTGATCCTGATCCAGACGATCTTCCTGCTTGCGATCTTCGCTGAGATTTTCGTGACAACCGGAGGCGCTTTTGGAACACGAACCCTGTCCTACCTGATCTTCCAACGTGTGCTTGAAAGCCAGAACGTTGGCCTTGGTTCCGCCGGTGGTGTCTACGCCATCATCCTTGCAAACATAGTCGCGATCTTCCTGATGCGGATCGTCGGCAAGAACTTGGATTAATAATCATGGCTCGCTCTGTTACACCCCGCCGGAAGATGATCAACACAACCGCTGCCTGGGCAGTTGGACTTCTGATCTTCTTTCCGATCCTCTGGACGATCCTGACCAGCTTCAAGACCGAAGCGCAGGCCATTGCCGCACCGCCGATCTTCCTGGGCTTTGATTGGACGCTTGAGAACTACAGCGTCGTGATGGAGCGTTCCGATTATGGTCGTTTCCTGTGGAACTCGATCATCATTGCCGGAGGTTCAACGATCCTCGGCTGTATCATCGCGGTCCCTGCAGCATGGTCCATGGCATTCGTGCCTTCGAGGCGGACGAAAGATATTCTGCTCTGGATGCTCTCGACGAAAATGCTTCCTGCCGTCGGCGTGCTCTATCCGATTTATCTTTTGTTCATTGAGATGGGACTGCTGGACAGCCGTGCAGGTCTGGTCGTGGTACTGATGCTGATCAATCTGCCGATCATCGTCTGGATGCTCTATACCTACTTCAAGGAAATCCCAGTGGAGATCCTCGAGGCGGCGCGAATGGACGGCGCGACACTGAAGGAAGAGTTGCTCTATGTCCTGACTCCGATGGCCATTCCGGGCATTGCTTCCACGCTTCTGTTGAATTTCATTCTCGCCTGGAACGAAGCGTTCTGGACCCTCAACCTGACCGCGGTGAATGCCGCTCCTTTGACCGCCTTCATCGCAAGTTACTCAAGCCCTGAAGGTCTCTTCTTTGCCAAACTCAGTGCTGCTTCCACAATGGCAATTGCTCCGATCCTCATCCTTGGCTGGTTTAGCCAGAAACAACTTGTCCGCGGCCTGACGTTCGGCGCGGTTAAATAAGGAACCTGACACATGGGACAAATCCAACTCAAACAGGTGACCAAGTCTTTTGGCGATGTGCAGGTCATTCCACCACTTGATTTGACGATCGAGGATGGCGAGTTCACAGTCTTTGTCGGCCCATCGGGCTGCGGTAAATCCACGCTTCTGCGCTTGATTGCTGGACTTGAGGACATCACCACGGGCCATATCGAAATAGACGGCAAAGATGCCACCGATCTTGTCCCGGCCAAGCGCGGTCTTGCGATGGTGTTTCAGTCATATGCGCTTTACCCGCATATGTCGGTTCGCAAGAACATTGCCTTCCCCCTGCGGATGGCGAAGATGGATCCGGCCGAGATCGACAGGCGCGTGAACGCAGCCGCCGAGGTCTTGAACCTTGCCGACTATATCGACCGCCGCCCGGGCCAGCTTTCTGGTGGTCAGCGCCAGCGTGTCGCAATTGGACGCGCCATTGTTCGCGAACCGTCGGCGTTCCTCTTTGACGAACCGCTCTCGAACCTCGATGCGGCCCTTCGCGTTGGGATGCGCATGGAAATCTCCGAGCTTCACAAGAAGCTTGCGACAACGATGATCTACGTGACGCACGATCAGGTCGAAGCCATGACAATGGCCGACAAGATCGTTGTGCTTCAGGCCGGCGTGATCGAGCAGGTCGGAAGTCCGCTCGAGCTTTACCGCGCGCCGCGAAACACCTTCGTGGCCGGGTTTATCGGTTCCCCGAAAATGAACCTGATCACCGGAGACGAAGCTGCGAAACACAACGCCACCACGATCGGCATTCGTCCCGAGCACATTGACGTTGTCGAAAGCGGCGGCGCTTGGACGGGGACTGTCGGCGTGGCTGAACATCTTGGCTCCGACACGTTCTTCCATATCCACAACACGGGTTTGGCAGAGATGCTGACGGTGCGCGCCATTGGGGATGTCAGCCTGCGCCACGGGGACACGATCCACCTGAACCCGCGCACCGAAGAAATGCACCGCTTCGATGCAGACGGCCTGCGGATTGCATGAAACGTCTCGAAGGAAAGACGGCCCTGATTACAGGGGCGGCGCGCGGCATCGGACTTGCCTTTGCCCGAGCCTATGCGCGTGAAGGCGCGTCCGTCGCGATTGCAGATATCGACCACGAGCGCGCAATTGTTGCGGTTGATGAAATCAACAAAGAGTTTGGCGATCGTGCCATTGCAGTTGCCTTTGACGTGACGGATCAAGCCAGCATAGACGCCGGAATTGCGCGCACTATCTCGCACTTCGGCCAGATCGACGTTTTGATCAACAACGCCGCGATCTTCACCGCAGCCCCAATTTCCGAGATTACCCGAGCCGAGTACCAGAAGGTCTTTGATATCAACGTCTGCGGCACGCTTTTCACGCTTCAGGCTGTCGCCAATCACATGATTGATCGCGGCATCAAGGGTAAGATCATCAACATGGCTTCACAGGCCGGCCGGCGCGGAGAAAGTCTCGTCGCCGTCTATTGTGCCAGCAAAGCTGCGGTCATCTCTCTGACGCAATCTGCCGGTCTCAATCTTATCAAGCACGGGATCAACGTGAACGCCATCGCACCCGGTGTTGTAGATGGCGAACACTGGGACGGAGTCGATGCCTTCTTTGCCAAATATGAAGGCAAGGCGCCGGGCCAAAAGAAAAAAGAAGTCGGCGAGGCTGTTCCGTTCGGACGGATGGCTACCGCCAATGATCTGACCGGCATGGCGGTGTTTCTGGCGTCTTCCGAAGCCGACTACATCGTGGCTCAGACATACAATGTCGATGGCGGGAACTGGATGAGCTGATGAAAGATCAACCGCGGGAGGACGCGCCAATGAAACTGAGCCAAGAGACGTTACACGCGCTCGCGCTTGTTGTCCGTGTCCCCAACTATGACCGGTCTCAACTGAAGCCTGGCATGGTCCATATCGGTCTTGGCAACTTTCATCGCGCGCATCAGGCGTGGTATTTGCACTGTCTGATGCAAGACGGATTGGCTCATGACTGGGCTATCATCGGTGCCGGGGTACGGGCTGGCGATAGCATTCAGCGCGACAGGCTCATGGCGCAGGATTACCTCACGACCTTGATCGAGCTTAAGCCGACCGAGACCTCTGCCGAGATTACCGGCTCGATGATCGGCTTTGTTCCGGTCGAGGAAGAAAATGCAGCGCTGATTGCACAGATGGCGGACCCGACAATCAGAATTGTCTCACTGACAGTTACCGAAGGCGGGTATTACATCGATCCTGCAACCAAAGGGTTTGATAGCAGCCACGCGGATATGCTGCACGATGCAGCTCACCCCTCGACGCCGAAAACAGCTTTTGGCGCTATGATTGCAGCCCTGAAAATCCGCCGTGACCAAGGCGTCGGTGCTTTCACTTGCATGAGTTGCGATAACCTTCAGGGGAACGGCGATATCTTGCGGCAAACCGTGACGTCGTTGGCGCGCATGGCGGATGGCGATCTGGCTGACTGGATCGAAACCAACTGCACCTTCCCAAATTCCATGGTTGACTGCATCGTTCCGGCGACTGGGCCGAACGAACTGAAGCTGGTGCGAAGCCTCGGGATTGAGGATGCCTCGCCCGTGACCCACGAAAGCTTTCGGCAATGGGTCATCGAGGATAGCTTCTGCGCCGGTCGCCCGGAGTGGGACAAGGTTGGTGCCACGTTCACGGACCGCGTGCACGATTACGAATCCATGAAAATCCGCGTTCTGAATGGTGGTCACCAGATCGTCGCGAACGCGGGCGAAGTACTGTCCATCGCGACAATTGCAGAATGCCTTGCCCATAAACAAATCGGAGCCTTCTTCGAGAAGGTCGCCAAAAACGAAATCATACCGCACCTTGCGCCCGTCCCCGGCATGGCGCCGTCCGACTATGTCGAGTTGATCAAAGAACGCTTTGCGAACCCGCGTATCGTGGACACGACGCGCCGGGTCGCTTTCGATGGTTCGTCCCGGCATCCGGGCTTCGTCATTCCCTCGATCAAAGACGGTATCGCCAAGGGAACATCGGTGTCGGGACTAGCTCTTGCCGAGGCAATCTGGGCCCGTATGTGTGCCGGACAAAGGGAAGACGGTAGTGAAATCGCGGCGAACGACCCATTCTGGAGTGAGTTGAACTCAACGGCTCTCAAAGCGAAGTCCGCGCCGGAAGTCTGGCTTTCACAGCGGAAATACTATGGCGATCTGGTCGAGAACCGCCATTTTTCCGGAGCATTCTCTGCCTGGTTGGAGATAATCTGGAACGAAGGCGTTGAAGCCGCCATGGCAACTTACAATCGCGACGAAGCCTAGTCCTCCGCCCGCAGCGTCGGGCGTCAGGGCTTCGACTATTTGCCGGTCGGAACGTCTCAGACCAAATCAGTGCCATGAAGCCGTTGCCAACCGTCTTGGATGCGATCGCCAAGTTCATCTAAAGCCCATTGATCAATTGATCTCCTGAAGAATCATGATAAGTTCGCTGGCTCTGGTGGATGACGGATCGTCGGCGCCTGGGTTGAGACCTGTGACCATCGGTTGGAAGGTGCTGATCGCAAATAGCTTTCCATCTTTTGCGTGTCGAGTTCCCGACGGTATTCATGAAAACCACAACGCCGCAAATCGGTATCTCCCTGTCGAGTGTCAATGCGCGGGGGCTGTTCGGTTGCGCGTTGTTTTGAGGGTCTTCACCAATCTCCTGATGCTGACGGGGCCGCTTTTCATGCTTCAGGTGTATGATCGCGTCCTGGGGTCCCGCTCGGAAGAAACCCTGGTCGCTTTGACCGTCTTGCTTGCCAGCCTGTACTTTTTCCTTTGGCTTTTGGAATTCGCACGCGGTCGGGTGATGTCGCGGGTCGGTGCGCGATTTCAATCGGCGATGGGTGCACGGGTTTTTGGGGCAGTGCTTGAGCGGGCTGCATTGCGCCGTGGGCAGCGCGACTTGGGCAGACTACAGGATCTCGAAGCTGTTCGCGGCTTCTTCGGATCACCAGCTATTCTCGCTCTGTTTGATGCGCCTTGGACACCGGTTTTCCTGATTGCGATTTTCATATTCCACCCCATGCTTGGCTGGCTTGCGGTGCTTGGCGGTGGGCTGCTGATCGCCGCCACGCTGGTCAATCAAGGGCTGACCCGATCCAAGAATTCGCAAGCCAACGAGCTTGCGCTGGAAGCCGCGCTTTTCGCGCGTCAGTCCGAACTCTCCGCGGATATGATTTGGGCACAGGGGATGGCCAGATCCATGACCGGCCGCTGGGCTGCCTCGCAGGTTAGCGCCATAGACCAATCCACCAGCGCAAGCGACCTCACAGGGACTTTTACCTCTTTCACGCGCGCCTTCAGACTGTGCCTGCAATCGGTGATGCTGGCCTTGCGTATCATGCTTTCGCGACCTCGGGCTCCTTTGCTCTGACAGGCCCACGTCGTAATTGTGAAGGCCAACCCGAAACATGTCGCACCGAGCGGGTCTGCCCCAAACCGCATATGACTCGAAAACCGGTTAACACACACTTGAAGATTCATACGCAAATCGGGGCCTCGCAATCCGAGTGACCCCTGATCTGGAAACGCGGGCTTTGCAGCCTGTCAGGCCGATCTACAGCAAACCGTCTGGCAGTTTCTGTTCCGCAGCCGTATTTGCACGGCGGAACACAAGCGTCACCAGTGTAGAGACAATCACGATGAACAGCGAATAGAGAACCGGTACCGCCATCACTGCCTGCGCTTCTGTTCCATTGAAAGTGAAGACGATGATGGCGACCGCCAGCGGACCGTTCTGAATACCCGTTTCCAACGCTACGGTCCGTGCATTTCGCGGATGCAGTTTCAGGGCGCGGGCAAAGGCATATCCAATCGAGATACCAAAAACGCCAAGCCCGACTGCGGCGAAATACGTCGCCGAGGTGGTTTCAAGCAGAAACGACCAGTTGCGTGGGATCCAGCTGATGACAAGGAAGACGATGAAGAACAGCGCAAGCGCAGATCCCATGAACTCGGTGACCGCCCCGACATTGGCGCTGAACTTGCGCAAAATCATGCCAATTCCGACAGGAACCAAAAGCAGAATAAGCGTCACAATGATATTCTCGCGCGGAATATCCAGATCAAGTGCATTGGCATAAACCACCAGAATGATCGGGATCAGCACCACACCTGCGACCGTCGATGTCACTGTCATGAGAACCGAAAGCGCCAGATTACCCTTCGAAAAATAGGTGAAAATGTTCGACGTCGTACCGCCCGGCATGCACGCCATGATCAGGATGCCTATGGCAATCGTTTCCGGCACCGTCAGAAGCGTCGCCAGCAAGAACCCAATGAAAGGCATGAAACCGTATTGCGAGACCACCCCGATCATCAGTCCATAGGGGCGTCGCAGCGCCAGATAAAAGTCACGCGGTGTAAGGGATGCGCCCATGCCAAGCATGATGACGAAGATCATCAATGCAAGGATTGCCTGCTCTAAAGGACCGACCATGCTGATTACTCCGCTGCGTCTTGTGTTGTTTCGCTGGTGCGCAAATCCTTACGCAGTATCTTGCCGACGTTCGATTTGGGCAGATCGTCTCGGAAGGCGACACGCTTGGGGATCTTGTAGCCAGTCAGATGTGCTTTGCAGTGCGCGCGGATATCGGCTTCGGTCAGGCTTTGGTCGCGCTTGACGACGAAGGCCTTCACGGCCTCGCCAGTCACATCGTCAGGCACGCCTATTACAGCGCTTTCGAGAATGCCGGGATGCGTCGCAAGACAATCCTCGATCTCATTCGGGTAAACGTTGAACCCCGAAACGACGACCATGTCCTTCTTGCGATCGACGATTGAGATATACCCGTCCGGGTCCATCACGCCGATATCCCCAGTCAAGAACCAGCCATCCCGCATTACATTCGCGGTCTCCTCGGGCTTATTCCAATACCCGGCCATGATCTGAGGCCCCTTGGTGGCGATCTCACCCCGTTCACCGGGGGCTACCGGAACGCCGGCTTCATCCACGCAAATCACATCAGTTGATGGCAGCGGTATACCGATTGTGCCTTCGCGAACCTTGCCCAAAGGATTGAACGTCAAAATCGGCGAGGTCTCGGTCAGACCATAACCCTGCAGTACGGGTTTGCCTGTGATATCTTGCCACCTACGGGCGACGGCCGTTTGCAGGGCCATCCCGCCGGCCGAAGCGAACTTCAGATGCTTTGGCGGGCTGTCCGTGAACCAGACCTCGTTGCAAAGGCCATTGAACAACGTGTTCACGCCACTCATCCAGGTGATCTTATAGTTTTCGAATGCGCGTTTCACATTGGACAATGGGCGCGGGTTCGGGATCAGGACATTACGCGCACCCAGCCAATAGAAGCCAAGCAAATTCACCGTAAAAGCGAAGATATGGTAGAGCGGCAGCGCCGTCAGGGCGACTTCTTCACCCTTCTTGAAGACCGAGATCATCTCCATGGTCTGCTGCATGTTCATGATCAGGTTGGTATGGGTCAGCATGGCGCCTTTCGCCACGCCCGTCGTACCGCCCGTGTACTGAAGGCAGGCGACATCATCCGGCGAAACATCCTGAAAATAGGCATCGACTTCGATCTTGTTTTCGTTTCGCCGTGCGCGGCCTACATCCAGCGCTTCCGGAAGGCGAATATGTGCAATTTCGATTGGCTTTACCGAACGATCCCAGTGTTTCTGCACCAATCCGACAATGCCGCGCGGCATCTTCGGCAGGAATTCGGCAATCCGGGTCACAATGACGTTCGGGATCGGGTGGCCCTTCGTTGCTTCCGGGACCTTATCGGCAAACATATCAACGATCACCAGCGCGTGTGGTTCGGCATCGGCGAACTGTTTGGCCATCTCCTCGGCTGTGTAGAGCGGATTGACGTTCACAAGCACGCAACCTGCCTTCAGAACGCCGAAAGCTGCAATCGGATAGCTGAGGCAGTTGGGCATTTGCACCGCAACCCTGTCGCCACGATTGAGACCGGCAACCTCCCTCAGGTAGACCGCAAAGGCATCGGACATTTCGTCGACCTGAGAAAAACTCAAGGTGCCATTCATACCGTTGTACAGGCAGGTCGTGAACGCGGGCGCTTTGCCGTAAGTTTCGGCAACCGAACGGATGAGATCTCCGATAGTGCGACAGGATGCAGTCTCGATTTCGGGACGTACATCAGGTCCGTAGTACGCCGCCCACGGACGTTCAGAGATTGTCATGATGGCCTCCCCAACCTTTCATTCATTGTGACATGATGCGTAAGGGCCTGATTGTCGAATGAAACTTAACGTCAAATGCCGTTTCCCGAGGTTGAGAGGCGGATTTTCATCAGGCCCATTCCCAACGGCGATGTCGCGAGGGCAGACTTGAAGGGCGCTGTGGGGATGTCGTTACAACTTGAACTAAAGAGCGTGGAGCGCCGCCAGGATTTAAAGCCTTCGTTAAAGCGTTCCCCTTATGCCCAATGACCAGGTGATAGCGGTCGACATCCAGTGGTGTCTGACCTGCCGGCATACCTCGACTGCCCTTTTGACGGAGCGTTTGATCGTATGCTGAGCAATACAATACAAAACCCTCTCGAGGTGGCCCACAGTCAGAACAAGTCGGTTCTCGACGTTCTTATTCTCGACGATCTGGAAGCGGATCGGATGCGGGTGCGCCGGTTCTGTCGCAAAGCCGGCCTCGATTTCGAACTGCATGAAGCACACGACGTCGCAAGCTTCCGTCAGTGTATTGATAGTCAAAAGATGGATCTGGTTTTTCTGGATTACCACCTTGCCATGGAGAATGGGCTGGATGCGCTCCAGCTTCTACAGGCCCAAGAAGACCAGATAGATGCCATCCCGATCATGATCACCAGTTTTGATCGTTATGATATCGCGGTTGAGGCTATGCGCGCCGGTTGTGCTGACTACCTCACAAAAGAAGAACTCAGTGTGGATTCCATCCGAAAGGCCATTATTTCCGCTTTCGAACGTCGCATATTGATCTCTGCACTTAACGAATCCCATTCCTCCAAACATGCCCTGCGCGTCTCTATCTCGCGCATTGCCAAGACATGCGGTCCGGAAATCCGCGAAGTTCTCGCGGCAACCCTGAGGCATGTCAGAACCCTACGGTCTGCGGATATGCTAAGTACGAACGTCAAATCGAGTCTTGGCGGATTGGAAAAACCCTGCGGACAACTTTACGCCTTTCTAGACGAAATTTCTGGGCTGTTGGAGGTGGAAAAAGCAACCGCATTTCGGAGCACGCCGCCCCAGTCGTTGCGATCCCCCCGAGCCGCCGTCTCTGCGAAACTATGAGGCCAAACATCCATTTCGAACGGGTTCACAAATATGCACGGCCTGTCGGTATTGATTGTCGACGATAATGTAGGCGACAGAAAAATGCTGCGTCGCATTCTCGGCGCCAGCGATCTTGGTTTAAACATAGTTGAGGTTGAAACGGCCGACGCGGCCCTTGAATTGGATGACAGCGCATTTGATGCGGTCTTTCTGGACTACCATCTTCCAATGACCGAGGGGCTCAGGGCCTTGTCCGCCTGCCGCGCGACCCGAGGCGCTTTTGCGAGGCGTGCTTCAGACCTTGGATCTTGAATTGAAGCAGTCGGGCGCTGTGGTCGAAATCAGTGTTTCGATCGCTTTGCCACAAGTGATTTGCCAACCGCCCCAAATCGCTCAGGCTCTGCAGAACTTGATATCAAACGCGATCAAGTACGCCGGCGATAGCCCGCCGCAGATCATGATAACAGTCACAGAAGATGCCTGCGAGATGGTCGAATTTGATGTTACCGACCAAGGCATCGGCATCCCGGCTGCGTTTATCGCCAGAATTTTTGAGCCTTTCAAGCGTGCGCCTGGATCAGGTGACACGCAGGGGACTGGCCTGGGACCTGGCCACATGCAAAAAGGTCGTTCAACGTCACGGCGGTAGAATATGGTGTGTTTCCGAACCCGCGCGCGGCACGTCTGTTCGCTTCACGCTTCCAGCGGTTGATGGCAAGCATGAAGCAGCGTCAGAACAGGTCGTTTCGAACTCCGCGCAGCCCGCCCCCAGTGTTTTTCCGCAAAGTTGAGAAGGCGCATGATGCCACCGGATCTGTGACGTCAGTCTGCCTCATTGAGCGCATCAACAACTCCGCCAACAAGCTGATATGCCAAAAGATCGCGCATGTCGTGAGGATCGCGAACCATCGGACTGACCATGGCAGTCATTTCAGTCAGCCTTTGCGCTGTGCTTTTGTGCGAATGAAGAGCAGCGTCGTATTCGACAAAGCGAAACCGAAGTTCATCGCCCGGACCAGCTTGGGCAATTATTGGAAGGTCGACAGGCAGCACTGTCCCAATGCGTGGATAACCGCCGGTTGTCTGGCACTCTGGGAGCAACACAAATGGCGCACCTTCGCCGGTCATCTGAATGTCACCGGCAACCATCGGCTCGGACAAAACCGTCAATTGATCGGTTGTCCCGAAGGGTTCGCCTTCAAAAACCAGTTCCAAACCTTGCCGATTTGCGCGCGGTGAGCGCTTGAAAACCGTCGCCTGGAAACGCTCCAGCACGTCTTGCGAAAAACTTTGCGTCTGAACGCTTGGCAGAATGCGAACGGTCCCGCCCTCAAACCTTGGCTCGGGCAAAATCATTTTGTTCACATCGTTTGGTTTCGCGTCCGTTCCGACAGGCAACTCCTGCCCTGTGGCAATCAGTGTGCCAATTCCGGCCGTCAAATGCGTTGATCGGCTTTCCAAAAAGGGCTGTGTCTGGACGCCACCACCGACGTGCAAATACGCATAGACACCCGATCTCGCGGCCCCGATCGAAAGCCGTTTCCCGGCCTTCACAAGATGCGACGCATTCCAGGCCAAAGCTTCACCATCGCAGGTCGCGACCATCGGTGCGCCAGTCAAAGCGATCCTGATGTCCTTGGAAACGGTGAAATCGCCGCCGAATGCCGCCATTTCGATAGCGGCGCATTCAACTGTTTGATCTAAAAGAGCCACACCTTCAAGAAATGCCTCTCTGTCCGCCGCCCCTCCGTGAGACAGGCCTTCCCCCATGTGTCCGGGACGTCCCAAGTCCTGCACAGACATTGCCGGGCCGGCGCGCAGAACTGACAACACGGCCGTCATCGCAAATCCTCGCACTCTGCGCCACCATCGCCACTTTGATCGCGCGCCAGAACGTCATCGTACTCTTGCCACGAGACGGACCGAAAACGGATTTCGTCCCCCGGACGCAACGCGAAAGGCTGCTCAGCTTCTGGGCGAAACGCCTTGAACCCACATACCCCGACCTGCCGCCACCCCGTCGGCGTCGACGTCGAGAACAGGACGATCTGGCGAATGGCGACGGTAATGGCACCTACAGGCACGCGTTTTGTCAGACCCGTTTGGCGCGGGATCGCCCAATTTTCGGGAAGGGATCCAAGATATGGCTGCCCTGGCGCAAAACCCAATGTCATCACGCGTAAAGGATTGGAGCAAAGCTCGTTTACGGCAACTTCGGTGGAAACCCTTGCAAGGCCTGCGGCTTCCTCAAGTTGTGGCCCTGCAACGTCACCGCCGAACACCGCCGGAATGGTCCATCGCACGCGGTTTGCCGGTAATCCCGCCGTTTCCCAATCGCGATCCTGCACCAGTTCGCTCAGGGCCTGTCGCAGAACCTCCCGCTTCAAGGCAATAGGGTCAAAAATCACGAAAGCCGATGTCAAAGACGTCGAACTTTCCATAATTCCGTCCAATCCCAGAGCATCAACGGCTTCGCGGAAGGCAAGAGCCGCGCCATTCGCACTGTCCGTCAGTGTATTGGAAAAGGTAACAAGCATACCGCACAACCCGACATCAACGATGCGCGGAAATTCCAAGGAAGACGAGGCGTCCTGAAGTGTCACTGGCGAACCATCTGTTAGTGTGACTCTGGAAAAGCGTTCTAATTCAGAGCTTGCGGCAGGAACAAAGCGATCTGCGGGAACGCGATCAAGGCAAATGCCATCAACAGCATCACAATAGCAAAGGGGAGAGCGCCAAGCATGACTTCCGACATTGACCCTGATTGTCTGGCACCTTGTACAACATAAAGGTTCAGACCGACCGGAGGCGTAATGAGCGCCATCTCGATCAGTACGATCATCAGGATACCGAACCAGATCGGGTCATATCCCTGTTCGATCACAAGCGGGACAATAATTGGAATGGTCACGACCATCAGAGACAAGGTCTCGATGAAAAAGCCAAGCACTATATACATCACCACCACGACCAGGATGAATCCGAGTGGGGACAGGCCAAGACCACTCAGGAAGGCATCCAACTCCTGTCCTAATCCTGCGGAAGCCAAAGTGAAGTTCAGGAAAGACGCCCCGATCACCACGAGCATGATCATCGAAGTGATCTTGACGGTGCCATAGATGCTTTCAGTCAGCATTTTGAACGACAAGCCGCCAAATGCCCCCGCAATCACAAACGCGCCTGCAACTCCCACGGCTGCAGCTTCGGTTGGCGTTGCCCAGCCGTTATAAATCGATCCGATGATCATGGTGAATAAGAGAATGATCGGCAGGAGATGTACCAATGCGCGCATCATGTCCGCCAAGGGGAACACACGACGTTCGCCGCCAAGGTGGGGTTTTATCGTGCAGATGATCGCCACCATGACGATGAACGCCAGCGCCAGCCCAATACCGGGAATTAGCCCGGCCAGAAACAGCTGTGGGATCGACGTCTGAGTAAGAAACCCATAGACGATCAGGTTGATCGATGGTGGAATCATGATCCCCAGCGTGCCGCCGGCGGCGATCGCGCCCGAAAAAAGTTTCGGATCATAGCCCAGTTTTTCAGCCTGTGGCATCGCTACGGTCGCAACTGTAGCAGCGGTCGCAACCGATGACCCGGACGTTGCCGAGAACATTGTCGCCGTTGCCACATTCGCGTGGACCAGACCTCCGGGCAACCAGGACACCCAGCGATCAAGGGCCGCGTAAGTGCGTGTCGCGACGCCGCTGCGAACAAGTATCTCGCCGAGCAGGACAAAGAACGGAATGGCGATCAGGGTTGCGCTGTTCGACGCGGACCAAACCATGTTTCCCAGCCCGCGGATCAGCGGAAAGCTCGAGAAGAACCAATCGATCCCGAAACCGAGAAGAAACAGAACGATTCCAACGGGAATCGACATGCTGAGCAGGGCCAAAAGGCCAACGGCGACATAGGTGATCATTTCAATGTCTCCACTTCACCAAAGGCGCCGATTATGGCTTCACTCTGAGAAAACTCGCCCTTCAAGATCATCCGAAGCGCGATCAGTGTTGTGAGGCAGGCCATGACGGCGAACCAGAGCCATCCGGCAAACCATGGCGCCTGCACCAGCACCAAAGGTGTTTCCAGCGGTGTATTCGCGGTGGAGTTGTTATTGATGGATCGCTCAAGGACGGGCCAGCATTTATAGGCGATCAGCACGACCGTGGCACTGAGTACGGTCATGGAAAACAAGTCAAACAGGCACCGACCCACCGGCGCCGCGCGGCTGCGCAACAGGTCAATGCGGACGTGTCCGAGCTCCAACATCGTATAGGCCATCCCCCATGACGTGGCGATGGCCATCACATAGCCGCTGATTTCGTCGGTCCCGCCGAAAGAGGACCCAAGCTGCCTGAAAACGATGTCCAGAAGGACGAAGGCCGCACAGAGCAAAAGCATGACGCCGATCAGAGCGGCCACCCCTCTGTTAATCGTCCTGAGTGTTCCCAGTAATTCCATTTGCTTGGATCCTCTTGAGTTTAAGAAGGCTTAGTTGATGGTCACGCCAACAACCTGACCAACAGACGCATTCCAGCGCTCGGCCCAGTCACCGCCAGCGCGTTCTGCCCACTCGGGAAGAACTTCGCCAACCAGAATTTCGCGTGCTTTCGCGAAGTCTGCGTCAGAAGCCTCGACCAGAATCATCGAGCGCGATTCACCCGCAGGGCAGTCACCATTGCCGGTAAGGCAGGCGATGTCATTCACCAACGCGTTCTGGGCTGTCGCCCAGGCCGGATCTTCGAATTCCGTGGTGATCTGTGTTTGGATCAACTCCTGCATTTCACTGCTCAGACCATTCCATTTGTCCAGGTTCATGGCAGTGACAACAGGATCCCATCCGCCCAATGGCAGTGGCATCAGATGCGTGGACACTTCCCACCAGCCAGCGGAATAGCCCGACCCAGCACCGGTCACCGCGCAATCGACGACGCCCTTTTGCAGCGCGCCAGGAACTTCCGAGAACGAAACGTTCACGCCTTCAGCGCCCAGCGCTTCCAGCAATTTCGCAGTCATACGGCCAGATGCACGGACTTTCAGACCCTGAAGGTCGTCAAGACCAGCGATTTCAGCGTTACAAAACACGACCTGCGGCGGGTAGGGGGCAATCGCCAGCACGTGGCTGTTGAATCGGTCATGGTAGATGTCAGCGACCATCGGGCGCGCAGCATCAACCATCGCGCGCGCTTCTTCCGCGCTCAGTGCGATCAGCGGCACGTCGAGGCCTTCAAGCTCGGGCGCGTCGGCGACGGCGTAATCTGCAACCGTCATGGCCACATCATAGACGCCCTGACCAAGAAGCGGATAAATGTCACCAAGCCCCAGACCCATCTGGTTGTGGGTTGTCAATTCGATCGTAAGGTCTCCGCCCGACGCAGCCGGAAGGGTCTCGCCCCAGAACGGTGCTTCATATTCGATGTGCAGCGGCAAGCCCGACCAGCTGCCGACGACGGCCAGGTTCTCGGCCATTGCAGGTGCTGCCAACGTCATCGACGCAGCAACAAGTGTAAGCGATTTACGCATGTTTCTCTCCATGTTGTGTTTGGTTTATTGCTTGATCTTCCAAGGTCTCAGACACGTCCGCGATCAGCATGTGACCGGGGGCGTGGGTGATGCAGAAGGGCAGTCTTGCGTTCATCAGAACGTTTTGCGGGGTTACCCCGCAGGCCCAGTAAACCGGAATTTCGTCTTCTCTGACTGGCACCGGATCCCCCCAGTCAGGTGCGTCTAGGTCCCGAATGCCAATGTCACCCGGTGCACCCATCGCAATAGGAGCACCGTGCGCATGTGGAAATGCGCCACTGATCTGGAACGCGTCTTCAATGCGATCCTTGTGGATGGGTCGCATCGTTGCGACCATTTCACCCGAGAACACGCCAGCAGGCGTCAACGCGACGTTGGTCTTGTACATCGGAACAGTCTTGTCCTGTTCAATGTGGCGCACCGGTATATCGTTGGCGATGAACGCGTTCTCAAACGTGAACGAGCAACCCAGTGCGACCGTCACCAGATCGTCACGCCAAAGTGCGGAAATATCCGTGACTTCCTCCGTAAATGCACCGTCGCGAAAGACCCGATAGCGCGGCACGTCGCTGCGAATGTCGATATCGTCACCCAAGGTGCGCATGAACGGATCACCTGTATCGCTGACGCCAACAACGGGGCAGGGCTTGGGGTTGCGTTGGCAAAATCTCAGGAAATCGAGCGCAAAAGCCTCGGGTATGATCGCAAGGTTGCACTGAAGTTTGCCAGCCGCCAATCCGGCCGTGTGCCGATCGTAGAGACCCTCGCGGATTTCCATCCGCACCTGTCTCGCCGACAATGCACGTCGATCCTGATAGTTTGCCTGGTTCGAAGACATGCCCACCCCTTCGTTCTCACCGAATCAAGATTGCACGCCAGAAGGTTTATCTCAAATTATCATTTTCGATCAAAGTCGATAGATTATTTGAATGCCCTAATGTCCATCCGCGGCCCGCCAATCTGTTGCGATATTGCTGGCAATCTCAGCTCCCCGTTCGGCCAGAATGCTGCGCGGCTCACCCAGATAAGAGGCAGTGAACGTCAATGGGCTGGGTTGAAAGCCAGGATCGAACTCCTCAATACGCCCCAGTGACAACAGCCCGCCAGCCAGCGTACGAGGGTAGGGGCCGACGGCAATGCCCGCAGCAATCATTTGCAAGCTCGCGGACAACGAGGCTGAGGAATAGACCCGGACATTTGGTCCGACGCGACTGGACAATTCTGCCATCAACTCGCGATAGGGTCGGGTTTTCGCGGCATAGGAAATCACTGGTATCGTCTGGAAATCGACGTCTCCGCTGCCCTTCGCCTTATACCAATGCAGATCGAATTTCGGCAGTTCGACGTTCTCGACCGTGAACTCCGACACTGGCCCCATAAGAAATGCCAGATCGATATCCTGCTGGAGCAGACTATTGCGCAGGTTCCCCGATATATCGACCGTCAGATCGACATTCACACGCGGGAATTCCGCGCTGAAGGCCTTCAGGAACTCCGGCAACCACGCCTGTGCAATGGTTTCGGAAGACCCAATCCGGAACAGGCCCTCGGTTTCCAGCGGATTGGCGACGCGTTTGGAGATCTCCTCTTCCACGAACAGCATTTGTTCCGCATAGCCGAGCAGCATCGTCCCGGACTTGGTCAATCCAGCGCCTTTAGCCGTGCGTTCGAAAAGCACGACGCCCAGTTCGGTTTCCAGAGTGCCGACGCGGGTCGAAACAGCAGGTTGAGACAGGCTCAAATGCTCAGACGCGCGCCGAAAGCCACCAAGGCGCGCGACCCAGTAAAACGTCTTCAACTGCTCGAAAGTCATATCAACGCTCCCGCCCGATCGGGCAATTGGGCTGGACAGTCGCTGCGCTTCTGCTCAGGTTCACCCTTGCACACACGTTTGAGGACCACGCGATGCAATTCAATACCGAAAATGGCTCGATCGACTTCGAGTGCCGGCAAGTTGTCGTCGCAGGTTGGACGGGCCGGGATACGCATGCCGTGCAACATCACATTGAAGAATTGGCCGCCATCGGTGTCGCGCCTCCGTCCAAGGTGCCACTGTTTTACCGCGTCTCGAACAGCCTGTTGACTGCCGAACGTAATATCGAAGTCCTCGGCACTGCTTCATCCGGCGAAGCCGAGCCTTTGGTCATCAGGCACGACGGCAAGCTCTGGCTTGGGCTGGCATCGGATCATACGGATCGCCAACTGGAAACTATTTCCGTCGCGGCCTCCAAGCAAATCTGTGGCAAGCCCTGCGCAACGTCCCTCTGGGAATTCGCCTCGCTTGAAGGTCGTTTGGATGCCATCATCATCAAATCGTGGATACGTGAAAACGGCGACTGGGTTCTCTATCAGGATGGTACGATCGGTCAGATCAAGCCCCTGCGCGATCTGATAGCGGCTGCCGATTTGCAAAACGGCTCAGCCATGCTCTGTGGCACCTTCGCGGCCCTTGGCGGTGTGCGCGCAGCAGAGGATTTCCGGGCGACAATGACCGACCCCGAAACTGGCGCCGAGATCACGCTGGAATACACCGCCCGTGCTTTGCCAGAGGTCAGCTAACACCTAAAGACGCGCGTCTCGGAAACTTGAAGCGCGTCCTCAATTTCAACAAACCGGAGTTCCCCGCGATGCCAGTTTTCTCAGCAAACCTCGGATTTCTTTGGACGGACAAGTCTTTGCCCGAAGCGATCCTGGCGGCCCATGCCGCGGGTTTTGTCGCGGTCGAGTGTCACTGGCCCTATGAGACACCACCCGAAGACGTGGCGGCGGCCTTGAAGGAAACCGGACTACCAATGCTTGGATTGAACACTGTGCGCGGCGACGTCGCCGGGGGCGAAAACGGACTTTCAGCGCTTCCCGGACGCGAGAACGAAGCCCGCGCAGCGATAGACCAAGCCCTTGAGTACGCCACGGCGGTCGGAGCGACGTCGGTCCATGTCATGGCAGGCAATGCCAGCGGTGCAGTGGCCCACTCGACGTTCGTTGGCAGTCTTGTTTACGCCTGCGCCCAAGCCGCCAAGAACGACATTACCATTCTGATTGAGCCTTTGAACCGCAATGACGCACCTGACTACTTCCTGCGAACCACGGACCAGGCCGTCGCCATAATGGACGAGGTCAAGGCTTCCAACCTCAAGCTGATGTTCGACTGCTACCATGTCGGGCGGAATGAAGGCGATGTTGTCACGCGTTTTAAAGCCCTTCAGCCGGTGATCGGCCACGTCCAGTTCGCCTCGGTCCCAACGCGCGGCGCACCCGATCAAGGTGAACTCAACTACGCATTCGTGTTCCGCAAAATCGACGCGGCGGGATGGGTCAAGCCCCTTGGAGCGGAATACAAACCGGGGGGTTCGACGGAGGCGACGCTGGGCTGGATGAGTTCGCTCGTTTAGACGCTTTGCACCGGGCCTCAGACCGTGCAATCAAGTGACGACGCCAGCCCAGCAAGAGAGCCAACCATGAAAACACTCGTGAAATCATCGGCCGAGCTTGTCGCTGACGCGCGTGCCCGTATCAGCGAGATCGAGACGGCTGATCTTGTAGCGCGGCTGGGAGATCCAAACCTCGTCGTTGTCGATATCCGCGACATCCGCGAGCGCCAGCGAAGCGGCTTTATCCCAGGCAGCTTTCATGCCCCTCGCGGGATGATCGAATTCTGGGTCGATCCACAAAGTCCATATTTCAAACCCATTTTCGGCGAAGACAAACGCTTCGTGTTTCACTGTGCCAGCGGGTGGCGCTCGGCTCTGACTGTAGCTGCATTGCAGGACATGGGCTTTAGGGCCGCACATCTGAAAGAGGGTTTTTCGACTTGGGAAACCCAAGGCGGGCCCGTCGAAAAAAGCGAGTCGGGCAAATGACGTTAGAAGCCGACAAGGCGTTCCTCGCCAGATTGTTTGACGCGGCCGTGGCGGCGGCAGATCCGAAAATCGCTCTCGCCAAGGCGCTGCCAAAGCCACCAAAGGGCCGTACAATCGTTATCGGCGCGGGAAAAGGCGCCGCGCAAATGGCCGCGGCTTTCGAAGATCTCTGGCCGACGCCGGTCGAAGGCGTTGTCGTCACACGCTATGGCTATGCCGCACCCACCAGATCGATCCGGGTCATGGAAGCCTCGCATCCGGTCCCCGATGAGGCAGGAGCAAAGGCGACGGAGGCGTTGTTCGCGGCGGTTTCTGACCTTGGCCCTGACGATCTTGTCGTCGCCCTGATCTGTGGTGGCGGTTCGGCGTTATTGCCCGCTCCGCCACCCGGAATGACGTTATCCGATGAAGTCGCATTGAACGAGTGTCTCCTCGCTTCGGGGGCGCCCATCTCGGTGATGAACGCCATCCGCAAACAGGTGAGCACGATCAAGGGTGGCCGTCTCGCAGCCGCCGCGCATCCCGCCCGCGTTGTCAGCCTGGTCGTGTCGGATGTCCCGGGAGACGACCCGGCGCAGGTCGCCTCCGGTCCAACCGTGCCCGACAGCGTGAATCGTGCAGATGCGCTCAAACATATCGCGGCCTACGGATTAGCATTGCCGGAAAATATCCGCTCCCACCTCGCGTCCGATCAGAATATTCCGCCGCTTCCAGCGGATGCTGCGTTTGAGGGCAACGAGGTGCACATCATCGCCTCGGCGTCGCTCTCGCTCGAAGCTGCCGCCCGACTGGCCTCCTCCGAGAACGTGCCACCGGTCATCTTGTCAGATGCCATCGAAGGCGAAGCTCGCGACGTTGGTCAGGTGCACGCTGCGATCGCCCGTGAAGTCCGCCAGCGCAATCGCCCATTCGCTCCGCCAGTCGTCATTTTGTCAGGCGGAGAAACCACAGTGACAATCCGCAATTCAGGGGGTCGCGGCGGACGCAATACCGAGTTCCTTCTCGCATTCGCAGGCGGTATCCAAGGTCAGAAAATTACCGCGTTGGCAGCCGACACGGATGGGATTGACGGCTCTGAAGACAACGCGGGCGCCTTCGCTGACGGCACGACCTGGAGCCGTATCCGCGCCACTGGCCAAGACCCAGCCACGCTTCTGGCGGCACATGACGCTTGGGGCGCATTTGACAGTATTGATGCCATATTCGCCCCTGGTCCTACCGGCACGAACGTCAACGATTTTCGAGCCATCTTGATTCGATGACATCGCAGTTGCCCAGCACTTGCAACGAAGTGAAAAGCAAGGTTTATCTTCTGCGACTTTACCTGCCATGCAAAGGATGCCCCAATGACTGATACACCCCTCGCACTCGTCACCGGCGGTGCACAAGGTATTGGGTATGCCTCGGCTCAGGCGCTTATCGAGGACGGTTTTCGCGTCATTCTTGCTGATATCAAGGCGGATGAAGTCGTCGCAGCTGCTAAGGAAATCGGCGCCGTGGCGGGGCTGGTTTGTGACATGGGCGACGCCGACCAGGTGCTCGCCATGTTCGACAAGATCGAAGCGGACTACGGCCCCGTCTCTGCGCTGGTCAACAACGCCGGTATCGCGGCGGCAGGAGACTTCCTCTCCTACGATCTAAAGACGTTCGATCGCGTCATCGACATCAACTTGCGCGGCGTCTTTGTTGCAACCCAGCGCGCGGGGAGGGCAATGGTCGAACACGGGCTTGAAGGCGCAATCGTGAACATGTCCTCAATCAATGCGCAGGTCGCTATTCCGGCCATCCCCGCATATTGCGCGTCAAAAGGTGGTGTCACGCAGCTTACCAAAGTGGCTGCGCTGGCATTGGCACCGCACAATATCCGTGTGAACGCAGTCGGGCCGGGGTCCATCGATACTGAAATGATGGCAGCCGTGAACGCCAACCCGGAAGCCATGAAGATAGCGATGTCCCGAACACCCTTGAAGCGTCCCGGCACAGCGCGCGAGATCGGCGATGTGGTCGCATTTCTTTGCTCGAAGAAAGCCAGTTATATTACTGGTGAAACCATCTATGTTGATGGTGGGCGGCTTGGTCTGAACTACACCGTCTAATTCCCAGCGCCGCGCCCGTTTCGGTATTATGTCTTTAAATGAACTGCTTGGCGGGTTTTGGATGATAGCTCCATTGCCTCGATGATAGCCTGCGCCTTCAAGCCATCCTGCACCGGGCAAAGCGGTGTGCGTCCAGTCCGAAGGCAATCAGCGAAGTCCTCGATCACTCTTTGATGCCAGACGTGTGTAAACGCCATTGGGTTCGCACCTCCGCCCGTGCCATCGGAAGTGGCGCCGATCGTTTCGATACGGCCATCCAGATATGACACCGTCAGAACGCCGTCTTCCAGATGCGCATGCGCTTTCGTGCCCTGTACGCGCATGCTTTCTGGGCATCCTGGAAAAAACGACGTTGTTGCTGTCATTGTTGCCACCGCTCCGTTCTCGAATTCAAACAGCCCGCCGGCCCAGTCTTCGGCTTCCATTGCGTGCAGCGACGTCGTCGCCATCACAGCGCTTACGGATCTTACGGAACCCATGAGCCAGGTCGCCAGATCCAGAGTGTGGATTGCCTGAGTTATCATTACCCCACCGCCGTCGCGCTCAAAAGTGCCACGACCGGGGGCGTTGTAGTAGTCTTGATCGCGCCACCACGGCACCCGGATTTCTGCGGAAACCAGATCTCCGATGAGCCCATCGTCAATCATCCTCTTGAAAGCTTTCGACGACTCTCTTGCACGATGCTGGAAGACAACGCCCGCAAGAACACCTCGCGTTTCAAAAAGGCTCGCGATGGTTTGCGCCGACGTCAACGTCCGCTCGATCGGCTTCTCCATGAGAACCGGTATTCCCGCGCGGACCAAGCCCTCAACTATTGACATGCGCGCGTTTGGAGGGGTTGTCAGAACCACAAAATCCAATGTTTCGTCGTCGCAAAGCTCCGACAGGCTTTGATACACGACTCCGCCGCCATGTGACGAATTCAGATACGAGTGGGCGCGATCGAAATCACGTCCAAGCAACCCGCCAAAATTGACAATATTACTGTCAGTTATGGCGCGAAGATGGGTTTTCGCGACCATCCCGTGTCCGATCAAAGCAACCTTCATGAAACTCCTTCCAGTCTGCCTCAGGAACGGTCCCGTGGCTGAGCAAAGCCGCTCGCCAGGGCGGCCCCTGTACCTTGAGTTTTATTTTGTAATGATCGCCCCACGATACCCCACAACCTTCGAGGCCAATTCGTGTCCGGCCTTCAAGGCATCCGCTTGGCTATGTCCGGTTAATCGCGCAGCAAGGTAGCCGCCGTTGAAACTGTCCCCTGCCGCCGTCGTATCCACCACCCGGCTGGCACGGGCATAAACCTGCTCGATCGTTTGCCCCAGAGAAACAGGCCCAGCCTCGCCACACTTCATCGCCCCGCTCCGGGATGTCGCGGAAAACCGCGCGCGCACCTCATCTTCGCTCTCGCCGAAGATCGCCATCTCATCATCCAGCGAAGGCAGGAGAATGTCCGCAAAGGACCAGAAAGAGGCGGTCACTTCCCGTGCGTCCTCGACACTCCAAAGCCTTGGCCGGTGATTGTTGTCATAAGCAACGCGCAGCCCGCTCGCCTTCAAATAGGCGATCAACTCTAGCCGCACCTCATGCGGCAAAATTGCGAGTGAAATTCCCGATAGGTAAACGAGATCGTATCCCTTGAGCATCGAAAAATCGCCATCCGAAAACAACTTCCGGGCCGCCGACGCCGATCGCCAGTAGGTAAAAGAACGCTCTCCCTCAGCACTCAGAGTAATCGCGTAAAGCCCTGGAACGGCAATTGGATCGATGCCAATTCTCGAGATGCCAAGCCCCTCGGACTCCATAAAGCTCTGAATTCGCTTTGAAAAGGGGTCACTCCCAAGCTGAGTAATATAATCCACTTCAATCTTTGGCGCGCACCGCTTCAGGTAAACAGCCGTGTTCAAGGTATCGCCCGCAACCGCCAACGCAGCAATGTCGCCGTCCAGAGACATTTCGATCATTGCTTCCCCAACGCAGGCGACCCGGGTCATGCCCTTACCCCTTGTAGAGGTCTGAATAGAAGTCGACCATTTGTGGTACCATGTCCTCGGACCGGCCATCCGCCATCGCCGCCTTCAATCCCTTCAAAGCGCATTGCGACATGATGCTGTCAGCGCCCGCATCACGTGCCATCTGAACGTAATAGCCCACGTCCTTGGCGCCATTTTTCACGGCGAACGCCAGCTGCATTGGATCGCCGTCCAACGCATAGGCTTTGACGAAATCCATCATGCCCGAACGCAATGGACCCGCGGCCATCACGTTGTAGACCTTCTCGCGGTCCACACCCATGACATCCGCCATCGCAAAAGCTTCGGACATCGCGTTGGCTGTTGTCATGGCAAAAAAGTTGTTGATAAGTTTGATCGTGTGACCTGCCCCAAGGTCGCCCAGATGGAAAACGTTTTCGCCCAGATCGTTCAAGACCGGTGCGACCTTATCAAAGGCCGCCTTGTCTCCGGACCCCATGATATTCAGCAATCCGTCCTTTGCATGAAGCGGCGTGCGCCCGAGAGGCGCGTCCAGATAAGTGCCTCCTGCGGCGGTGACCTCATCGCCCAGTACGCGCGTCGAAGCGGGTAACGACGTGCCGAAATCAATCACCACGGCCCCTTTGCGCAAGCCAGCAATCACGCCATCACCACCTCTCATCCGAGCCTCGACACTGTCCGATGTATCCATGCAAAGCATCACTATGTCGCTCGCCGCCGCAACGTCGCGGGCCGTGGCAACTTCGGTCGCGCCGCGTGCAACGGCCGCGTCAATGTTGGGACGGGACCGGTTCGGCGTGATTGTCACGTCATATGCCTTGGCCTGAAGCCGTTCCACCATAGCGGACCCCATCAACCCAAGTCCGATAAATCCAATCGCTGGTTTCGTCATCTTTTCATCCCTTCAAAATCTATTCCGCTAACAGGGCCGCACCGAGACGCCCCAATTCATCCGAACATTTCGCACCCGCACCGTTCCCCGCAGAGGCCACTGAAACACGTTCCGAAAGTCGCGCGATTTCGGGCCGCAAATCATCGGTCCAGGTCGTCATGCAGGCGTCCATCTTAATCGAAAGCACTTCGACCGCGGGGAAGAGCGCGCGAAATCTGGCTTCCTGATCGTCTCGCACCTCAGACCTTCCGCCCGATCTGAACCAATCCCCGATCTCTTGTGGAGACTTTAGCAATATATCGTCCGGATCCCCACCGAGTTTCATATAAATCTTGCCATCCGGGTACCGTATGGGCGGCAAGAAATAGTGCCCTTCCGGCGTACCCATAACCAACGAGGGCAAATAGCCAAGTCGCGCGGCTTCGTTCTCGGAAAGCTCGAACAACGCCACAGTACGCCCACAGACCTTGTAAGACAGGGGCCGACCCAAGACATGGTCGGTCATGCCGCCTGCCGCCACCAGCACCTGATCAAAAACCGGGGTGCCAGTCTTCGTGTGAACCTTCACGCCCGCGGCGGTTTCTTCCAGCCCGGTGACCACACCATCGAAAAGGATTGCACCGCCTGCTTCCGCCAATTTCGTTTGCGCCGCCACAAGGCGACGCGGCGAGATGTGTCCGCTGTCGTCGGGCTCCCACAAAGCACTCCAGTCATTTGGCAGAGACAAGTCCGGGATGACTTCTGCCACCAGTTCGCCCCTCAGATCCTGATGCAGCACCGACAACTGCTGTGCCACCCGGCGCGCATTTCCAAGAAACTCACCGCTTTCCGCGCCTGCCATCAACGCGCCGACCGGCGAAAAGAACGCAATCCCCGACGTCGCCTCGATCATTCGATATCTTGCAATCGAAGCAATTGAAGCTTCGGCCCAAAAGATGTCTGTGGCGTTTTTTCGGGTTATCCGCCCTTCATCATAGTGACTTGCAAAAACTCCTTGATGGGTGCGTTTGTCGGCCGGTTCTACCGGGCCGATCAGAGTGACATCCTGCCCCGCGTTGGCCAGATGTCGCGCTGCCGCGCTGCCAATTAGACCCCTGCCGATTACGGCGATCGAAGGACGCTTTTCCACCCGCCGCCTCTCAATCCGGCCGTAGCGCGTCAATCAAGGGCAGCATTTTTTCCTTGTTGGGACGCGCGCCCGAATAGGCCTCGAAAGATCCGAGGATCATATGACGAAACAGATCAAAACCCGAGACCGTCGTCAGCCCGCGAGACGCCGCCGCTCGCAGGAATGTCGTGCGGGTTGGTGTATAAACCGCGTCGAACGCCCAAGCTTGTGAGCCGATGGTTTCGATCGGAAACGCCGACCGCCTGTCGTCCCCCATCCCCAATGCCGAGGCATTCACCAATCCGTCGGCGTCCGAGATCACAGCAGGTGCGTCTGACATTAAAATTGCGCGCACGGGCCCGTCCACCGCCTCGGCCAATCGCGCAGCAACGCCACGCGCCGGGTCCCAGACTGCAATATCGGTAGCCCCAAGCTCGACCAAGGCGGGCACAATCGCACCGGCGACTCCGCCGGCCCCGGCGACCGCGACCTGACCGGGGATTGCATTTCCCATTTCTGTCTTCCACGCGCCGATAAAGCCAGTGTAGTCCGTGTTGAAGCCTCGAATTTCCGGGTGGAATGTCAGCAAGTTCGATGCAGGAAGATGGGCAACCTCTGAGATCATACCGTCAGCGGCGCGCGCGCGGGCCTTGTTCTTGTGGGGATGCGTTATCGTCACCCCAGTCCAGCCTTTGGCAATCAACTCGTCCAACGTTTCGTCGAAGTTGAATTCGGGCATGTCGCCGGTATCTATCGGCGTAAAATCCAGCGTCAGACCATGTTCCCGACACAGCAAATCCATCGCCGCCGAAAACCGCGACTGCCCTATATGATCGCCGATCAATCCAAGTTTGATGACCTTGGTTTCGCTCACATCACGGCCCCTATCTGCCAGGGAACGAATTCATAGTCCCCAAGTCCTTGCGCCTCGGACTTCGTGGCTTCGCCCGATGCAACCCGCAGAAACGCCTGATATATCTCGCGTCCTTTCGCTTCGACTGTCACTCCGGCGTCCAGAATATCGCCCGCGTTGATATCCATGTCGTCGGTCATCCGCTCGTACATCCGTGTGTTCGTGGCGACCTTGATCGTCGGACTTGGCTTTGATCCAAATGCCGATCCACGCCCAGTTGTAAAGCAGACCAGATTGCACCCGCCCGCGATTTGTCCGGTAACGCTCGCGGGGTCATAGCCGGGACTGTCCATGAAGGTGAAGCCGCGCGCGCGTACTTCTTCTGCGTATTTGTAGACCCCCGTCAAAGGTGTCGTGCCACCCTTCGCCGAAGCCCCAAGCGACTTCTCCAAAATCGTCGTCAGCCCACCCTTCTTGTTGCCCGGAGAAGGATTGTTGTCCATCACACCCTTGTTGCGGGCGGTGTAATCCTCCCACCAGCGGATGCGTTCGATCAACTGCTCGCCAACGGCCTGCGTGCGCGCGCGCGCCGTCAGCAAATGCTCGGCCCCGTAAATCTCCGGCGTTTCCGCCAAAAGGCCAGTTCCACCTTGCGCGACCAGCAGATCACAGGCGTGCCCCAGTGCTGGGTTGGCCGTGATCCCGGACCACGCATCAGATCCGCCGCACTGAAGTGCAACCATCAACTCGGAGGCTGGACAAGGCTCGCGCGTGACGTCATTCGCCAGCGGCAGCATCGCTTCTATCTTGGCAATACCCGCTGCAACCGTGCGCGACAGCCCGCCCACATCCTGAATATTCATCGCCTGAAACAACGGTCCTGGCGTCAGGCCGAAGGCCTCCATCAACCAGTCGATCTGCATCGTCTCGCATCCAAGACCTGCCATCAACACACCAACCACATTCGGGTTGCGCGCATACCCCCACATCACGCGCTGCAACGCCTCGAAACCGTCGCCCGCATCCGCCATTCCGCAGCCCGTGCCATGCACGAAGGCCGACACGCCATCCACATTCGGATAGGCTGCCAGACGTTCAGGCGTGAAGTGCTCGGCGATCCGCCGTGCAGCCGTCGCCGAGCAATTCACCGAAGTCAAAACCGCGATATAATTGCGCGTCCCGACCTTTCCGTTCTGGCGACGATATCCCATGAACGTGTCGATCGTCTCAGGGGCTGGGGCGTCGCGCAGGTTGGTCGAGAACTCGTAGGCGCGGTTGACGTTGCGGTATTCGAGATTGTGCGTATGCACCAAAGACCCCGCGGCGATGTCCTCAGCAGCATAGCCGATCAGGGTTGCGTACTTTCGTACTTCGGACCCTTTGGCGATGGGCTCCAAAGCCATCTTCTGACCCCGTGGGATCATCTCGACAGCGCCTTCGACACCGACTTCCAGCGCACGAATGGCGGTTGCAACATTGTCTGCGGGGTTCAGGCGGATCAAAGCACTCATGCGCAGGCCGGACTGTCGGATTGCCATCGGTGAATGGCGATATGCGGGCTTTTCGAAAGCCGTGCGCGTGCCTCTTCCCACATTTTCTTCCACTCCTGCCAATCGTGCAATTCTGTCTCCGGATGCGCGCGGCTTCGCGCAATGAAATCCGGAAAATGGTTGCGCCCCGAAGGTTGTCCCGTAACGTGAAACCGCAAATCAAACGACCAGCGAAATCCGTCCGTCTTATTCATCAATGACGCGTGCGGCGTCAGAGGGTGAAACAGCACCATCCCACCGGCCGCAACCGGCAATGGCACAGCCTTTTCCTCGGCGACGTAACCCGGTGCGATTGCTGTTTGCCGCTGAGGGCAATGGGGCAGCATTTCTTGCGCCGGCGCCTTCGGCAAAACCTGGAGGCACCCGTTCTCCACTGTCGCATCCGTGATCGCCAGCCAACACGTCACCATTTCCGTCCGGTCGGCCTCGTCCAAGGCCACGGCGCGATCCTGATGCCAGTCCGTCGAGGTGATATGTGCGCGCGACTCGTTGTCGGTCAATGTGCGCGCAGGTGGCTTGATGCGGACATGCTGAATGGGATTCGACGTAATCTCGCCGCCGATCAGTTGCTCTACGATGTCCAGAAGCCGCGGTGCACGCACCATATCGAAAACCGCCGGACCAAAATGCATTGGTGTGTCGGGCGAAATCTGATCGCCCGGCAGCGAGATATCCATGGGCTGAAACCAATCGCATCCGGCTTCGTAGGCGGTCAATAGTTTGCCCCAGAAGCTATCGCTGAGCGGCGCACCAACACGCCCCTCGGCCTGCCACCCGGCATAGAGCCGATCCAAGACCTGAGAGTATTCGAGCCGCACCGACTTCAGGCATTCAGTGTCGAGCACGTCCTCGACCACCAGAAACCCCTGGGTGTGAAAGGCCTCTATCTGTGACGCGCTCAACATGCACCGACCCAGCCCTAGTTCAGCAAGACTTCAACGATCGGCGGCCAGATCAGCAGGACCGAAAGAGCGATCAACTGGATGCAGATGAACGGCAGGAAGCCTTTGAAGATATCCGTAAGCGAAATGTGCGGAGGTGCCACCGACTTCAGGTAGAAGGCGGCTGGGCCAAACGGAGGCGACAGGAAACTGACCTGCATGTTCATACAGAACAACACTCCGAACCAGACCGCGACGTACTTTGGCTGAAGCTCTCCGATTAGACCGATCTCCTCGATGGGCAGGCGCTGCACAATCGGCAGGAACACCGGAATGATCAGCAATACGATGCCCACCCAGTCCATGAAAGCCCCCATGAACAAAAGAATCAGCATCATCATCAGCAGGATCGACATCGTCGGCAGATCTTGTCCAAGAATGAAGTTAGCCACGTAGGTCGGCCCGCCCGCGATCGTATAGGCACCCGCCAAAGCCGCCGCTCCGATCGTCACCCAGATGATCGTGCCTGTCGATTTCAGCGTCCGCATCAAACTATCCCAGACAAGCTCGAAAGAAGCCTCGCCCCGAAAAATCGCAATGACGAGGACCGCAAACGCACCCATTCCAGCGGCTTCGGTGATGCCCGTAATGCCGCCGTAAATGGACCCAAGCACAACGCCAATGACGACAATCGGGGGCACTAGTCCTTTGCCCATCGCCCAACCGGTCTTGGTCCGTTCACGCCCGAAGACGAACAGGCACAAAAGAACCGCAATGATCGTAAGTCCGGCAAACCAAGGCACATGGCCCGGGGTGCCCCAAAAGATATCTTCAACACCATTTTCGGCAGCATTCTGTCCGGAGACGGTGAAGAACAATGCGCGCAAGAACAAAACAGTCGAGAACCCTGCAATCAGCACTGACAGGAACGCGCCAAACAGCATCCCTTTTTCGCGTCCCACAGCTTCACCCGGAACGGGGTCGGGCAGCGGGGCGTCTTCCGGGCGCAACCGGGTGCGCACGATGATGTAAATGATGAAGAACGACGCCAGCATGAAGCCCGGCACAAACGCCGCTGTAAACAACGCCTTGATCGACGTCTCGGTAATCAGGCCATAAATGATCAGAACAATCGACGGCGGAATCATCGTCCCCAAAGACCCCGACGCACAGATCGTTCCAATCGCAAGGTTCTGATTATACCCAAGTCGCAACATCTGCGGCAGTGCAATCAGCCCGAGAAGAACAACCTCACCACCGATGATTCCCGACATTGCGGCCATGATCACAGCCATGATCGAGGTGACAATCGCAATGCCTCCGCGGGTGCGGTTCAGCCAGACATTCAGCGACGAATACATCTCTTTGGCAATGCCGGAGCGTTCCAGCAGAGCGGCCATGAAGATGAATAAGGGAATGGATATGAGCACATAATCCGTCAAAAGGCCGTAGATCTTCTGCGCCAGAATGTTCAACGGCCCACTCCCCGGCCTCCCGGTGAGAATGCCGTCCCCAAACAAAAGCGGATTGAACAACGTATCGGGCTCAAACTTCATGAAGAGCACCAAGACGGCCAGAATAGCCGACGCTAGCCCAAGTGGCATGCCGATCGCCAGCAGAACCAGTAGTCCCAGCATCAGGACAAGCGAAATCGTTCCGATATCCATCAGTTGCGCTCCGTTTGATTGCCTTGGATTGACCCGCGCGTCACGTCGAGGTCGCCGACTCCCTCAGCACCGACCGCGGCGCGAATCTTTTCCAGCTCGTCCTGATCGATATCGTCGGCAGCCGTGTGAATTACTGGCTCCGCGTTCCAGTCGGAAATGAGATTTACGACGGCCTGAATCGCCACAAGACTGACAATGATCAGTACTGTAGGCTTCAAGGTCGCCGGAATAGGAGGGTCGAAGGCCGTTCCGAAAGTCTCCCAGCGCCATAGCTTGTCAAGGGCCTCACCATAGCCGCCGTAGACAAGGAAGAAGGCAAAGAGAACAATCAGCACTGTCGAAATCGTGTCAAACAATCGCTGCATCCAGCGGGGACAGATATCGTAGAGCAGGAAGATTCGGATGTGGCTGCGTTGCTGCATCGCGTAGAGACCCGCGCACAGGAACACGAAACCCGCGAGCCAAAGTGACAATTCGTTCGCCCAAAGTGTCGGTGCTTCAAAGACGTACCGAAGAAGGACCTCGTATAGCATAACGCTGGTCAAAAGGATGATCATCATCATCGTCACGCGACCGATGAAGACTGAAACACGGTCAGCAGGGCGCCAGCTTTCGAATTCCATCGGAGCGCGGCGCACGGTGCGAATGCCAATATAGAGGAAGATCGGCAATCCGAGCAGAGCCAGATAATCGACCCAGTCGGCCTCGCCGCCGAAAGGTCCCGACATCCCTGGCGTAACATCATTGCGATGATGCAGCCCGCGAAGATTGTCGGCCTGGCTCTGGTCCGGCGGCACCCAGTCAAGCGTAAATGCGGGCAGATGCCAGATGAGCCAGCCGGCGCACAGAATGAAGCAAAAAGGAATGAGCCACTCTATGAAGCTTCCAGATTTATTCTTCATGAGTCCCCTCCGCGCGGCAGAGCGACCACGCTGAAAATGCCTGCTTGAATGTCCGTAAAAGGGTTTGGACCCCACACCGTGGCGGGGTCCAGATTGAGCGAACAGCGATTAGTTTGAAACCAAACCAAGCTGTGTGAGATAGCTCATGTGAGCATCAACAAGTGCCTTAGCTTCAGGCGTCGTTGCGAACTCAGGCCATGTTGCCTGCGCTGCTGCACGGAACTTTGCCAGCTCTTCAGGTGCCCACTGCGACAGGGTCACGCCCTGTGTGCGCAGTAGCGCCGCTGCTTCGGCGTTCTTCTTTTCGAACGTTAATGCAGTGCGAAGCGCAAGGGCTTCCATGCCGACCTTCATGATCTTCTGGTGGTGTGCAGGCATCGCGTCAAACACGGCCTTGTTACACGCCAGGTGATCGGACGGCATCGAGTGGAAGCCAGGGAAGTTGGCAAACTTGACGATATCATAAAGGCCAAGACCAACGTTGTTGGCCAAGCCAGAGGCGTCAGCACCGTCGATGATGCCGGTCTCCAAAGCCGTAAAGATTTCGGTGAAATCCATCACGATCGGCGAAGCGCCAAGCTTTTCAAAGATCTTGGTTTCCATGCCTGGGGGCGAACGGAACTTCCAGTCCTTGAAGTCAGCGACCTTCTCAATTGGCTTGGAAGACGCAAAACTCTCCTGACCGTAGACCCACCAACCGATGAGCTCCATACCGTACTTGTTGTAAAGCGGTGCAGCGGCTTCGCGACCACCGCCAAAGTACAGCCATGAAAGCTGCTGGTACGGCGTGTCGTAGCCACCCATGATGTCAGCCACGAACTGGAACGCGGGGTTCTTACCGGTCTGGTAACCACCGCCGGTCATGTCGCAGTCGAGAATTCCGGTTGCCGCAGCATCGAACGTCTCAACCGACTTCACAACGGAAGACGAGTAGAACATCTCGACCTGAATTTCGCCATTCGACATCTCGACGATGTCGTCGATGTACTGCTGAGCCAACTGGCCGGATACGGTTTCAGGCGCATAGTGCGTCTGGATGCGTAGGTTCGTCGTTTGCGCCGCGGCGGCAGTTGCACCGACAATCGCAAGAGTACTTGCCGCGGCTGCGGCGAGCTTCATGAATTTCATAATTGGTCCTCCCAGAGTTCAGTTATGCCCATCGCGGTCTTCGCCGCGTCTTCATGGGGCCGAGTCGACCGTAACCGCGCTTTTCATGCCTGCCAACAAAATTCTGGAAAAACTGAAAATTTCAAAATTCTTTGCAAATCTCAAAAAGTCTCTGTTACACACGAGTCGCGAAAGGCTGCCCATGAAGACCGACTCACCGGCGATCTATGCCGATCTCAAAGAGAAACTGATGAACGCGCGTTTCGGTGCGGGCGAGAAGCTGAAGCCGGCGGAACTTCAGGGTGAATACGGCTGTTCGGCCAATACGGTGCGCGATGTGTTGCTGCGTCTGACAAAGGTCGGGCTCGTCAATTTCGAAATGCAGCGCGGCTTTCGCGCGCAATATACATCTCCCGAAAAGCGAAATGACGTCACCCGGTTTCGCACGTTGCTTGAACAGGAAGGTGCTACCCTTTCGATGAAACTTGGCGGCATCAGCTGGGAAGCCGACCTTACGGCGGCGCACCACCGACTGAGCCACCTCGAACGTGAATTCGAACGTTCCGGAGATCTTGCAGACAACCCTGACAACATGAAGCTATGGACCAACGCGGAATGGAGTTTTCACGACACGCTGATCTCGCGCTGCGGCTCGCCTATGCTGCGCGACATTTACGAAAACGTCTATGCCCAGTTCCGTCAGCAAATGGTCGCGCAGGAACGTGACTTTGGCCGCAGCTATTTCAGTGCCATCATCGCCGAACATCAGGCAGTTCTTGATGCCGCGCTGTCGCGCAACGTCGAAGCCTGCCGTGCTGCGATTCACGACCACCTGAAACGAAACTATGTCGAGGCCAAACCCCTCGAAACGGCGGTTTGATGCGGTGCCGCGTCAGTCCAGCCCATTCTGCGCCTTAAGCTCAAGGTAAAGCCCGGAATGATCCAAATCCGCCCCATCCATTTCTTCCGCAAAATACGCGAAACGATCACGTATTGCTTGCGTCGAGGGCAGTTTCAGACCAAGTGCTGCCGCCTCGGCCAACGTATTGTCGAGGTCTTTCACCTGCAATTTCGACAACCCACCCGGAACGAAATTGCCGGTCGTCATCCGTTCGCCGTGTTGCTGCAAAATCGTCGAATCGGCAAAGCCGCCGCGCAAGGCCTGCCGCACAGCTGCCGGGTCGGCGCCGCCTTTCTCCAAAAGCAGCATCGCCTCGGCCACCGCCCCGATCGTTACCGCCACAATTGTCTGGTTGGCCAGTTTCGCCAGTTGGCCGGCCCCGCTTGCGCCGACATGCACTGGCCGTCCAAGATCGTTCAAGACAGGCAGGGCGCGCGAGAAAACCTCCGCATCGCCCCCGACCATGATCGCGAGGCTCGCCGCTTCGGCACCCTTTGTTCCACCGGAAACAGGTGCATCCAGATGCACGCACCCAAGCCCTTGCAGCAACTTCGATTGCGCGCGTGCATGCTCCGGCTTGGCGCTCGACATATCCAGCCACAAGGTTCCGGGCCGCAATGCAAGGCGCAGGTTCGCGTCTTCCAAAAGCGACCCCGTGGCAAACCCATCCGACAGCATCGTCAAGACGACATTAGCCCCGTTGACGGCCTCGGCAGCGGTCTCGGCAATGCGTGCGCCATCCGCTTCCAACCCGTTGGCCCGCGCGCGCGTCCGGTTCCAGACTGTGACGTGATGACCGGCCCGCACAAGATTGCGCGCCATCGGAAACCCCATCAAACCGGTGCCAATGACTGCGATATTCTGTCTGTTCGTCATCTCGTCACCTCTGTCTTGACCGTGGCGAACCCTAAGCCTATCCGCGATTGGAAAACCACTAAAAGCGGCGACGGCATCGACAATAGGGCGTATCCGAACTCGAAAAAGACCGTGAATGGCATAAACAACATCAGCGGCAACGCCGCTTGATCGCATGGGAGAAAAGCATGAAATCTAAAAGGCTTGAGGGCAAACGGGCCCTCATCACCGCCGCCGGTCAGGGGATCGGTCGCGCCAGCGCAATTGCCATGGCCGATGCGGGTGCCCACGTGGTTGCCACCGACATCAGCGAGGCCGCTCTCGAAGACCTCGCGGCAGCGAATCACGCAAACATTGAAACCCGACTGGCCGATGCCCGAGACACTGACAGCATCAAAGCCGCTGTGGCGCACGCGCAACCGGATGTCCTTTTCAACTGCGCGGGCTTCGTCCATCACGGAACGGTTTTGGACGCCACGGATGAAGAATGGGATTTCGCTTTTGACCTGAACGTTAAGTCCATGTTCCGCACGATCCGGGCGGCCCTTCCGGGTATGCTCGAACGCGGCAACGGTTCGATCATCAACATGGCCTCGGCCTGTTCTTCCATCATCGGCGCACCCAATCGGTTCGTCTACGGAACCACCAAGGCGGCCGTCATCGGCCTTACCAAATCGGTGGCGATCGACTTCATCACCAAGGGCATCCGCTGCAACTGCATCTGTCCTGGCACAGTTCAAAGCCCCTCACTGGAAGATCGCCTCCAAACTCTTGGCAAACAGGTCGGTGGCTACGAAGAAGCCCGTAAGCAATTCATTGCGCGCCAGCCCATGGGCCGCATCGCAGCCCCCGAGGAAATCGCGGCTCTGACCGTCTACCTCGCCAGCGACGAAAGCGCCTTTATCACCGGACAACCCCACGTAATCGATGGCGGATGGTCGGGCTGACCCGATCTTCCCAACAGAAGGAAAACACTCATGAAACTCGTACGTTACGGCAAAACTGGTGCCGAAAAACCCGGCTTGATGCACGGCGATAGCCTGCGTGATCTCAGCGCCCATGTCGACGACATCACAGGAGCTACGCTCGACGATGCAAGCCTTGCGCGCCTCGCGGCAATCGATCCTGAAACACTGCCCGAAGTTGCCGGAAATCCCCGCATCGGTCCGTGTGTCGGCAACATCGGCAAGTTCCTCTGTATTGGACTGAACTATTCTGACCACGCTGCCGAAACCGGCGCTGCCATTCCCGAACACCCGATCCTGTTCTTCAAGGCAAATTCGGCAATCGTTGGTCCCAACGACACCGTCATGATGCCCCGCGGGTCGACCCACACCGATTGGGAAGTCGAACTTGGCGTCGTCATCGGCAAGGCCGCGAAATACGTCTCGAAAGAGGACGCGCTCGACTACGTTGCGGGGTATTGCATCGTGAACGACGTCTCCGAACGCCATTTCCAGACGCAACTAACCGGCCAGTGGACCAAGGGGAAAAGCCCGGACACATTCGGCCCGACTGGCCCTTGGCTGGTGACCAAAGACGAAGTTCCGGACCCGCAGAACCTCTCCATGTCCTGCGACGTGAACGGCAAGCGGATGCAGACCGGCACGACAAGCACGATGATTTTCACAGTTGCCGAAATCATCGAACACCTTAGCCACCTGTTCACTTTGCACCCCGGTGACGTCATCTCGACCGGGACCCCTCCGGGCGTTGGCATGGGCATGAAACCCCCGACTTACCTCAAGGTCGGTGACGTCATGGAATTGGAAATTGAGGGCCTCGGTCATCAGCGACAGGAGGTCGGCGAGGATGCCTGATCTCCTGCAAATCGGCGGCGCCACGGATGAGATGAATGCGCGCGTTTCCGCGGCATTCACCATTCAAAAAGCAAGCGACCATGCGGATCTGGCTGCGTGGCTCGCTGAACATGGTGACAGGATCACCCACGTGCAAACCAACGGCCATGACGGAGTCAAACCCGAGATCATGGCCGCGCTGCCGAACCTCCAGATGATCTCGTGCTACGGGGTCGGGTATGACAACATTGATGCCAAAGAAGCCGTCCGCCGCGGCATTATGGTCACGCACACTCCGAACGTCCTGAACGAGGAGGTCGCGACCACTGCGGTTCTTCTCATGCTCGCGTGCTACCGCGAACTTCTGCGCGATGATGCCTGGGTGCGCTCCGGCAACTGGGAAGCCAAAGGCAACAGCCCGCTTACCCGCTCTGCGGACAACCAAACCATCGGTATCCTTGGGATGGGCCGTATCGGTCAGGCAATCGCCGCCAAACTTGCGCCTTGGAACCCGACAATCCTCTACCATACACGGAGCGAAAAAGACGTTCCCTACCAATATGTTGGCGACCTGATCGAGATGGCTGAACAATCCGACGTCCTGATCGTCATCACCCCCGGCGGCGCGTCCACGCATCACCTCGTCAACACCGAGGTCATGAATGCGCTTGGCCCCAAAGGCACACTTGTCAACGTCGCGCGCGGCACCGTAATCGACGAGACCGCGATGATCGCGGCCTTGTCGGAAGGGCGCCTCGGCTGGGCGGGGCTCGACGTTTTCGAGAATGAACCAAAGGTCCCGCAAGCCCTGCGTGACCTCAAGAACGTCACACTCCTTCCCCACGTCGGCAGCGCCACGCACGAAACGCGCGCTGCTATGGGCAAGCTCACCGTGGACAACCTGTTAAGCCATTTGAACGATGGCACGGTCATCAGTCCCGTGCCCGAGTGTCAATGACCAGGATCACTTCGATCGAGCCACGGCTTTTCGCCGTGCCGCTCGACGAGGTGCTGGTCGATGCCAAACACGGCGCGCACAGCCATTTCCACTTGATTACTGCCACCGTCACACTGGAAGACGGTCGCTCTGGAACCGGCTACACCTACAACGGCGGTCGTGGCGGCCATGCGACCCTCGCCATGATTGAACATGATCTTGCGCCTTTTCTGATCGGCGAAGACGCCACGAACATCGAGGCCCTGACCGATGCAATGGATGCGCACATGCATTACGTCGGACGCGGCGGGATCCTAAGCTTTGCCATTTCCGCTATCGACATTGCCCTTTGGGACATCCGCGCCAGAGAAGTGGAAAAACCGCTCTGGCAACTGGTAGGCGGCGCTGCGAAGACCTGCAAGGCCTACGGCGGTGGCATCGACCTCGCCTTCCCGCTTGAAAAGCTGAAATCCCACGTCCAAGGCTACCTCGACGCGGGCCTGAACGCCGTCAAGATCAAGATCGGCCAACCTACCGAAGCCGAAGACATCACCCGCATTCTCGCCATCCGTGATCTACTAGGCCCCGACCGCGCCTTCATGATCGACGCAAACTACTCGATGAGCCGCGATCAGGCCGTCTCGCTTGCCCGCGCCGTTCAGAACCAGAACATCCTCTGGTTTGAAGAACCGATCATTCCCGACGACTACCCCGGATACGCCCATGTGGCCCGAGAAGGCGGTATCTCCGTTGCTCAAGGCGAAAACCTCCATACCATCCATGAATTCGAGATGGCCCTTGCCCAGGGCGGTCTCGGCTTCATCCAACCTGACGCCTCGAACTGCCTTGGTATTACCGGTTGGCTACGCGTCGCCCAACTGGCACGCGAACATGACGTTCCGGTTTGTTCGCACGGAATGCAGGAGCTTCACGTCAGCCTTGTGTCCTCCCAACCTCACGGCGGCTGGCTCGAAGTCCACAGCTTCCCCATCGACCGCTACACGCGCCGCCCTCTCGTCATCGAAAAGGGCAGGGCCGTCGCGCCTGACTCTCCCGGCATAGGCGTCGATTTCGACTGGGAAAAACTCGCCCCCTTCAAAGTCCGCTAAAGCGACGCAGTAATCCCGCCGTCCACATAAAGCGTGTGTCCGTTTACAAAACTGGATGCCGCAGACGACAAGAACACGGCGGCTCCCTGCAACTCGTCGACCTTGCCCCAACGCCCCGCAGGTGTGCGCTTCTCCAGCCATGCGCTAAACTCGGGATCCGCGACCAGGGCCGCATTCAGTGGCGTGTCGAAATACCCCGGCGCAATAGCGTTGCACTGTAACCCATACTTGGCCCAGTCCGTGGCCATACCCTTGGTCAGGTTCGCGACAGCGCCTTTGGTCGCCGTATAGGGCGCAATTCCAGGTCGCGCCAAAGCTGACTGCACGCTGGCGATATTGATGATCTTGCCCGCCTTGCGCGAAATCATGTGCCGCGCGACCGCTTGCCCCACGTGGAAGACACTGGCGATATTCGTCTGTAACAACCGCTCGAACGCATCGGCCGGAAAGTCCTGCAATTCGGTGCGATGCTGCATCCCGGCGTTGTTGATCAGAATGTCGAATGCCATGCCCTCGGCCTCGGCACTGTCCACCGCCGCACGCACCCCGTCATGGTCGGTCACGTCAAACGCCAAAGTCGCGGCGCCACCCAAACGCGCAGATGCTTCTGCCAGCTTCCCTTCATCCCGTCCGTTCAACACCACGGATGCGCCCGCCTCGATCAAGCCCTCAGCCAGTGCAAAGCCAATCCCCTGCGACGACCCGGTAATCAGCGCGCGACGCCCCGAAAGATCAAACAGTTTCGATGACATGCTATTCCCCCCAATGAATTCCAAGGCTACCTTCCGGGTCAAAGCGGGGAACCGCAAGGGGGGATTATGAAAGCCATCGTCATTCACGCAGCCCACGATCTTCGCGTCGAAGACCGCGAAGCGCGCGCACCCGCCAAGGGCGAAGTCCGCGTGGCCATTCAGGCAGGCGGCATATGTGGCTCGGACCTCCACTATTATCACAATGGTGGCTTCGGCCCAATCCGCCTGAAAGAGCCGATGATCCTGGGCCACGAGGTGTCAGGCGTCATCACCGATCTCGGCGACGATGTGACGGGCCTCACGAAGGGCCAGCTTGTCGCCGTCTCGCCATCACGCCCCTGTCAGGCTTGCCAATACTGCCTGAAGGGCATGCAAAACCATTGCGAAAATATGGCCTTCTACGGGTCTGCCATGCCCTTCCCGCACATCCAGGGCGCCTTCCGCGAAGACCTGATCGCGCTGCCCCACCAATGCGTCCCCGCAGAGGGCCTGACGGCAGGCGAAGCCGCCATGGCCGAACCGCTGGCGGTCTGCCTCCATGCGGCCCACCACGCCGGGGACCTTGTCGGCAAATCCGTCCTCGTCTCGGGCTGCGGTCCAATCGGTCTACTGTCGATCCTCGCTGCCCGACGCGCGGGTGCGTCGGAAATTATTGCCACCGACCTCAGCGACTTCACCCTGAAAAAAGCACGCGACATCGGAGCCGACTACGCCCTCAATCTCGCCACTCACCCGGACGCTCTGGCCCATTGGCAAACAGGCAAGGGCCAGATCGACGTGCAGTTCGAATGTTCCGGGGCTCCGCAAGCTGTGGCGGCAGGGGTCAAGGCCCTGCGTCCGCAAGGCACCCTCGTCCAGCTAGGCCTTGGCGGAGACATGACGCTGCCCATGCAGGCGATGACGGCCAAGGAAATCATCTTGAAAGGCTCCTTTCGCTTCCACGAGGAATTCAAGTCTGCCGTGCAACTCATGCAAAAAGGCCTCATCGACGTTGCACCGCTCATCACGCAAACCTTCCGGCTTGCTGACGCCGTCAAGGCTTTCGACACCGCCGGAGACCGCAGCCAAGCCGTCAAAGCCCAGATCGACTTCACGTGATTCCATCCGAATTCCTCCCCACAGGGCTGTCGGAGTTTGCGTTTTACAGCCTTGCCGCGATCAGTTTCCTCGGCTCATTCATCACCGTTGCACTGGGTATCGGAGGCGGTGGTCTGGTCCTTGCCGTCATGGCAATACTCGTTCCGCCAGCTGCCCTTATTCCCGTCCACGGCGTTATCCAACTTGGCTCCAACGCCGGGCGTCTTGCAATGTTTGTGCCTCACATCTTCTGGAGCGCACTTCCCGCCTTCGCGGTCGGCACCGTGATCGGGGCGTCCATCGGCGGAGCCATCGCCATTGACCTGCCGCCCGCGTATGTACAAATCGGTGTCGGCGCCTTCGTCCTGTTCACGATCATCGCCAAATCCCCCAAGTGGCTCAGTCGCTGGCCCGCCATCACCGGCGTGATCTCAAGCTTCCTTACGATGTTCTTTGGGGCCACGGGACTTTTCGTTGCAAGCTTCACCAAGTCCCTCTCGCTGCCGCGCCAGCCCCACGTCGCGACGCATGCCGCCATGATGACACTTCAACACGGGTTGAAAGTTCTCATCTTCGCAATGCTGGGTTTTGCATTCGCACCCTGGGCCCCGACGATCGCCGTTATGATCGCGACGGGTCTTCTGGGCACCTATGTTGGCAAACACGCCTTGGCCAGAATGAGCGACAAGAACTTCAAAACGGCGCTGAATGTCGTTCTCGTCCTGATCTCGCTGCGCCTGATCTGGGCCGGATTCAGCGACCTAAGCCGCTAACCAAGCTTAACCGCGATGTTCTTCGTCTGAACGTAATTCCAAAGCGCCTCGCGGCCCTTCTCGCGCCCATAGCCGGACTTTCCATAGCCGCCAAACGGCGTCTCAACACCTCCCGCGAACCACTCGTTGACGAAGACCTGTCCCGCCCGCATCCGCTGCGCCACCCGTGTCGCCCGGTCCAGATCCCGTGTGAATACACCACCGACCAGCCCGTAGTTCGTCGAGTTCGCGATCTCAATCGCCTCGGCTTCGTCATGGAACGACATCACCGACAAAACAGGACCAAAAACTTCATCCTGCGCAATCGTCATGTCCGATGTCACCCCGTCCAGCACAGTCGGCTCCAGGAACGCGCCGGGCCGATTGAGCTTGCGCCCTCCTGTTACCACCCGTGCGCCTTGCGCTTCGGCCACCTGAACCATACCGGCGGCCCGGTCACGTTGCCCGTCCGAGACCATCGACCCCATGTTCGCGCCTTCCTCAGCCCTTTCAATCCCCGGCCCGACCGACAAGGACTGCGCAATTCCGGCTGCGCGCTCCACCAACTCCTCGCGCAGGCTTTCGTGCACAATCACACGGCTCATCGCCGAGCAAACCTGACCCGCATTAAAGTAAATTCCCCAACGGATGTCGTTCTCGAACGCGTCCAAATCCGCGTCCTCATGCACAATCGCGGCCGACTTCCCGCCCAACTCCAGTACACAAGGCACCACGTTGGCCGCCGCCGCTGTCGCAATCGCAATACCCGTCTGAACGGAGCCTGTGAACACGATCTGCCGCACCCCTGGATGCGACACCAATGCTGCGCCCGCGTCACGACCCAGACCGCAAAGGACGTTCACCGTCCCGGAGGGAAACCCGGCTGCTTCTGCGGCTCTCGCGAAATAACCATTCGTCAAAGGAGTCAATTCAGGGGACTTGATCACGCAAGTATTCCCCGTCGCCAGGGCCGCCGATATCCCGCGCGCCGTCATCTCAAGCGGGTAATTCCAGGGGATCACCTGCGCCGAAACACCGTAGGGCTCGTTCACTGTCCAGTCGAAATAGCCAGCCCCCAAAGGAATTGATTTCCCCTCAACGGTCGATGCCTGATTACCGTAGTACTCGAAATAGAGCGCGGCCCCCTTCACCTCGATCACCGCTTCCCAAAGCGGTTTGCCCTGCTCAAGCGTCAGAACGCGGGCGATCTCGTCCAGATGTGCAAGCAACCAGCGCCCCATCTCTTGCACCATCCGGCCACGCTCAATGGGCCGCATGTCGGTCAAGACCCGCGACCTATGCACCCGCTCTGCCGCGCGTACCGCGCGATCCACGTCCGAAGCATCCGCCAAGGCGTGTTCTGCCAGAAACCCACCCGTTCCAGGGTCCTGCACATCAATGCGCCCGGCGCCACCATCGCACCATGCCCCATCGATGTAATTCTGCCAAAATTCCTGCATGCCAATCTCCGCGCTCTTCCCATACGAGGCACCGCCCGGGCGGCTCATCGCAAGCCCGTCTGCGCCCCTTCGCGTCGCAATCGCGCCATATCAAAGCGTCAGCTTGCAGCCTTCTGCGTCCGACCGGTAAACGGCTTCTTCGATTGTAACGATCGTCAGGTATTCGCGGGCCAGGTTCTCAAATGGCGCCCCATCCAGAACCCCCGCGACGACGTGCTCCTGCAAGGCGTAAACGCAGTCGCCAGCAAACCCCTCCGTCGTGGGAGTGAACACCAGCGCGCGTTCCAAAGACCCAAACTCCCGCTTCCAGACCGTTCCGTCGCCCAGTAATTCCAAGACACCCTTCGTGCCTTCAACAAGGGCTTCGCCCATCGTCCAGCGCGTGTTCGTAGCGATATGATCAATGTGGCGATTGCCGTCGAACAACGACCGAACCCCGTTTGGATGATCCATGATGAAAAAGCCTGCATCCTCACCCGCAATCACCGGATTGAGCCTCCGCAGATCCGCATAGACCGCTGTCGGATCCCCCAGCAAATAGCGAAATGTATCAATGAAATGGACAGCCGTTTCATGGATCAGCAATCGCTCCATTTTCTGGAAATACGGCTGGCGATCCAGATAGGCCCGCGGCCCCTGACCATCGCCGGGACGCAAGCGAAACGACACCTGCTGCAACTCCCCCAGCTCACCGGACTCCAGTACACCTTTGATGAACCGGAACCAAGGCTGAAAACGGAAATTCTCATGCACAATCAACGTCACACCCGTCGCTTCGGCCTCGGCAGCAATGACCTTTGCCTCATCCAAAGTCCGACAGAACGGCTTTTGGCAAATGACGTGTTTCACCCCATGCGCAAAAGCGATCCGCAGCGTTTCCGCATGTGTGACTGGTGGCACTACTACGTCCAGAATGTCCGGAGACACCGCCGCAAGCATCGCTTCAAGATCATCAAACGCAGGGGCGCCGGTGGCCTCGGCCGCAGCAAGATTTCGGTCACAGACCCCGGCCAGATCCGCCCGCGGCATCCGCCCCCAGGCGTCCACATGGAATTGGCTGAAATACCCGGCCCCCACCATCGCTACCCGCAATGATCCAGTGTCTTCCATGTCGATTTCCCTCCGAATGACGCTCCAAGCGTCTTGTTCAGTCACCCAACTGTCAACACCGGACCCTTGCAAGACAAAGGTTTTTCTTGCCGCGCAGGGCAGGGCTGGCATGATCGTCGTGGCACCTTCGCCCAAAGGAGAACACCGAATGTCCGAATGGGAAGTCTTTTCGATCAAATACGCGGATCGCAGTGCGCGCACCCGCGCCGACAGCTTCATCTTCGACGACAACCACGATGCGCCGCACGAGATGGATTACTTCATGTGGCTCCTGCGGTCAGGCGACGAGTTCATCCTTGTCGATTGCGGCTATGACGACGCCGAAGCCAAAGCGCGCGACCGCCCCATCCGCCGCGATCCCGGCGCGGCCCTCGCACCTTTCGGCCTCAAACCTGAAGACATCACTCAAATGATCGTCACCCACCTACATTATGATCACGCTGGCGGTCTGCACCTCTTTCCCAACGCCCGGCTTCATATGCAGGCAGCGGAAATGGCCTATGCCACCGGACCCTGCATGTGCCACGGCACCCTGAAAATGCCGTTTACCGCCGGCCACATTTGCGAAGCGATCACACGGCTCTATTCCGGCAAGGTCACGTTCCACGACGGTGACGGCCAGATCGCAGACGGTGTCACTGTCCACAAGATCGGAGGTCATAGCCGAGGCCTCCAGTGTGTCCGCGTCAAAACGCGGGCAGGGTGGTTGGTGCTGGCCTCCGATGCCTCGCACTTCTACGAGAATCTCTGGGCCGCCAAGCCGTTCCCCATTGTCGTCGACCTTGAAGACATGCTGAACGGATTTACCACGCTGCAAACGCTGGCCAGCTCTCCGAACCTGATCATCCCGGGCCACGATCCGCTGGTGCGAAACTATTTCCCAAGCGAGCTGGACGATTTCATCCACCGGCTCGATGCCGGTCCTTCAAAAGACGTTGCCAGATAGAAAAAGGGCGGCGCACCTGGCACCGCCCTTTAAACCTTGACCGCGCGGGGAGATTACTCCTCGCCGCCCTCTGTTTCTTCGTCACCAGTTGTCGGAACTTCATCCGCGTCAACTTCATCCTCGTCTTCGTCCGCCTGCGAGGCAAGACCAGAAGGCGCCTGAATGTTGGCAATCACGAAGTCGCGGTCGATCGTTGGTTTCGCGCCACTTGGCATATCAACCATCGAAATCGTAGCTGTGTCGCCGATTTCCATGCCTGCAACGGATACGACAACCTTCTCAGGAATATCGCCAGCCGTCACAACCAGTTCGACCTCGGGGCGTACCATCGTCAACACGCCACCCTTGCGGATACCAGGGCATTCCTCTTCGCCCACGATCTCGACAGGAATATACAGCGCGATCTTCGATGTCCGCTTCAGACGCATCAGGTCGAGGTGTGTCGGAAGATCCTTCACCACATCCCGCTGAACGTTCCGGCAGATGACACGCACGTCGTCGTGGCCTTCAACCTTCAGGTTATAAAGCGTCGCCAGAAAGCGCCCGGCTTTCAGGTTCTTGTACAGTACGTTGTAAGGGATGTTGATCGCTACGGGGTCTGCGCCGCCGCCGTATACGATGCCAGGTACGAGCCCGTCTCTACGAGCTTGACGAGCGGCCCCCTTGCCTGTCCCCGTCCGTACCATAGCGTTAAGATCAGGAATCTCACCAGCCATGGGTATCTCCAAATTTTCTGCGTTGCGAGCGGCCTCCAAGGGTGTCCGCTCATGAGTGGCTGCCTATAGCGAGCGATTCTCGTTTTGGAAAGAGGAATCGTGATAATCCTTGCCGGTCCGGCTTTTCTCTGAATTCATCGATCACAGAACAGGAAAAGTGGGGCAGGTCATGCACGACACGGAAAGCGGTTACAGCAGGATGTTGGCCGGGCAATATTACTTAGTTCCGGATGCTGAACTTGAAGCGATGCAGGTCGTAGCGAGCGAAACCTGCGCGCGACTGAACACAACGCCCTACAGCGCCATGGCGGAGCGTGCGGAAATTCTTCAGGAGTTCTTACAACACTTTGGAGGCGGCATGGTTGTGCCCCCAATCCGCATTGAGTACGGCCGCCACCTTTCCATTGGCAAAGCGGTCTATATCAATTCAAATTGTACCATCCTTGACGGTGCCATGGTCAGAATCGGCGATTTTTGCGCAATTGGTCCTGGAGTGATGATACTGACCGCCGGGCACCCGCTTGTGCCAGAAGAACGTTTTCTGACCGACACGCATACCGGCGACTTTCAAAACGCAGTGGCGATCAACCATCCCATCACCATCGAAGATCATTGCTGGATAGGGGCAGGCAGCATCATATTGGGCGGCGTCACCATCGGCGCAGGCACTACCGTCGCCGCCGGAAGCGTCGTGACACGATCCTTGCCCGCCCGCGTGCTTGCAGGCGGCTCCCCCGCGCGGGTCATTCGCGAAATTCCGGAAAAAGACCCCGTCAGGCCGGGTCGAACACCGTGAAATTCGGCTCGATCTCGCCGTAAGCACAGTTTGCATCAAGCAATGCGGCATGCGTCGCCCCGGGGTGGCGCTGTGCCAGCAACTTCAGGTCGACGTAATTTGCGACCAACTGATCGATTTGCGGGTCGTCCGGATTGCTCAGATCCCAGGTGACATAGCCGCAAACCAGCCCGCGATTGCGGTCATATGTTCCCATGAAATCCACGGCTCCCAGCAGACGGTCGACGGGATACCAGTTGATCCGATACGCGGTCAGATGCGCCACAGGTCCAAACTCGGCCGGAAAGGCTTCGCTGATGTCAGGCCCGGGCGTCGCACTTGCCGGGATCGCTACGCCATCCAGACGCAACTCAATCCCGCCCGAAGCCGGCGTGGCCTCGACGCTTTCAAACAGCGCAGTAGTCGCGGCGACCAAAACATCGGTTTCATCCGCGAATTCAACGTCATCCTGCCCTGCGCAGGCAGACACAGTCCCGGCGACCAAAGCCACCAGCGGTAAGGCAAAGAGCCTTTTCACAGACATATGAAACGTACCACTCATCATAGGCACAAAATACTTCCCAGCATGAATTGCGGCAAGAACATGCCGACAAATCGACGTATTTTGGGTCGCAAGCGTGGCATTCAAGCGCGTTTCAGCAACAATACCGCCGAAACCAAGTGAAAGTCGCCAAAGCCGGTGCTTCGGACCCTAAGCCCAGTCCCCCGAGAATCCCTTCGGCACCAAAACGATATCGCGATCCACATCCTGAATGTCACGCTTTCCGCACAGCGCCATCGACACATCCAACTCCTTGTGAATCACCTCCAAAGCGCTTGTCACACCTTTCTCGCCCATCGCACCCAAGCCATACACCCAGGCACGCCCGATCATCACGCCTTTGGCCCCCATTGCGACGGCTTTCAGCACGTCCTGACCGCTGCGAATTCCGCTATCCAGCCAAACCTCAGTCTTGTCTCCGACCTCTTTGACGATATCTTCCAGCATCCGGATAGAACTCAACGCCCCATCCAATTGCCGCCCGCCATGGTTGGACACGACAATCGCATCCGCACCGACCTCGACCGCCTTCTTTGCGTCCTCAACATCCAGAATACCCTTCAGGATGACCTTGCCTCCCCACATCTCCATCAACGTCTTGATGCGATCCCAATCAAGCGACGGATCGAACGCCTCCGCCGTCCAGGATGACAATGACGACGGGTCCGACACCCCCTTGGCATGTCCCACGATATTTCCAAAGAACCGCCGCTTGGTCTGAAGCATTTCCAGACCCCAAGTGACCTTCGTCATCATGTTCGCCACAGATTTGATCGTCAGCTTCGGCGGAGCAGACAGCCCGTTCTTCAAATCCTTGTGCCGCTGCCCCAGAACCTGCAAATCGACCGTTATCACCATCGCCGAGACGTTCGCCGCCCGCGCTCGCTCGAACAGACGCCCCATGAAATCGTCGTCTTTCAGTGTGTAGACCTGAAACCAGAAGGGCTTGGTCGTATGCGCCGCCACATCCTCGATCGAACAGATCGACATAGTCGACAAACAAAACGGCACACCGAACTTTTCAGCGGCCTTCGCCGCCTTGATCTCGCCGTCCGCGCTTTGCATCCCCGTCAAGCCAACAGGCGCCAAGGCAACCGGCATCGACACGTCTTCGCCAATCATCTGACTTTTGATCGAGCGGTTGTCCATATCCTTCGCAATCCGCTGCCGAAGCCGGATCTTGTCGAAGTCACTCGTGTTCTCGCGAAACGTCTGCTCGGACCAACTACCGCTCTCGGCATAGTCATAAAACATCTTCGGCACGCGCCGCTTATAAATGCGTTTCAGGTCCGCGATCTCGGTGATTATTGGCATGGGGTCATTCCAATTGAGCAGTGGTCACTTTGGTTTACCAATATTAGCAAGCCCTGTCCTGCGGCAAAACGCAATTGCAAAAACCTGATTCGAATTCGATACGATACCGAATTGGTGGTGCGGCTCTGGCCTTGGTTTCTTCCCCAAACCGAGAACTCATGGCACCCTCCACACCGAATTGCACCAGAGGCCGGCCTGCAAAGGCGGAGCCGTGCAAATGCTGGTGCGATTGGGCGACGAACTTTAGGTGCCGCCAGACTGGCGCTGGCCATCACAGACAAAAATGCGTGCCACGCAATAATTCCACCAATCCCATCTTCGCGTTTTTCAAAGAGATCGGGATCGTCGAACGACGGATCCGTATCGCCCCAAACCCATCACGCGTGAATGGCACCATCTCCACAGTCCAAAGCGGCCTCCCGGACAGCCTCGGAATAGGTGGGATGTGCGTGGCAGGTCCGTGCAAGATCCTCGGCCGCAGCTCCGAACTCCATGGCGACACAAATCTCGTGAATGAGATCACCGGCCATTGGCCCGATGATATGCGCGCCCAGAATCCTGTCGGTTTCCTTGTCCGCAAGGATTTTCACGAAACCATCGGCGGCGAAATTCGCCTTGGCGCGACCATTGCCCATGAATGAGAATTTGCCGACCTTGTAGGCGTGGCCCGCCTCCTTCAACTGCTCCTCTGTCTGCCCGACATTGGCGACTTCAGGATGCGTATAGATCACGCCCGGAATGACACCATAATTCACATGCCCGGCCTGGCCGGCAATTGTCTCGGCGACGGCCATGCCCTCGTCCTCGGCCTTGTGCGCTAGCATCGGTCCCGCGATTGCGTCTCCGATGGCGTAGATGCCCTTCACATTGGTCGCCCAATGCGCGTCTGTCATAACCTGCCCGCGCTCGGACATCTTGACTCCAAGCTCAGCCAGCCCCAGTCCGTCCGTGTAAGGCTTGCGGCCCGTGGCAACCAGAACCGTGTCGGCATCAATCGTCGCCTCGCTATCGTCTTTCTTCAGCTTGTAGGTCACCTTCGCCTTGGTCTTGGTCGCGGAAACGCCCTGCACCGCAGCCCCCATGATGAACTTCAAGCCCTGCTTTTTCAAAATCCGCTGGAAGGTCTTCTGAATTTCCGCATCCATCCCCGGCGTGATCACGTCGAGATATTCGATCACCGTCACATCCGCGCCAAGACGGCTGTAGACCGAACCCAATTCCAGCCCGATCACACCGGCGCCAATCACCACCATGGTCTTGGGGATCTTGCCCAACTCCAAAGCACCGGTAGAGGACACGACGACCTTCTCGTCTACGTCGACACCCGGCAAAGTGGAAACATCCGAACCGGTTGCGATCACGATGTGCTTGGCCTCGTGAACGTCGTCGCCAACTTTGACCTTGCCGGCCTCCGGGATCGAGCCCCAGCCTTTCAGCCAGTCCACCTTGTTCTTCTTGAACAGGAATTCGATGCCCTTTGTGTTGGCGTCGATCGTGTCTTGCTTGTAGGCGAGCATGGCTTTCCAATCGACTTTGGGTTTGGCGACGCCAAGACCCATTTTCGAGAAGTTATGCTCGGCCTCGTGCAGCATTTCGGTGGCGTGCAGCATTGCCTTTGACGGGATACAACCGACGTTGAGGCAGGTTCCCCCAAGGGTTTCGCGTCCTTCGACACAGGCCGTTTTCAACCCCAGCTGAGCGCATCGAATAGCGCAGACATAGCCGCCGGGTCCGCTGCCGATGATGATTACATCATAATTTGCCATTGGGTTTTCCTTTGCAATTTGACGAGGCTGGGGGCTTTGCCCCCTTGCCCCCCAGGATATTTTCAAACAGGTGAATAATCATGCGCGTGAACACCTGAGCGGAGCGACAAGCATCGTTTCGATAAAGCGCGCACCTTGAGAGTTCGTTGCTTCGATCAGCACGTCGTCGGGTGCATCGACCCAGGCGCAGCTTGGCTCAAGCGCGATAGTGCGACGCGCGATTGCCTTGCGGTCTGCCAGGGAGCGGGGCTCATTTGGATCGAATATGAAGAGGTGCATACGCGCGCCATCGTTTCCGTAGGCAACATTTGAGGGCACATGACGGGCGGTTGCCGCGGGCTCGACGACGGGTGCGGCGCAACCCGCCAGTGCGAGGAGCGCAATGGCCAGGGATATGCGAACGGCGGCTGTCACCACCCTTGCGCCCATGCACTTGGCAAGGTGACGAGGATGATCAGTGCTGCAACGGTAACGACGATGAAGGCCAACGGCACGTCAAACAACAAGTAGCCGTGAACGCCGTAGAACCCGAGCATCGCCACGACCACCGCCATCGCGGCCTTGCGCGACTGTTTCTGCCATGCCGCCCAAATTGCATAGATCAGCAATAGCGTGATTGGCATTTCCAAGAGTCCGATCCACAAGGGCAAGTCGAACACGTCAAAGGTCGAATGCGCGAACATCGTCGCGTAGACGCCCAGCAGCGCGATCATGATCGCCGCGCTGCCAAATCGTGTTCCTGGCCAGGCCATCCCTTTACAGATCCATAAGCAACCGGCGCGGATCCTCAAGCGCTTCTTTCACGCGCACAAGGAAGGTCACGGCACCTTTGCCGTCAACGATCCGGTGGTCATAAGACAGCGCCAGATACATCATTGGGCGGATCACGATCTCGCCGTTCACGACCATGGGGCGTTCCTGGATCTTGTGCATGCCGAGGATACCCGATTGCGGCGGGTTCAGGATTGGCGACGACATAAGCGAGCCGTACACACCTCCGTTCGATATCGTGAAGGTGCCACCCTGCATTTCTGCCATCGACAACTTGCCATCGCGACCGCGCGCGCCCAACTCGTTGATCTTCTTTTCGATTTCGGCGAACGACATCTGGTCGGCATTGCGCACGACCGGCACGACCAACCCATTCGGAGTGCCGACCGCGATTCCCATATGGACGAAGTTCTTGTAAACGACGTCCGTGCCGTCAATCTCGGCGTTCACCTCGGGGACTTCTTTCAAGGCATGGGCACAGGCCTTGGTGAAGAACGACATGAACCCGAGCTTCACACCATGTTTCTTCTCGAAAAGCTCCTTGTACTCTTTGCGCAAGGCCATCGTCGCAGACATGTCGACCTCGTTGTAGGTCGTCAGCATGGCGGCCGTATTCTGCGCATCCTTGAGGCGACGCGCGATGGTCTGACGCAGACGAGTCATCTTCACGCGTTCCTCGCGACCGGCATCTTCGGCTGCGACCGGACCACGCGGAGCTGCCGGTGCAGGGGCGGCTGCAGGAGGTGTCGGACTTGTCAGGGCTTTCTGAACGTCTTCTTTCATTACGCGGCCGTCACGACCCGTGCCGGTCACCTGATCCGATGACAAACCTTTTTCGGCCATCATCTTTTTGGCTGAGGGCGCGTCTTCCACATCGCGTCCCTTACCCGCGGCTGCAGAGTCGGGCGCCTTCGAAGCCGCCACGTCGGGACCTCCGGGTTCGGAAGGCGCAACTGCGCCGTTGCCGGACGATATCACCGCCAGCTTTCCGCCGGCTTCGACGGTTGCACCTTCTGCAGCCAGAATCTCGCCAAGGATACCAGACGCCGGTGCCGGCACTTCGACCGAGACCTTGTCGGTTTCCAGCTCGCAAAGCATCTCATCCTGCGTGACGCTGTCACCAGTCTTTTTGAACCAGCTTGAAACGGTCGCTTCCGTTACGCTTTCGCCCAATGTTGGCACCATCACGTCCACCGACTGGCTGCCACCGGAAGCCGCGGCCGTTGGCGTTTCCGACTTGGCCGGAGCTTCCGCCGCGCCCGCGCCGTCACCTTCAGCCAATGTTGCAAGCAAGGCATCCACACCAACGGTCTCGCCCTCGGCGGCGATGATCTCGCCCAAGGTGCCCGCTGCTGGCGACGGCACTTCGACCGTTACCTTGTCGGTTTCAAGTTCGCAGAGCATCTCGTCCACCGCGACTGCATCGCCGGGTTTCTTGAACCATGTGGCGACAGTTGCCTCCGTGACGCTTTCCCCAAGCGTCGGCACACGAATTTCAGTTGCCATTTCGGACTACCCTTCCAATGTCAGCGCATCGTTCACGAGCGCCTGTTGTTGTGACTTATGCGCCGAAGCAAGACCCGTGGCAGGCGATGCCGCCGCCGCGCGTCCCACGTACTTCGGACGTTTGTTCTTTGCCTTGATCCGCGTGAGAACCCACTCGATGTTGGGCTCCATGAACGTCCAGGCGCCTTGATTCTTCGGCTCTTCCTGGCACCAGATGTAGTCGGCGTTTGGAAAGCGCTTCAGTTCGTTGACGAAGGATTGCGCCGGGAACGGATAGAATTGCTCGACGCGCATCAGATAAACATCATCGATGCCGCGCGCATCGCGCTCCTCAAGCAGATCGAAGTAGACCTTGCCCGAACACATCACGACGCGCTTGATCTTGTCATCTGCCGCCAATTCAGTGTCGGAATTGCCGTGCTGGGCGTCATCCCACAAGACCCGGTGAAAGCTGGATCCTGTGATGAATTCCGATGTCTTCGAGACGGCCATCTTGTGCCGCAAAAGCGACTTCGGCGTCATGATCACCAAAGGCTTGCGATAACTGCGGTGCAACTGGCGGCGCAACAGATGGAAATAGTTCGCCGGGGTCGTGCAGTTAGCCACGATCCAGTTGTCCTCGGCACACATCTGCAGGAACCGCTCAAGCCGTGCAGACGAGTGCTCGGGGCCTTGCCCTTCAAACCCGTGTGGCAACAGCATCACCAGACCCGACATCCGGAGCCACTTGCGCTCGCCCGACGAGATAAACTGATCGAACATGATCTGTGCGCCGTTGGCAAAGTCTCCAAACTGGGCTTCCCAAAGAACCAGTGCGTTCGGCTCGGCCAGCGAATAGCCATACTCGAAGCCAAGCACTGCGTATTCGGACAGCATCGAGTCGATCACTTCGTAATGGGCCTGACCTTCGCGGATGTGGTTCAGCGGATAATACCGCTCCTCAGTTTCCTGGTTGATGATCCCGGAGTGACGCTGCGAGAATGTGCCGCGTGTGGAATCCTGCCCCGCCAACCGCACCGGATACCCCTCGGTCAAGAGCGAGCCGAAAGCCAAAGCCTCGGCCGTCGCCCAGTCGAAACCTTCACCGGTTTCGAACATCTTGGCCTTGTTCTCGAACAAGCGCTCCACCGTCCGATGAATGGGCAAACCCTTGGGGGCCGTTGTCAAAGCCTTGCCGATCTCGTCAAACGTCGCCTGCTTGATCGCCGTCTTGCCGCGCTGATACTTCTCGCCGATCTTGTCCAGATGCGACCAGCGTCCGTCCAGCCAGTCCGCCTTGTTCGGCTTATAGGCTTTCCCGGCTTCGAATTCCTCGTTCAGATAGGCCTGAAATCCGGCCTTCATATCCTCAATCTCGCCTTCGGGGATCAACCCGTCACGCACAAGACGCTCGGTATACAGGCTGAGTGTCGTCTTCTGCTTCTTGATCTTCTGATACATGATCGGGTTGGTGAACATGGGCTCGTCGCCCTCGTTGTGACCAAACCGGCGGTAGCAGAAAATATCCAGAACCACGTCCTTGCCGAACTTCTGACGGAACTCGGTCGCGACCTTGGCCGCATGCACCACGGCTTCGGGGTCATCACCGTTTACGTGGAAGATCGGCGCTTCTACCATCAAGGCGATATCCGTCGGATAGGGCGACGACCGAGAATTATGCGGAGCCGTCGTAAAGCCGATCTGGTTGTTCACGACGATGTGGATCGTGCCACCCGTCTTGTGACCCTTCAGACCCGACAGACCGAAACACTCGGCCACAACGCCCTGTCCTGCAAACGCCGCATCACCATGCAGCAACAGCGGCAGAACACTGGTGCGCGTTTCGTCGTTGTGCTGATCCTGCTTGGCCCGCGCCTTGCCGATCACCACCGGGTTTACGGCTTCAAGGTGTGACGGGTTGGCCGTCAGCGACAAATGCACCGAATTGCCGTCGAACTCGCGATCCGACGACGCCCCGAGGTGATATTTCACATCACCCGACCCATCGACATCCTCAGGCTTGAACGAGCCGCCCTGAAATTCGTTGAAGATTGCCTTGTAGGGCTTGGCCATCACATTGGCCAAAACACTCAGACGGCCCCGGTGCGGCATCCCGATGATGATGTCCTTAACACCCAGCGCACCACCACGCTTGATGATTTGCTCCATCGCCGGGATCAGGCTTTCACCGCCATCCAGACCAAATCGCTTGGTTCCCATGTATTTCACATGCAGGAACTTCTCAAAGCCCTCGGCTTCGACCAGTTTGTTCAGGATCGCCTTGCGCCCTTCGCGGGTAAAGGCAATTTCCTTGCCGTATCCCTCGATACGTTCTTTCAGCCAGGCCGCTTCCTCGGGGTTCGAAATGTGCATGTATTGCAACGCAAATGTGCCGCAATAGGTGCGATTCACGATCGCAATGATCTCGCGCATCGAAGCCATCTGAAGCCCCAGCACGTTATCAATGAAGATCGGGCGATCCATGTCAGATTCCGAAAACCCGTAGGACTTCGGATCAAGCTCGGGATGCGGCGTCTGATCGCGCATCCCCAATGGATCAAGATCGGCCACCAGATGTCCCCGAATCCGATAGGCGCGGATGATCATCAATGCCCGGATCGAATCCAGAACTGCACGCTTGATCTGGTCTTCACTGACCGGAACGCCCTTTTCAGTCGCCTTGGCCGCAATCTTCGCTCCGGCTGCAGCAGCAGCTTGCGGCCCAAGATCTCCCCACTGCCCATCCAGCGCCGCCGTCAACTCGTCGCTCGGCTGCGGAGGCCAATCGCTGCGCGCCCATGAGGGCCCCGCCGCCTCGGCCTGCGCATCGACGCCTGCGTCGCCAAGCTCCTTGAAGAACGCACCCCAAGCCTCATCGACCGCATCCGGGTCCTCGGCATAGCGCGCATAGAGCTGCTCGATGTATTCGGCGTTGTGGCCTTGCAAAAAGGACGAGGCCTTGAAGATGTCGTTGGGAGATTGTTCAGTCATGGGGTCACCTTTTCCGGCGATGGATCATTGGTTTCGCGACGTGTGATAAGTTTGAACCACCGCGCCCGGTGGTGTGTGCGGCGCAAGCTTTTCGGCATTTAAAAGTGTGACGTTTACCCGGCCATCCTTGCTAATCTCGGTTGGGCCCTGATCAAAGGCGGGACGGCTTGCCAGATCGAGATCCAAGCTCATGTCCCGCACGGTGTCAGCCGACAAAGCGGCATGGCATTCGATCTCTGTTATCGAAATCGCGGGCTGACGCCACATGACATACAGTACATCTTCACCCCGCATCAGAAACCGCCCTTTGCTCTGAGGGATATCTTTCTTGCGTACCAGTGCCGCAGCCGTTTTGGCCTTCAGAGCAAGTATGGTCTCAAGCGTCTCACCACCCGTATCGGTTGTGAAGTAATCCGTGACGCCGATCCATATCAGGCCAGTGATCACCGCATCCGCATCCGCATCCACATCCTGCTTCCAGCCATCGCGGGAAAGAGTGTCCGCAATTGTCTCGATATCAGCTTCATAGCGCAAACAAGTCTGCGCAAAATCCAGAGGTTGCCCAGCACCCAAAGCGGCGGTGGACGTCATCGCCACCGCCACGAAGGTCATTGCAACCGCTGGATGCCGATGTCGCATTACCCAATCGCTTCCAGTACAGCCTCGCCCAGACCCGCAGGGCTTTCGGCCACTACGATCCCGGCCAGCTTCATCGCTTCGATCTTATCGTCCGCGCCACCCTTGCCACCGGCGACAATCGCGCCCGCGTGACCCATCCGACGTCCCGGAGGCGCCGTGCGACCCGCAATGAAACCAGCCGTCGGCTTCCAGCGACCGCGCTTCTTTTCATCGGCCAGAAACTGTGCGGCTTCCTCTTCCGCCGAACCGCCGATCTCACCGATCATGATGATGCTCTCGGTCTCGTCGTCGGCCAGGAACCACTCAAGCACATCAATATGCTCCGTGCCCTTTATCGGGTCACCACCGATGCCCACGCAGGTCGACTGACCCAAGCCCACATCCGTGGTCTGCTTCACCGCTTCATACGTCAAAGTGCCCGACCGCGACACAACACCAACCGAGCCGCGCTTGTGAATGTGACCCGGCATAATGCCGATCTTGCAGGCATCCGGTGTAATCACACCCGGACAGTTCGGCCCGATCAGGATCGAGGACGAATTCTCCAGAGCGCGCTTCACCCGCATCATATCCAACACCGGAATGCCTTCCGTGATCGCCACAATCAGGGGAATTTCCGCGTCCAATGCCTCCAAAATCGAGTCAGCCGCAAACGGCGGCGGCACGTAGATCACGCTGGCATTCGCGCCGGTCTTGGCAACCGCTTCGTGGCACGAGTTGAACACCGGCAGATCAAGGTGGCTTTGACCACCCTTGCCAGGGGTCACACCGCCGACCATCTTGGTGCCGTAGGCAATTGCCTGCTCGGAGTGGAATGTCCCCTGCGAGCCCGTGAAGCCTTGACAGATTACCTTGGTATTTTCGTCGACGAGGACAGCCATGTGCAGTTCCCTATTGTTGCGGCCGGAGCCGTTCTACAGTCATAAAGGTTTCGATACCGTCGGGCCCGGGGCGCGTGCCCACGTGCACAACGGCGATTCGTTGCGGATTGAGTTGGCGCGCGGCCAGTAAAACAGTGCCGACCGTTGCAGTGTCGGCGTGTGTCGGGGGCAGGGCGGCTTCGGTCAGAATACCTTCCTGCGCCAGGGCCGTCGCAGCCCTCTCAGCCGCCCGAGCGCCGTAATCTCCGTCAAAAGCGACCTCGCAGCGGCGATCCGTCCCCGGCGTGACACTGCCACTTGCTGGCGAAGGCTCCACATCTGAAAACGGATCTAGGTCGTAGAAATCATACCGGAGATTGGCCAGATTGAAGGCACGGCGCGCCTTGGCCGCCGTCAGAAACGGCGAAAAGCAATTGTCCGCAAACACCGCCATGCCACCCGTGGCATCCGTTCCGGGCGAGCGCGCGTCGACGGTCCCGGCGGTGAGAAAAGTCACCGCCAAAACAGTCCCGGCCGCGGCCAAAGGGATATGTAGCCTATGCATCAACGCGAGTCTCCGTTTCCGCAACTTGCGAAGTCGCATCGTGACGGTTCAACACGTCACATACCTGTGCACGGCTCCAAAGCCCCAATGAGCGATGACCACCACGCGGCGAAGTCATCACCATCGCGCCCGCGTCATCGAACTCTGCCGTTTCCACGATCGTCTCAATCGGTTCCGGGAAATTGAAAGGTGGCTTGGTCGGATTGAACTTCCGGAACGCTCCGTTCTCGGAAACGTTCCGGTTCGTCTCAACTGAATTCGAGGTCATCAAAAGATACTTCGACCCCGATGCCTCAAAGTTTCGGAAAAACTCCCAACGTAACCAGAACTTCAGATGGAACAGACAATCGCGGCACATGAACAGATCCGCGCTGGGCAACTCATCGGACGTGATATCTGCGACAGCAAATGACACCCCGTCACGCACATGTGCAGCCGTGTTGGCCGCAATCAGCGAGGACGAGATATCAAGCCCGGTGTAGTCGATGCCGTCCAAGTCGACGTGCTGCATCCACGCCCAGTCACCACAAGGCGCATCAACGAAAGACCTGATCTGATACCTCTCGAACAAAACCGGCAAAGCGCGTCGCAGGTTTTCTGTGTACGACAGGCTGGACCCGAACCCCGACTTGGGGTGCGAGCCGCCTTCGGACCAGTCCTTGCCCTCGAATACGCGCTTCAGGTTTCGTCGCATAGCACCTTCAATCCTCAAGCCGGTTCACGCCTCTCGGCACAACCGACTTACCCCTTAACCGCTTTCACGATCTTCTGAGCGCCATCTTTCAGGTTGTCCGCTGCAATCACGTCCAGACCTGAATTGTTGATGATCTCCTTGCCCTTCTCGACGTTCGTCCCTTCAAGACGCACGACCAGGGGCACCTTCAGGCCAACCTCTTTCACCGCTGACACAACGCCCTCGGCGATCACGTCACAGCGCATGATCCCGCCAAAGATGTTTACCAGTATACCTTTCACCTGCGGATCGGACGTGATGATCTTGAATGCTTCGGTCACCTTCTCTTTCGTGGCGCCACCGCCAACATCCAGAAAGTTCGCAGGCTCGGCCCCGTAAAGCTTGATGATGTCCATCGTCGCCATGGCCAGACCGGCTCCGTTGACCATGCAGCCGATCTCCCCATCCAGGGCGATGTAGTTCAGATCGAATTTCGATGCCGCCAGTTCCTTCGGGTCTTCTTCGGTCTCGTCGCGCAAAGCGGCGATATCGGGATGACGGTAAATCGCGTTGCCGTCAAAACCCATCTTCGCATCAAGACACTTCAGATCGCCCTTATCCGTGACGATCAGGGGGTTGATCTCCAGCATCTCCATGTCTTTTTCGGTGAACACTTTGTACAGTGTCCCCATCAAGGCCACGCATTGTTTGACCTGCGACCCCGTCAGACCCAACTCGAATGCAATCCGGCGACCATGGAACGCCTGATACCCGGTTGCTGGATCAACGCTGAACGACAGGATTTTCTCGGGCGTGGATTCTGCCACTTCCTCGATGTCCATCCCGCCTTCGGTCGAGGCCACAAAGCTCACGCGGCTGGTTTGGCGATCCACCAAAAGCGCCAGGTACATCTCGGTCTCGATGCCCGAACCGTCTTCGATATAAATCCGGTTCACCTGCTTGCCCGCAGGCCCCGTCTGCTTGGTCACCAACGTGCGCCCCAACATCCGCTTTGCTTCGGCGGCAGCTTCCTCGACCGAGCGTGCAAGCCGCACCCCGCCAGCTTCGCCTGCGCCCGCTTCCTTGAAGCTGCCCTTGCCGCGTCCGCCTGCGTGAATCTGCGCCTTGACGACCCACAGTGGACCATCCAATTCGCCCGCTGCCGTTTTCGCTTCTTCGGACCGCATGACAGCGCGCCCGTCCGAAACCGGAGCCCCATAACTGCGCAAAAGTGCTTTCGCCTGATATTCGTGGATGTTCACCGGAGGCCTCCTTGGTTCCCTTTTTTCCTGCATGGCACAGAAAAAACACCTAAAGATACTGAAAACCGGCAATTCGAGAGATTTTCACGGACATTCCTGATGTTTGTGATCACACGCTAAAAACGTGTGATCACAAACATCAGAGAATCGCCTGAGGCGGGCGAGACAAATGGTTCACATGCGCCGGTAGAGCCATCTCAAACGCAATGCTTTCCCGCCTGCCAGCCACGCAATACGAAAGATCGTGCAAGCAGTAGCGCATCGCGTGCCTCTATAACCGAGCAGATTCCGGTAGTTCTGGTTTCCTGTGCGCCGTAAGGTCCGCTCACGGAACAAGGGTCAAGCAAATGAACGCCACTTGGAGCATTGTCGCTACGGTACACGAGAACGCGGACGTAGTTCGCAATTTCGTCGCGCACCACCTTATTCTCGGGGCCGACGAAATCATCCTGTATTTTGACGATCCTGAAGACCCAGTCATGGAAGACGTCGCGTCACTGGAGCGTGTCACGACAGTTTCATGCGACTCATTTCATTGGAAAAACGCTCGTCCCTCCACACATCAGGCGCGTCAGAAACATAACGCGAACCACGCCTACCGCGTTGCGAAGACTGACTGGATCACTCATATCGACGCCGACGAATTGATCACTGCAACAGGATCCATCGCTAGGATTCTGGCCAGATCAAATCCCGAAACCCACGTTCTGCGCCTTCTGCCAGTCGAAGCCTTTGCTCACCCACGGGATTCTGTGACCACGGTCTTTCGTCGAGCATTGTCAAATGATCGGCGCGGTCGGCGGGTCGGGCTCGAAGCCTACGGTGAGGAATACCCGCTTCTCAATCGGGGCCTACTCAGCCATGTTGCAGGCAAGTTCTTTGTACGCACGAATATTGAAGGAATGGTGCTATCCATACATGCTCCTTGGATCAGCAGCGCTCGCGCCGAGGGCCAAATTCAAGAGGATATGCTTCTGCTGCACCTGCACGGCAATTCCGAAGACGAGTGGCTGTCCAAAGTGCACCACCGCATGAAAAGCGGCGCTTATCAAGCTGCGTTCCACGACGCCCGCAAGCGCCCAGAAAAAGTTGACGGGCGCGCGCTTAATGCTCACCTGCAGCATTTGTTTGACGTCGGAGGCGAGGATGGCTTGCGGGCGTTCTTCCGCCGTGTCTCGACCTTCAATCGCTCGAAACGAAAGCTGCGCCGGCACGGTCTATTGGTAAAGAAACGACTTTGGAGCGCAGAGAAAGTCGCGGCCGTATTCGGACAGACGTCGCATGTCTCTAACTTAAAACCACGCGACGATACCGGCGAACTGGAAGGCGATATTGTGCTGGGCAATGTCGCTATGCGGCTAGGTCTCGAAGAAAACTACTCCGAAATCCGACTTGGCCAAGGCGCGCCCGATGAGGAAGCAGAAATGGCCACCATTTGTGACCTGGTGCGCGACCGCTCAGTGGATTTCTACGATATTGGTGCAAATGTAGGCCTTTACAGTCTTATCGTGGCCGATGCGGCCAGTCCTGACAGCACGATCATTGCATTTGAACCAAATCCCCGTATGGCTGATAAATTTGAACGCAACTGCGCCCTGAACCCGCATCTGAAGGTTACCTTGCACCGATGCGCACTCGGAGAAAAGGAAGGCGAGGCCCAATTATCCGCCCCTGGAAACCCAGGACAGGCGACGATTCTGCCTGCCGCGCAAGGCACGGGTTCCTTCACCGTGCCGTTACGCCCTCTGAAAAGCTTTGTGACCCCCGCGATCAAGCCGCGCGTCAGCGTTTTCAAAGTCGATATCGAAGGCGCGGAGCCTTTGTGCCTCGCGCCGTTTTTTGAGGAAGCTGACAGGGCACTTTGGCCGGACTACATCCTGTATGAACACGCCCACACTGACGTCTGGCCCATACCTCCCGAGGAGGTATTCCCCCCGGAAGTATACGAAATCAGGCAGATCTTCGAAACAAACACGCTCTTGCAACAAAAAAGCCCCTCAGCCCCTTAGGGCCGCGGGGCTTTCCCGAAAATCTAACATGAACGCCAATCAAAGTCCGTCGTCGATCGCCTTGCAAGCGTCAACAAGACCCTTCACAGCATCGACCGACTTGTCGAACATCGCCTGTTCTTCGCTCGACAATTCGATGTCCACAATCCGCTCGACGCCCCCGGCACCGATCACTGTCGGCACGCCGACATACATGCCCTTCAGGCCCAACGCGCCATCCACATAAGCCGCACATGGCAGCAGACGCTTTTGATCCTTCAGATAGGCCTCGGCCATCTCGATCGCGCTTGTCGCCGGCGCATAATAGGCCGACCCGTTGCCCAAAAGACCAACGATCTCGGCGCCGCCGTCACGGGTGCGCTGCACAATCGCATCCAGTTTTTCCTGCGTTGTCCAACCCATCTTGACCAGGTCGGGCAGGGGAATACCGCCAACTGTCGAATAGCGCACCGACGGCACCATTGTGTCGCCATGTCCGCCAAGAACGAACGCGGTCACGTCCTTCATCGACACATCGAACTCAAGGCTCAGGAAATGCCGGAAGCGCGCGCTATCGAGGACACCCGCCATGCCGCAAACCTTCTCATGCGGCAGGCCGGAGTATTCACGCAGCGCCCAGACCATCGCATCCAGCGGGTTGGTGATGCAGATCACAAACGCATCCGGCGCATGTGCCTTGATGCCTTCGCCGACCGACTTCATGACCTTGAGGTTGATGCCCAAAAGGTCATCGCGACTCATGCCAGGCTTGCGCGCGACGCCAGCTGTGACGATGCAAACGTCCGCGCCCGCGATATCTGCATAGTCTGTCGTGCCGGTCAAAGTGGCGTCAAAGCCCTCCGACGGACCGGCTTCCGAAATATCGAGCGCCTTGCCCTGCGGCGTGCCGTCCGCGATATCGAACAAGACGACATCGCCGAGTTCATTCATGGCAGCAAGGTGGGCAAGCGTGCCACCGATCTGGCCTGCGCCGATAAGCGCGATCTTTGGTCTGGACATGGGGATTGGTCTCCGATCCGAGTGGAAATGTAGCGGTTCGGAGCCGAGGGGTAGCCAGAGTCTCGCCAAGGTGCAAGAGCCAAGCGGCGGGTTGTGATCCTTCCCTTGTCGGTTGTCCGACGCTATCAGCCGGTCAAGTCCATGCCACAAGAGTCAGCGATGATCCTCGACACCACATTCTTCATGATTGCGATCCCGGCAGTGATTTTTGCTGGAATATCAAAGGGAGGTTTTGGTTCAGGCGCCGCATTTGTCGCCGCACCTTTGCTTGCGCTTATCGTCGATCCGGCCCTCGCCGTGGGATTAATGCTGCCCCTTTTGATGCTCATTGATGCTGCGACACTAAAACCCTACTGGAAGCAATGGAGTTGGTCCGACACCCGATTACTTGTCCTCGGAGCCGCCCCCGGCGTCGCCCTCGGCGCGCTTTTCTGGCGCATAGCGGATGCCGACTTGTTGCGGATTTTTCTCGGGGTGATCTCGCTGGCCTTCGTCGCCTTCCAGCTTGCACGCGCGCGGAACCTCATCCGCATCCCCGACCGCCCCTTTGCGCCAATCGTCGGACTGTTTGCCGGCGCGATCGGCGGCTTTACAAGCTTTGTCAGCCACGCCGGAGGGCCGCCGGTTGCGGTCTACCTTCTGGCGCGCGGCCTGAACAAGACAACCTATCAGGCGACTACCGTGATCACCTTCTGGGCCGTTAATATCTTCAAGGCCATTCCGTACGCGATTTTGGGGATCTTCACATCACAAACCCTGTTGGCGGGCCTCTACCTTGCGCCCGCCGCGCTATTTGGGGCGTGGCTCGGCGTGAAAGCGCACCGAATAATCCCGGAACGCCCGTTCTTTCTGATCACCTATGTGCTGCTGACTCTCACCGGCACAAAACTTATCTTCGACGCGCTGACCTAGCTTTCGGTCCCGCTTGGAATCGGAGCTTCGGCCAACAGTTCGAACGCCTCCCCGGCAGCGACAAGACAGGTCAATCCGTTCGGCAGTGTCACAGTGATCGTCCAGCTTCCCGTCTCAAGCGACGCAAAAACCTCGACGACGCGCCCTTCCTGGCCCATCCGTATGGACTGACGGCTTTCTCCGAAGTTATCCGAAAGATGCGCAATCACCGCCGCGCGCGGTCCGCAGTTCGGCTCGGCGCTTGCAGCGGAAGCGGTCATGAATGTCAAAATAGCGGTCAATGCAGTCAAGAGTTTGGTCATCTCGGGTCCTTTCCTCGGGCCGGTCAATCCGGTTTTTCATGACCACAAAGCCTCATTTCTTAACCGTTAAATATGGTTAACAGCCCGTGCGGTGGCCTCTGCCGCTGCCGGACTTCGCTGCGTTGCGGCGAAAAGGCTTGCGGATTGCTGCGCAAATATGCAGGTTCCGCGCAACTTTATTACTGTATGGCGCGAATCGTGGGGAAGCTATCATGACCGAAAAGACGACCCTTTACCGGTCAGTTCTCTATATCCCTGCTTCGAAAGAGCGCGCACTCGACAAAGCCCGCACGCTTGATTGCGATGCAATCATCTTCGACCTCGAGGACGCCGTTACGCCCGACGAAAAGACAAGCGCCCGTGAAATTCTCGCCCGTGAACTTGCCAAAGGCGGCTACGGTCACCGCCAGCGCATCGTGCGCATCAATGCGCTCGATACCGAATGGGGCAGGGACGACGCAAGCGCTGTGGCTTACATGGATTGCGACGCCGTTCTCCTGCCGAAAGTTGACGGCCCCGCCGACACTCAGGCCCTTGCAGAGTTGACCGGCGACCTTCCCATCTGGTGCATGTTGGAAACCCCTCGAGGCGTCCTGAACGCCCTCGCCATCGCCGATCACGCCCCTGTTTCTGGCTTCATCCTCGGCACCAATGACCTTGCCAAAGACATCGGCTGCGCCACCGGCGGTGATCGTTCCGCGATGATGACGGCGTTGCAAACCTGCCTCATGGCCGCCCGCGCCGCCGGGATCATTTGCGTCGATGGCGTTTATAACGCCTTCAAGGACGACGATGGCCTGAAGACCGAATGCGAACAGGGCAGGGCGCTGGGCATGGATGGCAAAACGCTTATCCACCCCGCGCAACTGGCCATCGCAAACGCCGCCTTCGCCCCGACTCAAGACCAGATCGACCTCGCCAAGCGGCAGATCGAAGCATTTGACGCAGCCCTCGCGCGCGGCGAAGGTGTTGCAGTGGTGGACGGCAAGATCGTCGAAAACCTGCACATCGAAACCGCACGCGCGACACTTACCCGCGCGGATGCAATCGCAAGGCGCGCCTGACCAATGACCCTTCTCATCCTCGGACTGCTTCTGTGGTCTTTCGTTCATTCCTTTAAACGCCTCGCACCCGCAGGCCGCGCGGCCATGCAGAACAAGATGGGCGATGCCTCAAAAGGCCTCATCGCCATTCTTCTGGTGCTTTCGGTCGTCCTGATGGTCATGGGCTATCGCAGTGCGAACGTCGATTTCCTCTGGGGCCGCTCCGCCGCCACAACAGGCATCAATAACCTTCTGATGTTGTTCTCCGTCGCCCTCTTCGGCCTCGGTTCGTCCAAAAGCCGCCTGCGCAAAAAGATGCGCCACCCGATGTTGACCGGCGTCGTCGTCTGGTCCGCTTCGCACCTTCTGGTCAATGGCGACACCGCCTCCATCGTCCTGTTCGGCGGCCTTTCCATCTGGGCGCTGGCCGAGATCGTTCTGATCAACCAAGCCGAACCCGACTACACGCCCTATGACGGCGGGAGCGTCGCCGGAGACATCCGTCTCGGCGTCATCACCCTTGTTGTTTACGGCATCCTTGCAGCGATCCACACCTGGCTCGGCTATTTTCCATTCGGAGGCTAACGCCTTGAAAACTAACCCGGGACGCTTTTTCGAGGACTACCGCGTCGGCGAAACCATCGCCCACGCCGTGCCCCGCACTGTCAGAATGGGCGAACGCGCGCTTTACCATATGCTTTACCCCGCGCGTCATGCGCTGCATTCGTCCGACCAGTTCGCCCAAAGCTGCGGACTGCCGTTCAGCCCGCTTGATGACATGGTCGTATTTCACGTCGTCTTCGGCAAGACCGTGCCCGAAATCTCCCTGAATGCGGTTGCCAACCTCGGCTACGCGGAAGGCCGCTGGCTGTCCCCCGTCTGGCCCGGCGACACCATCCGGTCGCAGTCCGAAGTAATAGGCCTCAAACAAAACTCCAACGGCAAGACCGGCGTTGTCTGGGTCCGCACGACCGGTTTCAACCAGCACGACGAAGCCGTCATGAGCTATGTCCGCTGGGTCATGGTCAAAAAGCGCGACATCGACGCGCCCGCCCCCGAAACCGTCATTCCCGAGCTTGCCGCAAGCGTGCCTTCGGATGCGCTGGTCCTGCCCAAAGGCCTCGATTTTTCAAATTACGACGACACACTCGCTGGCGAATCCCACCGCTGGGGTGACTACGAGATCGGCGAGAAGATCGACCACGTCGACCGCGTCACCATCGAAGAGGCCGAGCACATGCTTGCCACCCGCCTGTGGCAGAATACGGCAAAAGTTCACTTTGACGCCACGAACCGCCCGGATGGCAAACGCCTGATCTACGGCGGTCACGTCATCTCAATGGCCCGAAGCCTAAGCTTCAACGGCCTCGCCAACGCGCAAATGGTCGTTGCTCTGAACGGCGGCAGTCACGCGGGGCCCTGTTTCGCAGGCGACACCATTGCCGCCTGGTCCGAAGTGCTCGACAAAGCCGAAACATCAGCGCCTGGTGTTGGGGCACTGCGGCTTCGTCTGGTTGCGCATCGCGCCGAAACGCAGGCCTTCACGCTCAAAAGCGACTCCGGGAAATACGATTCAGGCGTCTTGCTTGACCTCGATTATTGGGCTCTCATGCCGACATGAAGCACCGTCTCGCGTTAATAGCTCTTGCAGGCCTCATTGCCGCTCCGGCTTTCAGCGGGACTTGCGGCCCCGAACAGGCTGCTGACGTGGCGCTTCTGGAAACCGCAAAAGCAGCACTTCTGAACGCAGATTATCAATCGTTTACGAGCATCGCAGGCCCATACTTCCCGGATCTCGCGGAAAACTATGACGGCTATTTCGGCCCCCTCGAAACCACTTTCCCCGAGGGCTTTGATCGTTGCGTGACGATCCTCCAGCGCCGTGAAGCACCTTCGTTCGCACAGGATCTGATCTTTTATTTTCCCAAGGGCTACGACTCACCAATGGCTGTTCTTTTGATAGCTGCTGATGTGGAAGGCACCATGCGGATGATCGAATTCAGCTACAACACGAACATCTCCGGCGTTCTGGATGAACTGAAGTAATCGCGATTCTCCTGCATGTGATCACACCAGAAAAATCTGTGATCACAAAGGGGCAAAATTTCTCTCGCACCCGGCACAAATTGCCGCGCTGCGGCTACGGCGCACGTGACATCCGTGATTAATCTGATAACCATCGTGTAAAGCGAATAAAGAAAGAAGTGGGAGCCGAAAATGGCCGATGTGAACCGGGGGAAGCGTCCCCTGTCGCCGCACCTGACGATTTATCGTCCGCAAATGACATCCATAACATCAATCTTCACGCGTATCACGGGCAACGCTTTGCTTGTGGCCGCGCTGCTGATCGTCTGGTGGTTTCTGGCAGCGGCGACGTCGTCTGAATACTTCGCTGTCGCAGATGGTCTGATCACCTCATGGTTCGGTGATCTTGTCATGACGCTTTCGGTCTGGGCGCTCTGGTATCACGCGCTGGCCGGCGTGCGGCACCTGATCTGGGACGCAGGCTATGGCCTTGAGATCGAAACAGCCGAAAAGCTCGGCCTCGCGGTGATCGCCGGTTCGCTGGTCCTCACCATCATCACCATTCTGGCCGTCTGAGGGGGATCGAACATGGCTTATCTCACCGATCTGAAGCGCGCCGTAGGAATGGGTTCGGCCCGCGAGGGCACCAAGCGCCACTGGTCCATGACCAAATCCTCCGTGGCTCTCCTGATCCTCACACCGTTTTTCGTCTTCACCTTCGGCCCGATGCTGGGCCAGCCGCACGACGCGGTCATGGCCTATTTCGCACGGCCATTCCCGGCAATCGTTGCCGCCCTGATGGTCGTGACGTCTTTCATGCATTTCAAAACCGGCGTTCAAATGCTGGTTGAGGATTACGTCCACGGCCTCGCCCGCGAGATCACCATCATTCTTCTGACATGCCTCAGCTACGGCGCTGCCGCGACAGGCGTTTTCGCCATCGCCAAGATCGCGCTTTAAGGAATTCCCATGGCTGCTTACGACTACGAAACACACGAGTACGACTGCATCGTCATCGGCGCCGGTGGCGCAGGTCTGCGCGCGACGCTTGGCATGGCCGAACAGGACCTGCGCACCGCCTGTATCACCAAAGTCTTCCCGACGCGTTCGCACACGGTTGCAGCGCAAGGCGGCATCGCTGCAAGCCTTGGCAACATGGGCCCCGACAGCTGGCAGTGGCACATGTATGACACCGTCAAAGGCTCCGACTGGCTCGGTGACACCGATGCGATGGAATACCTCGCTCGTGAAGCCCCGAAAGCCGTCTACGAACTAGATCACTATGGTGTGCCGTTCTCGCGCACTGAGGAAGGCAAAATCTACCAGCGCCCCTTCGGTGGTCACACCACCGAATACGGTGAAGGCCCGCCCGTGCAACGCACCTGTGCCGCCGCCGACCGCACCGGTCACGCCATTCTGCACACGCTTTACGGACAAAGCCTGAAGAACAACGCCGAATTCTACATCGAGTACTTCGCCACTGACCTCATCATGGCCGAAGACGGCACGTGTCAGGGCGTGCTGGCATGGAACCTCGAAGACGGCTCGCTTCATGTCTTCAATGCCAAGATGACCGTTCTGGCCACAGGCGGCTATGGCCGCGCCTATTTCTCGGCCACCTCCGCCCACACCTGCACTGGCGACGGCGGCGGCATGGTTGCGCGGCAAGGTCTGCCTCTTCAGGACATGGAGTTTGTGCAATTCCACCCGACCGGCATCTATGGCGCCGGCTGCCTGATCACCGAAGGTGCGCGCGGCGAGGGCGGCTACCTCACCAACTCCGAAGGTGAACGCTTCATGGAGCGCTATGCCCCGACTTACAAAGACCTCGCCTCCCGCGACGTCGTATCACGCTGCATGACGATGGAAATCCGCGAAGGACGCGGCGTCGGCGCCGAAGGCGACCACATCCACCTGCACCTGAACCACCTCCCACCCGAAACGCTTGCGCTGCGCCTGCCGGGCATCTCGGAAAGCGCGCGCATCTTCGCGGGCGTCGACCTCACCAAAGAACCAATCCCGGTTCTGCCAACAGTGCACTACAACATGGGCGGCATCCCGACGAACTACTGGGGCGAAGTGCTGAACCCGACTGCGGACGATCCCGACCGCATCACGCCGGGTCTCATGGCTGTTGGCGAAGCAGGCTGCGCCAGTGTTCACGGCGCGAACCGCCTTGGCTCGAACAGCCTCATCGACCTGGTGGTCTTTGGTCGCGCCGCTGGCATAAAAGCCGGACAGGTCGTCGATCCAAACACCTCGAACCCGACCCTCAACAAGGCCAGTGTCGACGCAGCCCTCGACCGCTTCGACAAACTGCGCCACGCTGACGGTCAGACACCAACCGCCGAACTGCGCCTTGAGATGCAAAAGAACATGCAGGCCGATGCTGCCGTCTTCCGCACCGACAAGACGCTCGGCGAAGGCGTCGAAAAGATGTACGACGTCGCCGGCAAATTCAGCGACATCAAAGTCACCGACCGCAGCCTCGTGTGGAACTCGGACCTCATGGAAACGCTGGAACTGTCGAACCTGCTGCCAAACGCGCTTGCCACAGTGGTCAGCGCCGAAGCCCGCAAGGAAAGCCGCGGCGCCCACGCCCACGAGGACTACCCTGATCGCAACGACACCGAATGGCGCAAACACTCTCTTGCCACCGTCGGCGAGAAGGTTGAACTCTCCTATCGGCCCGTGCATCTTGATCCGCTCACCACGCAGGACGAAGGGGGCATCGACCTCAAGAAGATCGCGCCAAAGGCACGCGTCTATTGATCCGACAGGCGACCATAACACTTGCCCTCTCCGGCATTTTGGTCGCCTGCGGCCCGATCTCGCCCGAGCGAGCGGCGGAACTATGCGAGGACGAAGCCCGTAAGGCAGCTGGTCCGACTGGCGAAATTGGCATTGGCGTCAACAGCGGGGGCAACGTGTCCAGCCGCGTAGAAATTGGCATCTCGTCCGACTTCCTCTTGGGCAAGGATCCTCAACAGGTTTACAAGGATTGCGTGCTCCGCAAGACCGGGCAGGGGCCAATCCGCCCGCTGGAGCTTTGATGAAACACCTCGCTATTCTCGCCACGATCGCTCTGACAGCCTGCACGGCCGCGCAACAGGATAATCTCGCCCGTGACGCCGCCAAACGACAGGTGCGCCCCATTCTTGCAGAACGCTTTCCCGGCATTCCTCTCGAACCAGCCACCGACTGCGTCATCGACAATGCCAGCGCACAGGAAATCCTGACCCTCGCCGCCGACAGCGTGACGGGGCCAACCGCTTCAACAGCCGAGATCGTTACCCGTATTGTCTCGCGCCCCGAAACCATTCAATGCCTTGCGACCGAAGGACTTCCTGTCCTTCTCGGTCGCCTGTAAAGGAGAGAACCCATGGTCCAACTGACCCTCCCCAAGAACTCGACCATCCGCACCGGCAAGACATGGCCCGCTCCGGAAGGCGCGACCAATCTGCGCAAGGTGCAGATTTATCGCTGGAACCCCGACGACGGCAAGAATCCAAGCGTCGACACATACCACGTCGATATGGACACCTGTGGCCCGATGGTTCTGGACGCGCTGATCAAGATCAAGAACGAGATCGATCCGACGCTGACTTTCCGCCGCTCTTGCCGAGAAGGCATCTGCGGAAGTTGCGCGATGAACATCGACGGCATCAATACGCTGGCCTGCATCTATGGCATGGACGAGGTGAAAGGCGACATCAAAATCTACCCGCTGCCGCACATGCCGGTGATCAAAGACCTGATCCCTGATCTCACGCACTTCTACGCTCAACATGCCTCGATCATGCCTTGGCTTGAAACCAAAACGAACCATCCGCAAAAAGAGTGGCGTCAGTCCGTTGAGGACCGCGAGAAACTCGACGGTCTCTATGAATGCGTCATGTGCGCCTGCTGCTCGACGTCCTGTCCGAGCTATTGGTGGAATGGTGACCGGTATCTCGGCCCCGCAGCGCTTCTTCACGCTTACCGATGGATCATCGATAGCCGTGATGAAGCCACAGGCGAACGTCTTGATGAACTTGAAGATCCGTTCAAGCTTTACCGCTGCCACACAATTATGAACTGTGCCAAGACCTGCCCCAAAGGGCTAAACCCGGCCAAGGCCATTGCAGAGATCAAGAAGATGATGGTCGAGCGCGTCGTCTGAAAAGAAATAGGGGGCTTCGCCCCCGCCTCCCTAAGGTCGGCTCCCCCAGGATATTTCTGGGCCAATAATAACGTTTTGGTAACCTCGCAATTCTAGGTCTGGTTCTGCGGCACAGGCGGGGACGCCGATGGCCGTGGCCGGTAATGACCGGAGAAAGGGATTTGCCTTCGACATGAAGGAAGATCCCTTTTTGCATTATCGGCCGAAAACATCCTGGCCAAGACCCGAAGAGGGTCAGGGGCAAAGCCCCAATTTTCTGATCAAAGGGCCTTTGCCACTGTCCTGATCAAGGCAAAAGTTAAGCGGTGGTGTCAAATTTTGCCCATGTTTGCAGGATAGCGATTTTCAATAGCTTAAAGCAATTGGGACTGTTCAGATGAGAGAAGCTCTTATTTCCTTGCCTGCAACGGGTGCGATACTGCTTTTCTCCGCTTGCGGTGGAGGCGGTGGTGGCGGGTCAAGTCTTGAGGCCTATGCATCACAACTTGCTGCATTTGGATCGGATCCCACACTTGCAAGTCGCACACCTGATGCAACTGTGAACGCTCTGAACGCGAGCGCGACCTACAATGGTGTTGTGAATATTGGTACAGATGCCGCTTCGAACCCGGCCGGCGCAGCCGCCTACTACGGCGGCCTCAGCGTCACTGTCGATTTCACCAACGCAAGTGCAACAGATTCACTGTCAGGGACGGCTGGCAATTTCGTGCAGTATTTTTCTGAAATCGCGAGCCCCAAAACTGGCGGCGCAGTCTCAGGGAGCATATCTCTTGTAGGTAATCTCACCGGTTCCAACGAGTCCGGTATCGGTGACGGATTGAATGGAACCGCAGCTGGAACCATCGACGGCATCAATGTTTCCTACACTTTTGATGGTAGCATTGATGGGCTTGCTGGAAATGGCATGTCTCTATTCTTCAGTGGTGCAAACGCCGACAGTTCCGGGGGTGTCGGGCTCGCGGTTGACTAGCCTGGCCCAAATTGGGCTTTCGCCCTTGCCAGTGGCGTGGTGTTAATGCTCCATGCCACTTCTCTTTCTCGCCCTTCTCCTCGGCGTCCTCGCTTACCTCTACTGGAAGCGCACCGCGACGACCCTCACCCGCAATTGCCGCTGGCGACAAGACCGCGCGGCGGGCGACTGGGTCTGCACTTACTGCGGTGCCAGAAATCCCTCGCAGGCCAGCCCGACGTCCTGCGAAAACATTGATCGCTAGACGCGCGAAAACCGCGTGTTAATCCGCTGTTAGTCTCACCGAACGGCCGCACCGACGTCATACCGACGTGACACCGACGTTATACAGACGTTGCCTTTTACCCTGTCCAATCACCTCGCAGACCCTGCACAAGCCATCCCGAACCACGCCATACGGCCTGCAATCGGCCCTGCCAAACTCGTCCCATCATGTTAAAAACAAGGGACAAATCATGTTTCAATCCACCGGCTTCCGCTTCATCGCCGTCGGGCTCCTCGCTCTTTTGATGTTCATACCTCTTAACCTCGTCTCCTCGGTCATCAACGACCGCGCCAACTACTCCCGCCAAACCGTCAACGACATCTCCAGCGAATGGGGCGGTGCCCAGCAAATCAGCGGTCCCGTGCTTGTCATTCCCGTCATCGAAGATGTCACCTACGACCGCCGCCGCGAGGTCGTGGACGCCTTTACAGGGCAGCCCTTGCAGGACGAAAACGGCAAACCTGTATACGAGCGGTACGAGGAAACAATCACCGAAAAGCGCCCGCCGGTTTACCTTTTCGCCGAGTCCCTCGACATCGGCGTCACCACGGCTTCTCAGACCCGCGCCCGCGGTATCTTTGAGGTGCCCGTCTATACTGCCGACGTTCAAATAACCTTTGACTTCAACGCTCTGTCCGCAAGCGATGCTGTCGGTGGTGATGAGGTCCTGCTCTGGAACGATGCCCGTATCGACGTCCATCTGACCTCCAACCGGGCGCTGCGCGGCCAAGCCGAACTCACCACAAACGGTCTGCCATTAACCCTTGAGCCGATTGCACAAGCGAACGAGAAGTCCGGCGGCGGCATCACCGCGACTCCGGGCGATCCACGTGCCTCGGGACCCTTCGTGCTAAAACTCAAACTGAACGGAGCCCAGCACTTCGCCGCCACCGCAACGGGGCGCACGACCCACCTGGCCATCGCCAGCGATTGGCCTGATCCAAGCTTCTTCGGCAGTTTTCTTCCTGAAGACCGGGAGATCAACGAAAATGGCTTTACCGCCCGCTGGACGGTTCCGCATCTGGCCCGGCCTTTTCCGCAAGTCAGCCGCGAAGCACTCGACCATTCCGCAAGCTCTGTCCCTTTGATGGGTGTGCGGTTCATTACGCCCAACGACTTCTACCAAAAAGCGTACCGTTCCGCGCGATATGGCCTTCTTTTCATAGGTCTGACCTTCCTTACGGTCCTGCTGCTGGACCGCGTCGGCACAAAGTCAGCTCACCCGGTGCAGTATCTGATGATCGGCCTGGCGCAGTCGATTTTCGTGCTTCTCATGGCCTCGTATGCCGAACAAATCGGCTTTGGAGCCGCCTATCTTCTTGCCTCAGCCGCGACGATCGCCCTGTTAACCATATTTGGCGCTACAGCGCTTAGACTGGGCAAGCAAACGAGGACTTTGGCCGCGATGTTAATAATCGTTTACACGATTTTGTATCTGATCCTGCAAAGCTCGGATCACGCTCTTCTCGCTGGCTCCACATTGGCCTTCCTTGCTCTTGCCGGAACCATGTGGCTCACGCGAAATGAAGACTGGCACGGTCCGGACTGCGAACCCAGAAAATGGTTCCGCCGTAAGGCACCTTCCGAAGCCATGCAAACAACTGGCTAAAGCGCCTTCGAAAAGGTGAGACTAGTCACCCGGTCAAAGCCTGGGTGGCGGGTTTCACCGGACTTCGTAAACCCTAATGCGTTGAAAATAAAGTGATTAGTCTCAAGTTCCACGCGTGTTTGCAGGGTCAAGGCAGTCAAGTCGGATGCGATGGCGAAGTCTACAAACCGACACACAATACGCCGCAAAACCCCGCGATTTCGCGCGTCGGGGTGTACCGCAAGTTTCGATAGATACAGGGCCTTGCCTCGCGTGCTGCCAAAGCCGAACCCCACGATCCGGTTGCTGTCTCTTGCCACGACAAACGCGTCCGACCTAGCCACTTCACGCAAGTTTTCAGCGTTCATCTTCGTTAATGACGACGGAGGGTCGATCTGGCCGTCCATATAGGCGAATGACGTCACCAAGAGCGCGTGCACCGCGTTCCAGTCATCAAAGCCGGCAGGTGAAAACTCTACGTTTAAGTCCTTGATCCGGTCAGTCAAAAGTTAACGATTGCGTGTCACGCAAAGGCCGCCTCCAAGGCAATTTCCACCATGTCCCCAAAGCTCTTCTCACGCTGATCGCTGGGCAAGGCTTCACCGGTAATCAGGTGATCCGACACGGTCAAAACAGCCAAGGCCCGCCGTCCGTATCGCGCCGCCAGATTGTAAAGCTCCGCCGCCTCCATCTCGACACCCAATATGCCGTGGCGCATCATCTGCTCATTCAGATCGGGCCGTTCGTCATAGAACACATCCGACGAATAGATCCCGCCAACATGCGTAGAAACCCCTTTGTTTTCAGCAGCATCAGCGGCAGCGCGCAACAGGCCATAGTCGGCGGAAGGTGCAAACCTGAACTCTTTGAAGATGCCGGCCGACGGTGTGGACAACGACGAAGCCGTCATCGCCAAAATCACATCTCGCACCTTCACTTTGTCCTGCATTCCCCCGCAGGATCCGATGCGGATCAGTGTCTTGGCGCCATAGTCCTTTATCAGTTCATTGGCATAAATCGAGAGGCTTGGCATCCCCATGCCGGACCCGTGGATCGTGACGGGGTGCCCCTTCCAGGTTCCCGTGAAACCCAGCATTCCCCGGACTTCGTTAACCAAACGCGCGTCAGTCAGAAACGTCTCCGCTGCCCATCTGGCACGATAAGGGTCACCTGGAAGCAATACTGTTTCCGCAATTTCGCCTTCCTTGGCGCAGATATGAATGGTCATGACGGGACCCTTTGTAAAGATGATAAGACCCCTAAAGTGCTACTTCGTTAAAGGTGGGTTGCCAATGCCTCACAGATTGATCGCAACATGTGCTGTCGTGATCGCCGCAATGCCCACCCTGGCAGATCCAGAGGCCGAACTGGCGTTTGCTCGCAGTATTCTGAACGACCTTCAGGGGCCATCGTTTCGCGAGAATGTCGAATATTGCGGCTACATCGGTCTCGACGAAGACGGTAGTCTGGTTGCAACCGTCTCCACTCGTGGCGGTGCCGACTGGTGCGAAATGGACATTCCGGAACACTTTGAAATCGTGGCATCTTATCACACACACGCTGGTTATGACCCCAACTCGTGGTCCGAAATCCCAAGCGGTGGCGATATGGAAAGTGACGAGGATCTGGGCATCGACGGCTACATCAGCACGCCTGGTGGTCGGTTATGGTATATCGATACCGCAGATATGGTTGCCTTCCAGATTTGCGGCATCGGATGCCTTCAGTTCGATCCAAGCTTTCAACCAGCGCCGGAAGACAATATTCAGCCAAACTACACCTACGACGAGCTTATCCGCAAAATTGGGGATTAACCTTGGTTAATCCCCGTCATTCAGCCGCGACGCTTGCAGGGTCGGCAAGATGAACAATGTCGAACATGATCCGGTTGAGTTCAAAATCCTTCGGCGTATAGACCCGCGCTACACCCATTCTCAGCAGCCGTTCCGAGTCATCATCTGGGATTATTCCGCCGACGACGACCGGGATGTGACTCAGCCCGACTTCGTGAAGTTCGCTCAGAAGCTCTTCGATAAGCGGCATATGGCTGCCGGAAAGAATAGATAATCCAATGACATGCGAGCCATTCTCCCGCGCCGCCGCGACAATCTCGGATGGTGTCAGCCGGATACCTTCATAGGTGATATCCATACCGGCATCGCGTGCGCGGGTCGCGATCTGCTCCGCCCCATTCGAATGCCCGTCCAGACCGGGCTTGCCCACGAGGAACTTCAGTCGCTCGCCAAGTCTGGCCGAAACGGCTTCGACTTCGGCGCGTAGCTCGTCCAGCCCCTCGGTTCGGTTCGACGGAGATTGCGACACACCCGTCGGCGCGCGGTATTGCCCGAACACCTCTCGCACTACGTCGCCCCATTCGCCCGTGGTCGCCCCGGCCTTTGCCGCAGCAATCGACGTTGGCATGATGTTCACGCCGGACCGCGCCGCCGCGCGCAAATCCGTCAACGCCTTTTCCACTGCAAACTGGTCGCGCGAAGATCGCCAGGCCTCTAGTCGCGCAATCTGATCAGCCTCGGCCTTTGGATCAGCAAGCATGATTGCTTCTGGCCCACTAGTTAACGGCGACGGCTCACCCGATTCATACTTGTTAACGCCCACGACCGTCGTTTCGCCGCGCTCGATACGTTGAATGCGGTCCGCATTCGCCTCGACCAGACGCATCTTCATATGTTCAATCGCTTCGACCGCACCGCCCATGGCGTCGATGTGGGCCAGCTCTGAACGCGCGCCCTCTTTCAGGGCCTCAACCTTCGATGCAATGACCGGGTTGCCATCGAACAGATCGCCGTATTCCAGCAGGTCCGTCTCAAACGCCAGAATCTGCTGCATCCGAAGCGACCATTGCTGATCCCAGGGGCGCGGTAGCCCAAGGGCCTCATTCCAAGCAGGCAACTGAACCGCGCGAGCTCGCGCATTCTTGGACAATGTAACTGCCAGCATTTCCAACAAGATACGGTACACGTTGTTCTCGGGCTGCTGTTCCGTCAGCCCCAACGAATTTACCTGAACGCCGTAGCGGAAACGCCTGAATTTTTCCTCTTCGACACCATATCGCTCGCGACAGATCTCGTCCCAAAGCTCGGTGAATGCACGCATTTTACAAAGCTCGGTCACAAAGCGGATGCCCGCGTTCACAAAGAAGCTGATGCGACCAACCATCGCCGGGAAATGCTCGGCTGGAACCTTTTGCTGAAGATCGTCCAGCACCGCCTGCGCCGTCGCCAAAGCATAGGCCAGCTCTTGTTCCGGCGTCGCTCCGGCTTCCTGAAGGTGATAGGAACACACGTTCATGGGGTTCCATTTTGGAAGATGTTCGCGCGTCCAAGCCGCCACATCGGTAATCATTCTTAACGACGGGCGAGGGGGGCAAACATATGTGCCGCGGGACAAATATTCTTTGATGATGTCGTTCTGAACCGTGCCCTGAAGTTTGGAAACGTCCGCACCCTGCTCCTCGGCGGCAGCCACATAAAGCGCCAAAAGCCATGGCGCGGTCGCGTTTATGGTCATCGACGTGTTCATCTGATCCAGCGGAATCGCATCAAACAGCGCCCGCATGTCGCCAAGATGTGCAACCGGAACGCCGACTTTTCCGACCTCGCCCCGCGCAAGGCGGTGATCGCTGTCATAGCCCGTTTGCGTTGGCAGATCGAAGGCGACCGAAAGACCCGTCTGTCCCTTCGCAAGGTTGCCACGATACAAAGCATTGGACGCCTTGGCCGTCGAATGGCCCGCATAGGTGCGAAACAGCCAAGGCCGATCAGCGGTGTTCTGGGCGGTCTCTTTCTGCACCTGCGACATAGGCGAATCCCCTCGGAGTGATCCTGAAATATTATTTCGTCAGAAAGCGATTTAAAGTCATTTTGTATCGCTGTCAATTCGCTGCGTCGCGGCATGACGGGATTGTCCTTCCGCGAACACACTGTCACTGTCGCGCCATGACACAACCGGTCACCTTGCCGCTCTGGCTCCTTGTTCTTGTTCTGGTGTTCGCGGCTGTGACTGCGTCAACGCACCTCCTGTTTCCATCCGTGCGCTGGTATTTCCGCCGCCGTGCGGAACGCCTTGTCGCGGAACTGAACAAGCGCCTCGAACGTCCTATCCAGCCGTTCAAACTGCTTCGCCGACAAGACATGATCCAGCGCGTCATCTATGATCCCGAAGTCGTCCGAGCTGTGACCGAGTACGCCGAAAACGAAGGCGTGCGCGAAGACGTGGCCTTTGAAAAAGCCCATCGATACGCCCGCGAGATCGTTCCCTCGTTTAGCGCGACGGCCTACTTCGGGGTTGCGGTCCGCGCAACGCGCTGGCTGTCCAACAAGCTGTTCGACGTGCGCCTCCACCGTATTGACGACGAAGCTCTTACGGCGGTCGACCAGAACGCAACATTGGTCTTCGTCATCAATCACCGCTCGAACTTCGACTATGTTCTGGTGACCTATCTTGCCGGCGACAGATCGGCGCTCAGCTATGCCGCCGGGGAATGGGCTCAGGTCTGGCCTCTCAGCCGCATTGTCCGGGCAATGGGCGCCTACTTCATTCGCAGGCGCTCGCACACGGAGCTCTATCGCAAAGTCTTGGCATCATACGTTAAAAAGGCGACCGAGGCCGGTGTGACCCAGGCCGTCTTCCCGGAAGGCGGCCTCAGTCGCACCGGATTGGTTGGTCCGCCCAAACTCGGGATCCTCAGTTATATCGTGCAGGGATGGCGGGAAGACGGACATGACGTTGTTTTCGTGCCGGTGTCTCTTAACTATGATCGCGTTGTCGAAGATCGTGTTCTCGTAGCGGCTGGCCGGTCCGGAACTCGCCGCTTTCGCGCCTCAGCCCCCGAAGGCATCCGCTTCACCTTTCGGTATGTCTGGCGCCGCCTGCGTGGCCGCGAGACCCGGTTCGGTGTCGCAGGCGTTACCTTCGGCAAGCCCGTATCGCTCACCGACCTTTCCAAGGACACGACCGACGACCACGTCCTCGTCGACATTTTGGGTGCGCGCCTGAAAACAGATATCGAAGCGTCGGTGCCGGTCGTGACTGTCCCCTTGATCATGACGACGCTTCTTCGATCCGGCAGCACCGCCAGTCTGGACGAAATTGCAAAAGGCATGGCAATACTGCGCGCTGACCTTGGTGATGGCCCGCCTGACTTCGGTATTGCAACAGACGATGCCAAGGCCCTTGCAGCGGTTCTCGACGGTCTCGTCGTGCGCAACATCCTATCCCAGTCCGGTGATTCCTACACCATCCTCGAACCGGACCTCGCCGCCTTCTATGCAAATTCTATCCGCCAGTTTCTTGCTGCAGATGCAGCTTCGGCAATCCCGCCGATCAAGGCAGAAAGCAAATCGCCCGAGACATAAAATTTCAAAATGTAGCAAAAAAAATTTGCAAAATTACTTTTCGAACGCTATCCCAATCCAAAGTGTCGCGAGATTCTGCGGCGCAGCGTGATATATAGTTAAGGGAATCAACCAATGGCGTTGGACGAGAAGGCAAACACCGTGAGCTACACATCCCCGATCAAAGACCTTTACGAGGTGGGCGAGATGCCTCCGATGGGTCATGTCCCCGCGAAAATGCATGCCTGGGCCATCCGTCGCGAGCGTCATGGTGAGCCGGATAAAGCCATGCAGCTTGAAACCGTCGACACGCCGCAAATCGACAGCCACGAAGTGCTCGTTTTGGTGATGGCCGCCGGAGTGAACTACAACGGTGTTTGGGCAGCTCTCGGTCAGCCGATCAGCCCCTTTGACGGCCATCAGCAGCCCTATCACATTGCCGGATCAGATGCCGCAGGCATCGTGTGGGCGGTGGGTGACAAGGTAAAGCGTTGGAGGGTCGGTGACGAGGTCGTCATCCATTGCAACCAGGACGACGGTGACGACGAGGAATGCAATGGCGGCGATCCGATGTTCTCGACCTCGCAGCGCATCTGGGGATACGAAACGCCAGATGGGTCGTTTTCACAATTCACCCGCGTTCAGTCCCAGCAGTTGATGGAGCGCCCAAAGCATCTCACCTGGGAAGAAAGCGCCTGCTACACGTTAACCTTGGCAACGGCCTATCGGATGCTGTTCGGTCATGAACCGCACGACCTGAAACCCGGCCAGAATGTGCTTGTCTGGGGCGCGTCCGGCGGTCTTGGATCTTACGCAATCCAGCTAATCAACACCGCTGGTGCGAACGCGATCGGCGTGATTTCGGACGAAGACAAGCGTGATTTCGTCATGGGTCTGGGTGCCAAGGGTGTTCTCAATCGTTGTGACTTTAATTGCTGGGGGCAGATGCCCAAGGTAAACACGCCCGAATACGCCGACTGGTTCAAGGAAGCGCGCAAATTCGGCAAGGCGATCTGGGACATCACCGGCAAGGGCAACAACGTCGACATGGTGTTCGAACATCCTGGCGAGGCGACGTTCCCCGTCTCGACATTCGTCTGTAAAAAGGGTGGCATGGTCGTGATTTGCGCGGGCACGACCGGATTCAATTGCACCTTCGATGTGCGCTATATGTGGATGCACCAGAAGCGCCTACAAGGCAGCCATTTCGCCCACCTGAAACAGGCAAGTGCTGCCAACAAGCTGATGGTCGAGCGTCGCCTCGACCCCTGCATGTCCGAAGTCTTCACGTGGTCCGAATTGCCCGAGGCGCATATGAAAATGCTTCGCAACGAACACAAGCCCGGAAACATGGCCGTGCTCGTCCAGTCGCCACGGACAGGTCTGCGCACTCTAGAGGACACGCTGGAGGCAAGCGTTTCCTTTTAGGAAACAGTCTGTTTCCAAAGAATCAAAGGCGGTCAAGTCATCCGGCCTTTCAACGAGAGAACCTGCCCCTTAAGGGCGGGTTCTTTTGTTTTCAGACACTTGCATCTCCCTGCCTCCCTATTTCCGGGGAGTTGAAATCAGCGAATTCTCGGAAAATCAGGCACATGCTAAGGTTGTATTAACTGTTCATTAACCTTTGAAAAAGAGAGTCGATTATGGCGAACGAATGGATACTCGAAGTCTTTGCGGATTTGACGACCTTTGCTGAACAAAACGATCTGCCCGCCCTTGAGCGTCAGCTGGTCTTGGCAAAACAGGTTGCCGAAATCGATGTAAGCGCGAACCACGGCATGTCGCCACACTCGACGAGACAGGGTATTGGACATGTTGGAATCCTACATCGAGCAACTGCAGAGGGTTGAGACACTCGGTGAACTCAACGATCAGGTCGTCGCCTTGCGCGATACGCTTGACGTCGAACACGTCGTTTACCATTCGGTCAATTCAACCGGCGAACAATACGCCGCGCTGACCTACTCGCCCGAATGGGTGCAACGCTATCTGGACGAGGATTACACCCGCATCGATCCGGTCGTTCAGGCCTGCTACCGGCGCTTTCATCCGATCGACTGGAAACGCCTCGATTGGACCAACAAGAACGTCAGGAACTTCCACGGCGAGGCCATCGACAGCGGCATCGGAAATCAGGGTTTTTCCGTTCCGATCCGGGGGCCTTCCGGCCAGTTCGCGCTCTTTACAGTCTCGGGAAATGCCTCTGACGACAAATGGGCCTCCTACACGCAAGAGCACGTCCGCGACCTTCTTCTCGTGTCTCACTTCGTGAACCAGAAAGCCCTCGAACTGGAACGCGGCACCGATCAGGTCCAGACCGTCAGTCTCAGCCCGCGCGAGACCGATGCGTTAACCATGCTGGCGATGAGTTATAACCGCGCGCAGGCCGCCGACAGTCTGTCGATCTCTGAACACACCTTGCGCGTCTACATCGAAAGCGCGCGCTTCAAACTCACGGCGATGAACACAACCCACGCAGTCGCGCGCGCCTTGAGCCAAGGGCTGTTAATCATTTGATAACCGTACAGCGCGGCCTGATCCGAAAGCGTTAACAAACGCCACTTAGCACTCTCTCCAGCACATCCACTGGAGGGACCACATGCTTCGCTACATCTACGCCGACGATCTTCACCGCTTCCCGCGCCTCGCCCGCTCTATGTTTGTCGACCGCGCTAAACAGTTCCACGACCGCTTGCGGTGGGACGTCACCCTGCGGGACGATGGCACCGAGCGTGATGACTACGACGATGCAAACCCGCTCTATGTCATCTGGGAAGACACCACCGGAGGCCACGGCGGCTCGATGCGTTTTTTGCCAACAACCGGCGACACGATGGTGAACGACCACTTCCTGCACCTCACGGACGGCGTCGAAATCAAAAGCCCGTTCATCTGGGAGTGTACCCGCTTCTGCCTTGCCCCCGGCGCACCCGCACAGGTGTCCGCCGCCCTTATGCTTGGCGGCATGGAACTTGGCTTGAACAACCACCTTTCCCATTCGGTCGGTGTTTTTGACGCCCGCATGGTGCGCATTTATGCACGCCTCGGATGGGGGCCGACGATCCTCGGCACCGCAGGGCAGGGACGCGATGCCACCAGTGTCGGCCTCTGGGCGTTCGAACCTGAACTACGCCCACGCCTCCTGTCGCGCGCCGGGATCACCGACGAAATGAGCCGTCACTGGTATGACCGCAGCTTCGGTGCCCTGACACCTACCGCAAAACCCGCGCTTTCCGCCTGATCGCGCTGGTGCAGACATGGGCAGCCCGCTAGGGTCCGCCCATGTCCGTCCCTCTCATCCAGTTTTCCGAAGATCAGGCCGATGCGTTTGACCGTGTCGCCGACGTCCTGCGCTCCGCCGGCGTCGACATCGAAGAAAGCATGACGACCCCCCGTGTCGAAGGCGGCGACAACGCGCTGGCCATCATTGGCAAAGCGGGGTCCGGCAAGACCATGCTTCTTGCGCGTCTCGCCGAAGCCCTCGCGGAAGCCGGTGTCGACACGATCTCCGGCGATTACGAAAGCCGCCGCCGTAAAGACCGTCGCACCGTCGCCATCCTCGCCCCCACGAACAAAGCCGCCAGCGTCCTGCGCACGCGCGGCGTCGCAGCCACCACAATCCACCGCATCCTCTACACGCCCCTCTACGATCCCGAGTATGAGAAGATCGCTGAATGGCTGGTGGGCAATGCAGACCGCCCCGAAGTCGAACTTGAAGGCCTGACCGACCTCGCCCTTGATCGCGCCTTCGCGTTCTACCAACAGGTCAAATCCGTCCCCGGCGCGTTGGCCACCGCAGGCCTCAAAGGCTCCGACTTTATCCTCGGGTGGAAGCGCCGCGAAGACCCTCTCGACATCGGCTTCGTCGATGAAAGCTCCATGCTCGACAAACGCCAGTTTGATGACCTCAAAGAAATCTTCCCCACCCTAGTCCTCTTCGGCGACCCCGCCCAGCTTGCCCCCGTCAACCAATCCGGCTCAATGGTCTTTGATGATCTGCCCGCGCCGCGCAAACTCATTCTCCACCGCATCCACCGCCAGGATCAGGACAACCCGATCCTCGATCTCGCCCACGCCCTCTCGGACGACAGCCTCAGCTTCGAGGCCTTCGAAAGCATGATTGAAGACGCCGCAAAAACCGACGACCGCGTCATTCTGGCCGAGCGCGTCGATGCCGACATGATGGCCCGCTCGCCCGTTCTGGTCTGGCGCAACGCCACCCGCATCCGCCTGATCCACGCCTTCCGCGCCACCTTCGAAGCCCCCGCCGAAGGTCTCCTCCCCGGCGAACCGCTGCTCTGCGACGGCATCGAATTGCCGCTGAAACACCGCAAGAAACGCCTCGACCTCGAGGCGCGCGGCCTCATCAAAGGCGCGCAAGTCATCTACCTCGGCCCCGGCAGACGAGCCGGATTTTCGCGCCTCCACGTCATCGGGGCCCCAGAACCGCAAGTCTCCGCAGCCTCCATCGTCAAAATCGAAATCCCGGATGAAGAAGAACCGCAAATCCCCTTCGCCGCTAACATGGGCGCAGCCTTCCTCCATGGCGCTGCCGTAACGATCCACAAGGCTCAGGGCTCGCAGTGGCCCGACGTGCAGGTCTTCGCCCCTGACCTCTACGCCGCCAGCCGCGCCGGGCGCATCGAAGCAGGCATCCCGCTGTGGAAACGCCTCGCCTACGTCGCCATCACCCGCGCTGAAAACCGGCTCCATTGGGTGACACGCTACCGCCTCGCCCGCCCAACAGCCCCTCTCACCACGACGGACCTGCAACAACCCGCGGCCCCGTTCGAACTCACCTCTGAGGAGACACCATGACCAAATCCATCCTGATCACCGGAGCTTCCTCCGGCATCGGCCACGCCACGGCGCTCGAATTCCTGAACGCAGGCTGGACTGTCGGCCTGATCGCGCGCCGCGCCGAGATGCTCGAACATATGGCCGATACCTACGACAATGCTGTCCCGCTGCCCGCCGATGTGACAAACGAAGCGCAGGTCGACAACGCGTTCGATGCCTTCGTCGCGCAAACGGGCCGCCTCGATGCAATGTTCAATAACGCCGGCATTTCAGGCCCACAAGCCACCATCGACGAGGTCTCGCTCGCCGACTTCCAGCAGGTCGTCAACGTTAACCTCACAGGCATGTTCCTCGCCGCCCGTGCCGCTTTCCGCCACATGCGCACCCAGTCGCCCCAAGGCGGGCGCATCATCAACAACGGCTCGATCTCGGCCCACGTTCCGCGCCCGCTCATGGTCTGCTATACCACGACAAAACACGCGATCACCGGCATGACCCGCCAGCTCAGCCTCGACGGCCGCCCCTTCAACATCGCCTGCGGCCAAATCGACATCGGCAACGCCGGCACCCAGATGGTCACTGAAATGAATGATATCCTCGTTGCGCGGGGTGAAGAACCCAACCCCGTCATGGACGTGCACGAAGCCGCCCGCGCGGTCCTTCACATGGCCGAGCTGCCGCTGGAAACCAACGTGCAATTCATGACTATCATGGCGACAAAAATGCCCTACATCGGCCGCGGCTGACTGCTTCGCCCTTTCAAAAATACCATGGGGGAAGAGCAAAGCGAGGGGGGGAAGCCCCCCAAGCCCAACCTTAGAACCGGAAATACCGGAAAAAAGCCGAGGCTGCCCAACCGGCAAAGATCGCGATCGCCAGAGACATCAATCCGTAGACCAGTGGTTGCTGACGCGACAGATTGAACAGAAAGCGCTCCAGCCCAACCTTGCTGACATTGATGTTGGTCTCGTGCACATCCAAAACCGCCCCGCCGCGCGTCAAAAAGAACCGCGCCTTATAGTCACCTTCGGTCAGGTTCGCTGGCAGTTGAATGGATGTCTTGAACAACGTCTCCTCGCTGACCTCAACCGACCCAAAGGCGTTGAGATAAGCGTCCTGCGATTCCTTGATCCGCAACAACGCTTCGATAAAACTCCCCCGATCTTCGCGATCAAGCCCAACCGCGCGAATGGCCCGGTCGATCGACACCGAGTGCCGCAAATCCTCGACGTCGAGGATCACATCCGCCCATGGCGCCGAGGTCGCCACCGCGTAAAAGGACGGTGCCGCATCGACCTCGACAGCGGCGTTGTTCACCCAAATCCCAAAACGCTTGTCCTTACGGCGAATGGTGATCGGCGCGGCAGGCCCTTCGACCGTCACGATCACCTGAAGCGGAGGTCCGCCCGGCAATGGCACCGCACGTTTAACGGCCCCGAAGATCAGAATTTCGGACCCCTCGAAATTCGTCGTGATCTGCACCGAGTCCTGGCTCAGCCCCGCAACCACTTCTTCGGCTTGCGCTGGCAGCGCGAAAGCGATCAAAAAACACAACAGCCGGATCATCAGTGACCCCCCGCCGCGCCAAGGGAGTACAACTCCGACGGCATCACCAGCAAATCGAACGCAAGCTTGCCGCAGACCAAAAGCACCATACCCGCCAACAAGATCCGCAACTGCTCGGCCGGCAGCCGCGCCCCGATCTTCGTGCCAATCTGCGCTCCGATCACGCCGCCAACCAGCAATAAGACTGCCAGTACCACGTCCACCGTGAAGTTCGTCGTCGCATGCAAGAGTGTGGTGAAACCGGTGACGAAAATGATCTGAAACAGCGACGTTCCCACAACGACCTTCGTCGGCATCCCCAGCAGATAAATCATCGCCGGAACCATGATGAACCCGCCGCCAACGCCCATGATCGCGGCCAAGATACCCACGAATACACCGACCAGAGCCGGCGGAATCACCGAGATATAAAGACCAGATGTGCGGAACTTCATCTTGAAGGGCAGGTTGTGAACCCAATTGTGACGCTTGCGGGCTGGGGGCTTGCCGCTGCGCGTCTTGATGATCGCATTCAGGCTCTCGACGAACATCAGGCTGCCGATGATCCCCAGAAAGACGACGTAGCAAAGCTTCACCAACAGATCGACCTGACCCATCGCCTTTAGCGTATTGAACAATTGCACACCCAATGCCGCGCCGATCAGACCGCCGATCAGCAGCACCGTGCCCATCCTCAGGTCAACCGATTTTCGCCTCAGATGCGCAAGCACGCCGGAAAACGACGAGGCGACGATCTGGTTGGCTTCGGTCGCGACGGCAACCGCCGGAGGGATGCCGATAAAGAACAAAAGCGGCGTCATCAGGAAGCCGCCGCCGACACCGAACATGCCCGAAAGTACGCCGACCATGCCACCCAACCCCAAAAGGAGGAACGCATTGACGGATACTTCGGCGATGGGAAGGTAAATCTGCATGGCTTCCTTTACGCCTGCTGTGGCTCTCTAATCAACGCCCAAATCGGGAATCCCGATAAGGCCAGCTGCGACAATTCGGAGCAATCGGCCCGCCCGGCCTCACCGCTCCTTGACGTAGGGTTCACCGCCCGCACGCGGAGGGATCGCCTTGCCGACGAAACCGGCCAGAATGACCACGGTCAGGATATAAGGCAGCGCGTCCAGAAGCTGTCCCGGAATGTCGATTTGCACCAGCCGCTCGACGGCGTCCGGGCGCAACGCCATGGCTTGCAGGAACCCGAACAACAGACAGGCCCAAAGGGCATACCAAGGCCGCCATTTCGCAAAAATCAAAGCTGCTAGCGCGATAAACCCCCGTCCTGATGACATATCCTTGACAAAACCGGCTTGTAGCCCGGTCGCCAGATACGCGCCGGCCATCCCGCAAAGGATGCCGCAAATCGCCACCGCCGCATAGCGCAGACCCACGACCGATACGCCTGCCGTATCGACGGCGGCCGGGTTCTCACCCACCGCGCGAAGCCGCAGCCCAAACCGCGTCCGGAACAGAATATACCATGTCAGCGGCACCATCAGGAAACCGACATAAACCAGGATCGAGTGCCCCGAAATCAACTCGGCATAAACCAGACCTAACGGCCCGGCGTCCTGCATCTGATCGGCATAGGGCAGGGTGATTGAATTGAACCGCGCGTTAGGTCCAAAGTCTGACAGCGATGGCGTGCGCCCACCTTGGCGAAACCAGTCCTGCGCGATGAGAACAGTCAGGCCTGCCGCCAGAAAGTTGATCGCCACACCAGAGATAAGCTGGTTGCCCCGGAACGTGATCGAGGCCAACCCGTGAATGATCGACAGCGCCATCGACGCCCCGATGCCCGCCAGCAGGCCGATCCAAACATTCCCGGTCAGTGCTGCGATGGCGGCTGAAAAGAACGCCGCCGCCAGCATCTTGCCCTCTAGGCCGATGTCGAAAATGCCCGCGCGTTCTGAAAAAAGACCGGCCAGACAGGCAAACAACAACGGGATCGCAAAGCGAACGGCAGTGTCGGAGATTTGCAGGAAAGTGAGAAAATCCATGTCCGTTACTCCGCCGGTTTCACGACGGTCGTCGCGGGCTCGGGCGACTTGCGCCGAAACATCAGGAACAGTTTTTCAAGCGGTATTCGAACCATATTGTCCAAGGCTCCGGTGAATAGGATCACCAAGGCCTGAATGACCACGATCAACTCGCGTGGCACGTTGGTCCAGAGGCTCAACTCCGCGCCGCCCTGATAGAGAAACCCGAACAACAGTGCTGCAAGCAAGACGCCCAGCGGATGCGATCGCCCCATCAACGCCACCGCAATCCCGATAAACCCGGCCCCCTCGACCGAATTCAAGACCAATCGCTCGGCCTCGCCCATCACGGCGTTGATTGCCATCATGCCGGACAGGCCACCCGAAATCAGCATCGCGATCATGATGATCCGCGTAGGTGAAATGCCCGCATAAAGCGCCGCCGGTTCGCTGTGGCCGTAGGCGCGGATCGCGTACCCAAGGCGCGTGCGCCAGATCAGCAGCCAAACCGCGAAGCACGACAAAAGCGCGATGAAGAACGTCACGTTCGCAGGCGCGCCCCGAAAGGCCGGTTTCTCGCCAAAACTGAACATATCCTGGAACGTCGGCAGGTGCGTGCCTTCCGGAAACTTCGCCGTCGCCGGGTCCATCGCGCCCGCTGGTTTCAAAACCTCGACCAGCAAAAACACCAAAAGCGAGCCCGCAATGAAGTTGAACATGATCGTCGTTATAACGATGTGACTACCGCGCTTGGCCTGCAGATACGCCGGGATAGCGGCCCATGCTGCACCGAACAAGGCGCCTCCGATCAAAGCAACCGGCAGCGCCAAAATCCAATGAGGGAAGGGGATGAACAGACAGACAAGGGCCACACCCACGCCGCCCAGCATTGCCTGACCTTCGCCGCCGATGTTGAACATCCGTGCATGAAACGCCACCGCCACGGCAAGACCCGTGAAGATGAAATTCGTAGTATAATAAAGCGTATAGCCCCATCCGTAAGACGACCCTAATGCCCCCGTGACCATCGTATTCAATGCAGCAACGGGGTCTTCACCGATCGCCACGATCACACCCGCCGAGATCGCAAAAGCGATCAGGATCGATATCAGCGGGATCAGCAGGGCATCCGCCCACTTTGGCATCACATCCATCGCTTAAGCCCCCCGTCCCGGATTTCCGACCCGCATCGCACCCGTTGAGCCTTGCGCCAACGGCGACCGCCCTGTGTCCGTCACACCGGCCATCAAAAGCCCCAACTCGCGCTCATCGGTTTGCCCGGCGATACGCTCGCCCATGATCTGACCGTCGAACATCACGATAATCCTATCCGCCAGTGACATGATCTCGTCCAGCTCGACCGAGACCAGCAAAATCGCCTTCCCCCGGTCCCGCAAAGCCACCAACTGCTGGTGAATGAACTCGATCGCTCCGATATCCACTCCCCGCGTCGGTTGCCCGACAAGCAGCAACTCCGGGTTCCGTTCGATCTCGCGCGCCAAGACGATCTTCTGCTGGTTCCCGCCCGAGAAATTCTTCGCCGTTAAATGTGGATTCGGCGGGCGCACGTCAAAGCGCTTCATTTTGTCGGCCGTGTCCTGCCGGATCGCGCGGTTGTCCATCAGCCAGCGGTTTTTCTGGTAAGCCGGGTCATTGTGATACCCGAAAGCGATGTTTTCCCAGGCTTGAAAATCAAGGATCAGCCCTTCGCGATGCCGATCTTCCGGCACATGCGCAATCCCTTTGGCGCGCCGCGACTGACCGTCCGACTTGCGCCCCGTCAGATCAATCGGCTCGCCATTGATCATCACATTGCCCTTGGCCTTCCGATAGCCACCGAGAACCTCCAAAAGCTCGGACTGCCCATTCCCGGCTACGCCCGCGATCCCGACGATCTCACCGCCATGAACGTCCAGAGAAACGCCCTTAAGGCGCTCGACCCCGGCATCGTCCTTCACCCGCAAGTTCTTGACCTCAAGCACCTTGGCATACGGCGTCGCAGGTTTTTTATCGACGCGTAACAACACCTTACGGCCAACCATCAGCTCGGCCAGATGCTCGGGCGAGGTCTCTTTGGTTTTCACCGTCGCGGTCATTTCCCCGCGCCGCATCACACTCACCGTGTCCGTTACATCCATGATCTCGCGCAGCTTGTGCGTGATCAGAATGATCGTCTTGCCCTCGTCTTTCAGACCCTTCAGGATCCGGAAAAGGTGATCCGCCTCCGATGGCGTCAGAACACCCGTTGGCTCGTCCAGAATCAAGATCTCGGCCTTGCGATACAGCGCCTTCAAAATCTCGACACGCTGCTGCATGCCGACGCCGATATCCTCAATCTTCTTGTCGGGATCGACGTTCAGCTCATACTCATCCGCCAGTTCCGTCAAAAGCTTCCGCGCCTTTGACAACGACGGCATCAACCGCCCGCCTTCTTCCGCCCCAAGAACTACGTTCTCAAGCACAGTGAAGTTCTCAACCAGTTTGAAATGCTGGAAAACCATCCCGATTCCAGCAGCAATCGCCGCCTGACTGTCAGGGATCGTCGTCTCTTTGCCGTTGATGAAAACCTGACCCGAGTCTGCTTTGTAAAATCCATACAGGATCGACATCAAAGTGGATTTGCCCGCGCCGTTCTCGCCAATGATCCCGTGGATCGTGCCGGGCATCACGCGGATGGAAATGTCCTTGTTGGCCTGAACAGGCCCAAAAGCCTTTGAAATGCCTTTGAGTTCAATCGCCGGTGCGTCGCTCACGCCGCTATCCCCCTCGGTTATTTTTGGGGTGCGCCGCCGCAGCGCCGCACCCCTTTTCAAAGTCGCGCGTCTTAGAATTCAAGCGCCGGGCAGCTGTCGTCCGACATATAGTCGTGAACCATCATCTCACCCGAAACGATCTTGTCCGCCGCCGCATAAACCTGCGCCAGCATGTCGTAAGACACGATTGCCTCGTTGTTTTCGTCCAAAGCAACGCCGACACCATAGTTCGCCAGACCCATCACGTTGAAGCCGGTCTCAAGGTCTGTGCCTTGCGACATCGCCTCATAAACGGCCACGTCCACACGCTTCAGCATCGACGTCAGAACCGATCCGGGGTGCAGATAGTTCTGGTTGCTGTCCACGCCGATCGAGAAGATGCCCTCATCGGCAGCCGCCTGAAGAACACCAACACCCGTGCCGCCAGCAGCCGCATAGACGATATCAGCACCCTGGCTGATCTGCGCCTTCGTCAACTCGCCGCCTTTAACCGGGTCGTTCCATGCCGCAGGCGTCGTGCCCGTCATGTTGGCAATCACAGTCGCATCTGGGTTCGCCGCAACAACGCCCTGTGCGTAACCACAAGCAAACTTGCGGATCAGCGGAATGTCCATGCCGCCGATAAAGCCGACAGTGCCCGACTCGGTCTTCAGACCGGCCATCATGCCAACCAGGAACGAGCCTTCGTGCTCATTGAAGACAACCGAGCGGACGTTTGGCTGGTCGACGACCATGTCAATGATCGCGAACTTCGTGTCCGGATAATCAGGTGCGACTTCGTCCAGAACCGAACCGAAGGCAAAGCCGGTCATGACAACCGGGTTCGCGCCAGCTTCGGCAAAGCGACGCAGCGCCTGCTCGCGCTGAGCTTCCGATGTCAGCTCAATCTCGCGGAACGTGCCGCCGGTTTCTTCGGCCCAACGCTGCGCACCATTAAAGGCAGCTTCGTTGAAGGATTTGTCGAACTTGCCGCCAAGATCGAAAATCAGAGCAGGCTCGGCTGTCGCTGTTCCGGCCGACAGGGCCAGCACGGCGCTTGCGCCAAGTAGTTTCTGCATGAGGGTCATGTGGTTTCTCCCAGGTTACACATTTTCAGGAACGCCAAAAGCGGGCAGAGACCCGCGCCGCGTCCGAATTCGTCTGATCATCGTCAGATCATTTCCGATTAAGGCCGCAGACGCCGGATAGGGTCAATAGGAGTCTTGGGGAATCTTATGTTCTGAAGGCCCTAAAATGACGCAAAGTCATGCAGGTAGAAGCGTTTTGCTCATCACGATTGCATCTATCGCTTCGCCTGCCGTGCCCCGGTAGTAGCGCTTGCGCACCCCGGCCTCGCCAAACCCGGCCCCGACATAAAGCGCGCGCGCCGGGTCGTTGGTCGCCGCCACCTCCAGAAAGAGCCGAAGTGCGCCCTTTTCGCGCGCCATTCGTTCAAGTTCTTCCAGGCACCTGCGCGCTTGCCCCTGCCGCCGCGCATCCGGTGATACCGCAAGCGTCAGAAGTTCGGCCTCATCCGCTGCCACGCGGCCCAACGCGAATCCCGCCTCTGTTGTGGCCAATATCGCGCCCGGAGCGTCCAGAAACCCCTCGATTGTCACCGCAGACCAGGCCGGCGGCACGACCATCGCCCGGGCATGGATCGCGGCAAGCTCATCAGCCGTCATGGCAGGATAACAGGCGGAGCGTCGGAAGCGGGTGCCGCATCCGCCGCGCGCACGTAGAGCGGAGCAGGCGGCGCGATGTTCGCAGCGTCGCTCAGCTTTTCAGCCGCGATTCGCGCAAGAACGCTGCTTGCACGAGGCCAATCAATGTCAGCCGACCGAAAGGGATAAAGCTTTTGCGCCCCCATCCCAAGAGCCAGCATTAGATTTTCGGCAAACGGCCCAATCAATTCCGTCCCCACAGGAAGGACCGGAAGATCAGTGTCCAGCCAGCTGTTTCGACCCGAGCCGAGCAAGAACGGCTCATCGACCGGATGCCCCGAACGAAATCGCTGCAAAAACACGGTGTCGCGCACGCCGTTCAGCGTCACGATTTGATGCTCAGGCCCCCCTCGTGACGCCGGTCCCCGCGCAATCTCAAACGCGGACACGCCAATCGCCGGCACCTGCAAAGCCAATGCAAGTCCGCGGGCTGCACTCACGCCGATACGAATTCCGGTAAAGTTTCCGGGGCCCACTCCAACCGCAATTGCATCAAGTTCTTCCCAAACGGCCCCCTCAGCTTGAAGCAATTCCTCCAGCATCGGCATTAGCTGCTCAGCCTGACCGCGCTTCATCTCTTCAAACCGCGATTGCACGATCTTGTCGTCAATCAGCAACGCGGCCGCACAATGCGGCCCCGACGTATCAAACGCCAATATCCTCGGACGCGCCGTCATCTTCTTTTTGGAACAAATATCCCGGGGAGAGCAAGCAAAGCGCGCGGGGGGCAGAGCCCCCTACGATCGCGCAGGTCAATCATCCGCAATGGATCAGGCCGCAACCGGCCGCACCTCGACCACTTCCGGAATGTAATGCCGCAACAGGTTCTCGATGCCCATCTTCAACGTCAGAGTCGACGATGGACACCCGGCACAAGCCCCCTGCATATGCAGATACACCACACCACGATCAAATCCGTGGAACACGATGTCCCCCCCGTCCTGAGCCACGGCAGGGCGTACCCGCGTGTCCAGCAACTCCTTGATCTGGTCCACGATCTCCGAATCCTCACCGCTATGCTCGGCATGACCCGAAACCGGCCTGCTGCCATCTGACACCGCCGGCTGACCCGACTGGAAATGCTCCATGATCGCACCCAGAATGGCAGGCTTCACATGATCCCAATCGGTCTCGTCCGTCTTCGTGACCGTGACGAAATCCAAACCGAAGAAAACACCCGACACACCGGAAATACCGAACAAGCGCGTCGCCAAAGGCGAACTTCCCGCCGTCTCAGCGCTCGGAAAATCAGCCGTTCCGACCTCCAGAACACTCTGGCCCGGCAGAAACTTCAACGTCGCTGGGTTCGGCGTCGATTCCGTTTGAATAAACATCTCATGCGTCCTCTCGATTGAACCTCAGATATGCGTCCCGCACCCCAAAGTGTCAAGACTTTGGAATCATTCTAAACGATGGCGAAACACCCTGTCACCCTTTCAAAAAACCCTGCGCAGGCCCAAAAGGCGAAGCGCACAGCCCTTTCAAGACGTCAGGTGATCGCTTCCAGCTTCTCTTTCGACAATTCCCCCGGCACAATCGTCACCGGAATCGGCAAATCACCGAAATTCCGCGCAAGTTCCGACAGGATCGGCCCCGGCCCGCGCCCCTCGCTCGAGGCCCCAAGCACCAGAACCCCCACATCATTGTCCTCGGCCACCTGCGCCATGATCTCGGCCACCGGCTCGCCCTCGCGGATCACCAACTCGGGATCGACGTTCTGCTTGTCGCGCATCCACTTGGCGAAAACCTCGAAATGCGCATGGATACGCTCGCGCGCTTCCTCCCGCATGATGTTGCCGACACCGATCCAGTGATTGAACTCATCCGGGGGAATGACCGACAAGACCTGCACGCCTCCACCGGTGTGCGCCGCCCGCATCGCGGCAAACCGCATCGCATTCAGACACTCCCGACTGTCATCCAGTACGACCAGAAACTTACGCATCGCTTGTCCCCTCTTTTGGCGATGATCTTGATCGCATCGCGCGCTCTTTGTCTATGGGTCCGGCGAAATCACTTGACCGACGCCCGCCGCCTCGGCCCGCCGAAGTGCAAGCACCGCCGCCGCATAGTCTCCAAGCGCCAACCCGCGAAACACAAACGCACAAGGGCTTTCGGTAGGCCGCGCGAACTCAGGCCCGGTCACCAATTCTGTCAGGTCCCCGGTAATCTGACCAGCAGGAACCATCGGCTTCGGGCTCGCTCGTTCCTGCTCAAGATCATCGACGTAAATCGATCCAAATGCGCCCGCTGTCTCGTCTCTCCACGGGATGAACAAATCGGTAATAGCGGCAAACGTCCCTGGGCGCATCCAAGCGGCATCCAGAAACGGTGCGACCTCATAGTTCAGCGTTATCGAGCTCACCACGATATCCGCTGCCCGAACAGCCGCCTCGGCGTCACATGCTTCGGCCTCCAGGCCCAGCCCGCGCGCTTCGGCCACGAACCGATCCACATTCGCGCGCCCGCGTCCGACGGCAAACACTTTTTTCAACGGGTAAAGCGCACGAAACGCCGCCAGATGGCTCGATGCCTGAACTCCGCAGCCAATAAAGGCAATGCTCTCCGAGCCGGGGTCCGCCATCTTGCGCGCAGCCACAGCGGACAAGGCCGCAGTCCGCACCGCTGTCACCCAGGCTGCACCCAAAAGCGCACGCAAGACACCGGTTTCAGCATCCAGCACCAGGATCGCTCCCGTTGTCGCAGGCAACCCCCGCGCCGCATTGTCCGGATAGACCCCAACCGTCTTCAAGACCGTATATCCGTCGCCGCCCACAGCCAGCGTCGACATCATATACCGCCCATCTCCCGGAAGGATTGCTGACTTCGGTGTCGTCTGAAGCCGCCCCTCGGCCTTGGCAACCAACGCAACCACAATCGCATCAGCAATATCTCCGGGAGAGATATGCAAAGCCTCCAGCGCGCTATCTGGCAGATAAAGATGTTCAGGCCCCAAATGCATCAATCGCGCTCCGACAAAGCCCAGTCCCAATACATTTCCCGCGCACGCCGTGTCACGGGACCAATCTGGTAATGCGTCCCGTCAAACTCGGTCACAGGCGTGATCTTCGACATATTTCCGGTCATGAAGACCTCATCCGCGCTTTCAAAATCCGCAAAAGACAAAACGGTTTCCCGCACAGGGCTGCCATCGCCCGCAAGGTTCACCATATGCCGCGCGCGTGTGATCCCCGCCAAGAAAGTCCCGTTCGCAATAGGCGTGAAAATCTCACCGTCCCTCACCATGAAAATATTTGCCGTCGCAGTCTCGGCAACATTGCCCATGGCATCAGCAACCAAAGCATTGTCGAACCCGCGCTGCCGCGCCTCCACCAGCATTCGTGCATTGTTCGGATAAAGACATCCCGCCTTCGCATTCACCACGGCGTCCTCCAAAACCGGTCGGCGAAACCGAGTGCGGGTCAATCGTGCCGATTTCTCAGGCGGCGCCATGCCGACTTCTTCCAGACAGACCGCAAATCCGGTCGCCTCCGCGCTTGGCACAATCGCCGTCGGATCGCCGTCAATACCCCAATACATCGGCCGGATATAAACAGCGCTGCCCGGCCCAAACGACGCAAGACCCTCGCGCACAATCTCGACCATGTCGGCAGTCGACACCGTCGGAGTCAGCATCAGCGCCTCCGCCGAGCGGTTCACCCGCTCGCAATGCGCCACCAAATCCGGGCAAACCCCGTCGAAAAAACGTGCCCCGTCAAAAACCGTCGATCCAAGCCAGGCCCCGTGATCCGCCGCCCGCATGACCGGCACATCTCCGTCATGCCAGACGCCTTCCGCATAGGTTCGAATAGTGCTGCTGATCGCCATCAAGGTCCCCCTTCAACGGCAAACCCTAGGCCGGGATATGCCTCAGGTCCAGCGAAACCCAAACCCGGACAGACCCCTTCTTTTTGGCAAAAATATCCAAAAACGAACCGTGCCGTCAGGCCTGCCCATCGGCAATCAAAGCGTCCACATCCAAAGGCGCGTTGATCATCCTGAGCGCACCCTCGTCGGTCGTCTCCCACAAATCCGGCGCGCGATCCCAGTAAAGCTCAATCCCGTTTCCGTCCGGATCATCGAAATACACGGCTTCCGACACCCCATGATCCGCCGCTCCGTAAATATCCACGCCCGCCGCGCGTACTTCACCCACCGCGCGCCCCAAAGACGCATGATCTGGATAGACAAACGCCACATGATACATGCCCGCAGCCCTTTTCTCGACTTTAGGAGCACCAAGACTGTCCCAGGTATTCAACCCGATGTGATGATGATACGCACCGGCCGCCAAGAACGCGGCCCTTTCGCCATACCGCAACTTCACGTCAAACCCGAGCACATCCCGGTAAAACGCAATCGAACGCTCAAGGTCACTGACTTTCAGATGAACATGGCCGACACGGGTCTCGGCCGGTGCTTTGTAACTCATGAGATTTCCCCTCAAAAAAATAATGCTAAGCGATCGACAAAGCGAAAGCCAATCTGCAAATCTCAACACCTCATATGTGAGAAAAGAACAGCCCCCGGCGGTTTGGCCGAGGGCTGACACAGATCGGGTCTGGATCCATGGAGGCGACCTTTCCGTACGGCAAACCCCTGGGCAAGAGAGGGACAATTAGAACACGGGCCTGCAGCAGGAAATCCGAAGGGGCTCGGATGTCGCTCTCCTACTTTTGCCGCCCCGTGTAACAGACGAACGACAATCAGACGGCAAAATCGTCAATAATGCGGTGGCCGCTCGTTTCCGATCACAACCCCACCCGTGCCTTCCGCCTCGCGCATCGCCTCGCGCTGCATCAGCATCGCGGCGCGCCGCGTCAGCACCGCAATCTCTTCCGCCTGCTTGGCCACCACATCGCTCAGATCGTCCACGACGCGCTCCAGATGCGCCAGTCGCTCCTCAATCTCGACACTCATCGCCGTCCTCCTTGCCCCAGACCGGACCTCGGGCTAAACCCCGCGCGACATTGCATAAGGCCGGACGCCGAAAATACCATGGCAAAGATCAAAAAGACCCCCCGCCCCAAGGCCGAAACGCCCAAAGGCTTCCGCGACTACTTCGGCGCTGACGTGACCGAACGCCAGACGATGCTCGATGCCATCGCACGGCTCTACCACGCCCATGGCTTTGACCCGCTCGAAAGCGCGGCGGTCGAGACCGTCGAAGCGCTCGGTAAATTCCTCCCCGACGTTGACCGACCCAACGAAGGCGTCTTCGCCTGGCAAGAAGAGGCCGACAGCGACAGACCCGGCGATTGGTTGGCTCTGCGCTACGATCTGACGGCCCCCTTGGCCCGCGTCTTCGCCCAGCACCGCAACGACCTGCCGACACCCTATCGTCGCTATGCGATGGGACCGGTCTGGCGCAACGAAAAGCCCGGACCGGGACGATTTCGTCAATTCTATCAATGTGATGCAGACACTGTCGGCACGGCATCCGTCGCCGCTGACGCCGAGATCTGCATAATGCTCGCCGACGCGCTGGAAGCCGTCGGGATCGAGCGTGGCGACTACGTGATCCGCATCAATAACCGCAAAGTCCTGAATGGCGTGCTGGAAGTTGCAGGGCTGCCCGAAGACGCCACTCGCGAGCGCGGTATCGTTCTGCGTGCCATCGACAAACTCGATCGTCTGGGCGGAGACGGCGTGCGCGCCTTACTTGGACAGGGCCGTAAAGACGAAAGCGGCGATTTCACCGATGGCGCCGGCCTCATCGAGGCACAGGCCAATCGGATCATGGGTTTCATGGCTGCAAAAAGCGCAGACAACGAAATGACTCTTGATGTCCTGTCAAACCTCGTCGGCGACAACCCGACTGGCACCGAAGGCGTCGCCGAACTCCGCCAAATCGCCGACCTATGCACCGCCGCGGGCTACGGGCCCGACCGGATCGTCATCGACCCGTCCGTCGTACGCGGCCTTGGCTACTACACAGGTCCTGTCTTCGAAGCCGAACTCACCTTCGAAATCAAAGACGAAAAAGGCCGTCCCCGCCAGTTCGGATCGGTCGCTGGCGGAGGCCGCTATGACGACCTCGTCAAACGCTTCACCGGCCAGTCCGTCCCCGCCACCGGCATTTCCATAGGCGTCGACCGTCTCCTCGCTGCCCTTCGCATGAAAGGCGCCACCCAAACCGACACCACCGGCCCCGTCGTCGTCACGGTCATGGACCGTGACCGCATGCCCGACTACCAGAAAATGGCCGCAGAGCTCCGCGCCGCCGGCATCCGCGCCGAAGTCTATCTCGGCAACCCCAAGAACTTCGGCAACCAGTTGAAGTACGCCGACAAGCGCAATTCTCCCGTCGCAATCATCCAAGGCTCCGATGAAGCGACCCGCAATGTCGTCCAGGTCAAAGACCTCGTCCTCGGGGCGAAAATCGCCGAAACCGCGACCCACGAGGAATGGAAAGACCAGCCCGCGCAATTCGAATGCGACCGCGCCGATATGGTCGCCCGTGTCCGCGCCATCCTTGATCGGTCATGACCGTCAAGTCCGACATCCGCGCCGAGGCCGACCGCCTGCGCGCCGCCTTCGAGGCGCGCGGTGCCGAAACCTTTGAGCCACAAATTTTGCAGCCCGCTGGCGCGCTCCTGAACCTCTACGGCGAAGAAATCCGCGCCCGCGCGTTCGTCACCCAGGACCCTTTGCGTGGCGAGATGATGCTGCGCCCTGACTTCACCGTTCCGCTCGTTCAGGCCCACATCATCAACGATCGCGCTGAAGCACGCTATACCTACGCTGGTGAAATCTTCCGCCGCCAGGAAGACGACGACACAAGGCCCACCGAATACATGCAGGTCGGCTTCGAGATCATCGGCCACGCCCCAGGCGCGCAGGCCGAAATCGCCGCTGACGCAGAAGTCTTCGCCACAATCGCCGATGCCCTGAACGGCTTGCCCGTTACCGGCACGATCGGCGACTTCAACGTTCTGACCACAGCGATCCTCGGTCTCGACACACCTCGGCGCCGAAAAGACGCGCTGCTCCGCCACCTCTGGCGGCCGACGCGGTTCAAGGCCCTGCTCGACAGATTCTCACGCCCGGCACCGCCCGTACCCGCGAACGCTGATCTGAACATCCCGCATGTTGGCCTCAGAAGTCCGGTAGAAATCGAAACACGTCTTGCCCTCCTTGCCGAGGAGGCCAAAACGCCCCCGTTGAAAACCGCCGAAGTCGACCGACTGATGGCATTGATGGCGATCCGCTCCACCGCACCCGCCGCCGTCGACGACATCAAACGTATCGCAAGCGGAGATGAAGATATCGTTGATGCGGCACGGGGCGTCGAAGCGCTGCTCGACGCGCTCGCCGCCCAAAGTATCGACCCCGCGTCGCTCAATTTCGAAGCCAGCTATGGCCTCACCGCCCTTGAATACTATACCGGTTTCGTCTTTGGCTTCTCCGCTCCAAACTTGCCCACTGTCGCGACCGGAGGCCGCTACGACCTCCTCACCGCGACTCTGTCCGGGGGGCGTCTCATCCCTGCCGTCGGCGGCGTCATCCGCCCCGACGCGGCCCTTGCATTGAAGGTGGCGGCATGACGATCAAGCTCGGCATTCCGTCCAAAGGCCGCCTCATGGCTGACACCTTCGACTGGTTCGGTGCGCGTGGCGTGACCATCACGCGCACCGGCACCGACCGCGAATATGCGGGCCGTGTGGATGGTGCTGAGGGCGTCGAACTCGTCCTGCTCGCGGCCGGGGAAATCCCCCGCGAACTTGCCGCCGGTCGCATCCATCTCGGCGTCACCGGCTCGGATGTGGTGCAGGAAAAGATTGCGCGGTGGGAGACGAAAATCGCCCCCCTCGCGGCCTTGGGCTTCGGCCACGCCGACCTTGTTCTGGCCGTGCCGAAAACCTGGACCGATGTGCGCGACCTCTCGGATCTCGACGCCGTCGCCGACGCGTTCCGTCGCGCGCACGGCTTCCGTCTGCGTATCGCAACCAAATACCATCGCCTTGTCCGCGCGCACCTGAAAGCCGCCGGAGTCACCAGCTATCAACTCGTCGACAGCCAGGGCGCGACCGAAGGCACCGTCGCCAATCTGACCGCGGAAGCCATCGCCGACATCACATCTACGGGCGCCACCTTGGACGCCAATCACCTGAAGGTGATCGGTGACGTCATGCACAAGAGCCAGGCGACGCTGTTTCAATCGCTTACGGCCGACTTATCGAGCAAAGATGAAGAATTACTTGCCGACCTTCGTTCAAAAATCAGAGTCTGACGAAAATCCGCGAACAAATCGCCGATATCTTAACGATGCGAACGGTCGCACCGACGCAATACCGACGTGATACCGACGTTGCACCGACGTGCCTAAATCGCTCCTAACGAACCCCGATATCAGCGAGGGCAGACATCAGTTTTGGCGGTAAATCCTCGTTCGCACGGTCTAGGGAAAGATCGCGTGGCGCATCGCTTGCCGGCAAATACCGCCATCCCTGAAAGGCTCGCTTTGGAACGGTCTCAGTCCGGTAAACAATTGGATCCATTACGATTCCACACCGCCGGATCCCATCGCCCCGATCCACCTCATCAAACCGCACGATCCGCTGACGTGCCAGAACGAGCCCCTTGAAGACCCAATAAATCGAGCCCCCGTCCAAAATCTCGTCCGCCCGCTTCGGCCACATCCGCGTCACATGCCGAGGCAATCCATCCGCCCCCTTGGCCCGACCACTCGCCTGCCATTCCAGCAAGTCCTCGACCTTTGTCGCACCGACGCAAAGCTTAATAAGATGTAGCGACTTATCCACAGATTCTTCCCCAGACCACACAGGATAATCTAACTCATTGAAGCGCGGCATCAACATGTAGTAGTTTTCCCGTCTCACCAGAGGATTCGCTATGACCAGCTTCGCAGCCCCGATCGCCGAGCAAATTTGGGACATGAAATACCGCTTCAAGGACGCGGATGGCACCCCCATCGACGCGACCGTCGAAGATACCTGGCGGCGAATTGCGCGCGCTCTCGCCTCTGTTGAGAATGACCCAAAGCATTGGGAAAGCGTGTTTTATTCGGCTCTCGCTGATTTCAAATACCTGCCCGCCGGACGGATTACCGCTGGCGCCGGCACCGCCCGCTCGGTCACGCTGTTCAATTGCTTCGTTATGGGCACGATTCCCGACAGCATGGGCGGCATCTTTGATATGCTGAAGGAAGCGGCCCTCACGATGCAGCAGGGCGGCGGCATTGGCTACGACTTCTCGACGATTCGCCCCAAGGGAGCCGACGTCAAAGGGGTCGCCGCCGATGCCTCAGGCCCGTTAAGCTTTATGGATGTTTGGGATGCCATGTGCCGCACTATCATGTCGGCCGGATCCCGGCGTGGGGCGATGATGGCGACGATGCGCTGCGATCACCCTGATATCGAGGATTTCATCACGGCCAAATCCGACCCCGCACGCCTGCGAAACTTCAATGTTTCCGTCCTTGTCACGGATGCTTTCATGGCGGCGGTCAAAGCTGATGCACCTTGGGAATTGTCTTTTGATGGAACCGTTTACAAGACGGTCAACGCGGCCGATCTTTGGAACAAGATCATGCGCTCGACTTACGATTACGCGGAACCAGGCGTGATTTTCATCGACCGCATCAATGCGATGAACAACCTCGGCTATTGCGAAACGATCTCGGCCACGAACCCCTGTGGTGAACAACCGCTTCCGCCTTACGGCGCCTGCCTTCTCGGGTCTATCAACCTCGCGCGGCTCGTTAACGAACCTTTCAGCGAAACCGCGCATCTTAATGAAACGGCGCTTGACCATTTGGTCTCGACCGCCGTGCGCATGATGGACAACGTGGTGGATGCCTCGCGGTTCCCGCTCGAAGCACAGCGTCAGGAGGCATTGAATAAACGCCGGATCGGGCTTGGCGTGACAGGGCTTGCGGACGCACTCTTGATGGTTGGCGCGCGTTATGGCTCGGACGAGGCGGCGCATTTGACCGGAATGTGGTTCAAACAAATCGCGCGGGCAGCCTATTTGGCATCGGTTCAGCTCGCGAGGGAAAAAGGGTCCTTTCCACTATTTGACGCCGATAAATTCCTTGCCAGCGGTGCCATGCAGGCGATGGACGAAGACGTCCGCGCAGAAATCCGCGAACACGGAATTCGCAACGCATTGTTAACGTCAATCGCGCCGACCGGGACGATCAGTCTCTATGCCGGAAATGTTTCCAGCGGTATCGAACCCGTGTTCGCCTATGCTTACACCCGCAAAGTGCTGCAAAAGGACGGCACCCGCACCGAGGAGGAAGTGGTCGATTACGCGGTCCAGATGTGGCGCGATAAATTTGGCGATGCAGAATTGCCTGAATATTTCGTTAACGCACAGACCCTGTCGCCCTCCGAGCACGTCAAGATGCAGGCGGCGGCGCAGACGTGGATCGACAGTTCGATTTCCAAGACGATCAACGTGCCTGTAGACATCGACTTTGAGGCATTCAAAGATGTCTATCTGCAGGCTTATGAAACCGGCTGCAAAGGGTGCACGACTTATCGTCCGAACGCTGTCACAGGCTCAGTTCTGAGCGTTTCCGAAGAAAAATCCAGCGCCCCCGAGGTCATTTCCGGGGACGAAGATGCGCCCGCGACGCCGCATGGCGATGTGGTTTATATCGCCGAGCCGCTTGACCGGCCACAGGCGCTAGAAGGCTCGACCTACAAACTGAAATGGCCCGATAGCGAGCACGCTATTTACATCACGATCAACGACATCATTCAGGGTGGCCGACGCCAACCCTTTGAAGTCTTTATCAATTCCAAAAACATGGAGCATTTTGCCTGGACAGTCGCATTGACGCGAATGATCTCGGCAGTGTTCCGGCGCGGCGGCGACGTATCCTTTGTCGTTGAAGAACTGAAGGCGGTTTTCGACCCCCGTGGCGGCGCATGGATGCAAGGCAAATACGTGCCATCGATCCTGGCGGCCATCGGAAGCGTGATTGAGCGCCACCTCGTATCTATCGGCTTCATCGCCGGCGAAGGCATGGGCCTGAAAGAGGATCCGCGCGCGCAGGTCGTGAACCTGAACGAAAGCCGGGGCCCTGCTTGTCCAAGTTGTGGCCAATACGGAATGCACATGGTCGAAGGCTGCATGACCTGCCCAAGCTGTGGTCACTCAAAGTGCGGATAGTCCCCCGAGGAAATTCAGTGCTGACAGCCACAACGCAAGTGTCCGCTGGTCTCTAAAGGACTGAGTTGATTCGTATGTTTCTTGGGGGTTCCAAGCGGCGGGCAGCAGAAAAGCCGACCTAATCCAATTCGCACCTGCAGAATCCTTCGCATAACCGGACCTGCCTGTCTGTCGGGGTTTTCCCCGGATAAGTGCCCGGCGCGTGGCGCAATTTAGGAACTATCCACAAGCCTTCCTCGAAGCTGTCCCCAAGACTATCCCCAAGAAATTTTCATGCTGCAGTGCTTTTTTGTTGGCGCGTTTGGACTTCTTTGCCAACTTGAGATCACCGCAACGGAGCTTCGGCAAAGGGGCGGGGTGCTGAGCCTCTCAGGGTCGAAGCGATTTGAAAAGGGACATCAGTGCCGGATCAGATCGGGTAGGTTTTGAGGAAGTCGCGCGGACCTGTTCGGCCTTCGGGCTGGGGCGGAAAGTACGGCGGATAACAGGCAGAGCGCGCAAGTCAGGATCGCAAGATCGTGGTTTGCAGCGGCGGACCTTCGGGGAAGTCGCGAACGGGCCTAAAGCCCTTTGGGGGGATAGGTTCCAGGAAGACGTCAGGGCGTGTTGGCAACAGCACAATGCAAAGACCGCGTCTGAGCACCTGACGTCTTCTGCTATTTCAGGCTTAACTTTTGGGCCTTTGAAATGCCACGGGGGCCAACTGTTTTTGCAGTCGACCCCCGCTTCTCGTCAGAGCATGCATACCGCGTCTACGCACCTATGATGTGGCGGATAGCCTATATTCACCAATCTGGCAACTATATGTTGTGTCGTAAGATGCCGCCTCGGTTGATCTGTACGACAGACGCGACACGGTTCTGCAATGTTGAATGGTGCACGCCGAAGTGTTTCCGAAAAAAACAAAGTAAAATCTGACAAAGAAGTGTATCATGCTGCCGGTCTGTCCTTTTGGGGAAGGAAGAACAGAATGGGACGTATTTTCATTTTTGCTGTTGCACTTGCAGCCGCGGGATTTGCCTACAACCAATATACCGGAAAGAATCCGGTCCGTTCCTTGCAGTCCTTCGCAACCGGAAGCGGCGGGGGCGGATTTGCCGGGGGCTATGGTGTGGCGGTCGACAGCGGCCGCTCGATCGGTAGTTCCGCCAAGGGCTTGGCAAGTGGTGTATCCGGGGCCTTCGGCTCGGTCGGTAACTAAGCATCGCGGCGCACTGGTGGCGATTTTCTTGGATTTTCGCGCCGAAAGGCGCTGGAATTGCGAAAAGGCTCGAAGTTTGAAGAAAAGGCCGCTATTTTCGCGGCATTAAATTGGCGATGAGGAGGGCTATTGTGAACCTTCGATTAATATCCGCCGGTGTATTTTTATTGGCGGGTTATCTGGCATTCGGTGATTTCTTGACGGCAAGTACGCTTTCCACGCCCGAGGCGTTCGTCTCGGACATCGGGCGTGGAATCGGCGGCGCAATCTCAAGCCTTGCCGACCGTGTCGAGCTATTTATCGGATGGTAAATTCCATCAGGGCGACACGGTTTCAGGCCGCCAGAAACGCGGAAACCGCCGCTTCGAATTCGCGCGGTTTCTCCGCGTGAAGCCAGTGCCCGACTCCGGGAATTTTCGCAAAGCGCGCTGACGGAAAAAGCGCGTGGATACGCTCTCGATGCTCTTGGCGAACGTAATCGCTGTTTGCACCTGAAAGGAACAGTGTTGGACCATCGAACGCCCCGGAGACCTCGGGGAAACCAATGATATGATCCATTTCCGCAGCCAGAATATCCAGGTTCAGCCGCCAGCGCCGCTCTTTGACATCGAGTGACTGCAACAAAAACGCCCTGACACCCGGCTCGTCGATTGTCGCTTGCAACTGCCGGTCAGCGTCGCCGCGGGTTTCAATGGCCTCGAGGTCAAGCCCGCGCATCGCATCAATAAGCGGTGTCTGCGTATGAGTGTATGTGACCGGCGCGATATCGGCGACGACAAGTTTCCGTACTTTATCGGGATGGTTCAGGGCCAACAGCATTGCCGCCTTGCCGCCCATCGAATGACCCAGCACATCGGATTGGCCAGCAATTGCGCGCGCCAGGTCATCCGCCATGTCGGGGTATCGATGACCTTGGAACCAAGGGCTTTCACCGTGGTTTCGCATATCCACGGCAGTGACGATGCGATTTTCCGACAGTCGCTTCGCGATCACGCCCCAATTGCGCGCCGAGCCGAAAAGCCCGTGCGCAATCAAGAGCGGTGTAAGGTCAGTCGCACTGCCGAAGGTGGTCGCATTCAGCATCTATTGGGATCAAAGTCCGGGATAGATCGGAAAACGGTCGCAAAGGGCTTGGACTTCGCTCTTGACGCGTTGCTCGACTGCGCCATTGCCATCTTCGCCATGCGCTGCCAGTCCATCGACAACCTCGGTAATCCAACGACCAATCTCGCGGAACTCGCCTTCGGCAAAACCACGCGTCGTCGCCGCAGGAGACCCCAGGCGTACGCCCGAAGTGATCATCGGTTTTTCGGTATCGAACGGGATGCCGTTCTTGTTGCAAGTGATATGCGCACGACCGAGAGCCGCTTCCGTGGCCTTCCCCGTCACTCTCTTGGGACGCAGATCGACCAGTAACACATGCGTGTCGGTCCCTCCTGTTACGATATCTATGCCGCCTTTCATAAGCTCATCAGCCAGGGCCTGAGCGTTCTTGATAACCTGCTGTTGATAGACCTTGAACTCGGGCCGCAGAGCCTCACCGAAAGCCACGGCCTTGGCAGCGATCACGTGCATCAAGGGGCCGCCCTGAATGCCCGGGAAAATCGCTGAATTGAACTTCTTGGCCAGGGCTTCGTCGTTCGTCAGGATCATACCGCCGCGCGGTCCGCGCAATGTCTTGTGCGTCGTAGTTGTCGCGACATGTGCGTGTGGGAAAGGCGAAGGGTGTACTCCAGCGGCGACGAGTCCCGCAAAGTGGGCCATGTCCACGTGCAGATAAGCGCCGACACTATCCGCGATCTCACGCATTTTGGCGAAGTCGATCTGACGGGGAATGGCCGAGCCACCCGCGATAATAAGCTTTGGCTGATGCTCGGCGGCCAATGCGGCGACCTGCTCATAGTCAAGCCGAAGGTCTTCCTTGCGCACACCGTACTGGACGGCATTGAACCACTTGCCCGACTGGTTTGGCTTGGCACCGTGCGTCAGGTGTCCGCCGGCATCGAGGCTCATCCCCAAGATAGTGTCGCCGGGCTGCAGTAGCGCCGTGAACACGCCCTGATTGGCCTGACTGCCCGAGTTGGGTTGCACGTTTGCAAAGTCACATCCGAACAGCTCTTTCGCACGGTCAATGGCAAGCGTTTCGGCGATGTCAACGTATTGGCAGCCGCCGTAATAGCGCCGGCCCGGATAGCCCTCGGCGTACTTGTTGGTCATAACCGAGCCTTGCGCCTCCATGACCGCCGCTGAGACGATGTTTTCCGACGCGATCAGCTCGATCTCGTCCTGCTGGCGCCCAAGTTCAGAGCGAATGGCGCGATGCAGTTCGGGATCGCGGTCTGCGAGGCTTTCGGTGAAAAAGCCGGAATCGCGGTGGGTCACATTCATGAGGTCTTCCCCCTTCGGGTGGCTACATAAGTTCCCGTCGTCTTAACCTCAATCGCTGCGCCCGAAAAGCCGGGAAACCGGCAGTTTGATGCGTGAAGTCGTCACGCTGTTCCCCTTTGCGCACTTGTGTTTCCGATGCGCTCGGGCAATCGTCGCAGTCAACACGGGCATCCGGGACGCTAAAGTCATGAAAATATCCTTTCGCGCCAGCAATGTAGATGTCGCGCAAGACGCGCTGACGGCGCTGACAAATCGCTATGGCCAAGTGGATGCGGAAGCGTCGGATGTCATCGTGGTCCTTGGCGGCGACGGGTTCATGCTGGAGACACTCGGTGAGGCGCGCGCGCTTGACAAGCCGGTCTACGGGATGAATCGCGGTACGGTCGGCTTTTTGATGAACACCTATAGCGAGGACGCCCTGCAGGAACGCGTGGCGGAAGCCGAAGAGGTGCAGCTCAATCCGCTCAAGATGCGTGCGGAAGGCGTCGATGGAAAGATCACCGAAGCACTTGCCCTGAACGAGGTCTCCCTATTGCGCGGCGGCCCACAGGCAGCGCGGTTGCGGATCTCGGTCGATGGTCGCACACGGATGGAAGAACTGGTATGTGACGGTGCTTTGGTTGCGACGCCGGCCGGATCGACGGCTTACAACTATTCGGCCCATGGACCGATACTGCCAATAGGAGCTGACGTGCTGGCGCTGACGCCAGTTGCTGCGTTTAGACCTCGGCGTTGGCGGGGTGCGTTGTTGCCGATATCAGCCACGGTGCGCTTTGACGTTCTGAACCCCGAAAAGCGGCCAGTTCGAGCGGACGCTGACAGCAGGACGGTGCCGGATGTGCGATGGGTCGAAGTGCATTCGGAAACCAGCATCGTACACCGCCTGTTGTTCGATCCGGGCCACGGGCTTGAGGAGCGGCTGATCCGCGAGCAATTCTCCTGACCAACACGTTTGCCGATACAAGCGTGGCTTCCCTGCCGCGTTTCGCAGGCTTGCAGGCAGCAGACTCTTGAGCGATGCCGTCGTAGCTGTCAGTGTGCTGAGAAATCAAAAGCGGCACCGGGATAACCCGGGCCTGAGGCAACGAGTGAGGCATCAGCCATGAGCGAACCGGCACCATTGGCCGAAGATATGCGTGCGCGTATTCTGAGTGAACCCGACATGATCCTAAGCGATCCCGATGTGATGCGTGCGCTGATTACAGCGAATGAGCAGGCGATGGGTTCGAACATCGTGGACCTGCGCGGTGTCGCGATGGAGCGACTTGAAGACCGCCTTACGCGACTGGAAGACACGCATAACTCTGTTATTGCAGCGGCTTACGAGAATCTGGCTGGCACCAACCAGATTCACCGGGCCATTCTGGCTTTTCTTGAACCACACGAGTTCGAGGGGTTCATTCGCTGCCTTGGCGAGGACGTGATGACAATTCTGCGCGTCAAGAAAGTGCGGCTCTTGCTTGAGAGCCACGAAACGGCGCTGGATCCGAATCTGGTTGAGATCAGCGACGTACTTTCGATCGCTGAGCCGGGTTTTTGCGAGCACTACGCAGGGCACGGAAAGGCGGCGCGGCAGGTTACATTGCGGGGACTTTCACCGGGCGAAAGCACGATATACGGCAAAGATAGTGCGTGGGTGAAGTCGGAAGCCTGCATTCTTCTGGACTTCGGAGAACTGCGCCTGCCCGGGATGCTGGCTCTGGGCTCGGATGATCCGCACCAGTTTTCGGCCAACCATGGAACCGATCTTCTGAGCTTTATGGGAAGTGTGTTCGAACGTGCGATGCGGCGCTGGTTGGGGTGATTTCTCCGGGGCAGACAGACGTAGTTCAACGCTGGCTGGCCGAGCTTTCGGCAATTGGCGGACGGGCAACGAAGACAGTCGATGCCTATCGCACGGACGTTTTCGGGTTTCTTGAGTTCCTCCAAGCGCATTTCGGAGACGCCGCGGGTGCGAGCGTGCTGCGAACCCTTACGACTCGCGATATGCGCGCATGGATGGCGCATGAGCGCGGGCGTGGTGTGAGCGCGCGCTCGCTGGCGCGATCCTTGTCGGCCGTAAAGAATTTCATCGGATGGGTTGCCGAACGCGACGGCTTCGATCCGACACCCGTTTTGATGACGCGAAGCCCGAGGTTCCAAAGCAAACTGCCGCGCCCGCTGGAGGCCAGTGCGGCCAAGGCGATGATCGATACGGTTGAACTTCAATCGACAACCGACTGGATCGCGCGGCGGGACGCCGCCGTCGTCACCTTGCTTTACGGGTGTGGTCTGCGGATATCCGAGGCCCTCGGATTGACGGGCGGAGCGGTCCCACTTGGCGAAACCATTCGGATTCTAGGTAAAGGCGGTAAAGAGCGGATCGTCCCCGTGATCCCAATGGCGCAGCGCAGCGTGGACGCCTATATCAAGGCTTGTCCCTTTGATCTAACAAGCGATGCACCGCTATTTCGCGGCTTGCGCGGAGGCGCGCTCAATCCTCGCTTGATCCAGAAAGTCATGGAGCGCGCACGCGCGCAACTGGGCTTGCCGGCGACCGCGACACCGCACGCGATGCGCCACAGTTTTGCGACGCATCTTCTGAATGCCGGTGGCGACCTTCGATCCATTCAAGAACTTCTTGGGCACGCATCTCTGTCCACGACCCAAGCTTACACCGCAGTTGACGCCGCACGCCTTATGGACGTCTACAAGGCGGCACACCCACGAGCGCAACGGACCTGACCTGAAACCGGGAAGTGCTGGCGTTGGCACAAAAATTCCGGCATGAGACCCGAATGAAAATCAAGACCAAAGCCTATCTTGTTCACCTTCTGACCGCGACCGGAGCCGTGTTGGCGATGCTTGCAATGCTGGAAGCAGTGAGTGGCGATTGGGCAATGATGTTCTTTTGGCTGGTCGTTGCATTTGGCGTTGACGGCATCGACGGGCCTTTGGCGCGAGCGGCTGGCGTCAAGGAGAACGCACCAAGAATCGATGGTGAACTTCTGGATCTGATCATCGACTACCTGACCTATGTGTTCATTCCTGCTTTCGCATTGTTTACTTCGGGTTTGTTGCCGGGTTGGACGGGATGGCTAGCGATAATCATAATTACGTTCACCTCGGCGCTCTATTTCGCGGATACACGTATGAAGACGGCGGACTATTCGTTTTCCGGTTTTCCGGGATGCTGGAACATGGTGGTCCTGGTTCTTTTCGCGGTTCAACCGAATTTCTGGGTTAGTACCGGCATTGTCGTGCTGCTAGCTCTGGCGATGTTCGTGCCGGTCAAGTTCGTCCATCCCGTGCGCACCGAGCGTTGGCGCATGATTACGCTTCCAATGGCTTTGGGCTGGACGTTCTTTGCAGGTTGGGCGGCCTGGGTTGCATTCGATCCTGACAGCTTTGCTCATTGGGGATTGGTAATGACCTCCCTTTGGCTGACTTTTGCAGGCGCCGCCCAACAGGTCATTTACCGCGAAACGATATAAGGTCAGCCGTCAGAACCAGACTTCAACTCCGTCGAGTTGCAGGATGTGATGACGTCGCCAAGATATGATCAGCGCCGTGGACCACATGGCTGGCTTCACCCACGATGTTCGGATCGGGTGCCTTTGCAACTGACAAGTCCTTGTCGGGATAATCGAACTGCGCGAGAAAGTGCCGCATACAATTCAGCCGGGCACGTTTCTTGTCGTCCGACTTGATCACCGTCCAGGGGGCGTCGGCCGTGTCGGTATAAAAAAACATAGCTTCCTTGGCTTCAGTGTAATCCTCCCATTTGTCGAGACTTGCGCGATCTACTGGTGACAACTTCCAGCGCTTCAACGGGTCCGTTTCGCGCGCCTGGAAGCGTCGGTGCTGTTCGCCTTGGGTCACAGAGAACCAATATTTGATCAGCTTGATGCCGCTGCGCGTCAGCATGCGCTCAAGTTCGGGAGTCTCGCGCATAAATTCGAGGTATTCGCCGGGCTCGCAAAAACTCATGACGCGCTCGACGCCGGCGCGGTTGTACCAAGACCGATCATATAGAACGAATTCACCGTTGGTTGGCAGGTGTTTGATATAACGTTGATAATACCACTGGCCGCGCTCTTCATCCGTGGGTTTGTTCAGGGCAACGACGCGCGCTGCACGCGGATTGAGATGTTCGGTGAATCGTTTGATCGTTCCGCCCTTGCCAGCAGCGTCGCGCCCCTCAAACAGCATGACAACCTTCTGCCCGGTTTCCTGCACCCAGAGCTGAACCTTGAGGAGTTCCGCCTGAAGAGCGGCTTTCTCCGCCTCGTAGCTCGATTTGCTGAGCTTCTCGGAGTAGGGGTACGCGCCGGTTTCAAAAGCGAGAATAGAGTTGTCGTTTATGGCTGTGTCTTTTGCTGCCTCTGCCGAATCCGTCATGCGCCGTTCCCTTTTTGCTTTGGTCGGCACGAGTCTTTCACATTACGGTCAGCGGCGCTCTGATACAGGTCAAAAAAATGGGCGCCCGCGAACGGGCGCCCAAAAACAGCCAAGACCGAGGGGACGAATCCTAGCTGTCGTCCAGTGTCAAAGCGACGAAACGCGGGTCGCCATCACGGCGCACCAGAAGCACCAGAGATTTTCGACCGGCTTCGCGCGCGGCTTCGACGCGTTCCTTCAGATCTGCGATGCTTGCAACGCTTTCCTGGGCAGCTTCGGTAATGATATCGCCGACACGCAGGCCCTTTTCGAAGGCCTCGCTATCTTCGGCAACATTGGCAACGACAAGTCCTTCGACATCATCAGTAAGGCCGAGTTGTTCACGCAATTCATCCGTGATGTCGGAAACCGTAAGCCCGAGTAAGTCGGCGGTTGTCGGGTCTTCCTGCCGATCAATGGATGCAGGCACGGGGTTTTCTGCCTCCTCGCGACGACCGAGCGTAACGCGGAGCGTTTCGGTTTTGCCATCGCGGAACACAATCACCCGCACTTCTGAACCGACAGAAGTGTTGGCGACCTGGCGGACAAGCCCGCGTGTATCGTCGACGTCGACCCCATCGAAGCTGAGGATCACGTCTCCGGCTTCCATTCCGGCCTCAAGCGCCGGGCCTTCGGGAACATCCGTCACCAGCGCGCCACGGGCTTCTTCAAGCCCAAGACCGTCCGCAAGGTCCTCGGTGACGTCCTGGATGCGGACGCCCAGCCATCCGCGGCGGGTTTCCCCAAAATCGCGAAGCTGCTGAATGACGTTTTCCGCAACACGGCTGGACATCGCGAAACCAATGCCGATAGAGCCTCCGTTCGGGCTTAGGATCGCCGTGTTTACTCCTATGACCTGCCCATCCATGTTGAACAGCGGACCACCAGAGTTGCCACGGTTAATTGCTGCGTCTGTTTGAATGTAGTCGTCATAGGTGCCGGAAAGCGCGCGGCCACGGGCCGAAACGATGCCAGCGGAGACCGAAAAGCCCTGTCCGAGTGGGTTACCCATGGCCATGACCCAATCGCCAACGCGGGCGACTTCGCTGTCACCCCACGAGACGAAGGCCAGCGGTTCGTCACTTTCGACTTTCAAAAGGGCGAGGTCGGTATTCGGGTCTGTACCGATGATCTCGGCTTCAAGTTCGAAGCCTTCGAAGAATTCGATCAGGACTTCATCAGCGCCCTGAATTACGTGGTTGTTGGTGACGATATATCCGTCTTCAGAGATCACGAAGCCTGAGCCAAGCGCCTGGCTACGGCGGGGCCGCTGGCCATTCGGACCGTTGCGATCCATGAAATCCTCGAAGAATTCCTCGAATGGCGAGCCTTCCGGCAAGACCGGTCCGGGGTTGGTGCTGGTCGCGAAAGTGGTCGAGGTTGTAATGTTCACGACCGACGGGCTGACTTGTTCTGCAAGATCGGCGAATGTGGTCGGTCGTGTCTGCGCCGCTGAGGCGATAGTCTGTGCAATCAGCAGGGCAATCGCAAGCGTCGTCAGCCAGAATGCGCGGAGCACTGTTGTCGACGTCGTTGTTGTTCGTGCTGCAGTGATCTGCATGTGGAGGTCCTCCAAAGGTCTGCTCGTGGCGCCGGATGCCGGACGCCTTAAACGTCATATGATCAAGATAGGTTATGAAATGCGCAAGCCAACCTTCGCTCGCGATTCTTCACCTGCATGTGAAAGCAGCGTGGATCAGTTTACGTCGGAGGCAGGAGGCGTTGCGCCGGGGGACGCACAGGGGCGGTCCGGCGCAACAAGTCTTCTTATTGGATCAGAGGATCGACTGACCCGTAGCCGCCCAGTCCTTCAGGAAGGCATCGAGGCCTTTGTCCGTTAGAGGGTGGAGGGCCATCTTCTTGATCACATCCGGCGGTGCGGTTGCGACGTCGGCGCCGATCTTGGCGGCGTCGCTCATGTGATTTGCCGAGCGGATTGAAGCGGCGAGGATTTGGGTTTCAAATCCGTAGTTGTCGTAGATCTCGCGAATGTCAGCGATCAAGTCCATGCCGTCGAGGTTCAGGTCATCAAGGCGACCAATGAAGGGCGAGATGAACGTAGCACCGGCTTTTGCCGCCAGAAGTGCCTGATTTGCCGAGAAACAAAGCGTGACGTTGACCATGTGGCCTTCGCTGGTGAGCGTCTTGCACGCACGCAAGCCGGCCCATGTCAAAGGTACCTTGATCGCTATGTTGTCGCCGAGCTTTGCCACTTCGTGACCTTCAGCGATCATACCTTCGTAGTCGGTCGCCACCGTTTCGGCGCTGACGGGGCCGTCGGTCATCTTGGCGATCTGAGCGATCACTTCCTTGATATCGCGGCCACTTTTATGGATCAGGGATGGGTTGGTGGTGACGCCGTCGACCATCCCGAGCTCGATCAGCTCGGCGATTGCATCGGTATCGGCGGTATCGACGAAGAATTTCATCAGTTGGCCCCTCTGGTGCTTAGGTTCGGTTTCGTGGCACTGATAGCGGATCAGACGCGGGGGCTGAACCCCCAAACCCTCACTTCAGGCGATAAACCGAGGCACGCGTGATCGAGCATTTCCATGAAGGCGAGTTGATCTCAGTGCTGACAGCGCAGCCGATTGACCGGGCTTTGGATTACAAGGCGCCCGAGGGCGGGTGCATGAAAGGCGCTTTTGTTGAGGTGCCTTTAGGGCCACGGAAGGTGTTGGGCATTGTCTGGGGCCGCGGCGAGGGGGGGTATGACCTTGCCAAGGTGCGATCCGTCATTCGGGTTCTGGATGCCGTGCCGATGCGCGAAGAGATGCGCACGTTTCTGGAACGGGCCGGGGCTTACACGCTGACACCGATGTCGGCGATGGTGCGGCTTGCGACGCGCTCGCCGGGGCTTGGGGATCCGCCGTCGATGCGCACGATTTATCGTCGCGGGACAGGGGAACCGGACCGGTGGACGGACGCGCGCCGCAGGGTTGTTGAGACGCTGGAGAGCTACGGTAGTCTGGCGTTCACGCTGAAAGAGCTCGCCGAGATGGCAGGCGTTTCTTCCAGCGTTGTTAAAGGTTTGGTGAAGCAGGGCGTGGTAGCTGAGGAGGCCAGTCCGCGTGACGTGGCCTATCCGCGACTTGATCCGGGTGAGAGCCCTTATGAACTGACTGAGGAGCAGTCGGCGGCGGCGGAGACGCTTAAATCGGGTGTGGCGGGGCGCAAATACGGGACGACTTTGCTGAAGGGTGTGACGGGATCGGGGAAGACCGAGGTTTATCTGGAGGCCGTCGGGGCCTGTCTGGCGGCGGGGCGGCAGGCTCTGGTGTTGTTACCGGAGATTGCGCTGACTGCGGAGTTTTTGACGCGGGTTGATGCACGGTTTGGGGCGCGGCCGGCCGAGTGGCATTCCGGCGTGACGATGACCGAGCGGCGACGTGCCTGGCGGATGGTGGGCGAGGGCGGCGCGCAATTGGTTGTTGGCGCGCGGTCGGCGTTGTTTTTGCCGTTTCAGGATTTAGGTCTGATCGTCGTCGATGAGGAACATGACACGTCCTACAAACAGGAAGACGGCGTTTTGTATAATGCACGCGATATGGCGGTTTTGCGGGCGTCGATTAATGGGGCGCAGGTGGTTTTGGCGTCGGCGACTCCGTCGTTGGAAAGCTGGGCGAATGCTGAGGCCGGGAAGTATACCCGCGTAACGTTAACATCTCGTTTCGGGTCCGCTGCGATGCCCGATATGCGCGCGATTGATATGCGCGATGCGGCGCTGCCAAGTGATCGATGGATCTCGCAAACCCTTGTGGATGAGGTGAAAAAGCGCACCGAGGCGGGCGAACAATCGTTATTGTTCCTTAACCGCCGGGGCTATGCGCCGGTGACGATTTGCCGGGCCTGCGGGCATCAAATCGGGTGCGATCACTGCGATGCGCGGATGGTGGAGCACCGGTTTTTGAAGCGGCTTGTGTGCCATCAGTGTGGCGAATCAAAGCCTTTGCCGGAGGCCTGCCCATCCTGTGATGCGGAGGGGCGGATGGCACCGGTGGGGCCGGGTGTTGAGCGGTTGGCAGAGGAGGTTCAGGCGCTGTTTCCAGAGGCGCGAACGTCGGTTTTGTCGTCAGATGTTTTTGGGTCTGCGCGGGCTTTGAAAGCCGAGATTGAGCGGATTGCCGAAGGCGATGCGGACATCATCATCGGAACGCAGATCGTCGCAAAAGGTCATAACTTTCCGCACCTTACGTTGGTTGGGGTGATTGATGCGGACCTTGGGTTGCAGGGCTCGGATTTACGGGCGGCGGAGCGGACGTTTCAACTGATGCGGCAGGTGGCGGGGCGTGCCGGGCGGGCGGAAAAGCCGGGGGTGGCTTTGTTGCAGACCTATCAGCCGGCGCATCCGGTGATCGGAGCGATCCTGAGCGGGGACGAGGAAGAGTTCTGGAAGGCTGAAGCGCGCGAGCGGCAGGCGGCAGGGGTGCCGCCGTTCGGGCGGATGGCGGGGATCGTTCTGTCGTCGCCGGATGTGCAGGAAGTCTTTGATATTGGGCGAATTTTAGCGACGCGGCGCGAGCCTTTGGCGCGAATCGGGGCGCAGGTTTACGGGCCTGCGGCAGCTCCGATTGCACGGATACGTGGTCGGCACCGGGTGCGACTTTTGGTGAAGGCGGACAAGACGGCGCCACTGCAGGAGGCCTTGGTGGCATGGGTCAATCAGGTGAAATTGCCCAACAATTTAAGGCTGTCGATCGATATCGATCCGCAAACTTTTTACTGAATTCCGGACCCCGCGTACGGCGGCAGACGCATGAGATCCCGAATCGGGCTTTTTTAATTAACTTTCTGTGGAAACCGGCGATTTCGGCCACGTCGGTACAACGTCGGTATGACGTCGGTATCGCGTCGGTGCGACCGATCTGACCATAACATGGTTAACGCAACGCGCGCACTTGCCGGACCCACGGCTTAGGCGTAAGCCGAATCCATGCGTATTGTTCACCTGGCCGAGGCGCGAGAGTTTCCGCTTTGGCGGCGCCCCACGACATTGTTGGTCCTTATGGCCATTGCGATGCCACTGGCATTCGCGACGTGGTCCGCGCTGCTCAATAACTTCGTGATCGAACGTGCGGGCTTCTCCGGAGTCGAGATCGGCTGGCTGCATACTGTGCGCGAGGTACCGGGGTTTCTGGCGGTGGGCGTGATCGCGATCATCATTTTCGTCCGCGAGCAGGTGCTGGGGTTGGTGTCGCTGGCGCTTTTGGGCGCGGCAACGGCGATTACGGCGTGGTTTCCGAGCTTCGGCGGGCTGTTGTTCATCACGCTTTTGTCGTCGATCGGGTTTCACTACTACGAGACGGTGAACCAGTCGTTGCAGCTTCAGTGGCTGCCGAAAGACCGCGCGCCGCAGGTTTTGGGCTGGCTGGTGGCGTTCGGGTCGGGGGCGTCCTTGCTGAGCTACGGACTTTTGGTCGCCACTTGGGATGTGTTCAACCTGAGCTACAACACGGTTTACCTGCTGTCTGGCGGTGCGTGCCTTGCGATTGCGGTCTATTGCATGGTGGCCTTTCCACAGTTTGAGGCCCCGGACCCGCAGTTGAAGAAGATGGTGCTGCGCAAGCGCTATTGGCTCTATTATGCATTGCAGTTCATGTCGGGCGCGCGGCGGCAGATTTTCGTGGTGTTCGCAGCGTTCATGATGGTCGAGCGTTTTGGCTTTGAGGTGCATGAAGTCACGGCGCTGTTCATTTACAGCTTTCTTGCGAACATGCTGATTGCTCCGGTACTGGGTCAAGCCGTGGCCTATTTTGGCGAGCGGCGGGCGTTGGCGTTCGAGTATGTCGGGCTGGCGGCGGTGTTTATCGCTTATGCCTGCGTGTATTATCTTGAGTGGAGCCAGACGGTTGCGGCGACGCTGTATGTGGTGAACCACGTGTTCTTTTCGTTGGCCTTCGCGTTGAAGACGTATTTTCAGAAAGTTGCGGATCCGGGGGATATTGCACCGACGGCGGCGGTGGCCTTTACGATCAACCATATTGCGGCGGTGTTTTTGCCGGCGTTGCTGGGGTATTTCTGGATTGTCTCGCCGGGCGGGGTCTTTGTGTTGGCGGCCTGCATGGCGCTGACATCGCTGGTTCTGGCACTTTTGATCCCGCGCCACCCGGTGCCTGGTCACGAGACCGTGTTCAGCAAGGCTCAGCCGGCCCCTGCGGAGTAGAAGCGGAGCGGGGGCGACCCTATATTGGATGAGAACCGATTGAGGAAGGATAGCCCGATGTTTTTCATGAACCGAAAGAAGTCCGAGATGGTTGCTGCTGATGCGGCTTTGCCTGGTCGGGGTGAGGCCATTCCGACCGCGACGACGCATTTTGTGAACGGAAATTCACTGAGCGCGGACGTGCCGGAGGGCATGGAAATTGCGATGTTCGGCATGGGCTGCTTCTGGGGCGTTGAGCGGATGTTCTGGAAGCTGGATGGCGTGCATCTGACGGCCGTGGGATATGCGGGGGGGTATACGCCGAACGCGACGTATCAGGAGGTGTGTTCGGGGCAGACCGGGCACAACGAAGTTGTGCGGGTGGTTTATGACCCTGCGGTGATCTCGTTTGAGGACTTGCTGAAGGTGTTTTGGGAAGGACATGATCCGACCCAGGGCATGTGTCAGGGCAATGACGTGGGCACGCAGTATCGCTCGGGGATTTACTATTACAGCGACGCGCAGAAGTCGGCTGCGGAAGAAACCAAGCGAATGTTTGGTGAGCGACTTGGCGGCGCCGGTTTCGGGGATGTGACAACCGAGATTGTCCCGGCCCCAGAATTCTATTTCGCTGAAGATTATCACCAGCAGTATCTGGCCAAGAATCCGAACGGATATTGCGGGATTGGTGGCACGGGTGTGACCTGCCCGATTGGCACTGGTGTGAGCGCCTGACTGAGAGACCTTATTGGGGGAGCCCTGCGGCTCCGCTTTTTGGTATTTTTGAAAGGGTGAATACGTTGACGGGGCATCGCCTTTCAGCGTAGGCGCTGGGCCATGAGCACATGGACCGCATTGACCACATTAAAGAGCAAAGACCGGGCGGAAGCGCTCGGTCTTGCGTTGGAAACGATTGAACCCGAGCCGACAGGTGTTGGAGTCTTCGAAGTCGAGGATGGCAGCGACACTTGGGAAGTCGGCGGTTATTTTCTGGAAGAGCCGGACGTCGTCGGGCTGGCATTGTTGGCGGCTGCTTTTGGTGCGGGTGAGTTCGTTGTTTCGGAAGTTCCTGAGACCGACTGGGTTGCGCATGTCCGTCGTGAGTTGACGCCCGTCGAGGCGGGGCGGTTCTTCGTTTATGGCGCGCATGATGCGGACAAGGTGCCGGAGGACCGGGTTTCGCTGTTGATCGAGGCGGCGATGGCCTTCGGGACTGGGCATCACGGGACGACGCTGGGGTGTTTGCGCGCTTTGGACAGATTGATTGATGATGGCGTGCGAGCGATGGCGGTTGCGGATATCGGTTGTGGTACGGCTGTCTTGGCGATGGCGGCGGCGCGGATTTGGCCCGAGGAGGTTCTGGCTTCGGATATTGATCGGGTTGCGGTGGATGTGGCGGAAGCAAATGTGTGTGCCAATGGGCTGGAGGGACGAGTGCGCTGTGTCGAGGCGGCGGGTTTCGGGCATGCGGCCTTGTCTGGTGAAGGGCAGTTTGATCTGGTCTTTGCCAATATTCTGATGGGGCCGTTGTTGGATCTCGCGCCGGAGATGGGGCGGGCGGTGCGTGTTGGTGGACATGCGATCTTGAGCGGTATCCTGAACGAGCAAGCCGAAAAGGTCGCTGCGCGTTATCGCGAGTTTGGGTTCAATCTTGTTAAAGGTGAGCAGATTGTTGACTGGACGACGCTCACTTTAGCGCGAATAGACGCAATTTGAACGAAAGCCCTGTAAATCAGCGGTCTACGCCACATTGAGGCCACAATTTCGCGGAATCTTCTCGCATCCGGCATATTACGTCCGGTGTCTGGAGAAATTTGATGTCTGCTCATCAATTTGACGAATTTGAACGCCGCATGCGCCGGATCAACCGGCGGCACAGCAAGTTGAGCCACGGTTTTGTGACACAGATCACCGACGATGGTCTTGTTGTTGCCAAGCCACGGAAGCCACGGGGCTATGCTTTGGTGCGCGGCACATTTCTGCTCTTGCTCGTGATGCTAATCTTCAAGGGTTTCCTGCATTCGAACCTTGGCGCTGTTGCCTATCAGGCGCAGGTTGAAACCCTGCGGGGCGGCAACACGATCGAACAGATCGGCGCTCTTGCCATGACGGCTGATCCCGTCACGCTGTCGATTTCCAGCGCTATCTCATCCCTCGTGCGGTAACTGTGGGTCGTCATGGACGGCCTGGTTCCGGCACAACAACGAAAAACGGCCGCGTCCTGCCAGACGCGGCCGTTTTTTCATTCTCTGAACGCGGGTTCAGAAGGTCTTGCGAGCGATACGGTCGATGTCGCCGCGGTGAAGACCGATGTCTTCAAGTTCGTGTGCCGAAAGCTGCGAAAGGGCGTCATGTGTGCGACGCGCGTCGTTCCAGGCGGCAAACGCCGCAAATGCGCCAGTTAATGCAGCATAGGCCCGGTCAACGACTGTTGCGGGACGGCTGTTGAGGCGTGAGTCGTAAAGTGCCATCGCGGTAATCCTTGGTATTTGGGCTGCTGCCCGTTATTTGATTGGCCGCAGTTAGTAGGGCGAAACGAGTCGGGCAAGCGCACAAATTGCATGCCCGTGATGCACTTCTTGCATAGGTCGTTTTTGGGCGTAAACTGCTTCCGGTAAAGGGGAAAATCGGCCTCGGGAATGTCGATTTTGACGTCAGATGTGGCGGTTTCGGGCTGACTTTCGGGGTGTCGTCAATGCGCGGTCTGATTGCGACATTTCGAGCGGATATGCGGGAATTTATTTCGTTCGTCCAGGGTGTGGCTGAATTGTCTCATTGAGATGCCGGACTCGCGGTTGCGGGGGCGGGCGGCGCTTCGGGGATGTTTTGGTGCGTTTGATACATAGCCCCGCAATCTTCTTGGAAGATGTTCGCGTTTCGTGCTACTCGTTTTGAAAGACAAAAATGAGCAGGTGAGGCAATGCGTGTGATGGGGCTGGACCCGGGGCTGAGGGCCATGGGGTGGGGCGTGATTGATGTGTCCGGCTCGCGGCTCAGTCATGTGGCCAATGGCATTTGCAAAACCACAAATGGCGATCTTGGCGGGCGACTGGTGTCTTTGTTCGAACAACTGAGTGAAATCTGGACGGTTTATGCGCCGGATACGGCTGCTGTTGAGCAGACGTTCGTGAACAAGGATGGAGCGGGTACGCTGAAATTGGGACAGGCACGCGGCATTGCGATGCTGGTGCCTGCGCTGTCCGGGATTGTGGTTGGTGAGTATGCTCCGAACGCAGTGAAGAAGGCGGTTGTTGGTGTGGGCCATGCGGATAAGCGACAGGTCGAGCATATGGTGAAGATGCAGCTTCCGGGTGTCGTGATCGCGGGGCCGGATGCGGCGGATGCCTTGGCGATTGCGATTTGTCATGCGCATCTGGCTGCGACGGCGGCCCGAATGCAGAGGGCGGTCGGATGATTGGCAAGCTGGCGGGGCGGATTGATTATCGTGGCTCGGATCACGTTTTGATTGATGTGCGGGGCGTTGGGTATGTCGTGCATGTGAGCGAGCGGACGCTGGCGGCTTTGCCGGGAGTCGGTGAGGCGGTGGCGCTTTATACGGATTTGCTGGTACGCGAGGATTTGATGCAGCTCTTTGGGTTCACGACGTTGGTCGAGAAGGAATGGCATCGGTTGCTTATGGGCGTTCAGGGGATCGGGGCTAAAGCTTCGATGGCGATTTTGGGCACGTTGGGGCCGGACGGGGTGTCTCGGGCGATTGCCTTGGGCGACTGGGGGGCTGTGAAAGCGGCGCCGGGTGTAGGGCCGAAGATCGCGCAGCGTGTCGTGTTGGAGTTGAAGGGCAAAGCACCTGCAATGATGGCGATGTCGGGGGCGGCGCCTGTGTTGGATGCTGGCGAGGTGGTCGAGCCTGCAGTTGCGGCTCCGGTTCAGTCGCCGAATGCTTCGGCTCAGGCGGAGGCGTTGTCGGCTTTGGCTAATCTTGGCTATGGGCCTGGCGAGGCGGCGAGTGCGGTGGCGGAAGCCGCCGGCGCGAATGAGGGGGCGGAGACATCGGTATTGATCCGCGCCGCTTTGAAGCGATTGGCGCCGAAGGGATGAGGGGTTTGGCCGATGTTTGCGCTGCCTGCGGCATCGCGGTGGATGAGGGGCGCTGCCCCTCGAGCTCCCCGGGATATTTTTGCCAAAAAGATGGGAATTTCTTGTGAGTGAGCCTGATCCATTGATGCGCCCCGAGGCGCGGGCCGAGGATGCGGATCGGGCGTTGCGCCCTCAGGTGCTGGGCGAGTTCATCGGTCAGGAGGAAGCGCGCGCGAACCTTGGGGTGTTTATCGAAAGCGCGCGGCTGCGCGGCGAGGCGATGGATCATACGCTGTTCCATGGGCCTCCGGGGTTAGGCAAGACGACTTTGGCGCAGATCGTGGCGCGCGAATTGGGGGTGAATTTTCGCATGACCTCGGGGCCGGTTTTGGCCAAGGCGGGAGATTTGGCGGCGATCCTGACGAACCTGGAAGCGCGGGATGTTTTGTTCATTGACGAAATTCATCGGTTGAACCCGGTTGTTGAGGAGGTGCTTTATCCGGCGCTGGAAGATTTCGAACTGGATTTGGTGATTGGCGAGGGGCCGGCGGCGCGCACGGTGCGGATTGAGTTGCAGCCCTTTACGTTGGTGGGGGCGACGACTCGACTGGGGCTTTTGACTACGCCTTTGCGGGACCGGTTCGGGATTCCGACGCGGTTGAATTTTTACACCGAGGACGAGTTGTTTCAGATCGTTGAGCGGGGCGCGCGGTTGCTCGGGCTTCCGGCGGAGGATGGTGGCGTTCGTGAGATTGCGCGACGGGCGCGGGGGACGCCGCGGATTGCGGGGCGGCTGTTGCGGCGGGTTGTGGACTTTGCGCTTGTCGAGGGTGATGGGCGGTTGACGCAAGCCCTGGCTGACAGTGCATTGACGCGGCTTGGGGTTGATGGGTTGGGACTTGACGGGGCCGACCGGCGGTATCTGACCTTGATTGCCGAGAATTATGCCGGGGGGCCGGTTGGGGTCGAGACCTTGTCGGCGGCCTTGTCGGAAAGCCGGGATGCGATTGAGGAGGTGATTGAGCCTTATCTTTTGCAGCAGGGATTGATTCAGCGCACACCGCGCGGACGGATGTTGGCGGCGAAGGCCTGGTCGCATTTGGGAATGGCGGCACCGAAGGCATCGGGACAGGCGGATTTGTTCTGATTTCTTGCCTCCGGCGGTGGTATTTTTTTGAAAGGGTGAGGCTGGAAGTGGCGATCATCGCGCGATAGATCGACCGTATGGATATGATTGACGTTGAGCCGATGTTTACCCGCTCGGATGGGGATTACCTTTTTGCGCGTTGGGGGCGACCGATTGTTCCGGTGGTGTTTGGCGTGGATGACGCGACGCTGTCCGTTGTGAAGGGCGCGATTGAGGCGGTTGTCGTGTTGGCCGGGCATCAGATGGCCGAGACGGATCCCGAGCTTGGGGTCAATTTGATGATGTTCGTTTTCCGCGAATGGGATGAGTTGGTGGAGACGCCGGATCTGGACCGGTTGGTCCCGGATCTGGGGCCTTTGGTCGTGCGACTTAAGGCGGCGGAGGCCAATCAATACCGGCATTTCAGGTTTGACGAGACTGGCGCGATCAAGGCGGCGTTTGTATTTGTGCGGATGGACGCTGAGATGGAACAGGTGCCGGCCGAGGATATCGCATTGGCGCAGGCGGCACAGACGATCTTGCTTTGGTCAGACGTGGCGTTTCGCGACAAGGGGCCTTTGGCGCGGATTGGTGAGAATGTGGTTTTGAGGCCCGATATCGCGGCGGTTATTCGGGCCGGATATGATAAAGTGATGCCATCCGCTGCGATTGATCCAAGCCATGCTTTGCGATTGGCGGCGCGGGTGGCGCGGGATTTGCCCGTTTGACCTGACACAAGCGTCTGCGTAGCGTCACTGCAATGAATTTTTTCCGCGGGGCGCTTTGATGGATAATTCGAAAACAGATTTTGATCCCTCAAACTGGGAAGACTTTCGCACACTTGGGCACCGGGCGGTGGATGATGCGGTGGCGCGCTTGTCTTCGATCCGCGAGGGTGCGGTCTGGAAAGCGCCAACGGATGCCACGAGCGCAGCTTTCTCGGGGCCGATGCCGGATGACGGGCTGCCGTTGGATCAGGTTTATTCTGATGCGGTCAGCGCGCTTTTTCCGGCCTCGATGGGCAATCAGAACCTGCGGTTTTGGGGTTGGTATATGGGGGCCGGGACGGCTGGCGGTGCTTTAGCGGATTTCTTCGCTGCGGTTGATGGCTCGAACCTTGGGGGCGGCAACACGGGCGCGGCGAAAGTCGAGTGGCAGGTCATTGATTGGCTGACCGATATGGTTGGGTTTCCGAAAGGGTCTGGCGGGATTTTGACGTCGAGCGGGTCGCAGGCGAACCTCAATTGTCTGGTGACGGCGCGTAACAAGATGGCGTCGGTGGATGTGCGCAAGGTGGGGATCGGCGGGTTGCCGAAGCCGATGCGGTTTTATGCGTCGCAAGAGACGCATTACTGCGTGGCGAAAGCTTTGGAGGTGATGGGGCATGGCACGGACGCGTTGCGGTTGGTGCCGGTGAATGAGCGGTTGGCGATGGATCCGGGCGCTTTGCCAGCCATGATCGCGGAGGATCGCGCGGCTGGGTTTGAGCCGGTGTGTGTAATCGGGACGGCGGGGGCGACGAGTACAGGCGCGATTGATGATCTTGTCGCGCTGTCGAAGGTCGCGCGCGATGAAGGGCTTTGGTTTCATGTGGACGGGTGCGTCGGGGCGGTTGTGAAGCTGTCACGTCAGCACAGCGGTTTGGTGGGCGGGCTGGAGGCGGCGGATTCGGTGGCGCTTGATCTGCACAAGTGGTTGCAGGTGCCGTTTGGCGTGGGCGCTGCTGTCGTGCGACGCAAGACGGATCAGTCCGACACCTTTGCCGCGCATGGTGACTTCCTTGAGATGAAGCCGCGAGGGTTGATCGTGGGGGATTTCTTTGGGGGTTATGGGATTGATCTGTCGCGGGGTTTGTCGGCGCTTAAGGTCTGGATGACATTCAAAGAGCAGGGCCGCGACAAAATCGGGCGGATGATTGACCACACAATTGAACTGGCAAGGGGTGCGGCGGCACGGGCCGAGGCAGAACCGCAAATGGAGCGCATGGCACCCTGTCCAATCAATGTGGCGTGTTTTCGGTTTTGGGGTGAGTCTTTGAGTGATGCAGCCCTTGATGCGATCAACAATGAAATCATGCTGCAATTGCAGGAAGATGGCTCGGCTGTGATGTCGGACACGCAAATTGGTGGCAAGGTCGCTATACGGATGGCGATCAGCAATCATCGCACGGTGAAGTCGGATGTGGATGCGGTGCTGGACCTGTTTATTGCGCGTGGCCAAAAGCTGTTGGCCGAAGGGTTTGCGGATGGGGTGGCGGCAGAGTGAGTCATCGCATGACCTTGCGTGTCTATTATGAGGACACGGATTTGGCGGGGATCGTCTATTACGCCAATTATCTGAAGTTCATCGAGCGGGGGCGGACCGAATATGTGCGCGAGATCGGGCTGGATCAGACCAAGTTGAAGGCCGATCAGGGCATTGTGTTTGCGGTGCGTCGGGTGGAGGCGGATTATCTCGCGCCTGCGAAGTTCGATGATGTGCTGGATGTGGTGACCACGCTGGAGCGTGCATCGGGCGCACGTCTGGTGATGCGGCAAGTGGTCGAGCGGGGTGGCGCAGTGCTGTTCGAAGCCCTTGTAACGTTGGTGGCTTTGTCTGAAACGGGCGCTCCGGCGCGGCTTCCGGCGGAAATACGCCAAGCTTTGTCCTGATCGAACCTTGGCCGCAGCGTCATTCACGCCTTCTTGTTGGCAATTGGTTTGTGTTTACAGTATTCTGTCTCGAAACGAGGGACCCAAGATAAAACAATAAGGGTCGGCAGAGAGAGCAGAGTTATGGAACAAGAAGCGATCGCGCTTGCGAGCCACGCGGATTTTTCGATGTGGGCGTTGTTTGCGCGCGCATCCCTGACGGTCAAATTGGTGATGGTGGCTCTGATATTGGCGTCGGTCTGGGCCTGGGCGATCATTTATTCGCGCACGAGGGATTATCGCGCGGCGCGAGCCGAACAGGCCGCGTTCGAGGAGGCGTTCTGGTCAGGCGAGCCATTGGATCAGTTGTTTGATCAGATCGGGCCCTCGCCAGGTGGGCGGGCCGAGCGGATATTCGTCGCCGGCATGACTGAATGGCGTCGCTCGCATCGCGAGACGGGTGCGATGATCGGGGGTGCTCAGGTGCGGATCGATCGTTCGATGGACGTGGCGATCCAGAAGGAAACCGAAAGCCTTCAGGTTGGCTTGCCGGTGTTGGCGACAGTTGGGTCGACGGCTCCTTTCGTGGGGCTGTTCGGCACGGTCTGGGGCATCATGGTGGCCTTTATCGAGATCGGTCAAACGCAATCGACGTCGCTGGCAGTGGTTGCGCCCGGCATTGCCGAGGCGCTTTTGGCTACGGGGCTTGGATTGGCTGCGGCTATTCCGGCGGTGATTTTCTACAACAAGCTATCGACGGATGCGGACAAGATCATCGGCGGGTACGAGTCCTTTGCTGATGAGTTCGCCACGATCCTGAGCCGTCAGATGGACGCGTCTTAAGATGGCTGGCAGCGTCCTGGAAAAGGGTGGCGGATCGCGCAGGCGGGGTCGGCGGTCACGGGCCAAGCCGATGGCCGAGATCAACGTCACACCCTTTGTCGATGTGATGATGGTGCTTCTTATTATCTTCATGGTGGCGGCGCCGTTGCAGGTTGTGGGTGTGCCGATTGAATTGCCGCGCACGGCGGCGCAGTCCTTGCCGACCGAGCAGGAGACGCCCTTGACAGTGACGTTGACGGCGGATGGCGCTGTGACAATCCAGACGACGGAAGTGGCCGACGGTGACATTGTCGGGCGATTGCAGGCGATTTTGACCGAGCGGACGTCGGACCGGGTGTTTTTGCGCGCCGATGCGGCTGTGCCTTATGGTCGGGTGGCCACGGTGATGGGCGCGATGAATGCCGCTGGGATTACCAATATTGGACTTGTGACTGATGACGGCGGTCCGCGCCTTAACGGTCAGGGCGGTTGAGGCGGTTTTGCGCACGGGCTGGTATATCTCTGGTGTCGGGCACGGCGCACTTATTCTGTTCATCCTGTTTGGCGGGCTGTTCGCGGGCGACCGCATCCCGGAAGTGACGGTGAGCGAGGTGACGGTCTTGTCGGAAGCCGAGTATGCCGCCTTGTTGCCGCCGACGACGGCTCCGGACGTAGGGTCGGATGCCCCCGAGGTTGCGCCGCCGGCGGAAGACAAAGCGCCAGAGGCGCCGGTTGAGGATACCGCGCCCGAGGTAAGCGAGCCTGAGCAGGTGGAAGAGCCGGAAACCCCGGCGAACCCGGAATTGACGATCCCGCAGCCGATCCCGGATGCGATTGTCGAGGACAATGCTCCGATCATTGCGACACCGCCGACGGATATTGATGGTTCGTCACCCGTGGCAGACGGCACGCCGCAGCCTGCACCGCGCGTCGCGCCGACCCCGTCGATTGCGCCGCCGCCTTTGGCGGAAGCCGCGCCAGAGCGGGTAGAGGAAGCGACGCCGGACGCCGAGGCATTGCCGGAAGAGGTCGTTGAGGAAGAGACGCCTGCGGCTCCGCCCGAGGCGAGTGACAGGATCGTAACGGAAGCCGAGGAGACGCCCGAGTTGGCTCCGGCGAGTTCGATGCGCCCGCGCACACGGCCAGCACCTTCGGCTCGGCAGGCGGAAGCGCCCGCCGAAACACCGCGCGAGACTCCTCGGGAAACGCCGAGAGAGACACCGCGCGAAAACGCGACCGAGGATGCCGTCGCGGCGGCTGTAGCGGAAGCGAATGCGACACCGGCGCCAAATGTGCCGACGGGGCCGCCTTTGACGGGCGGTGAGGTCGATGGCTTCAAGATTGCGGTTGGTTCATGCTGGGTTGTTGACCCCGGAGCTCGGTCAGCAGGCGTCCGTGTGACAGTCGCCTTCTCGCTTGATCAGCAGGGTAAGCCGCTAGGCGAGGTGCGACAGGTTAGTGCCGAGGGCGGTGATGCCTCGACTCAACGTGCCGCGTTTGACGCCGCGCGACGAGCGATTCTCCGCTGTGGCGCGCGTGGATTTCCTTTACCTGTGGAAAAATACAGCCAATGGCGCGATATCGAAATGACGTTCAACCCCGAAGGGATGCAGTTCCGATGAAGGTTTTGAGTACACTTGTTCTCGGTTTGGTGATGGCCTTTGCCGCGCCTTTGATCGCGCAGGAGCGCACAGGTCCGCTTCGCATCGAGATCACTCAAGGTGTGATCGAACCGGTTCCGATCGCGGTGGCACCCTTCCTGGCTGAGAACGCTGCGGCGACGGATTTCGCGCGGCAGATTACAGCCGTTGTGGCTGCGGACCTAGTTGGAACGGGCTTATTCCGGGACGTGCCGAAAGACGCCTACATTTCGCAGGTGACCAATTTTGATGGCGGTGTGGCTTACGCAGATTGGGAGGCGATCAACGTCGAAGCGCTGGTGACGGGTGCCGTGACACTGACGAGCGATAATCGGTTGGTGGTCAAGTTCCGGCTTTTCGACATCTTCACGGGCGCGCCTTTGGGTGAGGGGTTGCAGTTTGCAGGCGGCACCGACAGTTGGCGGCGTGTGGCACACAAGGTGGCAGATCAGGTCTATGCACGGATCACGGGCGAGACAGGGTATTTCGACAGCCGTGTCGTTTATGTCGAAGAAACGGGACCGAAGAACGCCCGCGCGATGCGGCTTGCAATCATGGACTATGACGGCGCGAATATTCAGTATTTGACCGATGCATCGTCGATTGTGCTGGCGCCACGGTTTTCCCCGACCGGGGATCGCGTGTTGTTCACCAGCTACGAATCCGGGTTCCCTCAGATCTACGAACTTGCCGTCGGCACCGTGACGAAGCGGCCGCTGCAGGTGGATGTCGCGGCCATGACCTTTGCGCCGCGCTATGCGCCGAACGGGCAAACGGTGCTCTATTCTCGTTCGGAAGGCGGCAATACGGACCTTTATCGGCTGGATCTTGCCAGCGGGCAGCGCACGCGCCTGACGGACGCGCCTTCCATTGAAACCGCGCCGTCGTTTTCGCCGGATGGCAGCCAGATCGTCTTCGAGAGCGACCGTTCGGGCAATCAGCAGCTTTACGTAATGCCCGCCGGTGGCGGTGAGGCCAAGCGGATCAGCTTTGGGCAGGGCCGCTACGGCACGCCGGTCTGGTCTCCGCGTGGTGACTATATCGCCTTTACCAAGCAAAATGCAGGCCGGTTCCACATTGGTGTAATGCGCACCGATGGTTCAAACGAGCGATTGTTGACCGCGTCCTTTCTGGACGAGGGCCCGACATGGGCACCGAATGGGCGGGTTTTGATGTTCACGCGTGAAAGTGCGGGGGCCGAAGGCGAGCCAGCGTTGTTCTCGGTCGATATTTCGGGGCGCAATCTGAAGCGGTTGCCGATGCCGACGGCGGCGTCTGATCCGGCGTGGTCGCCGCTGTTACCGTGAACCGTTTCCATCTTCCACGGGGCGTGGTAATTTACGTCCAAGCAGTCAAACAAAAAAACAAACAGGTGATCTCATGACTTTTCTGAAAATGGCAGTGGCGGCCGTAGCACTTGTCGCCCTTGGTGCGTGTACGAATGCAGATCGTTTCGGCCCCGGTGGTGCGGACGCGGCAGGCGGCGGATTTGGTGCGAATGGTGGCATCGCAGGCAGCGCGAGCGACCCGACGTCTCCGGCGTTTTTCAATCAAACGATCGGCGACCGGGTCTTGTTCGCCGTCGATCAGTCGACGCTCAGCCCTGAAGCTCAGGCTGTTCTGGACCAGCAGGCGGTATGGCTGATGCAGAACTCGGCTTATCGCGCTTTGATCGAAGGCCATGCGGACGAGCAGGGCACGACCGATTACAACCTGGCACTTGGTGCACGGCGGGCAAGCTCGGTGCAGAACTATCTGATTTCGCGCGGCGTTGCGCCGAACCGGTTGCAGACCATCAGCTATGGCAAAGAGCGTCCAATCCAGATTTGTTCGGACGAAGGCTGCTATAGCCAGAACCGTCGCGCGGTCACTGTGATTACCGCAGGTGCGGGCGTCTAAGGAGCATCGTCTCATGCGTTGGATTATCATTGCCGCTGTTCTCGCCCTGGCCTCACCGGCTGTGGCGCAGGGTCGGGAACAAACACTGGCGGATATCCGTCAGGAGTTGACGGTGCTGTTCGTCGAGATGCAGAAACTACGGCGCGAGTTGTCTACGACCGGAGGTGTGAACACCAATTTGTCGGGCACGAACGCGCTGGAGCGTATGGACGCGATGGAAGCCGAATTGCAACGGCTGACGGCGGCGAATGAGGCGTTGACCAATCGTGTTGATCGTATCGTGTCGGATGGAACGAACCGGATCGGTGATCTGGAGTTCCGCCTTTGCGAACTGGAAAGCGGGTGTGACATCGGAAGCCTCGGTGACACACCCACCCTTGGCGGCGGGGCTTTACCACCCCCGGTCGCGCCGCAACCAGTTGCACCGACGAGCGATCCGACCGGTGGCGTCGAACTGGCCGTGGCGGAACGCGAGGACTTCGAACGCGCCAAGGCCTCGTTCGATGCGGGCAACTACGAAGTGGCCGTCGAGCAGTTGCAGCGCTTTTCCGACACCTATCAGGGCGGACCGCTGACTGGTCTGGCGCATTTGATGCGGGGCGAGGCTTTGCAGAACCTTGGGCTGACGTCTTCGGCGGCGCGGGCGTATTTGGAGAGCTATTCGGGGACACCGAATGGACCCACGTCTCCGACGGCCTTGCTGAAGTTGGGCGTTGCGCTGGATGGCTTGGGTCAGACGTCGGAGGCCTGCATCACACTTGGTGAAGTCACATTGCGGTATCCTGACACCGAAGCCTCGATTGAGGCGCAGACGGCGCGTGCGTCGATGGGCTGCGTGTGAGCGAGGGCGACAGGTTCGCCAGCGATGAGGGTCGGACGCACTGGCTGAGACACGCCTGCGAGTGGAGTTTTCTAGGCGCCAAGCCAAAGCGGCTGGGTGTTGCCGTTTCGGGTGGCAGCGATTCCATGGCGTTGCTGGACCTGATGGCTTGGCACTGCGCCGAGAAAGGCATCGAAATTTTTGCGGTCACGGTCGATCACGGTTTGCGGGCGGAGGCGAAGGACGAGATTGCGCTTGTGGCGAAGTATTGTGCCAAGCGGGGTGTGCCGCACTCGGTGCTTCGTTGGGAATGGGACGGCCAAGGCAATTTGCAGGGCAAAGCGCGCAAGGCGCGGTATGCGTTGATCTCAGCGTGGGCCGAGCGCAAAGGCGTCGATGTTGTGGCTCTTGGGCACACGCAAGACGATCAGGCGGAAACGGTACTGATGCGACTGGCGCGGCAATCGGGTGTCGATGGGCTGGCAGGGATGTCACGCCGTTTTGAGCGGAATGGCTTGGTGTGGATCCGGCCGTTTCTCTTTGGGCTGGAGCGGTCGGATTTACAGGATTATCTGACGAGCCAAGGCATTTTGTGGTGCAGTGATCCGACAAACGAAGATGACAGTTTCGAACGGATACGGGCGCGTCGGGCGATGGCTGCTTTGAGCGAGATCGGAATTGACAGCGAAACGCTTTGGATGGTCGCCTCCAACGCCGACGCGGCGCGGTCGGCCTTGGATCACTATGCATGGCGCGAAGTCGCCGAGAATGAAATTGTGACAATGGACCATGGCGATCTGATCTTTCCGGAGCATTTTTTGACCCCCAGAACTCAGGTGCCTGCTGAAGTTGGCCGGCGGATTTTGATTGGCGCGCTCAAATGGATGTCGGGTGCTGAGTATCCGCCGCGTCGTTCGGCGATTATCGGGATTGATGTCGGATTAATGGACGCGGATCGACACACCGTTGCGGGATGTCTGATTTCCCGAATCAAAGCGAAAAGGCGCATAAATCAAAAGCTGCGAATCACCCGTGAATACAATGCGGTAAAGGACACCACATCGTCCACGGACACGCTTTGGGATGGTCGCTGGGTCTTGGACGGACCACATGACGCAGATTTGCAGGTGCGCGCGCTTGGCGAAGCCGTGAAGGACTGCCCTGATTGGCGTGAAACTGGCTTGCCGCGTCAGTCTTTATTGGCGACTCCGGCGATTTGGCGGGGCGAGGAACTCGTTGCGGCACCCGTTGCAGGCTTGAAAAATGGCTGGGAGGCCACGGCAACAGGGCGGGGAAGTTTCGCTCAATTCCTCTTATCCCGTTGAAGATCTCCGTTTGGTGGCTATTTAGTGGTACAGTCGGAGGGGTGGCCGTTTCTGCCCCAAGAAATTCCCAAAGGAGCGTCCTTTGAACAACGCGCGCAGCATCGCCTTTTGGCTGGTTCTTTTCCTGCTGATTTTGGCGCTATTTAACCTGATTTCTGGCGGGCAGACGAATACTCAGTCTTCCACGGTCAGCTATTCCGATTTTGTCCAGCGAGTGGAAGGCGGCGACGTCTCGAACGCGACAATCGACGGCGAGCGGATCGTATTCCGCAGCTCGGACGGGCGTGACTATGTGACGATCCAGCCTGAAGGCGCAGGGGCGACGGATCTGTTGGTTGCAAATGAAGTGACGTTCCGGGCTGAGCCTCAAGAGCAGTCGGGATTTGTGACGATCCTGATGACTTTCCTGCCGTTCCTGCTTTTGATCGGTGTGTGGATTTACTTCATGAACCGGATGCAGGGCGGTGGCCGTGGCGGCGCGATGGGCTTTGGCAAATCGCGCGCGAAGCTGCTGACGGAAAAGCATGGCCGGGTGACGTTTGACGACGTGGCAGGCATTGATGAAGCCAAGGAAGAGCTGGAAGAGATCGTAGAATTCCTGCGCACGCCGCAGAAGTTCTCGCGGCTGGGCGGCAAAATTCCGAAAGGTGCTCTTTTGGTTGGTCCTCCGGGCACGGGTAAAACGCTTTTGGCCCGCGCGATTGCGGGCGAGGCGGGTGTTCCGTTCTTCACGATTTCGGGTTCCGACTTTGTCGAGATGTTCGTGGGTGTGGGTGCAAGTCGTGTACGCGACATGTTCGAGCAGGCGAAGAAGAACGCGCCGTGCATCGTTTTCATCGACGAGATTGACGCTGTCGGGCGCTCGCGAGGTGTCGGCTATGGCGGTGGCAACGACGAGCGTGAACAGACGTTGAATCAGTTGCTGGTTGAGATGGACGGTTTTGAGGCCAACGAAGGTATCATCATCGTTGCCGCGACCAACCGTCCGGACGTGTTGGATCCGGCGCTGTTGCGACCCGGTCGTTTTGACCGTCAGGTTCAGGTGCCGAACCCTGACATCAAGGGCCGCGAGAAAATTCTTGGCGTACATGCGCGCAAGGTACCTTTGGGGCCGGATGTTGATTTGCGCATTATCGCCCGGGGCACACCGGGTTTCTCGGGTGCTGATCTGGCAAACCTTGTAAACGAAAGTGCGTTGATGGCGGCCCGCGTTGGGCGTCGGTTCGTGACTATGGAAGATTTCGAGAGTGCGAAAGACAAGGTCATGATGGGCGCCGAGCGTCGTTCGATGGTGATGACCGAAGACGAGAAGAAGCTGACCGCCTATCACGAAGCGGGCCACGCGATTGTGGGCCTGAACGTGCCGCAACATGATCCGATCCATAAGGCGACGATCATTCCGCGTGGGCGGGCTTTGGGTCTGGTGTTGTCTTTGCCCGAGCGGGATCAGTTGTCCGTGACCTATACGAAGTATACGTCCAAGATCGCGATGGCGATGGGCGGACGTGTGGCTGAGGAACTGGTGTTCGGCAAAGAAAACGTCACTTCGGGCGCGTCTTCGGACATCCAGCAGGTGACGCGTATTGCACGGGCTATGGTCACGCAGTTCGGTTATGCTGATGAACTTGGCTACGTCGATTACGCCAATGAACAGCAGTCGCATCTGGGTACTTACGGAGGCGGCACGACGCATTCGAGCGAAACTCAGAAGACCATCGACGACAAGGTGAAAGCCTTGGTCGACGAAGGGTACGAGACGGCAAAGCGTATTCTGACCGAGAAGCGCGACGACCTTGAGCGTCTGGCGCAAGGTCTGTTGGAGTACGAAACGCTGACCGGGAACGAGATCACGCGCGTGATTGCGGGCGAGCCTTTGAACCGGGGCGATGACGACGATGACAAGCCGTCCGACACCGGTGGCACGGCGTCGATCACGGCCATTCCGAAGACCAAGCCCAAGTCGAAATCCTCGGATGATGACGGTGGCATGGAGCCGGAGCCCTCGGCCTGATCCGACCCGAATATTGATCATTCAATGCCCCGCCATCGCGCGGGGCATTGTTTTTTTTGGGGCTGGCGTCAATCATCGCGCTATTGAAACTAGCGAAGTATGAGGGGCGAGGATGCTGTCACAAATTGCCGATGTTGCGGACCTGATCGCGGCTGCCACCATAGTTGTTTCGCTCTTGTTTGTGGCATTCGAGATGCGCGCCACCCGCAAGCAAACCGAACTGACAAACTGGCGCGATTTGTTGCAGACGCTTACAGACTACAAGGCGCAGGTAAACGATCCAAACCTTGCAGCGGTGCTGGTGAAGGGACATGCAGACTATGGCAGTCTGAGCGATGCCGAGCGTCTGACATTTGAGATGTATCTGGAGCAGGGCGTGCATATCTTCGGTAATTTCCTGAAGCATAATGACTCGCTGCCACAAAAGCTTGTGGGGCTGGACGGTGCGATTACGAATTACTTTTTTGAGATGCTGACGACGCCGGGCGGGGCCGTTTGGTGGGAAGAGTCACAACGCCGCAAGCGGTTTATGCCCGACACCTACCGAACAACCAATTCGCTGCTGGAACGTCGTCACGCGAATGCCGGCGCGCCGGTCGAAACCTGATTGGGGCCATCGAATGCCAGCACTCATCAAGACGCAATTCACGGGTCGGGTCGAATGGCTTGGATGTGTTGCCGACCGCGCCGCGGATTTGGCGTCGGCGGGCCGGACCGAAGTCTTTGCCACTTTTGCCGGTGTCGCCGATGAAGATCATGCCGGTTTGACACGAGCGTCCTGCTCGAGGGTCGTCACGCAGTATCCCAAAGGAACAGAGATTCGAAACACGCGTCAATTCTCGGTGGTTTCCGCCGAGGAGCTGGCCACCATCGCTGCGAACATGGGTATCCCGGCGCTTGATCCGTCGTGGATCGGGGCCTCGATTGTAATTTCAGGACTGCCGGATTTCACGCATGTGCCGCCGTCATCGCGACTTCAGTTTGCAAGTGGCGCCACTTTGGTTGTCGATATGCTGAACCGTCCCTGTCATCTGCCGGTGGCAGTGATCGATCGTCACGTTCCCGGTGTGGGGCGCAAGTTCAAGACTGCGGCGCGGGGATTGCGCGGCGTGACGGCTTGGGTCGAACGCGAAGGCGCACTTCGCGTCGGTGATGACGTACGTTTGCATGTACCTCAGCAGCGGGCCTGGACGGCTGCTTGAGATCGCCTTTCGAGCCTAAAGTTTCCGATATGCAGCGCTTGGCCCCTTGCTTGGACGCAAGAGGTGTCGGAAATGTCGAAATTGACGCTTACCTGAGCCGCTTGCGGGCTTATAGCGGTTGAGAACGTCGAACGACGGCAGCTCATAACAGGGAAACCCGGGACATGGCCTACAAGACTGACATCGAGATTGCGCGTGAAGCCAACAAGAAGCCGATCATGGAGATTGGTGCCAAGTTGGGCATTGGACCGGAAGACCTTGTTCCCTATGGCCACGATAAAGCGAAAGTCAGTCAAAGCTTTATCTCCAGCCTTGCCGATAAGCCGAAGGGCAAACTGGTTTTGGTTACTGCGATCAATCCGACACCAGCTGGCGAAGGCAAGACGACAACCACGGTGGGCCTGGGTGATGGCCTTAACCGTATCGGCAAGAAGACAGCCGTGTGTATCCGCGAGGCGTCGTTGGGTCCGAACTTTGGCATGAAGGGTGGCGCTGCTGGCGGCGGCTATGCGCAGATTGTTCCGATGGAAGATATGAACCTGCACTTTACGGGTGACTTCCACGCGATCACTGCGGCTCATAACCTTCTTTCGGCAATGATCGACAACCACATCTATTGGGGCAACAGCCTTGAGATCGATGAGCGGCGCGTAACTTGGAAACGTGTTCTGGATATGAACGACCGTGCTCTGCGCGACGTCGTGACCTCGCTTGGGGGCGTGGCCAACGGGTTCCCGCGTCAAACCGGTTTTGACATCACGGTTGCCTCTGAGGTCATGGCGATCCTTTGCCTTGCGACGGATCTGAAGGACCTCGAAAAGCGTCTCGGGGACATGATCGTGGCGTATCGGCGTGATCGCACGGCCATCTACGCGCGTGATATCAAGGCGGACGGCGCGATGACCGTGCTGCTGAAAGACGCGATGCAGCCGAACCTAGTTCAGACCCTGGAAAACAACCCGGCCTTCGTGCATGGCGGTCCATTTGCGAACATCGCACACGGCTGCAACTCGGTTATTGCAACAACGACGGCGCTGAAGTTGGCGGATTTCGTGGTGACCGAGGCTGGGTTCGGCGCTGATCTGGGTGCCGAGAAGTTCATGAATATCAAGTGCCGCAAGGCTGGTCTGGCACCTGATTGCGTGGTGTTGGTGGCTACAGTGCGCGCGATGAAGATGAACGGTGGGGTCGCCAAGGCGGAGCTTGGTCAAGAGAACGTCGACGCTGTGAAGTCCGGCTGTGCGAATCTGGGTCGCCACATTGGCAACCTGAAGTCCTTTGGCGTGCCGGTGGTCGTGGCGATCAACCACTTCGTCACGGACACAGAGGCCGAAATTCAGGCCGTGAAGGACTATGTGAAGACGCAGGGTTCGGAAGCGATCCTGTCGCGCCACTGGGAGCTTGGGTCGGAAGGTTCGGAGCCGTTGGCGCGCCGTGTCGCCGAGATTGCCGAAAGTGGCGTCAGCCAGTTTGCGCCGCTGTATAAGGACGAGCTGTCGCTTTTCAGCAAGATGGAAACAATTGCAAAACGGATTTACCACGCCGATGAGGTGATAGCGGACAAAAAGATTCGCGATCAGCTAAAAGCCTGGGAAGAAGCCGGTTACGGGCATTTACCAGTTTGCATGGCCAAGACGCAATACAGCTTTACAACCGATCCAACGCAGCGCGGCGCTCCGACCGGACATACCGTGCCGGTGCGTGAAGTGCGGCTGTCGGCTGGTGCGGGGTTCGTCGTGGCGGTTTGCGGAGAGATCATGACCATGCCGGGCCTGCCGTCCAAGCCTGCGGCCGAGAACATCTGCCTCAATGACGATGGCCAGATCGAAGGTCTGTTCTAGGACATATGCATTCGGCAGAAGTCATATGGACATGCGACGGGGATTTTGCCTCCGGGCAATATTCCCGTGCACACCATTGGCGGTTTGACGGTGGGATCGAAGTGGCGGCGGCGCCGTCCCCGATGATCGTCCCGCCGCCATTGGGTTGCGCTGAAGCTGTCGATCCCGAAGAGGCCTATATCGCATCCATATCGTCGTGCCATATGCTCTGGTTTCTGGATGTGGCCTGTCGTGCCGGGTTTCAGGTAAAGTCTTACCGGGACACTGCGAAGGGTGCTTTGCGTCAAACGGACGGTATTGCCTGGATTCCGCGCGTGGATTTGCACATAGCGGTTGTCTTTTCTGGCGAGACGCCGGATGAGGCGGCGCATATGGCGCTGCATGACAAAGCGCACCACGCCTGTTTTATAGCGAATTCGGTGAAGACCGAGATCGTTGTCAACCTAGACTAAGGAACACTTCATGACGGCAACGCGCATCGACGGAAAAGCATTTGCGGCCACGGTTCGCGAAAAGGTGGCGGTTCATGTGGCCAACCTGAAGGCGGAGCATGGGATCACGCCGGGGTTGGCGGTTGTTTTGGTCGGCGAGGATCCTGCGAGCCAGGTTTATGTGCGTTCCAAGGGCAAGCAGACACAAGAGGTCGGCATGAAGTCGGTGGAGCACAAGCTTGACGCCGCGACTTCGGAGGCGGATTTGTTGGCGCTGATTGACAAGCTGAACCGCGATGAGACGATCCACGGCATTTTGGTGCAATTGCCTTTGCCGAAACATCTGAACGAAGACCTTGTGATCAACGCGATTGATCCAGCCAAGGACGTGGATGGGTTTCACATCTCGAACGTTGGACTGCTGGGCACGGGCCAAAAGTCGATGGTGCCCTGCACACCATTGGGCTGTCTGATGATGCTGCGCGACCATCACGGCAGTCTTTCAGGGATGGATGCCGTCGTTATCGGGCGGTCGAACATTGTGGGCAAGCCGATGGCTCAGCTTCTTTTGGGCGATAGCTGCACGGTCACGATTGCGCACAGCAGGACCAAAGATTTGCCCGACGTCGTACGCCGCGCCGATATCGTCGTGGCGGCTGTCGGACGTGCCGAGATGGTGCCGGGGAGTTGGATCAAGCCGGGTGCGACTGTAATAGACGTGGGCATCAACCGAGTCGATGCGGGTCTGAAGGACGACGGCTCGCCCAAGACGCGGCTTGTGGGGGACGTTGATTTTGCCAGTGCTTGCGAAATAGCAGGGGCCATCACGCCGGTGCCGGGCGGGGTCGGTCCAATGACGATTGCCTGTCTTTTGGCGAATACCTTGACCGCGTGTTGCCGGGTGAACGGTCTGGCTGAACCCGAGGGTTTGACCGTCTGAGGCTTGACCTCGCGCCACCAATCGAGTGCGTTGGTTGGGAATAGCGAGAGGTGGGCATGGCAAAGACTTACAAAGGCGAAGCGATCGAGATCGGCTTCGAGATGAATCGCTGCATTCATGCGCGCAACTGTTTCCTGAAGTTGCCGCAGGTCTTTGACCCGGCAAAGCGGCCTTGGGTGTCACCCGATGCGGCGCCGGCTGAAGAAATCGCCGCGATGATCCGCACTTGTCCGTCCGGGGCGTTGACGTTTCGTCGCCTCCAGTCGCAAGCAGATGAGACCGCGCCGGGTATTAATCGCGCGGCAGTCCTGGAGAACGGGCCGAATGCGTTTCATGGAAACCTTGTGGTTGGAGGCGAAAGACTAACGCGTGCAACGATGTGTCGGTGCGGGCAAACCAAAAATCCACCGTTTTGTGACTATTCGCATGTGGAGGCAAAATTCGCGGCAACCGGCGAGCCAGCGGCGACGGGCAAGGACGCGCCGGGCGATGATGCCGGGGAAGTCTTGGAGATCATCGGCCATGAAAACGGCCCTCTTGAAGCACGCGGATCGTTGGAGATCACCTCGGGGACGGGGCATCGCTTGCACCGTGGAACGCGGGCGTTTCTGTGTCGTTGCGGGCAGTCCAGGAACAAACCGTTTTGCGACGGCAGCCACAAGACCGCAGGATTTGAAGTACCGCAGAGTTAGGCGTCGGTTGCAATGATCCGTGGCATAGGAACAGCGAGAATGCGGCGACCGGTCAGATAGGCCGTTGCGGTGTCGGAAAAGAGACCGCGCAATTCCGGTGTGGTCCAGTTCAGGCCGCCGGTATAGGCACCGAATGCTGGCAAGATCATTCGGCGTTGATCGACCAGAAAGCATCTGCGTGACGCGGACTTGATGTAGGCTTTGGGGTGGTAGTGCCCTGATATTTCGCCGCTTTCGCATTGTGGCTTGGCGATATGGCGAAATGTCAGAGTGCTTTGGAAATGCTCGGAAAGCGTCGTCCCACCAAGCCCAAGCGGGCCGGGATCATGGTTTCCCTCGATCCAGAGCCAGCGTCTTCCCGCTTGCAACTTTTGCAGGGTCGCAAGGTGGCTTTCATCCAGTGAGTGTGCGGCCATTCGGTCGTCAAAACTGTCGCCAAGGCAAAGAACGGTTTTCGCACGCGTCGCGTAGATCTCGTCTGAAAGTCTCGTGAGTGTTTCCGTGGTCTCGTACGGCGGAAGGAGTGTGCCGCCCCGGCGCGCGATGCGTTCGGACTTCCCGAGGTGAAGATCGGAAACCACCAGCATTTCGGCCGTGGGCCAGAACATGGCTCCGGATGGGCGCAAGTCGACCATTTCGCCGCAGAATTCGATCGTATCGTTCATGCTTCGTTCTTGATGCCTGACAGTGATAATTGCAAGTGCCGGTGTTGCGCTGGTCCTTGCTTGATGAGCAGAACCTTACTGAAACGTGACTGAAAATTCATAGGGATGACCGCGCCGGGGTTCGTGCGGTAGCCTAATATGGAACGCGCCAAGCCCGTTTGTTTTCCTTCGGCAGACTTTCGAGGCCAGCGGCCTGCATTAATCTTTCGGCTTCCCGTTCTATCAGTCTTTCGCGTCCCTCTCCCATGACGGGCACCCGTCCGGGTTCAAGGAACAACGGCGCTGCCAACGGCGTGACCCGGTTCAGGATGACGTGGTCGACCCGCCCGTTGGTGCGTTCGAGCATGTTTTCGATACGTCCATAGTCCACAAGCCCCTTCATCGCTTCGTCCCGCGTAATGTCGAGCATCAGGTGATCGGGGTCGTATTTCGTGAGCGTGTCGTAGAGAATGTCGGACGAGAAACTCGTTTGCCGCCCGGTGCGTCGTTGATGTCCCCAGTTGCGCTCTAGAAGTCCGGCGATGGTGGCTGAAGCGCGGAACGTGCGCTTCATCACGGCATTGCCGGAAAGCCAGTTCTCGAAATCCTCACGCAGCGTTTCACGATCAAAAAGCGCTTTCGCATCCGGCACTTGATTTAGACCCCAGATCAGAACGGCATAGTCGGTCGCGACGAATCCAAGGGGATCAAGCCCGGCTTTTTCCATACGCTCGGTAAGCAATAAGCCAAGCGTTTGCATCGCGTTGCGACCTGCAAATCCGTAAACGCAGGTGTGGTGGCGACCATCGTGGGGGAAGCTTTCGATTAACAGCCGATCGGCAGACGGCAGCTTGGAGACCTTTTTTTGAAGCGCCAGCCAATCGGCGGTATGTGGCGGAAGTTCCGGCCAGTTGTCCCGCGCAAAGGTCTTCAGGATACGCTCGGACAGTTGCGTGGAGGTGGCGAATTTTGTCCCCATGAACGTCGCGATTTTTGGCGGTTTGTCGGCGCGTCTGGTGACTTCGACAGTTAATTCTCGCAGGCCCTCGTATCGCACGACGCGTCCGCCGATCAAAAAGGTGTCACCGGGTGTCAGTGTTGCTGCAAACCCTTCTTCGATTTCTCCGAGTGGCCTTCCCGAACCTCTGCCTTTTAGACGGACTTTCAGCGTATCGGTGTCCTGTATGGTCCCGAGATTCATGCGGATCTGTTGGGCAGCACGCGGGTCGCGCAATTGCCAACGTCCGTCGGGCAATTGTTTCAGACGTTGCCATCGGTCATAGGCGCGCAAAGCATAGCCACCGGTTGCGACCATATCGAGACAGCGGTCAAAGGCCTGTCGCGTCAGGCAGGCGAATGTGCCGCTCGTCAAGAAAGTCGAATAGAGCGCGTCCGCGTCAAATGGACCGCGGCAGGCGCGTATCAGGATGTGTTGGCACAGTACGTCACGCGGAGCCCGCCCGCGCGGTTCGCCGTCCAGATCGGCTTCGCGGACGGCTGCCAGAGCGGCGCTGCATTCAACAACTTCGAACCGGTTGGCCGGGACGATCATGGCTTTGGACGGCGCGTTGTAAGTGTGATTTGCCCGCCCGATCCTTTGGACCAGCCGTTTGACGTTCTTTGGTGCGCCGATCTGAATGACTAGGTCGACATCGCCCCAATCGATCCCAAGGTCCAGCGAACCTGTCGCGACAATGGCGCGCAGATCACCGCGAACCATGGCCGCCTCGACCCTTTCGCGCTGCTCACGCGATAGGCTGCCGTGGTGGATGCCGATAGGCAGGCTCTCATCGTTGGCCAGCCAAAGCTCGTGGAAAAAAATCTCGGCCTGTGCGCGGGTGTTGTGGAAGATAAGCGTCGTTTTGTGCTTTTTGATCTCGTCCAGAACGCGCGGAATTGCGTATTTGCCGCCGCCGCCTGACCAAGGGGGGAGCTCCTCGGTTTCAAGCATCGAAATGTCGGGCGGAGGTCCCGGGTCTGCATAAAGGACCGGGCACGGATCTGGGTGACGCGCCAGGAATTGAGCGATCGCGGCGGGGTTCTCGACGGTTGCGGATAGGCCGACGCGCCGCACGGCTGGTGCGAGGTTCTGCAGTTCAGCAAGGCAGAGCATCAGTTGATCGCCACGTTTGCTTTCGCTAAGGGCATGAATTTCATCGATGATCACGCGTGAAAGACCGGAAAACATCCGCGGTGCATCTTCATAGGTCAAAAGCAGCGCGAGGCTTTCAGGTGTAGTTAACAGAATGTGCGGCGGGTCGGCGCGCTGGCGTTTTTTGCGCGATGCGGGCGTGTCTCCGGTCCGATCTTCCACGCGTATCGGCAGGTTCATCTCTTCGATGGGTGTCCCGAGGTTCCTTCGAATGTCTGCTGCCAGCGCTTTCAGAGGCGAGACATAAATTGTGTGGAGGCCATTTCGGTCACCATGCGCCAATTCGGCGAGGGTTGGCAAAAACCCGGCAAGCGTCTTTCCGCCTCCTGTCGGGGCAATCAGCAAAAGGGACGCGGCGTCGCTGCGCTCGGCCATTTCTGTCTGGTGCGGGTGGATCGACCAACCGCGAGAGGCGAACCAATTGTGAAAGGAAGGCGGGATGGCGGACATATCAAAGGATGTAGTCCGCAAAAAAGCCCGAGGAAACCCGGGCCTTTCTTTTTGGCGATAAATATCCCAAGGGGAGTCGCGCGTCAGCGCGGCGGGGGACCTGGTCCCCCACCGTCCAAGGTTTACTTAGTGAACGATCTTCTCTTCCTTGACGAACATGTTCGCCCAGGCACGGTCGATCAATTCCGGTGACATCTGGTATGGGATGCCCTCGAATTCGCAGATCGCGATCATCTGGTCCACAAGGAAGATCGGCTGGTAGTTCGCGTAGATGTTGTCGATCGTCGGGTACTTGTGCTTGATCAGGTAAACCAACGTATCTTCATCCAGCGGCATCTTGCGTTTCCGTGCGACCATGGCGAAGATTTTGAGATAGTCCTCCTGATCCGGACCGTCGATCTTGATCTTGAAGAAGATCCGGCGCAACGCCGCTTTGTCGAAGATCTCGTTCGGGTGGAAGTTGGTGGAGAAGATCACAAGCGTGTCGAAGGGCACCTCGAACTTCTCACCTGATTGCAGCGCGAGGATATCCTTGTTTTCTTCCAAGGGAACAATCCAGCGGTTCACCAGCGCCTGCGGCGGTTCTTCCTGACGGCCAAGGTCGTCCACGATGAAGACGCCACCGGTAGATTTAAGCTGCAAAGGTGCTTGATAGGTGCGCGCGGTCGGATTGTAGACAAGGTCCAGCATCGAAAGCGAAAGCTCACCACCGGTAATCACAGTCGGACGGTCGCAGAGCACATAGCGCGTGTCATAGCGGCCCGACGTGCGACGCAGTGAATTCGGATCGTCCACTTGTTCTTCTGCGGCGGTGTGTACGATCGGGTCATAGACAGTAATCACCTGACCCGAATATTCGATTGCGCGGGGAACATAGATCTTGTCGCCAAGCGCGTCGCGGATACCGTTCGAGATCGAAGATTTACCGTTGCCGGGAGGTCCATACATCAAGACCGAACGTCCCGCACTGACGGCGGGTCCCAAATGGTCAAGCAGTTCCTCGGGGAGTATGAGATGGCCCATCGCACCGTTCAATTGATCGCGCGAGACCTGAATATTTCGGATCGACTGGCGCTTGACCTGCTCGGAGTAGACAGCCAGCGGGACCGGCATTGCGCCGTAGTATTCGGACTGGCTGAGAGCGTCGAGCGCGCGGGCTTTCCCGGCGTCCGTCAATTGAAAGCCCATTTCACCGCCGGAGTTTGCGTGAAGTGTACCAGTGGCTTCGAGCAGACGCTGATCGCGCGCCAAATCAATCAATTCCTGCGTCACCGGGATAGGAAGGCAGATTGCCTTTGCGATCTCTGTCACCATATCCAGGTTCATCCGGAACATTGTTTTCAATACAATATCCCGCATCATGACCGTCGGCAGCTTCATACCTTCCAGCGACCGAGGAGCCGGTGGGGCCATGACGTTCGAAGTTTCCATATTCATCTGAGTTACCCGTGCCTCATCCAAAAAATTCTTTAGCCAGCTGTTGCCCAATTTTGAACAATAACCCATGCCAAGCCTTTGCTGACCGGAACATGACCGGCTATTGTGGCTAAAAAATGGAAAAAGGATGGGGAATGAGCAGACCAAATCCCCTTATTGTACTTTCAATTCTTATTGTCACTCTGTTGGGGTGTTCCTGGTTCGGAATGCGCCATGGTGTGCTGCTGATCTCGGCGCATGAAGGCGACACGTTTCACTTGCTGGATATCTTGTTCCGAATGGAACAGGGCTTGGTACCGCATATAGATTTCATGACTCCGCTGGGGGTTTTGTCGTTTCTGCCGATCGAGTTTTTTCTGACGCGTGGATACGGCATTGGGCAGGCGATACTTTGGTCGCAAGTCCTTGTTGCTGTTGTGCTTTTGCCTGCGATTTTTTACACGACTTGGTCGCGGCTTACGCCCAAGACCGGTTACTTTTTCGCTTGGTTTACCCTCGCCTTGGTGCTGGCTTTGAGCTTTGGCGGAAGCGAGCCGGGCCTGTCTATTTCCATGCACTACAATCGCTGGGCCTGGGCCGTGGGTTCGATCGTCATACTCCTGGCTTTTGCTCCTGCGCGCGGTCGTGACATGCCATTGATTGATGGCATCTTGGTTGGCCTTGGGCTTTCATTCTTTGTCTTCCTGAAGGTCACGTTCTTTGTCGCCCTGCTGCCGGGAATTGCCGTTGTCCTTTTGTTGAAAAAACGGTGGGCCGTTGTCGGTGCTGCCGTGGTGACCGGGGCTTTTGCCGCGATTGGCGCGCTTGTTCTGTTGGGGTTCGATTTCTGGCTGCGCTACGTTGGCGATCTGCTGACCGTCTCGGGGTCCGAGGTCAGACCGCACGCAGGTACGCCCTTCGTTGAGTTGCTTTCGCAAGCAAGCACGATCGCGACGACGGCTGTTGGGCTTATGATCTATCTGCTGATCAGTCGTGCAGGCCATCGCGCAGAAGCTCTTGGGCTTTCGCTGCTCATACCGGGTTGCTTCTTTATTACGTATCAGAATTTCGGGAATGATCCGAAGTGGCTTGCTCCGATGATTGCGTTGATGGTGGTTCTGCGTCCGGCACCGGGCGAGCGCGTGGTACACGGGATGGACATCCATACCGGACTGTCGACGCTGAGCGCGGCCACAGTCTTGATATTCCTGCCATCGGCCATGACGCTGGCGATGTCGCCGCTCCGCCATTCCGCACAGGACATTTCCAGGTATGAGCCGATGCTGCCCGCGCTATCCGAGCATTCCGATATCATGATCCGGTCAGATCGAGGAAACACGGTGACTGCGCTGGTCGAACTCGATATTCGCGGAACTGCCTGGTACAAGTATCGTGATGCAGCGGCGCGACAGGAACCGACGGTTCTTGCGGGCGTTGAGTTGCCCGAATGCGAGATGCAGGCAGGAATGGCCGCCTGGCTCAAAGAAATCAGTGCAGACCTCGCGCGCGCGGATCTCCCTTCGGAGAGTCAGCTTTTTGTGACCGATCTCGTGTCCGCGTTCTGGTTGTTTGGTGACTTCGCGCCGCTGGAGCATGGCGCGCCGTGGTACTATGGGAATCTGTCCGGCATGGAGACCGCAGACTACGTGCTTGCGCCGAAATGTGCTTTTGTGACTGCAGCGCGCGCCTTAATGGTCAATGAGCTTGAGGTCAGCGACTACACGCTGACCCCGATCAGGGACAATGAGCTTTACGTGTTGTATTCAATCACTCAGCCCTGAGCCAAGGCGATAGCCAGGTAAAAAACCAGGGCCGGGGCCAGCGCCATACCCATCGGGAATTCGCGCCTTGTCCAGCTTTCCCAGTCGGGGACCATCTGGCGGATCCTAGTGGCCTTTGCGACGCGATGGACGATGAACGCGGCGATCAGGGTCGCTCCGAGCAGGAACATGAACGGATACCAATCGGGCAGGGCGATGAAGGGTGCCATTGCGGCGGCAAATTTGGCGTCCCCGGCACCCAGCAGGCGCAACGCGTTCAGCACAAAGGTGATGACCAGAACGACGGCGAAATGAGCCCAACGCCAGAGGTAATCCACGAATGGCAGGGCAATCAGGCCGATGACCGCAAACACAATCATCAAGGCCAGAACGGCCTTGTTGGGAATTTTCATCGAGGCCATATCGCTCCAGGTGACCCAGATCGCGATCGGAATGACGAACGGCAAGAACCATACTGCCTCGGTCCAAGTGGTTACCATCGCTAAGACGTCCTGCTAGTTTGTTGGTGTGTTTTCAAGGGCTTCCAGGCTTCTGACTGCCGCTTCGAAGAACTGTGGATGCGTGTCGATCGCATCCTGCAAGAGGCTCTTTCCGGTGGCGATGTCACCCTGTTTAATCGCGGACAGCGCGGCTGTGTGGATCAGCTGAGCGCGCTCAATCTGGGTCATCGGAACCACCGGCATTTCGTAGCGGCGTTGCGCGGCGCGGGCGAGGACAAGGTTGTTCTTCGCCGTGAAGCTTGTGGTGTCATAGGTCAGGGCTTCGCCGAACAAACGTTCCGCCTCGGCGTAATTCCCGCGCGTCAGTTGGCTGTAGCCCCAGTTGTTCAGGGTTCCGGAAGGCGTGGTCGTAAGACCGACAGCAATCTCGTAAAAGCTGTCCGCTTTCGTCCATTCCTTATTGCTGTCCGCGATCATCGCTTCAAGGCGGTATCGTTTGAATGTTTCATGGGTCGGCGGGATCTTGTCGAGCTCTGCTTCGGCGCGGTCCCACTGGTTCGAGCGGATAAGCGCGTCCGCGTACTCGACGCGGTCCTCGTTTGTCGCCCCGGGCATTGCAAGAACTTTTGACCACGCGGAAGCTGCCGCCGTCGCCTTGCCGGCGCGAACCAGCGAAATCGCCAGGCCGCGTGCCAGGTCAATACGGTTTGGATTTATTGCCAGCGCGCGTTGAAAATACGAGACCGCCTCGTCAGGGTCCGCGACCGTCAGCATGACGTCGTTCAGGTTGCTTTCGTCAATGACATTGACGTCTTTCAAGGCCTGAGCCAGTTCTTCGTCAGATTGACCCTGCGGACCACAGGCCGTCAGGGCTAGTGCGCCAATGGCGACAAGTGAAATGTAGTACCGGCACATGATGCTCAGTCCCTTTTGCTGCTCGGCTCCGCTTGTCTGCCCTCTTTACGGGGTCTCGGGTGTTTCGAGGATCCGGAAAAATCCGGGACCACGCCGCACCAGGCGGAAATCGCTCTCGGGCTCAGAATAAGTCGGATCACCAAGTTTTGCGAGAGCTAAGCGCAGATTGTCGCGAATTTCCGCGCTTTGACCGCTATCCAGTGCGAATGCGATACGAAAAACACGACTTGCTTCGCCGAATTCGCCTTTTTCCATCAGCACAACGCCCAGGTTGTTCCACGCGGGCGGAAAAGTCTCGTCCAGTTCAACGGCGCGCCGCAGGATTTGTTCAGCCTGGTTCAGGCGGCCGAGTTGCAGATTGGCCGAGCCTATCGCGGAGAGCACATCGACGTTGACGCCTTCTTCGGCGGCCGCGCGATAGTAAGCCCTGAGGGCGAGTTCATATTCGCCGGAAGCCATCAGCCGGTGACCGACCGTCAAACCATCCACGAAATCGGCCTCTGCCACTTCGCCCGCCCCTGCGCCAGGCGCAAACGGACTGTCGGCGGCCTGTTGAAGGCCGCCGGTTTCCTCACAGGCCGTCAGGAGAGCCAGAGCGGCACTCCCGACGAATAGAACCCTGAGATGCATTTTGCCCCTTAGAAGTTTGCCTTCGCCAGCGTTTGTGCAATGCCATAGATCGACGGACCAATGAGAATGATCAGAAGCGGCGGCACTGTTAGCATCATTGTGGCAAGGGTCATCTTGGTAGGCAACTTGTTTGCCTTCTCTTCGGCCCGCATGACCCGTTTATCGCGCATTTCGGACGCATAAACCCGCAAGGCTTCCGCGATCGAGGTACCAAAGCTGGCCGATTGGATCAAAACGGTCACGAAACTGGCCACGTCGGCGACGCCAGCACGTTCGGACATATCCCGCAGGACTTGTTGTTTGTCCTTACCGGCTTTCATCTCGTGCGCAACGATCTCGAATTCATCAGCCAAAGCGGGGTAACCTGCGCGAATTTCCTTGCTCACCCGGATGATGGACTGGTCCAGAGACTGACCGGCTTCCACGCAGACAAGCATCATGTCCAAGGCATCGGGAAATCCGTTGGTGATTTCCTCTTCGCGTTCGGCCTGACGCCGTGTGACCCAGTATTTCGGCATCATATAGCCAGCGCCGCCTGGAATGATCACCGAGAGAATGAGCGCTTGTGTCGTGGGTTCACCCGTTGCGCTGGTGTAGATCGCATAGATAATGCCAATGCATAGAAACGCGATTCCCAGCGCAAACTGAAGGAAGTGATAGGTTCGCACCGCGTCCTTGCTGCGATATCCCGCCTGCAAAAGCTTTAGCGCAACAGCGGAGTACTCTTTTTCATCCTGCGGTTCGAGGAAGCCCGAATACTTTGCCAGCTTGGCGCCTTTGCCCTTACCGGCCCGAAGACGTTTTTTGCCGTCGCCTGCGTCGACCTCTGCGCTTGCCTGAGCCGCCGCGCGCAGTTTGTCGAGCGGGTCGTGCTGCTTTTTCAACAGCGTCGGCAATGTCAGGAGGATCAGGAATAGCCCGAGGACACCGATCACCAGAAGCGGCCCGAGTTCGCCAAACTGCTCGGTCAGCAGGGCATTAGCCGTGTCATAGAGTTCAAAGATCTTTTCCATCGGGCCTATACCTTAATATTCACAAGCGATTTCATGACGAATACGTTCACCACCAAAAAGGCTGCAACGACCAGACAGGCCGGAATGAAGACGGCGGTCTGTTTGACCTCGTCATAGTAATTGGGCTGAATGACGTTGATCATCACAAGGGCACCAATCGGGAATACAGACAGGAACATGCCCGACCACTTGGCTTCTGCGGTGATCGCTTTAACGCGACGGAACAGCTTGAAGCGAGCGCGAATAACCTTTGCCAGCCCGTGAAGGATTTCGGCGAGGTTACCACCCGAGGTCTGCTGGATAGTGACGGCAACCGCCAGGAAGCGCAAATCCTGCATATCAAGGCGTTCGGCCATGTGTTTCAGGGCTTCGCCGACGTCGCGCCCGTAGGCGCTTTCGTCCGAGATCACGCCCATTTCCGAGCCGAGCGGGTCGGGGACTTCCTTGGCGACGATTTGCAATGCTGATGTGAACGGGTGGCCAACGCGCAAGCTGCGCACCATTAGTTCAACAGCGTCCGGGAGTTGTTCTTCGATCATGCCAAGGCGTTTCTTGGCTGTATTGTTTACCCAGACGAAAACCGCGCCGACACCCATAATCACCGACAAAACGGCACGGATGACAAAGGAGGCAGTCGTGCCGAAGGTCAACAGCACGAATGACACAACCGCCAGAATACCCATCACCATGATCAGTTGGCTTGGGGTAAAGGCGATGTTCGCTTTTTGCGCTTTTTCAGCCAAAATTGAATAAAGCGGGATGCTTTTCGACTTCATGTGCTGGGACATTTCCTTGCGGAGTTGTTCCAACACCTGCTCGCGACCAGCGCCACGTTCGAGCATTTCGAGACGGCGATTAACGCGACTGTTCAGACTGATCGATTTGCCGAAAACCGTCAGATAGATGCCCTGTACCAGAGCCAGAACAGCCAGGAAAATAAGTCCATAGATAATCGGTTCTGCACTAATAACCATGTGCTATTACTCCGCCGCGAAGGGTTCAAAGATGTTCGGGGGAAGATCGTAGCCCCACATGCGGAACCGTTCCGAGAAGTGGCTGCGCACGCCGGTCGCCGTGAAGTGACCGATGATCTTATTGTCGGGTGTCAGGCCCACACGCTGGTAGCGGAAAATCTCTTGCATAGAGATCACTTCGCCTTCCATGCCGGTCACTTCCGTGATCGAAACCATCCGGCGCGAACCGTCCTGAAGGCGCGAGGCCTGTACGATGAGGTTCACAGCCGAGGAAATCTGAGCCCGCGAGGCTTTCAGCGGCATCTCAATGCCGGCCATCGAGATCATGTTTTCCAGACGAGACACACCATCGCGCGCCGAGTTGGCGTGGATCGTGGTCATGGAGCCGTCGTGACCTGTGTTCATCGCCTGAAGCATGTCGATGACCTCCTCGCCTCGCGTCTCACCGACGATGATGCGGTCGGGACGCATACGAAGCGCGTTGCGGAGACAATCGCGCTGGGTCACAGCACCTTTACCTTCCACGTTCGGTGGACGGCTCTCCATGCGGCCTACATGTGTCTGTTGAAGCTGAAGTTCCGCCGTATCCTCGATTGTGAGGATGCGTTCGTCGTTATCGATGAAAGACGACAGCGCGTTGAGCGTCGTGGTCTTACCAGAACCCGTACCGCCGGACACGATGACGTTTAGCCGGCAGGCGACCGCGGCCTGAAGATAGGCGGCCATTTCTTCGGTGAAGGCACCGAAGTTGACCAGATCGTCGATCGCCAGCTTTTCTTTCTTGAACTTACGAATCGAGACGAGTGATCCATCTACCGCAATCGGTGGGACCATTGCGTTGAAGCGTGAACCATCAGCGAGACGCGCGTCAACGTATGGGTTCGATTCGTCCACGCGGCGGCCAACGGCCGACACGATCTTGTCGATGATCCGAAGGAGGTGGCGCTCGTCCTTGAAGGTCGTGTCGGTCAGTTCGAGTTTACCCGAACGTTCCACAAAGACCTGTTGCGGGCCGTTCACCAGAATATCGTTGACCGTATCGTCTTTCAGAAGCGGCTCTAGAGGGCCAAGGCCCGTCACTTCGTCATAGAGATCCTGATTGAGGGTCTGACGCTCTTCGCGGTTCAGAACGACGCCCATCTCATCCAGGGCCTCGCCCGAAATTGCGACGATTTCCGCACGCAGATCGTTCTCGCTGGCGGTTTCCAGTGCGCCGAGGTTCAGGTTGTCGAGCAGCCGTTTGTGCAGCTCAAGCTTGATATCTCCGAGACGCTCTTTGCGTTTCTTCTCTTTGTCGACTGGCGCAACCTGAGCCGGGATGCGGCTCATCTGACGCCGTTTGGTCGGGTTCTCAGCCGGGGTGATGGGAGCAGTTTCCTTGGCAACGGGCAAATCGGCCTGTCCACCTGGGATGCTCTTCAGTGCTGGCGTGCCGGGTTCCCCACCCTGGCCACCGGTTTTCTTATATTTTGAAAACAACGGCTTGCTCCTTGTTCACTCAAACGCCTGCGACGGCTTCGAGGTTTGTTTCGTGGACGGATTCTGCGAGTTTCTGGATCTCTTTGCGCAGCGGGTTTTTTGCCGCCACTTCGCTCAGAGGGACACCATGGTCGTTTGACTGTACGACCTGACGGCCACCATCCGGCATCAGGACTTCGATCTTGATGTCGAGGCTTTCCGCCATCCGTTTGACGCGGCTTTTGCCGGTGAGATCAGTGAATTTCGGGGCGCGGTTCAGGACATAGCGCAGCTTGTTCACGGGCAGTTCTTCGCCCTTGAGTGCGCGGATCATGCGCAGCGTATTTTGTGCCGATCGCATGTCCAGTTCGGTCATCGCGAAGTAGACATGTGCCGCATTCAAGACTGTTTCGGTCCACATGACGACATTGTGGGGCATATCGATGACCACATAGTCGAAGTTCGTACGGGCCACTTCGACAAGCTTTTCGACGTCCTGCTGTCCGATCATATCCAAGGGGATCAATTCGCTTGGCGAGGTCAGAACGTGCAGTTTCTCGTTGAAGGTGAGCAACGCCTGCATAAAGCTTTCACTGTCCATCGAGCCCGTGTCTTGCAGCAGCTCGAATACGGCCTCGCGGCGGGGAAGATCGAGGTAGGTCGAAACCGAACCGAATTGCAGATCGAGGTCCAGAAGACAGACGCGAGGGTGTTCGCCGTCAACTTCAAGATTGGCAAGTTCCCAGGCCAGGTTTACGGCGAAGGTCGTGGTCCCTGTGCCGCCTGCAAGTCCTTGAACGGGAAGAACAACACCGTCACGATCGCCGGTGGCCTTGATCTTGGTGCGCAGCGCATCCGGCACCTCTTGCGACGCCATTTCAGCCGTGCGGCGCATCCGTTCGAGCGCGTCATGAAGCGCGCCGTCCGGAAGAGGGTAGGGCACGAATTCCGCAGCCCCCAGTTTCAGGAGTTGGTGAAGTGCAATCGGGCTGACTTCTTCAGCGATGACGATGACGCGAACGCCCTGCGATACGGCGAATTTCACCAGTTCACTGACAGCGTCGATGTTGGTTTCGTCTTCCTGGTCAATTGCTATGGCAACGAATTCGAGTGAATCCGCCTCGGTTTGTTTCATGAAGAGTTCTGCATCCTCAAAAGACAGATCACCCCAGCTTTCACCGCACTCAGCTTCCATATCTTCGATGAGAAGATCGAAATTCTGAACATCTCGGCTAATTGTGCAGGCACGGATCGGTGCTGCCTCTTCCTGTAATGCCGCGTTGCTCGTCATACCCTACGTCCTTCGTTTCCGGCTCGGGCCCGAACCACACGGAACCCACCAATCCGGTTGAGAAACGGCACCCAAAATGGGCGCGCAGGTTTCCCTTGAAGACGACATTGACCATCAATACGGGCGACATTGTGGCCAAATAATCGTAATTATTCGGTATTCTGCTACGGTTGAATCAAAAAGGGCGGCCATTGGCCGCCCTTTGAAACAATGTTTTTGGTGCTTTTTATTCGCTGATCGCCGCCAGTCCGCCGCCAAGCGCGGATGGAGCGCGTGCACTACCCACGTATTCGCGGAAGATGATCTGGGCGTACTTGCCATTCAGAACCATTGGCGCGTTTTCAACAACACCCGACACCTCTGTGACAGTCCGACGGTTGCGCCGCTCGCGATTGTCTGTGGACACGGCCAGACGCGTTTCACCGAAGGACACGAGGGCCTTCAGACGCGCGCGGTTCACGCCTTGGCTGACCAGGTAGTTCACGACCGCATTGGCGCGACGCTGACCCAGGGCCTGGTTATAGGCGTTTGAGCCAACCGCATCAGTGTGTCCGAAGACGCTGAAGCGGATTTCCGGGAACTGACGGATCCAGTCGGCTTGCTCGCGCAAGATCGCCTGTGCATCCGCATCAAGTGTCGATTCGTCGAACTCGAAAGTCACCATTGTGGGAACTTCCGAAGTGAAACGCTGATTGAGGTTCGCAAGGAACGTCAGGTCACCGTTGTGGATTTGCGTATTGTTCATCGTTGGGTTGCCGAAGCCACCTTCGTCGATGAACGCACCGGCTTCAGAGTTGAAGCTGTCGAAGGCAGGGCCTTCGCCGCAGGCTGTCAGAGCGAGCACGCTTGCTCCGACCATCAAGGTTTTGATCTTAAGGGTCATATCTCTCACTCCATCACGTAGCCGTAGGAACCGCCAAAGTCCTGCTTGGCAACTTCAGCTGCCGCGCCTGAGCGGGGTGCACCCGCCGGACGTGCAGTCTGTCCAAAGAGGAACAGCTCGGATTCCGTTGGGATACGAATACGGTCTGTTGGAAGGGCAAGGGCTTCACCACGCGTTGGTGTGACCAGATGCGGTGTGATGATAACCACCAGCTCTGACTGATCACGCTGGTAGTTCGCGCTGCGGAACAAGGCTCCGAGGACCGGAATATCGCCCAGCCAAGGCACCTGCGCTGCAGAGTCCGTGAAGTCGTCCTGCAACAAGCCCGCAATTGCAAAGCTTTGTCCGTCCAGCATCTCAACAGTTGTTCGTGTTTCGCGAACGTTGAAGCCGTTGACCTGGAAGCCCGAGTTCGTCACCGACGTTCCCAGATCGATCGAGGAGACTGCCGCATTAAGTTCAAGGTTGATGCGATGTCCGTCAACGACCCGTGGAATGAACGAAAGCTGCACGCCGTAAGGTCTGTAGTCGATTGTGACCGCGCCATCCGCACCGGAAACCGGGATCGGATACTCGCCGCCTGCAAGGAAGCTTGCTTCCTGACCGGAGAGAGCTGTCAGGTTAGGTTCTGCCAGTGTGCGCACGAGGTTCTTGGTTTCAAGCGCTTCGAGAAGCACACCAAATCCAACGCTGCCCACATCGAAACCAATACCAAACTGGCCGACGGATGTGTTGTCGAGGTTAAGAATAGTCGATGCCGGATCACCAAGGTCTGAGCCGGCAACAAGTGAGCCTGAGCCCGCTGCTGCCGAGACGACCGCGTCGCTACCTGCCTGGATAATGTTAAGGCCGGCGGACAAGTCCTTGATGATACGACGCTGAACTTCGGCGAACCGAACTTTGAGCATCACTTGCTGTGTGCCGCCGACAACCATGAGGTTGGATACGCGGTCTGGCGCATAGCGGTTTGCAAGATCAAGGGCCCGGTCGAGGCGTTCGATTGAAGACACAACGCCCGACAGTACAATACCGTCATTTGCTGTGCGCACTTCGATGGCTTCACCCGGAAGAATTTGACGCAGGCGTTCCTTGAACTCTGCGACGTCCGGAGTGACCTGAACTTCGACGTTAGTAATAAGCCGCCCGTCTGGACCAAGAAGCGTCAGGGTCGTGCGGCCAGGCGCCTTACCCAAAACATAAATTGTCCGGTCCGACAGCGTGGAAATATCCGCGATGCCTGGGTTGGCGATTGAAAGTTCGGCGAATGGGTTTTCAGCCTCGACAACCACTGCCCGGTTCATTGGAACCTGAAGTGCGGACGAAACTTCCCCCTGCATCACCGTCAAAGACTGAGCCCCACCCTGGGACACCGCCGCTGTTGTTACGGCGAAACTCAACATCGCCGCTTTTAAAAACCTAGTGCATGTCATGTGACCTGCCTTTCCGATCACGCCTCTATTTCCGGGTCTCAACGCCCGCATATGGGGCACGATGCGGCAAGCGTTAATTTATTGCAACAATCAGGACGTTAAATGCGAAAGCTTATGTGGATAACCCGCAACACACTTCCCAATCATTGCGCCAAACGTAAAACGCGCCACTTCATATGGTGGCGCGTTTTTTAGATTCTGACAAGCTTTCTGGTCCGTTTGTTAGTTAGTGCAGGGGATTGGCACCACAACAATCTCTTCTCCACTGCGTCGACGCACCGTGCAGACCTTCTCTTTCGGAGCTTCGACAACCTTTTCTTCAACGATGCCGAGGAGGTCGCGCTGGTCAATTTCCACTACCTCGGACACCACCTGATCGTCTGCGCCGACAAGCGAGAGCGACAAGCGACCCGTTGTTTGCGCCTGCGCCAACGATGCCACTTGGCGTGGATTGACTTCAACCGTCACGGTGCGGGCGACGACAGGACCATTGCGGTCTTCGTCGGCGGACTGGTTGATCGCAATGATATCTACGCTGGAGTCGATGAGTTTGGTTATGCTTTTGCCGCCCTGATTGCCCGTCCAGTAGATGTCAACGCGGTCGCCCGGGGACAGAAAGCCCGACACGCCGGATGTGACATCGGTGCGGATCGTGAAAGCACGCATGCCTGGGCTCAGGCGGGACGAGACGCCCGCGTCCTGGCCGGGGTTGGTCACCTTGACCGCGAGGATTGCTTCAGTCGGCTCGACGGCGCGAAGCACCGATCTTGGCACCGAAACACCCATCGGGAACAAATCTTCTTCAGAGGTGAAAGCGCCTTGCGGGATAGCGGCACGCGGCCAGCGGACTTTTTTGACGTCGTCGATCGTCAGTGTTTGACCGTAGCGAAGTGCCTTGTTCGCGACATATACTTCCTCGGTCGGAACGATCGCTTGCTTGGCGCGCTCTGCCTCTGCGAGCTGGGCTTGTTGTTGGCCGATATAATCGCGTGCCAGATAGACCGCACCGCCAGCCAGACCAAGTCCGATCAAAAGGACAAATCCGAACAGTACACGCATCTCATTTCCTCTCAGTTTACGGTCAGGTCGCGCAGATCACGGCCTTTCCACCCAAATTTCTTCTGCTTTAATGGCGCCAGATTGTGTCGAAACAGTGGATAGAACGAGGAGATCTCGTGCAATGTTGACTCGTCCGGACCCTGTTTCGTCCGCGCTTTCATAAGCGGATCAGTTCTCGCGGTAGTCTCGCGTAACTTCTTTGCTGGCAAGCACTGCACCGAGGCCGGTAGACGTATCGATGGCGCCTCTGCCAACTGTTGTGATGACAGCAAATCCAAGGCCAACTATGGCCGCTGTGAGCACAACCCAATCAACGGTCACTGCCCCACTATCGTCGCGAAAAAAGCTTTTCAGTAATTCTGTCATTGGCAAACCTCCGTATCCTTCAAAAGAACTCAGAACCCTAGTCACACGCCAATGTGGCCGAACTGCGGCAGGAATCAGTTATGTACGCTAAATCAATGCAATAGATAGTTTCCAATATATTGAAGGCCACGCCTCAGGGCGTGGCCTTCAAAGTTCGTTCGGTTGACAGAACGCATATGCGCTACTGCTTCACTCTTGTTAGAACGATGTTTCCGTCGAAACGGCGGTTCCGGCCAGCGAAGACGAGACGTTGTCGGCAAGCGTGGTCGTACCACCACCAACGGACGTCAGAACAGCGATGCCGAGGCCAACGATGGCTGCTGTAAGCACAACCCAGTCAACCGTTACAGCGCCAGATTCGTCATTGAGGAATGTGTTAAAAAGTTTCATGTGATTTCTCCTAGATTTCAGATCGGCCGATTGCCGGATTAGTTAAAAGCTTGACGCCGTCGAAACGGAGGTTCCAGCCAGCGAAGACGAGACGTTATCGGCAAGCGTGGTCGTACCACCACCAACGGACGTCAGAACAGCGATGCCGAGACCAACGATAGCCGCGGTGAGTACAACCCAGTCGACCGTTACGGCACCGGATTCGTCTTTAAGAAAAGCGTTGAACAGTTTCATGTGTCCCTCCATTCGAGTACGCTCAGTTACAATCAAACCCTGACGACTGAGCGGATCGGCCTCTCACGTTCGATCCAATGCCGTCTTGGCATGGGCTTATATGGACCCTGAATTGGGGCGAGAGTTTGACCCGTGTCGTACAATTTTCGTTCGGGATGGTGGGAACTGCAGATTTATGCTAACCAGCTGAAATATATAGATTCATAGGTTGGCAGCGTTTCGGAATGGGCTTCAAAGCATGCTGACATTGCATCACTTTCCAAGAGTTGAGAACAATCCGCCCAAAAGGACTGGTGCCGGAGACTGCGTTTTGCGACATCTTTGTGTAAGCAGTGAATGAAAGAGATGAATCTTTTGTATATTTCACAGATATTTATTTGTGCCGCAGTGGCCGTTATGGGTTTTACATCGCCTGCTCTGGCCCAAACCGGGCAGGCAGGCGGTGATTTTACCTTTAAGCGTGTAGGAGTGCCGCAGAACAATGGCGGCTCCAGAATCACGGTTCAGATCGATCCTAACCAGGAAGTCTTTCGGATTACGCCCGGAGAGGTCCCGCGCCGCCCGGGCGATCCGCGTCCTGCTGCGGCCACTCAAATACCTGCAGGGCTGATACCTGCTGATGTCGTAGACTTTTCCTGGTACTGGCAGGCGGTTAGTCCGGCCGTCAACGCGAACCCGGCGGATCGCTTTCAGGATGCTCTTATTGCCGTTCAGCGCGGTGCGACAAAGATAGGGACACCGCGTCTGCAGACTTTGAAATCCATTTCGGAGCGTCACGGTATCGATATCTTGACGTCGACGATTGGCACCGAGGTGTCACCTGCGCTTGTTCTGGCGGTTATCGCCATAGAAAGCGCGGGGCGCATCGACGCCGAAAGCCATGCGGGCGCGCAAGGTCTGATGCAGCTGATGCCCGCGACGGCTGCGCGCTTTGGCGTAGATGATAGTTTTGAACCGCGCGCCAATATTCGTGGGGGCGTTGCTTACCTCGATTGGCTTTTGAAACGATTTGACCGCGATCCGGTCATGACGCTGGCGGCCTATAACTCGGGTGAGGGGGCGGTGGACAAGCACGAAGGCGTTCCGCCCTTTGCTGAAACGCGGGCCTATGTGCCCAAAGTCCTTGCCGCATGGAATGTCGCACGAGGCCTATGCCTTACGCCGCCCGAGCTTGTGACGGATGGCTGTGTGTTCGTCGGGCCAAGCGTTGTTTCAAGCAACTGAAGGCACGTCTACTGCGCGCCTCGGCTAGACCTGAAGCTTCTTGAAAATGCGTTCGGGGATAAGCCGGATCACCGTCATCACGGGCCACCAGATCAGCGGCGTGTATAGTATGTTCTTCTGACCGTTTGCACCGCGAAGGATATCAGCCGCGATTTTCTCTGGCTGGGCGAGGAATGGCAGTTTTTCCATGCCCCATGTCATCGCAGTGTCGACGGTGCCCGGTTTCACGGTCATGACGTGCACGCCCTTGCGGCCCATGCGATTGCGCAAACCCGACAGGTAAGTGTGAAACCCGGCCTTGGCGGCACCGTAGATATAGTTGCCGATTCTGCCCCGGTCCCCTGCAACAGAGCCGACACCGACAACGGTGCCATTTCCACGTGCCTCGAGGATGGGGGCGATCATTGTTAGAAAAATTGCCGGTCCGGTGAAATTGTCCGTGACTGTGCCGGCAATTAGCGAAGGGTCCGCGTCCATAGCATCCTGTGTCGGCATCGAGCCGACAAATACGGCGACGCTGAGCGTGCCATCAATATCGGATGCGCGCTTGAGAATCGCGCTGAAGCTTGCCGCATCGCGGGCATCAAAAGCGATGACTTCGGCCAGGGGCGCCCCGCGCGCAGCGCAATCGGATGCGGTGGCCTGCATGTCAGCGATGTCGCGCCCAGCGAGAAGAACGCCGTCACCGCTGTCAGAGGCAAGACGCGCAAAGCTGCGGGCTATGGTCGACGTGGCACCGAGGATGATCCAGGTTTGTGACATCAGGCGGTCCTCAATTTCAGGCGGCGGACAAGGTCGGTCATATAGTGTCCGTCCGGATCTGCCTTTTGAACGGTTTTCGACCATGCGGCAAACTCTGGGTACATCCCACGCACCGTGTCCGGTCCGGCCAGCGCATCTTTGGCAAGGTAGATCCGGCCACCAGCCACGACGGTCGCCGCCTCAAGTTCGCCGATCAGGCGCCGAGCCGCAGCGCGGTTGGGAAAATCAACAGCGAGCGTATAGCCTTCCATCGGGAAGGACATATATCCAGCGCGTCCGGGGCCCATGCGTTTCAATACCGCCAGGGGCGAGGCGAGGCCTGACCCTGCGATCCGTTCCAGCATGGCGCGCAAGTCATCGGCGGCCTCGATCGGTACAACGCATTGGAACTGGTGAAACCCGGATTTGCCGTAAAGTCGGTTCCAGTCGTGGATCTTGTCCAGCGGGAAGAAGAAGTTGTCGATGTGTTTGACCACGGTGCGCCCCTTGTCCGGCACGCGTCGCCAGTAGGCGGCATTGAACGTGCGCACAACAGTTGGCGACAAAGCCATGTCCGGTGCATCGAAGGGAATGCGCTTGCCGCGTTTGGCAGGCGGGATCAGGCCAGCGCCGGTTTCGGCCTCTTCGAGAATCCCGCGACCGAGTTGGTCACCGCGCGCGGTCGCATCGATCCAGCCGACGGTATAGGTGGCCTCGGAGGCGTCAAGCAGAGCGAGGAATTCGTTCCAGGCTTCGACGCGACGCTCGGTCACGATCATCACGTCGCCTTTTGCGCGCAGCATTTGCAGACGCGCTGACATAATGGGACCGGTTTGGCCCAGTCCACCGACGGTGGCCTTGAATAGAGCGCTGTTTTTCGCGGGCGTTACGACCTTTGGACCCTTGGGCATCATCAGCGTGATTTCTGTAACATGCATCCCGAACGAGCCTGCGCCGTGGTGATTCTTGCCGTGGACATCCATCGCAATCGCGCCGCCGACGGTGGCAAAGCCGGTGCCTGGCATGACTGGGGGGAGCCAGCCTTTTGGTGCGAAGATCTTCAATATCTGGCCAATTTGGGCACCCGCCTCGATGTGAAGTGCACCTGTGGCCGGATCGAACTCAAGCACGCGATCCATGCGCGTCATGTCGATCATGCGACCTGCGTCGTTTAGACAGGCGTCGCCGTAGCTGCGGCGCATCCCGACAGCTGGCGCGGGGGTTTTTTCTGCGATTGTGGCCAGCGCCGAGGCGCGCTCGGGGCGGGCCAGCGGACCGTGTGCCGAGTGAACGCGGCCCCAGCCGCAATAATCAGTGGTTTTCCAAGTCATGGCGTACTCATTTTCGAGTGTCGTTCAGCAAGGGGAAAGACAAGAAGTCCGATTGCGATGGCGAACCATAGCGTCGTGAGGCGGATAATAAGCGTCGCGGGCAAGGCGATTTCCAAGGGCGTGCCGGAACCGACCAGAAGCGCGACCATTGCGGCTTCGGCGCCTCCGAGCCCCCCCGGTGCACCTGTGAGCCCGCCTGCGAGGGTTGCGAACACAAATATTCCGACGGCTGTCCAAAAACCGATTTCGGCCCCCATCCAGACCAGTAACAGATGAAAGGCCCAGCCTTCGGCAAGCCATCCGATGACACCTAACGCGCCCGCGGCAAGGAGAACGGTTGGACCTTGAAATGCGGTCAGTGATTTCGCGGCGCGGCGCACGCGAGCGAACAGACGCGGGAAGCGGCGCGCACTGGCGACGTGGGATGCGTCACCGGCGGCGCGCATCAAGCGCGGGCGGGTCGCGATAAAGGCGGCGATGAGGGCGAGGATTGCTACCGGAGCACCACCGGCGACGCCCGTGGTCGAAAAGGCCAGAGCGAGAGCAAGCAGGATCGCCATCGCCGCGAGATCTGAGGCGCGGTCCACCAGCACAAGCGGCGCCGTTTTGTCGAACGGCCAACCTGTTTCGCGTTGCAGCCACCGCATCCGCACAAGCTCACCGATGCGCCCGGGCGTGACCGACATCGCAAAGCCTCCGAGGAAGTGTCGCAAATCCTGTGTCAGTCCAGTCGGCAAGCCCAGCCTGTTGGCAAAGAGATGCCAGCGCACCCCGCGCAGCCCGTAGTTCACCAAACTAAGGGCTAAAAGTGCAATGATTTCAATAATCGACAGGTTTCGGACTGCTGCGATCGTTTCTTGCCATCCGGTCGCAACGGCAAGACCTATCAGCCCCGCCAGCACCAAAGCGACGAGGCTGCCGATCAACAACAGGTCGCGGAGCCGCCGGGACGGCTGTGCGGTGCCTGCTACGTGGGGAGGGGGTGAAACGTTACTCATGGCCATTGGTTGTCGATTAGCAACAGATTTAGGCGATATTGTGATGCTGTTTCGAATTCATGAACAGTAAATACACGATTTTTTGCAAAACGTGCGATACGCCGCGTCTAGACGCTGAAACTGTCCGCCCATTCGGGGTTTTTGGCCCGTTGCCGGTTCACGAACGGACACAGTGGGACGATCTTGAAGCCCTGGGCGCGGGCATCGGCGACGAAGTGTTCAACAAGCCGCGCGCCCGTGCCTGTGCCGCGAAGCGTGTCGGGGACCGCAGTATGGTCTGCGATCACCAAAGTTGGAGAGGCGATCGAAAAGGTCAGCTCGGCCTCTGCCCCGTCTCGGGTTAAAACATACCGTCCCTTCGATCCATTGACCTCCTTACGGATGCCGTCGGTCGTCAAACGATAGTCGCCTCGGTGGCTGCGCGGATGTCGTCGTGGCTGACGCCGTCGGCGCATTCGAGGATGTGCAGACCTTTGTGGCCGACTTCGAGAACGCCAAGATTTGTGATGATGAGGTCAACGACGGCCTTGCCGGTCAGGGGCAAGGTGCATTCCTTCAACACTTTGGACTCACCGTGTTTGTTGGTGTGGTCCATCACGACGATCACACGGCCGACGCCAGCAACGAGGTCCATCGCGCCGCCCATGCCCTTGACCAGTTTCCCTGGGATCATCCAGTTCGCCAGATCGCCCTTTTCGCTGACTTCCATTGCGCCAAGGATGGCCGCGGCGATCTTGCCGCCACGGATCATTCCAAAGGACTGGGCACTGTCGAAATAGGACGTGCGGCGCAGTTCGGTGATGGTTTGCTTGCCGGCGTTTATGAGATCGGGGTCTTCTTCGCCTTCAAAGGGGAAAGGGCCCATACCCAACATGCCGTTCTCGGATTGCAGGGTGATGTCCTTGTCACCAACGTAATTTGCAACCAGCGTCGGGATGCCGATGCCGAGGTTCACATACATGCCGTCTTCAAGTTCCTCAGCCGCGCGGGCGGCCATTTGATTACGATCCCAAGGCATTATGCTTCCTCCCGCTTGCGTACGGTGCGCTGTTCAATGCGTTTTTCGTGATCGCCCTGAATGAGGCGGTGCACGTAGATACCCGGCAGGTGGATTTTGTCCGGGTCGAGACTGCCGACGGGGACGATTTCTTCGACTTCGGCGACGCAGACCTTGCCGCACATCGCGGCCGGAGGATTGAAATTGCGCGCGGTCTTGCGGAAAACGAGGTTGCCGGTTTCGTCGGCTTTCCACGCCTTCACGATCGACAGGTCGGCGAAGATGCCGTGTTCGAGGATATAAGTTTCGCCGTTGAATTCCTTGTGTTCCTTGCCCTCGGCGATGACGGTGCCGACGCCCGTCTTGGTGTAGAAACCAGGGATGCCACAACCCGCCGAACGCATCCGCTCGGCCAGGGTGCCCTGGGGGTTGAATTCAAGCTCTAGCTCGCCCGACAGATACTGGCGCATGAATTCGGCGTTCTCGCCGACGTAGGAGCTGATCATTTTGCGGACCTGCTTCGTCTGAAGAAGGATGCCGATCCCGAAATCGTCGACGCCTGCGTTGTTGGAGGCGAACGTCAAGTCTTTGACGCCGCTTTCCTTTATCGCCTGCAAAAGCAGTTCGGGGATGCCGCACAATCCAAAGCCGCCCGCAGCTATGAGCATGTCGTCGCGCAACAGGCCATCAAGGGCCTCTGCTGCGGAACCGTAGACTTTTTTCATGAGAACGCTCCCCTGCCGTTGTTGCGCAATCTTGTGACGCGCAGGCAGGCGAGAGTCAATCGCTGCGGTGCAGCGCGATCAGCTTGCCTTCTTTTTCTTCGCGGGCGCTTTCTTTTTTGCCGGCGCCTTTTTCTTGCCCTTGGTCGCGGCCTTTGCGTCAATGAGGTCAACCGCTTGTGCGATTGTCAGATCGTCCGGGCTGGTTTCCTTTGGCAGGGTCGCATTGACCTTTTCCCATTTCACGTACGGCCCGTATTTGCCGTCCATGATCGAGATATTGCCCCCGCTTTCGGGGTGTTCGCCCAGGTCTTTCAGCGTCTTCGCCGCCCCGCGACGACCGCGCGAGGCGACTTTCTCGGCGATGAGTTCAACCGCACGGTTCATGCCGACGGTCCAGACTTCATCAATGCTTTCGAGGTTGGCGTTCACACCGCCGCGGTCTGAAGTGCTTTCAGCGTATTTCAGGTACGGGCCGTAGCGACCGATGTTTGCCCAGATCGGTACGCCGTCGTCAGGGTGCGGGCCGATTTTGCGGGGCAAGGACAAGAGCTTGACGGCTTGTTCAAGATCGACGTCTTCTGGCGGCCACTCTTTCGGGATCGACTGACGTGGTGGCTTCTTGTTCTCTTCGGTCAATTCGCCGCGCTGCACGTAGGGGCCAAAGCGGCCCTTGTGAACCCAGATGTTGTCGCCTTCATCCGTTCCAAGCATCTTGCCTTCCGGTGGGATCGAGCTTTCGGGCTCGGTTCCGGGAGGGCCGAAGGCGCGAGTGTAGCGGCATTCGGGGTAGTTCGAGCAACCGATGAACGCGCCGCCGGAACGGGCGGTGCGCATGGACAAACGGCCCGCACCACAGTTCGGGCAGAGACGCGGATCGCCGCCGTCCTCGGTTGGTGGAAAGAGGTGAGGTTCGAGAACTTCGTTAATCTTCTCAAGAACTTCGGTGATCCGAAGGTCGGCGGTTTCTTCAATGGCCGCTTTGAAATCGCGCCAGAAACGGGCCAGAACATCCTGCCATTCACGGCTTCCGGCGGTGATGTCGTCAAGCTCTTCTTCGAGGTTCGCGGTGAATTCATAGCCGACATAGCGGCGGAAATAGTTTTCGAGGAAGGCGATGACGAGACGGCCTTTGTCCTCGGGAAAGAGGCGGTTCTTGTCTTTGTGGACGTAACCGCGGTCCTGAATTGTGGTGACGATCGACGCGTAGGTCGAGGGGCGGCCGATGCCGAGTTCTTCCATGCGTTTGACCAGCGTCGCTTCGGTGTAGCGGGGCGGGGGCTGGGTGAAATGCTGTTCTGGTGAAACGGATTTCTTGTCGGTCTTTTCGCCTTCCATGATCTGCGGCAGACGCTTGTCGTCGTCATCGACAACGTCGTCGCGACCTTCTTCGTAGACACGGATAAATCCATCGAAAAGAACGACTTGACCGGTCGCGCGCAGTTCGACCTGACCGTCGCGGCTGGCGATGTCGACGGTGGTGCGCTCCATCTGCGCGCTAGCCATCTGGCTGGCCAGCGTACGTTTCCAGATCAGGTCGTAGAGCTTTCTCTGGTCCGAATCGCGCAAACTCAGGCTTTCGGCGTCGGCCGTCATCTCGGTTGGGCGGATGCACTCGTGGGCTTCCTGAGCGTTTTTCGCCTTGTTTTTATAAATTCGCGGGCTGTCGGGGACGTATTTCGCGTTGTAGCGGGCCTTGATTGCATCGCGGGCTGCGGTCACGGCTTCGGGGGCCATGTCGATGCCATCAGTCCGCATGTAGGTAATGTGGCCGGCCTCATAGAGACGCTGGGCGACCTGCATGGTCTGGCGGGCGCCAAAGCCGAATTTGCGGCTGGCTTCCTGTTGCAACGTCGACGTCATGAAGGGCGGCGAGGGATTGCGGTTGGCGGGCTTTGCCTCGACCGATTTAACGGTGAGGTCGCGGCTGTTGATGGCCTGAACGGCCAGTTCGGCGGCGGTTGCGTTCGGGATGTCGAATTTATCGAGCTTTTTGCCGCCAAGGACGGTCAGTCGTGCGTCGAATTCCTGACCACGGGGCGTGGAAAGCAGGGCTTTCACGGTCCAGTATTCCTGCGCGGGGAACTTTTCGATCTCCATCTCGCGCTCAACGATCAGGCGCAGGCAGACCGATTGCACGCGTCCGGCGGATTTCGCGCCGGGCAATTTGCGCCACAGTACCGGAGAAAGGTTAAAGCCGACTAAATAGTCCAGCGCACGGCGGGCGAGGTAGGCTTCGACCAGATCGATATCGACCTGACGGGGGTTTTTCATCGCCTCGGTGACGGCGGCTTTGGTGACTGCGTTGAAAACGACTCGGCTGACTGGGGTGTCTTTTTTGAGGACTTTGCGCGCGCGCAACGCCTCCTCAAGGTGCCAGCTTATTGCCTCGCCTTCGCGGTCGGGGTCTGTTGCGAGGATCAGTTCGGGGTCGTCTTTCAGAGCGTCAACAATGGCCTTGATGTGCTTCTTGGAATCAGACGCGACCTCCCATTTCATCGAAAATTCGTTGTCCGGATCGACGGATCCGTCTTTCGGGGGAAGGTCACGTACATGCCCATAGCTTGCCAAAACGGTATAATCGGAGCCGAGATATTTGTTTATTGTCTTGGCTTTAGCCGGAGATTCGACAACGACGACTGGCATGAAAAACCTTTCAAGGGAACCGGGGGTCTGCGCGCCGGAACATGTGGGGGCGTTTTGGGTGTTGTCAACGGCGCATCTTCCTCGGGGTGGCAATTGGTGCCCGGGTGCGCTTGCTTTGCGGCTATTCGAGGCGGCGCAACAGGCCGCCCGCGTCGCGCTGGATCGCGCCCAAGATTTCGAGCGCGGCGATCTCGGGAAGGAGCGTGTCGGGGCTGATGTTGAGGTCACGGATGACCTCGTCTTCGGGGGTGGGTGAGGGGCCTATTCGTTCGAGGATTTGCTGATGGAGCGCGCGGGTGTCAGCAGCGGGACGGGGGATTTCGGCGGGGATAGGCGCGGTTTCACGGGACGGTGTCGGGCGCGCGAGTGTGTCAATGACGTCTTGGGCCGAGCGCACGAGGGTGGCGCCATCGCGGATCAGCATGTTGCAGCCCGAAGCGCGGGCGTCGAAGGGGTGGCCGGGGACGGCAAGCACGTCGCGGCCCTGATCGAGAGCTGTGCGGGCTGTTATGAGGCTGCCGGATTTCGCCGCGGCCTCCACGACGACGACGGCTTGTGCAAGGCCGGAGACAAGGCGGTTGCGGCGCGGGAAGTGGTGCGCGGTGGGTGTTTCGTGGATAGGTATCTCGCTGATGCGGCAGCCTTTTTCTGCGATTTCCTGAGCAAGAACGGTGTTTTCCTTTGGATAGATCACGTCGACACCGCCGGCCATGACGGCGATGGTGCCGGTGTCGAGCGCGGCGATATGGGCGGCGGTGTCGACGCCGCGGGCAAGGCCCGAGACAATCGCAAAGCCTGCCGCGCCGAGGTCGGCGGCGAGGCGACGGGCGGTGCGGGTTCCGAGCGATGAGGCGTTGCGGGCACCGACAATGGCGATGGTGGGCCGGGCGAGGTAGTCGGGGTTGCCGATGGTCCACAGGATCGGCGGGGCGTCTGTTATGTCGGCGAGGCGGTCCGGATAGGCGGGCGAGCCGATGGCAATGGGCTGGGCGCCGGTGCGTCGGGCGCTGTCCCATTCACGTCTTATGTCGTCGGGATGTGCGGCGCGGTATTCGGTGAGGCCTGCGTCGCGGGCGATGCCGGGCAAGGCGTCGAGGGCTGCTGCGGCGTCGCCGAACTCACTGAGAAGTCTGTAAAATGTGGAGATACCGACGCGGCGTGATCGCAAGAGACGGAGCCAGGTGAGCCACTCTTCCTCTGTGAGGGGTGGGGTGAGAGGGTAGGTGGAAGGGATTAAATCCTTGGCCATCCTGTCTCAGTCTGCTTGCTGAATCTGGTTATCGGGGGAGTCGGTTAATGGGCCATTAATGTTGAATTTTATCGTCCTCGCTATTTATGGGGAGGTCACAGATCAGGGGAATGTCCGGCGGAGATTCACCCCGTGACACTGCCAGCGGATAAATTCCGGACGAAGGCGCAGCGTTGCAGGCGCGCGCGGTGCTGCGCGCGCGGGGTGCGGTATGGCGACGCGATTGCATTACCGGGTGAGTCGCTGTTCATACATTGGGGATTTCGACGATTTGGCCACGTCGGTATCGCGTCGGTGTAACGTCGGTATCGCGTCAGTGCGACCGTTCGCTGCCGGTCATGGTTAAGACAACGCGCGCAGAAAAGGTAAAGGTCTGGTAAACGCTCAAGACATCCTGACGCGGAGGGCCTAAGCTTGGGCGAGGGTCGCCGGTCGGTGCTCCGGAGTTTCAGGAGTGCGGGTGCGTGTCGGACCTTTTTCAGATCATTTATCGCTCGCGGCCCTTCGGGTTCGACGAGACTTCGTTGGCCGGGATTTTGCTGGACGCACGGCGGTGCAATACGCGCGACGCGATTACCGGCGCTTTGGTCTGTCGTCATGATATTTTCGTGCAGTTGCTGGAAGGGCCCGAGGCAAATGTGCGGGCCGCGTTTCAGCGGATCGAGCGGGACGACCGGCACGTGAATGTCGTGCAATTGGTCGGGGAGGCTGTTTCTGAGCGGCTGTTCGGGGACTGGGCGATGCTGCACGATCCGGCCGAGAGTGAGATCTGGAGCGAGGCCGAGATGGCTGACGGGGCTGCGGAGCGGGCCACGCCGGAGGAAGTGCGGGCAATGTTCGCGGCGTTGCGGGTGGCGCAGGGCGAGGGGCGGATGGACGCTTGAGGCGTGGTTGAGGGCTTTGCCCTCGCGGGCCCTTCTGGCTCGCTCACCCGGGATTTTCGGGACCCAAAGAAGGGTGGGGCGATTGCGGTGTCGTATCGTCGACCAGTCCGTCGATGAACAGGCTGAGGAGTTGGGGGCGGCCAGTGACGCCGGCTTTGCGGTAGATTGCGGCGGTCTGGGCTTTGATCGTGCCTTCGCTGACACCGCGCAGGGACGCCATTTCGAGAGTTGAGAAGCCTTTGATGGCGAAGATCGCAACATCGCGTTCGGCAGGGGTGAGCTGCCAGTCGGTGAAGAGGTCTTCGAGCACATCGCGGAAGGCGCTTTGCGCGCGTTTCAGAGCGGCTTCGGCTTTGGCTGTTTCGGCGCGCGCCTGTTTCAGGGCCAGAATGCCGACGCCGACGCCGGTGACAAGGCCGATGGCGGCCCCGATTTCGATCAGTTCGATGAAGGTCCAGGACAGCGGTGGCAGGGGCAGGGCAAAAACCGAGGCGAGGATTTGAACGACGAAAAAGGCCGCGCAGATGACCTGAATAATCAGCACCGCCGCAAGGAACATTGGGTTCTTCATGGGCGGTGCTTTCGTGTGGCGGGGCGGCGGTGGATCAACACGGGTCAATCGTCATCGCTGTCTTTGCCACGATCGTCGTCCTTGTCGTCGCGATCATCATCAACGTCATCGTCATCGTCATCGTCATCGTCATCGTCATCGTCGTGATCATCATCATCGTCGTCATCATCATCACGATCATCGTCTTCGTCCGCGCGCCGAAGGGCTCGGATGTAGTCACGCAGAACGATGCCGGTACTTGGGTTTACGACGAGTTCGCGGCGAAACTCGGGGCTGAGGGCGACAAAGCGCATGCGCCCGAGCAGGGTCCGGCTGACGCGGATTTCCTCGTAGCCGTCTTCCTGAAGTGCGTTGATATAGTGATCGCGCACCGCGTTTTGGTCCGCGATTGCCGGGGCGGCAGCGAAGGCGAGCAAACCTATCAATAAAAGGCGTTTTAGCATCCTTGAACCCCTAACAGGCTCCGGGGGCAACCGGAGCCTGCGGTTTGAAAAGTCAGACGCGGCGATCAGTCGTCGTCGCTGTCATCATCGTCCTCGTCATCATCATGATCATCGTCGTCATCATAATCGTCGTCGTCGTCGTCGTCGTCGTCGTCGTCATCATCGTCGTCGCGACCATCATCATCATCATCGTCGTCATCAAGAAAGTCGCGATTTCTTGTGCTGATGTCTACGCCTCTCTGACCGATATCGTCATCGTCGGCGCGTTCCATTTCACGTTCCAGAATATGCCCGGTGGCGCGGTCGTAGATGACTTCGAGTTTTTGGTTGCCGCGAATGGCTTCGACTTTGACCTGCGTGAGACCGTTCTTGATCTCGATATAGTCATAGCCAAGCTCTTTCAGGTTGATGACAATCTGGTCGGTGAAGTCATCGGCGTGGGCCGCACCCATCCAGACGGCGAAGGCGGTTGCGAGGGGGAGTGTGTATTTCATCTCAAGTGTCTTTCCTGAAACTGCGCAGGCCGTCGTGGCTGCGCTTCGCCCGGTTTTTTCAGCATCCGTTGCGTCACAAGGATATTGGCCACAGGTTTAGGGCCGCGGCCATTGGCCTGAGGTTTAGGCGCATAAACCTTGGATTATGCGGAGGCTTTCATCAACTTTTGGCTGATATGGACGGTGAAGGGTGACGGCCGGTGGATCAGGTCGCCGAGCCGCCGACCGTCAGGCCGCCGATCATCAGGGTGGGCTGGCCTACGCCGACCGGAACCCATTGGCCGTTCTTACCGCAGGTGCCCATGCCGGGGTCCAGCGCCATGTCGTTGCCGATGGCGCGGATGTGTTTCAGGGCCGTGGCGCCATCTCCGATGAGGGTGGCGCCTTTGACGGGTGCGCCAACCTGGCCGTTTTTGACCTGATAGGCTTCGGTGCATGAGAAGACGAATTTGCCCGAGGTGATATCGACCTGACCTCCGCCGAAGCCAACGGCGTAGATGCCGTCTTTCAGGTCAGCGACGATATCCTCGCGGGTGGCGTCGCCGCCGAGCATATAGGTATTCGTCATGCGGGGCATGGGGGCGTGGGCATAGCTTTCGCGCCGTCCGTTGCCAGTGGCGGGCACGCCCATGAGGCGGGCGTTCTGGCGGTCTTGCATATACCCGACGAGGATGCCGTCTTCGATGAGGGTGTTTTTTGCGCTGGGCGTGCCTTCGTCGTCGATGGTGATCGAGCCGCGCCGGTCGGGGATGGTGCCGTCGTCGAGGACGGTGACGCCTTTGGAGGCGATCTGTTTGCCCATGAGGTCGGAAAAGGCGGAGGAGCCTTTACGGTTGAAATCACCTTCGAGACCGTGGCCGATGGCTTCGTGCAGGAGAATGCCGGGCCAGCCGGGACCGAGGACCACGTCCATCACACCGGCGCGGGCGGGGACGGCCTCCAAGTTGACGAGGGCGATGCGCAGGGCTTCGCGGGCGGCGGATTTCCAGTGCTCGGGGTCAATGAGGCCGGTAAGGGTTGTGCGCCCGCCGCCGCCGGAGCCACCACTTTCGCGACGGCCGTTTTCTTCGACGATGACCGAGACATTGAGTCGGGTCATTGGGCGGGTGTCGGTGACCGAGTGGCCTTCGGGGCGGAGAATCACCACCTCTTGTATGGAGGCGGCGAGATTCGCGGAGACTTGAATCACGCGTTTGTCGAGGGAGCGGGCGTAGGCGTCGATCTCGGCAAGTGTTTCGATTTTGACGGGAAATTCGGCGTCGGCCATCGGATCATGGTCGCCGTAGAGCTTTTGATTGGTGGCGCGGGGGGCCTCGGCGAGGGTGCCGCCACCGTCGCCGACCGCGAGGCGCGCGGTGTCTACGGCGCGTTTCAGAGCGTGTTCGGTGATGTCGGTGGAATGGGCGTAACCGGCGGTTTCACCTTTGACGGCACGAAGCCCAAAGCCTTGTGCGGCGTCGTAACTGGCGTTCTTGAGGCGTCCGTCGTCGAACGAGAGCATTTCCGAGCGGCGGCGTTCGAGGAACAATTCGCCATCATCGGCCCCGGCCACGGCTTCGCGCAGCATCGACAGCGCGCGGGTTTCGTCGAGTAGCGTTTCGAACGGGCGGAAGGCGGTTGTGTCGGTCATGCGTTTTCCTTTGATGCGGGGTCGACGGGCGGCTGTTTGCCGCAACGCCGTGTCTTGTTCCCATGGACGTAATATGGTTTCTAGGGCGCCAAGAACAACAGTGCCGTGGGAAGCGATTTTTGCGGTCAGGGAACACCAACAAACACAGGACCATCTTCGACATGCGTCTTTCGACCTTTCTTACCGGACTGGCCGCATCTTTTGCCGCCACCGGAACTGCTTTCGCTCAGGACCTTCCAATCATCGGCCAACCCGTAGACGGCAAGCTGGGTTTCCAGCCTCAGGCGACCGGTATCATGCAGGATGTGGTTTGGCTGGATAACTTCCTTTTGGTCATCATCACGATCATCACCCTGTTTGTGCTGGGTCTGCTGCTTTTCGTGATCCTGCGCTTCAACCAGAAGAACAATCCCGAGCCACAGACGTTCACTCACAATACACCGATTGAGGTCGCATGGACGGTCGTGCCGATCGTCATTCTGGTCTTTATCGGGGCGTTCTCGCTGCCGGTTCTGTTCAAGGAGCAGATCATTCCGGAAGGCGATGTGGTCATCAAGGCGACTGGCTATCAGTGGTACTGGGGCTATGAATATGTAGACGAGGGCGTCGAGTTCGAAAGCTACATGATCGGAGCCGCAGAAGGGAATATGCTGACACCGGATGTGTCTCAGCAGTTGGCCGATGCCGGTTACACGGACGAGCAGTTCCTGTTGGCGACGGACACGTCGATCGTGATTCCGACCGGCAAGGTAGTCGTGGTTCAGGTTACGGGCGCGGATGTGATCCACTCGTGGACGATCCCGGCGTTTGGCGTGAAGCAGGACGCCGTTCCCGGTCGTCTGGCCGAGCTTTGGTTCGAGGTCGATGAGGGCATGGAGGGCATTTACTTTGGTCAGTGTTCCGAGCTTTGCGGTCTGAGCCATGCTTATATGCCGATCACGGTTAAAGCTGTAACTCAGGCGGATTACGATGCCTGGCTGTCCGAAACCAAGGTTGCGCAAGGCATCGTGGACGACAGTGTTCAGGTAGCTTCGGCCGACTAAGGGACGAGTGAATGTCTGATATTTCAGCAAGCGTTTCGCGCGATTATGAACCGACTTTCGGGGATTACTTCGCGCTGTTGAAGCCGCGGGTGATGTCGCTGGTGGTGTTCACGGCGCTTGTCGGTCTGTTGGTGGCGCCTGTGTCGCTGCATCCGGTCGAGGCATTCGCGGCGATCCTTTTCATTGCGATCGGGGCGGGGGCCTCGGGCGCGCTGAACATGTGGTATGACGCGGATATCGACGCGGTGATGCGGCGGACGGCGAAGCGTCCGGTGCCATCGGGGCGCGTTGAGCCGGGCGAGGCTTTGGCCATCGGCGTCGGCCTTTCGGGCATTTCGGTCGTGATGCTGGCTTTGGCGACAAACCTTTTAGCGGCGTTCCTGCTGGCGTTCACGATTGTTTTCTATGCGGTCATTTACACGATGTGGCTGAAGCGTTCTACGCCGCAGAACATTGTGATCGGTGGAGCTGCGGGTGCTTTCCCGCCGCTGATCGGTTGGGTTGCCGCGACGGGGTCGATCTCGGTTGAAGCGGTTCTGATGTTCGCGGTGATCTTCATGTGGACGCCGCCGCATTTCTGGGCGTTGGCCTTGTTCATGCGCTCGGATTATGACGATGCAGGTGTGCCGATGTTGACGGTGACCCATGGGCGTCGCGCCACGCGGAACCACATTCTGGCCTATACCGTTTTGCTGGCGCCGGTGCCGGTCTGGTTGGCTTTGACCAGCGTGGGTGGTCCGGTGACGTTGCTTGTTGCTGTTGCTTTGAACGCGTGGTTCCTTGTCGGGGCTTACAAGATTTGGCGGCGTGACGAAGTTATGGCCGAGGAAGACAACTTCAAGGTCGAGAAGGCGTTCTTCCGCTTTTCGCTGTATTATCTGTTTGCGCATTTCGGCGCGCTTTTGGTGGATTATGCGCTGAAGGCCGGGGGTGTGGTCTGATGGATTTGAAAGCAACACATGATCTGCACAGTCGCCGTTTGTCGCGCAACGTCGGCGTGGCGTTGACGCTGGTGTTCTTTGTCGCGGTGGTCTTTGGACTGACGGTTGTGAAGGTCACCAATGGCGAGTCGGTTCAGGGATTTGACCACACGGTACGCCCTGAATTGGTGCCGGCGGAGGGGAACTGATGTCTGACGTGAAGACACCAATGGACCCGAAGCAGAAGACTGTTTTGCAGCTTGTCGGCGTGATCGTGTTCATGGGCTCGCTCGCGTGGGCATCGGTGCCTTTGTATGACTGGTTCTGCCGGGTGACGGGCTGGGGCGGTGCGACCGATGTGGCCGAGGCCGCCATGGACGAGCCTTTGCAGGAAACGATCAAGATCCGGTTTGATGCCTCGAAAGAGCGCGGCATGCCGTGGGAGTTCAAGCCGGTCGAGCGGGAAATGGAAATCCGCATCGGTCAGGAAGGTTTGGCTTTTTACGAGGCTTATAACCCGACCGACCGCCCGATTGCCGGGACGGCGGCTTATAACGTGGCGCCTTTCGCGGGTGGTGCGTTCTTCTCGAAAATCGCGTGTTTCTGCTTTGAGCTTCAGGTTCTGGAGCCGGGTGAGCGCGTTTTGATGCCGGTGAGCTTCTTTGTGGAGCCGGAAATTCTCGATGACCCCGACGCGAGCCATGTCACGGTCATCACGCTGAGCTATACGTTCTATGAAACAGACCTGCCGGAGGATTATGCCCCGAAGCAGGCGGCGCTGGTCACGGATGGTGATACAGTGCAAGATATCAACTAAACGCCCGAGGGAACCTCTAATATGGCGCATGCTAAAAACCACGACTATCACATTCTAGCCCCTTCGATCTGGCCGCTTCTTGGCGCTGTCGGTGGCTTTGTCATGCTGTTCGGGGCGGTGCTCTGGATGCACCAGGTCACGCCGTTCATGTTCTTCATCGGACTGGCGGTGGTTCTCTACGTGATGTTCGCGTGGTGGTCCGAGGTCGTATCGGAAAGCCGGATTGGCGATCACACGCCGGTTGTTCGGCTTGGGCTGCGCTATGGGTTCATCCTGTTCATCATGTCCGAGATCATGTTCTTCGCAGCGTGGTTCTGGAGCTTTTTCAAGCACGCGATCTATCCGATGGATCCGGCTGGGATGTCGCCAGCGGTGGATGGTGTCTGGCCGCCTGTGGGGATTGAGACGTTCGACCCCTGGCATTTGCCGCTGATCAACACGTTGATCCTCTTGTGTTCGGGTGCGGCGGCGACATGGGCACACCATGCTCTGGCGCATGAGAACAACCGCAAGGACGTGGCCTCGGGCCTTATTCTGGCGGTGCTTCTGGGCATTTTGTTCACCGCGTTCCAGGCCTACGAGTACAGCCATGCGGCCTTCGGGTTCTCGGGCAATATTTATGGCGCGAACTTCTTCATGGCGACGGGTTTCCACGGCTTCCACGTTGTGGTCGGAACAATCTTCCTGTTCGTTTGTTACCTGCGCTTGCGGGCCGGGGATTTCACACCGGAGCGTCATGTCGGGTTCGAGGCGGCCGCCTGGTACTGGCACTTTGTGGACGTGGTGTGGCTGTTCCTTTTCGCTGCGATCTACGTCTGGGGTGGCTGAATAGGATTTCTTTGCCTCCGGCGGGGATATTTTGAAACAGAAGAAGGCGCGGGGGATTTTCCGCGCCTTTTGCTTGGGAGAGACGACTTTGCGCGTGATGGTGCCTTCGATATTCGGGATTGTCGGTTGTGCCGTTCTGGTGACGCTTGGGGCGTGGCAGTTGGAGCGGCTTGCGTGGAAAACGGCGCTTTTGAACGAGATCGAAGCGCGGATCGGGGCGGAGCCGGTGGCTTTGCCGGAGGTGTTTGATGTGGAGGCGGACCGTTTTTTGCCGGTGGCGGTTTCGGGACGGACGGTTGGGGAAGAGTTGGTTGCTTTGACTTCGGTGCAGGGGGGCGGGCCGGGGTATCGGGTGATTTCGGCGTTTGAGACGGACGCGGGGCGGCGGATCATGGTGGACGAGGGGTTTGTGCCGTCGGATGCGCGGGATGTGGTGCGGCCCGGCGTTGCGATGACGGTTGTGGGCAATCTGCAATGGCCGCGCGAGGTGGATAGTTTTACGCCGGAGCCGGACTTGGGAGCGGGGTTGGTTTTTGCGCGGGATGTCGATGTGATGGCCGAGGCGTTGGGGGCGGAGCCTGTACTGGTCGTGGCGCGGGAGGTGTCGGGAACGGACCTGCGGGCGACGCCATTGCCGGTGACCAGTGCTGGCATCCCGAACAACCATCTCGGCTATGCGGTTCAGTGGTTTGGACTGGCAATTGTCTGGGCGGGGATGACGGCGTTTTTTCTTTGGCGTATGAGGCGGGGACGCCGTGAGGACATGACATGAAATACGTATCGACCCGGGGGCAGGCTCCGGTTTTGAATTTTGAAGAGACGATGCTGACGGGCTTGGCGCGGGATGGCGGGCTGTATGTGCCTGAGAGCATTCCGGTCATGTCGGCCGGGGATATCGCCGCGTTGGCCGGGCTGACCTATGAGGAACAGGCGTTTCGGGTGATGCGTCCGTTTATTGGGGACGCGTTTACGGACGCGGAGTTCGAGGCGATCATTGCGCGGGCCTATGCCTCGTTCGGGCATGATGCGCGGGCGCCCTTGGTGCAGTTGGGACCAAATCATTTCCTGTTGGAGTTATTCCACGGGCCGACCTTGGCGTTTAAAGATTTTGCGATGCAGCTGATCGGGCAGATGTTCGAGTCAGCTTTGACGCGACGAGGCGAGAAGGTCACGATCGTGGGTGCGACCTCGGGCGATACCGGGTCGGCGGCAATCGAGGCGTTTCGGGGTCTGGATGCGGTGGATGTGTTCATTATGTATCCGCATGGGCGCGTGTCGGAAGTGCAGCGGCGGCAGATGACGACGCCGGTTGAGGCGAATGTGCATGCTTTGGCGCTGGACGGGGATTTTGACGATTGTCAGGCGGCGGTGAAGGATATGTTCGCCGACTTTGCGTTTCGCGACGAGGTGCGGCTGGCGGCGGTGAATTCAATCAACTGGGGTCGGGTGCTAGCGCAGGTGGTGTATTTCTTCTCATCCGCTGTGTCTTTGGGTGCGCCGAAGCGGTCGGTGAGTTTCACCGTGCCGACGGGGAATTTTGGAGACATCTTTGCGGGCTATATCGCCAAGCGGATGGGCTTGCCGATTGAGCGGTTGGTGGTTGCGACGAACCAGAACGACATTCTGCACCGGACGTTGGAGAGTGGCGCGTACACCAAGGAAGGTGTGACGCCGTCGATTTCGCCGTCGATGGATATTCAGGTCTCGTCGAACTTTGAGCGCGCTTTGTTCGAGGCTTATGGCCGGGACGGGGGCGCGGTGGCGCAGTTGATGGACGAGTTGAAAGCGTCGGGCGGATTTCCTGTGAGCCAGGGCGCGATTGAGGTTTTGCGGGATATCTATGCGTCGGGTCGGGCGTCGGAAGCGGAGACGAGCGCGACGATTGCGACCATGTTGGAGCGTACGGGGGAGATCCTTTGCCCGCATACGGCGGTGGGTGTGAAGGTGGCTGAGGAGCAGGGTTTGTCGGCGGTGCCGATGATCACGCTGGCCACCGCGCACGCGGCTAAGTTCCCGGATGCGGTGGAGGCTGCGACCGGCATCAGGCCGCCTCTTCCAAACCGGATGGGGGATCTTTATCAAAGGCCGGAGCGCGTCACGCGCGTGAAAAATGACCTGGGGGAGATTGAGGCTTTGATCCGAAAGATGCGCAAAACGTGACGGTTGAAATTCATCGTATGAGCAACGGCGTGCGTGTCGTGACGGAGCATATGCCGGGGCTGGCTTCGGCGTCGCTCGGGGTTTGGGTTGCAGCCGGTGGACGGCATGAGCGTCTGGATCAGAACGGCATCGCGCATTTTCTGGAGCATATGGCGTTCAAGGGGACAGCGAAGCGGTCTGCTTTGGATATTGCCGAGGCGATTGAAGATGTAGGCGGGTATATCAATGCCTACACCAGCCGCGAGATGACGGCGTATTATGCGCGTGTCTTGGAGAATGACGTGCCGCTGGCGTTTGATGTGATCAGCGATATCGTTCTCAATCCGGCGTTTGACCCGCGCGAGGTCGAGGTCGAGCGGCATGTGATCCTGCAGGAGATCGGGCAGGCGCATGATACGCCGGACGATGTGATTTTCGACTGGTTGCAGGAGACGGCGTTTCCGGATCAGCCTTTGGGGCGCACGATTTTGGGGCCGTCCCAGAAGGTGTCGTCTTTTGGTGTCAAAGATCTCTCGGGGTTTGTGGCCGAGCGGTATGCGCCGGGCAATATCATCGTCTCGGCGGCGGGGGCTGTGGATCACGAGGCAATTGTGAAGGCGGCGGAGGAGGCGTTCGGGCATCTGGCGGCGCATGATGGCGGTGGCACCGATCCGGCGGTTTTCCGGGGCGGCGAGCACCGGGTTGAGAAGGACCTTGAGCAGGCGCATTTCGCTTTGGCGTTCGAAACGCCCGGCTATCGCGATCCGGCTGTATATACGGCGCAGATTTTCTCGACCGTTTTGGGCGGCGGCATGTCATCGCGGCTGTTTCAAGAGGCGCGTGAGAAGCGCGGTTTGTGTTACACGATATTTGCGCAGACCGGGGCTTATGCAGATAGCGGCTTGCTGACAATTTATGCCGGGACCGGCGCGGAGGACATCGAAGGGTTGGTAAACCTGACGGTGGATGAATTGAAGCGGTCGGCGGACGATATGACGCCTGCCGAGATCGCGCGGGCGCGGGCGCAAATGAAGGCGGGGATGCTGATGGGGCTGGAGAGCCCGTCGAACCGCGCCGAGCGTCTGGCGCGTTTGATGTCGATCTGGGACCGGGTGCCGCCGCTGGAAGAAACGGTTGAGTTGATTGATGCTGTGACGACGGGCGATGCGAAGGCCTTTGCGGCGGACTTGGTTGAGAAGGCCGACACGGCTCTGGCATTGTATGGGCCGATTTCGCGCGCACCGGAGCGCGAGGCTCTGGCGGGCAGGTTGGTCGCGTAATGCTGAAGTTCGGGCGCAAGGTCCGGATCGATACCGGGCGGATGATTTTGCGCCCGCCCGTGCATTCAGATTTTCGCCACTGGGCGGCGCTTCGCGAGCAATCGGCGGAGTTTCTGACGCCTTGGGAGCCGCGCTGGGCGCGGGACCATCTGTCTCGGAAGTCCTTTGTGAACCGGGTCTATTGGGCCAGCCGGTCAATTGCGCAAGGGACGGCTTTGCCGTTGTTTCTGGAGCGGCGCGAGGACGGGCGTTTGATCGGGGCGATCACCTTGGACAATATCCGGCGCGGGCCGGCGCAGGCCGGTACGATCGGGTATTGGATCGGTGCGCCCCATGCGCGTGAAGGCTATATGCGCGAGGCGCTGACAGCGATGGTGCATCACGCGTTCGAGGTGTTGGACCTCAGCCGGTTGGAGAGCGCGTGTTTGCCCGAGAACAAGGCGTCTCGGGGATTGCTGGAGAAATGCGGGTACAAATACGAGGGCGTGGCGCAGTCGTATTTGCAGATCGACGGGCGGTGGCGGAACCATGTTCTATACGCGAATTTGCGTGGGGATCGGCGCGGTAAGGTCGACGGGTAGCGCCTTTGGGTAGCTGTCGGATTTGGTATTTATGAAAGGGTGAAGAGGAAGGGGCGGTGCCTTTGTCTTTATCCGCTGAGGGTCAGGTTCGAAGGGCGGTTCGGGTCTTTGGAGGCGTAGAAGTCGCTGAGACGTTTGCCGCGTTCTTCGCGGAAGTGCCCGGCGCCGGTGGTTGATGTGATGCGGTCGGCGCGGAACATGCGGAAGTCTTGGCGCAGTTCACACCAAGCGACGAGGGTCCAGACCTTGCCCCAGAACCACAGGCCCAAGGGGCGGATGCTGCGCATGGACGCGGTGCCGTCTTCGGTTGTGTAGGTGATGTCGAGCTTTGTGTGCGTTTCGACGGCGGCTTTCAGGAGGTCGAGGCGCTTGCGGGTTTCCGCGTCAAGTTCGGGCATCTGGAAGGCGTGGACCTGCACTTTGGCCGCACTGGAGCGGGCATCGTCTGGCAGGACGGCGCGGATTTTTACCAATGCCTCTTCGGCGGCTTCTGCCATGGCGGTGCCGCCCCAGGCGCGGATCAGGCGCGCACCGGCGGTGAGGGCGACGATTTCGGAGCGTGTGAACATCAGGGGCGGGACGTCATAGCCTTCGCGCATGATGTAGCCGACACCTGCTTCGCCGTCGATCGGCACGCCGGTGCCTATGAGATCAGCGATATCGCGGTAGATGGTGCGTTCGCTGACTTCGAGTTTTTCGGCCAGTATGGCGGCGGTGGTGAGCCGACCGTCGCGCAGATATTGCACGATCTGAAAGAGACGGTCGGCCCGGCGCATCAGGCGGCCTTGGCTTCAAAGAGGCCGATGGAGTTGCCGTCGGGGTCGAGCGCCTATTGGAAGCGCCCGACGGGCAGCGGGATCGGATCGCCTTGCACGGTACCCCCTGCTTTCCAACAGCGGTCGGCGGCGGCTTCGAGCGTGTCGGGAACGATCAGGTGGATTGTAGGACCCTGGTTCGGGGCGGCAGGCTCGCCGGGGTAGAGGTGGCCAGACACGCCGGTCATGTCATCGGTGAAGTTTGCCATCGGATTTGGCCCGCTTTCGTCACGGTTGAGGGTGAAGTTGAACACGGCCTTATAAAACGCGATGCCGCGGTCGATGTCACGCACGGGGATTTCAGTCCAGACGACGGAATTGGCAGGAGTGGTGGTCATGATTCGCTTTCCTTTGTTGAGTTGATGACCCCTTTTGACACACGCCTCCTGACAGGGTTGTGTCAGGAGGATTTGGTGGCGCGCGAATTTGCGGACGGCTAATGTGGTTGAAACCCGAAGCTTTCCCGGCTTTGACAGTGGCATGTTTGGACGGGTTTTCAGTTTCTTGTCGAATGCGTGCTTTGCGGCTCTGCTCGTTGGAGTGGCGCTGCCGGGCAGCCATCGGTTTGTCTGGCCCGAGGCCTATGGCCTGGTCGAGGTTGCGCCGCATGTCTGGACGGATCGGCCCGAGCGGGCGGGGGATTATCTGGGGTTGGTTGATGCGGCGCGCGTGCGGGTCGAGGAGTTTTTCGGGGACGCGGCACCGCGTCCAGTGATGGTGCTTTGTGCGAGCCGTGCCTGTGCGCGGGATTTCGGGATTGGCGGCAATGGGCTTTCGGTGGCGGATCTGGCGGTGATGGTGGCGCCGGGTGGATTGACGCTTGGCACGTTGAGCCACGAGATGATGCATGCCCGGCTGCACCGGTCGATGGGATTGCGCAATTTGGTGCGCCAGCCTTACCCCACATGGTTTGATGAGGGGCTTGCGACCTATGTGGCGGATCATCCGCGTGGAGGCGGGGCGGTGACGGAGGCGTCTCGGGCGCGGGTGCGTGAGGTGACGCGGTTCTGGCAGTTGCGCGCGGTGTTCGATGAGTTGGGCGTGGGGCGGACCTATGGATCGGCAGCGGCGGAGGTGGCCGAGATCGATCGTCGCGCGGGGCGTGCGGGGTTATTGGAGTTGATCGCGCGGGCGGAGGCGGGCGAGCCGTTTCTGCGGGTTCTGGAGGAAGTGGTTGGGCGTTAGGCCGTGTCTTAAGTTGGACGTTTGAAGATCGACAGGGCGAGGGCGATCACGTCTTTTGGATCTTCGCCGCGGGCGCGCATGTCGAGGGCGAGGCCGATCTGAGCGTGGAGATATTGCGCGGCTTGCGGCACCGGGATGTTGCCTGACCAGTCGCCGTTTTCGAGGCCATCGTGCAGGGCTTTTTCGAAAGCGGCGAGGGCCATTGCGTCCATTTGGTCAATGAGCGCGCGGGTGGTTTCACCGAATGCCGACTGGTTGGCGCGCATTTTGACGAAGAGGCAGCCGTGCTTGTGCAGCGGATCTTCGGCGGAGAGGCGGGCGACGGCGTTGATACGGTCGCGAAAGCTGGCGTCGCTGGAGAGGATCTCGATAACTTTGGTGAGCACGCATTCGGCGTAATGGGCGAGTGCCGCTTTGGTCAGGCCGTCTTCGTTGCCAAACTCGCGGTAGATCGACGGTTTGGCGACGCCGGCGCGCTGTACCACCGAATTGAGCGAGACGTTTTCGGGGCCGTCCTGCCAATAGGCGTGCATCGCGATATCGACCACGTCGGATTTATTGAGCGTTTTGGGGCGGCCGCGTTTGGCTTTTTCAGACATTTTATACCATGTGGTAATTAATTATTGACGAGGGGCTTTTTAATAGGTTACCGATTGGTCCGTAATTAAGCAACGCCGGGTTAGACTTGGTTGAGGCACCCGGTCAACTTTGTCTGAAAGGATATCAGGACATGAAGAAGCTTCTCACTGCCGTCTGCGCGGCGGCCCTTTTGTCGAGCCCGGTTTTGGCGGATGCGCATAAGGACGATCATATTGTTTTTCTTGGTGAAGTGGCCTGGCAGGACGTTATTCCGGGCGTTCAGCTTGCGCTCGGTTGGGGCGGTCCGGCAGCGGGGGATGACATCTGGCTTCTTCGGATGGCACCCGGTGTTGGCATCCCGTCTCATGCGCATACCAATGATTACTGGGGTCTGACCATTCAGGGGACTTGGGTCCACGTGCATGAGGACGGTTCGGAAACCGCGACGACGGCGGGGGATTACGCGTTTGTCGAAGGCGGTGTGTTCCACGCGGATCGCTGTGACGGTGAGGTGGTTTGCATTGGCTTGCTGGACTTTGACGGCGAACGGGATGCAATTTTCCCGGAGTGACGGCAAATTGGTGTCGTTATCTTGGCGTGGCTGATGTGCTGATCTGAGCCCAAGGTGAGAGGGTGGGCCAATAAGGCCTTCCCTATCTCTCTGTCGCGCCTTTGCCGGAAAGGATTCTATCGCGGAATTTCTCGATGCGATTGATGCGTGTTGCGGATTGCCTGGCCCGGTTAAGATTTAGGATGTAGCTTTTGCGGCGGCCCGGTGTGAGGCGGTGGAAGGCATCGGCAAGTTCGGGGTCGGCATCAAGTGCGTCCGTCAATTCGTCCGGCATTTCCGGCAGGGTAACGTCCTTTGGGGGCTTCAGGCCCTGTTCGGCGTAGCCCATCGCTTCTTTCAGGTAGGCCTGGATCGTGGCCTTTTGACTGTCGGGAGCGGCGTTGTCGGTGAAGCGGATCGAGTCGGGGTGTTTGGCGTTGGGCCCTTGGCGTACAAGGACTCCATAGGGGTCCTTCATGAGGGCGGCGTTGAAGAAGCTGAGGCGGAAGTCCCCCGAAAGGCACCGAAGACCACGATGTTGCGTCCGGCGTGCATGTAACAGGGGTGCGCCCATTTGAGCGTTTCGGTGAGGCCCGCCATCTGGCAGATGTTGCGCAAGGCCAGAAGGCCCTTGTGCCACTGTCTGGTTGAGCAATCGGGTGTATCAAAGCGTGGGCAGCGACCACAGCCTTTGGTAAAGTAGTCTTCGATGTCCTCAATCATCGAGGCGCTAGCCCAGTTCGGCGCTTGGGATGACCGGGAAAAACTGGCCCTCGGACCAGAGGCCGAACCAGCTTTTGCCGTCGACGTCGTGATGCGCGCCGATATCGACGAGGCGATAGAAACTTTTGCGGTCGATGAGCGCTTCGAGATTGGCGCGGATCAGGATGTAGGGCGAGGGTTCGCCCGTCTCGGGATCGCGTTCGACGCGGATGGGGTGGTCGGTGCTGGCGGTGGCGGTGTCGCCCAAGTTGGTCTCAAAGGTCAGGCTTTGGTCAGTACCTACGCCGGTTGCGGTGAAGTCGACGGCGACGAAGGGCGCATCATCAACCTGGATACCGACCTTTTCAACAGGCGTGACGAGGACATAGCGGTCGCCGTCTTTTCGCAGAATCGTCGAGAAAAGGCGCACCAGCTCGGGGCGTCCGATGGGTGTGCCAAGGTAAAACCACGTCCCGTCACGGGCGATGCGCATGTCCAGATCGCCGCAATCTGGGGGATTCCAAAGGTGCACCGGCGGTAAACCGCGCGTTTTTACGGCGCGTGCGCTGGCTGCGATGCCCTCGGCGGAGGGTTTCACGATGTTTTGTGCCATTTCCTCTTTTGCCATTTGTCCCGTTCGCCATACTTCGTTCTATTGAGATCATAGATCATTAGGAGCGCGTTGCCATGAGTGAAACCCCGGACCTTGTCGCCGAGATCGAAACGCTTGGTGGAAAGCTGGCCGAAGCGAAGGCGAGCATAACCCATCGGTTCATTGGACAGGAACGGGTGGTCGATCTTGTGTTGAGCGCGATCTTGTGTGGCGGGCATGGGTTGCTGGTCGGTTTGCCGGGGCTCGGAAAGACGCGGCTGGTGGATACGCTGTCGACGGTTCTGGGACTGGATGGCAAGCGGGTGCAGTTCACGCCGGATTTGATGCCGGCCGATATTCTGGGGTCGGAAGTGCTGGAGACGGGGGCGGATGGGTCACGCGCGTTCAAGTTCATCAAGGGGCCGATTTTCTGTCAGTTGTTGATGGCGGACGAGGTGAACCGGGCGTCTCCGAGGACGCAGTCGGCCTTGTTGCAGGCGATGCAGGAGAAATCGGTGACGGTGGCCGGTGTGCCGCATGATTTGCCGGCTCCGTTTCATGTGTTGGCGACGCAGAACCCGATTGAGCAGGAGGGGACCTATCCCTTGCCGGAAGCGCAGTTGGACCGGTTTTTGGTACAGATTGATGTGCCTTATCCGGATCGCGACACCGAGCGGGATATCCTGATGGCGACGACGGGGGCCGGTGAAGCGCAGTCGACGCGAGTATTCTCGCCCGAGGAGTTGATGGCCGCGCAAAGCCTGGTGCGGCGGATGCCGGTGGGTGAAGCCGTGGTCGAGATGATCCTTGATCTGGTGCGGGCGTGTCGCCCTGACGAGCCGGGCGCGAGCGATATCGTGCGCGAGAATGTCGGTTGGGGGCCGGGGCCACGCGCGGCGCAGGCGTTGATGCTGACGGTGCGGGCGCGTGCGTTGCTGGAAGGGCGATTGGTGCCTTCCATTGAGGATGTGGCCGCGATGGCGACGCCGGTTCTGACGCACCGTATGGCGCTGACCTTTGCGGCGCGGGCGCGGGGCATGGAGTTGAACACCGTGATTTCTCAGGTGACCGAGGTTGTGACCCGGACTGAGGCTGCCGCGTGAGACAAGCGCCCCGCTTAAGGCAGGACGCCGAGACCCTTGCAGGTCCGTTGCCTCCGCTTTTGGCGGCGGCGGAGCATTTGGCGTCTTCGGTGATGGCTGGCGAGCATGGGCGGCGGCGCGTGGGACAGGGCGATCAGTTCTGGCAGTATCGGCCCAGCCATGCGGGTGATGAAGCGCGGTCGATTGACTGGCGGCGTTCGGCCCGGTCGGATGACGGCTTGTTTGTGCGCGAGAAGGAATGGCAGGCGGCGCAGTCGGTGATGATCTGGCTGGATACCGGGCAGTCGATGGAATTTTCCAGCGATAAGGCACTGCCGACGAAAGCGGATCGCGCCCGGGTGTTGTCGCTGGCGATGGCGGTTTTGCTGATCCGGGGCGGCGAGCGGGTTGGGTTGACCAACGCGGGGTTGCCACCGCGTTCGGGACAGGTGCAGTTGATGCGGTTGACGGCGTCTTTGGCGGAGAGCGCCGAGGCGGCGGAGTATATTGCGCCGGAGTTGCGGGGGGTGCCTGCGCGGTCGCGGGCGGTGTTCGTATCGGATTTCCTGGGCGATATCGGTCCTGTGAAGGCGGCCTTGACGCGGGCCGCGGATCGGGGCGTTGATGGTGCATTGGTGCAGGTTCTGGATCCTCAGGAAGAGGCGTTTCCGTTTGATGGGCGCACGATCTTTGAGAGTGTTGGCGGGACTTTGGCACATGAGACGTTGAAGGCGGGCGATTTGCGGGATCGCTATTTGCAGCGGTTGGCGGCGCGCAAGGATGAGTTGCAGTCGTTGTGCCGTGCGACAGGGTGGCAATTTCATTGCCATCACACGGATGCGTCGGCCTCGGCGGCCTTGTTGTGGCTTTATGGGGCGTTGGAGCGGGTGCACTGATGTGGAGCATTGGGCCCATAGGATTTAGCGCGCCATGGTTGCTGCTGGGGTTGATCGCCTTGCCGATCCTCTGGATTTTGCTGCGCGCGGTGCCGCCAGCGCCGATCCGGCGGCGGTTTCCAGGTGTGGCGTTGCTGCTAGGGCTGACGGACGACGAAACGCAAACGGATCGCACGCCGTGGTGGTTGTTGTTGCTACGGACTTTGGCCGTGGCGGCAGCAATTATCGGTTTTGCGGGGCCGGTGTTGAATCCTCAGGATCGCACCGGGGGCGATGGGCCGCTATTGGTGTTGATGGATGGCACCTGGGCCGGGGCGTCGGACTGGACGCGGCGGATTGAGCGGGTGGACATGGTTCTTGGCGAGGCTTTGCAGGCCGGGCGCGAGACGGCTGTCATTGTGTTGACGGATATTCCGGCAGGCGACGTGCCATTCCGGTCGGCGGATGCATGGGTTTCCGAGTTGCCCGGTTTGGAGCCTGCAGCCTGGGCGCCGGATGCGGATGTGGTTCTTGGCTGGGCCGATGATTTGGGAGCCGGGTTTGATACGTTTTGGGTGTCGGATGGGTTGGATTACTCGTGGCGCGACGGGCTTTTGACCGCTTTGCAGAGCGCAGGCGCGGTTTCGGTGTTTGAGGCGCAGCGGCCTGTGTTTGGGCTGCGGCCAGCGCGGTTTGCAGACGGCGCGATTGCTTTGGAGGCGGTGCGCAGTCGGACGACGGGGGCTTCGGAAGTCACTGTGATTGGGCATGGGCTTGATCCGGCGGGCACGCCTCGGCAGTTGACGAGCGGGACGTTTGAGTTTGGCGATGGCGAGCCTGTAGCGTCTTTGGCTTTGTCCTTGCCGCCGGAGTTGCGCAACCGGATCACTCGGTTCGAATTGTCGGGGCAGCGCTCGGCGGGAGCGGTGAGCCTGACGGATGATGCGTTGCGGCGGCGCGAGGTGGCCTTGCTGGCGGCGCGCGATGAACGCGAGGGTTTGCAGCTTTTGACGCCGACGCATTACTTGGAGCAGGCTTTGTTGCCGAATGCGGACCTCATCGAGGGTGATCTGTCGGATATCGTTTTGGCGAACCCGGATGTGATCGTTCTGGCCGATATCGCGACTTTGGCAGAGAGCGAGGCGTCGGACCTTGAAGGATGGGTGCGGGGTGGGGGGATTCTGGTGCGCTTTGCCGGGCCGCGTGTTGCGGCGTCGGATATTGGGCGGGACGTGGAAGACATCCTGATGCCGGTGCGCTTGCGCGCGGGAGGGCGCAATGTGGGTGGCGCGATGTCATGGGGCGAGCCGAAGGCGCTTCGGGCATTTTTGCCGGAGAGCCCGTTTTTTGGATTGGCGGTGCCGGATGACGTGGTGGTGTCTGCGCAGGTGATGGCGCAGCCGGACCCGTCTCTGGCCTCGCGCACGATTGCTGCTTTGAGCGATGGCACGCCTTTGGTGACGAGGAAGCGTTTGGACGCCGGGCAGGTCGTTTTGTTCCATGTGACGGCGAATGCGGAGTGGTCGACGTTGCCCTTGTCAGGGTTGTTCGTGCAGATGTTGGAGCGTTTGGCCGTGTCGTCGACGCCGGCGGCTGTGACGGCGGAGGATTTGGCCGGTACGGTCTGGACGCCGGATCAGGTTTTGACGGCGACGGGCCAGATTGAAGACGCAGGCGCTTTGGCGGGCGTTCGGGGCGAGGACTTGGCGCAAGGGGCTTTGAGTGCGGATTTGCCGCCGGGGCTTTATGCGGGCGAGGACAGGCGGATTGCGCGGAATGTGATCGGGGCTGATGACATGTTGGAGCGCGTGGTCTGGCCTGCGGACGTGCCGGTTGAAGGGTTGGCGGTGACGCGGGAGACGCCTCTTAAGGGGCTGGTTCTGACCTTGGGGATGCTTGCACTGATGGTTGATATTCTGGCCTCGCTTTGGTTATCGGGGAAGTTGACGGGGCCACGGGCGCAGGCGGCTGTAGTGTTGGTTGCGGCGCTGTTGATGGGGGCGCCCGAGGCGCAAGCGCAAGAGACGGTTGAGGATATTGAGAAGTCCTTGTTTGCGGCGTCGGAGTTGTCTTTGGGGTATGTAGTGACAGGCAACGGACGGGTGGATGCGACCTCGAGTGCGGGGTTGAGAGGCTTGTCGAATGTGTTGTTTCGTCGAACCTCGATCGAGCCGACGGACCCGACGGCTGTGAATTTGGAGACGGATGAATTGTCGGTTTATCCGTTCTTGTATTGGGCGATCACGCCAGATCAGCCGCGTCCTTCGTCGGAGGCTTATGCCAAGCTCAATCGCTATTTGCGCACGGGCGGGATGATCCTGTTTGATACGCGGGATGCGGATACGGCGCAATTTGGGGGATCGAGCCCGAATGAGCGGAAGCTGCGCGAGTTGGCTTTGCCGCTGGATGTGCCGCCATTGGAGCAGATCCCCGGCGACCATGTTCTGACGCGGACGTTTTATTTGTTGCAGGATTTTCCGGGGCGTTATGCCAGCCGGGATGTCTGGGTTGAAGCCTCACCGGCGGATGCGGAGCGGGCGGACGGAATGCCGTTTCGCAATCTCAATGACAATGTGACTCCGGTGATTATTGGCGGCAACGACTGGGCGGCGGCCTGGGCGATGGATGCGGTGGGCGCGCCGATATATCCGGTGGGGCGCGGGTTTGCCGGAGAGCGGCAGCGCGAGATTGCCTATCGATTTGGCGTGAATCTGATCATGCATGTGCTGACCGGGAATTATAAGTCGGATCAGGTGCATGTGCCTGCTTTGCTGGATCGGTTGGGGCAGTGAGTGTGCATGAGACATATTGCGCTTGCTTTGCAAACGCGGTGGGCGAGGGGGCTTTGCCTCTCACACATCGCACAGCAATGTGTTGCCGGCAGGCGGTTGCCTGCAATCGCCGAAAGGCCCCTCGCACTCCACCAATATTTTTTAGCCAAGAAGAAGGTCTGTGATGGAGACGGGGACGATCATTTTTGACCCGCTGCTGCCATGGCCTTCGGTTTTGGCGGGAGCGATTCTGGCGGTGTTGTTTGTGGGCGTCGCGGTGTGGCGCGGACTTTCGGGCTGGTGGCTGCGCGGGCTGGCGTTTGCGGTGTTGGTCTTGGCACTCGCCAATCCGTCGTTGCAGGTCGAGGACCGCGAGGCGCTGAGCGATGTTGTGCTGTTGGTGGTGGATGAAAGCTCCAGTCAGGGGATTTCGGATCGCCCCGCGCAGGTGGCGGAGGCGATTGCCGGGATCGAGGCGGAGATTGCGCGGCTGGACAATGTGGAGTTGCGGGTTGTCACTTTGGGGGACAGCGAGGGCAATCAGGGCACTTTGCTGATGGAGGCCTTGGCGAATGCCATGGCGGAAGAACCGCGGTCTCGGCTGGCGGGGGCGATCTTGTTGAGCGACGGGCAGTTGCATGATGTGGAGCGCGCGCCCGATTTGCCCGCGCCATTGCATGCCTTGTTGACGGGGCGCGAGACGGATTGGGATCGTCGGTTGATGGTGCAGAATGCGCCGGCGTTTGCGATTCTGGACGAGCCGGTGACGCTGACGTTGCGGATCGAGGATCAAGGGGTGGTGCCAGTTGGATTGCCGGAGCGGGCGGAACTGGAGATCTCGGTGGATGGCGGCGAGCCTCAGCTTTTCAATGTGCCGATTGGTGAGGATCTGGAGTTGCCGGTCACTTTGGAGCATGGGGGGATGAATGTCATTCAGTTCAACCTGCCCGAGCAGCCAGGTGAGCTGACCGCGCGCAATAACGCGGCCGTGGTGCAGATCAACGGGGTGCGGGATCGTCTTCGGGTGTTGTTGGTGTCGGGCGAGCCTCATGCGGGCGAACGAACATGGCGGAACCTGCTGAAGTCGGATGCTTCAGTCGATCTGGTGCATTTCACGATTTTGCGCCCGCCTGAAAAGCAGGACGGGGTGCCAGTCAATGAGTTGTCACTCATTGCTTTTCCGACGCGGGAGTTGTTTCTCGATAAAGTCGATGAGTTCGATCTGATAATTTTCGACCGCTATAAGCGGCGGGGCATTTTGCCGTCGATCTATCTCGATAACATTCGCCGCTATGTAGAGGACGGGGGCGCTTTGCTGATTGCTGCGGGGCCGGATTTTGCGGGGGCGGATTCGATTTATCGCTCGCCGCTGGCGGAGATCATTCCAGCGTCTCCTTCGGGTCGGGTGCTGGAGGAGGCCTATTTGCCGACCGTGACGGAGATCGGGCAGCGCCATCCGGTGACGGAAGGGTTTCAACCAGAAGTGGCGGGCGACGGGCCGCCCTGGGGGCGGTGGTTGCGGATTGTGGATGTCATTCCGGAACGGGGTGCGTCGGTGATGTCGGGCGTGGATGAGCGGCCTTTGCTGGTGTTGGACCGCGTGGGCGAGGGGCGCGTGGCGCTGTTGGCGTCGGATCATGCCTGGCTTTGGTCGCGGGGGTATGATGGGGGCGGGCCGCAGTTGGAATTGCTGCGGCGTCTGGCGCATTGGATGATGAAAGAGCCAGACCTTGAGGAAGAGGCGCTGAGCGTGGCGGCTGAAGGGCAGACCATGGTCGTGACGCGCCGGACTTTGGGGGAAGACGTGGCGCCGGTGGAGATCACCGGGCCGGATGGGGCGGTGGTCTTGGTGCCATTGGAGGAGGTCTCTCCGGGGCGGTTCGAGGCGACGTTTGAAGGGCCGGAAATTGGGCTTTATCGCCTGGTCGAGGGCGATCAGGAGGCGGTGATTGCGTTGGGACCGTCAGCGCCGCGGGAGTTTGAAGAGACGATTGCGAGTGGGGCGGTTCTGGAGCCGGTTGTGGCGGCCACGCGAGGGGGCGTTCGGTTCTTGCGCGATGGTGTCCCGGATATTCGTGAGGTGCGGGAAGGCCGGGTCGCTGCGGGGCGTGGCTGGATCGGGATTACACCACGCGAAGCTTATGTGACGGCGGATGTCCGCGTGTCACCGCTATTGCCGGCCTGGGCTTTGCTATTGCTGGCGTCGCTTCTGGCGGTGGCCGGGTGGCTTCGCGAGGGGCGGCGGTAGAGTTTATTTCTCGTCGGGGCGTTTCAATTCGAAAAGCGACGTGATGCGGGAATAGTCCCGGTAGCCGAGGCGCGTTAGCGGCTGGTACTTCAGAACGTCGAATTTGCCGTCCACGATGCAATTGTCGCGCAGGTGGACGCCGATGACCTCGCCGAAGGTGACGAAGTTCGCCTCGCCCGGCAGTTGCACGATCTGGGTGACTTTGCATTCCAGTGACGCAGGTGCGTCGGCGACGCGGGATACGGGGATGGTCTCGCAGTCGAAGCGGGCGATCCCGGCTTTGTCGAATTCATCCACATCGCGGTCCCAACTGCCAGATGAGACATTCATCACGTCGCGCATTTCGTATTCTACGATATTGACGCAGAACACGCCTGTTTCGCGGATATTGGCGAGGCTGTCTTTGGTGCCGTCGCGGTCGGGTTTCGTCCCCGTGGAGGCGAACATGACCTGTGGTGGCACATAGGCGACCGCGTTGAAAAAGGAGTAGGGTGCGAGGTTCTCCGAGCCATCCGCGCCGCGTGTCGAAATCCAGCCGATCGGGCGGGGCGTAACGACTGCGTTGAACGGGTTGTGCTTGAGGCCGTGACCGTCTTCTGGGCGGTAGAACATGGAGAGCGCGCGCCTTTTGCTGACATGAGGTTTGTTTCGGAACTAGCCTCGTGCTAGGCGGTTTTCCAGCGAAAAGCGCTGAAAGGGGCGGGACAGGGCAGTATGTACGAGCTTCGGCGGGAAAGGTATGCGGATATCTGGGAGGTCGAAGCACTTTTCGATCTTTGCTTTGCGCCCGGGCGTGAGGCGCTGTCGTCGTATCGTTTGCGCGATGGGGTCGCTCCGGTTGCAGATTTGAGCCTTGTGGCACGCGACCCGCATGGGATTCTGGCGGGGGCCGTGCGCTATTGGCCGGTTCGGGTCGGGGACGCGCCTGCATTGCTTTTGGGGCCGATTGCGGTGCACCCGACCCGACAGGGCGAAGGTCTGGGCGGATTGCTGATTGAAGAAAGTCTGGGGCGGGCGGCTGACTGGGATCGTGTGATGCTGGTCGGGGATGCGCCCTATTACAGCCGGTTCGGATTCAGGCGGCTTGATGGGGTCGAGATGCCGCCGCCGACGAACCCGGATCGGGTGTTGGGGCGCGAAATCGTATCCGGGAGCTGGAAAGACGTGACCGGTCTTGTGCGGCGCTGGAGCGCGTGAGACGACCGGCGCGTTTTTTGGTATTTAGGAAAGGGTGAAGGGGTCAGGTTTCGTCGTTTTTGGTGAGGCGGGCCGCCTGTTTTTTCACGAGCATCTGGCGCAGGTCGTGCATCGCCATCAGGAGCGGGTCGGTGATGGTATCGAGGTCGGTGTCGCTGGCCTTTTGCTGGACCCAGTTTGCGGTCAGGTTCAGATGATCGACGGTGCGCAGGATATCGTCGATCTGGCGGTTGGCGTCGATTTCGGCGCGCTCGGCCTGCCATTTGGCGACGGCGGCGAGATCGGCGGCGGTCAGGGTATGGTCGCCGTGGGGTTTGACATCGCCCTGTTTGGTGATGACCGCGATCTGGGTCATTTCAATGCGGCGGTTGCGGTTTTCGGGGTCGATGTGAAAGACCGCAGCGCCGTTGTCGCGCAGGCGCACATAGTATTCGGGGGGCGTGCCGGTCACGCGAGGCCCTTGCAGAAACGCTGAATGCGTTTGCTGGCTTCCGTCAGGTCGTCGTCGGAGGTTGCATAGCTGATACGGAAGGCGGGGGAGAGGCCGAAGGCGGCTCCGAAGACGACGGCGACGCCTTCTTCTTCGAGGAGGGCTTTGCAGAAGGTTTCGTCGGTGTCGATTTCTGTACCGCCCGCGCTGGTCTTGCCAATGCACCCGGTGATCGACGGGTAGACGTAGAACGCGCCGTCGGGGGTTGGGCAATGGATGCCGGGGGCGGCGTTCAGTCCTGCGACGATGAGGTCGCGGCGGCGCAGGAAGGTTGCGACGTTTTCTGCGATGAAGTGCTGCGGACCATTCAGGGCTTCGACGGCGGCCCATTGGCTGATCGTGCAGGGGTTCGATGTGGATTGCGACTGGATTTTGCGCATCGCCGCGATGAGGTGTTTCGGCCCGCCTGCGTAGCCAATACGCCAGCCGGTCATGGCGTAGGCTTTGGAAACCCCATTCAGAGTCAGGGTGCGGTCTTTCAGGGCCGGGGCGATCTGTGCTGGTGTCTTGAAGTCGAAGCCGGGGAAAGCGATGTGTTCGTACATGTCGTCCGTCAAGACCCAGACATGGGGGTGGCGTTCAAGGACATCGGTGAGGGCTTTGAGTTGGCTCGGCGAATAGCCCGCACCCGTGGGGTTCGAGGGTGAGTTGAAGATCAGCCATTTGGTTTTCGGGGTGATGGCGGCTTCGAGTTGGTCGGGCGTAATGCGAAAGCCGCTGTCGGGGCCTGCGGGCAGGTTCACAGGTTCGCCGCCGGCCAGAAGCACCATGTCGGGGTAGCTGACCCAGTAAGGGGCAGGGATCAGGACTTGGTCGCCGGGGTTCAGGGTGGCCATGAGGGCGTTGTAGAGAACCTGTTTGCCACCGGTTCCGACGCTGATTTCGGAGGCGTCGTAGGTCAGTTCGTTTTCGCGGGCGAACTTGGCGATGATCGCGGCTTTGAGTTCGGGGATGCCATCGACAGCGGTGTAGCGGGTTTTGCCTTCGTCGATCGCGCGCTTTCCGGCCTCGCGAATGTTTTCGGGCGTTGGGAAGTCGGGTTCGCCCGCGCCAAGGCCGATGATGTCGCGGCCTTGTGCCTTCAATTCGCCCACAAGTGCCGTCAAAGCAACCGTCGGCGAAGGTTTCACGCGGTCCAGTGTCGCAGAAAGGAAGGCCATGGTCGTCCTCGGAAAGCAAAGCGGTTAGGGAGTGTTCTAGAAAGCGGTTATACTGCCCGCAAGAGATAAGGATGATATAATGTCCGAGACCACGACTTCCGACTGGTATTCCGATGAGACAGCAACCTTTGGTGATCGCGTTGCAGCGGCGCGCGAAGGCCAGGGTTTGAATCAGAAGGAGTTGGCCAAGAAGCTTGGTATTGGTTTGAAGACCCTGGAGCATTGGGAAAACGATGTCGCCGAACCGCGCGCCAACAAGCTTCAGATGCTCTCTGGCGTCTTGAATGTATCCATCCCCTGGCTCTTGACCGGCGAAGGACAGGCGCCTGACGACGTGCTGGAGGAAGACCCGTACGATCTGAGCGACGTGATGACGGAGATGCGGGTTTTGCGGATGCAGATGAGCCAGGCCGCCGAACGGATCGGGGTTCTGGAGAAGCGGCTGAAGACAGCGATCTCGGAGCAGGCCGCGTGAGTGAAACACGTGAAGTCCGCCTGAAACGGCTTAGAATCCGGTCTTGGCGGCGCGGGATGCGCGAGATGGACATGCTGCTTGGGCCATTTTCGGATGGCCCTTTGAGCGAATTGTCGGACGCCGAGCTGGATATCTACGAGCAGCTTCTTGCGGAAAACGATCAGGAAATCTATCGCTGGATCAGTGCTCAGGAGGAAACTCCTGAGCAATATCAGGGGCTTATTCGGGCGGTCTTGTTGGGTGCTCCGAGCGTCTGAATAGAAGTTCCGGAAGTTTTCGTGCAAAATTTCCACGCTTTAACGTAATTTTCGGATTTTCAGGTTCTTTCTGCCCTTAGCGAGCAGATGGGCGGAGAGACCTGAAGTATGAGCATTTATCAGCACGTGGGCGATGGCGCTGGCCAGGCGTCGTTCAAGGGCGACTATCTTGAAAGTCTGGCCTTGATCGAACGGCTTCAACGGCTTTTGCTGGACGTGATAAAGGACGAATTCGAGCGGCTTGGCGTATTGGAGATCAATGCCGTGCAGGCGTTATTGCTGTTCAATATCGGGGATCATGAAGTGACAGCGGGCGAGTTGAAGTCGCGAGGGTATTATCAGGGCTCTAACGTGTCGTATAACCTCAAGAAACTGGTCGAGATGGGCTTCATGCATCATCAGCGCTGCGAGATCGACCGCCGCTCGGTGCGGGTGCGCCTGACCGAAAAGGGTCGCAAGGTGCGCGGGATCGTCGATGATCTTTTCTCGCGACATGCGGAGGGAATTGAGGGGTCATCGACGATGGGCGCCGAAACGATCGACACGATCAACGGCGCGCTGGCGCGGGTCGAGCGTTTCTGGAGTGATCAGATCAGGTATATCTACTAGCGGTTCGGGGTGAAGTTTGCAGGGATCGTGCGGGCCCGTGTCGCGCTTGGCTTTTGGGGAGCCGGGGTCCAACCTGGAACCATGCCGACGGGGCGTGTGGCCAGTTCTCGCAGAAGTTTGCGTTTCATGGCATCTGCATAGGCCGCATAGCCTTGGGCGACTTCGACGAACGCGTCCGGGCCGTGAATGATGCGAGCCTTGAAATAGGCCGTCAGTTCGGCAACTCCATTAGGGGTGCGATCCACGGTGCCGGCAAAGTCGGTTGCGATCACCAGCGCGTTCACGTTCATGTCGCCCAATTGTCCGTTTTCGCGTAACCGGTAGGGCAGTGGCCAGTCGTTGTTCTTGCCGTCCGCAGAGATGTCGAGTGTTTGATCCCAACAAGCCGGGGCGCGCGCGACCATGGTGTTGGCAAACTGCAAAGCGGCACCGAGGCCGGTGGCTTCGGGGGCGGGGGCGCGTTGCCAGTTCACGAGCCTCTCGGCGATGACGGCCACATCCGACGGGCCGTTCAGTGTCGTCCAATCCACAACGATTTGCTGATAGGACGAGGCCGACCATTCAAATATCGCGATACTCACCGGGGCGTCTGGCGTCGCAAATAGCACGGCCTGAACCTCGGGGTCGGACAGGGCCTCGGCGACACCGTGCATTTGTTGCACGTATTCAGCGCTGTCCACTGACCCCGAGACGTCAAGCGCCAGAACCAGGGCAAGGCGGCAGGCGGCGTTGGCAAGACCGGGCGCAACAAGCAGCAACACCGAAAGAAATGCCAGCGCCACTCTCATGGGAAAGCAGCCACGCGCGCAGGCCGCCCCGCGCGACGGTTGACAACCGGCGCGTTTACCACTTGCCGGTGTTTTCCATGCTGGCCCAAGGCTCTTGAGGTGGCAGGTCGTCGCCGCGCTGCAAAAGCTCGATCGAGACATTGTCGGGCGAACGGACGAAGGCCATGTGACCATCGCGCGGGGGCCGGTTGATGGTGACGCCGTTGTCCATGAGGTGCTGGCAGGTCGCGTAGATGTCGTCGACGCGGTAGGCGAGGTGCCCGAAATGGCGGCTGTCCGACGGCAGGCCTTCGTCGCCATCCCAATTGTAAGTCAGCTCGACGCTTGCGTTTTCCTGTCCGGGTGGCGAGAGGAACACCAGAGTGAATCGGCCGCCTTCGTTCTCGTAGCGGCGGGTTTCTTCGAGGCCGAGCAGTTTGTAGAAAGCGATCGACGCGTCTAGGTCTTTGACGCGGACCATTGTGTGCAGATATTCGATGCCCATTGTGGCAAAACTCCTGAAACGATTGATGCTCCGGTCTGGTCGGAGGCCTCGTTACGATAGGCGGATTGCGCTCGGTTGGCGAGGGGTGCCTGCGGCGGGCGCAGGCGCCCACGCATCAAAATCGCGAGACGGCCGTGATGCCGAAGGAGTATTCGTTGCGGTCATAGATATCGACGGTTGACCAGGTGCGTCGGGCCTGTAGCGAAGCCTGGGGGACAAAGCCGAAGTAGCTGACATCCGGGAAGGTCACGTCGATCCCGAGAGACAGGGTCGTATCGTCGCGACCGCCCGCGATTGCGCTGAATTTGTGGTAGTTACGTTGTTCGACTGACGTGTTGAAGCGCGGCTGGATTGCGCCGATCCGATCAAGCGCGCGGTTTGCGCGCAAGGCGACTGATGCCAGATCGACGGTGCCGGAGTCGGACCAGACGTTCTTGAATGTTGCACCGACACCGAACGTCCCGCCGCTTTCGGCGGCGCGGGTCATGTCGACGGAAAAGGCCAGCGAGTCCGACGAGTTCACATCGCTATCAAGCCGTTTTTCGGTGCGCAGGGTGGTGGCGAAGCGAAGCTGCTGTGTGTCGCTTTGCCGGACGGTTTGACCGATTTTCACTTCGCCCCAGCGCGCCAGATCGGCGTGGCCATACGCGCTTTGCCCGACAAGCGTGGTGATTTCGGTGATGCCAAGGTCCGGCCAGATCAGGCGCTGATCCCGGATGCCGACAATCACGACACCATAGTCGAAGTCGGATCCTTGGGCGGTCGGAACGAGTTCCTTTGCATCCGAGTCCAGCCATATCTTGCGATAAAACAGTTCAGCGAGGGCTTCAGTCTTTTGTGTTTCGTTTTCGAACAGTCGGTAGGCAAGGGATATGCCTGTCGAGGCTTCGTAGCCGCCAAGTTGCTGGCCAGACGGGTCCAGAAAGAACGGCAAACCGCCAAGATCGATGACCAGCGTTTCCGCACCGTTGTTCACGTTGTTTGACGGGCGCGCGGTAAAGCGAAGCTGGACGCTGAGGGGGTTCAGGCGCGAGACGTTCTGGAACGCGCGTCGTGCGGCCTCGCGACGGGCATCGTCGGTTGCGACATTGTCGGCGCGGCGCAGCCAGAACTCGGCGCGGGTGAATTGCTCGTTGAGGGTCTTGATGTCGGCCACGAGAAACGCCGCGTCGAACTGCAAGGCGGGGTTGTCCGAGAACCGATAGGCGTCGGTCGCGGCCTTTTCAGCGATATCAAGTGCACCTGCGCGGCGCGCGACGAGCGCCCGCAAGATGAGGGCTTCGGCGTCTTTTGAGTCGCGCTGCAGCAGGACGGTTGCCAGTTGATCCGCCAGAGCAAGGTTGCCCGACTGAAAGGCCTGCCGTGCTAGAACGCGGGCCTGCGGCACCGAAAGCGTCTGCGTGCTTTCAGGGGAAGTTTGGGCCTGCATCGGACCCGCCACCAGAAGCAGAAGTGAGACCCCAAGCGACAGGAAAGCCGCCCGAAGGCGGCTTCCCATTGCGTTCATTGTGCCTTGCATTATGGGCAGGCGAGCGTGCAATCCGCGGTGAAGACACCGAGGTCGCGGGCGCTGAAGATGTCTTCGTTCGGATCGGTGTCTTCGTCACCGTCGATGTCGAAATCTCCGATAGCGCGTACAAGGCCACCAACGACCGAGGCGTCCGAGCCGCCGAAGAAGCCTTGGTAGGTCCCGGTTTCAAGAACGCTGCCATCATCCTTGTAGCTGTTGACTGTGCCTTCGAAAGATCCGTCAGTTATGATCGTATCGTTCAGCACGAGCGTTGGTCTGTCCGTGCCCGGGCCGCGCGCGAGGTTGGTCAGGGTTCCGGCGCCGTCAACCGAGTAGACGTCACGATCCTCGATGAAGCCTTTGAGGTAGCTGTCCGTGAAGTCGACTTCCATTCTCAGCGTGCCATCCGTGAGGAAAAGCGCGCCAGAGCCGTCGAGCGTCAGGGTTCCGGCGTAGTCACCGGTGTAGCCGACAAGGCCAAGCGTCGGGATGGATGTCGTCACATCGTCGACATCATACCATGCGCCGGAATAGCCGAACTCCTGATAGCCTTCGATGGCCGCGACACCGACCGTGATTTCTCCGCCAGATGTCTGTTTGTAGATCGCCAGATAGCGATTGAAGCCCGGGATCGGCGTGATCTCCTGGTTTTCGTAGATGTCGTAATCAATGCCGTTCCCACCCGTGACAGTCGTCAAGTATGTGAATTCGGCTCCGAGTGGGTCGTCGTCGAAGGGCAGGCCGGTGAGGATCAGCGAGTCGTCGCTTGGGTCACCTGCGAGGGCTCCTGCGCTGAAGGTAATGTTGGTCACATCACCCGAACAGACAAAAGCGCCGCAGGTTTCGGTGCCGTCAACGGGCAGGTCACCCTGATCGATTGTAGGGTTCTCGGGCACCGGGTTTCCGCCGCCGCCACCACCGCCACCGATGTCGATGTCACTTGTGCCGCCGCAGGCTGCGAGAAGCATTGCCGCTCCGAAGAAAGCATAATGTGGTTTCATGATAATACTGCCCTTGTCTGGTTTTTCGGAATCCTGACAGACCCCGTGGATAAGTCAATATTCGTTAACCCTATTGGGCAGACCCTAGCCAGAATGCGGTTCTTTCGCAACGATGTGGCGCATATTGTGGTTCAAACCGGGCGTGCACATAGATACTGTGGCGGAGCGACTCGATTTGACTGGGGAATGACCATGCCGCTGACACCTGAACAACAGGCCGAAATTGACGAAGAACGCGCACAGACGCGCACCACGCGGCGCGTTGTGTCGGAAGGGATGGAGGAACACCTCTATACGGCTTACCCGGTTCTGGACCACGGGTTCGTTCGGGTCATTGATTACATGGGCGACGACAACGCGATCACGCAGGCCGCGCGGGTGTCTTATGGCAAGGGAACCAAGGCGGTCTCAAACGACGAGGGGCTGATCCGGTATCTGATGCGGCACTGGCATTCGACGCCTTTCGAGATGTGCGAAGTGAAGTTCCATGTGAAGTTACCCGTCTTCGTGGCGCGTCAGTGGATCCGGCACCGGACGGCGAATGTGAATGAATATTCAGCGCGTTACTCGATTTTGGACCGCGAGTTTTACATTCCCGAACCCGAGGTTCTGAGCGCGCAGTCGACGATCAACAATCAGGGCCGCGGGGCGGTTTTGGAAGGGGCCGAGGCGGCGCGGGTGCTGGAGATTTTGAAGGGTGACGCGACGCGGTCTTATGACCATTACGAGGAGATGCTGTCTCAGGACGGTCAGGACGGGCTGGCGCGGGAATTGGCGCGGATGAACCTGCCGGCGAATGTTTACACGCAGTGGTATTGGAAGGTCGATCTGCACAACCTGTTCCACTTCTTGCGGCTCAGGGCGGATTCCCATGCGCAATACGAGATCCGGGTCTATGCGGAACTGATGTGCCAGCTGGTGAAGGACTGGGTGCCCTTCGCTTACGGCGCGTTCGAGGATTACCGGCTGGGCGGCGCGCAGCTGAGTGCGAAGGGCGTGGAGTGCGTTCGGCGGATGGTTGCCGGTGAAGAGGTGACGCAGGAGACGTCGGGGATGTCGAAGGGGGAATGGCGGGAGTTTATGGGGGTCGTCTCCGACCCGGGCTAAGCCCGGGGAAAATCAGTCCGGGGGACTGATTTTAGGGGGCGACGAGATCACGGAGAAATAACTTTGTCGGACAATTGGCTAGTCTTTGTCGATACGAACATTCTCCTGGATTTCTATCGTTTTCGCGGCGCCAGTGCTTTGAAGCAATTAAAAGCACTAGAGCAGAATCGAGCGAAATTGATAGTAACCGAACAAGTCCAAATGGAGTTTTTGAAGCATCGCTAAAATGTGGTTCTTGAGTCAATAAGGGACCTTAAGTAACCGGACGAACAGAAAATGCCCCCATTCCTTTCAGAGTATCAGCCAGCAAATATGATGAAGAAGAACGTTGCTGAGGCGATCCAGCAGTTTAAGAAAACTGTCAACAAAGTAGAGAGTGTCTTAATAAGGCCTCAGCAACATGACGATGTCTACAAGGCATTGATGAGGGTCTTCAAAAAGGGCACTCCGTATTCTCTCGATCGCGACCATACGGAGAAAATTAAGCTGCGCAGCCTAGCAAGAAAACGATTCTCCCTAGGCTACCGTCCCACCCTAACTCCATGCACACCCCAATCCATGCTACCCTCTCAGCCAGTCATCGCTGAAAGGAACATCCTATGGCCGCCTTCTCCCTCCCTCCAAGAACACCCGACGCGCGGTATGCTGAGCTGACGCATTCGCATATTTGCATTCGGGTGCCCGACTACGCAGCGGCCAAGGACTGGTATACGTCGGTTCTGAAATTCCGGGTTGTGCATGAGTGGCCGGAGCCGATGCTCAAGGTGGACATGGGGTATTTTGCGGCTCCGAATGACGACAGGGCGCTGTTTGAGATCGTGGGCGGGAATGATCCTGCGCCGTCGCCGCGCGCGTCGGAGGACTTTCCGGGGACGTTTGCGCATCAGGGGTTTCATCATGCGTGTTTCACCGTGCCGGACATCGAGGCGACCGTGGCGCGGCTTGAAGAAGACGGGGTGACGATTGTTGCGCCGCCGTTTGTTGTCGAAGTCATTGGGCGGAAGATCGCCTTTTTCGCAGACCCGTGGGGCAATCTGTTTGAGATGGAAGAAGTGTTGGACTGAGCGCCACTGCGTCCCGTTTTAGCAGTGCTAGTGTTGGAGAATGAAACACCTCGCTCTCCTCCCGCTCCTCCTTTCCGCCTGTGCCGCTACCATCCAAGTCGGCGACCCGGCTCCTGACCCGACGCCGACGATCATCGGGCAGGGCTCGGAACCCGGCTCGGCGATTGTCATCTACCGTGCCTCAGAAGTGGGGTTCCTTGGGAATGTCGCGACGAACCCGGCGTTGTTTTTGGATGAACGCTCGATGGGGACCTGCCGGATCGGGGCGCCGTTGGTGATCCGGCTGGCGGCAGGGGACTATGTGGTGGGCTCGATCACGCAAGGGGGGCAGGCGCGCGAGGCGGTGTCGGTGGCCGAAGGTCAGACGGTTTATGTGCGCTGCGGCACGACCGCATCGCCGTCTCTCACTCCGCCGCCGTTCCTTGATCCGGTGGAAGCCTCCGCCGGGGCGCGTCAGTCGGGGGTGCGTTTCTGAACCGGGTCGTTCCGGGTCAGATGGCTTTCAGCTCTCCGGCCATGGTGCGGCCATCGCGGCCTTCGATCAGCTCGTATCCGATCTTTTGATCATCGGCGAGGCCGGTCATTCCGGCGCGTTCCACGGCTGAGATATGGACGAACACATCAGAGCCGCCCTCGTCGGGTGCGATAAATCCGAACCCTTTGGTTGCATTGAACCATTTCACTGTGCCTGTCGGCATCGGTCTTCCTTCTCGTCTTTCCCTTCGCGCAGGCGGAAGGGCCTTGGCATTGAGCCCCGACGAGCGACCGTGTGGCCCCCGTGGGGCGCGTTTTGCAGACGACGTGCGTCTACACCCTTGAAAGTGGGGAGATTCGTATGAAAAACAAGGCAAATTACTGTGACAGAGGGGGATCGTGATGGCGGTTTTGTATGGGATTGCGAGTTGTGACACCTGCCGAAAGGCGCGCAAATCGTTGGAAAACAGCGGGTTAGGTGTTGAGTTTCGGGATGTGCGGGCCGCGCCTTTGTCGGGGGACGAGATCGCTCGGTTTTTGGCTGAATTTGGCGGCAGTTTGCTGAATACGCGGTCAACGACGTGGCGGGGGTTGTCGGAGAGTGAGCGCGGCGGCGCGCCGGAGACTTTGATTGCGGCGCACCCGACATTGATGAAGCGGCCGGTTATTGAAGGTCCGGGCGGGTTGACCCTTGGGTGGGACAAGGCGGCTCAGGCCGCGCATCTTGGCTAGGTGGTGGCTTGGCGTGGCGAAGTGCTGCCCTTGAGGACGCGGTCGACGGAGAGGGGGCCGCCGCCGCGCAGGACGAGGTAGGCGAGGACGAACACCCAGAAGGCGCGTTGGTCGAGGATCAGGCTGTCGGGCATGCGGTCGAACCATGCGCCCAAGGTGCCGTTTGCCAGGCCTCCGTGGCCGAAGAGGTCAACCCAGCTTTGCACCACGACGAAGCCGATCATGCCGAAGGCGGCGAGGCGGGTGAACAGGCCGAGGACGATGAGAAGCGGCAGGACGAATTCGGCCCATGTGCCCGCGGTGACCACGGCCCAGTGGAACGCGCCGAGTTGCGAGAAGTCATAGCCGATGGCTTCGATGGTTCTTGGAAAGATCTGGATGTAGGCGCCGTCGGAGGGGAAGAGGAAACCAAGCACCCCGTCACCCAGTTTCGTCGCGCCCGAGTTCCAGTAGTAGACCAGCAGTGTCGCGGCAAAGATGAACCGGGCGAGTGTAGTCATGACGGGCACGGTGATCCGTTCGAGGCCAGAGACAACCGTATCGTGGAGCGAGGTCAGGGCGCGGATCATGGGGTCAGTCCTTAAGGTCGGTGAGGGCGTTGTTGGTGATCAGAAGGGCCAGCATCGCGGAAAGATCGAAGGCAGGGTCTTCTGTGGTGGCAGCCTCGATGGCGTTTGCGAGGGTGGTTTCGTCGAGAAGCGCGGCGACGAAGGCGCCTCCGCCTGGCGGAAGCAGATGGGGTTCGGGGTCAAGGTCGGGGCGCAGGATCAGCGTGTCCTGTGCGGCCATTGTCGGCTTTGGGGCGCCGGGCAGGGTGTTGAAGGCCCAGATCGCATGGATTGGCCATTTTGAGCGGATCAGCCGGGTCGCCGGGGCAAGGGTGGGTTTTGACGCCATCAGGGTGTCAGGTGGCGTGGATTGTAGAATGGCTGGGTCGAGCGGTGTGGCGTCCGCTGCGTGGTAGCTGTGACGCAGGGCCAATTCCAAACGGGCGATATCGGGGAGGTAGCCGATGGATTTCGTGGGTTCGAAGGTCTGAATAAACGCGGGCATGTCCTTGCCGTAGAACATCATCAAAGGCGATGTTGGCGGGTATTGCCGCAGGTACGAGGTGGCAAGGAGTTTGAAGTTCTGCGCGCCGACCAGTTTGGCGATGGTTGGGAAGGCTGTTTCGAGGGCTTCGGCGAGGGACACTGTGACGTTGTTGCGGTAGACGTCGAAGCGCCTGCCGGCCTCAAGGCCGTGGCCATCTGACAATCCAGTCGGGCGGGGGGCCTTGGGGTCGAGAAGCGCCTGCCGGAAGGTATCCTGATCGACGTTCACGCGACGGCTTTCTGCAGAATCGCCTGTGCGCGCTGTGCTTCGGCTTCAAGCGTAGGCCAGTCGGGGACGTCGTTGTCCCATTCGATCAGCGTCGGACGTACGCCGCCTTTGGCGATGACATAGTCATAGAGCGCCCAGACCGGGTCTGCGACCTCGCGGCCATGGCTGTCGATCAGCAGGGGTGCGCCGTGGTCGTCTTCGTCTTCGTCGTGACCGCCGAGGTGAATTTCGCCCACATGATCGAGAGGGAAATCGTCGATGTAGGCGATGGGGTCCGTGTCGAGGTTCGTGGCCGAGACGAAGACATTGTTGACGTCCAAAAGCAGTCCACAGCCGGTGCGTCGGGCGATCTCTCGCAGGAAATCCGTTTCGGACATCGTGCTTTCGGTGAAGGCCAGATAGGAGGACGGATTTTCGAGCAGCACTTTGCGCCCGATGGTCTCTTGTAGTTCATCCACATGGTCGGCGACGCGGGTGACGGTCGCTTCGGTATAGGGCAGGGGCAGGAGGTCGTTGAGGAACTCGGCGCCGTGCGTGGACCATGCAAGATGCTCGGAGAAGCTGGCGGGCTTCAGCCAGTCGTTCAGGTGTTTCAGGCGCTTGAGGTGGTCCGGATCAAGGCGGGTTTCGCCGCCGATCGACAGGCCCACGCCATGCGCGGACATGGCAAAGGTCTCGGCAAGATGGCGAAGCTGCGCAAGCGGCCGACCGCCGTCTCCCATATAGTTTTCAGCGTGAATTTCCAGCCAGCCGACGACGCCCGGGTCGTTCGTTATGTCGGCGAAATGCTGAGGTTTATAGCCAACGCCAGGGGCATTTGGCAGGCGATCAATGGGTTTCGGATTTTCGTCGAACATGGATCACAGCCTCGGCTAAAGGTGACGCCCCCGTCAATTGCGGGGGCGTCGGTCGTGTGGGTCAGCTTATGCTGGCAGGTCGCGATCGAGCGCTTCCAGCGAGCCCATGCGCTCGGAACCGTCGGCCATTGCTGGCAGCTCGATGTCGGCGCATGTGCCGGCGTCAACCAGCGTCCAGGCGTTGCCCTGATAGTCGACAACCGAAGAGCCAGCACATGTGGTGCCTGGGCCAGCGGCACAATCGTTTTGACCGGCGAGCGAAACACCGAAGCATTTTTCCTTGGCTTGTGCGTGAGCTGGTGCGGACAGCGAGGCAGCAAGAGCAGCAGCGACGGCGCCAGCGACGGCGATGGATTTTGTAGCGTTAGACATAAGTTCAGTTTCCTCGTGTTGGTTTTCTTAATATCGGACCGCCATTTTGCGGCTGTCCTACAGAAAGCAACTGTCTGGCTAACATTCCACTCACGGCTGCGTGTTTGACGCGCTCGTTATGGATTGAAACATTCAGCGAAGGTTGACGAAAGTCGCCCGAAATTTAACAAAAGGCGGCTAAAATTGTATATATATCAGATATTTGCGAGCAGGGTGTTGTTAGGGGTTGGTGCGTTAGCCTGAGGTTCGTAATCAACCTCGAGAGGCCCCGATGACATCCTTGCGCATCAGTTGTGTTGCAGTTTTCTTGCTGGCCTTTGGTGGAATGACGGCGATGGCGGAGCCGAAAAGAGTGGTTCTACCCGAAGTCGACCATGCCGTTGCATCACTTGAAGTGATCGGATTGGATGGCCAGTCGACCGTTTATTCTCCGGCACAGCTTGAAGAGTTTCCGACATATGAGATTGAAACGAGAACGCCCTGGCGTGACCAGCCGGCGCTTTTCTCGGGCGTTTTGTTGTCCGATGTCTTGGCGCGCCATGATTTGTTGTCGGCGTCCGTGATCGTTGTGACTGCTGAAAATGAGTTTACGGCGACATTTGACCGCCGCGCGATGACGACGGCTCCGATCCTTATTGCAACGCGCGTGGACGGTGAGGCGCATTCGCGTCGTGCGCGGGGGCCCATTCAGTTTGTAATAGCCGAGCAGGATATGACGGACAGTGACGCTTTCGACGAGTCGCATCTCGTTTGGATGGCTATGCGTATTGAGGCGTCGCGCTAGAAATGCCCTTCAAGGAAAAAACCGGTCCTCCGCGATTGCACGCGCTAGCGACAAAGCGCGGGTTCTGGATTGCCATGGCGTCGCTCGCAGCCTTCACCTTTCTTGTTGCAACGGAGTTTCGCAGATCGGCGGAGTCGATTCTGACCGTTCAGGAAGAAATCGAAAGGCACCAGGCGACCGGGAGCCAGTCTGCGCTTAACCAGATTGCGCGTTTGAATGGCCAGCTTCTGTCGGCTCTGGAGAAAAACGAAGCGTCGGACGCCGACTTTTCGGAAATACAGTCGGCGATCGATGCGTTGTATGTGCGGGCGGATCATATCACGAGACGGCTTGAAGCGGGTGCATCCAGCACGCTCTATGCAAAGACAGGCCAGGGCGAGGGACTGATCGGAGACGGTACGACGACGGTCATCGCGATTGAAGCGCTTGTTGCTCTGATGGATGAGGCACTTGTCGCGCCGGATCCGATAGCCGCATTGAGAGCTCCGGAATTGATTCAAGCGATCGAGACAGCGAGGAAAGCCTCGTTTCAATATTTGCAGCGCTCCACCCGATTGAAGTCTGCGCTTATGTCCTCGCAAACGGAAAAGGTCCTTTTTCTAAGTCGCGCCACCCTGGTGTTCCTGGCGATTGTCACGCTGGCAGGAGCTGTAAGCCTACATCTGTTACGACTTGAAGTTCTGGCGCGTAAGGAACGCGAAAAAGCGGAAAGCCGTGCGGACCGACTGGCGTATTTTGACGCGCTGACCGGACTGGCCAACAGGGTGCAGTTTCAGGACAAGGTCGACGAGTTCCTTGGGCCGAAAGCAAGAGGCGCGCTGATCTTGATCGACCTCGACAGTTTCAAGGAGATCAATGATCGTCACGGACACGCGGCGGGTGACGCAGTTTTGAAGCAGATGGCGCGTGCTATTCGCGACGAGGCTGAAGTCACAGGCGGTATCGCGGCACGTCTGGGTGGTGATGAATTTGCGGTATTCATGCCGACGGATGACACGGACTTCCTGTTGGGTTTTTGTCAGTCGCTGCTTAGTCTGTGCGCGGAGCCGTTGGAGTTCGCTGGCACGCGGGTCATTTCTGGAGTCAGCATCGGCTTGACCACGACCACGCAGGTGTCTGCCTCGATCTACAGCGGCTATGATCAGCTGATGCGCGTCGCTGATTTCGCACTCTATGCCTCCAAAGCTGCCGGACGCGGGCGGGTGACTCTCTATGATGCAGATCTCGAACGGCAGATGGATGAACGCCGCACCCTTTTGGAAGACCTGCCGAAAGCACTTGAGAACGACGAACTTGAAGTCTTTCTGCAACCCAAAGTTCTTATCGGAACCGGCGAGGTTATCGGCTTCGAGGCGCTGGTGCGCTGGTGGCGCAACGGGGTGCTGTTCAATCCGGCTCAGTTCATATCTGTTGCGGAAGACAGTAATCGGATCTGCGAGATTGACGCCTTTGTGCTTGATCGCGCGGTCGGGATCATGGCGGATTGGAACCGTCGGCATCGCACCTCGTTCGGCGTCAGCGTCAATCTGTCAGGCAGTCATTTCGTCAGTCGTGATGGGCTGCCATTCGTAAGTGACGCGTTGCAACGACACGGATTCGAACCGGAGTTTCTGACGCTGGAGATCACGGAAACCGTGCAACTTTCGAGGTGGGATATCGCGCAAGAGATTGTGACAGGTCTGAAGGCGCTCGGATGCAAGATTTCCATTGATGATTTCGGAACTGGGTACTCCTCTCTTATTTACCTCAAGACCATTTCGGCCGATGAACTGAAGATCGACAAATCGCTGATCGACGAAATCGAAGGCTCGGAAGAAGCGCGCTTCATTCTGGATGCCGTGCTGGACCTTGCGGATAGTCTGAGGCTTGAGGTTGTTGTCGAGGGCATTGAACGCGAAGAACAGCGCAGCTTTTTGCACCGGTTGGGGTGCAAGGTGGGGCAAGGTTATCTGTTCGGCAAGCCAATTGCTGCGGCCGAGGCGCTTGCGGATGCTACGTACTCACTGCCAACCCTGGACGACCTTCCGCCGGCAAACAAGGCACGCGTGCCCCGATTAGGTGCCGAACGTGGGCTGGCCGATCGCGCTTAGGCGAGATCGGGTGGCGTTGCTTCGGCCTTGAGATCCGCCAGAACGTCTTCACGAGGTCGAACCGAGGTCTGTTTGTCGCCAAGTCGGCGAACCGAGACCGTATTCTCTGCGACTTCACGCTGTCCCACGGCCAAGATCACCGGAACTTTGCCGACGGAGTGCTCGCGGATCTTGTAGTTTATCTTTTCGTTGCGCGTATCCGCTTCTGCACGAAGCCCCGCCGCGCGCAACGCCGCAACCGTTTCACGCACGTAATCGTCCGCATCCGAAACGATCGAGGCCACAACCACCTGACGTGGCGCAAGCCAAAGCGGCAGACGGCCCGCGTAATTTTCGATCAAAATGCCAATGAAGCGTTCAAACGAACCAAGGCAGGCCCGATGCAACATGTAAGGGCGGTGCTTGTCGCCGTCCTCGGCCACGTAGTGAGCGCCGAGACGTTCGGGCAGGTTGGGATCGACCTGAAATGTTCCGCACTGCCAAACACGACCGATTGCATCGGTTAGTTTAAAATCAAGCTTGGGGGCATAAAACGCGCCTTCTCCGGGGTCGAGGGTGTAGGAATGACCCGTTTTCTTGATCGCGTTCTCCAACGCGTCTTCCATTTTATCCCAGCTTTCCTCGGTTCCGACACGTTTTTCAGGACGGGTCGCAAACATGATCTCGAATTTCTCGAACCCGAGATCCGAATAAACGTCGGAGAGGAAGTCGATGAAGCGCGCGCATTCTTCTTCGATCTGATCTTCGCGGCAGAAAATATGAGCATCGTCCTGGGTAAAGCCCCGGACGCGCATTATGCCGTGAAGTGCCCCGGAGGGTTCATAACGACTGCAGGATCCGAATTCCGCCATGCGCAAAGGCAAGTCCCGGTAGCTTTTCAGTCCCTGATTGTAGATTTGAACGTGGCAGGGGCAGTTCATCGGCTTGAGCGCGTTCACTGATTTTTCGCGCGCGTGATCCTCGTCGACTTCGACGATGAACATGTGTTCCTGGTAGTTTTCCCAGTGGCCGGATTCCTCCCAAAGGCGGCGGTTAACGACCTGAGGGGTGTTCACCTCGACGTAGCCGCCCGCGCGTTGTTTGCGGCGCATATAGTCCTGAAGCGCGGTGTAGATGGTCCAGCCGTTCGGGTGCCAGAATATCTGACCGGGGGCTTCTTCCTGCATGTGGAAGAGGTCCATCTCACGGCCGAGGCGACGATGATCGCGTTTGGCGGCTTCTTCCAACATGTGAAGATGCTGTTTCAGATCATCGCGGTTCTTGAAGGCGACGCCGTAGATGCGCTGAAGCATGGCGCGGTCGCTGTCGCCGCGCCAATAGGCGCCGGCAACATTCATCAATTTGAACGCATCCGCGGGGACTTGCCCGGTGTGTTGCAGATGCGGGCCGCGGCAAAGATCCTGCCAGTCACCGTGCCAATACATGCGCAGAGGTTCATCGCCCGGAATGGCGTCGATCAGTTCGACTTTGAAGGGTTCGTTATTGTCGGTGTAGTGCTGCACCGCGCGCGCGCGGTCCCAGACTTCAGTTCGGACCGGGTCACGTGCATTGATGATGTCCTTCATCTTGGCTTCGATCGCGCCGAGGTCTTCCGGCGTGAATGGTTCGGCCCGGTCGAAGTCGTAGTACCAGCCATTTTCGATGACGGGGCCAATCGTGACCTTGACGTCGGGCCAGATCGACTGCACCGCACGCGCCATGATGTGCGCGATGTCATGGCGGATCAACTCAAGTGCCTGGTCGTCATCCTTCATCGTATGGATCGCGATGTCGGCGTCCGCTTCAATCGCCCACTGAAGGTCGAAATGCGCGCCGTTCACAGTTGCGCTGATGGCCTTCTTGGCAAGCGAGGTCGAAATGTCGGCAGCGACTTCGGCGGCTGTTATGCCGGCGTCGTATACGCGCGAATTGCCATCAGGAAGGGTAAGGGAAATCTGGGCCATCGGTGCTGGCTCCTCGTCAGTTTGGCGCCCACGGAACGCCCGGTTGCGGGTTATATCTGCGGTGGATTTGGCAAGCCTGCCCGCGAAAGTCAACATGCCTGCGCCATCTGCTTGCATCGTGTTGTCGATGCGCTAGCGTGCGCGAAAATCGGAGGGACGCGATGTCGGACAGTATTTACAAGAGCGGTTTGCGTGATCTGGCCTATAACCAGACCGAGGGCGACGGGCCGGGTGTCGTTTTCCTGGGCGGGTTTCGTTCGGACAAGGAAGGCACAAAAGCGATCTTTCTGGAAGACTGGGCAAGGCGGCGTCGGCGTGCTTTTTTGCGGTTCGACTACTCCGGGCATGGCCAGTCGTCGGGTGATTTTCTGGATGGCTCGATCGGGGATTGGTACGAGGACGCGGTGGCGATCATCGAAGCCATGACGGAAGGGCCGCAGGTTCTGGTGGGCTCGTCGATGGGCGGCTGGATCAGCCTGTTGGTCGCGCGGGACCGTCCTGATCTGGTGAGGGGGCTGGTGACGATTGCGGCAGCGCCGGACTTTACCGAGGACGGCATGTGGGCCGAATTCGATGCGGATCAGAAGGCGGAAATGGAACGCCTTGGGCGTGTTGAATTGCCGTCTGACTATTCGGAAGGGCCTTACGTCATTACGCGGCATTTGATCGAGGAGGGGCGCAAACGTCTGGTCCTGCGCGATCCGCTGCTCCTGCCGATTCCGACGCGCTTCTTGCAGGGAACGGCTGATCCGGATGTCGAGTTGTCGGTCGCGCATCGATTGCTGGAGCACGCTACGGGCGGCGATATCCGACTGACTTTGGTAAAGGGCGCCGACCATCGATTTTCCGACCCCGATTGTCTGGCGCTGATCGCGGCCGCGGTGGATGATGTGACCGCGCGGGGCGCCGGTGCATCTGCCTAGCAGGCGTCCTTACGGGAAGTTCCCGGCGTCAGTCCAGCACCTCGTACGGCAGAGTGCGCCTGCTGTTGTGGTCGATTTGCAGTGTTCGCTCGAGAGGTGGCAGCGAGCGTTGGTGGCAATTCGCGCGCGGGCAGATGCGGCATGAGATGCCGATCGCTTCGAACGTCGTCGCATCGGAGGTATCGAGACCGTCCGAGTATACGAATTCTGTCGCATGGCTGATTTCGCATCCGAGCCCGATGGCATATCGGCGGACCGGGGCGCGCCATGCACCGCCTCCGTGTGTGACCTCACGTGCAAGGCAAAGATAGCGCACGCCGTCGGGGGTTTCGGCCAGTTGGCGGATGAACTGTCCGGGCGTTTCGAAGGCCGAGTGCACGTTCCAAAGCGGGCAAGCCCCGCCGTAGCGGGCAAATTGCAGGCGTGTGGCCGAGTGACGTTTGGTGATCGTTCCGGCCTGATCGACGCGCACGAAGAAGACCGGCACGCCTTTTGCGCCGGGTCTTTGCAGAGTGGACAGTCGGTGTGAGACCTGTTCGAGCGACGCGCCGAAGTGGTGGGCGAGCTTTTCAAGGTCGTGGCGCGTGGATTTGGCGTGGTTGAGGAAATGCGCGTATGGCATGAGGGCGGCCCCGGCAAAGTAGTTGGCCAATCCGATTTTCGCGATGTCGCGCGCCTGTTCGGACTGAAAGCGCGCCAGATCTAGTGTGGCGTCCAGAAGGTCGGCTTTCGTCAGAAGGGCGATCTGATGCAGGGCCTGAAATCGTCGCGTTGAACGCGCAGCGGAGGCCTGCAAAGTGAGGGTCTTGGTGGTCGGATCGAATTGACGGATCGCGGTGTCTTCGGTGGTAAGGCGCAGCGTTATGCCGAGGTCGGCGAGCGTGTCCTCGATGGCTCGGTCAGTTGGCCGGTCCGCGACAAAGCGTTCGGCGGCGCGATCAACAGCGTCGATGTAGTTGTCGCAGTAGTGAAAAAAATCGCGCACCTCTTCCCAGGGGGAAGCGCCAGGCCGCACTTCGCCCGAGCCAAGGGCTTCGTCAAGCGAAGCGAAACGCTCGTTGGTTTGCATGTAGGCGCGGTGAAGCGCAAGAAATGCGCGGCCCACGGCGGGCGCGTTCGTGGCCACAAGGCGCAGGTCCAAAAGCGCCGGGGCCGCGTCCTTGAAAAGCGGATCGGCGAGGGCTTCGCGCAAATCAGTGACCATACGTTCACCGTCGCCGATTGCCAACTCGCTGACATCAAAGCCGAACTCCTGAACCAGCGCGAGGATCACGGCCGAACTGATCGGGCGGTGATTGTTCTCCATCTGGTTCAGGTAGGGTAGCGAAATGCTGAGTTTTTCAGCGAAGGCTTTTTGGGTCAGGCCAAGATGCGTGCGCGTTTCGCGCAATTTGGCTCCGGCGTAGAGTTTCTGAACGCTCATGTGCGATTCCGTGCTGGCAAGTTTGCAAACAGGGTGGTCGTATTTTGCTAATCCGGCAAGGCTCCGTTTTCGGCGAGGCGTTTTTCGCGCGCGACGACGAAAAGGATCGAGAGAAAGCCGAGGCAGGCCGAGATCGCCATGATGATCAGCAAGGGCACGTCGGTGGCTCCCCACCCAAGCGCGACGCCCGCAAAGGCCGATAAGACAGCGCCTCCGCCGATGAGAATTGAGCTGCCAAGCCCGGACGCCGTTCCGGCAAGGTGTGGACGCACGGACAACATGCCGGCTGTTGCGTTCGGCATGATAAGGCCGTTGCCGATGCCGACAAATGTGCAAAGACCAAAGAACGTCACGGCCGAGCCATATCCGGCGAGGCTGATGGCAAGGGCCAAAACCATCCCGGCGGAGGTGATCAAAGCGCCAGCCTGGATCATTCGGTTGATGCCTATGCGAGTCGAGTAGCGCCCGGAAATATAGTTTCCCGTTGCATAGCCGATTGCGGGGGCGCCGAAGCCGAAGCCCGCCCAAAATGCGCTGAGACCGTAGACGTCGCTGGCGACCAGCGGCGCACCGCCGAGAAAGGCGAAGAAGGCTCCGCTGGCGAAGGCCGCCGAAAAGACATAGCCCCAGAACCGCCGTGACGCGAGAAGCTCGGGGTACTCGCGAGCCTGAGCGGCAAAGGATTTGCCTTCGCCCGAGGCGGTCTCCCCCTGGTCGGCATAGCAAAGCGCGAAGACCCCGATCCCGGATGCTATCAAAAAGACAAAGGTCGCCTGCCAGCCGAAAAGCTGATCCAGCGCGCCGCCGATCATCGGAGCGACCATCGGGACCAGCGCCATGCCCATCGTGACATAACCGATCATCGACGCTGCCTCGTTTTGCGGGACCATGTCGCGGACGATGGCGCGCGACAGCACAAGTCCCACGGCGACAGCGCCCTGAAGCATTCTGAAGGCGAGAAAGACTTCGATGTTGGGTGCAAGCATACAGCCTACGGACGCGGCAATGAAGATACCAAAGCAAATCAGCACAATAGGCCGCCGTCCGTAGCGGTCACTGAGCGGGCCGATCAGAAGCTGAAGAATCGCGGTGGCCGCAAGATAGAGCGACACCGAAAGCTGCATGACGCTGTAGTCGGTTTCGAAATAGACTGTCATACGCGGCAAAGAAGGCAGGAATGCCGCCATATTCATCGCAGCAACCCCGGCCATCAGCACGAGGGTTATGATATGTGGGGGTGTGGAACGGTCCAGAAACCGGACCTCGGGGCGGGAAGACATTACACACTGCTATCGCGCCTGACGGGGGCATGTCCACAGAGCAATCGGCCGTAAATTCGGCCGCCTTTGCGGATTTGCAGAATGCATCGCCCTCTTGGCATTAAATTTGCAAATATGCCATATTTTGCTTCCCGAGACGCGTACGAAACGATAGCTCTGACGTGCTGATGTGCGGAGGGAACACATGTCCGATATACTTGCCGAACTTGAACGACGCCGCGAGGCGGCCCGCGCGGGCGGAGGAGAGCGCCGGGTGCAGGCGCAGCATGCCAAAGGCAAGCTGACCGCGCGTGAACGGGTGGAGTTGCTTCTGGACGAAGGCTCGTTTGAAGAGTTCGACATGTTCGTCACGCATCGCACGACCGATTTCGGCATGGCTGACAGCAAGCCGGCGGGCGACGGTGTGATCACCGGCTGGGGCACTGTGAATGGCCGTATGGTCTATGTGTTCAGTCAGGACTTTACGGTTTTCGGCGGGTCGCTGTCGGAAACGCACGCGCAAAAAATTTGCAAGATCATGGACATGGCGATGCAGAATGGCGCGCCGATCATCGGGATCAACGACTCCGGTGGCGCGCGTATCCAGGAGGGTGTTGCAAGTCTTGCAGGCTATGCTGAGGTATTTCAGCGCAACGTTCTGGCGTCGGGCGTGGTGCCGCAGATCAGCCTGATCATGGGGCCATGTGCGGGTGGCGCGGTCTATTCGCCCGCCATGACGGACTTCATTTTCATGGTGCAGGACAGTTCTTATATGTTCGTGACCGGGCCTGACGTGGTGAAAACGGTCACCAACGAGGTCGTGACGGCCGAGGAATTGGGTGGCGCCTCAACGCATACGCGCAAGAGCTCGGTTGCGGATGCGGCGTTTAAGGACGACGTCGAAACGCTGATGGAAACGCGCCGTTTGATCGACTTTTTGCCGGCGTCGAACCTTGAAAAGCCGCCTGTGCGGCCTTTCTTCGACGACCCGGACCGGATCGAGGAGAGCCTTGATACGCTGATTCCTCAAAACCCGAACCAGCCCTACGATATGAAGGAATTGATCCACAAGATTGCCGATGAGGGTGATTTTTATGAGATTCAGGAAGATTTCGCGGGCAACATTCTGACCGGGTTCATTCGTCTTGAAGGTTCGACCGTGGGTGTCGTGGCGAACCAGCCGATGGTTCTGGCCGGGGTTCTGGATATTGCCTCCAGCCGGAAAGCCGCGCGGTTCGTACGATTCTGCGATGCGTTCGAGATCCCGATTCTGACTTTGGTCGATGTCCCGGGCTTTTTGCCGGGAACGGCGCAGGAATACGACGGCGTGATCAAGCACGGCGCGAAGTTGCTCTTTGCTTACGCCGAAGCGACGGTTCCAAAGGTCACGCTTATCACGCGCAAGGCCTATGGGGGTGCCTATGTGGTGATGGCGTCCAAGCACCTTCGCGGGGACTTCAACTATGCCTGGCCGACGGCTCAGGTGGCGGTCATGGGCGCAAAGGGGGCGGCGGAGATCCTGCATCGGTCCGAGCTGGACGACGCCGAAAAGATCGCTGCGCGCACCGAGGAGTACGAAACCAATTTCGCGAATCCGTTCCGTGCGGCCGAGCGTGGTTTCGTGGACGAGGTGATTATGCCCCAATCGAGTCGCAAACGCATCTGTCGCGCCTTCGCCTCGCTTCGCGGCAAGAAGCTGAACAATCCTTGGAAGAAGCACGACAACATCCCGCTATGATGATAAGAACGCTCTTTGCTGGCGACAAAAGCCAAAAAGTGATGCGAGAATGCAAACTTTTCGCGCCTATAATGGCTATTCAGCATTTATCCGCGCATTTTCGTGATCTTTTGGTTGGCATTTCCGCAGCGTCGGATAGTTTGTCGGCAGGCGTGCGAAGAAGTACGACTATTGGGAAATCCGGCTGCGCAAAGAACGCGGCCAAAAGTCATCGAAGGAGGCAGTTATGTCTAACACAATTAAAACCATCTTGGCCCTTGGCCTGTTCACAGTTGTTGCAGCTTGCGCACAGCAAGAAGAAGTTGTCATGGTCGAGCCAGAGCCGATCATGGAAGAGCCAACAATGGACAAGATGTAATCCATCTATCCGGTCGGGTGCCAACGGCACCCGACCAAACCCCGCGGCCCCTTTGTCAGGAGGGTGCCCATGCTGAAGCACAGGGGGTTTCCGGGTCGTTTTCCCGGCACTGATTTCCAATTCACAATCCGACGAGGCAACCCGCGCGGGATCACCAAGATCGTTCAGCGCGAGCGTTTTGCCGACCGCCGACCCGCCGACCGTCGTGCGGATGCGGCCTTTCTGGCCTGTTTGTGGGATTACTTCGGAAACGAGCCTTTCGAGCGGGGTAATCTGGATGCCGGGAGACTGAGCTGGTTGTTTGGCCGCGAAGTCGTGGCCGCCGAGGACCCGTTTGATCCCGAGAGTTATGAAGCATTGCTGGTGATTGATGAGGACAGGGCGCGAGCGTCCTTTCCGGATGCCTTTGACGGGACCTGGGTGGCATGATTTCGCCTTTTGCAATCCGCGATGCGCGAGGTGCTGCCGATTTCGTCTCGCAAGCGCGTTTGCGCTTTGCAGCTTGGCGATTCTGCCGCAGAGTCCTTCCGAAGGTGTCGGCCTATGACGTGAAACGCGCCTTTGCATATCGATACTATTACCCTTCCCCTTCGAGGTGGCCTGACCTGCACAAGCAGGTCAGGTCGCATCTTTCGGCTGACTTTGGGCAAGCGGTCGCCGAAGCGGGCCCGTGCGTGACAAACCGACTTGCGTCGTGGGCACGAACATCCATTTATGCGTTTAGGGGATGTGGAACGGGCCAATTAGGAGGCACAAGACAATGCAAAAGACACTTACATTCGCGGCGGTTGCTGCGGTTCTCACCCTTGCCGCATGCGGCGACAACGATCTTGAGCGCGGCGTGTCCGGCGCGGCCATCGGCGCCGTTGGTGCCGAGCTTACAGGCGGCAACGCGGTCACGGGTGCTGCAATTGGCGGTGCGGCCGGGGTGTTCTGCGACGATCTCACACCGGAACTCTGCCGGTAATTCAAATAAGATAATGACGTACCGACGGTCGTCGGGGCTGAATGCCCCGGCGACCGTTGTCGTTTCGGCATCCCGCCGGACGACGAAGGAGGGGACATGTTCAAGAAAATCCTGATCGCGAACCGGGGCGAAATTGCCTGCCGGGTCATCAAGACCGCCCGCAAGATGGGGATCAAGACGGTTGCCGTCTATTCCGATGCCGATCGCAATGCTTTGCATGTGAAGATGGCGGACGAGGCCGTTCACATCGGTCCGCCGCAAGCAAACCAGTCGTATATCGTGATCGACAAGATCATGGATGCGATCCGCCAGACCGGCGCCGAGGCCGTGCATCCGGGCTATGGGTTCCTGTCGGAGAATCCGAAGTTCGCTCAAGCTCTTGAGGCCGAAGGGGTCGCGTTCATAGGTCCGCCTGTGAGGGCAATCGAGGCGATGGGTGACAAGATCACGTCCAAGAAGATCGCCCAGGAGGCCGGTGTATCGACGGTGCCGGGATACATGGGATTGATCGCGGATGCCGAAGATGCGGTGAAGATCTCGAACGAGGTCGGGTATCCGGTGATGATCAAGGCCAGTGCCGGTGGCGGTGGCAAGGGTATGCGGATTGCCTGGAACGACGATGAAGCGCGCGAGGGTTTCCAAAGCTCGAAGAACGAGGCGGCGTCCTCGTTTGGGGATGACCGGATATTCATTGAAAAGTTCGTCACGCAGCCTCGGCACATCGAAATTCAGGTGCTGGCCGACAGCCACGGCAACACCATCTACCTCAATGAACGTGAGTGTTCGATCCAGCGTCGCAACCAGAAGGTCGTCGAGGAAGCGCCCTCGCCGTTTCTGGACGAGGAAACGCGCGCCGCGATGGGCAAGCAGTCGTGCGAATTGGCAAAGGCCGTGGGCTATGCCAGTGCTGGCACGGTCGAATTCATCGTCGATGGTGAGAAGAATTTCTATTTCCTGGAGATGAACACGCGATTGCAGGTGGAACATCCTGTGACCGAGCTGATCACGGGCGTCGATCTGGTCGAGCAGATGATCCGTGTGGCGTATGGCGAGGTATTGTCGCTGAAGCAGTCGGACATCGGGATCAACGGATGGTCGATCGAAAACCGACTTTACGCAGAAGACCCTTATCGCGGGTTCCTGCCATCGATCGGGCGTCTGACACGCTATCGCCCACCTGCCGAAGTGGCCGAGAAAACCCATGCCGTGCGGAATGATACCGGTGTTTTCGAGGGCGGCGAGATCAGCATGTACTATGACCCGATGATCGCCAAACTGTGTACGTGGGCGCCGACACGCTCGGATGCGATCGAGGAAATGCGCAACGCTCTGGATGCATTCGAGATCGAAGGTATTGGCCACAACCTGCCGTTTCTTGCAGCGGTCATGGACCATCCGATCTTTATTTCGGGTGACATGACGACCGCCTTCATCGAGGAGCAATATCCGGATGGATTTTCGGGTGTTGTGCCGGATGAGAAGACAAACGCCCGCCTTGCGGCTGTGGCGGCGCATGTGAAGATGCGCAAAGAAGCGCGCGCGGCGCAGATTTCCGGAGCGATGGCGAACCACAAGCGTCGGATTGCACCGGATTGGGTCGTCTATGTTGGTAAAGACCAGTTCAGGGTTTCGATCACCGAAGACAATGGTTGCACGACGGTTGCCTTCGAGGATGGTCAGACCATGGAAGTGGTTTCGGACTGGACACTGGGGTGTCGCTTGTTCGAGGGGAGCGTTGGCGGAACGCCGATGATCGTGAAGACCGACTTCATTCGCGACGGGGCACGGCTTCGCTATCGTGGGGCGGACCTGAACGTGGTCGTGCGCACGCCGCGGCAGGCTGAACTGGTTGCGAAAATGCCCGAGAAAGTGCCGCGGGACACTTCAAAGATGCTACTTTGCCCCATGCCGGGGCTGATCGTCTCTATTGCCGTCGAAGAGGGGCAGGAGATTCAGGAAGGTCAGGCGCTGTGTACCATCGAGGCAATGAAGATGGAGAACATCCTACGCGCCGAAAGGAAGGGCCGCGTTTCGGCCATCAAGGCCGCCGCCGGAGACAGTCTTCAGGTGGACGAGATCATCATGGAGTTCGAGTGATCGATTGTGCCAAAATAAGCGCGGCGTTTCAGTTAAGGGATGCGCTGTCGCGGATTTCCTGGCGCCGCAGCGGCATCTTGTCGATGGAGCGTGACAATTCGCGCACGTCCCAAGGGAACGGTTTGCGCAGTTTCACACCGCCATCCTTGCCGATCAGCGTCAGCATGAACCCACGCGGCCGCAATTTGCGGCGCACGTCCGTGAGGTCTCGGGGGGATGTATCGGTGATGATCACGACGTCGCGCGCGACAAGTTCATCCACGCGCTCTAGCAGAAGCTCAAGTTGCTGCTGGAATGCAGGGTCGGCAGGAGTATCCGCAAAGACGACTACCGGGCGCGCGATCCAGAGAAAGTCAGCCAGATCAACATCTTGTGCGTCGAACACGGTTGTTTTGTCTTCTTGCCAAAGCTCGACAGATGTCAATTCGCTAACTGTTGCGTCAGCGGCGGGCGCAAGTGTTGCGGTCATCGCCAGAGCGGCGGATGCAATCAGAACTGTCAATCGCGGTGCGGTCATAAGGTCTCCGTTCAGGGAGAATATATGTCTCATTCGCGAAATGCGTAGGGGTTTATCGTCAGGTCACGGCAATTTCACCTGCAAGACCCACAATCAGGAGATGTTTCGATGAGCGACTGGAAGTCCCTCGCGGAAAAAGAACTTCGCGGCAAAAGTATCAGCGACATCGAGTGGGAGACGCTTGAAGGCATACGCGTGAAACCGCTTTATGACGAAAGCGATGTCGCGGGGCTTGATCATATGGGGTCTACGCCGGGGTATGCGCCGTTCACGCGTGGGGTGAAGGCTACGATGTATGCTGGCCGTCCCTGGACTATCCGCCAGTATGCCGGATTTTCGACCGCTGAGGAATCCAATGCCTTTTACCGCAAGAACCTTGCGGCTGGGCAGCAGGGTGTTTCGGTGGCTTTCGATCTGGCAACGCATCGCGGATACGACAGCGATCATCCGCGTGTTGAGGGTGATGTGGGCAAGGCCGGTGTCGCGATCGACAGTGTCGAGGATATGAAGATCCTCTTTGACGGGATCCCGCTGGATCAGGTCAGCGTCTCGATGACAATGAACGGCGCGGTGATTCCGATCCTTGCCAGTTTCATTGTCGCCGGCGAAGAGCAGGGACACGACAAGGCGCTTTTGGCCGGGACCATTCAGAACGACATTCTGAAGGAATTCATGGTGCGCAACACGTATGTATACCCGCCTGAACCTTCGATGCGGATCGTTGCCGACATTATTGAATACACCTCGGACCACATGCCGAAATTCAATTCGATCTCGATCTCGGGCTATCACATGCAAGAGGCTGGCGCGAACCTTGTGCAGGAGCTGGCCTTTACGCTGGCGGACGGGCGCGAGTATGTGCGGACCGCCATCGCGCGCGGCATGGATGTGGACAAGTTCGCAGGACGCTTAAGTTTTTTCTTTGCTATCGGTATGAATTTCTTCATGGAAGCGGCGAAACTGCGGGCAGCGCGTCTGCTTTGGAGCCGGATCATGGACGAGTTCGGGGCGAGCGATCGCTCGAAGATGTTGCGCACCCATTGCCAGACTTCGGGCGTGTCGCTGCAGGAGCAGGACCCTTACAACAACGTTGTGCGCACGGCCTATGAGGCGATGAGCGCGGTCTTGGGCGGGACGCAATCACTGCATACCAATGCGCTGGACGAGGCGATTGCCTTGCCGACGGATTTCTCGGCGCGGATTGCGCGCAACACGCAGTTGATCCTGCAGGAAGAGACCGGAGTGACGCATGTCGTCGATCCCTTGGCCGGGTCTTACTATGTCGAAAGCCTGACGGCTGAATTGGCTGAAAAGGCCTGGGCGATCATCGAGGAAGTCGATGAAATGGGTGGTATGACCAAGGCCGTGGCCACGGGCATGCCAAAGCTTCGGATCGAGGAATCCGCAGCGAAGCGTCAGGCGATGATCGACAAGGGTGACGAGGTCATCGTCGGGGTCAACAAGTATCGCAAGGACAAGGAAGACCCGATCGATATCCGCGACATCAACAACGAAAGCGTGCGCGCCAGCCAGATCGAGCGACTTGAGCACATCCGCGCCACGCGGGATGCGGCGGCGTGCGAGGCCGCGTTGTCGGCTTTGGAGAAATGCGCGGCTGAGGGTGGAAACCTGTTGGCGGCCGCGGTTGATGCGGCACGGGCACGCGCTTCGGTAGGAGAGATAAGCATGGCGATGGAAAAGGTGTTTGGACGTCACCGCGCCGAAGTTAAAACACTCTCTGGTGTTTACGGTGCAGCCTATGAGGGTGATGCAGGCTTTGCCGCGATCCAGAAAGAAGTCGAGGGTTTCGCCGAAGCCGAGGGGCGGCGGCCCCGAATGCTGGTCGTAAAGATGGGTCAGGATGGCCATGACCGCGGCGCCAAAGTGATTGCGACGGCCTTTGCCGATATCGGTTTTGATGTGGACGTCGGGCCGTTGTTCCAGACTCCGGAAGAGGCCGCGCAGGATGCCATCGACAACGATGTGCATGTGATCGGAATCTCCAGTCAGGCGGCGGGACACAAGACGCTTGCCCCAAAGCTGATCAAGATCCTGAATGAGCGCGATGCGGGCGATATTTTGGTCATCTGTGGTGGAGTCATCCCGCAGCAGGACTATGAATTCCTGTATTCGGCAGGCGTGAAGGCGATCTTCGGGCCGGGGACCAATATCCCGGATGCGGCGTCCGACATTCTGAAATTGATCCGCGCCGCGCGTCCTGCGTGAGCGCCCGCGCAAAAATGTTGATCGGCGGGGGGCTTGGCGCGCTTTGGGCCGCAAGTGTGGTCTGGCTCGGTGCGCGGGTCATCGAACTGCCGATTTTCGCGCTGACGCCGATGCTTTTGGTGGCGTTTCTGGGGCCGGGGCTGGTGATTGCCTTGATGGTGTTCTGGTCTGCCATGCGGCGGTTCGGGACTGATACTCTGAGGGACGGTGAAGCGCCTGCGAAAGGCACGTACGCCGATATTGACGCACGTGTATTGCGCAACACGATCGAGCAAGTGGTTTTGGCGCTATGTCTCTGGCCTTCAATCGGATTTTTGGCGGCTGACGATGGGCCAGGACTCCTTGCCGCTTTGAGTATCGCCTTTCCCTTTGCGCGAATTGCCTTTTGGATCGGGTATCGGATTTCGCCTGCGCTTCGGCTGTTCGGGTTTTCGGCGACCTTTTACGCGACGATCTTCGCGCTGCTTTGGGCCGTCGGGATTTGGCTTTTCTGACGTCGGGGCAACAGAGAATTGCGAGAATTTCTCTTGATCTAGGGGGCAAGTTAGCGCCATCAATCTTCATGAGATTCACGCTTGAGCTTGATCACCTAGCCGTTGTCGCGCGCACACTTGAAGAGGGTTGTTCCTATGTCGAGGCGGTGTTGGGTGCGGAGCTTTCGTCCGGTGGCAAGCACGACGATATGGGCACTCACAACAAGCTGCTGTCCCTTGGGCCCGACGTCTATCTGGAAGTGATCGCGATTGATCCGTCGGCGCCAAAGCCGAAGCATCGGCGCTGGTTCAACCTTGATACCTACGTCGGTGCGCCAAGGATGATGAACTGGATTTGTCGCACGGATGATCTGGACGCCGCACTGGAGGAGGCCCCTCCGGGATCAGGCCGTGAGATGTGGCTGACCCGTGGTGATATGCGCTGGCAGATGGCCGTCCCTGAATTCGGCAAGCTGCCGTTTGACGATGCAAGCCCGGCGCTGATCCATTGGGGCAACAGCGCGCATCCGTCGGGGCGTTTGCCCGACCACGGGTTCCGCCTGGTGCGGCTCGATGTATTTCATCCGCGCGCGGGTGAGTTGGTCGATGCCTTTCCGTCCATTAACAGGCTTCAGACGACATCTGTGCGCGAAGGTCCCGAAAAACGCCTGATCGCGACGATCGCGACGCCGGAAGGCAACCGGATCCTTGCATGATTGTGCGGCCGGCTGAAATGCGCGATGCGGACGCAATTGCGGCAGCGCTGAATCCCGTTATTCGCAATACGACGATTTCGTTCAAACCCTACGAGCTTTCGCTTGATGAAGTTCGCGAACTGATCGCAATGGCGCCGGGTATTTTTGTAGCCGAGGTCGACGGCAAGGTGGTCGGTTATGCGTCTTACGATCAGTTCCGGCGTGGGGCAGGCTACGCACGCAGTATGGAGCATTCGATCATTCTGGCGCCCGAAGCCCGGGGTCATGGGATTGGGCGGACCTTGATGGCGGTTGTTGAAGATCACGCGCGCGCGGCGGGCGTTGGTTCGCTCTGGGCGGGTGTCAGCGGCGAAAATCCTGGCGGTGTGGCGTTTCATGACCGACTTGGTTTCGAAACGGTGGCGGTGCTGCCCAAGGTTGGTTTCAAATTCAACCGCTGGCTCGATTTGACGCTGATGCGCAAATGGTTGCAACCGGCGGGTGACGAGACGTCTGGATCCCACTAAGGTTGCAGACATGTCCATTTGGTCCCGCATAGCTGATGCGCTTGCCGCGCTGCGCTCTGGCGAAACTCTTTCGTCGGTTTTCGATACCCTGCGGTCGCCGCCGGAACGTTCGATCGCCTTCACGATCGCGGTGATCGCACTGGGCGCGAAGATGGCAAAAGCCGACGGTTTGGTGACCCGCGACGAAGTGACGGCCTTTCGTGAGGTGTTTCATATCCCCCCAGCAGAGGAAGCGAACGCGGCGCGGCTTTTCAACTTTGCGCGGCAGGATGTTGCGGGCTTCGAGGACTATGCGGAGCGGATCGCGCGTATGTTTAACGATGCGGACGGCACGCTTTGCGACTTGCTTGAGGGGTTGTTTTATATCGCAGTGGCGGACGGCGATTACCATCCGAATGAGGACCAGTTTCTGGCGCGCGTCTCCGAGATTTTTGGTCTGACTGATCGCCAGTTCCGCGCAATCCGAACACGCTTTGTCGCGGACGCAGCACCTGACCCATGGGCCGTTCTTGGGGTCGAACCCGGAACGCCGATGGCCGAGGTGCGTGCGACGTGGCGACAACTTGTTCGCGAAACCCACCCTGATCGCATGATGGCGCGCGGCTTGCCGGAAGAGGCGTTGAAAATGGCTGAGAAACGCCTCATCGCGATCAATCGCGCTTGGGAAGAGATCAACAAGGAAGCGGCCTAGGTGCGTTTGGCAACCTACAACGTCGAGTGGTTTTCGAACCTGTTCAACGATGCTGGGCGTCTGATGGAGGACACGCATTGGTCGGGCCGGTATGACGTTAAGCGGTTCGAACAGATCGAGGCATTGGGGATTGTTTTCAATGCATTGGATGCGGACGGCGTGATGATCATCGAAGCGCCCGATGGTCATGGAAAACGCGATGGCGTGGCCGCTCTAGAGACCTTCGCGCGCAAGATGGGCCTTAGGGCAAACCGCGCCGTGATGGGGTTTGTGAACGACACACAACAGGAGATCGCGTTTCTTTACGATCCCGACGTCATGACGGTTGTGCATGATCCCAAAGGCGACCCGCGCTTTGATCAGGACTATAAAATCGACCTGAATACCGACGCCGCGCCGGAAAAAGTACAATGGTCCAAACCTCCGCTTGAGCTTGCCATCGAGACGACGAACGGCACCAGACTGCGGTTGATCGGCGTACACGCAAAGTCCAAGGCACCGCATGGTGCGCGCTCGAATTCAGAAGCGATGCGGATTGCCATCCAGAACCGGCGCAAGCAATTGGCGCAGTGCATCTGGCTGCGCGAGCGCGTTGACGACCATCTCGATCAAGGGGACGATCTTGTTGTTCTGGGTGACTTCAATGACGGTCCGGGGCTGGATGAATACGAAAAGCTGTTTGGTCGCTCGGGTGTCGAAATCGTACTGGGCGGCAACGGTGAACTGCAATTATTTGACCCTCATGCGGAGATGATGATCGGTCGGACAGTCGGCCCTTTCCCCGTGTCTGCGCGGTTTTGGCTGGAGGATCAAAAGCGGTGGCTGGAGACTCTTCTGGACTATGTTATGGTTTCTCCGTCGCTTATGGACCGCGCCGGGGGCTGGCGCATCTGGCATCCGGTTGATGACCCGAAGATTGCTGCGGTGCCAGAGTTGGCGCAGGCGCTTTTCACGGCTTCGGACCATTTTCCCGTGACCGTTGAGCTTGATATATAATGGTTTTCACGCGTTGACGCATGGGGTCTGTCGGTGCATGGTCGCCACGTGATTTGCGTCGGGGGGATGCTCATGGACGCTAGCGGCGACGCAGCGACCGAAGATTGGGGACCGTTTGGTCGCCCGCTTTTCGAAGACCCAAGCGCACGCGCTTTGCGTCGGGTCGGAGTATTGGACGTCGGGTCGAACTCGGTTCGCATGGTGGTCTTTGACGGCGCTGCCCGCAGTCCGGCGTATTTCTTCAATGAAAAAGTAATGGCCGGGCTTGGTGCCGGGTTGGCCGAAACCGGGCGCTTGAATCCGGACGGGAAACGGCGCGCGTTGTCCGCCATCAAGAGATTTCAATTGCTTGCGGAAAGCATGGGAATCGCGCCGCTTACTGCTGTTGCGACAGCTGCGGTGCGCGAGGCGGAGGACGGTCCCGCGTTTAGGGAGGAGCTTGAACGCGAGACCGGCCTTCGCCTTTGGGTAATCGACGGCGAAGAAGAAGCGCGTCTGTCTGCACAGGGCGTTTTGCTGGGCTGGCCCGGGGCTTATGGGCTGGTGTGTGATATCGGCGGGTCTTCAATGGAGCTTGCGGAGCTGCGCGATGGGCGCGTGGGCAAGCGAATATCGACCAAGCTGGGACCTCAGCGTCTGAAGACTATCAAGGGCGGCAAGAAGGGCGTTAAAGCGCATATCGCGGCGGAAGTTTCCGAACTTGCGCAGGCGATGGGATCGCAAAAGGACCGGCTGTTTCTGGTGGGTGGATCCTGGCGCGCTTTGGCGCGGATCGATATGGACCGGCGTAATTATCCGCTGGCCGTTTTGCATGAATACCGGATGTCGCGGAAGTCTGTCCTGGCGACGGTCAATTATATCCAGGAGACCGACATTGAGGAGTTGCGTCTGCGCTGTGGACTAAGCGAAAGCCGGATGGCGCTGGTGCCGCTTGCTTCGCTGGTGCTGAAGCAATTGGTTCGACAACTCAAGCCGCACGACATCGCGATCTCAAGCTACGGTATCCGCGAAGGGATGCTTTACGAGCAAATGCCGCAGAGGCTCCGGGACCGCGATCCTCTAATAGAAGCCTGCCGCTTTGCCGAAGCGAAGGACGCACGCATTCCGGGTTTCGGAAGCCGTCTCTATGATTTCGTGCTGCCGCTTTTTTCGGGGCGCAATGCGCCTCCGCATCGGTTGGTGAAAGCCGCCTGCCTGTTGCATGACGTCAGCTGGCGTGCGCATCCCGACTACCGTCACGAGGTGTGCTTTGACGAGGCGACGCGCGCCAACCTTGGCGGCATGACACATCCCGAGCGAGTTTTTCTCGGGGTGGCATTGCTGCACAGATACAAGAACAGCCGCGAGAATTCACGGTTCGATCCGTTGTTCAAACTGATTGACGAAGATTTTCTGAAACAGGCGGAAGTGTTGGGCAAGGCTATGCGTTTCGGGGCCATGTTGACCGCATCCGAGGATGAAAAAATGGGGAAATTCAAATACTTCCCGAAAAAGCAGCGCCTTGAAGTCCGCCTTGCACCGGGCACGCGTGATCTTTTTGGTGAAGTCGCCGAAGCGCGTCTGAATGCGCTTGGTTCGGCTTTGAGGGCGACGGAAATCGCTGTGAGCTGGCGCTAAAGCTCGATTTCCTCGGGGGCCGGTTCCTCGGGATCCAACGGGGTTTTTCGACGGATGATGATGTCGCCGTTGGGCAGAACTTCCGGTGCGTGATAAGCGTCGAGATTTTCGATCAGGGCCGAGAAATCGTCGATTGCTGGCTCCATTTCTTCAAGCAAGCCGCGCATGAAAAGCCGCAAGGCCTCGCTCATTAGATCGCGCCCCTTTGGCTCGGGGGTGTCCTGAGCGAAGGCAGGCGCGGCGATAACGGCCAATGGGATCAGTAAACGAAACATGAGCCGATCTTAACACAGATTTACGGTTTTCACGACTGGGCAAAACTCAAATGGCCGGGCAGTTTGCCCGGCCAATTGAGTTTTTCACCAAGGGTTGGCTACTCGGCAGCGATCTTGATGACCGGTTCCATGCTGTCAAGGTCAGCATCCGAAAGGTGGCATTTGACCTGATGGCCGCCCTCCAATGTGCGCACGGGTGGCACCTCTTTCTCGCAAAGACCGCCGGGGACTTTGCTTTTCCAACGGCACCGCGTCTGGAACGGACAACCGGGGGGCGGGTTCATGGCCGAAGGGATATCACCTTCGAGGACGATGTGCGTTTTCTTGATGCTGGTGTCGGCGATCGGAACGGCCGACAAGAGCGCTTCGGTATAGGGGTGATAGGGAGGCGAGAAGACCTGATCGGTGGTGCCCATTTCGACGACATGACCAAGATACATGACCATGACTCGGTCCGAGAGGTAGCGCACGATCGAGAGGTCGTGGCTGATGAAAAGGAGTGTTGTTTTCTCATTGCGCTGGATTTCCATAAGGAGATCCGTGACGGCGGCCTGCACTGAGACGTCCAGGGCCGAGACGGGTTCATCCGCCACAACGATCCGAGCGCCACCCGCAAAAGCACGGGCGATACCAACGCGTTGCTTCTGGCCTCCGGACAATTGCCGGGGCATGCGGTCCGCAAATTCGCGGGGCAGTTTCACAAGGTCGAGAAGCTCGAGCATACGGGTGCGACGTTCGGCTTCGTTCTTGCCGATCTTGAAGATTTCCAGCGCACGGATGATCTGGCGACCGACTGTCATGGACGGGTTCAGGGTGTCGAATGGGTTTTGGAATACCATCTGCACGGACGACACGGTCTTCGTGTCACGCTGCTCTATGGGGGTGTCCTGGATTTCCCGATTGTCGAGGAGAATGCGCCCTTCCGTCGCGGTTTCCAGACCCATCAAGACCTTGGCGAAGGTCGACTTGCCGCAGCCGGATTCGCCGACGATGGCAAGTGTTTCGCTTTCGCGGGCTTCAAAGCTGAGGGTCTCGTTGGCTTTGACTACTTTTCTATTTGCGCCTCCGAACAGGGCGTTGGCGGAAACCTCGTAGTATTTCTTGAGGTCTTCCATCCTGAGGACGACGTCGCCGGGTTCGGTTTTCTTGGTCGTATCGCCGAGCTGGATTGGGGCGTTCCAGTCGATTTCCTCGAACTTCAGGCAACGCGTGGCGTGTCGGTCATTGCCTTTGACTGTGTGCATCTTGATGCCGCCGACGTTGCAGCGGCCTTCCTCGAAGTAGTCGCAGCGGGGGCCGAAGTTGCAGCCTTGCGGGCGCTCGTGAGGGAGGGGGAAGTTGCCCGGAATGGCGACAAGCGGGCGCGAGTTTTTGTCTGCACCCGGAAGCGGGATCGAGCGGAAAAGGGCTTGTGTATAAGGGTGTTGCATCTCGTCGAAGACATCTTCGATGGAGCCGGTTTCGACCGCTTCTCCGGAATACATGACGCAGAGACGGTCGCAGGTTTCGAGGACGAGTCCGAGGTTGTGGCTGATGAACAGCATCGAAGTGCCGTATTTCTTGCCGAGATCTTTGACCAGTTCGACAACGGCGGCTTCGACGGTAACGTCGAGGGCGGTTGTGGGCTCGTCGAGGATCAAGAGGGACGGGTTCGCCATGAGAGCCATGGCGATGACGATGCGCTGTTGCTGGCCGCCGGAAAGCTGGTGCGGATAGCTGTCGAGCATCCGCTTGGGATCGGGGAGTTTGACGTCCGTGACGACTTCCAAGGCACGCTTGTAAGCCTCCTTTTCGTCTACGCCGTCGTGGATCATCGGTACTTCCATCAACTGTTTGCCGATCTTCATCGCCGGGTTCAGGGAGGCCATAGGCTCTTGATAAATCATGGCAATTTCGCTGCCGCGAATGTCGCGGAGCTGTTCCAGTGACATCTTTCCAAGGTCTTGGCCCTTGAACTTGATCGAGCCGCCAACAATGCGACCGTTGACGCCCAGATCCTGCATGACGCCAAGTGCAACAGTGGACTTGCCGCAGCCGGATTCGCCCACAAGACCCATGGCCTCGCCGGGTTGAACGGTGCAGGAAAAATCCATCACAGCGGGAATTTCCCGCAGGCGCGTGAAGAAGCTGATGGACAGGCTGTCGATCTCGAGGATCGGTCCGTCGTAGTCGGTTTTTTTCATTTTCTGTCCCTCCCTGGGGCCGTGTATTTGGCGGCGCGGGCGATGTCTGTAGTACGTCGGTATAACGTCGGTGCGCCCGCGCGGTGCTTTCATCAGTCCTTAAGGCTCTCTTCGCGCAGACCGTCCGCAAGCAGGTTAAGCCCGAGCACGAGGCTCATCAGGGCTATTGCCGGTGCAAGGGCAGGGTGCGGATAGATCGACAGAAGGCGTCGGCCATCATTTATGGTTGATCCCCAGTCCGGGCTTTCTGGAGGCAGTCCGAGGCCGAAGAAGCCCAGTGTGCCGAGGAGGATCGTGGTATAGCCAATGCGTAGACAGAAATCGACGATCAGCGGTCCACGTGCGTTGGGAAGGATCTCCCAGAGCATGATATACCAGGGGCCTTCACCACGGGTTTGACCGGCGGCCACGTAATCGCGCGTTTTGATATCAAGCGCGATGCCGCGGACGATCCTGAAAACGGTTGGTGAGTTCACGAAGACCACCGACACGAAGACCACCAGAACGCCGCCCGGAATGTCGAACAGGTCAAGCGCGTCCGGCCAGAAGTTCAGCGGTGTGCGGTCCTGAGAGATCAGCGAGAAGTAGAGCAGCAGGCCCACGATCAGGATGCCGCCCACGTAGACTTTCTGTTTGCTCGGTTGGGTGTAGAACCGCGAGTTGAAAAGGACCACGAGGAAGATGATCGGGAAGAGGAACAGGACCGAGGCCATATAGCTTGGCAGGCCTGTTGCCACGATTTCCGGCGTCACCAGAAGGTAGAACAACAGGATGACCGGGAAGGCGAGGATCAGGTTCGCAAGGAAGGACAGGAAGGTGTCCAGCTTGCCGCCGTAGTAGGCGGCGGGCAGGCCCAGCGTGATGCCGACCATGAATGCGAAGAGGGTCGCCAGTGGCGCGATCTGGATGACCACCCACGACCCCGAGACCATGCGGCTGAAGACGTCGCGCGCAAGGTTGTCGCCCCCGAGGAGGTAGAAGGCGTATTCGCCTGCTTCCGCACCCGCAAGCGGTTCGCCCGGTGATTTGTTCTTCATGCCCGAGACTTGTGACAGAGGGTCATGTGTGACGATGAGGTCCATGGCGCTGAAGACGCCGGTGAACACCCAGAACATCACAATCGCAAAGCCGATCATGCCGACGAAGCTGTCGAACAGTTTGCCATAGAGGCCGAGCTTGCGTTTGAAAGTGATCGACAGGGCGAAGGTCACCACAAGGGCGATCCAGACTGGCAAGAACCGGGCTGAGATGGCACCGACGATGCCTTTGTTCTCGATGCCAGGGATCAGGATGCCACCGATCAGATAGATCAGTGTCAGCGCGATGATCCCAAGGAACAGATACCGTGAGGCGGTGCCTGCCATTTCGCCTGGGGTTTTCTTGGCCGCAAGGGCGCTCCCCTGCATTTCGGCGCTTGGCGAGACGAAGCTGAGGACGATTTGTGCGATCACCGCGATGCCAAAGGCGGCCCACAGTGCGAGGTAGATCGGGTTCAGGACGGATAGGCTACCGGTCCAGGAAAGTGGTTCCATAACTCTGTCCCTCCTTTAAGCGATACGAATGCGTGGGTTCAGGAACACATAGCCGATGTCGGATATCAGCTGCGTGATCAGAACGACGAAGACGGCAACGACGGAACAGGCGAGCAGAAGCTCGATGTCGTTGTTGCCAGCGGCTTGCACCAGCGTCCAGCCAAAGCCTTTGTAGTTGAACAGCGTCTCAACGATGACGACGCCGTTCAAAAGCCATGGGAACTGAAGCATGATTACCGTGAAGGGTGCGATCAGGGCGTTTCTGAGCGCGTGCTTCATGACGATGTTTGGAAAGCTCACGCCTTTCAGGCGCGCGGTACGGATGTATTGTGCTGTCATCACTTCGGTCATCGACGCGCGGGTCATACGCGCGATGTAGCCCATGCCGTAAAGGGCAATAGTGAGGACGGGCAGGAAGAAGTTTTCGAATGTGATGTCGTCGGCCGCCGAGGTGGCCGTGCCTTTGAACCATTTCACACCAGCCGAGGAGGCGAACAGCGTGATGAAGATCACGCCCGACACATATTCCGGGGTGGCGGTCGAGGCGATTGAGAAGGTCGAGAGTGAGCGGTCCAGTTTCGAGCCTTCGCGCATGCCCGCAAGCACGCCGACGATCAGGGCCGAGGGGACCATAAGCAGCATCACGAACAGCATCAGCCATCCGGTGAGGCCAAGGCGGGTCGAGACGATTTCACCCACATCGGCCTTGAAGACGGTCGATTGTCCCCAGTCGCCTTGCAGGATGCCGCAGAATGTTGGAGCGTCGGCTGGCTCCATGCCGCGCTTGATGCAGCGGCCGGTGATCTTGCCCTCGTCATCTGTGAAGGTGTGACCCGGCAGCACTCCAAGCCATTGTCCGTATTTCACCGGAAGTGGTTGGAGATAGCCGTTTTTCCCAAGATAGGAGGTCACGGCCTCGTCCGACATCCTTTGGTTGCCTTGCGTTTTGGCAAGCTTTTCAAGGTTCGGATAGAGGTTCGTCAGGAAGAAGACGATGAACGTCAGGCAGAGTGCCGTCAGTATCATCACGCCTAATCGGCGAAGGATGAATAGACCCATTTAGGTTACCCTGTTGTCTTTGCGGACCGTGTGGACTTTGTCTCTGAACCCCTGTCTTGGTCAGGGGCCGCCCCGCATTGTGAAAAGGGCGCCCGGTTTGATCCGGGCGCCCTTGGTTTGTTTTGGCTTAGGCTGCGAAGCCGAGATATTGTGGGTAAATCTCAAACGAGATGTGCATGTCTGCCCCCACAAGGCCTTCGCGGGCGTGGCGATAGAGCGAGCGCCAGTAAGGCTGGATCGTGACGCCTTCGTCCTGGATCAGTTTCTCGATCTTGGCCATAACTTCCCGGCGCTTGTCTGCGTCCGCGATGGCCAGAGCTTCGGCGAGCAGGCCGTCGAACTCGGCATTTGCCCAGCCGAATTCGTTCCAGGCTTCACCCGAACGGTAGGCCAGTGCCAGAACCTGAACGCCAAGGGGGCGGTGGTTCCAGTTGGTCGACGAGAACGGATACTTCGCCCAGTCGTTCCAGAAGGTCGAACCCGGAAGGATCGTCCGGCGCACTTTGAAGCCAGCGTCGCGCAGTTGCGCGGCGACGGCGTCGGTGGTGTTCTTGCGCCAGTCGTCGTCGATCGAGATGATCTCGTGCTCGAAGTCCATCATGCCGGCTTCTTCCATCAAAGCGCGCGCGCCTTCGACGTCGCGCACAAGCGGTGGAAGTTCGGCATATTCTGGGTGAATCGGCGCCACGTGGTGGTTTTCAGCCGTCACACCGCGGTTGCCATAGCCCAGCTCCAGACACACCGAGTTATCGACGGCCATAGCGATGGCCTTGCGGACGCGGGGGTCTGCGTAAGGCTTCATGCCGTCGATCTCGGCAAGTTGGTTTGGACGTACGACAATGGTCGAACCCGTGACAACTTCGGTCTGCACGAGGCCGAGGTCGTTCATGATGTCGATGAATTCACCAACCGACTCGTAGAGGAAATCGACCTCTTCGGATTCGATCGCCGCCAGCCATGCTGCCGGGTCTGTGCCGTAGTCGATGAATTCGATCGAATCGAGCGGTGGCTCGCCGAAGACTTCGGTGCCCCACCAGTTGTGCTCGGTGTTCTTGACCAGAACCCCTTTCACGCCGACTTCCAATTCGCTCATCAGGAACGGACCGGTGCCGACGGCGTTCATCACGTCGTTCGGGTCGAAGGACGGGTGCACGATTGCAGCCGGATAGTCGGCCATGCCAGCGATCAGCGAGATGTCCGGGGCTGGCAGGTTGAGGACAACGGTCAGGTCGTCAGCCGCAACGGCTGCGCCTTCGATCAGCTTGCTCGTATCGGGGTCGATCAGCGTGGCAAAGCGGCCAGCCATCGAGTTTGCTTCGACGTTCTTGTCACACCAGCGCGCGATGTTGTTGATGACATCGGCAGCCGTGAAGGCGTCACCGTTGTTCCATGTCACGCCGGGGCGCACGCGCAGGGTATACTGTGTTGCGTCGTCGTTGACGTCCCAGCCTTCCAGAAGCATCGGCGTGAAGGAACCATCGTTGTTATACTGCACGAGATACTCAAGCGTGCCGCGTGCATAGTTCGCGATCTGGCTCCAGTCCCATGTGCGGGTGTCTTTCAGTGCGCGCACTTCCATCTGGATGCGCATCGTGCCGCCCATCTGGGCGTGGCCACCTGCGCGTGCAGGTGCAGCGGCACCGATCATGCCGTAGGCGGTTGTCGTCGCGACGCCAAGTGCCGTCGCGCGCGTGATGAATTCGCGGCGGTTCAACTTACCTTCCGCTACTTCTCGCGCATACATTTCCGCAGCAGGATGCACACGCGACAGCGTGTTTTCATTCGTTTCCATAAAGTCTTTCTCCCTGTCAGACTTATTTTTAGGTAGGATGCAGCGCCATGAGCTATGACTGCCTGCAATGCGCAGGGTCCCGCCCACGCACGTTTTCCACGCGCAGTTCCGCATGGATCCGCAACAAGGTCAACGGATCCCGACGTCATTTCATGTAACATTTGCGACATTTCAGCTTGCCGAAAACGACATTTCAGTTGTGTCGGCTCAATTTACGTTACGTCACTTCGCGACTCGGAATTCTGTCGGGCTGAGACCACTGCGCGACCGGAAGGCCCGTGTGAAATAGGCGGGTGAGGCAAAACCGCTTTTCGCGGCGATTTTGGACACGGCCAGATCGGTGTCTTTCAGCAACCGGCAAGCTTCGAAATGACGGCGATCTGACAGAATATCGAGGGCAGCTCGCCCAGAGGCCTTGCGGCAAGTGCGGGTCAGATGCGTGGGTGTCACGCCCAGTTTCGAGGCGTAATACTGGACGCCCAATGGGCGGTTGAAGTCGCGCTCGACAAGGCTGGTAAAGGCTTCGGTCAGCTTCAGGGCGGTGGCGAGGCTTGGGTCCGTGTGGTCGGTCTCGCTGACTGATGCACGGGTGCGCTCGAACCAGATCGACAGAAGGCCTTCGTGATGGGCGATGGCGCGGTCCGTGTCGGCTGCGCCGGAGTTCTGCTCGCGCTCGATGGCGTCGATCATGCCGGTCAGTTCGCGGTGCAGGCGCACTTCGCGCAGGCGCAGGTGGGCAGGTTCCTGCGGCCAATCGCCTTCCGACAGGCGTACCACCGAGCCAAGCACGGCCGGATTGACGGTGAAGCCGTGCATCGTGCCGGCGGGAAGAAACACCGCGCTGTGAGCGCCGTATCCGCCAGAGCGTCCGGCGATCGTGATGCGGCCCTGACCACGGGTGAACCAGATCAGCACCGGGCGGTCGTAGCTGCGCATTGCTTCGGTACGCCAGCGTCCGCCCTGCGCCATGCGGGTGATCGAGGTCACTTCTGCGACCTGAATGGCTCGGGGGAGCGGGCGCGTCTGCGCGCTGAGATGCAGGCGCTGCGCGTTTGGTGTCGCCTCTGCCAAGGGCAGAAGTGTCAGACGTGGCAATGACATAGGCAGCCGGTCCCCCAACCAGGTGAAGACCAGAGGTTATGCAAAGCAACCCCGGCCCGTCAACTGTCTGGTGCGTCTGGCTTTTTCTCGCGCGATTTTCCGAGCAAACGCCCGATAATGAAGGTTGTTCGGGGTGCGTAGATATAATTGGTTTTGGATTCTGCTTCGCGCACGCGCATCCGCAGCAGGCTGAAAGCGATGAGAATCACATGTGCCAGCGAGACGAAGGCGAACATGGCTTCCGGACCGAACCCGTCGATAAGTGTGGACACCAGATAGGGTGCCGCGATCGCGCCGACGGCGTAAAAGAACATCAAGGCGGCGGACAGCTCGACGCGTTGCTCGTCGTTGGCGAAGTCATGTGCGTGGGCGGTTGCGACCGAGTAGATCGGGAAGGTGGCAAACCCGAACAGGCCCGATGCGATAAAGACGGCCACCGAGCCGCCGGTCGAAACCGCAACGGTGATGGCGCAGGTGACGATCGCCAGAACCGAGAGCCACACCAGCACCCAGCGCCGGTCAAAGCGGTCGGCGAGCCACCCGGCGGGGTATTGGCTGAGAGCGCCGCCAAGAACGAAAGCGGCAAGGAAAAGGGCGATCTGGTCGACGGTGAGGCCGACCTCGATGCCGTAGATCGGGCCGACCATGCGGAACGATGCGGTGGTGACACCAGCCGAAATCACGGCGGCCGAGGCCAGGGGTGAGAGTTTCCATGCAAGGTCGGGGCGCAGGCGCGGGGCAAACGGAATGGCAGGTTGTTCAACGCGCGTCATGACCAGCGGCAGCAAGGCTGCGCAGCAGATGATGGCAAGAATGTTGTAGGACACATAGTTGGCCGGTTCGAGGACCGAGATCATCAACTGTGCGGCCAACGACCCTCCGATATCGACGACGCGGTAAGTCCCCATCGCGCGACCCCGGTTCTCGTTCGTGGCCTTCGCCTGCAGCCAGCTTTCCACAACGGTATAACACCCGGCGACGCACAGGCCCGACATGACGCGCATCAGGGCCCAGGCATAGGCGTCGATCACAATCATATGGGCGAGGACGCCGATGGTGCCGATGGCAGTGAAGGCGGCGAACGCGCGGCTGTGACCGACGGCGCCCATCAGGCGGGGGGCCAGCCAGCATCCGATGAAGAAGCCGACGAAATGCGCCGAGCCGAGGAGGCCGATCTGCGCCGTGGTAAAGCCAAGCTGGATGCCCGACAGCGCATCTAGGGGTCCAAGGCCTCCCGAGCCCAATTGCAGAAATACGATCGACAGGAACAGGGCGGCGAAGGAAATCAGAAGGCGCATGCGGTGCAGACTTTCACAGAACTGTGTCTGTTTCGACCTCGCGGTTGTGAAATGCTAGTGCTTTTTCGACAAATGCGCGGCTGAAACAGGAATTGGGATTGAAATGCCGCTGTGACCGGTCACGTTAAGGGGCATGACGCTTTCCATGTACCACATCCCCGTTTGTCCGTTCAGCCAACGCGTCGAGATCCTGTTGTCGCTAAAAGGCCTGTCCGATCAGGTTGTATTTCACACGGTGGACATAACGAAGCCTCGGCCGGAGTTTCTGCTGGAGCTGACCAAGGGGACGACGGCATTGCCGGTGATCGATGTGCCCGGCAAGACCGCGATCAAGGAGAGCATGGTGATCCTGCAGATGATCGAGGACATGTTCCCCGACCCGCCCGTGGCGCGCCTTGATCCGCATGAACATGCGCTTGAGAGCCTGTTGGTCGAACAGGAGGAGGCCTTTACCGGGGCCGGCTACATGATGGTGATGAACCAGGACGCGGGCAAACGCGGTGAGTTCCGCGACCGCATTCTTGGGCTCTATCGTGGGATGAACGATATTCTCTTGGATTATGCGCCGGGGGACACTTACTTTTTTGATCGCTTTGGGTGGTCGGAGGTGGTCTTTACGCCGATGTTCATGCGCTTCTGGTTTCTTGAGTATTATGAAGGCTTTGATCTGCCGGACGGCGCCGAGTATGCCCGCGTGCGCCGCTGGCGCGAGGCCTGTCTGGCCGAGCCGCACGCCCAGCAGGTGACGCCCGAGCAAATCAACAAGCTGTATTACGACTATGCGCGGGGCAAGGGGAACGGCGCCTTGCCGGACGGGCGGTCGGTGTCATCGTTCACCTTGGAGCCGGACTGGCCGGGCCGCCCGATGCCGCCTGCCGACAAGTACGGACCCGGCGCGACGGATGCCGAGCTTGGGCTGGCCTAGGCCTCAGACCGTGTCGAGGTAGAGGTCTATGCGTTCGTCGATCGACAATTCGTCGTAATATTGCAGTTCCTGCCGCTTGGTCATGACGTAGTTGTGGATCAATTCCTGCGGCAGAATGTGCGGGATAAGTTTGCTTTTTTCAAAGATATCGATGGCGGTTTCCCAGTCCGAGGGCAGGGTTTCGAGCTGCCGCGCGTAGGCGTTGCCTTTGATCGCCTGTGGCGGAACGGTTTTGTCCTCGATGCCCTGGATCGCCGCGCCAAGAACGGCGGCCAGCATCAAGTACGGGTTGATGTCTCCACCCGCGACGCGGTGTTCGATGCGGCGCGCAGACGAGGGGCCGGCAGGAATGCGGATGGCGGCGGTGCGGTTTTCATAGGCCCAGCCGATGCCCGTTGGCGCATGGGCCCCGGGAACGAGGCGTTCGTAACTGTTTCCATGCGGCGCGAAGATCAGGGTCTGGTCCTTCATCGCGCGCAGACAGCCACCAACCGCGTAAAGCAGCGCATCGGTGCCACGGTCGCCGCCATTGTCAAACACGTTGTTGCCGTCTTTGTCGACGACCGAGAAATGCACGTGCATCCCGTTACCGGGCCAGTCGGGATAGGGCTTGGCCATGAAGCTGGCGGCGAAGCCGTGCTTGCGCGCAAGTCCGCGGGTGAGGATCTTGAACAGCCAGGCGTCATCGGCGGCCTGCATCGCGGGGCCGTGCACGAGATTGATTTCATATTGTCCCATGCCCGCTTCGGAAATGGCGGTTTCTGCCGGGATGCCCATGGCTTCGCAGGCCTCGTAGAGCTCGGCGAAGAAAGTGTCGAAGGCGTCGAGAGCGCGGATCGACAGGATCTCGCCGCCGAGGCGTCGTTTGCCGGAGCGCGGCGAAGGGGGCGGCTGCAGCGTGTCGCCGGTGTCATCAAGGAGATAGAATTCCAGTTCCGTGGCCGCGACGACAGACCAGCCGTGCTCGGCGTAGCGGTCGAGGATCAATTTCAATGCGTGGCGGGGGTCGCCGGCGAATGGGTCTCCGGCTTCGGTATACATCCACATCGGCAAGAGCGCAGTCGGGTGCGTCAGCCAAGGCATCGGCACAAAGCCGCGTTCGGTCGGGCGCAGAATGCCGTCGCGGTCGCCACTTTCGAACACCAGCGGGCTGTCTTCGATATCATCGCCCCAGATATCCACGTTCAAAACAGAAAGAGGCATCCGGGTGGTGCCTTCCAGTGCCTTGAGCGCAAAGCCGGACGGCATGCGTTTGCCGCGTGCCTGACCGTTCAGGTCTGCGACAGCAGTGGTCACGTTACGAACTTGTGGGTTGTCTTTCAGCCAGTCTTCCATCGTCTTCACCGAATGATTTGCGGGCGATAGCGAATGCGCTTTGCCTCTTGCGGCATATGCCTGTTCAGGCGCTTGTTTACCAGTGAGAAGATGCCGATGATCGTGAGGGTGAGGAGGATGAAATAGAAGGCGACGATCGGGTAGGGGATGAAAGGATTGAAGGTTTTGTCAGCGAAATAGTTGGCATAATAGAGCGCGTCGCCGCGTTGCTGCCATGCGGGAAACCCCGAGAAGAAGACCAGTGTCGTGGAGTGAAAGAGGAAGATCGCCTCGTTCGTGTAAGACGGCCATGCCAGACGCAGCATGGTCGGGAAAGTGATGCGCCTGAAGCGACTCCATCCGGTAATGCCATAGGCGTCGGCGGCTTCCAGATCGCCTTTGGGGATAGAGCGAAGTGCGCCGTAGAAAATCTCGCCAGAATAGGCGGCGGTGTTGAGGAACAAGACGATCAGGGCACCTGCCCATGCGCGTGTGAGCCAGCTGGTTTCGGCCGTCATGCCGAAGATCTCGATGCCTCCGCGCGGCAACAGGACAAGGGCCTCGTAGGCGAGGAAGAACTGGATAAAGAGCGGCGAGCCCCGGAAGATGAAGATGAACCAGTCGCAGGGTTTTCGCACGAGAGGATTGCGCGACGCCTTGCCAACGGCGACCGCCGTGGCAAGGAAGAAGCCGGAACTTAGGGCGAGAAGGCCGAAGTAGATGTTCCAGATCAGCCCCGACGCGATCAGCGTAAATTGCTGGCAAAGCGTGAAATCCGAGCGCGGCAGAAGGCGTTCGCCGATCCCGATGGAGCGCAGGCCATAGTCGGCGATGGTTTCCCAGCAGCTCATGCGACACCCTTGCGCAGGTCTTCGCCCGCCGAGGTTGCCTGCCCGTGCGAGAGGCGGGTGTTCACGCGCTTCAGCACGCGCTCCGACATGGCCGTGAGGCTGAGGTAGAACACCAACAGGCCGAGGAAATAATAGAGCCGCCAGTCAGGGTGCGGGTATTGGAAGACCGCGCCTTTCGTGCCGCCCAGTTCGCGCGCCCAGTAGACGATATCTTCGACGCCGAGGAGGAACAGAAGCGGGGTCGCCTTGATGAGGATCATCCAGACGTTCGACAGGCCCGGCAGCGCGTAGACCCACATTTGCGGCACGAGAATGCGCCAGAACGCTTGTCTTTGCGTCATGCCGTAGGCTTCGGCTGTTTCCATCTGCGCGCGCGGTACGGCTGTCATCGCACCATATAGGACGTTGGCGGCGAAGGCTCCGAAGACGATGGAGAAGGTCAGGACGGCCAACGAGAAGCCGTAGACTTCGTGGACCCATTGCGGGGCGTTTGACAGGGGCAGTTTCGCGCTTTGGCAGACGACGAAATCGCTGCCCTGACGGATGGAGTCAGTCCACTCGGGGCATTTGGCCTTGTGTCGGAGATACTCGAATGCCTGGTCCAGAGCGATCACGAAAAAGAGGAAAAACGCGATATCGGGCACGCCGCGCACGATGGCGGTGTAGCCTTTGCCGAACCAACTGACAGGCGGGATACGGCTTCGTGAGGCCATGGCGCCGGCAAAGCCGAAGGCAAGCGCGATGGGGGCTGTGATGGCGAGCAAAAGGAGCACCGTGCCGAAGGACGTATAGGCAATGAGGTGTTTGCCGTTGGTCAGGTAACAGGCAAACCACCGGGCCGTTTCGAGTGTGCTTGGATCGGTGCAAAAGGAAAAGATAGTTTGGTCCCCGCGTCGGGTTGGCTGGGGCGTGAGGTCGCCCCAACCTGTTGTTTTGCTGTCAGATTACCACTGGCTGCTGACTTCCCATTTGGCGATCAGGGCGTTCAGCGTGCCGTCATCTTTCATCGACTGGATGGCCGCGTCGAACTTGGCGCGCAGTTCACCGTCGCTTTCGCGGAAACCCATGCCGACTCCGCCACCGAGCATCACCGGATCACCGACAAACATGATGTCGCCGTTGGCTTCAATGGCCGTGCCTATGAACGAAGCATCCGCCAGAACTGCATCCGCTTCACCGTTTACGATGGCAGCAATGGTATCGTCGGGCGAGGAAAACTCGACCAGAGTCGCACCGCTTTCCGCGACAAAGCCTGCCTGGATCGTGCCGGCCTGCGCTGCGATCACACCTCCGGCCAAGTCAACGTCGGCAGAAAGCGCCGCATAGGCGGATGGATCTGGTGGCGTGTAGGCCTGCGTGAAGTCGATCACTTCGTCGCGTTCGTCGGTAATGGACATGCCGGCGATGATCGCATCGTAGTTGCCCGAGGTCAGGTTCGGAATGATCGAGTCCCACTCGTTGACCGACCATTCGCAGTTGAGTTCGGCGCGCAGGCAAAGTTCGTCACCCAATTCGCGCTCGAAGCCGTCAACTTCGCCATTGTCGTTGACGAAATTCCACGGAGGGTAGGCGCCTTCTGTCGTCAAGCGCACAACGGAGTGACCGTCGGCATATGCAGCGCTGGCGGCGATGGCCGCGGCGGCTGCGCTTAGGATAAGTGTTCTCATTGTTTTCTCCCTAACTGGTAACACTTTGATATCACGCGGAGACAGCAGACAGAAACTGCTGCAGTCGCGTGGACTTCGGGCTGACGAACAGAGTGTCCGGCGCCCCTTCTTCTTCAATCTTGCCTTGGTGCAGGAATACGACGTGATCGCTGACGTCGCGCGCCAGAGACATGTCGTGGGTGACGATCAGCATCGTGCGGCCCTCATTGGCAAGGGCTTTGATGACGCGGATGACTTCCTGTTCAAGTTCGGGGTCGAGTGCGCTTGTCGGCTCATCGAACAAGAGCGCGCGGGGTTCCATGCAAAGCGCGCGCGCAATGGCGGCGCGCTGTTGCTGGCCGCCGGAAAGCTGGGCGGGCCAGACGTCGCATTTGTCGCCGATGCCGACCTTGTCGAGATAATCGCGGGCCTTTTCTTCGACTTCGGCGGGGTCGCGTTTCATCACGGTGACGGGGGCTTCCATGACGTTTTGCAGGATCGTCATGTGGGACCAGAGGTTGAATTGCTGGAACACCATCGACAGGTTCGTGCGGATCCGGGTGACCTGGGTGCGATCGGCCGGATGGCGGTTCAGGCCGCTGCCTCTCCAATTGACGGGTTCCCCTTCGAAGATGATTTCGCCTTGCTGGCTGTCCTCAAGAAGGTTCGCGCATCGCAGCAGCGTGGATTTGCCCGAGCCGGACGATCCGATGAGCGAGATCACATGTCCGCGCGGGGCGGTCATGCTTACGCCTTTCAGGACTTCCAGCGCGCCATAGGCTTTGTGGAGGTCCCGGATTTCGATGACTGGTGCGGTTTCGCTCACGTGTCGCAACTTTTTGTTATCCCCGGTGCAGGAGTAAGACGCGAATTGTTTTGAATTGCAATGGCCGAGGCGGCAATTACGTAGAGTCAGGTTTGCCAGCTGCGCGGGTCGGGCGGCAGCGGAATCTCATATGCCTCGTTGGGCAGCGCGATGATGTTTTTCAGGCCAAACACTGTGCGATGGCGGTCATCGAGGCCGACAATCGCGGCCTTGATCGCGGCATCGAAAGGTGCGGGGTCGTTGCCGCGGGCCGTGACGAAGGTCATGCCGGGGCTGGGCTCGGTCGCGCCGAGGACGCGGACCAGTCGGGTCTTTGGGTCGATGCGTTTCAGGATCTCGAAGGTTTGGGCGTCAATGGTGCAGAAGGCGGCGTCGCCGGCGATGACCGCGCCGAGCGAGTGCTGGTGGCTGCCAGTCCAACAGGTTGGTTTGAAACGGATACTTCGGGCCAGAGCCCAGTTGGCGGCAGCGCCCCATCCGGAGTGGCTGTCGTCAGAGTTGAGCGCCATCGTGGCTCCGGCAAGCTCTTCCGGGGTCTGGGCGGGGTGATCGGTGCGAACGATGAAAAGCGCGCGATACTGACCTGGACCGCAGCCTTCGAGGCCATAGTCGCAAGCCCCGATGCGGGTGAGGGTGTTTTTGAATTCAGCGCGGTAGGGAAGGTTGCAGATGTGGCTGAGAACGAGGTCGGGGGCGGACCAGACCTGATGTGGGGATTTCGTTTCATTGAGGGACTTGGGCGCTTTGACGCCGTGGGCTCTCAAATGGTCGCGCGTGAGGCTCCAGAATGCCACATGAGCGGCCTTGGTTTCAGCGAACCAATACATCGGCAGGGCCGATATCATTATTTTCTTTCAACACGTTGACGGGCAAGCGCGCTGTCGCGGTCGTTGATGCCGAGCATCGGGGCGACAAGGCGCATGAGGGCGTCTTCCTCGTGGTCGCGCGTGCCGTCGGCGAGAACGATTTCCCATAGCGCCTCGACGATTTCAGTGCGGTTTTCGTAAGGCACGGTGTCTTTCAAGGCGCGGGTGAAGCGGACGGTGTCCGGGGCTTCCTGTTCCAGTTGCTCGGCATCGGCGCGGAGTTTCGACACCTCGAACGGGCCGAGATTATATCGTGTTTTCAGAATGTTATCTATGGCGTCGATTTCGACGCGGGCGTAGTCGCCGTCGGTGCGGGCGATGCGCACCAAGAGGGCTGCGAGTGCCAGACGGCAGTCGTCGCCTGTAAGCGGATCGGGATCGGGGGCCGTCAGGCTGCGCAGGAAAGCTTCGAACATGGGGGAGATATAGGGCGGCAGTCGCAGAGGGAAAAGGGTGTAATCGCAATGGCAGTATCACGTCGGTATGACGTCGGTTTCACGTCGGTGCGACCGCGCGCCGGGTTAGGGCTTTGGTAGAAAACGGGCGAAGTGTGGTGCTGTCCAGCGGACGGGAGACTCCGGTGGGAGTTTTTGGGACCCAAAAAAGGGCAGGTGTTTTGTGAGAAACGAGACGGGCCAGTCGCTTGGACCGGCCCGTTCATGTCGACGCGACAATTCTAGCCAAATTATCCGTACCAGTTGGCGATTTTCACTTCGGAGGCGTCGCCCACGAGGGTTGCGAAGGTTTCGGGATCCTGGGTGCCGTCCTCGCCGCGACCCCGGAAGTGGTAGGGGTAGACGTAGGTGGGGGCGAAGGCTTTGACTGCCTCAGCCGCGGCTTCGGCGGACATGGTGAACGGCATGTTCATGCAGACGAAGGCGAGGTCGATGTTTTCGAGCGCGCTCATTTCAGGCGTTTGTTCGGTGTCGCCGGAGATGTAGATGCGGAACCCGTCGAAATTCAGGATATAGCCGTTGTCGCGGCCCTGGGGGTGGAAGTTTTGTTTGTCTTCCGAAGTGTTGTAGGCGGCGATGGCTTCGATTTCGATGCCGTTCCATGTGGTGCTTTCGCCGTTGGCAATCTGGCTGGCGTTGGCCTTGAGGCTTTCGGGCAGCATTCCGGCGACGGCCGGGTTGGTGATCATGGCGGCGTCGCCTTTGATCGCCGTGATCGCGTCGGGCACGTAGTGGTCGCCGTGTTCGTGGGTGACGAGGACGAGGTCTGCAGGTGGCATTCCGTCGTAGGTCGATGCGTCACCGACCGGGTCGACGTAAATGACGCCCGCCGGGGTTTCGAGGACCATCGTGGCGTGGCTGATCGGATGGACGGTGATCAGACCAGCGTTGGTCTTGAACTCATTGGGAGAGTGGCCGCCTGCGCGCGAGGCGAAGGGTAGCACGGTGATCGTACCGGCTGCGGCTGCGGTTTGGAGGAAAGTGCGGCGTGTGGGCATTTTTTGATAACTCCGGTTTTTTGCGTTGAGGGAGAGGTAGCGCCGGGCGTTTGGGCGGCAAATCACATTGTTTGTGCATTTGTGCAGAGGGTCGCTTTCGCCGACCGGTTTCGATGGAGGCCGCGGGTCGCGTGACGCGGTGGTCTGCGGTCGGGTATGGATCGCGCCTCGGCCATGTGGCGGGGCGAGATCATGGTCATCCCGCGAGGTAGGTACGAAACCATGCGACCATACGCTGTTCTGCGAGCGTGGCGGCGGCCTCGTCGTAGCGGGGCGTCGTGTCGTTGTGGAAACCGTGGTTCACACCGGGATAGATGTGGGCTTCGTAAACCTTGTCGTTGGCTTCCATCGCTTTTTGGAAAGGTGGCCACATGGCGTTGATGCGCTGGTCGAGGGCGGCGAGCTGGATCATCAGCGGAGCTTCGATTGCCGACACCTGGTCGGCGTCGGGGAAGGAGCCGTAGAACGGCACGCCAGCGGCCATCTCGGGGTAGGCGGCGGCCAGTCGGCTGACCACGCCACCTCCATAGCAAAAGCCGGTCGCGCCGATCTTGCCATTGGTCCCTTCGAGGGCCTGGAGGTAATCAAAGCCTGCGAAGAAGTCGTTCAAAAGCGCGCCCTGATCGAGCGTGCGTTGCATGTCGCGGCCTTCGTCGTCGGTGCCGGGGTAGCCGCCGAGCGAGGAGAGACCGTCGGGGCCCATGGCGATGAAGCCGGCCTTGGCGAGGCGGCGCACGACGTCGCGGATGTAGGGATTGAGGCCACGGTTTTCGTGGACGACAAGCACGGCGGCTGGCGGGTTGTCGGGGTCGATCTCGAAGGGGCGCACGAGGTAGGCGGTCATCTCGCCAGTGCCGTTCGGGCTTTGGTAGGTGATGTCTTCACCGATGATGTCGGGGTCGTCTTCTTCGACCTGTTGGGCCAGAGCGTAGTTGGGCGAAAGCGTGGACAGGATCACGGCGGCGGTCAGGCCACCGACGGCCCATTTGCCGGCGCGGTCGAGGAACTCGCGCTTGGTGATCTTTCCGTGGGCGTAATAGTCGTAGAGGTCCAGCAGATCCTGGTCGAAGTCGGCGGCGGTCAGGCGTTTGGGTGGGGTGTGTTTGTTCATTTTGCTTTCTCCCTGAGGTGTGAGGGAATGTAGCGCTGCGGGTTGGTGGGGCAAATGCGGGTGAGCGGGTTTACGCAGAGGGTGTGCGTCGGCGCCGGACGTGTGCTTGGCGGGTGTGACGCCTTTTCGCGCCAAGGGAGCTGCTTACGCGCGTTTAACGTTTCTACGCTAAGCAAACGCGATGTTGATCTTGGACTGGATAACCCTGTCGGTCGTTTCGGGTGTTGGATTTCTGGCGATCTCTCTTGTACCGATCGTCCAGCTCTTGCGGATAACCCGATCCCGGCAATTGCGTCGGGCTTGGCTTTGGCTTGCCATCATGGTTGTCGGGTTTATCGTGGGATATCTGTTGCTTGCCGAGCTTTTGCCGCGTGATACAGACGTTGTCTTGATCAACCTCATCTGTGTGATTCTGGTGATGGGCGGCGTGTTCGTGATGTCGGTTGCGGTACTTGCGCTGCGGACTGCTGATGATGTTGCCCGGCTGGTTCATCTTGAGCGGGAAGTCGTCATCGACCCGCTGACAGCTGTTTACAATCGGCGCTATTTTTCCGAGCAGTTCGAGCGCGAATTCGAGCTGGCGCTGCGCACTGGCGTCAGTCTGAGTTTGCTGGTCATCGATCTGGATCATTTCAAGAAGGTTAACGACACGCACGGACATGCGATCGGTGATCGCGTGCTTGCCGTGGTTGCCGCGATCCTGAGCGAACGCGTGCGGTCTTCGGATATTGTCGTTCGCTACGGTGGCGAAGAGTTCGTGATCCTGGCACGCGCGACCTCGCCCGAGGTTGCAGCAAGGCTGGGCGAGCGTGTTCTGAGTGCCGTGCGTGCTATGAAGGTGAGTTGCCCCGGCAACTGCACGCTTTCGATCACGGCAAGTGTCGGTGTTGCATCGCAGGAGCCATACGACACGCGAGAGACGCTTTTTGACCGTGCGGATGCGGCGCTGTTTGAAGCCAAGAGGTCCGGCCGGGACAGGGTCGTTGTCGGCGGAGGCGTTTGTGACGACAGGTCGATGAGGGAACGGCGCGCTTAGCTCCGGTTCTTGGGTTGGCGCGCAGTCTAGACCAGTCGTGACACTTCGATTGCGGCTTTCACGAAGCCTTCGAAGAGCGGATGCGGGGCGAAGGGTTTGGACTTCAGTTCGGGGTGGAACTGGACGCCGATGAACCAGGGGTGGTCCTTCCATTCGACGATTTCGGGCAGGCGGCCGTCAGGGGACATACCGGAGAAACACAGCCCAACTTTTTCGAGTTGCTCGCGGTACTTCGTGTCGACTTCATAGCGGTGGCGGTGGCGTTCTTCGATGGTGGTGGTGCCGTAGACCTGCGCGACTCTCGAGCCTTGGGTGAGGTTTGCGGTATAGGCGCCAAGGCGCATGGTGCCGCCTTTGTCATCGTCGACCTTGCGCCGTGCCACGTGGTTGCCCTGCACCCATTCTTTCAGGTGGTAAACAACGGGTTCGAAACGCTTTTTCCCGGCCTCATGGTCGAATTCCTCGCTTCCTGCGGTGTCCATTCCGGCGACGTTGCGGGCGGCCTCAATCACGGCCATTTGCATACCGAGACAGATACCGAGGTAGGGGATCTTGCGGGTGCGGGCGAATTCGGCGGCTTTTATCTTGCCTTCTGTGCCGCGCTCGCCGAACCCGCCGGGGACGAGGATGGCGTGGAAACCTTCAAGGTAGGGGGCGGGGTCTTCGCGTTCGAATATTTCGGCGTCGATCCATTCGGCTTTTACGCGGGTGCGGTTGGCCATGCCACCGTGCGTGAGGGCTTCGGCGATGGATTTGTAGGCGTCTTCAAGCTGGGTGTATTTTCCGACGATGGCGACTTTGACTTCGCCTTCGGCGTTTTCGAGCCGGTCCTGAACGTCGTGCCAGCGGGCGAGGTTCGGTTTCGGGGCGGGCGCGATCTGGAAGGCGTCGAGGACGGCCTGATCGAGGCCCTGTTCGTGGTAGGCGAGGGGCGCTTCGTAGATCGATTTGAGGTCGGGCGCGGCGATGACGTCTTCTTTGCGCACATTGCAGAAAAGGGCGATTTTTTCGCGCTCTTTTTCGGGGATTTCGACTTCCGAGCGGCAGACGAGGACGTCAGGTTGCAGGCCGATCGAGCGGAGTTCCTTGACGCTGTGCTGGGTCGGCTTGGTCTTCAGCTCACCAGAGGCTGCCATCCATGGCAGCAGCGTGAGGTGCATGAAGATGCATTCGCCGCGGGGTTTGTCCTGAGCGAACTGGCGGATCGCCTCGAAGAAGGGAAGGCCCTCGATATCGCCAACGGTGCCGCCGATTTCGCACAGCATGAAGTCGACCTCGTCTTCGCCGACGTGCAGGAAATCTTTGATCTCGTTGGTGACGTGGGGGATGACCTGAATGGTCTTGCCGAGGTAGTCGCCGCGACGTTCTTTTTCGAGGACGTTGGAATAGATGCGTCCCGAGGAAACCGAGTCTGTGTTGCGCGCCGCGACACCGGTGAAGCGTTCGTAGTGGCCAAGGTCTAGGTCGGTTTCCGCGCCGTCATCGGTGACGAAAACCTCGCCGTGTTCGAAAGGCGACATCGTTCCGGGGTCGACATTGAGGTAGGGGTCGAGTTTCCTCAGGCGGACCGAATAGCCGCGCGCCTGCAAAAGCGCGCCAAGGGCCGCAGAGGCAAGACCTTTTCCAAGTGACGACACGACGCCGCCCGTCACAAATACATACCTTGCCATGTCTAGGGACCTTTCCCGTGAATTCCTGCTCGAAACTGCCCGTTCGGTGGTCCCGAATCCGCAGCATCACGGGATTTGAGGCATAAAGGATTCGCGCGCTCTTGCCAAGGGTCTGACCCCAATATCTGGGGTCAGAAAGTGGCTTTTTCCAAGGTCTAGTGGTTTGTCAGCGTCTTAGTCCGCGCGGGGCAGATCCAGAGCGCCGCCGCTTTCGCCTGTCGATGGCGGCAGGAGTGCGTCACCCGATGGCAGAAGCGGGACTTCCGACACTGAACCGCCGCCTGCGCCGATGCGGTCGAGGACCGAGCCGGAGGCCGAGTTCTGGGCCGCAAAGATCGTCAGGGTGAGAGACGTACAGATAAAGGCAATCGCCAGGAGCCAGGTCACCTTGCCAAGTGCCGTCGCGGCTCCGCGGGCATTGACCATGCCGCCTCCGCCACCGCCGCCGCCCATGCCGAGACCACCGCCTTCGGAACGCTGAAGGAGCACGACGCCGATGAGCGCGAGCGCGAGGATCAGGTGGACAATGAGAACGACGTTTTCCATGGATGGCTTTCGGATGGGGTGTCTTTGGTCGCAGGGTATGTATTCGACAGGGGGAGATCGCGCAAGGGGGCGGGGCGGGATCCATCGGGGCGGTGGGAGTAAGTGTGACGCTTTGTGATGAGCTCGGGTTTTCCGGGGCGTTTTCTGGCGGGCGCAGGTGAGGGTATTCGGGGGCGGGATTTGGATATTTTTGCCAAAAAGAAAGCGGGTTTTGGGGGTGATGTGCGAGGTGTTTTGGTGCGCGGCGGCGTTAGGGTTAATGGCGGTTAGGGTTAACGCGGGGGATAGATGATGACGGGGTGTTCATGCGCTAGGGGTTTGGGCATGCGCCGTGCGATTTGAGCGAAAGGCGTATTTCGCGGGCGGTTGCGGCGTGATCGTGTCGGGCGGCGGTCTCAGGTTGCGGCGGGGATGATGTCTTTTTCGATCAGGGACTGGAGATCGCCGAAGTAGCCTTGGGAGCGTGCCGGGCGGGTGGGGTCCGAGGTTATCGCGATTGTCAGGGCGAGGTCGGGAACGACGGCGATCACCTGGCCTCCGTAGCCGCGGGCCAGCGCGTAGGGATGGGACGCGGCTGAGCCGAGGAACCAGCCGTAGCCGTATCCCAGACCGGACCATTGCGAGCGGGTGACCGGAATGAAGGAGCGGTCGATCCAGTTCTGGCTGACGACGCGTGTGTTGTTCCATGAGCCACCTTGTCGGATCATATCGCCAAAGCGCGCCATGGCGCGCGCGTGTCAGTGCCATTTCATTTCGGCCGAGGTAGAAGCCCTGGGCATCGCGGGTCCAGGCGGGGATGTCTATCCCGAGGGGCTGTCCCAGCCAGCGGCGCGCCAGCGTCAGAAGGCTGTCGCCGGTTGCGCGCGCCAGAAGTGCTCCGAGGATGTGAGTCGTGCCGGTGGAATAGAGCATGGTTGTTCCCGGTGTCGCGACCAGGGGGCGTGCAAGAGCGTTTGCGACCCAGTTCGGGCTGGAGACCCATTCGCCGTAGTTCGCGCCGGATGTGCGTTCGAGGCCCGCGCGCAGGGTCAAAAGGTCGTTGATGGTGATATCGGCTTTGCGAGGGTCAGCGTCGGGCGGCAGGAGGTCGGGGGCGATGTCGGCGATCGTGGCAGTGACGTCCGGGATGGCGCCTTTGTCGATGGCGATGCCGGTCAGGGTGGCGACGATGGTCTTGGACACGGATTTGATGTTGGCGGGGCGATCGAGGACGGGGCCGCGCAGGCGTGCTTCGATCACGGAGGTGCCGTTTTGAAGCACGATCAGACTGTGGAGTTGGTCAAAGGTTTCGGCGCGGGCGAGTGCGGAGGAAAAGGGGTTGGTTTGCGCGAGGGCGGGTGCCCCAAAGGCGGCGCAGGTGGACGCTAGGAAGGTGCGGCGTGTCATAGTCATGGCCCAGATATGGTGCGGTTTGTTGGATTGGGAAGGGTGTGGAGCTGGGGCTCTGCCCCAGACCCCGGGATTTTTTGGAACAGGTGAAGTCGGGTTGAGGGGGTGATTGAGATCAAAGCGCGCGGGCTTGGACTGTGGTTGGATCTAGGTGTCAGTAGAGAAGGGGAGAGGCGATGTTCACGAATATTCTGGTTGCGGTCGATCCGTTGCATGAAGCGGGTCAGGAGCGGGCGCTGGCGACGGCGCGCAAACTGGCGCATGACACTTACGCCGAGATCACGGCCTTGACCGTGCTTGAGCCGGTGCCTGCGCATTTGAGCGAGAGTCTGGCGCATGAGGCCAAGGTGGAGGCGGCGGACAAGGCGGCGAAGGCCTTGCGTCAGCAGATCGGCAAGGGGTCCGAGATACGGGTCATCGTACGCCATGGGCGCGCGGCGCATGAGATTATCCAGTATGCAAAGGAGAACGGGGTCGATTGCATCATTGTCGCGTCGCATCGGCCGGGGTTCAGTGATTACCTGATCGGCTCTACTGCGTCGCGGGTGGTGCGCCATGCGCCTTGTTCAGTGATCGTTCTGCGCTAGGGGTCAGTCGTCGTCGTGGGTGAGTTCGGGCACGTCTGACGCACCTGCCGATCCGCGCCCGGAGAGCGATGGATTTTCCATGAAGAAGCGGTGGCAGTTGAAGGGCGTTTCGCCGGCCGGCGCTTCGGGGCGGTGATAGGTGCCGTCGGGCGCGAGGATCCAGCTTTGCGCGGTGTCGGCCATGTTGGCGGCCATGACCTGGCTGACGATCTGGGCTTTCACCGTCGGGTTTGTCGCCTCGACCAGCGTTTCGACGCGGCGGTTGAGGTTGCGGCCCATCCAGTCGGCGGAGGAAATGTAGACCCGCGCTTTTTTGTGCGGCAGGCCATGTCCCGCGCCGAAGCAGACGATGCGGGAGTGTTCGAGGAACCGGCCGACGATGGATTTGACGCGGATGTTTTCGCTGAGACCTTTGATGCCGGGGCGCAGGCCGCAGATGCCGCGCACGACGAGGTTGATTTCCACGCCGGCCTGACTTGCGATGTAGAGCGCGTCGATGACGTCGGGTTCCACAATCGAGTTCATCTTGGCCCAGATTTCGGCCGGTCTGCCGGCAAGGGCGTGTTCGGCCTCTTCGGCGATGCGTTCGAGCAAGGTATTTTTCAGGCTGATCGGCGAGATCGAGAGGTTTTCCATGCCTTCTGGCTGGGCGTAGCCGGAGAGGTAATTGAAGACCTTGGTGGCATCGCACCCCAGCGAGGTATCGCAGGTAAACAGGCTGAGATCGGTGTAAATCTTGGCGGTGATCGGGTGGTAGTTGCCGGTGCCGAAGTGGGTGTAGGTTACGAGTTCTCCGCCTTCGCGGCGCACGACGGTCGAGATTTTGGCGTGGGTTTTGTAGTTGAGGAAACCATAAACCACATGCGCGCCAGCGCGTTCCAGCGTGCGGGACTGGCGGATGTTGGCGGCTTCGTCAAAGCGGGCCTTGAGTTCGACAAGGGCGGTGACGGATTTGCCTTCCTCGGCGGCTTCGCAGAGCGCGGCGACGATGGGGCTGTTGTAGGAGGTGCGGTAGAGCGTCTGTTTGATCGCCATGACGTTGGGGTCCATCGCCGCCTGTTTGAGGAAGCGGACCACCATGTCGAATGTCTCGTATGGGTGGTGCAGCAGCATGTCTTTCTGGCGGATCGCGGCGAACATGTCGCCGTCGTGGTCCTGCACGCGTTCGGGGACGCGGGGAGTAAAGGACGGCCATAGAAGGTCGGGGCGTTCGTCGAGGACGAGTTCCTTCAGGTCGGACAAGCCGATGAGGCCGCTGAGTTCGACGGTTTCGTCTTCGGTGACTTCCAGTTCGTGAACGATGATCGCGCGCAGGGCCTTGGGTGCATCGGGCGAGATCGTAAGGCGCACGACTTCGCCGCGCTTGCGTCGTTTCAGGGCGACCTCAAATTCGCGCACGAGGTCTTCAGCTTCGTCTTCAACTTCGAGGTCGCTGTCGCGCAGCACGCGGAAGGCGCAACTGCCCGCAACCTTGTAGCCCGGAAACAGGCTGTCGAGGTGCAGCAGCAGGAGTTCTTCAAGCGGCAGGAAGCGGTGGTTGCCGTTGTCTTCTGGCAGGCGGATGAAGCGGTCGACCTGATGGGGGATCGGCAGAAGCGCGCGCAGGGGGCGTTTGTCGGATTTGCGTTCAAGCTGAAGCGCGAGGCTGTAGCCCGCGTTCGGAATGAACGGGAAGGGGTGGGCCGGGTCGATGGCAAGTGGCGACAGGATCGGGAAAACCTGGGTTAGGAAGGTGTGCTCGCATAAGGATTTGTCAGCCTTGTCGAGGTCATCGCGCGCCAGGATTTCGATACCGGCTTCGGCAAGTTCGGATTTCAGGCTGCTCCAGACGGTCTGCTGGCGATTGAGCAGGTTGCGGGCGTCTTCGTTGATGAGGACGAGCTGTTCGGCAGGTGTCAGCCCGTCGGCGGCGGGCGTGGTGTTGCCCGCATGAGCCAGTTCGCGCAGACCGGCGACGCGCACGGTGTAGAATTCATCGAGGTTGGTGGCCGAGATCGACAGGAAGCGCAGGCGTTCCAGAAGCGGGACACGGGTGTTTTCGGCTTCTTCCAGGACGCGCCAGTTGAATGCCAGCCAGGACAGTTCGCGGTTGAAGAAGCGGTTGGTGGACCGGTCGTCGACGCCCTCGACGGTGATCGGGGCGGGGAATTCTGCAGTGAGGAAATCGGTTTTCATTGCCATACCAAGCGGCCTAACGGGTAATTTTGTCTACAGAATGACGTTTATCGCGCGTCTTTGTCCAAATTGTCCAGCACGCGGCGGGCCAGCGGACGGGTAATTGGGCGTTTTTGTGCGAGCGCGGCGGCGTCCAGCGCCGCGACAAGGCGGGTAATTGCGGCGAAAGAGCGGTCGGAGTGGGTGACGAGGTAGGCGATGAGGGTCGGGTCGATCTGAAGCTGGCGGTCGGTGAAAAGCTTGACCAGAACGGCGGACAGGAGGGCCTCGTCTGGGGCGTCGATCTGCACGACATCGGTCGCGGTCATTCGGCTTTTGAGGTCGGGCAGGGTCAGGGTCCAGCGCGCGGGGGGCGTGCGGGCGATGAGCAGAAGCGGCAGTTTTTGCGACGCCATATGGTTGTGGAGGTGGAAAAGGGCTTCTTCTTCGGTCGTCGACAGGGCGGTGCCGGGGACTTCGATGGCCAGCGCCGCCTTAAGGCCTGGAATGTCGAGGTCGGGCAGGGATGCCGTATCGGTGATCTCTGCTTTCTGCTGCTCGGCCCAGACATGGGCGAGGTGGGTCTTGCCTGCGCCTTCGGGGCCGATCAGGGCGAGTTTACCATTTGTCCACGTAGCCGTGTCATCAAGGCGCTGAACGGCCAGCACATTGGCGCCCGATACGAAGAAATCGCCGCGCCCCAGCGCGGTGCGCACTGGCAATTGGAAGGCAAGTTGTTCGGGCATGGGTCAGGGATCGTTTTTGTGTTCGATCCCTTTGTAGAGCAGGGAGGATTTGTATTGTGATATCGCAAAGCGGGTGATGACGCCGATGGAGGCCGCGACCGGCACGGCAACAAGAAGGCCGACAAAGCCGAAAAGCGCCCCGAAGGCGGACAGGGCGAAGATCAGCCAGACCGGGTGCAGGCCGACGGACGACCCGACAAGGCGCGGCGTCAGGATGTTGCCTTCGACGAACTGGCCGGACTGGAAGATCGCCCAGACCAGGACGATCCAGAGCCAGTCTCCCCAGAACTGGAACAGAGCGAGGCCGAGGGCAAGGACGCCGCCGACAAGGGCTCCGACGTAGGGGATGAAGGTGAGCGCACCGGCGACGAAACCGACCACAAGGCCGAAGTTCAGCCCGACCGCCATGAGCGCGACGGCGTAATAGGCGCCGAGAATCAGGCAGACCGTGCCTTGACCGCGAATGAAGCCCGCCATTGTGGCGTCGACTTCGGAGGCAATTTTGCGGATCGTTGGTGCGTGGTCGCGTGGCAGAAGGGCGTCCACCTTGGCGACCATATTGTCCCAGTCATAGAGCATGTAGAATGCGACCACGGGAACGATCACGAAGATCACAAGGGCATTCACCACGCCGGAGAAGGAACTGAGTATGGTGTTCAGAACCTCGCCACCGCGCGATTGAATGGTTTCGGCGATGGACGCCAGCGAGCGGCGGATCGTGGAATTGGCGTCGCCGAGGTCGGGGAAGCGTTCGGTCAGGAAGAGCTGAAGGCGCGAGGCCATGTCCGGTGCGGTTGAGATCAGTTGCGCAGTCTGGCTGACCAGTGTGGGGATGACCAGAAGCGCAAGAATAACGAAGACCAGAAGCGCCGTGATCGTGATGATCGCGGTGGCAACAGCGCGCGAACACCCCAGTGCTTCAATGCGATCCGCGACCGGGTCGAGAAAATAGGCGATGGCCGCTCCCAGCACAAAGGGCAGAATGACATCGCCAAGCACCCACAGCACGACAAAGAAGACCGCTGCGGCGGCACCCCAGTATTTCAATTGTTCCCGGATGGGCAAAGCCATGGTGCATCCTTCAGGTTTGGTTGATGCAGGTGTCGCAACTCATGGCTGGACACGCAAGGGGGTGGTTGCGAGGGGCGCGACGATGGCCTAGACGACAATGGTGCGAAATCGTCCATGAAGGTCTTAAAGCGATGCGTCTGAGCCGTTATTTTCTTCCCGTTCTGAAAGATACGCCCGCCGAGGCGACGATCGTCAGCCACCGGCTGATGCTGCGGGCTGGCATGATCAAGCAAGCGAGCGCGGGCATCTACTCGTGGCTGCCGCTTGGCTACAAGGTTTTGCAGAACATCGAAAAGATCGTACACGAAGAGCAGGTCCGTGCGGGCCACGTGCCGATGCTGATGCCGACAATCCAGTCGGCGGACCTGTGGCGCGAAAGCGGGCGGTATGACGACTACGGTCAGGAAATGCTGCGGATCAAGGATCGCCATGGTCGCGATATGCTGTTCGGTCCGACAAACGAGGAATTGATCACGGATATTTTCCGTTCTTCCGTGAGCAGTTACAAGGACTTGCCGCTGACGCTCTATCACATCCAGTGGAAGTTCCGCGACGAGGTGCGGCCCCGGTTCGGTGTGATGCGCGGGCGCGAATTCCTGATGAAGGACGGGTATAACTTCGACCTGACCAAGGAAGACGCGTTGCATTCCTATAACCGTCATCTGGTGTCCTATCTTCGGACCTACGAGCGGATGGGATTGCAGGCGATCCCGATGCGCGCGGACGGCGGGCCGATCGGCGGCGATTATACGCACGAGTTTCTGGTACTGGCCGACACGGGCGAGTCGGAGGTGTTTTATGACAGCGCGATCACCGATTTGTCCTTCGGCGACCGCGCGCTTGACTATGACGACCACGCCGCCTGTCAGGCCGTGTTGGAGGAGTTTACCTCGCGGTATGCCCGGACGGATGAAACGCATGACGAGGCTGCGTTTGCGGATGTGCCCGAAGATCGTCGGCGCTCGGCGCGGGGGATCGAAGTGGGGCAAATCTTCTACTTCGGCACCAAGTATTCCGAGGCGATGGGCGCGACGGTGCAAGGGCCGGATGGCAAGCCCGTGCCTGTTCACATGGGTAGCCACGGGATCGGCGTGAGCCGTTTGCTGGGCGCGATTATCGAGGCGTCTCACGACGATAACGGGATAATCTGGCCCGAGGGCGTGACGCCCTTTCATTGTGGAATCGTGAATTTGCGGCAAGGCGACGAAGCGACGGACAAGGCGTCCGAGGCTTTATACAAGTCGCTGGTCGCGCATGGGATGGAGCCTTTGTATGACGACCGCGACGAGCGGGCCGGTGCGAAATTCGCGACGATGGATCTGATTGGTCTGCCGTGGCGGATCACCGTTGGCCCGCGCGGTTTGAAGAACGGCGTGGTTGAACTGACGAACCGTCGCACAGGTGTCAGCGAGGAAATGGCACCCGAGCAGGCGGTTGAAAAGGTTGCAGAAATCTATGCGCCGCACCACGAAACCGTGCGCGCAGCGATGGTACAGCCGATGGATAAGCGCTCGTTTCACACCTGGATTTGAGGTCGATATGGCAAACCAACCTTTCACCGGCGCGGGCACCGGGGCACCGGACTGGTCGATGATTCCGGCCCCGGAAGATGACGGTGCGGCAAACCATTTGACCGGTATGACGATGCCGGACGTCGTATTGCCCGCGACATCGGGTGACGCGGTGTCTCTGGCTGATGTGGCCGGCTGCGTCGTGGTTTACATTTACCCGATGACTGGTCGGCCGAACGTGGCTTTGCCCGATGGATGGGACGACATTCCGGGAGCGCGTGGGTGCACGCCTCAATCCTGTTCGTTCCGCGACCATTTCGCAGAATTGCAGGCACTGGGCGTGGATCAGGTATTTGGCTTGTCGACGCAGGACACCGAGTATCAGCGCGAGGTTGCAGCGCGTCTGCATTTGCCGTTCCCGGTGTTGTCGGATGCTGACGGGGCGCTGACAAAGGCGCTGAACCTGCCGGTGATGGAGGTGGAAGGCCGCGTGCTTTTGAAGCGGATGGCCTGGGTGATCGAGGGTGGCGTCATCGTCAAAACGTTTTATCCCGTGTTTCCGCCAGACCGGAACGCGGATGACGTGTTGGCCTGGTTGCGGGCGCGATAAAGCTCTGTTTGCGACATTTTTTGCGGCGCGATTATGACAGATTGCGCGGCCCGGATGGGTAGCCTTTTCTCAGCAAGGGAGAGGTTTCCTATGGGAGAGCAATGGCGGATCGTCCTGGTCAGTCGCACGATTGGTGCGGATCGTGGGCGCGCGGCGCGTGGGCGGCCAGCGGGGTGACAGCCGACTGAATTGCCCCTTCCATTCGCATAGGACTTCCAAATGACCCTCACTCAATCCCGTCGATCTGGTGGCCGCGCTGCGCGCCATGCGTTGCGCTCGGCGCCTTTGGCCGAAAACGTGCGCCCCGTGCGCGGAGGCATGACCGGTGGCACGCTGAAAGCCCTCAGCGACGACGAAGTGCTGCGCATTCACAAGGCGGCGTTAACGGTTCTTGACGAGATCGGACTGGCGGATGCGCCGCCTTCCGGAATTGAGATCATGGTGAATGCAGGTGCGCGTCTGGGCGATGACGGGCGGCTTCGGTTTTCGCCTGCCCTTGTCGAGGACATGCTTGGCAAGGCGGCACGCAACATCACCTTGTACGGTCGCGAACCCGCGCACGATCTGAACCTTTCGGAAAATCGCGTGCATTACGGCACCGCTGGTGCTGCGGTGAATATGGTCGACGCCGAGGGGCGAAATTATCGCCACAGTACGTTGCAGGATCTCTATGACGCGGCGCGGATTGCGGATCGACTGGACAATATACATTTCCTGCAACGCCCCATGGTTGCCCGCGATCTGCCGGACAATCTGGAACTTGATCTAAACACGCTTTACGCCTGTGGCACGGGGACGACGAAACACATCGGCACATCCATCACCGAACCTGCCAACGCGCAGGCCTGTCTGGACCTCGCCTATGCGATGGCCGGCGGTGAGGACGCGTTCCGTGCACGGCCCTTTGTCAGCAATTCCAATTGCTTCGTGGTGCCGCCGCTGAAGTTCGCGACCGAAAGTTGCCAGGTCATGGAGGCCTGTATCCGGGGCGGGATGCCGGTCCTGTTACTGAGTGCGGGCATGGCGGGGGCGACCGCGCCTGCGACGCTGGCAGGCGCGGTCGTTCAGGCGGTGGCGGAATGTCTGGCGGGCATCGTCTATGTCAATGCGATCCAGCCAGGACACCCGGCGATTTTCGGTACTTGGCCGTTTGTCGTCGACCTGCGCACGGGGGCCATGTCGATCGGGTCGGGCGAGCAAGCTTTGCTGACGGCCGGGTGCGCGCAGATGCATCAGTTTTATGGGCTTCCGGGCGGGGCTGCCGCGGGGGCTTCGGACTCGAAACTGCCGGATATGCAGGCGGGTTGGGAGCAAATGTGCTCGAACGTCATGGCCGGACTTTCCGGGCTGAACATGGTTTACGAGGCGGCGGGAATGCATGCGTCCCTGTTGGGCTTTTGTCACGAGTCTCTGATCCTTGGAGACGACATCATCGGGCAGGCGTTAAGGTGCCTTAAGGGTATCGAGGTGACGGACGAGACGCTGGCGATTGAAGCGATGCGGGAGGTCTGCATGGGTGGGCCGGGGCATTATCTGGGGGTTGGCGAGACTCTGGCGCGAATGGAAACGGACTATGTCTATCCATTTCACGGCGACCGGACGAGCCCGAAGGAATGGGAAGAGAATGACAAGCCGGATTTGATTGCAGGCGCGCGTGCCCGTAAGGAGGCGATCTTGGCGATGCCTTGCCGGGCGGCGCTCAATCCGGCTCTGGATCGTGAAATCAGGGCGCGCTTCCCGATCAAATTATAGGGGGCGCTGCCCCCGTCGCCTTTGGCGACTCCCCCGGGATATTTTTGCCAAGAAGATGGGCATGAATTGGAAGTGAGTTGACCGCGCGCTCCGTGCCTTGCATGACAGGGCAAAACATCGGAGCAGTCATGGCCACGCCCGCGCCTTTTTCACGATACGAATTCCTGATCGCATGGCGCTATTTGCGCGCCAAACGCGCCGAAGGCGGGGTCAGTGTGATGACCTGGATTTCGCTGATCGGGATCATGCTGGCGGTGGCGGCCTTGATCATCACGCTGGCGGTTCGCGCCGGATTTCGCGATGAGTTCGTCTCGACCATCCTTGGGGCCAATGCGCATGTAACTGTTTATAATCAGGGGGTTCGCTCGGAGAGCGGGCAGGTGAGCCGCGTTATTGCGGACTATGTTGAGGTGGCCGACCGACTGGCCGCAGTCGAGGGTGTCACGCGGGTGGCGCCTTTGGTGAAGGGTCAGGTCATGGCCGTTTTTCGCGATCAGAACACGGGGCTGGAGGTCTTTGGAATCGCGCCTGAGGATCTGGCGGACATTCCGCGCATAGCCGATCCCGAGACCGGTGTGGGCGATTTGAGCGCATTTCCGGGTGGTATCGCGCTTGGGCGTGAGGCGGCGCGGTCGTTGGGTGTGACGATCGGCGATGTCGTGCGGTTTATTTCGCCCAACGGGGTGCGGACGGCGTTTGGAACAAGTCCCCGCATTGGGGAATATGAGGTCGCTTACATATTCAATTCAGGACGTTACGACATTGACCGCACGCGTGTGTTCATGCCGTTTTCCGAAGCCCAGGTCTATTTCAACCGCGAAGGTGTGGCGGATGAACTGGAAGTGAGCGTGGTTGACCCCGAGCGGGTCGAGACGCTGGCGGCACCGTTGCGCGAGGCGGGTGGCGAGCGTGCGCTCTTGTGGACGTGGAAGGATTCGGCCGGGGGCTTTTTGCGTGCTTTGGAGGTTGAGGACACTGTGATGTTCGTCCTGATGTCGGTGCTGGTTCTGATCGCTTCCATGAACATTATCAGTGGTCTGGTCATGTTGGTGAAAAACAAGGGCCGCGATATCGGGATTTTACGGACCATGGGGCTGACCGAGGGCGCGATTTTGCGGGTGTTCTTTTTGACGGGGGCTTTGGTCGGCACGATCGGAACGATTTTGGGCGTCGTGATCGGCTGTCTGTTTGCGGTCTACTTCGACGCCATCCTTGCATTTGTTAACGGGGCAGCCGGAGGTGGTGTCTGGGACGGTGCGGTGCGAGGGATTTACCGGCTGCCAGCGAAACTGGAGTTTGGAGATGTGCTGTCAGCCGTTGGTTTGTCGCTGTTCCTGTCATGGGGGATCACGCTTATTCCGGCGCGGCGGGCGGCGCGGATGAACCCGGTGGAGGCGCTTCGGTATGAGTGAGGCTCTGGCACTTGAAGGTATTGAAAAGACTTATAATCCGGGGCGCGCGAATGCTTTGACGGTGCTGTCGGGCGCGTCGTTCGAACTGGCCGCGGGCGAGGTCGTGGCTTTGGTTGCGCCGTCCGGAGCGGGCAAATCGACGTTGCTGCATATTGCCGGATTGCTCGATTCATCGGACGCGGGAAGCGTCCGCATTGGCGGTGTGGATTATACCGGTTTGTCGGATGCACGGCGCACGGCCGCGCGGCGCGAAGAGGTGGGGTTCATTTACCAGTTTCATCATTTGCTGCCGGAATTTTCCGCCGTCGAGAATGTTATTTTGCCTCAGTTGGCGAATGCAGTTCCGGGGGCGGAGGCGCGTGCGCATGCGATGGCTTTGATGGAGCGCGTCGGCGTGGCCGGGCGGGCGAACAACCGGCCTGCGGCCCTGTCGGGGGGCGAGCAGCAGCGGGTGGCGTTTTGCCGTGCTTTGGCGAACAAGCCGCGGGTTCTGCTGGCCGATGAGCCAACGGGAAACCTTGATCCGGGGACGTCGGATACGGTGTTTTCCGCGCTGATGGAGCTGGTGCGTGAGACAGGTTTAAGTGCTTTGATTGCCACGCATAATCCGGCTTTGGCGGCGCGGATGGACCGGACCTTGCGGCTTGAGGCCGGGGTTCTGGTTTCGGACTGAGCGACTGGAGCGACCTCACGGCGGGGCGGGGCTCTTCGTTGCTAAAAAAGGCGGCGTTCAGAGTGGCTGAAAGCGGCTTAGGTGCCGTGTCAGTGCGACCGCTAGGTGCGTTCTGATTTCGTTCATATCATTTGAGTTGCATCAAAGCGGGGTCGGGTCGGTCTGCCTAGACTTGTGGGCAGGAGGATTGCCTATGAGAGTTCTTACTTTGATGGTGATGGTGCTGGCCGGCACCGCGTCCGCGCAGGACGCTGGCCGTGGGCGGGACGTGTTCGTCACGCATTGTGCGACCTGCCACGGAACAAGCGCGCGTGGAAATGGACCCATGGCGGATGTCTTGTCGGTGGCCCCGTCGGATCTGACCGTTTTGGCGGCGACCAACGGGGGAGTGTTTCCGACGGCCCGTGTGGTGCAGCGCGTGGATGGCAGCAGACTTGTTCTGCCGCACGGCAATCCGATGCCCTGGTGGGGCGTGATCCTTGACGGGCCGTCGTCCGTGATCGTCGCGCCGGACGGGTCCGAGGTTGTCGCTTCGGAAGCGATTGTAGATGTCGCGGCGTGGCTTGAGGAGGTGCAGCGATGAAAACGTTTGGTGTCATGGCAGCCTGTTGTCTTGGAAGTGCGGCGTGGGCTATGGACCCCGACCCGAACGCTGGCGAGTGGTATTTCGCTCGGTATTGCGGGGCGTGTCACGGGGAGAACGCAAAGGGCGACGGGCCGTTGCAGGAGATACTGACGGTCGAGGCCCCTGACCTGACGCAGCTTTCGGCGGGCAATGGAGGCGTGTTTCCGATTGCGCGGGTTGTGGGACAGATCGACGGGCGCGATCCGATGCTGGCGCACGGGGGCGAGATGCCGCTGTTTGGTGAATTGTTCTCGTTTGAGGATGCGTCGATCAAGGCCGAGACGGGCCAGCCGATCATAACGGCGCAGCCGATTGCTGACCTGACCGCATGGCTGGAGAGCATTCAGGAGTGAGGCGCGGGCGGCAATTGCTACCTTCCCGCGCCCGTGCCGGGCAGATTATTTGACTTTTTTACCCGCAATCTTGGTGTCGGATTTACCGGCGTTGGAATTGGCGGTCGCAAGGACTTTAACCTTTTCCTTCTTCGGTTTCTTGATCTCTTTATTGCCGCGGTTCTTTTCTTTGGACATTTTGGAAGTCTCCTGAGCGTGGCCGCTTCGGCGGGATGCCGGGCGGGTCTTGGCTTTCAGAAGATCAGGGTTGCCTGGATTGGTTTCAGGGCGATGATCCCTTGGGCAGCAGGGTTTTGGCCCTGCCACGTCGAGATCTAAGCTTGTGTTGGAGGCTGCGCAAGTGGCGCGACCTTCAATCTTTAGCCCCTGAGTTTGTGGTGCAGGATGATCGGCACGGCGAGGTCTTCTTCGTCGCCCAGATGGCGGGTGAGGAGCGTCTCGATTTGCGCAGCACCTTGGTGGACCATGGCGGCCTCTTCGCGGGCGGCGGCCTCGTCCAGTTGCACCAGTTTGATCATGCGGTTGGCCTGACGGGTGAAGGTATCGAGGATACCGTCAAGCGCCGCGTGGTCTTGTTCCAGCACCTCTAGTCCCGCCTCGAAGCGTGGGTCCGCGGCGGCGAGTTCGGGGAAATAGCTGCGGTCCTCCCAGTGGTGGTGGCCGTGCAGGTTGGCGACGAGGAGGTTGCCGAAGTGGCCGAGCCGCGCGGCATAGCCGGCCGCGTCGTGGTTCTTGTCGAGGTAGGTCTCAACGTCGCTGCGCACGAGGGCGGAGAGGCGGCGGAACATGGCATGCGCGCCGAGCCACTGTTCCGTGGCGCGTTTGAAGTTCGGGTGCTCGGACCAGTCGTCACGGGGGTAGTCGGCCAGAAGAACGCGCATGTCCTCGGGAAGCGGGGCGGTGCGGATGGCGGTGGTGGTGGTCATGGGGTCCTCCTTTTGTGAGCGTTTGTGGAAGACGCTTAGGTGGGGAGGGGGTGTGGTGGTGTTAAGGGGCTGAGGTGCACAGGAGCTGTGCGGTTTGGGAGTCGCGCTTGCTTTTGGGGCGGGGCTGCCGCAGGCTTCTCAGGGCGATCCCGCCTTTCCCAATTGGAGATTTCCCCATGATTGACGTCCGCCTGACGGCCGTGCTGCTTGCCGTGTCCTCGCCCGTGTTTGCCGAAACCGTGCAGACCGAACGGGTGAGTTACGGGATGGCCAGCAACTTTTTCGATCCGCTTTCAAATAACCTGATCGCCTATAAGACCGAGACGAAATACGACGAATTTGAACAAGGCGAGGACGACCGGCTGAAGCTCGCGGCGATGCATTGTTTTGGCAGTTTCGTAATTGTGCGAGGCATCACGTCGGGCGGCGGGAACTGCACTCTGACGGATGTGAACGGCGACCGGGTGCTACAGGCGTGGCGGATCGACCATGTGACGCTTGGGAAGGGCTATGGGACGTGGAGCTTTATCGGTGGGACGGGCGCGCACGAGGGGATCACGGGGCGGGGGTATTTCCTGAACGAGGAGACGGCGCGGTCGGGGATTGTGAAGATCACGACGACGGGGACGGTGACCTGGCCGGAGTGAGGGGTGTCTCCTGAGCGTTACCGCATCGGCGGGATGCCGGGCGGGTCTTTGCTGTCAGAAAATCAGGGCTGCCTGAGAGGGGTTCAGGGCGATGATCCCTTTGGCAGCAGGCGGGTTGGCCTGCTTGGGGGGAGTGGTGCAAGTGGTGGGGGGGTGGTGGGGGCCGTGGCCGTGGCCGTGGCCGAGTGCGCGGGTCGGGTACGATCCAAAGGCAGGGCGTCCGGGGTTAGATTTCATCGTTTAAGGTAGTGGCAAATCGAAATCTATTTGTGAGTTCCCATCGTGTGTGGAACCTCAAGTTTTCTTCGCGTCCGAGAGTTGATTGGTTACCCCAAAAGTTAGGGCGACAAATTCGTTCCCTCAAATTAGTGTTGCTTTCCGGACCAAGTCGTAAAGCGAACAGCTTCAGCGCGGCGCCTGCGACTTCCGGCCTAAACAAGGCGATAAGCGACACTAAAATCGTAAGAGCATAGCGGATTGAGAAATCAACGCCAGATCCTAACATTGCGTTACAAATGGTAATGCGGTGCAGTCGCGCAAGCTTCTTCTGGTCCTCTTCATAATGGTGAACATCCCAAGGATCAGCCGCGTCACGCCAATCTTCGTTGGGATCACCTCCATATCGATTTTCCATATGCTCTTCGATTTTGGCTATTTCTTTTAAGGAGCTTTCTTCCCAAGTCTTATATGCTCTGCCGGCTTGAGTTTCGTACCTTTTCAGTAGGAGAATGGAGGCGTGCGCTAGGAATATTAGTAGGAGCATCACTATCACGAACCTGCCAGCGGCGATAAGATCATGCTGTGATACAGAAATCCTTAAGCCTAGGACAGATAGCTCGTCTGATAGAAAGCTCGCGTTCGCAACCAGCAGCGTATATGCGGAGGACATCCACAACGACCTACGAGTTTTTTCCAAATCAAGGTGATCCGAGGCTGTGGCTAATGAAATCTCACGGTTCCTTCCCGAATTTTGCTCGGTTCTTCTGTTTCTAAAGAACAGCAGAAACTCGATAGCTCATAGTCAAACGTCCAACTCCTCCACAAACCGGGCGTTCTCCTGAATATACTGGAACCGCATCTCCGGTTTCTTGCCCATCAGACGCTCGACCAGATCGGCGGTTTCTCCCGGGTCGTCCTCGTCTATTGTCACGCGGATGAGTTTGCGCACTTTGGGGTCCATGGTGGTCTCTTTGAGGTCCTTGGCGTCCATCTCGCCCAGGCCTTTAAAGCGTTGGACGTCGATTTTTCCTTTGCCCCCTAAACCTTTGGCCATTGCGGCTTCGCGTTCGGCGTCGTCGGCGACGTATAGACGGTGCGAGCCTTGAGTGAGGCGGTAGAGGGGCGGGCAGGCGAGGTAGAGGTGGCCGGCGTCAATGAGCGGGCGCATCTGGACGAAGAAGAAGGTCATCAAGAGCGAGGCGATATGGGCGCCGTCGACGTCGGCGTCCGTCATGATGATAATCTTTTCGTAACGCAGGTCGTCCAGGTTAAATTTGGTCCCCATTCTGGTGCCGAGCGCTTCGCACAAGTCGGAGATTTCGGCGTTTTGACCCAATTTGGAGGAGGCAGCGCCAAGAACGTTCAGGATTTTGCCCTTTAGCGGCAGGAGGGCCTGGGTTTCGCGGTTGCGCGCGCCTTTGGCCGAGCCGCCTGCGCTGTCGCCCTCGACGAGGAACAGCTCGGTGCCTTCGCGGGATTTGGCGGTGCAATCGGTGAGTTTGCCGGGCAGGCGGAGTTTTTTGGTGGCGGATTTGCGGGCGGTTTCTTTTTCCTGACGGCGACGGAGGCGTTCCTCGGCCCGCAGGACGAGGAAGTCGAGGATGGCGCCTGCGGATTTGGTGTCGGAGGTCAGCCAGTTGTCGAAGTGGTCGCGGATGGCGTTCTCGACCATTTTCTGGGCGGCTTCGGTTGAGAGGCGGTCCTTGGTTTGGCCGACGAACTGTGGGTCCCGGATGAAGACTGAGACAAGGGCGCAACCGCCGGTGATAAGGTCGTCGCGGGTGATCTGGGCGGCTTTGCGGTTGTTGGAGAGTTCGCCGTAGGCGCGGATGCCTTTGAGGATGGCGGCCCAGAAGCCGCTTTCGTGGGTGCCGCCTTCGGGGGTCGGGACGGTGTTACAGTAGGATTGGATGAAGCCGTCGCGCGATGGGGTCCAGTTGATGGCCCATTCGACTTTGCCGGGTTCGCCGAATTTTTCCTGAAAGTCGACGAGGCCTGCAAAGGGCTTTTCTGCGTAGGTGGTGGATTTGCCTAGCGTTTCGTTCAGATAGTCGGAGAGGCCGCCGGGGAAGTGAAAGGTAGCCTCGGTCGGGGTTTCGCCATCGTCGATGCTGGATTTCCAGCGGATTTCGACGCCCGAAAAGAGGTAGGCTTTGGAGCGCGCCATGGCGAAAAGGCGGGCGGGCTTCATCTTTAGCTTGCCGAAAATGTCGGCGTCGGCGTGGAAGGTGAGCGACGTGCCGCGGCGGTTGTTGGTGGGGCCGAGTTTCTGGATCGGGCCTTGGGGGATGCCACGCGAGAATTCCTGGGCGAAGAGTTCCTTGTTGCGGGCCACTTCGACGCGGACGTGGTCGGAGAGCGCGTTGACGACCGAGACGCCAACGCCGTGGAGGCCGCCGGAGGTCTGGTAGGCCTTGCCGGAGAACTTGCCGCCCGCGTGGAGCGTGCAGAGGATGACTTCGAGAGCGGATTTGTCCGGGAATTTCGGATGTGGGTCGACGGGGATGCCGCGACCGTTGTCTCGGATGGTGACTGAGCTGTCCTCGTGAAGTTCGATTTCGATACGGTTGGCGTGACCGGCGACGGCCTCGTCCATCGAGTTGTCGAGGACTTCCGCGACGAGGTGGTGCAGCGCGCGTTCGTCGGTGCCGCCGATATACATGCCGGGGCGTTTTCGGACCGGTTCCAGACCCTCGAGAACCTCGATTGAGGTTGCATCATAGGTGTCGGGCTGAGCCGCGTTCAGGAGGTCGTTTGCCATGTTTTCTGCTCTTGTTTTGTGAGGGTATTAGACCAGTAGAGGCGGGATTGGGCAATGGCGGAAAACAGCGAATGCGTGCGCCGCTTTTTGTTTCCGATTTAGAACTAGTTCGTTTTTGATTTTCTCGCTGAGCGGATTTTTGCCGACTCGTGGTTCGGCTAGTCCTTTGTATTTCCGCATTTTTTGCCCGGTTTTTGCCACATTTGAGGGCCCGGATTTGAGGTTGTTTTGAAGGGCTTCCGAGCGGCTAGATCTTTGGAAGCATTCACAGATTCGATTGTTGGGGAATTGGTTTAACGGTGTATGGTGATTATCGTGAGTTTAACTGGTGAGGGGAAGAATAATGAAATCTTTGACAACCGCTGTTGCGGCGCTGTTGGTTTCAACAACGATTTCGCATGCAGCATCCTTTGACTTTGCTCTTGATGCCGAGAATTTTTAGGAAACTGAAGGTTTCGAAGGAACATTTGCACAAGTCTATCAAGACAATGGTGGCGCCGCCGAAAACGAGGGCATTTCAGTCACTGCTGCGTCTTACGACTACAACATCGGCCCAGAAGAGGAAGTAGGCACTCCGTTTATGGACGCGTACACAAGCTTGCCTGCTGGCCTTGGCGTTTGCTCAAATGGTTTTGACGACACGATCATTAACGGGTTTTGCGGCGATAGCACGTGTTCAACTCAGTATGACGGCGAGTTGGACATGGTTCGTGTATGGTGAATTCAATTAGTAAATTTTGTGTGGGGTAAACTACTATGAATATAAAAACACTAACCGTCGCCGCTCTTTTGGCCGCCGCGGCTCCTTTGGCAAGTGTTGCAGCTACCATTCAGGGAGAGATTGAAATTGGTGGGGAAGTTTCCCTTGCCAGTCTGAATGACTTTACTGGCGTTGATTTTATCGGTGACGGTATTGTAATCGTTTCTGCTGGGGACTTGTCATTTGCGAAAGGCACGGCGGTGACTTTGACCGATATCGACTTTTCAAGCCCAGGGGATATTTGGTCGGTCGGGCTTTTTTCATTCGTTGCTACGAGCTTCTCGGATATCCTTGCAAATGGTTTCGGCGGTAAAGACTTCGAGGCTCAAGGTGTGCTCTCTGCCGCGGGATTTGACAACACTGAAGGAACATTTCGCTTCTCAAGCCAGAGCGGTCGAACTTTAGCGTCGTTCTCATCATCTTCGTTTACGACACCAATCCCACTTCCAGCCGCCGGTTGGTTGCTGATCGGTGGTCTCGGTGGTCTGGCTGCAATGAAGCGTCGCAAGAAAGCCTGATCCAAGCGATCTCGGAATTCAAAAAAAGGCCCGCTTGAAAGCGGGCCTTTTTCTTTGCGCGGTCCCTATGTCCTGCCGCCGAACCATTTCCGGAAAAACCTGCTGACCGCGCCGCGCGCCTCATCGGCGGTTTCGTCGATCTCGTCGAAAACCGGGTCGATCCGCGCCTGGCGGAAGTTGCGCCACAGCCGCCAGATCGTCAGGCAGAGGATCGTCAGCAGCGACAGGAACACGATGTTGAACCAAGGGATCAGGCGGGTGTCTGGCCCCGGCACGGGTCGCATCGACAGCGCGTTGGGAAAGATCGACAGCCAGGTGTTGCGCCAGCCATAGTGCCGAATGGCGACCCAACGCGGGGCGTCGCCGGTTGATGCGGTATCGGCGGCTTCGGCCTGAAGGTCGGCGGTGTCGAATTTGAAGTAGGGCGGCCAGCCCCATCCGGTGTCTTCGTTGCGATAGACAATCGTGTCGTCGTCTGCCGTCTTGGTCGAAATGAACAGCACGTCGCGGTTTACGGGGGTCTCGGCTGTGCCGGCGCTGCCTCCGGACCAGAAAATGCTGTTCCAGCCGCCGAAGTCCTGGCGTTCTTCATAGGTATTTACGATGCGCACGATATCGCGCTGCGGCAGCGTATAGTGCAGAAACCCGCCCACCAGCAGGATCAGGAAAATGCGGAACGTCCATTTGATATAGGCCATGTGGGTCTCCCTTGCGCCATAATCAGATAGGGCGTCGGGGTGGGGGCTCGCAAGGGCTTTCCCTTGGCGGAGAGATGAGACAGTCTTGGTGAAGGGGTCAGGTGCGGACGAAATGCGCGGAGTGATGGGGGCATAGGCAGGATGAGCGGCGCAAAGGTTCCGACTTTATTGACTGTGCTTGCGGGCGGTTTTGAAACCCAGCCTGAGGCCTTTGCCTATTTGTTGCAGGAAGCGGGCCGGTATGGGTTGTCGTTCGATCTGGCGGATGTGGATGTGATCCAGTCGGCGCGCCCGGTGCGGCTTGCGCATTACTTCCGCCCGGCGATCGTGGCGCGGATCGAGGCTTTGATGGGCGCGGCGGACACAGTGATCGTGGTGCGACCTTCGACGTTGACGGCGCGCCGGGATTTTCCGGGGTCGGGGTCGGACTTGCGGCTTCTGGGCCGGTTCGCGGGCGAGATAATCGAGGCCGAACAGGACAGGACATGGCGATGACGACAGGCGCGTGGAATGCGATCACGGATGTGCCGGGGCTGACGGTCGGCCAGGCGTCGGACGCGGCACTGAAGTCGGGTGTAAGTGTATTGGTCGGCGATGCGCCGATGGTCGCGGGCGTACATGTGATGGGCGGCGCGCCGGGCACACGGGAGACGGACCTATTGCGCGCGGATGCGACGGTCGAGGCCGTGGATGCTCTGGTGTTGTCGGGTGGGTCGGCCTTTGGACTGGATGCGGTGTCGGGCGTGGTCGAAGGTTTGCGCGCCGATGGCCGCGGATTTCAGGCTGCGGGGCATCTGGTCCCGATCGTGCCGGGGGCGATCCTGTTCGATCTGGCTAACGGGGGTAACAAGGCGTGGAGAACCAATCCATATGCGGCGCTGGGCCGTGCGGCCTATGCGGAACGTGGGCGCAATGTGGCGCTTGGGACAGTCGGGGCGGGAACAGGTGCGACCGTCGCGGGGCTGAAAGGCGGCCTCGGAACCGCGTCGGCGGTATTGCCGTCAGGCGTGACGGTCGGCGCACTGGTCGCGGTCAACGCGCTTGGGCAGGTCACGACCGGCGACAGGGGTCGCTTCTGGGCTGCCCCTTTTGAGGAGGTGGACGAATTTGGCGGGCTTGGGATTGAGACTTCGGCTGCAGGACATCCACGGACCAAGCTGGATAGTCCGGGCAATACGACGATTGCTGTCATCGCAACGGACGCGATCCTGACCAAAGCGGGTGCGACCAGGGTGGCAATGGCAGCCCACGACGGTATGGCGCGCGCGATCGTGCCGTCCCACACGCCGATGGACGGCGATCTGGTCTTTGCTGCCTCTACCGGCCAAAGGGTGCTGACGCCCGAAGACCAACTTCTTCTCGGCCATGTCGCCGCCACCTGCCTTGCGCGCGCCATCGCGCGAGGCATCTACCACGCCACGGCAGACCCGGGCGACCCCTTCCCCACATGGGCGGATCGTTTCGGCTGACACTTTCTTTTTGGCCTAAATATCCAAAATCATGCCCCCAGGATCGAGCGCACGATCGGACTGTCCGGGTGTTCGAGATCATCAAGAATATCGAAATGATGCCGCCCCGGTGCGATGCGCAAATCGCGGTGCCATCGCTCGGCCAGCCAGCGCGCCTGATCGAGAAACGCAGGACGTTCTTCTGCGCCAACCCACACGGTGGCCGGGATGCGCAGGCTTTCGTGGGTGATCGGGCTTTCGACGATGGCCTCGGCCGCGTCAAGACCAAGACTGTCGTTCATCGAGGTTTCCAGAAACGGGCGCAAATCCGAAAGCGGCGAGATCGGGACAACATGCTTGAAGCGGCCCCGGACGTCCTCGGCAACGGCAACGTCGCGACACACCATGCGCGCCACAAGATGGCCACCCGCTGAATGACCCGTAAGGAATATTGGACCCTGAACATAGGTAGCGGCCTTCTGCACCGCACGGGCGATGGCGCGCGTGATCTCGGTGATGCGCACGTCCGGGGCCAATGGATACGACGGCATCGCAACCGCAAAGCCGCAGTGTGTCAGGCCCCGCGCGAAATGCGACCAGTATGAGCGGTCGAATTTGTGCCAGTATCCGCCATGAACAAAAACGACGAGGCCCTCGGGGCGTCCGGAGGGGTGGAACAGGTCGAACTTTTCGCGGTCATGCTCGCCGTAAGCGGTGTTCAGCCGCGCGCGCCCGATTGCTGCTTCACTTTCCCGAAATGCCCGTGCGGCATCCGCCCATCGGTCCGGGTAATCTGCCGCCCCCGGAATGAAATCTCCGTTTGCATAGGCAATGTCGTTTTTCATCTCGTGCTCCGGGTGCGCGCTGGTCTATAGACGTCTGCAAAGCACGAAATGGTGCGAGGAACCAGTCCGGGGAGGCTTACATGCTGGATACGACAACCGATCTTAAGGGACTACTGAACGACCCGACGCTTTTGGAAACACGTGCCTATCTTGCAGGTGAGTGGAGCGACGGCGCTGACGGCAAGACTTTCGAAGTGCTTAACCCCGCGCGCGGCGACGTCATTGCAACGGTGGCCGATGCAAGTCGCGCTCAGGTCTCGGATGCCATCGCCTTATCCAAGCCGGCGCAAAAGGCCTGGGCCGCGCGCACTGCCAAGGAACGGGCCAATATCCTGCGGGCCTGGTTCAATCTGATGGTCGAGAATGCGGATGATCTGGCAACCATTCTGACTGCAGAGCAGGGCAAGCCGCTGGCTGAAGCCAAAGGCGAGATCATCTATGGCGCGTCCTTCATCGAGTGGTTCGCCGAAGAGGCCAAACGCGTTTACGGCGAAACGGTGCCGGGCCATCAGGCCGACAAGCGCATTACGGTGCTGCGCCAGCCGATCGGGGTCTGCGCGGCGATTACACCATGGAATTTCCCGAACGCGATGATCACCCGCAAAGTTGGCCCCGCGCTGGCGGCGGGCTGCTCTATCTTGGTGCGCCCTGCGGCGCTGACGCCTTTGTCCGCGCTGGCGCTGGGCGTTCTGGCTGATCGGGCGGGCCTGCCGAAGGGTATCCTGTCCATCATTCCATCGACCGATTCCTCCGGCATCGGCAAGGAGTTCTGCGAAAACCCGATCGTGGCCAAGCTGTCGTTCACTGGTTCGACCGAGGTCGGTCGGATATTGCTGAAGCAGGCGGCGGATCAGGTCATGAAGTGTTCGATGGAGCTTGGTGGCAACGCGCCCTTCATAGTCTTTGACGACGCGGACCTCGATGCGGCTGTGGAAGGTGCAATGGCCTGCAAATTCCGCAACAACGGTCAGACCTGTGTCTGTGCCAACCGAATCTACGTTCAGGACGGGGTGTACGATGATTTCGCCCAGCGTCTGGCAACGCGCCTTGCGCAAATGAAAGTCGGAGACGGTCTTGATGGCGCGGACCTTGGCCCGTTGATCGAACCTGCGGCGGTCGACAAGGTGCTGGAACACATCAAGGATGCGACGGATAAGGGAGGCCAGATCATCAGCGGCGGCAAGGCCCATGCGCTTGGTGGCATGTTCTTTGAGCCGACTATCGTCACCGGAGTGACGCAGGACATGAAGGTGGCGCAGGAAGAAACCTTCGGCCCGCTTGCGCCACTGTTTCGCTTTGAAACAGATGACGAGGCCATCGCATATGCCAACGACACGATCTTCGGGCTGGCGTCCTACTTCTACTCGGGCGGTCTCAGCCGGGTTGCGAAGGTATCCGAGGCGCTGGAATACGGGATTGTGGGCGTGAACACAGGCATCATCTCCACCGAGGTCGCTCCGTTTGGCGGCGTGAAGCAGTCGGGACTTGGTCGCGAAGGCTCGCGGCACGGGATCGAGGACTACCTCGAAATGAAGTATGTCTGCGTCAGCGTCTGAACTGAATTGAGCGCCCGCCGGCGCGCGAGATGCTTTTCGAGGACATCTGTCCTTGAGTCTTGCCTCCGGCGGAGACTTCACGGACCCAAAGAGAGTTGCATGGCCTTCTTTGGGTCCAAAAAATCCTGGGGGAGCGCTCTTCGCGCGGAGCAAAGCCCGCTTTCTTGAAAGAATTTGTTTTTCTCGCCAAGGATTGACCTTTGGCACGCGTCATAACAGTCGTGATGCGTATGAAAACCTCGGACAATGCCTTGGCCCGCGCCGCCGCTGGTGGAGACAGAGATGCTTTTTCCTGCCTGATCGCGCGGCATTATGATCGTGTCTTCGGGCTTGCGTTCCGTTTGAGTGGGCGTCGGGAAGAGGCCGAAGACCTGTGTCAGGATGTATTTGCGGCCCTGCCTGTGAAACTGCGCGCCTTTCGCGCGGACGCTCGGTTTTCGACTTGGATGTACCGCGTTGTCGTGAATGCCAGCCATGACCGGCGCCGTCGCGCCATGGTGCATGCGCGGGCGGCGGTTTCATGGGGGGAGGTCGAATTGGCGCGTCGCGCCGAGGCCGAGGAGGCTGCTATGGCCATGGACTGGTTGCAGCGGGCCATGTCGGAATTGCCGGAAGACCTGAGGGATACGATGGCGTTGGTTCTGGACGATGACGTGACGCATGCTGCGGCAGGTGAGGTTCTGGGTGTAAGCGAAGGGACGATTTCCTGGCGTGTTTCCGAAGTGAAGAAGCGGCTACGCGCGATGAAGGAGGCTGAAGCATGACTGATGAGCTGGATGATCTGAAGGCGGCGATGATCGCGGCGACGCCCCGGCCGGATGCTGCGCGCAAAGCGGCTGATCTGGCCTTGGCGGAAGAAAACTTTGCGCGTCTCCAAGGATCGACGGATGAGGCGCGTCCTATGTCTGAGCGAGGCCCGATGGCCCGCCTTGGACAAGGAGTGAAGGCAATGCTGGATGTGATGACAACGCGGGCCGGTTTGACGGCGACGACGGGATTGGTCGCTGTTGGCCTGGTGATGATCTTGCCGGTGGGGCGTGATTTGCTGGCACCGCCGGTTGAGTTGGTGGAGCCGGGAACGGTTGTTGTGACGAGCGACCGGGACGGACAGGCTCTGGAAGAACGCACGGTTGGTTCGGCCTTGGGCAATGAAAGCCTATCGGATCCGTTGCAGGCGCCGTCGCCGTCCATGGAGGCGGAGATTGCCGAAGGGCTTGATTTCGCATCCGACCTCAGCGTTGCGCAGAGACGTGCTGAAGGTCAGGCATTGGGGAAGGTTGCAAGTGCACCTCAGGCCGAGCGGCTCGTCATTGCGGATGATGTCGCGGTTGTTCGCGAAAGCGACACCGAGGTCTTTTCAAATGCCGCGCCATCGTCGTTGAAGGTGACGGCCGAGGAGCCTGTTTCCACGTTTTCGATTGATGTGGATACCGCTTCTTACGCGATTGTGCGTTCGTCCCTGACGCGAGGGATGTTGCCGCCGGCAGAAGCTGTGCGCGTTGAGGAAATCGTAAACTATTTCCCTTATTCCTATCCGGAATCGGGCGGACCGGACCCGTTCGAGCCGACGATTTCCGTGATGCCCAGCCCTTGGAACGCTGGCACGAATTTGGTGCATATCGGCATTCAGGGTGACCTTCCCGCGATCGGGGATCGCCCGCCGCTGAACCTTGTGTTTCTGATTGATACCTCGGGGTCGATGCAGGATGCCAACAAGTTGCCCCTGTTGAAGCAGTCGTTTCGTATGATGCTGGCGGAATTGCGCCCTGAAGACGAGGTTTCGATCGTGACCTATGCCGGATCGGCGGGGCAGGTGTTGGAGCCAACGCGGGCCGCTGAACGCTCGGTGATTCTGGCGGCTCTGGATAGACTTGAGGCGGGTGGATCGACGGCTGGTCAGGCTGGTTTGCAGCAAGCTTATCAGGTGGCCGAGGGCATGACCGGTGACGGGGAAGTTACGCGCGTGATCCTGGCGACGGATGGGGATTTCAACGTTGGTTTGAGCGATCCCGAGGCGTTGAAGGGTTTCATTGCAGAGCGGCGCGAAGGCGGTACCTATCTGAGTGTGCTGGGCTTTGGGCGCGGTAATCTGGACGATGCGACGATGCAGGCACTGGCGCAGAACGGGAATGGAACGGCGGCTTATATCGATACGCTGGCCGAGGCGCGCAAGGTTCTTGTGGATCAGTTGACCGGCGCCCTGTTTCCGATTGCCAACGACGTGAAGATACAGGTCGAGTTCAATCCGGCCGAGGTCGCGGAGTATCGCCTGATTGGCTATGAAACGCGCGCTTTGCGGCGGGAAGATTTCAACAATGACCGTGTTGATGCTGGCGAAATTGGTGCCGGTCATACGGTGACAGCGATTTACGAGATCACGCCCGTGGGGTCGGCTGCCGTTCTGAACGGACCGTTGCGATATGCTGATGAAAATGACCGCGGCGCTGGTGGAGAGCTTGGATATTTCAAGTTGCGCTACAAGATGCCGGGCGAAGACGTGAGCCGACTCATAGAACAACCGATCTTGCCGGAGCAGGACGTGGTCAGTGACGACGCGGTTTTTTCAGTTGCGATGGCGGGTTTTGCGCAGTTGCTTCGGGGCGATGATTATCTCGGGGCGTGGAGTTGGGGCGACGCGATTGCGTTGGCGACCGGCGCGCGTGGTGACGATGCTTTCGGGTATCGCGCGGAAGCCGTGACGCTGATGCGGTTGGCCGAAAGCCTGTCCAGATAAGCCACAAGTTCTGATTATGAGGCGCGCGGTCCTGAAGGGGTCGCGCGTTCTTTCGCGCGCCTTAGGACTTTGGCAAATCCTGAGCGATGTATGTTTTGATTATGTCGTGAAAATTGGATTCGGCGCTGAAACCAAGGGCAATGGCGCGTTCGGGCGCGAAATCGCGGGGCCAGCCCGAGACGATTTTTGCGATGGCCTCGTCCGGTTCCGGTTTGATAAGAGAGACGACGTCGTTGCCTGCGATATCGCGGAGGGCTTCGATCTGTTCTTCGACGGTGCAGCTAACACCGGGCAAGTTCAGGGCGCGGCGGGTGCCGACTTTTTCCAGATCGATCAACGCAGCGTGGCGCAGGAAACCGGAGGCCGCGGCTGGCGAGGCGTGCCAGTGGCGCACGTCGGTGCTGACGGGAAGGATCGCTTCTTTTCCGTTCAGGGGCTCTCGGATAATGCCGGAGAAAAAGCCGGATGCCGCCTTGTTCGGTTTGCCGGGGCGCACACAGATCGTTGGCAGGCGGATCGAAAGGCCGTCGAGAAACCCCTTCCGGCTGAAGTCCGATAGCATGAGTTCGCAGACGGCTTTTTGCGCACCATAGGAAGTCTGCGGCGCGGACAGGAATGTGTCGTCGATCTTGTCCGGGAACGGGGCGCCAAAGACGGCAATGGACGAGGTGAAGACAACGCGCGGGCGATAGGTGCCGCCAGAGGCGGTATGTTCTGCACGGACATTTTCAAGGAACGTCCAGAATGCGCTGGCGTTCACGCTCCAGCCGAGATCAAAGTCCGTTTCCGCTTCGCCCGATACGATGGACGCCAGATGGAAAATGACATCGGGCCGTTTGGCGATGAGCGAGGCGACTTGGGCCGCCTCGGTGACGTTTCCGCTGACGCGCGCATTTGCAGGGGCTCCGTTTTCGGGAAAACCAAGATCGAAAAGCGTGACCGTGTCTTTCGCGTCGGCCAAAGGCTGCGCGGCAAGTGCGTGCGCCAGTTTCTGACCCACCATGCCCCCGCCACCGATGATTAGAATGGATGTCATGACCTGCCCTCGCTTGTTGGTTGGGCAAGACTAGGACGGAACGCGACGGGTCGCCAGATCGAACTGGTCGCAGGGGGCGGTTGGGGTTAATCTGGGACAATCGAAAGAGGGGCGCAATATGGCGGCAAAGTTTGGGACCTCTGGTCTGCGCGGCTTGGCCGATGATCTAAGCGACGTGGTCGTTCGACGCTATGTCTCTGTCTTTATTGATGCTTTCCCTCACTCCGGTGTGATGGTGGTGGGGCGTGACCTGCGCGCGTCGTCGCCGCGCATTATGGATGCGGTCGTCGCTGCGGCGTCCAGTGAAGGGATGCAGGTTCTGGACTGTGGCGTTTTGCCAACGCCAGCGCTGGCGTTTGAATGCGCAGCGCTGGGGGCGCCGGGGGTGATGGTGACGGGGTCGCACATCCCGGCGGATCGCAATGGGTTGAAGTTCTATACGCGGGATGGCGAGTTCACGAAAGCTGATGAAGACGTCCTGCTGCGCCGCGTGTCGGAGGGCCGAACATCGTCGGGAAAGCGAGAGGGACGTGTAACGGCTTGCGACGCTTTGGAGCGATACGCAGCGCGTTATCGGGACTTCTTTTCAGAAGGCGCGCTGTCGGGGCGCAGGATCGGGGTCTGGCAACACAGTTCGGCCGCGCGCGAGGTCTTGCCGGAGATTTTGAGGGCTCTGGGTGCAGAGGTCATATCTCTGGCGCCGTCGGACAACTTTGTTGCTGTCGATACCGAGGCAATCGCTGGGGGCGTGCGGGATCGGCTGGTGGATTGGGCCGCAGCGCACAGGTTGGCCGCAATCGTTTCGACCGACGGTGACGCGGACCGCCCGCTGTTAGCGGATGAGGCCGGCGCGGTAGTGCCGGGAGACATATTGGGGCCGATAACAGCGCGTTTGTTGGGCGCGCGTCATTTGGTGACAACGGTTTCCGCCAACACGATGGTCGAGGCGATGAACCACTTTGAAAGCATCTCGAGGTGCCGGATTGGGTCGCCCTATGTTATTGAAGTGATGGAAGAAAAGATTGCTTCCGGAATCGCAGGCGTTTTGGGCTATGAACCGAATGGTGGCGTGCTACTCGGGTTTGAGGCGCAGGCGGGTGGCCGCGTTCTGGCCCCCCTGATGACGCGGGACGCGGTCTTGCCGATTGTCGCGGTTCTGGTGGCAGCGTCCCAGTCTACAGTCTCGGAGTTGGTGTCTTCGCTGCCGCAACGCCGCACCGCGACGGACAGGTTGGAGGATGTCCCGCCTGAGGTGTCGGCCGCGATTGTTGCAGATGTGTTGAGCGGTCAGCCGGACCTTCTTCCGGCTGAATTGGGCAAGATCCGGGCCATAGACACTCTGGACGGCGCGCGTTTGACCATGGAAAACGGTGTGATCTTAACAATTCGTCCCTCGGGGAACGCGCCGGAATTACGCTGTTACGTGGAAGCCCAAAACGCCGACATCGCGGTTGGGGTATTGGCGGATATGATGGCGCGATTAGCCAAAATTGTGGCGGACTGTCGGAAATGACATCTGATTTGCCGTGCGGTCTCATTGACAGGCAGCAGGCCAAGCCATAGGCAAAGGGGGCTTTGGTTCCACTGCGTTTCGGCGCCGTGGTGAAAAGGGAACGCGGTGCGGGCTTTGGCCTTATTCCGTGACTGCCCCCGCAACTGTAAGCGGCGAGCGACGGCTGAACGCGCCACTGGACAGCAACGTCTGGGAAGGCAGGCCCGAGTGAAGACCCGCGAAGTCAGGAGACCTGCCAAGGCTGTCACCCAGGTCGTCCTCGGGGTGAGGTCGGGCAGCGGTCTTCCGCAGCGGTGATTTGCCGTCTGCGGAAAGTTTAATCTTTTCAATGGCTTAATCGAAAACGGATGCGCAGTTTATGCGACGTTCGAAGCTTTGGAGTATGGGAAATGGGATTGAAGTCTTTCCTTTTGTTAACGGCGGCGGCGATTGTACCGCAGGCCGCACTGTCGCAGGACGTGATTGAACTGGACGAGGCATTCGTCTTCTCGGGGCTGGTGCCGGTCGAGGTGAACCGCACTGGCGCGACAGTTGAGATCATCGATGCGGACGATCTGGCGGCGTCGGAAGTGGGGGTCGAGAACACTTTGGACCGCCTGCCGGGTGTCAGCGTAACGTCGAATGGCGGGCTTGGCACAGCAAGCACCGTGCGCGTGCGCGGTTTGGATGGCAAGTATATCGGCGTGACGATTGACGGGATCGAGGTGACAGACCCTTCGAGTATTCAAAACAGCCTGAACTTTGGCAGCTTCACACGTGGGCTGGTTGATCGGGTTGAACTGGCCAAGGGCGCTCAGACCACGGTTTATGGGTCGGATGCGATTGCTGGCGCGATCAATATCACAACCTGGCGTCCCGACGTGGATGGACGCTCGGGCGAGGCCTCGGTCGAGGCGGGCAGCTTTGGTACGGTCAGTGGGCGGCTGAGCTTTGGCCATCGTGATGAGACCGGAGAAGTGGCGGCGACTCTCTCATATGTGCGGACGGATGGAATTTCGGCATTCGATGACCCGGATGCCTCCGATGCGGACAGCTTTGAAGAAAAGGGACTGTCTTTGTCAATGCGGCGCATTCTGAATGACACGGCGACTGTCGGCGCGACCGCTTTCATTGCTGATAGCGTCAGCGAGTTTGACGACCCGTTTTCTGCGACCGACAAGAATGTCGGGCAATCCGACACGACGCGCACCGGCGTTCGGGCGTTTGCCGAGATTTCGGGTGGAGACATCGACCACGAAGTCGGGCTTTCCTACTTTGAAAATGAGCGGTTCTTCCCGTTCACCACTTCGACGCAGAGCTTTGTCGGCGAACGCGTGAAGTTTGACTACCTCGGTGTGACTGACATTGGCGAGGCCACGTCGCTTGCGTTTGGTGCGGACTGGACGGAAGAGACCTCAACTTTAGATGGCGTTGCGAGCGATGCATCCAACGGCGCGGTTTTCGGTGAGCTTTCATACGCGATTTCGGGTGCGACGGATGTGACCCTTGGACTTCGTCACGACATTTACTCGGACTTCGATGATCAGACGTCAGGCCGTCTTGCCATTGTACATCGCAGATCGGGTGGGCTGACGTTCAAGGCAAGTCTGGGCAATGGCTATCGCGCGCCGTCACTTTATGAGCGGTTCGGACCGTTCTCGCCAGAGGCTGCTGCGCTTCAGCCAGAGACCAGCGTGGGAGCGGACATCGGGATTGAGGCGACCTACGACAACGCATCTTATGGTGCGACCGTGTTTTACACCGAGATCGAGGATCTCATTGGTTTCGACAGCACTGCCGTCACGGTAGATCGCCCGTTTGGTGCCTATTTTCAGGCGCCAGGAACAACCGTCAGCAAGGGGATTGAGTTGGCAGCCGATTGGTCCATCGGTGTTGCGGATGTCTTTGCCAACTACACCTACACGGACGCGGGCAATGCCTTTGGACGCCTGAGCCGGGTTCCGCTTCACGATGTGACATTGGGTGTATCCGGCGCACTGAGCGAGTCCCTGACCGCTGTCGTGGACCTTCGCAGAGTCATTGATACGGTAAATTTCGGGACACCACTGGATGACTACACCGTCGCAAACCTGACACTGACGCGGTCGCTTGGCGGTGATCGCGATGCTTATGTTCGGATCGAAAACATCTTTGACGAGGATTATGAAGTGGTTCCGGGATATAACACACCCGGTCGTTCTGTCTTCGTGGGGCTTCGTGCGTCGTTCTAAAACTTTCTTAACAACGCTGGCTCTGGCGGGATATCTCGCCGGGGCCTTGCCGGGTTTGGCCGAAAATCCGCCGTCGCGGGTCGTGTCGATGAACCTGTGCACGGATCAACTGGCGATGCTGTTGGCGGCTCCGGGGCAGTTGATTTCGGTCAGCAGGATCGCGTTGGACCCGGTATCGTCGGCACTGTCCGAGGAGGCTTCGGCTTATTCGATCAACTCCGGACAAGCTGAAGAAATATTTGCAATGGCTCCTGATCTGGTCTTGGGCGGCGTCTATACGGACCCGTTCGCGGTGCAGATGTTGCGCGATCTCGGGGTCGAGGTCGTTCAGTTTCCCATCGTGTCCCAGTTGGCCGACATCCCCGTGGTGGTGCGCCAGATGGGGGCTGTTCTTGGGCGCGAAGCGACGGCAGAAGTGTTTGCGCTGGAATTCGAGGCGCGACTTGAGGCGGTGGAATTGAACCCCGCGGGTCGCAGGTTGGAGGCGGCGTTTTTCTTTGCGAACGGTTACTCGCTCGGGGCGGGAACGTTAAGTCATGACATTGTTTCCAAAGCAGGATTTCTGAATTTGGCCGAGCGGTTGGGACGGCAGGGCGGTGGGCGTCTTGCCCTTGAAGAGTTGATTTTGAACCGCCCGGATGTGCTGATCTCGGGGCAGCCCTATCCTGCGGCGTCGCGGTCGGAGGAGATATTGGCGCACCCTGCTTTGGACGGAATTCCGCGCGTTGCAAGCGGGCCGGAATGGGTCTGCGGGACGCCTTTGACCTTGGTCGCGGTTGAGCAAATGGTCGCGGTGCGCGAGGCACTGGAATGAGTGGCGCTTTGATGACGGTCCTCGTGGCGCGGCCATGGTTAACGGTTGATCTGGCGGGGACACGACGCGCGTTGAGCTTTGCGCCCTACAGGTCGGGCGACGTGGTCTGCGAGCGGATCATGTGGCGCGAAGTGCGCGACGCCGATCTGACCCCGGAGTTCGATGCGATTGCATGGCTGGCGGACGAAGTCGGATCGACGGACGTGGTGGCGATGTTGACATCGCGCAACGTCGAGCGATTGGTGCACCGCCGCGTCGAGGTCGGCGAAGTCGTCGCCGAGGCCGTGGTGACGGTTGGGTTGTCGAACGCCGAAAGGGTGGGGGTCCGACGTCGCGTCCCGGCAGGAGTGGGTACGATCAATGTGGCGGTTGCCGTGTCAGAAGGGTTGAACATGGCAGCGCGGATCGAGGCTTTGTCGGTTGCCGCTTCGGCCCGGACGGCGGCGGTTCTGGAGGCCGCCATAGAGATTGAATCCGGGTTGGCAACCGGGACGGGGACCGATTGTATCGTCGTTGCATCGCCGGAGGGATCACGTGGTTTCGCGGGCATGCATACGGACGTTGGTGAGGCCGTTGGCGCAGTTGTATTTAGGGCTGTTTCTGAAGGGGTGGCGCGGTGGTTGGCTGAGCGGTGACAGATTTATTGCCTCCGGCGGTGGTATTTTTGAAAGGGTGAAGGTGGTCGGGGTCAGGCGAGATTAATCGTCTGGAATTCGGCGAAGTCGATACGGGCGTTCCAAGGATCGGAGTGATCTGTTTGAGCCATGAGCGCGCGAAAAACGCCGGCGTGGCTGACCCAGAGCGTTGGCGTGTCGTCGATGTTTTCGAGGGCGGTTCGAACTCTGTTCTGGAGCATGTTGACGCTTTCGCCACCGTGAGGACGGGCGTGGAAAAAGTCGGCGGCCCATGCGTCGAGCGCGTCACGGTCGATGGCGTTCCATGGGGTATCTTCCCATGTGCCGAAATCCATTTCGATGATATTTGCATCGATGGTGAGGGGGATTTGTCTTTTTCCCGCAAGCGTTTGTGCGAGTATTCGGCAGCGCGAAAGGGGGCTGGTGATGATCCTTTTGAGCGGTGGCAGGTCGGCGTGAAGTTGATCGGTGATGCTATCGAGGCCGGGCTGCAATCCGAGGTCTGTGCGACCGTAACAGAGCCCGTCGGCGGCCGCGGGTTTGCTATGGCGCAGAAAGATCAGAGACATGCAAGAAAGACGAGCGGAATCAGTGTTTCCGTCAGTTGCTCGCAAGCGCCGAGGGCGTCTCCTGTGTAGCCCTGGATGCGGGCTTTTAGGCGGTTTATGAGCAGTGCGCCAAGTCCTGTCACGGCAAGGGCTGTGACGATTGCAGTGAGGATGCTTGTGGTCATCGCAATCAAAATGATCACCGCTGCGAGGGACAGGAGTGGGATACGCCGATCGGATCTTGTCGCGTCGCTCATGAAGCCCGCAGCGCCGGTGCTTCGAGCGTAGGGCAAGCTGTCCATTAACCGCAACATGGTCAATCTGCCGAGGCTGTGGCCGGCGACAAGCGCCACCATTGCAGTCGTGGTCGGCAGGATGGCAAGCGTCGTGGTCTTAATTGCGAGCGTCACGATCAGCGCAAGTACGCCGTATGTGCCGATGCGACTGTCGCGCATTATTTCAAGAGCGCGGTCTTTGTCTGGACTGCCGCCCAAACCATCGGCGAGATCGGCAAGACCGTCTTCGTGAAGCGCGCCGGTCAGAAGCACGCCTGCGGCGATTGTCAACAACGCCGCGACGGCTTGCGGCAGAAAAACGTTCAGGCCCGAGAATAGAAAAGCGAGGGCCGCCCCGATTGCCACCCCCACGAGCGGATACCAACGGATCGCGCGTGCCATGGCGGCATCGGAATACTCAACGGGCGGCAGTCGAAGGCGAGTCAGGAAGCCAATCGCCAGCGTCAATTCCACCCGAACGTCGTTCATGCCGGACCAGAAACGCCTGCGTCTTCGAAGCTGGCCATATCGGTCAGCATGCGCGCGGCGGCTTGCACGAGGGGCCAGGCCAGAAGGGCTCCGGTGCCTTCGCCAAGTCGGAGATCAAGGTCCAGTAGCGGTTCGCCGCCCATTGCGTCGAGAATGACGGCGTGGCCTCTTTCCTGGCTTTTATGAGCAAATACAATGGCTTGCCGGCAGTCCGGTTCGAGCTTTGCGGCAATCAGCGCAGCAGAGGTCGCTATGAACCCGTCAACGAGAACGACCCGTTTCGCGGCCGCAGCTCCCTGCATCGCGCCGGCCATCATGGCGATTTCAAAGCCGCCATATTCCATCAACGTCTCTTTCGCGTTGAGTTGCCCGGTGCGCTTGGCGGCTTGTTGCAAGACGGCGTGTTTGGCGGACAACCCGGCATCGTCAAGGCCCGTGCCGCGCCCGGTGAGAACGTCCAGATCCACACCGATCGTCTTGTGCGCCAGCAGGGTTGCGGAGGACGTATTGGCGATTCCCATCTCTCCGAAAGCAACCGCGTCCCAGGTGCCGTCCCGACCGAGTTCGCGCCCTTTTTGCAGCGCCTCGTCGGCTTGTGTTTCCGTCATGGCCGGTGCGTGAAGAAAGTTTGACGTACCCGGTGCGATGCGTCTGTCGAGCAAGGTCGGTTGGTCGAAGGGCGCGCCCTTTACGCCTGCGTCCACGACCCGTAAGTCCACGCCGACGCTGCCGGCAAAGACGTTGGCGGCAGCGCCCTTTCCCAGAAAGTTGAGCACCATCTGACGCGTGACCTCTTGTGGAAACGCCGAAACCCCGGCGTCCGCGATGCCGTGGTCAGCGGCGAAAATGGTTAACTGACAAGTTTGCATTTTAGGCATCAAGCTGCCCTTCACGCGGGCGATTTGTGCCGCAAGTGTCTCGATACGCCCCAGCGCCCCGTGAGGTTTGGTTTTCATGTCGATCTTGCGTTGTAGATCGGCGTCGAATGTCGTTTTGTCAGTCACGTCTTTTCCTGCTCTGCGGGTCAGGACTGCTTACGGATTTGCAGAGTGACTGGCAACCAGGGGACCATGAGATGAGCGATGAAACGGGTATCAACGAGCGCCACAAGGCACGCATGCAGAAGATCAAGGCGGCACGCGACAAGATCATGGAAACGAAGACCGTCGAAAAGGGGTTGATCATTGTTCTGACCGGTAACGGAAAGGGTAAATCATCTTCCGGGTTTGGCATGATTTTCCGCGCCATCGGACATGGGATGCCTTGCGCGGTTGTGCAGTTCATCAAGGGGTCGATGCAGTCCGCCGAGCGGGACCTTTTGAAGGCGAAGTTTGCCGAGGAATGTCCGGTTCATGTGATGGGCGAGGGCTTCACCTGGGAAACGCAGGACCGCGAGCGCGATATCGTCATGGCCGAAGCCGCGTGGGAAAAGGCCAAGGAGCTAATTCGCGACGACCGCAACCGGATGGTGTTGCTGGATGAGATCAATATCGCGCTGCGCTATGACTATCTCGACGTCGAAGCGGTTGCCGATTTTCTGGTAAATGAGAAACCCCCGATGACGCATGTGGTGCTGACGGGTCGCAACGCGAAGGACATGTTAATGGATGTTGCTGACCTGGTAACGGAGGTTAAGGAAGTGAAGCACCCGTTCCGAACGCAAGGCGTCATTGCGCAGCCCGGAGTCGAGTTTTAATCCCGTGCCCCGCGCGTTGATGGTGCAGGGGACGGGCTCGAACGTGGGCAAGTCCGTCATCGTGGCAGGGCTTTGCCGTGCGGCCGCGAACCGGGGGTTGATCGTGCGGCCCTTCAAGCCTCAGAACATGTCCAACAATGCGGCTGTCACCGAGGACGGTGGCGAGATCGGGCGCGCGCAAGCCCTGCAGGCATTGGCGTGTCGCGCCCGGATGACGGTTCATATGAACCCGGTTTTGCTGAAACCCGAAAGCGATACAGGCTGTCAGGTCGTGGTTCAGGGACGCGTGCGCGGCCCTCTGCTTGCGCGTGATTTCGGTGGGGCGAAAGCCGATCTTTTGCCGGCTGTGCTTGAGAGTTTTGCCCATGTGAAAGCCGGTGCAGATCTGGTGCTGGTCGAAGGCGCGGGCAGTCCGGCGGAAATTAACCTTCGTAAAGGCGACATCGCCAATATGGGGTTTGCGCAAGCCGCGAATATGCCAGTGGTCCTGCTTGGGGACATTGACCGCGGAGGAGTGATCGCCCAGATCGTCGGTACGCAAGCGGTGTTGGACGCCCCGGACTTGGCGATGATCAGGGGATTTCTGATCAACAAGTTTCGAGGTGACATCGGCCTGTTCATGGACGGTTACAAGAGTATCGAAAACCGCACGGGATGGCCCGGACTTGGCGTTATTCCCTGGTTTGAAGAGATCGGAAAACTGCCTGCCGAGGATGCGGTCGATCTGCAAGAAGGTAGCGGAGGCGGTGCCTTTCACATCGTTTGTCCGATGCTCAGTCGGATTGCGAATTTCGACGATCTGGACCCGCTGAAGTCCGAGCCCGGCGTACGGTTAACCATGATACCGCCGGGACGTGCATTTCCGGGAGACGCCGATCTTGTAATATTGCCAGGTACGAAGTCCACCCTCGGCGATCTGGCTTTTCTGCGTGCACAAGGCTGGGATGTTGATTTGGAGGCGCATGCTCGTCGTGGTGGGGCGGTATTAGGCATTTGCGGAGGGTATCAGATGCTAGGCAAGACGGTGCATGACCCTGACGGCTTGGATGGAACAGCGGGCTCGGTGGATGGCTTGGGCTTGCTTGATGTCGAAACGGTAATGACGGCGGAAAAGTCATTGACGCGCGTGCGAGCGAAGCATGTGGCCACAGGGGCGGCGCTTTCGGGATATGAAATTCACATCGGGCGGACGACCGGACCGGATGCTGCGCGACCGTTTACCAAGATTAACGAGTTGGGCGAGGGGGCGATTTCGGCAGATGGACGCGTCGCCGGGACTTATTTGCACGGACTTTTCAGCGATGACGGGTTTCGGGCGGCCTTTTTGGCGGCACGCGGCGTAGTAGCGGGTGGGGTGTCTTACGACACGGAAGTGGACCGGGTTCTGGACAGACTGGCGGATCATCTGGAAGCGCACGTTAATATTGATGAACTTCTGGCAATCGCTTCTTAACCCTGTTTCAGAGCAGTCCCCAGACGATGCCATTCGATCTCTGGGCCGGGAATGCCGAGGCGTAGCCACGTCTTTGAGTAAGGGAAAACCCGGGTCCAGATATGGTGCCGTGCAAGCTTGTCCTGAGCGGCGATTGCGTCTGGTGTTTCATACAGACGGAAGAGTGCAGTGCCTACGCGCGGCCTCCACCCTGTGGCGGTGACGAGCTGATCACAGCGCGTAGCATCCCGGCTCAATTGACGGCGCATCCTAGCTTGCCAGGCGGTGTCCGAAAGCGCCCTTGATCCGATTTCTAGCGCGGGACCCGAGACCCGCCATGGACCGGCGCCGTTAACGATTTTGGTGATCAAATCGAGCGGACCGGCGGCAAAGCCAAGGCGAAGCCCTGCCAGCCCGAAGAACTTCCCAAACGATCTGAGGACAATAACATTGTTCGGCATTGCATAGGTCAGAAGCGAAGTGGCTGGTGTGGGATCCGCAAAACTCTCGTCCACGATCAAAAGCCCGGTCTGCTGCGCAATGCTCAGCAACTCGGAAGGGTCGAAAACGGCCCCTGTCGGGTTGTTCGGATTGACGACAACGGCGACGCGCGCATCGCGCAGGTCGTCCAGACTGGTGACTTTCTCGACCTGCCAACCGGCACTCTCAAAGGTCCCGGCGAATTCGTTGTACGTGGGGCTCAGGATGCGAAGGGTGCCGGGGTCGAGAAGGGTCGGTAGCAACTGAATGGCAGCTTGCGCGCCGGCAAGTGCGGCGAGCGGCCACGTAGTGGAATAGGCAAGGGCTGCAGCCTCCAAAAGGGCAGTCATCGCAATTGAGTCCGGCAAGCTGCGAAGGGAGATATCTGAAATGATGTCAGAGGGATAGGGTGTTCGGTTGATGCCAGTCGAAAGATCGATCCAATCGGAAGCATGACCGCCATGGATCGCGATTGCGCGGGCGAGGTCACCACCATGATCGCGCCCTGAGGTCATGTTATTGCGATCAACGCAAGGAGAACCGCGAGAAGGCAAATCGCACGCAAGAAAAGCTTGAGGGCGCGATCGATATCAGTGGGGGCAGGGTCATTTGCGCTGGCGTTCAGGAACGGATCATCGCTTGGGCCTTCGGCGTATGATCTTGGCCCGGAAAGGCGCACACCCAGCGCGCCCGCCATGGCCGCTTCAGGCCATCCGGCGTTTGGTGAACGGTGCTGTGACGCGTCGGCAAATGTGACCTTCAGCGCCCTTAGAACTGCTGGCTGGACAATACAGAAAAGAAGAGCCGTCAGCCGGGCTGGAAACCAGTTTGCGATATCATCGAGGCTAGCAGTCGCACGTCCGAAATGGAGGTGACGTTCTGATTTATGCGCGATCATGCTGTCGGCTGTGTTAACCGCTTTGTAGGCAGCGATGCCGGGGAGCCCCAAGAGGACGCCCCAGAAAACGGGTGCCACGATTCCGTCAGATGTGTTCTCGGCCAGGCTTTCGATGCTTGCGCGCGCGATACCCTCGGTGTCCAGGTTGTCGGGGTTGCGGCCAACGATTTTGGCGACGGCGAGGCGGGCTCTGACGAGGTCTCCTTCTTTCAAGGGTACCGCAACATCCGCCACATGCGAATACATGCTGCGGGGCGCGACCAGAGGGGCGGCAAGCAAACCGGTCAGCAGCATTCCGAGCCAGCCGCCCGGCAGAATCGCCGCAATCAAGGCCGTCGGCAGGACGGCGGCGGCAAGCACGATAAGCAGCGTGATGCGTCCCCATTTGCGTTGCTCATCCGGCGAATCTTCAGACAGGTTAAAGTTTGCGTCCATGTGATTAATCAAACGACCGATCCAGGTGACCGGGTGGCCGACCGCGCGAAAGACACGGTCCGGCCAGCCGAATGCGCCTTCCGCTGCCAAGGCTACTATCATCGCCGCTGCTGACATTGCCGGCTCCCACAGGTTCCATTGATTGAATGGCATCGGTGCGGGGGTTATGCAACGTTAACCAATTGGAGAGACGGGCGCATGAGCAGGATCATCTTGGTAACCGGCGGCGCAAAGTCGGGGAAATCGGCCTGGGCCGAGGCGCGGGCCGAGGCTTTGGGGGCGTCACGCATTTATATCGCGACGGCGCAGGCGTTCGACGCTGAGATGGAGGCGCGGATCGCCGAGCATTTGACTCGGCGCGGCGCGGGCTGGACGACGGTCGAGCAACCGCGCGAATTGGCGCAGGCCCTGACGGAAACTGATGGGGACGCCCCGCGACTGGTGGACTGCCTGACGCTTTGGTTAACAAACGAGATGCTGGCAGAGGATGGGGATTGGCGCGGCGCGCTTGAAACGCTTGTCGCCACACTTTCCCGGCAAACTGCGCCGGTGATATTGGTTACCAACGAAGTCGGATCGGGCATTGTGCCGGACAACGCCCTGGCGCGACGTTTTCAGGACGCGGCCGGCGTCGTCAATCAGGCCATCGGCGCGATTGCGGATGAGGTCGTGCTGGTTGTCGCGGGGCAGGCCCTGACGATAAAGGATGGCGCGGCCTAGTGTGCCGCGACCATTAATCCTTCTTCTTTCAGACGCTTATAGGTCTCGTCGAGGGCGCGGTGTGCGCGTTCGGCAAGGACATCGATCTCGTCGGGTTGAATCACGAGCGGCGGAGAAATGATCATTCGATCCCCGACGTGGCGCATGACCAGATTGTTTGCAAAACACCGTTCACGGCAGATCAGACCGGCGGTTCCGGCGCCCGCGGCGAAGGCTGCGCGAGAGGACTTGTCGGGAGTCAGCGCAATGGACCCCATCAGCCCCACGATTTTGGCCTCGCCCACCAACGGGTGGTCCGTTAACTCTTCCCACTTCTTGCGCATGTAGGGCCCGGCGGTATCTCGGACGTGATCGATCAGTTTTTCTTCTTCAATGATCCGCAGGTTCTCCAAGGCGACCGCGCTGGCGACTGGATGACCGGAGTAGGTGTAGCCATGGTTAAATTCGTCCTTGCCGAGGGTGTTCGCAATCTCGTCGGACAGGATTGAGCCACCGATCGGCTGATAGCCGGAGGACATGCCCTTGGCGATCGTCATGATGTCGGGTTGCACGCCTACGGTCTGGTTGCCGAACCAGTTTCCCGTGCGGCCGAAGCCACAGATGACCTCGTCCGCGATCAGGAGAATTTCGCGTTCGGCGCAGATACGTTTGATTTCGGGCCAGTAGGTAGACGGCGGAATGATGACACCTCCCGCCCCCTGGATCGGCTCGGCGATGAAAGCGGCAACGCGGTTTTCACCAAGCTCATCAATGGCTTGTTCCAATTCGCGCGCGCGGGCAAGGCCGAACTCTTCGGGGGTCAACTGACCGCCTTCCGCCCACCAGTCGGGTTGATTGATATGGTGAATATCTGGGATCGGAAGTCCACCCTGCGCATGCATTCCCGACATTCCGCCAAGCGAGGCGCTGCCCATCGTCGAACCGTGATATCCGTTCTTGCGGCTGATGATGATGGTTTTCTCGGGCTTGCCTTTCATATTCCAGTAATGACGGACGACGCGGATGTTGGTGTCATTGGCGTCGGAGCCGCCGCTGGCGAAGAAAACATGGTTAAGATTGCCGGGAGCGAGCTCGGCCAGCTTCGTGGCCAGAGCGATCGCTGGAACGTGGGTTGTCTTGAAGAATGTGTTGTAAAACGGCAGTTCGCGCATCTGGCGCGTCGCAACCTCGACGAGTTCTTCGCGACCGTAACCGACGTTAACGCACCAAAGACCCGCCATTGCGTCGAGGATTTTCTCGCCTTCGCTGTCAAAGAGCCAAACGCCCTCGCCGCGTTTGATGACGCGCGCGCCTTCTTTCTCAAAGTTGCTTTGCGTCGAAAACGGATGAATGTGATGTGCGGCGTCCAATGCCTGAAGTTCGGCAGTCGGCATATGGTTGGTAACGGCGGGCATGTGACGTCCTTCGGCAAATTGCTGGGTTACCACGAAATATGATCAAATTATTGCCGTGGTCAATCCGCTAACCGACACCGCTAGTCGGAAAGCGTCAGGCGCACCTGTCCCAGACCCTGACGAATGTCATCTCCGATCGCCCGCGCCGCGCGAGCCGGGTCTCCTTCGCGCAGGGCACACAGAGCCTCGTCATGTTTATCCGGCAGGTTGGCAGTTCCATAGCGCCCGCAAACGATTCGCAGCGCGGGGCCGCTTTGGAGCCACAAGGATTGCGACATTCTGCTTAAAACGGGTGCATCTGCCTGTTCGTATAGCCTGAAATGGAAGCGGTAATTGAACTCCAAATAACGCTCGACACTGCCCGAAGAGATCGCGGCGTCGATCTCTTCGTCTATGGCGACAAGGTCGGTGAGGCATTGGTCCGACATGCGGCGGGCCGCCAGTTCAGCCAGTCTGGGCTCGATTGCCAGGCGCGCGAAACTGATCTCATCGAGTATTTCAAGCGTCATCTCAGGGACCGTCACGCGCCGATTACGCCCTATTTCCAAGGCGCCTTCGGCTGCAAGACGTCGAATGGCCTCGCGCACGGGAGTCATTCCGCCACCGATCAATTCTACGAGACCCTGTATGGTTACGGCTTGTCCGGGCACGAGAATTCCGAACATGATCATGTCTCGCAACTGACGATAAACCGCCTGGTGCTCGGGACGTTTCGAAATGATTTTATCCATGTCCAGTGTCCTTCAACGGGCCGAATAATGACGGGTCCGGACAGCGACGTCACGTGAAATCGCTTGTTTCTTCCGTGATATTTGATCAAAAATAGCAGCCAGTGCCAATGGGAGAGCCAAATGAAAACCAAATTCGCAACAATGACTGCGGTATTCGCGCTGAGCGCTACCGTCGCTGTCGCTGACGAAGTGCGGGTCTATAACTGGTCGGATTATATCGACGAGGCCCTACTTGAGAAGTTCGAAGCCGAAACCGGGATCGACTTGATTTACGACGTGTTCGATTCGAACGAAGTTCTGGAAACGAAGATGCTTTCGGGTGGGTCAGGCTATGATGTGGTCGTGCCGACCGGAGACTTCCTGCAGCGGCAAATCACCGCCGGGGCGTTCCAGAAGCTGGACTTCGACAAGCTGCCGAATGCCGTGAATCTCTGGGACCTGATCAAGGATCGGACCGAGCAGTATGACCCGGAAAACGCCTATTCAATCAACTATATGTGGGGCACCACGGGAATCGGCGTGAATATCGGCAAAGTGACCGAGATTCTTGGCGAAGACGCGCCGATCGACTCGCTCGATCTGATCTTCAATCCCGAGAATATGAAAAAGCTTGCGGCGTGCGGTGTTTACATGCTGGATGCGCCGACCGAGATCATTCCGGCGGCTTTGGCCTATCTGGGCGAAGACCCGAACAGCTTTGACACCGACATGATCAACAAGGCGGGCGATGTGCTTTTGGGAGTACGTCCGTACATTCTGAAGTTCCACAGCTCGGAATACATCAACGCTCTTGCCAATGGCGACATCTGCGTCGCTTTCGGCTGGTCCGGTGATATTCTGCAGGCACGTGACCGTGCGGCAGAGGCCGACAACGGTGTCGAGATCGCCTATAACGCGCCAACCGAAGGCGCGCTGATGTGGTTTGACCAGATGGCGATCCCGGTGGATGCGCCGAACCCCGAAGCCGCTCACGTATTCCTGAACTTCATCATGGATGCCGAGAACATGGCAGCGGCGTCGAACTATGTTTATTACGCCAACGGCAACGAGGCCTCCAAACCGTTCCTTTTGGAAGACGTGATCGGCGATCCGGCGATTTACCCGTCAGAGGCGACACTTGAGAACCTCTACACGGCGGTGCCCTATCCGCCTAAGGTTCAGCGGGTTGTCACTCGGCTCTGGACGCGCGTGAAGTCTGGAACATAAGGTAAAAGAACGGCGCCCGGAGGTCACGGCCTCCGGGCGTTTTAAAATTCAAGGGGGCAAGGATGGCGGCTGCGGGTAAAGAGAACGTGTTTGCGCCATGGAAGGATGACGCGGCGGTGCCGCTGATCCGGATCGATCAGGTATCGAAGCGATTTGGTGATTTTACCGCAATCGACAAGATCTCGCTGAACATCTATCCACAGGAATTCTTCGCGTTGCTGGGGCCGTCGGGTTGTGGCAAGACCACGCTGATGCGGATGCTGGCAGGATTTGAAAAACCTTCCGGCGGTGTGATTTCGATCGATGGTCAGGATATGGTTACCGTGCCGCCGAACAAGCGAGCGGTGAACATGATGTTCCAGTCCTATGCGCTGTTTCCGCATCTGAGCGTTTGGGACAATATTGCCTTCGGGCTGCGGCGCGACGGCCTGGACAAGGACCGGGTCGCGGCGCGGGTCGAGGAGATGTTGAAGCTGGTCCAGTTGGGCCAGTTCGCACGGCGCAAACCGCATCAGATTTCCGGCGGGCAGCGTCAGCGTGTGGCCCTTGCGCGGTCTCTGGCGAAGGCTCCGAAGCTTTTGTTGCTGGACGAGCCCTTGGGAGCTCTGGACAAGAAGTTGCGGCAGGAAACGCAGTTCGAGTTGATGGATATTCAGGAAAAGACCGGCACGACGTTCGTGATCGTGACCCACGATCAGGAAGAGGCGATGACGGTCGCTAGCCGTGTTGCGGTGATGGACCAGGGTAAGCTCATTCAGGTCGAGACGCCCCAGGTGATATATGAGCAGCCAAATTCCGTCTATGTGGCTGATTTTATTGGAGATGTGAATCTGATACCGGGTTCGGTTTCCGAGTTGGGAGGCGGCGCGGCGCTGGCCTGGGCGGAAGGCAAGCCACCGCTTTTGGGTCAGCCCGGAGCATCACTGGCAAAAGGACAGAACGCGACCTTCGCGATCCGGCCGGAAAAAATCGCGATTTCCGCCGAAGAACCGCAGGATCGGAATAATAGGGTTCAGGGCAAGATTCTGGAAATCGGGTATCTGGGCAACCTGTCGACCTATCATGTCGAGCTGCCGGAAGGTCCGGTGATCAAATGCGAGGTCGGCAATCGCAGTCGGGTCGAGCGCCGGGATTTCACCTGGGAGGACGAGGTCTGGTTGAGCTGGAGTGACACCGCTGGTCTGGTGTTGGCGCGATGATCGGGGCCTCGGGACATGGGGCGATGTGGTTTGGGGCTCTGCCCCGCTCGTCTTCGCTCGCTCCCCGGGATATTTGGTCCAAAAAGATGGCAAATTTTAATCAAATTGTTCGGGAGTGCGGCGCATGAGGCGGCTTCTGGTTGGCGTTCCTTTTGTCTGGTTGCTGGTGTTATTTCTGGTGCCGTTCGGGATCGTTCTGAAGATTTCGCTTTCGGATATTGCTCTGGCAATCCCGCCTTACACGCCGACGTTGGATCTGACCGAGGGCTGGGCCGGCATACGGGATTTCTTCAGTCGGCTAGATTTCGAGAACTATGTTTTTCTGACCAGTGATGATCTCTATTGGAAGGCGTATCTTTCTTCGCTTCAGATTGCGGTGATCGCGACTATCTGCACTCTTTTGGTCGGCTTTCCAGTTGCTTACGGAATGGCGCGCGCGCCCGAGGAGTGGCGGCCTGCGCTGTTGATGCTGGTGATCCTGCCGTTCTGGACGAGTTTTCTGATCCGGGTTTATGCCTGGATCGGGATCTTGTCGACGGAAGGGTTCTTGAACCAGTTTCTTTTGTGGACGGGGATCATTTCGGAGCCATTGACCATTCTGAACACGAATACGGCGGTTTATATCGGCATCGTTTACACTTATTTGCCGTTCATGATCCTGCCGATTTACGCCACGCTTGAACGGATGGATGCGTCGCTTCTGGAGGCGGCGGAGGACTTGGGCTGTTCGAGAATGCAGGCCTTCTGGCTGATCACTGTTCCGCTGGCGCGGCCCGGTGTGGTGGCAGGTTGTTTTCTGGTCTTCATCCCGACGCTTGGTGAGTTTGTGATCCCGTCTCTGCTGGGTGGGTCGGATACGCTGATGATCGGCAAGGTCTTGTGGGAGGAGTTCTTCAACAACCGTGACTGGCCCGTGGCGAGCGCGGTGGCGATCATCCTTTTGTTGATCCTGATCGTCCCGATCGTGCTGTTCCAGCGCAACCAGCAGATCAACAAGGAGGCCGAGCAATGACACGTTTGACGACCTTCAATATCGTTTCGCTGACGTTGGGGTTCGCGTTCCTTTACATCCCGATGCTGATACTGGTGATCTACAGTTTCAATGCGTCGCAACTGGTCACCGTCTGGGGCGGGTTTTCGACCAAGTGGTATGGCGAATTGCTTCGGAATGAAGCGATGATCGATGCGGCCTGGGTGACGATGAAGGTGGCGTTTTTTTCGTCCACTCTGGCGACTGTTCTGGGCACGATGGCGGCTTATGTGCTGGTGCGGCGGGGTCGGTTTTATGGGCGCACCCTGTTTTCGGGCATGATCTATGCACCGCTTGTGATGCCCGAGGTGATCACGGGTTTGTCGCTGCTCTTGCTGTTCATCGCCATCGGGCTGGACCGGGGTGTTCTGACGATCGTGCTGGCGCATACGACTTTTTCGATGTGTTACGTTTCGGTTGTGGTGTCCTCGCGACTGGTCAGTTTCGATGACTCGCTGGAGGAAGCTGCGCTTGACCTTGGTGCGTCGCCGTTCGAGGCGTTTCGCCTGGTGACGCTGCCGATCATTGCGCCTGCCGTTATCTCGGGGTGGTTGTTGGCTTTCACGCTGTCGCTGGACGATCTGGTGATCGCGTCGTTTACCGCCGGCCCGTCTGCGACGACTTTGCCGATCAAGATTTTCTCGTCCGTTCGGCTGGGTGTCAGCCCAGAAATAAACGCGCTTTCCACGATCATTATTGCGATTGTGACGGTGGGGGTTCTGACGGCGTCGATCGTCTCGAAGCGCCAGATCACCCGGCGTCTGCGGGAGGAAGCGCAAGCTGGGTAAGGCACGAAGGTTCGCGCGTTTGCTCATGTTTATTGCTTTTTCGCTTTCGCCGGTGCAGCTTGGCTCAAGTCATTTCAGACAAGTCATTAAAAGACGTTTTTGAAGTAAGGGTTGGGAGGCAGCTTGTATGCTGGTGAATGTGATCGACCTGCGCGAGCGGGAATATCGCTGGTCGCGCGTCATGGCCGTTTTGGAAAGCGCGACAAAGAACAACGACGCGGAAGAGGCGGATCAGGTAAAGCCGGGCTTGGGAGTTGAGATCGACTATGCGGAGCGCACGGGGCTTTCGGTGCGCGAGGCGATGCTTTGGGCCGAAAAGACCGATGGGCCGCTGACGTTGTATCTTTACGATGATGAAGGCGAGGACACCGACGCCGACGGCTAGTCAGACTGGTGGGCGCTGCGCACTTTTGCCGGTTGGATGAGGTCGTCGAGCATGTGCGAGATGTCCTCGATCTGTTCGGCGATCACATGGGTCACACCGCCTTCGCGCTGCACGCGCCCGGTCACTTTGAGCGCGCGCCCCGAGATCACCGCACGGCGGAAGCGTTCGTACATTTTTCGCCAGACAATCACATTGCAGATGCCGGTTTCGTCTTCCAGCGTGATGAAGATCACGCCTTTGGCGGTTCCGGGTCGTTGACGCACAAGCACAAGTCCCGCGACCGCGATGCGCGCACCACCGGGGGGCAGATCAAGCTGATCGTTGGGCAGGCAGGCCGGGGGGCGGTGCCATGTGGGTGGTGGGGGCATTTCCATGGGAACAAAAATAGAACATTTGAGGCTGTGCGCAAGGCTTTGTGAGGAAGGCTCAAAAGGGGTGGCAGAGGGCGGCGTGCAGGGCTACTTACACGGGAACACTGATTATGAGGGCGACTATGGCGAAAATCACTTACATCGAGCACGGCGGCAAAGAGCATGTCGTCGACGTTCCAAACGGGCTGACGGTTATGGAAGGTGCGCGCGACAACGGCATTCCGGGGATCGAGGCCGACTGTGGCGGAGCCTGCGCCTGTTCGACGTGTCATGTTTATGTGCACCCGGACTGGGTGGAAAAGCTGCCGGCCAAGGATCCGATGGAAGAGGACATGCTGGATTTCGCCTATGAGCCCAGCGCCGAGCGTTCGCGGCTGACCTGTCAGTTGAAGGTCTCGGACGCGCTGGACGGTCTGGTTGTTCAGATGCCCGAAAAGCAAATCTGATGTGGCGTCTGGCGGCAGTCGCGGCTGTGATGGCAGCGCCGGCTGTGGCCGAGGATATCGTCGAGGCACGGTATGACGGACCGACGACGCGCTATGCCCATGCCGTTCTTGGCGATGATATCGAGTGGGGCGAGCTGGTTCTGGAGACGGACGCCGGGCGCACGGTGCGCTTTGTTCTGCCCGATGAGCGTGTGTTCGAGGACGTCGCGCCGCGTTTGTTCGACGTGGACGGGGACGGCGACAACGAGGTGATCGTGGTCGAGAGCCACCGCGAGGTGGGCGCGCGTCTGGCGATTTATGACACGGATGGTCTGGTGGCGGCGAACGAGTATATCGGTCGGCCGAACCGGTGGCTTGCGCCGATTGGTGTCGGGGCGGCCGACTTCGACAACGACGGGTTCGTCGAACTGGTCTATGTGGATCGCCCTCATCTGGCCAAGACGGTTCGCGTGCTGCGGTATATCGACGGCGAGTTGAGGTTTGTCGCCAGTTTCCCCGGCGTGACCAATCACCGGATCGGCGAGCGCGATATCGCGGGTGGTATTCGCGATTGCGGGCAGGGCCCCGAGATGATTGTGGCGTCCGTGAATTGGGAGCGGGTTCTGGCGCTGGGATTCAAGGACCTGAAATTCAAGCTGGATATCGTCGGCCCGCATGAAGGGCGCGAAAGCTTTGCACGGGCGATGGCCTGCGAATAGCAGGGCGAACTGTTTCTTTGAGGGGGTTTCGGCGTGGTCTGTCTAGCCTTGCGGCATGGTGAGCTGGACTGTGCGCCCGCCCTTTTGGTATTGCAACGCAGTTTCCGAAATACCGGCGACGGTGCCACCGTCGACGCGATCACCGACCTGCACTTTCACGTAGCGACCTGACGGCAGACGCACCAACGCGCGGCGATCCGAGGGGCGTCCGAACACGCCGACAAGGTTGATCTGATTGAGGCGCATTGCTTCTTCGATGGTCGCTTGTCGCGCAACCGACGCGCTGGACGGGATCGCAAGGCGTGGCGAGTTTTGCGGACGGGTCGCTTCTTCGGCGGCCGCTTCGTCGGCTTCTTCGGCCAAAGCGGCCTCGATCGCATCGCTTGTGTCGGGGGTCAGCGCGGCGAGGGCGCGGGCTTCGCGTTCCTGGCGAAGCTGAAGCAGGCCCGCGGCGACGATGGAGTCAAAGTCACGCGGTTTGTTGCGCGGTGTAATCGAACTGCCCACGGCAAGATCGCTAGGCGGATTCCCGGCACGGGCAACAAGCGCTTCGATCTGCGCCGACTCGGGTCGCGTGCCGGGGCGGATTTCGGCAAGCTCGTCGCGGGTGCGGCCGCCGAATTGCTGCCGCTCAATTTCAAGTGAGAACGCACCTGGCCGCGCGCGCGGCGCCGTTTCGGGCAGGGCAGCTGCAAGCGCGGTTGGCGTAAGGTCGGGGGCGTCCGCCGTCGTCAGTTGACCCGTGTCCTCGGCGAGGGTTTGGTCCGGTGCGTCGGCGTCCGGGAGCGCCGGTTCGCTCTCGGCGACGGGGGGCAACGGCGCGTTGATTTCCAGGTCGAGGGCGGCAAGTTCAGTTGGCTGATCTTCGGGCGCGATGGCCTCTTCTGGGATCGTCTCGGCGACTGCGGCGGGGGCAACAAAGGCATCGGGGCCTTCGGTTTCCAGAGTTGGCCCGACCAGCGCGGTTACGTCGGGAACAGGGAACGCAATGACCGGGGCTACGGCGCCTGCGAAGGGTTCGAACGCGGCAAGTTCGGTCAGGTCCGGGCTTTCGATGAACGCAAGTGTCTCGGGCACGAAGGCTACTGGCGCATAGTCCTCGATCGCATCGAGCGTTTCGGGGCGCGGTTCCAGCCATTCGACGGTGGGGCGGGGGTCGGCCATGAAGCTTTGGGCGGTTTCAAGGGGTATGTTGGCGGGCGTAATTGCTGGTGCCGCGCTGCTGACCCAGGCCAGAACCGGCGAGGTCTCGGGTGCGGTGAGCTCTGCCGGCGCCTCGGATATGAGCGTTATGTCATCGGGCAGGGGCGAGGCTTCGGGCTGTATGTCGGCCGGCGCTGGCGGTGTTGCTTCGGCGATCACGACCTCTGGGGCCGGCGCGACTTCGACCGTTTCCGGCGCGACAAGCGAGGATTGCGGGGTCGAGGGCAGGATCGACCAGATGATGACCGCGATGACAATCGACAACAGCGCGGCGATTCCGACAAGCGCGGGCGCCGGCACTGCCCGTTCGCGACGGCGAACGGCGACGGATGCGGGCGCCGTCAGGCTGTCGGCCCGGGCCGATGCAGCGGCGGCCCCGACGTTGGTGACAATGCGTGGCTGCGACGTGGGGCGCGGCAAAGGCGCACCGGGGTTCAGAGGCGGCACGGCTGTTTTCGGCAGTTGCATCACCGGTGTCGGGTCATCGACCTTTACCACCGGTTCGGACTCGCTCGTGGTCCTTGCGGGAGGGGTCTGCGCGTGCTGCAAGACCAGTGGCGCCGAGACCGTGCGGGCGGTCGCGAATGCGAGTGTTTCGTCGAGGGTGTTTGTGTCCGGCTCTGGTTCGTCTGACGGCGCCTGTGTTTCGGGTGGCGCTTCGCGTTCAACGAACACCGGCGGGCGTGGAAAATCTTCGGGCGCCGGAAGGGCCGAAAACGCGCGGACGATAAGGCCGCCCCTGGTTACGAAGGCTTCGGCCTCGTTTAGCGTCTGAACGGCAATCGCGGCGACGCGCGCAGTGCCTGGCGTCGTTGCGACCCAGTCGATTTCGAGGTCGGCCAGGTCATAGGGTGTGCGCCCGTCCATGGCCGAATAGATCTCTTCGGTAGTCGGTGTGTCACCGGATACCTTGACGTCGGTAAACAGAATTTGGTCGCGGGGCAGGAAGATATCGACCGAAGCGGGTGTCTTTACCTTGGCCACCAGGCTGGCCAACCGCGCTTCGACATCGTCGCCTTCAAGCTTTTCAACGGCGAATTCCTGCCACTCACCCAAGCGGTGGCGCATGAGGCGCACGGCCTCCATCGAAAGATCAAAACCCCAACGCTCTGACATGGCAAATGGATATCATGGCACCTGCCTGTCGTCACGATCCAGAATGACGAAAATTGTCCTGTGCGGGAATTCGCCGATATCCCTGTGAAAGGGAGCGGAAACGGTGCAGATTGAACCGCGAAGAGTTGCATTTGAAAGCGAGGTTCGTGATGCGGTTTTTGGGTTTGGTTTTGATCGCTGCAGTAGGGCTGTGGCCGCAGTTTGCAATGGCCGACGACAGCGAGCGCAGGATTGTGGTCAGCGGTGAAGGCGTGGTTTCCGCAGAGCCGGATATGGCGACGGTGTTCGTCGGGGTTTCAAGGGAGGCACGGCTTGCGGATGCGGCTTTGCAGAGCGCCTCGGAAGCGGCGGCGACGGTGCTTGCGCGGCTTGAGGCCGAGGGCATCGAATCCCGCGATATTCAAACGCGCGGCATCGGGTTGTCGCCGCAATATGCGCGCAGCAATGACGGGTCTGCGCCGCGCGTGACAGGCTATGTTGCGTCCAATGATCTGATGGTTCGCGTGCGGTCGTTTGATCGGCTCGGCGCGGTTCTGAATGCGATTGTGGCCGACGGAGCAAACATGATGAACGGTTTGTCGTTCGACGTGGCCGAGCGCGGTGAGCTTGAACAGGCCGCGCGCAGGCAAGCTGTTGAGATTGCGCGTGAAAAAGCGGAAGTTCTGGCGGGCGCGGCAGGTGTCACACTTGGGTCAGTCTTGACAATATCGGAAGGTGGCGCCGGGCCGGCACCCTTCGCTGCGGATGTCGGAATGATGATGGAAGCGCGCTCGGCGGTCCCGGTTGCCGGTGGCGAAATCGACGTGCGCGCAAGCGTGACTATGGTATTCTCGATCGCGGACTGAAAGGGGGGGCGGATGAAAGCTGCGATTTACGAGACGACCGGGCCAGCGGCGGACGTGCTGCGGGTGGTCGAGGTTGCTGATCCGACGCCAGGCGCAGGCGAGGTTCTGGTGCGAGTGGCCTGTTCGGGTGTGCATCCGTCTGACGTCAAGACACGGGCCGGGATGCGCGGGCCGCTGGCTTTTGCGCGCGTCGTTCCACACAGCGACGGCTCGGGTCGGATTGTGGCAGTCGGGGCAGGGGTGGACCCCGCCCGCGTCGGACAACCGGTATGGCTTTGGAACGCCGGGTGGGGTCGTGCAGACGGGACCGCGGGCGAGTTGGTGGCCTTGCCTGCTGAACAGGCTGTTGAGTTGCCGAATGGCGTTGATTTCGAGACCGGCGCGACTTTGGGAATTCCCGCGATCACGGCGCACCGGTGCGTTTTCGCGGACGGGCCGGTTTCCGGGCAGACCGTGCTTGCGACGGGCGGCGCGGGGACGGTTGGCAGTATGGCAATCCAGATGGCGAAACGCGGCGGTGCCAGGGTGATCGCCACGGTCAGTAGCGAAGACAAGGCGCGCCATGCCCGTGCGCTTGGGGCCGATCATGCGGTGAATTACCGCGAAGCGGATGTGGTGGAGCAAATCCGGCAGGCAGCGGGCGGGCGGGGCGTGGACCGCATCATCGAAGTGGAATTCGGTGGAAATCTGGACGTGACCAAGGCGGTGATTGCCGAAGGCGGCACGGTGGCGGCCTATGGTTCGGTAACCGAGCCCGAGCCGGCTCTGCCGTTTTATCCGTTCATGTTCATGAACGTGACACTGCGCATGGTGCTGGCCTATACGATCCCGCTTGCGGCACGGCGAAACGCCGAAGCGGATATCTCAAAATGGCTTGCAGAAGGCGCACTCAAAGGGGTGGTTGCGGACCGATTTGATCTGGATGACGTGGTCCTTGCACACCAATCGGTCGAAAGCGGTCAGCGTATTGGTGTGACACTGGTGCGGGTGTCAGACGAGGTTTAGCGCATCCGAACAGCGCGGGGGCTTTTGCCGAAAGTGTCGCGAAACGCGCGCGAAAAGGCAGCGGCGTTGTCATAGCCGGACCGCGTCGCGACTTCGGAAAAAGACAGAGACGTGTCTTCGACAAGGTTGCGGGCCGTGTTGAGGCGAATGCGCTGGTAGACCTTGCGAGGCGGCGCGCCGAAGGCTTTGGCGAACCGCCGTTCCAAGTCGCGCTGGGTGCATCCCGAGCGCTTTGCGATGTCCGAAAGCATTAGGGGTGTTTCGACGTTGGCCTCCATCTCGGCCAGAGCGCGCCGGATGCGGCGATCCCCGCCGGGCGGTTCAAGCGGGCCTGGGCTGGTGGCGTCACGCGCGGAAAAAAGCGATGAAATTCTGAGTGTTAGAGCGGTTCCGTGGCGACGTGCGATGAGGTGCATCATCAATTCAAACGCCGTGACCGCACCGCTGGCGGTCAACCTGTCTCCGTCATCGACCCAGCGTTGCCGTACGACGTCCACTTGCGGAAAGGTCTCGGAAAACGCTTGGACCTCGTCATGGTGGATGGTGGCGCGTTTGCCCTCAAGAAGGCCAGCGGTGGCCAGCAGCCAGGCCCCTCCGTCAAGGCCGATCAACGCGTCAAACCGCCTGGCCGATGCGCGAAGTTGCCGCGAAAAGGCATCTGTCGCCAGTGCGCGATATCCGTAGCTTGGCAAAAGGATCAGTGCGCTGCCCCGGTCCGTCGGATCAAGCGCGCCATCCGGTACGACCGTCATTCCAGCCGAGCTTCTGACCGCCGCGCCGTCCCTTGTGACGATCTTCCACGCATAGGCCGATGCGCCGAGGAAGGTATTGGCAGCGCGCAGGGGTTCAAGCGCGTTGGCAAACACCTGATTGGAAAAACGATCGAACAGAAGAAAGGTATATTCAGCCGTCTCGTCGCTTTGAATTGTCCATTTACGCATAATCAAGACTAAATCTGCAAAGTTATGCCCGTCAATCCTCTTAATCTTTGCTGACAAAGGGAGGACACTCATGCCGCTTCAGATGAACCGTGAAGTTTTCATTACCTGTGCCGTCACCGGTTCGGGCTCGACACAGGATCGCAGCCCTCATGTGCCACGCTCTCCAAAGGACATTGCCGACAGCGCCATCGCCGCCGCCAAGGCCGGAGCAGCGGTCGTTCATTGCCATGTGCGCGACCCCGACACCGGTGTTCCGTCGCGCGATCCGAAGATGTTTCGCGAAGTCACGGACCGTATCCGCGAAGCCGATACTGATGTGGTCCTGAACCTGACTGCCGGGATGGGCGGTGATATCACTTTTGGTCCCGTCGAGACACCGCTGCCTGTGAATGCCGCCGGAACAGACATGGCGGGCGCGACCGAACGCGTCGCACATATCGCGGAATGCCGGCCGGAAATCTGCACTCTGGACTGTGGCACAATGAACTTTGCCGAGGCCGATTACGTGATGACCAACACGCCCGGGATGTTGCGAGCGATGGGCGCGAAGATGACGGAACTGGGCGTCAAACCCGAGATCGAAGCCTTCGACACTGGCCACCTTTGGTTCGCCAAGCAATTGGTTGAAGAGGGAATTCTGACCTCGCCCGCGCTTGTCCAGCTTTGCATGGGTGTGCCCTGGGGCGCGCCCGACGACCTGAACACCTTCATGGCGATGGTGAACAATGTGCCGCCGGGGTGGACCTATTCGGCGTTCTCGCTCGGGCGTCATCAAATGCCCTACGTTGCGGCATCGGTTTTGGCGGGTGGGCATGTGCGGGTCGGACTGGAAGACAACCTGATGCTGGGGCGCGGCCAGTTGGCAACCAACGCCGAGCTTGTCGCGCGTGCGGTCGAGATCATCGAAAACCTTGGCGCGCGCGTCATCGGACCTGACGAGGTACGCGCCAAACTGGACCTGACCAAGCAGGCTCCCGTCGGATGAAGCGCATCCTGATTTACGGCGACAGCAACACCTTCGGGACCATGCCCATGGCGGCCCTGTCGGACGATGGTGTTCTACCGCGAGGCGCGCGATGGGGCGACGTGATGAGCGTGGCTCTGGGCGACAGCGTCGAGGTCATCACCGAGGGCCTGCCCGGGCGTACAACCGTTCACGATGACCCGATCGAGGGCGCTTATCGAAACGGACTTCGGTCGCTGCGTGCCATTCTCGAATCGCATAAGCCCATAGATTTGCTGATTTTCTGTCTCGGCACGAATGATACAAAGAACCGGTTCGGTTTGAATGCCACCGATATCGCATTGGGTGTTGCGCGGCTGGTGAAGGATGCGGATGCGCTTGGCTGTGTCGATCGAATCCTCGTCATTTGTCCTCCGCCGGTGGAAGAGCGAGGCGATCTGGCGGCGATTTTCGAAGGCGCTGCTGCGCGTTGTATCGGGCTGCCCCAGGCAATGGAGCGAATTGCGCGCGCGGCGGGCGCTGCGTTTTTCGATGCGGGTTTGGTGATTGCGGTTGATCCTGCGGACGGGGTGCATTGGAGCGCGCAGACGCACGCCACGCTTGGTGCTGCGGTGGCTGCGATGGCCGGGGAGATCCTCGGATGAGCCGCCGCGTTATCGTCACGGGCGGCGCTTCCGGAATTGGTGCGCGGATTGCCGAACGCTTTGCGGAGCTGGGGGATAAGGTTGCGATTTGCGACGCCAACCCGGACGCCGTCGCGGCCTTCGCCAAATCGCATCCGACCATTAGCGCCGAAATCGCCAACGTTGCGCAAGCGGACGCGATGGACGTCTTTCTAAGTGCGATCGAAGAGGAATGGGGCGGCGTGGACGTGGTCTTTGCCAATGCTGGTACGGGCGGTCCTGCCGCCCGGATCGAAGACATCTCGCCAGATGACTGGCGCGACTGCCTCGCGGTTAACCTTGATGGGGCGTTCCTTACGTGCCGGTGGGCCGCGCGTGTCATGCGCGCGCAAGGGTCGGGCTTGATCGTGCTGACGTCCTCGACTTCAGGTCAGTGGGGGCATCCGCACCGCTCGCCCTATGCGACTGCGAAGTGGGGCATTCTGGGGCTGATGAAGACCCTCGCGATGGAGCTGGGCCCCGCCGGTGTGCGGGTCAATGCGATTTGCCCCGGCGCCGTCGAAGGCGAGCGCATGGAGAGGATGTTGGCAAACCAGTCCCGTGCCAGTGGCCGTGACCCCGATACGATCCGCGCCGCCTACGCCGAAGGCACAAGTCTGCGCACGTGGGTTACGGCGGATGATATCGCGGACGCCGGGATTTGGCTGGCATCGCCGGGAGCGTCCAAGGTCACCGGGCAGGCACTCACAATCGACGGACATACGGAGACGAACAGCGCATGAAAAAAGCGGCGATAATTGGCGGTGGCGTGATCGGCGGAGGTTGGGTCGCGCGGTTTCTGCTGAACGGCTGGGACGTGGCAGTCTATGACCCTGACCCCGAAGCCGAACGCAAAATCGGCGAAGTGCTGACACAGGCGCGCTGGGCGTTGCCCATGCTATATGACCGCGCCTTGCCGTCCGAGGGGCAATTGACCTTCGTTCATTCGCTGGCGGAAGCAGTGATGGGGGCGGACTATATCCAGGAAAGCGTGCCGGAAAGACTTGATCTCAAGCACAAAGTCTACGCCGAGATCGAAGAGGCAAACTCAAAAGCGCCTCTTGGCTCGTCCACCAGCGGTTTTAAACCGTCTGAACTGCGTGCGGGGATCGAAAGCGGCGGCCGCCTGTTCGTCGCGCATCCCTTCAATCCGGTCTACCTTTTGCCGCTGATCGAGGTCGTTCCGGGCGAAGACGCGGACAGTTCAGCGATTGTGCAGGCGCGCGAAACGCTTGCCAGCGTCGGACTCTATCCGCTTGAAGTAAAAAAGGAAATTGATGCTCATATCGCAGATCGGTTTCTTGAAGCCGTCTGGCGCGAAGCGCTCTGGCTGGTGAAAGACGACATCGCTACCACTCAGGAAATCGATGATGCAATCCGCTATGGTTTCGGTCTGCGTTGGGCGCAAATGGGGCTGTTCGAAACCTATCGAATTGCGGGTGGCGAAGGCGGGATGGCGCATTTCATCGCGCAATTCGGCCCCTGCCTCGAATGGCCCTGGACCAAACTTATGGACGTGCCCGAGTTGACCGATGAGCTGATCCGAAAGATCGGCGATCAGTCGGATGCGCAGTCGGGTCACCTGTCAATTCGCCAACTTGAACGCCTCCGCGACACCAATCTCATATCCATCATGCGAGCTCTCAAAGCGCGCGGTAACGCAGCGGGTGCGCTTATTTCGCAGCATGAAGAAACGCTGCCTCGCCCGGATCACTCGGCTGTCCCGATGATCACGATACGGCGCGTCATTCCAATCGACTGGACGGACTACAACGGCCACATGAACGAGAGCCGCTATGGCCAGGTTTACTCCGACGCGGCCGATGCGGTGATCGAAGCCTGTGGCGTTAATGCGGACTACGTGGCCAGCGGACTGAGTTACTTTACGGTTGAAAATAATATCAAATACCTCGCCGAAGCCCACGCGGGTGACACATGCCACGTCGCAACGCGCATCCTTCTGGCGGAAGGCAAAAAGCTCAAACTCCATCACGAAATGCGACGCGACAGCGACGGTCAGGTCTATTCGACCTGCACACAGTTCCTTCTTCACGTCAGTCTTGAAACCCGCAAGACCTGCCCGCCGCGCGATGATGTGGCACAGCACATGGCCAATCTCGCAGCCGCTCATGCAAAGGCGGAACACGGATGATGCCCCGGCTTTCTTTTTGGCAGAAATATCCCGGGGTCCGGGGCAGAGCCCCGGTCGGTCGGTGCGCGAAGCGCGGCGAAACACAAAGGGACGATGCATGAATTTCGGACTGAACGATGAACAGAGTATGATCGTCGACACCGTGCGTACCTTCGTGGAACGTGAGATCTACCCACACGAAGATGCCGTGGAGCGAACGGGGCACGTGCCTGAAGATCTGGCGCAGGATATAAAACAGAAAACCCGCGACTTGGGTTTTTATGCCTGCAATTTCCCTGAAGAGGTGGGCGGCGGAGGTCTTGGCCACGTCGATTTCGCCCTGGTCGAGCGCGAGCTTGGACGTGCTTCTATGGCGCTGACGCACTTTTTCGGACGACCCCAGAACATTCTGATGGCTTGCGAAGGCGAGCAGCGCGACCGCTATCTTTTGCCCGCTGTGCGTGGCGAGCGGATGGATGCGCTGGCGATGACCGAGCCCGGTGCCGGTTCGGATGTACGCGGCATGAGTTGTTCGGCACAGCGCGATGGCGGCGATTGGGTTGTGAAGGGAGCCAAACACTTCATTTCCGGCGCGGATCATGCGGATTTCGTGATCGTCTTTGTCGCCACGGGCGAAGATCAGACGCCCCGGGGGCCCAAAAAGCGGATCACGACGTTTCTGGTGGACCGCGGCACGCCGGGGTTCACGATCCGTGAAGGATACGCTTCGGTCAGTCATCGAGGCTACAAGAACATGATCCTCGACTTTGACAATTGCCGTTTGCCTGATGCGCAGGTTCTGGGCGAGGTCGACCAGGGGTTCGCGGTGATGAACGAATGGCTTTATGCCACAAGAATCACCGTGGCTGCGATGGCTGTGGGTCGGGCGCGGCGGGTGTTCGATATGGGTCTGGCCTATGCCGCCGAACGCGAGCAATTCGGGCAGCCAATCGGCAAATTTCAGGGCGTCAGCTTTCAACTGGCGGATATGGTCACGGAAATCGACGCAGCGGACTGGCTTACGCTCGCCTCTGCCTGGCGGCTGGATCAGGGTTTGCCTGCCAACCGCGAGATCGCAAGTGCCAAGCTTTACGCCACCGAAATGCTGGCGCGGGTGACGGATGCAACGTTGCAGATCTACGGCGGCATGGGGTTGATGAATGATCTGCCGATTGCGCGGTTCTGGCGCGATGCGCGGGTTGAGCGGATTTGGGACGGCACTTCCGAGATACAGCGACATATTATCGGGCGCGAGTTGTTGCGGCCTTTGGGCGCGTGACCAGCGTGCGCCTCCGGCGGGGATATTTTGGCCAAAAAGAAGGGTGGATCGCTGATGCGTGATTTGTCGCGCTTGTTGCGACCAAGAAGCCTGGCGATCTTTGGGGGCGGCTGGGCCGAGAATGTTGTTCGTCAATGCGAGGCTTCCGGATTTTCAGGGGAGATCTGGCCGGTTCATCCGACACGGAGCGACATTGCGGGGCGGCGGTGTTTTCGCTCGCTTGAGGACGTGCCCGGTGTGCCGGATGCGGCATTTGTCGGGGTGAACCGGATGGCGACATTGGATGTCGTCGCGGACTTGCGCGACGTGGGCGCGGGCGGTGCGATTTGCTTTGCCTCCGGGTTTTCTGAAACGGGACACCATGAACTGCAGGCCGAGTTCGTGGCGCGCGCGGGTGAAATGCCGGTGCTGGGGCCGAATTGCTATGGTCTGATCAATTGTCTGGACGGGGCGATGATTTGGCCGGATCAACAGGGCTGTCGTCCGGTTGAGAGCGGCGTTGCGATCCTGACGCAATCGTCGAACATCGGGATGACCCTGACGATGCAGCGGCGGGGATTGCCGATCGCCTATCTGGCCTGTCTCGGGAACGCGGCACAGACCGGGCTGGCTGATTTGGCGGCGGCGATGCTGGCCGATGCCCGTGTGACCGCTTTGGGCGTCTACATGGAAGGCGTCGGTGACGCGCGCGCATTCGCGCAAGTGGTCGCCGCGGCGCGCAGGGCGGGCAAGGGTGTTGTGGTCTTGAAGGCCGGACGCTCGGACATGGGTCGGTCCGTGGCTTTGACCCATACCGCGTCGCTCGCCGGCGCGGCGGTGGTTTCGTCTGCGTTCCTGTTGCAGATCGGCGCAGGCGAGGTCACCTCTTTGCCCGCACTGATCGAGACTTTGAAAGTGCTGCACGCGAATGGGCCACTTCAGGCGAAGACCTTCTTGTCGGTGTCATGTTCGGGCGGCGAGGCGGGGCTTGTTGCGGATGCAGCCGAGTCCACGGATTTGAACTTTCCAGCGGTGCCGATTGAAACCAAAGCACGACTCTCGGCGTTATTGGGACCTCTTGTCTCGATCACGAACCCTCTGGATTATCAGACGTTTATCTGGGGTGATCTCCCCTTGATGAGCGAGGTTTTCAGCGTCGCTGCCGAGGGCTTTGACGCCGCGCTTTTCGTGATCGATCAACCGAATCCGAGCCTTTGCGATGTGGCGAGTTTCGAGCCTGCCTTTAACGCGATGATAGGCGCGCGCGCGGCGACCGGGCGACCTGTCTTCGCGGTTTCGACGCTTCAGGAAACGATTGACGAAGGGCTTTCCGGCAGGCTTTTCGAGGGGGGTGTCACGCCGCTTCTGGGGATTGACGATGCTTTGGCCGCCCTGTCGGCTGCTGGTGTGCCCGCGGGGGCGCAAGGCTGGCTGCCGTGGCCCGTCTCGGGCCTGCGGGACGCTGTCTTGTTGGACGAGGTCGCGGCCAAGGCCCGACTGAAGGCTGCAGGGATTGCCGTTCCCAAAGGTGTGCAGGCGGCGGAATTGAGCGGGCTCGACGCGTCTGCTCTGAGCGCGCCTTTTGCTTTGAAGGGGCTTGGGTTTGCGCACAAGTCCGAAGCGGGCGCGGTGCGATTGAATGTCCATTCGCTGGAGCGCCAGGCTCCGATGAGCGGTGCATCGGGTTACCTGTTGGAAGAAATGGTCATCGGCGGGGTTGCGGAAATTCTGATCGGGGGAGCGCGGGATCCGGTCTATGGTGCGACGTTGACGCTTGGTTTCGGCGGAGTTCGCGCAGAGCTCCTGAAAGACACGGTGACACTGGTGGCCCCTGTCACCACGGCCGAGGTCGAGACCGCCTTGCGCCGTCTGGCGCTTTGGCCGTTGCTGGATGGGTTCCGAGGTGTTCCCAAGGCGGATGTGGGGGCGATCGTCGAGGTGGTCCTGACCGTGCAGGCGATGTTGGCGGGCGACGAGAGCCTTGTCGACATTGAGATCAACCCCCTTATTGTGCACCAAGGCGGCGCTGTCGCTGTGGATGCACTGATCCGAATGGAGCTGACATGACCAATCCTTCCATCCACACACGCCGTGACGGTGCCATTCTTGAGGTGACTCTGGACCGGCCGAAGGCCAATGCGATTGATCTCAAGACGAGCCGGGTCATGGGGGACGTGTTTCGCGATTTCCGCGACGATCCGGACCTGCGCGTGGCCATCTTAAGGGCTGCGGGCGACAAGTTCTTTTGTGCAGGATGGGATTTGAAGGCAGCCGCGGATGGAGATGCGGTAGACGGCGACTACGGTGTCGGAGGCTTTGGTGGTCTGCAGGAATTGCCCGACATGAACAAGCCGGTGATCTGCGCGGTCAACGGAATATGCTGTGGTGGTGGTTTCGAGTTGGCCTTGTCGTGTGATCTGATCGTTGCGGCGGATACTGCGACTTTTGCTTTGCCGGAAATACGTTCCGGGACTGTTGCGGATGCGGCGTCGATCAAGCTGCCGAAGCGAATTCCCTATCATGTGGCGATGGATTTGCTGCTGACGGGGCGTTGGATGGATGCAAGCGAAGCTGCGGGGCTTGGGCTGCTGCGCGAGATCGTACCGGCCGAGGATTTGGAGCAGACGATTTGGGATCTTGCCCGGTTGCTCGCTTCAGGACCTCCGCTGGTTTATGCAGCGATCAAGGAGATCGTGCGGGATGCGGAGGACGCGAAGTTCCAGGACGCGCTGAATCGGATCACCTCCCGGACCTTGCCGACGGTGGATCGACTTTATGCGTCCGAAGACCAAAAGGAGGGGGCGCGTGCCTTTGCCGAAAAACGCGAACCTGTGTGGAAGGGGCGGTAGCGGTTCATTCACCGGGTATGGCTGAATGCTTTGACGTGGCGCGGACTTGACGGGCGCGATTTTTGGTATTTGAAAAAGGGTGAATGGGTTGGGTATGCGCGAAATAGACGCCATCATTTTCGACAAGGACGGGACCTTGTTTGATTTTGCGGCGAGTTGGGGCGGGTGGGCCGTTCGGGTTCTGGACCACATCGAAAGTGTCGCGCCGCAATCTGTCGACGCGGTCGAGAAAGCGTTCGGGTTCGACAGGCGCTCGGGGCTGTTCAATCGCTCGAGCGTTGTGATCGCCGGGTCGGCATCGGATGTTGCGGCTGTCGCAGAGCCGTTCTTGCCGGCGGGGTTCGATTTGATATCGCTCATGAACCGCTTTGCGGAAGACATGGTGCCCGTTGCGGTTCCGGGGCTGAATAGGGCGCTGGAGGAGCTTGGGCGTCGTCGCATTCTTGGTGTTGTGACGAATGATTCCGAGGCACCTGCGCGGGCACATCTGGCGGCGCATGATATCTCGAAGCACTTCGAGTTTGTTGCAGGGTATGACAGTGGATACGGGGCCAAGCCGGGGCCGGGTCAGCTTTTGGGGTTTTGTGCGGCGACGGGTGCGCGCGCGGAAAAGAGTGCGATGGTCGGTGACAGCCGGCACGATCTTGAAGCGGGGCGGGCGGCTGGAATGACGACCATCGGTGTCCTGACAGGACTGGCTCTGGCTGAGGAACTGGCCGATCTTGCAGATGTGGTATTGCCCGATATCAGCTATATCTCGGACTGGCTGGCATCTGGCTGAGCGCCATTTGTCGAAAACGACAGAATCTGTCGCTGCTACGTCGGCGGCGCGCCATGGTTTTTTCCAATGATGATCCCAACGATGGGAGAGTTTCATGGGCGACGGCACTGAACGCAGACGCAGATCCGGTGGGCGCGCGGGCAATGCGCGGCGTAGCTCCAGCGATGTGATTTCGCAGGCGCCATGGACCTTGCCGATCAACACGGACCGGCCGACCGAGCCCCTTGATGCGGAGGGGGTCGAGGCGATTCACAATGGCGCCATGCGCATTCTCGAAGAGATCGGCATCGACTTTCTGAACGAGGAAGCGCTGGCCTTGCTCAAGGAGATCGGTGCCAGAGTGAACGGCTCGAATGTGCGGATGGACCGCGAGTGGGTTATGGAGATGGTGGCAAAAGCGCCATCGGAGTTCACCATAACACCGCGCAATCCCGACCGTCAGATCACCATCGGCGGGCGTACGATGGTCTTCGGGAATGTCTCGTCGCCGCCAAACTATTTTGACCTTGAGACCGGCAAGGTGCCGGGAACGCGAAAACAGTGTCAGGATCTGCTGAAGTTGACGCAGTATTTCAACTGTATCCATTTCGCGGGTGGCTATCCGGTCGAGCCTGTGGACGTGCACGCGCGTGACCGGCATCTGGATGTGCTTTTTGACAAGCTGACCCTGAGCGACAAGGTGATGCACGCCTATTCTTTGGGACGTGAGCGTGTCGAGGACGTGGTCGAAATGGTTAAGATCGCGGGTGGACTGAGCGAGGAAGACTTCTGCGCGCGCCCGCATATGTACACCAACATCAACTCGACCTCGCCGCTGAAACATGACCATCCGATGATCGATGGCTGCCTGCGTCTGGTGCGCCGCGGGCAGGCGGTTATCGTGACGCCCTTCACGCTTGCCGGGGCCATGGCGCCTGTCACCATGGCCGGCGCGGTTGCGCAATCGATTGCCGAGGCTCTGGCTGCTATCGCGTTGTTTCAATGGGTGAAACCCGGCTGCCCTTGTGTGCTGGGAACGTTCACTTCGAACGTCGACATGAAGTCCGGAGCGCCCGCCTTTGGCACTCCCGAATATATGCGGGCGACGCAGATGACGGGCCAGATGGCGCGCTTTTACGGGCTGCCATTGCGCTCGTCCGGGTCCTGTGCGGCGAATGTGCCTGACGGGCAGGCGATGTGGGAAACCACCGCATCGCTCTGGGCTGCTGTGCAGTCCGGCACGAACGCTGTCTACCATGCTGCGGGTTGGCTGGAAGGGGGGCTGATCGCGAGCCCCGAGAAATTCGTCATGGACTGCGAGGTTCTTGGCCAGATCATCCGCTATTTCGACCCGATGATCACCGCGACCACGCCGGACGATATTGCGGTCGATGCCATCGCCGAAGTAGGTGGCGAGGGTCATTTCTTTGGTATTCAACACACGCAGGACCGCTACGAGACCGCGTTTTACCAGCCTTTCCTGAGCGACTGGCGCAACTTCGAGGGTTGGGAGCTTGCGGGTGGGATTTGGACCGCAGAACGCGCGCACCGCCTTTTCAAAGAGATCGTGAACAGCTTTGAGGCACCCCCGATGGACATTGCGATACGCGATGAACTGGCGGATTTCGTGACGCGCCGAAAGGCCGAAGGCGGCGCGCCGACCGATTTCTAGATCGCGCTCCAACGGCAGGAGGTGTCGACCGCATGGAGGAATGACGCGGCCGATGATCGCGCCGACATGAGCCAGAAACGGTCGTCGGCAAGGCGGGCGATCAGCACCCCAAGGTGATCCATGACCGTGCGCGAGGCACTCTCATTCGGAAAGACTTCGAGATCCAGATCGAGCGGGCAAATCCGCTCGAGAGCGGCGATGGAGCCCTTGCCCGAAAGCTCTAGGATGACCCAGGCGTCGGTCTGTACCGTAGTGTATCCAATCCCCTCGAGATCTGCCTGAACAGAGGCTTCTGTTCGCTCGTTTTCGGGCGTGAACGCCAGCAGAAACTGGTCGGCGGTCAAGGGTATCGCGCGCAGGCCATTCGCTTGCGTCATCTTGGTTGCGCCCGGCATGTCGAGCGCCCATCGTGCCGAAATGCCTTGGGTAAGCGCGTCTTTGCCCTGTCGCGGGATTGCTATGGAAATCAATGCAATATCAATGCGTTCTGCCAGGGAGCATGTTGCGAAGGTCTGCTGAAATCCGCCCAGAACCGGGGCGGGAACAAGGGAAATATCAGCCACGTTGACGCTCTCCTTCGGGGTCGATGTGATGTGGTGAGCAGACCTCTACCATGACATCCTGGGCACGGATCGGGCTGAAGCTGCGAAGCGTTTCGCCGTGCCGTTCGCTTCCGCGTTTCAGAAATCCCAGACCGATGGAACACCCCAGCTCCGGCGAATAGGCAACCGAGGTCATCCAACCCTGATCGTGCGCCATATCAGCGGGATCACCGGGGTTCAGGAAATGTGCGCCTGCAGTTAGGTTGACGTTTGCGTCAATCGGGCGAAGGCCGACCAGTTGAAGTCCGTCATCGCGGGTTTGCTCGGGTCGGTCAAGCAAGGCGGCGCCAATGAAGTCCTTGTTGCGCGATATCATTTTTCCAAGTCCGATCATCCGTGCATCGGTCTGTCCGTTCAGCTCGTTTCCGGCAACGTGACCCTTCTCGATGCGCATGACACCCAGTGCTTCCGTGCCGTAAGGCGTCAGGTTGAATTCTTCGCCCGCGGCCATCATCGCACGGATCATCGCGTCACCGTATCGCGCCGGAACAGCGATTTCATAGGCCAATTCGCCGGAAAACGAGATGCGGAACAAACGTGCCGGGGTGCCCCCAAATACCGTGCAGGCTGCACAGGCCATGAAGGGAAATGCTTCGTTCGACAGATCCAGATCGTCTACCGCTTTTTGCATCAAGGCGCGGGATTTCGGGCCCGCGACCGAGAATTGCGCCCAAGCGTCGGTCGTTGAAATCAGATGGACATCAAGGTCCGGCCAGAGGCACTGACGTGCAAATTCAAGGTTGCGGAAAACCAAGACCGCGTTGGCCGTGGTCGTCGTCATCACAAAGTGTGTTTCCGACAGGCGTGCGGTTGTTCCGTCGTCGTAGACGGTCCCGTCTTCCCGCAGCATAAGGCCATATCGGACCTTGCCGACCGGTAGTTTCAGGAACGCGTTGGCATATATTTTATTAAGAAATTCAGCGGTATCGCGGCCTTGTATGTCGATCTTACCGAGTGTGGTGACGTCGCAAATCCCGACGCCCGTGCGGGTTGCCTTGACCTCGCGATCGACACTGTCGCGCCACCCTCTTTCGCCGGGGCGCGCATACCATTCAGCGCGAAGCCACGCGCCGGTTTCGACGAAACTGGCACCGTTTTCGCTAGCCCAGTCATGGCTGGGAGTCCGTCGTGTCGGGCGGAAATCCTTACCCCGCGCGCGTCCAGCGAAGGCTCCGATGGGGACCGGGCTATAGGGCGGGCGGAAGATGGTTGTGCCGGTTTCCGGAATAGTCTTGCCGGAGGCCTCGGCCATCACGGCAAGACCCAGCATGTTCGATGTCTTGCCCTGATCGGTGGCCATACCCAAGGTGGTGTAGCGTTTCAGATGTTCGACTGACCGGAAACCCTCGCGATGAGACTGGGTGACGTCCTTGGTCGTGACATCGTTTTGAAGATCGACCCAAGCGCGCTGTTTACCTTTGTTAATGTGCCATATCGGGGCCGTCGCAAAGTCTTCGTCGCTGGCTTTGGGGGGCTCGCCTGTGGGGCCGGATTTTCCAAGGTCTGTCGCGATCCTTTGGGCCGTTTCATGAGCTTCTTTCAAGATTGACGCCAACGTCAACGTGCCATTGGCGGCACCTGCGACAATCATGCCTGGCGGCAATTCCCCGCCCGGAACGAATGCAGCGATATCGTCGCGCCAGATAGGCCGACCTCGGTGGTGACTGCTCAAATGCACATTAGGCGACCATCCGCCCGACACTGCCAGGCAGTCGGCTTCAATCCTGCGACCGTTGTTCAGATGCACGCTTTTCAGACCTTTTCGGCCGGTTGTATTCACCAGGTAATCGCCCTTGCGCGCATCTATGACGGCTGAGACCTCGATGCCTTTGGCGCGCAGATCATCCACTGTGCGAAGGCCGTCGTTATTGTTTGTTAACACGGCCACCCTGCGCCCCGGAGCAACTCCAAACCGGTTGACATAAGCGCGCACGGCGCCGGCCAGCATCACGCCCGGGCGGTCGTTGTTGCCGAAGGCAATGGACCGCTCGGTCGCACCGGCGCAGAGAATGGCGCGCTTTGAATAGACGCGCCAAAGAACCTGTCTGGGTTTGTCGCCACTGTCTGAAAGGTGGTCCGTCATCCGCTCGAGCGCGCCGTAAGTGCCGTGGTCATAGGCGCCGTAGACGGTGGTCCGCGTCATGAGTCGGACGTTGTTCATACTCGTTAATTCACCAACCGCCGCCTGTGCCCATGCGGCGCCTTCCATGTCGCCCACAACTTGGGTTTCGGCGTTCAGACGCCCGCCCATCCGAAAGTCTTCGTCCGCAAGAATTACGCGCAGTCCGGCGCGACCCGCCGCCAAGGCTGCGGTCAGGCCTGCGGGGCCGGCACCGATGATCAGAACATCGCAGTGCAGGTAACCGTGGTCATAAGCGTCGGGGTCCGGCTTGCCGGAAAGCCGCCCAAGCCCGGCGGCGGAACGGATAACAGGTTCATAGATCTTTTCCCAGAACGCACGTGGCCACATGAATGTTTTGTAATAGAATCCAGCACTTAGAAATGGAGACAGCAGATCGTTGACCGCGAGAAAATCATACTCCAACGACCCTCGGTGATTTTGGCTGGTGGCGTAAAGCCCGTCGAAAACCTCGACCGTTGTGGCGCGGGTATTGGGCTCGAGTGCTGCGCCCTTGTGCAATTGGACCAGCGCGTTTGGCTCTTCGGACCCGGCGGAAAAAATGCCGCGCGGGCGGTGATATTTGAATGACCGGCCCACCAGACGCACACCATTTGCCAAAAGCGCCGAAGCGAGCGTGTCACCGGGGTGGGCCGTTAACCATCGTTCATTGAATTGGAACTTCAGGGTCGTTGCGCGGTCGATCTGGCCGCCGTCGATACGGTTTGGCTGATTCATCTCGACCGGCCTTTGCTACGGGCCACATCGCGGGCCAATTCAATCGCGGTGATCTCGTGGGTCAGTGTGTTGCGCGTCACCACCAGCCAGGATCGGTCGCCCTGCTCGTGATACCAAAGCTCGCGGTGCTGACCGGCGGGATTGTCGCGCAGGTAGACGTAGTCATACATCGCGTCTTCGGCGTTCTCGCCAAAACCATCAGGGCGTTCGATCAGGCTGGCATCGCCAAGATAGACGAACTCGGCGGCGTCGCGTGGACCAAGAAGAGGGTGATTAATAATCATGAACGCTTCCCGTCAGTGCAAGTTCGGTTGCGGGCCTGCGCCCTTTTCATCGATGGGCGCACCGCGCCGGAACCGATCGAGACGCAATCGAGTGGCGACCGGATGGGGGGCGTCCTTAGACAATAGATGCGCGTAGCAAAAGCCAGACGCCGGCGTGGCCTTGAAGCCGCCATAGCACCAGCCGCCGTTGAAATAGAGCCCGTCGATATGCGTCCGGTCGATAAACGGCGACCCGTCCATCGACATATCCATAACGCCGCCCCACATTCGCAGCAGACGCGCGCGGCCAATCATGGGCAGGATCGCCATTCCGCCCTCGCAGACGTCCTCGACGACCGGCAAATTTCCGCGCTGCGCATAAGTGTTATAGCCGTCGATGTCACCGCCAAAAACCAGTCCGCCCTTGTCGGATTGGCTGACATAAAAGTGCCCCGCGCCAAATGTGATCACACTTGGAAGGATCGGCTTTAGTCCCTCTGAAACAAAAGCTTGCAGCACATGGCTTTCAATTGGAAGCCGCATTCCAGCAAGCGACATAACTCGCCCCGAAGATCCCGCGACACAGACCGCGACTTTTCTGGCGCGGATCGCCCCGCGCGAGGTTTCGACCCCCCGACACACTCCGTTTTCGATCTGAAAGCCGGTGACTTCGCAGTTCTGCAGGATATCGACACCTTTTTGGTCCGCCCCGCGCGCAAATCCCCAGGCGACCGCGTCGTGTCGCACGGTTCCGCCGCGTGGTTGCCACAAGGCGCCCTTGATCGGGAACCGCGCGTTGTCGAAGTCGAGGTAGGGACATTTCTCGCGGATCTGCACCTCGTCCAGAAGGGCGCCCCCCGAACCGGTCAGATGCATCGCATTGCCGCGCCGCGCATAGGCGTCGCGCTGTGCGTCCGAGTGGTAAAGGTTCAGAATTCCGCGCTGGCTGACCATGGCGTTGTAGTTGAAATCCTGCTCGAGCCCTTCCCAAAGCTTCAGCGACAATTCATAAAACGGCTGGTTGCCTTCCAGCAGATAATTCGCGCGGATCAGCGTTGTGTTGCGTCCGACATTGCCGGACCCGATCCACCCTTTTTCAACCACGGCGATGTTTGTCATGCCGAACTTGTTGGACAGGTAATAGGCTGTCGCCAGACCATGCCCGCCTCCGCCGACAATGACGATGTCATATTCGGGTTTCGGGTCAGGCTCGCGCCAGACCGGAGTCCAGCCCTTGTTGCCTGTCAGGCCCTCTTTCAGGATTTTCAGCGCGTTGTATCGCATCGGGGATCGCCTTGTTTGACACCTCAGCCTACTGCGGTGCAGAGTGAATGGAGATGCAAAAAACAGACGCTGTCATATTAAATAAAGACAATAGCAAACGCCCTTTCCGGGTCGGGATCGTTCCGGTGCCGGGCTTTGCGATCATGTCCTATGCCAGCGTCGCCGATCCCCTGCGGGCGGCCAATCTGTTATCCGGCCTGCGGCTCTATGACATTGTGCATTTCGCCCATGGCCGCCAAGCGCAAAGCTCGGGGTCGGCGGAAATTTCGGGCTGCGAACCCATCGGTTCAAACGCACCGCTGGACCTTCTTCTGGTGATCGCGGGCGGTGACCCGTTTGCTGTGAAGGACCGCGCTTTGTTCGACTGGCTGAAGCGCCGTGCGCGATCGGGGCTGTGGCTGGGCGGTGTGTCGGGCGGGCCGGTGATCCTTGCCAGCGCCGGGTTGATGGAGGGCCGTCGCATGACGGTTCACTGGGAACACGCTGGCGAAATGACAGGCCGTTTCCCTGATCTGATCGTCGAAAAGCGGCTGTACATCATCGACCGGGATCGCGTCACTTGCGGAGGTGGGACGGCGCCTTTGGACTTCATCTACGCGCTCTTATCCGATCACCACGGATCAGGCTTTGCCCGGCGCGTCAGTGACTGGTTTCTGCATACGGAAATCCGTGCGGCGACCAGTCCGCAACAGTCCGGGGCGCTTGCCGGAGCGACCACGCGCTCACCGCATATCCAGCCGGTGGTCGCTGCGATGCAGGACCATATTGGCGACCCGCTGTCACTGGAACAACTGGCGCTGATCGCAGGGATCAGCGCGCGCCAACTGAACCGGATTTTCGTTCAGGTTCTGAAGGTTAGCGCGATGACATACTATCGCCGCCTGCGTCTGGATATTGCGCAAAGGCTGGTGCGAGGCTCGGCGATGAGCGTGGCGGCCATCGCCGAGGCCACGGGGTTTTCCAACGCCGCGCATTTCTCGACCGCCTATGCGGAGCATTTCGGGCGTCGCCCTTCGGCGGATCGAAAATCAGCTGTTTGATCTGAGTCACAGACAAAGCGCACCCCATACCCGAAACTGTCGCGAAATGATGCGACACGAGGACGACATGACCGATGCTTTGGCCAAATACGCGACCCGCAACGTGCCGCGCTATACCAGCTATCCGACCGCCCCGCATTTTTCGGACACCGTTGGTCCGAAGGATTATGCCGCATGGCTGGCGACGCTTACGGATTATGATCCGGTGTCGCTCTATTTGCATGTGCCGTTTTGCCGTCAGCTTTGTTGGTACTGCGGATGCAACATGAAACTTGCGACCCGCGAGGCCCCTATCGCGCAATACGCCGCGACGCTGTGCCGGGAAATCGAACTGGTCGCGTCGCATCTGCCGAACCGCAAGGCGATCTCGCATCTGCACTGGGGCGGGGGGACGCCGACGGCCCTAGTGCCGGACGATCTGGAACTTGCGATGGAGGCCGTGCGACTGGCCTTCGATGTGACCCCATCGGCGGAACTTGCTATCGAAAGTGACCCGCGCACTCTGACGCCCGAGATGATCGCGCGCATAGGTCAACTGGGTTTCACGCGCGCCAGTTTCGGGGTGCAGGAGTTCGATCCAAAGGTGCAGGCGGCAATCAACCGGGTGCAGCCGCCTGACATGGTCCGTGCTTCGGTCGAGGGTTTGCGCGAGGCGGGCGTCGGGGGGATCAACTTCGATCTGATCTATGGGTTGCCGCATCAAACGGTCGGCACGCTTTTGGAGACGGTGCGCCTTTGCGTCGAAATGCGCCCGGACCGGATCGCACTTTTTGGCTATGCGCATGTGCCGTGGATGGCGAAAAAGCAGCGCCTTATCGACGAGGCCGCCTTGCCGGGGCCTGCCGAGCGGCTGCGTCAGGCCGAATTGTCCGCCGAGGCTCTGGTTGCGGCCGGGTATGTCCCGATTGGCCTCGACCACTTTGCGCTGCCCAACGACAGCATGGCCATCGCGTCAACGTCAGGCGAATTGCGCCGGAATTTCCAAGGCTACACCACAGATCGTGCCGATACGATGCTGGGCGTCGGGGCGACCTCGATCGGGAAAACGCCCATGGGCTTTGTTCAGAACACCACCGAAACCGGCGCATGGGCGCGCGCGGTCGAGGGCGGAGTCCTGCCAACCGCCAAAGGCTATGCCCTTCAGGGCGAGGACCGCCTGCGCGCCTATGTGATCGAGCAAGTGATGTGTTCGGGCACGGTCGATCTGGACGAGGCGACACAAAGGTTCGACGCCGACCCCGACTGGTACGTGGAAACGGCGGATGACCTGGCCGAGATGCAGCGCGATGGGTTGATCACCCGCACCGGCAATCGTTTGACGATCACCCGCAAGGGTGGGGTCTATGTGCGGGTTATCGCGGCGGTATTTGATGCCTATCTTGCCACGTCCCGCGCCCGACACGCGGTCACTGTATAGACCCGCAAGGTTCTGGATCGCAGCGCGGCGCGTGGGCGGCGCATCATCGGTGCGAAACAAGATACCATTCACCGATGTTTTCGCGTGTGATGTAGCCGAGGAAAATGCCGTTGCGATCCGTCACGGCGACAGCGGGCGGGCTGCTAAGTGACATTGCGTCCAAAACGTCTTTCATCGGGGCATCAAGTGCCACAATGGGGGCTTCGGATATCATTCTGTCCTGTACCTTGATTCCGCTGCGCGCGTGCTCAGGGGCTGAAAGAATGGCGTTTCGCGTCAGAAATCCGAGAAATCTGCCGTGGTGGTCAAGCACCGGAAATTCCGCCTGCGTGGTCCGGATCACTGATATGGAAGCGGCTTCCAGAGTTTGTTCCGGCGTCACGGTTTCGAACAGGGAAATCATCGCATCGCGTGCTTTGGCGTTTGTGGCGATGCTTCTGAGACTGGCATCTGCACCTTCTGCACCGGCGGCGAAGAAGATGAAAATAGCGATCAGGACCAGAATAGGGCTGCCCCCTATGAGGCCGAGAAACCCGAACAGAAAAGCCATGACCTGACCCATGGATGCCGCGATGCTGGTTGCGCGTGCGCGGTCCATGAACATCGCGAGAGCCGCGCGAAAGATACGCCCGCCGTCCATCGGAAATGCCGGGATCATGTTGAAGACGACAAGCACAAGGTTGACTGACGCAAGTCGCGCAAGGAACGTTTCGGACGGGTCCTCCAGCGAGCTTATGATACCAAGCGAGACGTTTGCATTCAGAAAGAAGGTCAAGACGAACCAGATCATGACGTTGACAGCCGGACCGGCGATGGCGATCAGGATCTCTTCGCTGGGCGCTTCGGGAAAGCGTTCAAGACGCGCCATGCCCCCGATGGGCAACAGCGTAATGTCCGGCGTCTTGATGCCGAAGCGGCGGGCCATTGCCGCGTGACCAAACTCGTGCAGAACAACACAGGCGAATATCGCGATGATGAGGACAGCGTTTTCCAGCGCCGCCCCAAGCCCTTCGGCAATCGAACCCGCAACGACGATCCAGACAAGCAACAGAAAAAACGTGGCATGCACTCTCAGTTGCGTGCCAGCCACGGTTCCCAATGTGACCGACCAGCTCATGTCGTCGGGCCGACGCGACGCCCCTCGGCGTCGAACCAAAGCGCGTCGTCATCGTCGAAGTCCAATGTGACCGGTGCGTCGATCCCGAATTCCTGTTGCCCGACCAGTCGCGCAATAACCGGTGCGCTGCGACCGACATCCAGAACTAGATGCGTGTCGCTGCCAAGCCGCTCGAAATGAAGGATGCGCCCCTTCAGGCGACCCGCTGTGGCAAGCCGCAGGTGTTGCGGTCGCAAACCCACAATCGCGGCGCCGGAAACCGAAAGCAGGTCAGAATCAATGAAGTTCATGGCCGGCGAGCCGAGAAAACCTGCAACGAACTGGTTGACCGGATCATTATACAGCTCGAGAGGAGACCCCACCTGTTCGATCCGCCCTCTGCGCATGACCACGATCCTGTCTGCAAGAGTCATGGCTTCCGTCTGATCATGCGTCACATAGAGGATGCTTGTGCCAAGCGTTCGGTGGATATTGGCGATTTCGATCCTTGTGTTCATTCTGAGAGCGGCGTCGAGATTGGAGAGGGGTTCATCGAACAGGAACAGCTTCGGTTTTCGGACCAGCGCACGCCCCAACGCTACCCTCTGGCGCTGGCCGCCCGACAACTCGGATGGTTTGCGATCACCATACTCGGCGAGCGAAAGCATCCGGAAGACTTCGTCGATACGGTCGCTGATTTCGACCCGCGTGAGGCCCTCGAGTTCCAGCGAAAACGCAAGGTTTTCGGTGACCGTCATGTGGGGATAAAGCGCATAGCTTTGGAAGACCATCGCGACGTTTCGACTGGCCGAGGGCAGGTCGTTCACTACCACGCCGTCCATTTCGATTGTGCCATCGTCAATCTGTTCGAGACCCGCGATAACTCGAAGCAACGTGGTTTTGCCACACCCCGACGGACCGACGATGACGACGAATTCGCCTCCCGGAATGGTCAGGTTGATATCGCAAAGCACATGGTTTTCGCCGTAGAACTTGTCTACCGACGTCAAGCAGAGATCCATCATGAGGACCGTTCCCGCGCCGCGGTGGGATCAATCATTCGGTGCGTGAACGCAGCAGACAAGATATAAACATGCATTACGCTTCTCCTTTTGAGCGCAGTTTAACCAGTCGGATCGTGGTAATCTTGATCTGGGTCACCTCCCGGTTGCGATCCTGATGAAGGGCGAATGGAAAGCGCAATCGCTTCTTGATGCGCAGGTCTACTGTCCTTGGGCGACACACCCGCCGGGGCCGTCCGCAAAGCGTCGACGCCACGATATTCCGACCTGAATCTCTGCGAGAACCGCGTCGGGGCCTGCGCTTGCCGCACGCCGCGAGGCTCAGGCGCGCCACTCGACAGCGGGGCGTGCGCCGTTCAGAGCATAAGCAATCGCCTGAAGAACCACGCCGTTGGTATTGACGTCACTGTAGGAACCGATCTTGACGGTTGGGACGGAAGGCACGCCAGGTGCGAAGCCCAATGACGGGATTGCGGCGTTCTGGCGCACGTGATCGACAAGCTTCGACGTATAGTCGCCGGGGCGCACAAAGTGCCAAAGATACGCGGACTTGGTGTTGACCATGGAAACAGCGCGGCGAAATCCCCGCGTTTTGAATCTGGGCGAGGGGTCCAGTGTTTCGACGGTCCAAGGCACTTCGACGTCGCCTAGCTGGAAGCCCTGATAGATAAACCAGGGTTCCCGGTTGATGGGTGCCTCTGACACGCAGACAAGTTGTCCGGTCTTCTGGTATTCAGCGAATTGCGCGGCAAACAAAGCCTCGCTCATCGAATATGCAGGTTCCGAAAACCCCATTTCCACGGCCTCGAGAAGGTGGGGTTCGGTTCCGATCGGTCCCATCCGTGCGGCCGCATGAAGTACCGCGACTTGGGCATCGAGACCCGACAGACCAGTGCTCACGTCGTAGGGCGAAGCGATTTCAAACCCCCACTGATCAAATCCACGGCCCAGATAGCTCGCATAATTCGAGCGAAACGCGCTTTTGAAACGTAGACCGGACGCCGTTTGCGGCACCCCGTCGCGCAAAGTCATTGCCAGGTCCCATCGCGACACGATCTCCTCAATCGGGAAATCATCGGGCGAATACCCAGCCAGTACCTTAAGCGCCGTCAGAAGCCGCGAAGTGTCGCTTGCATCATAGAGCTTGTCGCCCAGCGAGGTGTCCCTCGTAGAAGAAAGACCCGCCGGAAGGTTCAGGCCCGCAAAAGGCTGATCGGCAAGACTGGCCAGCAAAAGTGTCAGTCTTGAACGGAACTCGACAGTGTCGATCAGCCCGAGGCTATGTGCACTGATCGTGGCCAGAATAACGCTGGCCGTATCCCACATGGTCGCAAAATCGTAGCTTTGGACATTGCCGTCCTCAAGCCAGGCGGTCGCCGGTACCAGTCCGGTGCTGGGATCGGTCAGCCGGTCAAAATACGACCAGGCAAGCCGGGCGTCGCGCATCAGGCTTTCGGTCGAACCGTCGCCTGCCACGTCCGAAATCAGCTTGGTTGGGATGCGTCTTGCCGCCTTCAGCAACGCGGCAGCCTGATCCCGAACGGTGACTGCTTCCACATATCCGGCAACATCCGTGACAGTGACATCCTCGCTTGCGCTGAGGGACTTCAGGGCCGAAACGGCGGTCTCAATCTCCTGCGCGCTGTTGAACGCATCGCTTTGCAGAAGGATGATTGCATCGCGCAACGGTTCGAATGCGTCGCCGTCCAGCAGGCCAAGTCTTCGCATTGTTCCGCCCGCGACAAGCTGCATCTGTGCAGGAAGGCGCAGGATGCCGTTGGCATCAAGCCCCAAAGCTCCATGCCTTTCGGGGACCAAGTCGATCAATACATCAAGGCCCTGAAGCGGTTCTGTGTCCGTGGCGCTGGTACTCTCGCCAATTGCGAGACAGGAGAGGTCCAGTCGGTCTGCTTCACGGGCGGTGCCCGCCGCGCGGGCAATCACGGCATCGAGCAATTCTTCTGGTGTTTGCTGACGATCCGACGCCGCAAGCCAGCACGTTGGCGCGCTGCCAGAGGTGTCCGGACTCTGGTCGCCGTTATGTTCAAGATCCCGCAGCAAGGTGTATTTCAGCCCCTGCGCGGTCAATGCGTCGGTCAGCGATTGCGCCCCTTCATCCGTTCCGGAATCGCGCACGCAAAGGACAATGAATCGCCGGAAGAGGTCTCCCGATTTCAGCACAAGATCGGATGGCAAAGTCTGAAATGCTCCGCCATTGGCCAAGGCAAGTGACACTCCGTCGCCCAATGTAGCACCTGCCCGGAAATAGCCATCGTCGCTCAGGTCGCGTTCTTTGGGAAACCCCGCGACAACAACCACCGTGTCGGACGTCTCGATCTCGCGCAGGACAGCCTCGGTGATTGCGGTCCGGCCCGGATTAGCCGCAAGACGCAGTCCACCCTGGACCTGCTGCACACCATCCGCATTCAACCAAATGCTCGATGCGGACGCGGTCCGGGGAAGCAGCAAGACGCTGCGAAAGCCCGCCGAACGGACACCGCGAATGACCGGAAGCGTTCCGTCCGGCAGATCAGTGGCAATCGTCAACAATGGGTCGGGGGGTATGTCGCCCGATAAAGGTTCAACAAGGCGCAGGTAGGCGGATTGGACATCGCCGGCCAGACGCATTTGCATATATCCGGTCTGCGCACCCAGATCAGGGGCATAGGGGATCAGTTGCGTCAGGCCGGGATAGTCAGCCGTCAGCGTGAGCAATTGTGCCAGCAACTCCGGGTTCTCTTGCAGGGCCAGTTGTGACCTTGCGTCGAGACGAACGAGGCAACCAACGGCGATGTTCAGCGACAGGATCGGATCGAGGAACGAAAACAACTGCGAAGCCGAGGTGTCTGGCGGGATGTCGTCCAGCAAGACCATAACAGGCTTTGATCCCGCCGAAAGCGCACGTCCGGGCGGGATCGCCAGCCCCAGCGTTGCCCCCGAAAGGGCTGTTCCCATGAAGTGGCGGCGCGTAAATATCAATCGATCCTGCATAGATGCCCTCCACAACGGCGCATTTCGTCCCTTCGCCTTTGCAAAGATAGACGCAATAGACGTCCGGCAATTTGATACAAAGCAATTTGGCTTGGATTTGATTTGGTTAGAATTGACGCCTGTCCTTGAAAAACTGGACCCACGTCCACCGCGGAGAGACCTTGAAGAAACCTGACCAGCCTGGAAACCACCGAAAGGTGCGACCCGTCTTTTTCGATCCGACGTCGCACAGGCTGACGGTTGTCTCGGTCTTGTTCTTCGCTTTCATTATCCTTGTGCTGGTCTGGGCATTTTCCTTCTCGAAATCGCTTTATGATGCAAGGCTGCCAGCCCTTCCAGGCCAGTTCGAGGTCGGCGCGCCGACCGACAAGGCTGCCGCCGATAGCATCGCGGCCCTGACACGATCAGAACCGCCCGAGGCGCCTATGGTCATTCCCGGACCGCGCATCACGCGCTTCCCCAAAGCCCCTGTCGCGTCTGCGCCGTCAGTTGAAATTCATGCGTTCTTTCCGTTCTGGTCACGCCAGGCGCTCGACATTGCGAAAGCGCGCATCGACGACATCGACGTGCTTTTGCCGGAGTTGTTCGCGATCGATCCCGAGCAAGCGGGCATCGCTGAATTGACCGCAGACCACACACGGGATCTGCGGCTTTTCATCGATTTCAATCGTGATACCAAGCGGCTGCTGCCCGTCGTCCGCTTGTCGGGACCAGACAGTAACCGTTGGAATACCTGGCTGGAGAGTGACGCGCAAAGACGTGCCGTCGCAACCTCGGCTGCCGGAATCGTGGAGCAAAACAACTTCGACGGGCTGTGCTTCGATGTGACCGGAGCACCGCAGCACCACCTCGGCAACGTCGTGGAATTCCTGACCACGGCGCGTGACGCGCTGGCCGGTATCGGCGGCGAAAGCTGTCTTGTCGCCAGTCTTTTCGATCCGCTGTGGGACAGTCCGGACGCCGCGGACCTTGCCGACCGTCTGATTGCTCTTGGTTTTCAGTTGCCCGGTCCTTTCAGCGCGCCCGGCCCCCTGGCACCTCAGGACGCTGTCGATGAGAAATTCGCCTCGCTTTTCAACCGGTTCGACGCGCAAAAAGTCGTCGTCGGACTTGGAAGTCTGGGAGTGAACTGGACAAGCGGGAACCCCATCCCTGAAGAGATCGGGTATTTCGACCTGACAACCAATGCCAGCCTGTTCGCGGCAACGGTCCGTCTGGACCCGCACAGTCTGAATACAACCACCGCCTTCACAGACGCTGAGGGCCGCCTGCACCAGATGTGGGTTCTTGATGCCGTCGCGGCGCACAATACCCTGAAGGGCCTCAAAGGGCGATCCACCGGAGGTTTCGCCTTATGGCCGCTGGGTGGCGAAGATCCGGCCATTTGGACATTGCTGGTCGATGACGCCGACGAAGGCGCTTCCAGCGCCGTTGCCGCCTACCGGGTAAATGCACCGGACTTCGTTCGTTATGAAGGCAAGGGCGCTTTGCTGTCCATTCGGATTGGTGCCCATGACGGATTGCGCAGACTGACGCTTGACCAAGGCTCGGGCCGCATCGTGGGCATGCATTATCCGGTCCTGCCGACAGCATATACTTTGACGCGACACGGCGGACAGCAAGTCGGCGGCGTTGTGCTGACATTCGATGACGGGCCGGACCCGAAATACACGCCTGAAATCCTCGACATCCTCGATGTCCACGACACGCCTGCGGTGTTCTTCCTGATCGGCTCGAAAGTCCTCGAATACCCCGAAATTGCACGACGTATCGTGGCCGAAGGTCATGAGATCGGCGCTCACACCTACAGCCACCCGAATCTGGCCGATATCGGCGCGCTCCGCCTCAGGATGGAAATGCACGCCACGCAGCAATTGCTGGCCGAAGTTACCGGCACAAACACGCTTTTGTTTCGCGCGCCCTACGGGCTGGACGAAGATCCCAAGACCATCGGGGAAGCCAATGCCCTTCGCACAATCCTTTCGGGAGGGTATGTTGTCGTCGGAATAGAACATGACTCGTTTGACTGGTCGCGAAGGGGCGTGGCGAATATCACCGACGCGCTGGTAGGGTCGTTCTTGGCCAAAGGCGGCGGAGTTGCGCTGTTGCACGATGGAGGCGGTGACCGATCACAGACGGTGCGCGCCCTTCCGGACGTCATTGCCGCCACCCGGCAACAGGGGTTCGAGTTCGTGTCGCTGGCAAGCCTTTACCCGGCGCTGGAGCAACTGGTCATTGTGTCGCCTCAAGCAGAAACCGATCCGCTCCGTCATTTCTCATTTGCCGGCATTCGCGCGTTCCAGACCGCACTGACCACAATTTTCTTCGTGACGATCCTTGCGGGGGTCTTCCGTTCGACACTGATCGTCCTTTTGGCGTTGCGCCAGCACCGGCACCTTCGGTCCCCATCCGACTATCGCCCTGCCGTCACCGTCGCCATTCCCGCTTATTGCGAAGAGCCGGTGATTGTGCGGACAATCAGCGCCGTTCTGGCATCGGATTACCCGATCGAAGAAGTGATCGTGGTCGACGATGGCTCGCTTGACGGTACTGCCGATGCGGTCAGGCAGGCTTTTGGGCCTGACGACCGGGTGCGGTTGGTGGTGCAGGAAAACCGCGGCAAAGCTGAGGCCCTGAACCACATCCACGCGCTTGCTACCACTCCCATCATCGTAGCAGTCGATGCGGACACGATCCTCGCACCCGACGCCATACGTTTTCTTGTCAGTCACTTTGCGGACCCGAAAGTCGGCGCTGTCGCGGGCAACGTGAAGGTCGGCAATCGACGCAATCTTCTGACCTTGTTGCAGGCAATCGAGTACATCACCGCGCAGAACCTCGATCGTCGCGCCTATGAGACTCTGAACGGGATCATGGTTGTTCCCGGCGCCATCGGCGCTTGGCGCGCGGAAGCGGTCGATGCTGCGGCGGGATATTCGTCGGAAACCCTGGTCGAGGACGCGGATCTGACGATCAGCATCATTCGTGCCGGGTATCAGGTAAACTACGAACCGAATGCAAAGGCCTTTACCGAAGCACCCGAAACGATCCGCCAGTTCATCCGCCAGCGCATTCGCTGGACCTTTGGAATGCTGCAAGCCGCGTGGAAACACAAGACTGCTATCCGCGAGCGCTGGGCGGTGGGGCTTGTCGCAATTCCCGATATGCTCGTATTCGGCATTCTGTTTTCACTGTTTGCTCCACTTGCCGATATCGTCCTGATCGTGAACCTGGCCCAGATCCTCTCGGGCCTTATGTCCGCAGGCGAAAATGGTGTTTCGCCGCTTTCCATGTCGATCGTGGTTGGCTATTTGGCCTACCTTTTTTCGGACATGCTGCTTGCCGCAATCGCCATGTCCCTTGAACGCGACGAAGACAGGCGGATACTGCCCGCCGTTCTGACCCAGCGGTTTTTCTATCGTCAGATATTCTGGTTCGTCGTGCTCTGGTCGGTTGCGCGTGCGCTGACAGGGCGTTTCGGAGGGTGGCGCAAAGTCACCCGCACTGCCACGGTTAGCCCCGAGGAAGCGCTGTCAATGCCGCGCAGCAAGCGCCGGATTGTCGAGGACATCCGCAACGGTAGAGAAAGCTCATCGCCCAGCCTGGAGTGAGAGCGCGAATTGCGCAGTCCCTAGACCTGCATGAGGCGCGTCTATCTCGGGCGCGTCAGCGGCAGACCTGAAAATTCACCTGGCCCGAGCCGGAACCAAACCGCTGCATGGTGTATTTTTCAATGTCGATGAGGTAACCGTCACCACCAAGGTTGTTGGTGCAGCAACCGTTGCAGTCCGAGTCGGAGCACAAGTCGAGCACCTTGACGAAGATCTCCCGGCTCCCTTTGCGAAGCCGCAAAGTCTTGCCGCCGTATTCACGCCAATGCTTCTGATGGACCGCAGCGATATTGTTGCGGGCAACCCACGTCTCGGATTTCTTGCCGTTCACGCCATAAAACTGTCCGGCCCATTTGCAGCCGTTATACTTTACGCACTCGACGCCGCCGGGGTCCGGATAACTCTCGTAGTTGGTCAATGCCGCACTTCGCCATTCTCCCTTGCAAGTCACCTGCGCCGCGGCGGCGGACGCGAAAAACAACAATACCAGGATCAAGATCGGCTTTGCCGCATTTCCTATGGTCATGGTTCTCTCCTCATCGTCTCAATGCGGGCCATCTGGTCATTTCCCGCTGAATCGCCGCGGTGCGCTCAGGGCGACGTGCGGCCTTCGTGTGCTGTTTCCATGGACTGCGTTTGGACCAAGCGCAGTCGACATGCGGGCGGCCAAAGCAACAACGGCCGCAGATAAACCAACTCTAAATTCCAGGAACTGCGTTTTCGATCTGTCCCGGTCATCGTCTCCTTTTTCGCGCACGGCACATTCGACAACAAAACCGGAGCCGCGCCGCCCATTTCTTTAAGATCGAAAGCGTTCGATATTATGTTCACATTATGATTTCCATATGAATTGAGATTTTTGGCGGATTCCCGCTCGCGGAGTTGCCAGACAGACGGGCACGCCGAAAACCCGATCCTCCTGCAACCGGTACCGGAGGAACAAGGAGGCCCCGGTATGGCGGGGTGCGGCTTGCAGAAAGCGCCAGGTCAGGCGCTTCAAAATCTGTCGTAGGTCCGTATAAATGGAAAAAAACGTGCCCCATTTCTTAAGGCGTTCCGGAAAGATCGAATGAGCACACCGAAAATGGCAGCGGGATTTGCCGCGGCACTTGCCGAATTTGCCGTCGAAAGGGGGGCGGATCGCGCCTACTTGTTGCAGGCAAGTGGCTTGAGCGAGGCTGATCTGAGCGATCAGGACAACCGTATCCCCGTTTCATCCTATCAGGCGTTGATTGCCGCCGGGATCAAGGAAACCGGCGACACCGCTCTCTTGCTGCGCCACACCTTCGAGTCCGAGTTGCAGATGATCTCGGTCGTCGGTCAGATCGTGCACACCTCGGCGTCGCTTGCGCATTCGATCGAACAACTCAACCGCTACATCCGCCTGATGACAGATGTCAGTCCCGGCAGTGCAGGGGACCGCTATGAGCTTTTGCAGACACCCGCGGGTTTATGGATCGTCGATCACCTGATCGCGCCGGCCACGGAATATCTTGGCACAGAAGCCTCGTTTGCGCGGTTTATCAGCGAATTTCGCAGGTCTTTCCCGGATGTCACCTTTGCGATCGAGATGGAGGTCACGTACGCCGCGCCACCGCATGTGGCTGAATATCCCGACCTGTTCCGTATTCCGGTGCGCTTTGAGGCACCGCGCAACGCGCTGCGCATCGACCCGGTCTGGGTGTCGGAAAGTTCCGATTTCGAACCAGGGCACGCCTATGCTTTTGGAGTGTTCACCCGACATGCAGACGCGCTGCTGAAGGATCTCGAAGCCGATACAACCGCGCGGGGTCTTGTGGAGGCGCAGATACTTCCGCGACTGCACGAGGGCAGTATATCGATGGATGGCGTGGCACGGGACGTGGGAATGAGCCGCCAGACGCTCTATCGTCGCCTCAAGGAGGAAGGCCTCACTTTTGGCGAGGTTCATGATGATCTGCGCAAGCGAATGGCGCTGGATTACCTCGAGGCGCAGAAAGTGACGGTGAACGAAACCGCCTATCTCCTCGGGTTCTCCGAAGCCTCGTCATTCGTGCGGGCCTTCAAGCGGTGGACCGGTCACAGCCCGACGGCCTATCTCAGCAAGGTCGCCTGAGGCGCAATCTGTTACGAAGTGTCAATTCAGTGGTACGAGCGGTCATGCATGGACGCGCCGAGTTTGCCTATCTCCTCTTTCATCAGATTGACGAGAAAGCTCAGACCATGAAAACAGAAACGATCATCGCCATTGCAAGCGCCGGGCTTCTGGCTGCCTGCGCCGATACTGGCGCGTCTTACACACCCATTCTGGATGGCGCGCCAACGGCAGAGTTCCAAAGCGATCTCTCCGCCTGCCAGTTGCTGGCGCGCGCGCAGGACCAGTTCGATCACGAAACGATCGCGGCCACCGTGATGGGAGCCGGCGCGGGTGCGCTTCTGGGAGAGGCTGACAGCGGTGACGCCCTTGGTGGGGCTGTCGCAGGCGCTTTGGTGGGCGGAGTTGCAAGCGCCGTCGATGTATCCGAGCGTCGAAAGTCGATCGTGATCGAATGTCTGCGCGGCCGTGGCCACGCGGTTGTCGGATAGACCCCGGGCAAAAAGGAAAGACCATAACATGAGCCAGATCATCCGTTGCCGCTCCCAGCGTTTTGCCGCACTCCATGCGCTTTTGACCGGGCAGTTCGCACAAGTCGAAAAGCACGCCATCGCGCGGTCCAGCAACTCGGGACGTGACGCCGGACTTGTTGACGCGCAGGCGTTTACCACGACGAACGGTGTTTTCCCCACATTGGGGGACGGGCAATCTCGGGGCTGACCCGTTACCGTTCCAAGACAGGAGACGAGATATGACGCCCTTCATCGCAGCCTGCATCTATGCCGTTTCTGCGGCCATGCCGATCGCGATGCAAATCGCGCTTGCCCTTGGCGCCCCTTTGGGCCGCTTCGCCAACGGCGGACGGTTTCCCGGCGCCTTGCCACCCCTGTGGAGGGGGTTGGCCGTCGTGCAGGGAGCCATTCTGGTTGCGATGATCTGGAGCGTTCTGGCCCGTGGCGGTGTCATCGCGGCACAGGTGGCACCGGCGCTTTTTTGGGCCACGGTCGGGATTTCCGTCCTGACGATGATCGCAAACGCTATCAGCCCGTCGCGTCCCGAACGACTGCTCTGGACTCCGGTAACCGGCGTCATGGTTGCTGCCGCCCTCTGCGTTGCGTTTCTTTGATCCCAGGAGTCCAGACCATGAAAACCGTCCTCATCGCAGGCGCGACCGGGTATCTTGGCCGCTTTCTGTGTGAAGAATATCAACGCCGCGGGTGGTATGTGACGGCCGTTGTACGGAATGCCGCGCGCGCCAGATCATTGTGCGCTGATCAACTGATCGAAGCACAAGCCACCGAGCCGAAGTCCCTGGTGGGCATCATGGAAGGTATTGATCTTGTGATTTCTGCGCTTGGGATCACGCGACAGGTCGATGGGCTGGGGTATTGGGATGTGGATTATCAAGCCAATCTGAACCTGTTGCGGGAAGCCGAAAAGGCTCAGGTGACACGCTTTGCATATGTTCATGTCCTCAAAGGCGACAAGTTGCACAACGTGCCCATGGTCGCAGCCAAGGCGGCCTTCGTTGACAAGCTGCTCGAAAGTCCGCTGGAGGCGACCTTGATCGCACCGTCGGGGTATTTTTCGGATATGGGCGATATTCTCTCGATGGCGAAAGCCGGGCGGGTTTGGCTTTTCGGGGATGGAACGCAGCGGATCAACCCGATCCACGGAGCGGATCTGGCGGCGGCGACGGCCGATGCGATTGAGCAGGAAAAAACCTGGCTTGATGTCGGTGGCCCCGAGGTTTTCAGTTTGCGCGAGGTTGCAGAACTGGCCTTTGCCTGCAGTGCGATGCCAATCCGCATAACATACCTGCCGGATGCGCTGCGCCGGGCCGCGCTTTGCCTGCTGCCGCTGCTGACGCCGCGACGGATCTACGGACCGGCCCAGTTCTTCTTGTCGGCAATGGCGCTCGATATGGTGGGAGAGTGCCACGGCACGCACCGCCTCAAGGATCACTTCAAGGGCATCGCTATTTCATCCAACACAACCGAGACGCTGCTCCGGTTTCCCAACGAAGGAAAAAAAATCATGACTTTACAATCCACTGGCGGTCTTGCCGCGCTGGTCTGTGCCGGCACGTATATTTTCGGGTTCACTCTGCTCGTCACGGTTCTGGCCGGGTTGGGTTATGGCACGAGCGACATTGATGTCGTGGCTGTCGTGGAGTTCATCCGCACCGATCAAGGAGTGATGATCGCATGGAACACAGGAATTTACATCATCAACGCGCTGACATTGTTGGTCTTGGTCGTTGCCTTGAGCGTTCGTCTGAAGGGCGCCTCGCCGGACTGGGCGCCTGTGACGCTGGGTTTTGGCGTGATCTGGTCGACACTGGTGCTGGGCGTCGGGATGCTCGCGAATGTCGCGGTCGAGCGGGTCGCCACCCTGGCCGAAACCGATCCCGAGCGCGCCCTGCAGGTCTGGGAAATGCTCCATGCTGTCGAACTTGGACTGGGGGGTGGCAATGAGATTGCCGGTGGAGTCTGGATTCTCACTGTCAGCCTTGCGGCATGGTCTGGACGGTCTCTGGGCAAGGTGACCATCGGATTGGGCGTGCTTACCGGCGCGTCAGGATTGGCGACCATTTTACCGGCACTGGGGGATGTGACAGGTGCGGTTTTCGGCCTTGGTGGCATCGCATGGTTCATTGCCGTCGGCGTCAATCTGTTGTGGGCGAGACCTGTTTCACAAAGCTGAGCGAAGTCGCGCATCGCGGCTATCAAGGGGCCTGCGGACCATGAGGTCAGAGAACCGGGTGGCGCACCGGAGGACCACCCCCCGCGCCACCCGGTCCTTTCAAGCCAACGCTGAGAGGGGCGTCCACCTGCAAACCGGATCACATTTGCTGGCTTTGTGTCTGCGTGATCCAGAGCAGCCCGAACATCAACAGCGCCGCTGAAAGCGCAGAAGCCGCCGTGCGGACCGAGTTCCAGAACGTCCAGCGCGGGACGTATGTCTGAAGCCAGTAATCGCGGGTTCCATCCGAGCCGAGTTCCATACCCGCCAGGGCTTCGTTCATCGGAACGTTGAAAAAGACCGTGACGCCGAAACAGCCGATGAAATAGACGAGACCGGCGGTCGCTATCAGTTTGCCCGGATTGCCGCCTACGAAGTAGCCGCCGTAGATCGCGATGATCAACGAAAGGGCTGCCATACCCAGAAAGAGGGCCATGAACACCCAGCGGAATACCTCGCGATTGATGACCTGCATGGCTTCCACCCCGCCGTCGCCGCCGGTGTGGGCTAGTGAGCGCATGATGAAATCCGAAAAGGCCAGGAAGACGCCCGCGACCAGCGCATAGGCGAGAATAGAGAACTGTAGGAAGAAAAAGACAGGGGTCGACATAAGAGTATCCTTTTTGAAGAGGACGACATGCGCGCGCATCCGGTAGCCCGAACGCGCGCGCTTTGCAGTCAGTGCATGATTGAGTGGATGACAATGGTTTCGCAGTGGCTATCGGCCCAAAGATCGACAACGGACAGCTTGTCTTGCCACCGGTCGATGATCTGATCGGCGCATGCGTCGCGCACCTCCTCCATCGTCATCCGATAGGCGAGGTTGCCGTGCTGGAATTCGGTAAGCTCCATGTTGGCCATGAAGCGGTCCATGAAGCCGGGCCAAAGCATGCCCACCGTATCCCGGACGTCGAAGGCATAATCCCGAGCAATTTCAACGTCTGCGCGATTGCCAAGGATCGAGACATGCCCCGATAGGAGATGCTCGAAGTCATAGGACAACAAGGTCTCGAAATTCTGCATGTATCCATCAAGGTTGCTAGTCGCGCCGAAGTTCATGAACGGAGCTTCGCCGGGCGTGATCGTGTCCACAGCCATGAGGAATTGATGATCCGGCAGGTAGATCATCACGTCCGTATCCGTCGAATGGAAATTGGCGGTCTGCAATTCGATCGGCACATCCCCGATGGTCAGGGACAATTCTTCCTCGAACACGTCCGTCGGCATCAGAACGCCGCGCAGCGGATTGGTCGCCAGGCTTTCGGCGATGGCTTGCGCCCCGATCACGGTCAATCCCTCGATGTCTGCAAAGGCAAATCCGCCGCCGTTGTGGTCGGCGTGCTTGTGGCTCAGGATGAAATGCGTGATCGGCACGTTTGGTGCTGTCATTTCGATGACCGTCCGCAGGCGCTCACCCATGCTGGGCGGTGCGTCGAACACGACGACGCCCTCATCCGTCACAAGAAACGCAGACTGATAGATCATATCGGTGACGAAAAAGAGCCCGGCGTCGATCTCGCTGACATGAAGGCCGACGTTGGTGTTCACTTCTGGCACCCGCGCCCGCATCTGCGGCAGTTCGGGCGCGAAATGACGGAAACTGTCAGGGTGGTCGACTTCGGTTGAAATCGTATTGGACGGATTATGAGAATGGTCACCCGCAGCCATAGCCGGTTGGAATTGTCCCAGAGCGGCAAGACAGGCGATGGTTGAAATGGTCGTGATAGGTCGCATCGGATATCTCCCTTGTTAAGCGATGAAGGGGGGATATCGGGTAGAGCGTGTCTTGATCTTGACCGGCGCTGCCAGCGTTTTGACAGATCCTGCCAATCAGCCGTTTGGGCCGTGTTTTCGGTAGGTCGCCGGGGTTTTCCCGGTCCAGCGTTTGAAGGCTCTACTAAAGGCGCTTTGTTCGGAGAAACCCGTCATGAAGGCAATCTCGGACAGGGAATACCTGTGATCGCGCAGCATACCGACCGCAATCTCGCGCTGCGTGTCTTCAGTCAAAGCCCGAAAACTCACCCCGTTTTCGGAAAGACGCCGATGAAACGACCGCACGCTCAGTCCAAGCCCACGCGCAACGTCATCGACCTTGGGAAACCCCTCGCTCAGTGCCCGGGCGATGGCGTTCTTGGTCTTGTCTTCCAACGTGTCCTCGTCCTTGATCTCGGCAAGCTCCTGATCAAGATGCGACACCAGAAACTGCGTGATCCCCGGGTCCCCCAGCAGATTTGGGCGCAACAGGGATTCCTTCGACAACAACATGGCGTCCATGTCCGAGCCGAAATATACCGGGCAGCCGAAAAAGGCCTCGTGATGCCGCACTGTTTGTGGCGAGGGATGCATGAAATGAACGGCGCGTGGCGCAAAAGACGAGTCCGTGACCTGTCTGCCAAGGGAGACGCCGCTGGCCAAATCCGCCTCAATCGAAAGACGCATTCCCAGTCGTCGTGCGCCTTTGCGATCCTCAATGAACAGCACACCCTGATCGGTGTCCCGGACCTCGTATTGCACGATGCTGGTCCAAAGACGGGCGTATCGCGCAACGCGGGAAAATGATCCAAGCAGGTTTGGCGCGGCCTTCCACGCAAGGCCAAGCGCGCCGTATTCGTCCGGGCGCATCGTGTCGCCGACCCTCAGCGGCAGCGAAGTGGTGGCATCCCCCATCTGCGTCGCCATCAGTTCCAGCATGTCGTAATAGACCGCCTCATCAAGCATGACCGATGGATCCCACGGACCATCGGGGTCAAGACCCACAGAGTTAAGCACATCGCGCGCGTCGATCGCCTCGCCCGCCACGGCGACCATTTTTCGTGCAAAAAGAGACGTCACCTCGCCCATGAAACCCAGTTTAATAGCCCTTTTATCGCAAACCAAGCCCTTGGGATGTCGTGCTGTTTTCGGTATGTGCGGCAACGCTAACACCATGCCTGTGCAGGGCGTGGTGCCGCGTCTGCGGAATAAACCGGCGCGGGTCAGGCTGCCTCAATCGGAAAAACACAGCTTGTTGCCATCGAGGTCCCTGACATAGGCCGAAAAACGAGGCCCCCTTTGATCCGGAAGACCTTCGCAGGTCCCGCCGATTTCAAGCGCCAAAGCGTGTAGCCGCCTGACTTCGGCCTCTGAACCAACGCAGAATCCAACCATCGTGCCATTCCCGTTAGTGGCTGGCCTTGTGTCGAACGGTATCGCGGCTGCAAAGGCGAAATCTTCGCCAAGCCAGTAGGTCATGCGCTCGGATGGAGCCACTCCGTGCAGACCCACCTGCTCAAAAAGAGCGTCATAAAACGTTCTGGCCGCGTCCATGTTGTTTGTCCCGACGACAAAGTAGTTCATTCTCATAAGGTGATCTCCTTTAAGCCGATGTTTGCCAATGAGGGTCGGTCGGCTGGTTTCTGGTGATCCTCCTGATATTGATAAATATGACATTTTATGTCCTATTTGTTTCATGGCACGGGCAAATGCGCATGATCGACTAAGAAGAATGGAACTGCTTGCAGTCCAACTCAAACAGGACACGCATTGCACCGTTCGCGATCTGGCGCGTCACTACAGCGTCAGTACACGAACAATTTCGCGCGATCTGGCTCTGATGCGGGAGCAGGGTATGCAGATCGACGCCGATCGCGGGCGGGGCGGCGGCGTACGGCTTGACCGCAACTGGGGCGTTGGCCGGGTCAATCTGGACTATTCCGAAGCCGTCGATCTGCTCATCAGCATTGCGGTCGCAGAACAGATGAATTCGCCTCTGTTTCTGGCAAACCTCGGATCGGTCAGGCGACAATTGGTGGCTTCGTTTTCGCCCGAAAAGCGCGCATCGGTAAACCGGCTGAAATCCCGCATACTGATTGGCGTGACCGCATCGACCTACGTCCAGGCAAGTGCCAAGGCACCACCGAAAAGGGTTGTGCAGGCTTTGCATCAGGCCTTTGTCGATCGTGAGGTCCTCGACGTCCGATACCAGAGAGAGGACGGCGCAACCTCCGAAAGGCAGATCGAACCACATTACCTGTTGCTGAAGTATCCCATCTGGTACGTCGTCGCCTTCGATCATCTCAGGCAGGAGCCGAGAACCTTCCGGTGTGATCGGTTGCTTGCCGCCCAAAAGACGGGAACGCGTTTCCATTTGTTGTCAAAAGAGGCCTTCCAACCGTCACTCAGCCACGATGACCTATCGGTGTGAGGCCATAACAGGACCGTCCCGCATCGAATTCACGCGCTGCTGACATCAAGGGTGGGAGGCTGTTCAGTCCAACGCGTTTTTGCGGTTTCGCACAGCGCCTTGCACTGAACGTTTCGTGGCTTCAGGCCTTCGCCTTGGGGTTGTGCCGTTCGGCCTTACAAACTGATACAATTCTCCTCGTGAAATCAGATGGTTGAGGGCGTACTATGTGACGTATCCGGCCTGATAAAGCCGATCCCACTTCAACAATATCTGGAGGAAACCATGTCTCGTCTTTGGATTTGCGCTGTGTTTTTTGCAACACCGGTTCTCGCCGACCCGGATGGTTACGGTCACATGTCGGGGTGGGGAAGCGGCGTGGGGATGATGTTCGGCCCGATCCTCTGGATTATCGTATTGGGTCTGGTGGTTGCGGGTGTGATCTTTTTTGTGCGCCGGATGGACGACAATGGGCCTCAACGAGGCAAACCCGATGCGGTTGCGGAACTTGACCTTCGCCTTGCGCGTGGCGAGATTGACGCGGACGACTACTCGGCAAGAAAGAAGCTTTTGATGGAAAACCGGTAATAACCCCGGTAAAGATCAAACGCCGGATGCTACTTCTGCAAAGGGCATAGCTGTTCAAAAGTACCGAGACGTTCAGACATGCTGACAAGACGACATTTCATATCGACCACGGGCGCGCTTTTCTCGGCGCCGTTGGCAAGTGCTGCTTGGGCTCAGGCCGAAGACCAGGGCGGCGAAGTGACACCGTTGGGCGAGGCCGGGGAGCCACCGGCAAGAAAACCGATCTCTGATCGCAGTATGTGGTCCGCATGGGATGCGCGCGTCACGCCCGCCAATTATGACCCCGCCACATCGAATCCCTGGGGTTTTCATCAAAGATTTCTTCCGCAACGTGTTGAGGCGAACGACGGATTGGTGCCGGGTGACATTCATGTCGATGCGGTGGCGCGATATCTCTACCGCATCAACCCGGATGGAACCGCGATGCGATACGGCGTCGCGATCGCCAAAGGTAACCTCTATGAACCCGGCACTTACACAATCAGGCTGAAACGGAAATGGCCGACATGGCGTCCCACGGACGAAATGATTGAGCGCGAACCCCAAGCCTTCGAGCAATTTGCCGACGGAATGGATGGCGGACCGCGAAATCCTCTGGGATCAAGAGCGTTTTATCTGTTTGTGGGCAATCGGGACACATATCTGCGTATTCACGGCACGCCTTATCCGCGATCCATCGGCGGGCGCGCAAGTTCGGGATGTGTGCGAATGGTCATGGCGCACATCATCGGCCTGTACGACCAGGTCGATGTAGGTGCGACGGCATATCTCTATTCGGCCTGAGTTCTCCGGTGTCGCGCGTGCGAAAGAACCGCGACACAAAGACATTTTATTGAGTTAGATTTCCCGCTGAACGCAAATGCGCCGTCCGCGATTACTGAGCAGGGGTAGCATGGTCGTCTCAACCGGGCCGACGTGCTGATACCAATAGCAATTGTCGTCTTCGGGCAACTCGACCGCCTGAAGGTTCTGATTTGGCGCAGCCAGTGCGATGGCTTCTTCCGGTAGCTCGCGGATAAATCCGTTATTGTCCGTTGCGCTTGCATCGCAAGCCGACAAAATCGCGCATAGTCCGAAACAGCGGAAGATATTCTTCATTGGGTGGGTTCCTGCAAAGCGATGACTGGTCTGGCGTGAAAGATAGGGCACATGGCTACCATTCTCCACCCGGCATTCGCAAATCGGCGGGTGCAAATCCTCAGCTCTGCAAGACGACCAAAAACCTCGCACCAACCGTCAATAGCGCGACAGCCAGCAAAAACCAACAAACCGAAAGCAAAGCCGCGCCCATGCCAAGCGGAACCAAAGCCGCCAGCGGCCGCAGCCGTCGCGACCGTCCGATGACCGATGCATAGAGAGGCAACGCGCTCACCAGCGTTGCATAAAGATACACCCCCGAGATGTTCTGAAAAAGTGCGGACTGCGCAAGGGTTGGCCCGACGACACGTAAGGCAGTCGTGCGACTGCCACCGAACGAGCCGAACCAATCGGCAGACAACACATAGATGACCGCGTGAAGTCCGACGAAGAGCGTCAGTCTGCCGATCAAGTCCAGAACCAGGTAGACTGAGGGATCGCGTTCTTTTGCAGACGTCCGCCGCGTAAGGGCGAATAAGAAGAACCCGACATAGTTCACCACGAAAACCACAGGAAGCCCGTTGGTCATCACCTGCCGCGCGAAACGGCGAAATGATGGTCCTCCCTCCATGAGTGCAGGGGCAAATCCGGGCGACAATGCCACGTAAAGCGCCAGAACCGGAAGCAATCCCGCAAGACTGAACACCAGAACATTCCTGAGGAACTGCACCCCGGGCATGTCGACAGAAAAAAACCGATCCAAAGAGTTTGCTCAGTCCTTTGTGTTGATCTTCATCTTGTATCACAAATGACATCGAGTCTTGAACTCAGACGCGTTTTTCGAGTGGCTGTTGGTCCCAATAAAGGTCCGCGCTTGATCGTGCATCTTCGAAACGCGTTCTGTTGCGAATGATTCAATGGGTGCGCTCCTACGTCGGGGCCGCGCTCCTAGAGCGGTCTCTGGGGGGCATTGCCGGCAAAGACCGTTAGGGGCTTATGTCGACCGTATTCACGTATTTCCGGTCGCATAGACGATTGGCAAAGCCACCGGCATTTTGCCGGAAGTACTTTAGAAATAATGTGTTGCGTGGGGGGAGTGGTAGCCCGTAGGGGAGCAATATTTTTGCGGTAAGAGCATGAAATATAATTATTAAAATAGCGCCCTAAAAATAAGTACCACAAAAAATACCACCATGCGATGTCGTCTGCGTCCTTTTTGCCTCGTGTATCAAATCGCACAGAGCAAGATGCTGAGTGAGGTCGCTATGTCCGCATTGCTGACATTCGTGTGTTCCGCAGCGAGTGGCAGCTTCGTGCCCAAAGCTGTCGAATGCTGCAAATCGCTCGAGCGGCCGCAAAGTGCGCAAAGCCCAGATCGTCGCAGAGATAGAGTCCTCGTGCCCGTCTCTGAGATGTAGCACTGAGGCACGGTCGCAGAGTCCGTAGGCTGTGAACAACAAGCATGCTGTCCTGATCTGAAGTTTTTCAGCGGATCAGCGGCGCTCTCGCCAGCTTCTTTCTCTCGATTTCCAGCTCATCAATTCCTGCATCTCGGCGCATTCGGGCTGTCAGATGGGTTGGATCGTTGAGTGATTGAAACGACGGGATGATTGCGGCTAAGCATTTTTCCAATAGGCCAATCCGACCGAGGTGTTGTTGCGCAACCTGCGCTTCGCGCATTTCAAACTCTTTTTCATTGATGGGTTTCAATGTCGCCTCCAGGTTATTCTCACGACAACCCTGCATGATGGTGACTGCCGCACTCAAACGTCGTTCCTTGACACTTATTGTTCCAAAAAGTCACAATGCGGTATGCCGAGACTTTTGCCCCCTCTAAACGCATTGCGCGCCTTTGAAGCGGCGGGTCGATTGGGGAGTTTCACCAAGGCCGCCGGAGAGCTGAACGTCTCCCACTCAGCGATTTCCCGGCATGTTCGGGGGCTGGAAGCGCGTCTTAACGTTCATCTCTTCCAAACCCAGAAAAGCGGCGTGGCACTGACTGATCAAGGTCGCGCATACTTGACCGAGATCACGCCGGCCTTCGACCGGATCGCCGAAGCGACTGAGGTACTTTCGATCCCACCCAAAGGCGCCGTGACCCTAACGACAGAAAACACTGTTGCTCAGAAGTGGCTCATCCCGCGGTTTGCGAGCCTCAAGGCACGCCACCCCGAAATTGATCTGAAGTTGTCGGTCACAACAGAGGTCATGGATATCGAGGCCCATGATTTTGACATTGGCGTTCGCTACCTTCGAACACAGCCAGTTAAAGGGTACCATCTACTGTTTCAATCTGCAGTTCGCGCTTATGCGGCGCCTGGTTTTGCTCCGACTTCAAATGGCAATTTGGATCTTGAGGCCCTTGCCTCGGGCCCTTTGATTGAGGAAGCGACGTTCCGCCTGTGGCCGGACTGGTTCAAGCGGGCCGGACTTGAAGAGGTCCCGGACCTCGCATTGCCCCACCCGCTCGGCGCGCTACTCGCAATCCAATCGGCGGTCGCGGGTCTTGGAGCGGTGCTGATGGATAAGAACCTCTGTGAACCAGAACGTCAGTCGGGCGCGTTGGTAGAGCTCGCCGACTTCGAGATCCCGTTTGGAGGGTACTATCTTGCTGTCAACAATAGAGCCGGACGCCGCAAAGCCGTTCGCGCTGTCAGCCAATGGCTGCTTGACGAATGCGCAAGTCATTGAGGGATAGAGAATCTTACGTACGCGATAAACTGACAAATTGCCTGTCACAAAAGACTGAAACGAACCAATCGACTGATGCTGTAGATCAATTATGCCTCTGTTGTTCGTTCCTGGCTGGCCCTCAACAAAAGAAGACCAATCCAAAAACCGCAGTTTGACCGCTTAATTGCACTGAGAAACCAGAAAGGGCTTTCCAGAGTTTCGCTACGGCAGCGAAGTACCAATAGCTGACATCCAATTTGATGCACCGAAAGGTCGCTTCGGCTTGCATAGCAGTCATTCGTTTTGAGGCGCATCAATGTCCGCTATGCGGACGAAGCGGACGTGCTCCCGCCCAATTGACAGGGATCAAACTTCGATAGAGCCATGGAGTGTGTTAGGACACGTCTCTGTATCGTTCAAATGGGAGACTGCCCAATAACGGAATGTTGATTTCCTTATGGCCATCTATGTCTTGGACTTGCCCATTCTTAAGCGTCATGAACGGTTCATACCCCAGCCATCCTAAGTGCTGACCGCTCGCCATCACTGCTACCTTGTCTCCAAGTCCAACGGACCAACTTCCCTTCAAGAAGTGGTCTTTAGGAATGGTGATGCGCTCTATCTGTCCATCTGCCCCGATGTGAATCTGTGCCTCGAACCCTCGCTCCAGCATGATGCCAGACACAATTTTGACCCAACCGACGGGCGTGTCCGGGTGTAGCATAGTGTCCAAAGCGACTTCGTTCGCGAGCTTAGAGATAAGATGGAACGGAAAGATGGCGTTATGAATGCTGGCGACAAATGCCATTTCTGGAGGCGCCTCGAGAATGCTCACAGCCTGATCGCCGCGGGCCAGAACTGATTGCGTACTTCCAGAACCTATAGATCCATCCGTCGAACAGGCCAGAAATCCAGCATCCATATCGGGGTACATTGCGATGACCTGATCAACTGCAGCCTGCGGATGCAAACCCGATTTCATCTTAGCGAGGACCAGAGCATTCAAAGCAATTCCATTATCAACGCGTGTTTGCGGCATGCGGTGTCCGGTGACAATCCCGACGCCGGGTTCTGCGGCAATGAAATCAGACAACGGTTCGGGCCGATTGGGACCACTGGAAATCAGGCCAACGAGTTTTGCCCGTCCAATCTCCGTCGGCACATCCGTCCCAAACAGCGCTTTGGAGCCGCCGTCTTGAATGCTTGCACGCAGCAGCCTGCCATCTTCGGTGAACGCCGCGAGACTTACAAAGCCTCCAATGGCCCCCCGCCCATTCTTTTCGACAGTGTTCAGGCCAGCAACGATACCGGCTCCTGCATTGGGGCCAAATGCGACGATGCCAATTGTCATAGGGCCACCCAGTGACCGGGGGCGGCCTCGATAAGGGGCGTCATAGGGAAAGTATCGAGGGCGTGCGCGCGCGCGGAGCGTTTGCGGCTTGGGTCTGGCACCGGTGCGGCATCAATTAAGGCTTTGGTATAGGGATGGCGCGGCGAAGCCCAGACCGCTTCCGTCGGTCCAAACTCCAATATCCTACCGGCGCGCATGACGGCGATGCGGTCTGCAACCTGCCGGACAACGGCAAGATCATGTGAGATGAAGAGCATTGTCAGCCCGTTTTCAGATTTCAGATCAGATAAAAGATCAAGAATTTGCGCCTGAATGGACACATCCAGAGCGGATGTCGGCTCGTCAGCAATGATCAACTCGGGCCCTGCAGCGATCGCGCGGGCAATCGAAACGCGTTGTCGTTGGCCGCCCGAGAATTCATGCGGGAAACGGCTTGCCATATCGGGGGTGAGCCCAACACGCGACAACAATTGAGCAACCCGTTTCGCACGATCTGCTTTCGATAACGTCGTTTGAATCTTGATTGGCTCTGCAATGGCCGCCCCGACGCTTTGGCGCGGATCAAGCGAAGCATAGGGATCCTGAAAAATCATCTGAATCTTGCGTCGTTCCTGCCGGAGCGGCGCACCCTCCAATGAAAGTAGATCGGTTCCCGCCAGCGTCACGTTACCCTTATCCGCTTTGGTCAGGCGGGCGAGGATGCGGCCTAGGGTGGACTTCCCGGAGCCACTTTCTCCGACCAAAGCCAGCGTCTCGCCCGGCATGATGTCGAGCGAAACATCGTCGACCGCTCTGGTCACTGAAGCCGCGATGCCAAAAGCGCGGCCGCCGGAAAACGTCTTTGACAAGTGTCTTATGGACAAAAGCGCTTGGCTGTCGGTGGGTTTGGAATCAACAGATGCGGTTTCGACCGATGGGACTGCATCCAAAAGGGCGCGGGTATACGCGTCACCTGGTGCCTGGAATATCTGGTGAACCGAACCGGCCTCGACCACGCGTCCGGCTTTCATTACCATGACATCTTCTGCCATCTCTGCCACGACCCCCATATCATGGGTAATCAGGATCAGGCCGACATCTGTGTCCCGCACAATATCACGCAACAGGTCCAGAATTTGCGCCTGCACCGTGACGTCCAATGCGGTGGTCGGCTCGTCCGCAATCAGGATATCAGGTTCCAGTAACATCATCATGGCAATCATCACCCTTTGGCGCATGCCACCAGAAAGTTCATGCGGATATTGAGTCATTCGCTGTTTAGGGTTGGGGATGCCGACCCGTTCTAACATTTGGATGGCGCGGGCTTTGGCGTCGCGAGCGTCCGCCAACCCATGCACGACCATGGCTTCGGTCAACTGCATGCCAATCGTCAGAACCGGGGTCAGCGCCGTCATTGGTTCTTGAAAAATAAGGCCGATACCAGTCCCACGCGGGGGTGCGATGTTTTTGTCCAACAGGTTGGCCCCGCGAAACTGCGCCTCACCTGTTGCCGTGACGTTAGGCGGCAACAGCCCCATCAGCGCCTTGGAGGTCATGCTTTTGCCAGACCCGCTTTCGCCGACAATTGACAGAATTTGTCCGCGGGCCAGATCAAAATTGACGCTGTGCACTAAAGGAACCGCCCGCGTGCCAGATCCATGCGTGACCGAAAGATCGCGCACTGAAAGCAAGACGCTGCTCATCGGCGCTCTACCGGATCGAGGCTGGTTCGAAGTCCGTCTCCTAGCAGATTGAAACCCAACACAGTAATTGCGATGGCAAGACCCGGTATTGTCATCAACCAGGGCGCGCGATTGATGTAGTCCCGTGAACCGGCAAGCATGTAGCCCCATTCTGAGGTCGGTGGCTGTGCACCAAGCCCCAGAAAACTCAGCCCAGCCGCTGCAAGAATAGCGGTCGAGACGCCCAATGTTGCGACAACGATCATTGTGGGCAAGACATTCGGCAAAAGATGCACAAACACAAGGCGTGCAGGGCCTGCACCTGCGGCGATGCTGGCCTCGAAATATGGCTTAGAGGTCTCAACCAACGCGGCCGAATAACAGGTTCGTGCATAAAACGGAATACCAGCCACTCCGACCGCAATCACTGCGTTCTGCAGGCTTGGGCCCAAGACGGCGACAAAACTGAGCGCGATGAGTGTTTCGGTAAAGGAAAACAGCACGTCGGTGCTACGCATCAAAACCGCTTCGACCCAACCGCGCCAGAATGCAGCGATCATGCCGACAAGCATTCCTGTCGTTAGTGATATTCCCACAGCAACCGCGCCGACCAACAGCGTGATACGGCTGCCATGCAGAATGCGCGATAGCATGTCTCTGCCGAACTCGTCCGTTCCCAGAAAGAAATCCCCTCCGGGGGGTAGAAACCGTCCGCCGGTGCCCATCTTGGATGGGTTGTGAGGCGCGAGCACTTCGGCAAACATGGCGCAGAACACGAGACCCAATACAATGGTCAATCCGACAACCCCATTAGGTGAGCGTAGCAACCTGCGCCAAAATCCGTGAGGCGCAGAGCGGGTCGGGACATCGGATAAAATGCCCATCTCATGCCCTCCGGATACGTGGATCAAGGACGGCGTATAAGGCGTCAACCGCGATTGCCACAACAACGACCACAACAGAGAAAGTCAGGATAAACCCCTGAATAATGGGGTAATCTCTCTGGAAAATCGCCTCGACGGCCATACGACCGACGCCATTCCACGAGAAAATATTCTCGACCACGATGGCACCCCCCATCATAAAGGCAAATTGCAGCCCCATCATGGTGACGACCGGCAAGAGACCTGCGCGCAACACGTGGCGGCGCAGAACGATCGCTTTAGGAAGACCCTTTGCAAACGCGGTCTGAACAAAATCCTGGTTCATCACGTCGATCATCGAGGATCGGGTCAGACGTGCAAAGATTGCCGCGTTTGACAGTCCCAGCGTTAGCGCAGGCAGGATCAGATTCATAGGGCCGTTGCCGCTGACGGGCAGCCAACCCAATTCGAGCGCAAAAAAGAACAGTAGCATAAGCCCAAGCCAGAAGTGGGGCATAGAGATGCCTGCAATGGCCAGCACCATCAGGCCGATATCGACTATTGTTCCTTCGCGATATGCGGCCAGAAAGCCGATAGGCACACCGATGACGATTGCAATGAACATCGACGCCACAGCCAAAACCAGAGTGTTGGGAAGGCGTTGCATGATCACCTCAAGCACCGGTTGACCGCCGCGGATCGTATTGCCCAAATCGCCTTGAAAAAGACGTTCAAGATACATCAGGTATTGAACTGGGATAGAACGGTCGAGTCCAAGCGAACGGCGGACCTGTTCGATCTGCTCGGGAGTTGTACCCTGACTTTGGGCGTACATGATCTGGACAGGGTCGCCTGGCACGGCGTGAATCAACAATGTCACCAACATCGTTGTAACCCAAATTGTCAAAGCACCCATCGCAACGCGAGTGCCGATAAAGCGCCACATGGCAAGACCTTATTTTCGGGGTGCGCCGCCCGCATTAATGCGGGCAGCGCATTCGGTATCAGCCGCCGATCTTGATGTCGCTAAAGATCGGATAGACGAACGGAGCCACTTTGAAGCCCTCGACTTCGGGACGGACCGCAAAGACCCACTCCCAACCCGGCGTATAAAGTGGCACATGGATGGCGTTTTCAAGCAGGTACTTCATCGCTTCTTGCACCTTCGCTTTGCGCGCATCGGGGTCGGTCAACACACGGGTTTCGTCCAGGATCGCGTCAAGCTCTGGCGAGGTATAGCCTCGATAGGCTCCTGGTGTATGCCACAGCGCATAAAGGATATCTGGATCGTACCAGGACCAAGTCATCATATCCATGGAACCGGTAGTGCCTTCGGTATTCTCGTTCTCCTGACGCACGCGTGCGTTCAAAGACCCGATATCCATGATCTCAATGGTTGCTTTGATCCCAACTTCGGCCAACTGAGCCTGAAAGACTTCGCCCAGTTTCTGGCGGTTGCCGCCGGTCCAGACCAGCAAGGCGGTCTCGAGTGGCTTGTCCATGCTGTAGCCAAGTTCGGCCAGCAATTCCTTGGACTTTTCAGGATCATAGGCCGGGCGGTATTGGGCGCAGAAGTCCTGATCGTTGCCAAACACGCCACGCGAGATCGGACAATTTTCAGGGATCGAGAGATCGCCATAAATCAGGCTGATTGCAGTCGCCGCATCCGTGGCATGGGCAACCGCCAAACGCGCACGCACGTCATTAAAGGGCGGGCGGTGCACCGCGAATTCCCAAAAGACGTTTTGGCCCGTGTTCTCTGCGACGATGATGTCAAGTTCGCCACTATCTTTGATTGCAGGCACATCGTCAAAGGGCGGTTCGGCAATATGCACCTCTCCAGTCGTCAAAGCCGCATAACGGGCCTGCGGTTCGGGTACAACGGTGATGATCAAGCCGTCCTCATAAGGCGCACCGGGGTTATCGGCCAATTTGCCAAAGTTCGTGTAATCCGCGTTTTTTTCAAAGACGAGCCGGTCGCCCTTGGTCCAGGACACAAGCTTCCATGGGCCCGAGCCGATGGCGGTCGTTGTGCCGAAGCCTTCGCCATTCGTGTCACAAATGATGGAGGAAAAGCTGTCCGCCAGAAAGGGGATCATCGCGACAAATGGTGACTCCAATGTCAGTTTGATCGTCAACGGATCAATAACTTCGGCCGCTGTGATGGGCCCCCAGCTGCCCTTTGTGAGGCTTGGGGTTGTTTCGTCAAATGCAGCGTCGATTGTGTATTTGACATCATTAGCATCAAGCGGCGTGCCGTCATGGCACATCACACCGCCTTCAAGATTGAATGTATACTCGGTCCCGGCATCATTGGCTGTCCAGGACTTCGCAAAATGGGGCACGGGATTGCCTTCGGCGTCCATGGCAAGCAGCGTGTCATACATCAGGCTCCAAACCTGCAAAGAAAGGGTGCTTGTCGCGCGATGCGGATCGAGCGAGTCGATATCCCCATAGCGCGCCCAAACGATGTCTTCGGCGGTGGCGGGCCCTGCTAATGCAAAAACGGCGCCAAGTGCAGCCGCCGTTTGCTTTAGCGCTAGTCGATTCATAATCATCTCATTCTCCAAGTTGCTGGACGTGTTTTGCCGGCTCTTGCCGATTGGACCTGACGTCACTCAAGGGCCAGCGCGTGCGGCTGTCTTTGCGGAATCCATTCAACGCAAGCATGATCGGCTTAATCTATTCGGTGATTGGTTCACCCAGTTTCCGAGGCTAGGGAAGCTTCACAGGTGGGTCAAAACGAATTCAGTTTTGATACATTTAATTTCAGAATTGACGAGTTTTTCGCCTCATTGTTACGCTTTGCGCGCTACGAGGAGTCATCTGAACTATCCAGCATCACCCCATTCCGTGTGGATGCTGTCGATATAGCGCAATCTGTCCACCGCAGTTTGACCAATCCGTTTTGCCACAGCCATGCAAAGATACGTCACGACAGACACAGGAGCCGAGAGCGAGTCGAAATAGGATAGGCCATGCGTGCGGCATCGTAGGGTCACATCGGCAAGCTCGGGATTGCCAGAACTGGCCTGATCTGTCAGCGACACCGTATGCGCGCCTGCCAATCTTGCTGTCTGCAATATGGACCGCATGGTTTTGCTGCGCCTTCCGATGCACAAGGCCAAAACCGTGTCTGATGGCGTGATCGATGCAAATTCTTCAGGTACAGAAAAACCTCCAAGCGGGATCATCCGAATATCCGGCTTTACCTTGATCAACTGGGCGCGCGCAAAATGTGCCAACGGGTAATTGTCACCAAAGCCAATCACCCAAAGCTTTTCAGCGCGAACGAGACTCAGGGCTGCCGCGTTCAATTCGTCACTTCGGATGGATTCGAATGTCCGAATCAAGTTTTGTACGTCTGACGCCAGATGATCTGCCAAATCACCGCGACCGCTGCGATGCTGCACTGGCGCTGAAAAGACCCTTTTTCCGGAGTCAGAACTGGCATCGCCAGACCGCGCCATCCGTTGCGCGGTCTTGAAACTGGGAAACCCAAGTCGCTTGAAGAATCGAGCTGTTGTCGCCTTTGACACCGCAGCACGGCGCGAGATCTCCTCGGCGGTATGCAGCGCCAAACTGTCAGGATTTTCGAGGAAATGATCCGCAAGCAAACGCTCAGCACGGGTCAAATCGTCAAAAATCTCAAGTATACGCTCGGATAACCGTGCTGTTTCCATGGCGCAAACCTTTCAGAACTGATGACATTTGTTCTGCATTGAAACAAAGTCTTCAAAGGTAAGTAAAGGCGGCTCTGATATGACAATCTCGATTCTGGTACGCGATCCCGAGACTGGCGTTCTCGGAGGAGCCGCCGCGACAGGTAACTTGTGCGTGGGCGGTTGGGTCTTGCGTGGTGATATCCGTGCGGGGCTCAGTGCATCGCAAGGCAAGACACCAAGTACTCTATGGGGGGAAGATGTCTTGGATGAGATGCGGAACGGTCGAAGCGCGGTACAAGCCGTCGCAAATGTCGTAGGCGCAGACCAGGGGCGGGCGACCCGTCAGTTGCTTGCAATTGATCGAAATGGACGCGCAGCGGCTTTTTCAGGGAATCAGAACGTAGCCGAGGTTTCAGAAATCAAATCGCACAATCTTGTCGTTGGCGGCAATATGCTAAGAGATCGCGCCGTGATAGAGGCCTGTCGAACCGGTTTTATGGTCAGCCATGGACCAATAGCAGCCCGCCTTTTGGTGGCTCTGGAACATGCTGCTGCTGCTGGGGGCGACCTGCGCGGACTGCAATCTGCTGCCATCCTGATAATGTCTGAAAAGGCACCTCCGGTTGATCTTAGGATTGATTACAGCGAGACGCCGTTGGAGGACTTAGGTCAGCTCGTTGCGCGCGCCCAAAACGCTACGTATCTGGCATGGAGAAATACACTCCCAACACGCCAAGATCCCGAAATTTGACTTTGGCTGTGAAAGTCATCAATGAGTGCAGCACGTTTCGCGTTATGTTTAGACTTTCGAGGTGCTATCGCCTCAAACATATTACATTTCCCAATTGCGAACTTTCATGCTTGTTGAAGAATCCGTAACTTTGGGCTCAAAACAACCGTTCGCTGCAAGGCGCACGGACGGCAGCAACGCGGACAAATCGGACGCCCGTTTGTAGTCACTTCTTCCATTCAAGACTGGCCATAGAGGTCACTGTTCAAAGACTGATCCGCTTTTGTCGCCAAGCTACAAGAGCAGCGTAGCCACGCCGCTGGATCTCCCATCTCTCTTGCGGAGGTAGCGACTTGAACTCAGCGATGTCGACTTCCGGAAGAAGTGAGAGTTTTAACAGCAGGAAGGTTTCAGAACACCGCGTCGCCTCTTCCAAAGAAAGAAGTCGGACTTCTGCTGCATGAGAGCAGTCCTCATAAGCTGAAAGCAGGTTAGCATCCGGAGCTATGATCTGCTGGCGATTGGTTCTTTCTTCAGTGTTCCCAATCGGCGCATAGGAAACGGCTGCGGCAAGGGTCCAAATTCCGATAGCCGCTGATGTAAGTCCTGCAATGCCAAGATTGTGCATTCTGTCCTCCAATCGTTGCGTCGCTTTAGATCGGGGAGCAATAGATTTTCTTTGAGAATTGCCCAACGCGACGTAAGCTGAGACTCTGACGCCGCTGGCGATTTGCGAAACGAAATACCATGAAATCTTCCGAAATCAGACTTGGATCGTTTACGCTCGATCTGGATTCCGGGCATCTTAAAGATGGTGGCGGAAAGGATTGTGATCTTCGCCATCAAACTCGAAATGTGTTGTTAATGTTGGCAGAGAAGCCAGGGGAAGCGGTGTCAAAGACCGTCTTTTTTGAAAAGGTCTGGGATGGCGCGCACGTCTCTGAAGACAGCCTCGTCCAGTGCATAGCAGAGATACGGCGGGCCATTGATGATGAGACGAAATCCATCATCCAGACAATTCCCCGCAAAGGATACCGCTTAGTTCCCACGCAAAGCGAACCGCCAATTCAGAGGGGCTTCTGGCGCCGAATTGCCCCTGCGATGGTCGTTGCATGTCTGATTGCAGCATCCTATTTCCTTGCAGCGCCGTCGGACAAGCCGTCTCGAGTGATCGCCGTTTTGCCGTTCCAAGACGATAGCGTAGAACCAGACAAAGGAAGGCTTGGAGATCTCCTGAGCGGACAGATTCTCGCCAATCTTGCGCGCTTCCCGGAATTGACAGTGATTGCGCGAAACTCCAGCTTCCGCTTTCGCGATGAAGATCGCGACATTTCTGAGATCGCCCAAGAACTGGGCGCAAATCTGATCATTGAAGGCAGCCAACAAGTCGAAGGGTCTAGACTCCGTGTCAACGTCCAACTGATCAATGTGAGGAACGGCAGCCGGGTCTGGTCGGATCAGATTGACGCCGAGATTCATGACTTGTTGACGGTGTCTTCGCAAATCAGTAGCCGCGTCGCACATTCTGTTGAGGCATTTGTCGCCGAGGCCCAAGTGAAAGCGGGTGGTTCAGATGAAGTTGACGCGCTCCTTATGAACCTGAAGGCGAGGCGGCTGTTGCAGAGCGGTCTCTCAAAAGAAAATATCGCGGGCGCAATCGCGATTGGCACCGAAGCTATCAATCTTTATCCGGATCAAGCCTGGGGCCACGTTATCATTGCCTTCGCACTGCGCACGAAACTACGGTTCGGTTGGGCGGACAATCCGGAGGATGATCTAGAAAAGGCCATTAGCCACGCACAGAAAGCAGTGAGCTTGGCGCCAGACAATTACGTTGCCCATTTCGCGCTCGGGCGCGTGAGGATGCAGCAAGGCAATCAGACCAGTGCAATCTTAGCCTTTGACACTGCACTTATGTTAAATCCCTCGTCGGCCGATACGCTGAACGCGTTGGCGCAGTCCTACTTCTACATTGGGCAGAACGAACGTGCATTGGAAGCGCTTGCCGAGTCTGCCCGTATAGACCCGCTGCCAGGCTTTATTCATCCTTGGATGAGCGCTTGGACACTTTGGCAGGATCAAAGATGCGACGACGCATTGAACAACTTCTCCCGTATCGCCGCACCACCGCCTCCAGCGCACAAACTGCTGGCTGTCATTCATGTCTGCCGAGGCGAGATCGAGAAAGCGTCCGATGCCCTAGCGAACTTCCTGTCGTCTGAGCCAGATTGGACGGCTTCTCGGGAAAGAGAACTCCACACAGATCAGTGGATAGCAGACGGCGCCCTGGAAAGATGGATTGATGACCTTACCGCGGCGGGCCTGCCTGGATAGTAGAACATTGAGGGGCATTTTGCTCAGATTGCGAGCGTCCGCTCCGGGCTCAATGCCGTCATTCGCTGCGCTTTGCACCAATGTCCGCCTTGCGGGACGAAGTGGCCGTTCGCTGCAAGCGCACCGACGGTCAGGCCCCAGTTCCTGCCCGCGGGCGAAGCGGAGTATCGGAGAGACTGGAAGCCTCCCGGTCAGATATATGACAGGAGCCTTGCCACATAGGGACCTGCGATCCCTGTGAAAGTGTAAAAATCCAATTCGTCTTCCAGTGTTTCCAGTTCAGCTTTTGAAAAGCTGCGCAAGCGTGAACGCATGTGCTCAATAGCGAATATCGGGTGAACTGGGTCAGTGAGAGTTTCTGAAGCACCATCTTGGCAAGAAAAGCTCTGATCGGATCTGACTACGGACGTCATTATACTCATAAGGGCACCTAGAATTAAAAAATCGTTACATATAAAATATGGCATATGAAACTGTCGAAAATACGGCCCAAAATGAGCAATTGAGCATTCATTGTTTGTCATGAGAAATTCAGTCTGCTTTGGGCGCAAAGCCGTCGTTTGCTGCAGCCTTCGTCAATGACCGCTACGCGAACGATGCGGCTCTTGAAAGCACACTTTGCCGGGCCGGTGAGCGCAATTCGACAGAATTAAAAGTGTCTTACCTGTTCCAAGAAGTGTCCGTGTGCATTGAGCGCTGCTTCGACGGCGCGTTCTACAACATGCTCGATGGTTCTTGAGTCAAGCGGATCGATCGTGCTGTAGATGGCGGTGCAAGTCAGGGCTTGCCCCATTAGGGTCGCCATATGTCCAGCATTAACTTCTTCGATACCTTCGTCCCGAAGCAGTTCGCCAGCCAAAAGCCATAGCTTCTCGCTAGGTGATTTTTCCTCTAAGGGTAGGTTTCTGAGGGTCAAAGAAACACCCCCATAGCCGCAGTAATTATCGCAATACCTATTGCTGCCGTCACATATGGATTGACGATTGGAGGCTTTACATGCCTGACCGTGAATAACCACAGGGCGTCAATGATGGGATTTTGCGAGAACCGCTTTCTGGCGGTGTGCTTCGATGCTGGCTCAGGTCGCACGAGAGGCGGAAACAAAGTCGCTTTTGAAGTCACGCGTTCACTGGACATAGGGAACCTCTTACACAACGACTGTCGCAAATCGAAAAAGCGTCCAGTCAGAACTTATTACAAAAAAGCCCGGGCAAACATTTCCCGTACAAGCCATTTGTACCAGAACATACGACGTCAGCAAATTTGCGGCCTCGATTGATGCCGCATTGTGTATAATCTGCTGCATACGCGCTGTTTGCATCTAATTCTTTGTTAATCGAGTTGATTTTGATGTTGGTGCTCGCAGTGACATAGAGAGTATTACCACCGCCGCATTGGATTGATTCCGGAGCTTAAACCGTCAAGTAGACTGTGCCGACCCTTAGGGAATCTAGATCAGTCTCACAGCAACGAGTGCGGCAGGATTGGATGTTATCGGATAAACCCTAGTTTTGAAAATCTTGTTTTGTTTGACGCCTGGCAGGAGCAAGCCCAAATAGAATTGAGCCGCCCCGAAGGGCGGCCCAGATGGTTCTGCAATTATTTGCGGAGAGGCAAATGATCAGCTTAGGTGCGATCGAAAAAGAGACACGATTTCCGATCGAGATGTGCCGCCGACTTCCCAGCAAGTTTTGGCAAAGGGATTGGGTTCACCTGCTCGCACCCAGTCGGAATAGCTCCACATCTTGAGGCTTGAGAGGGTGAAGAAAATATAGCGAAGTAAAGAAGGCTTGCGCACAAAAGAAGATACGAGGCACTTTCGCATTGGATACTCATCACACTTGTTAACACTTACTACACGATCTTTATGACTGAAGGTTCTGGCGCTTTTGGGGCGTCAACGGACAAATATTAAGAAGTCGACTTATGAAGCGTGAACAGTCCGCCCTATTTATCTGATGATGTTCACGCTCAGGACACAACTCGCTCGAAATCTTCCAATGCTAAGGCTGCGGACTGCGTAAAGAACGCCTGCTTTGGGCTCAGAGCAGTCATTCGCTGCAGGAAGCGCCAATGACCGCAATGCGGACAAACCGGACTTGTGCAGGTGCAGCTATTGCTGGAGCAGCATCACTTTTCGGGTGCAGAACGTTCCCCAGGGCGTTGCAGCCAAGGTCGTCAGAGCGGTCATTCAACACGGCTTCATGTCGTTAAATCCAAACTGCACTTTCGCTGCAGGGTGTGGGAACTATAGAGACACGGGACTGAGCGGGTATGCCACCGCCAAGAGCCACATGTCTTGTATGACGGCGTTTCTAGGCCAGACGTCATAATCATGCCGCAAAATGCCCGTTGATACGTTGCAAAATTTGACGACGACTAATCTCAGGTCCTGGCTGAGGGTCACGTCGATTGTTCGAAGCTCGGCACCACAACATCCGATTGCAGGCACCGAACTCATGAAGTGTCTGTCATTTCAGAGGGAAACCCACTGCCTGTTCGCATGCGATTGTTGCATGGCTTCAACGGCTCTTTGAACCTCATAGGCCTCGCGAAAATCCGGGCTGCATGTCCCGCCACTACTATGAGCAGTCAGCAATTCGGCCACCTCGATCACCTTGAGGTCGTTGAAACCCAAGTGATGGCCCGGCGCCGGACAGAACTGACCATATGGTGGATGTGCCGGGCCTGCCTCTATTTTCGTGTAACCGTTACGTCCGGGACGACCGGACCAGAACGAAAGTTCGTTCATTCGCTCTTGGGTAAATGCCAGAGCCCCCCTTGTACCGGTGATTTCCCAGGATAAATCCATCGTGCGCGCGGTGGCGGCCCAATTGGCTTCAAGACTGCCGCGCACCCCGGATTCAAAACGCACCAGCGCATGGGTCATATCATCGACTTCAACAGGCGCACGTTCGGTCGAGTTACGGGTTTTGGGACGGGTCGAATGAATCGTTTGGCAATCTGCCTGCACTTCCGCCATTGGTCCCAAAAGATAACGCGCCATCGAGATAATATGGCTGCCGATGTCGGCCAAAGCACCGCCTCCATGAACATCCGTGCGGAATGAATGGGGGACATTGGGATCGGCCATGTAGTTTTCGGCGTGACGACCGCGAAAACCTGTGACCTCACCGAGCTCGCCCGAGGCGATGATCTCGCGCGCAAATTTGACCATTGGATTGCGCTGAAAATTGAAGCCGACCATTGTGACAATGCCCGCCGCCTCTGCGGCTTCGGTCATTTCCTGAGCGATGGCTGCCGTGGTCGAAAGTGGCTTCTCGCAATACACGGTCTTGCCAGCCTTGATCGCAGCAAGGGCAATCGGCGCATGCAGAATATTCGGTGCGGTAATCGCGACAATGTCGACATCGTCATCATTGACGAGCGTTTCCCAATCTCCGGTCGCCCGCTCAAAGCCCAGAGTTTGCGCCGCATCGCGTGCGATTTCACCACTGGCGTCGGCAAGCAGCCGCAAACGCGGTTCGACAGGGACATCAAACAGGCCTGAAACGGAGCGGAACGCATTTGCATGGCAACGTCCCATAAAGCCAGACCCAACAAGTCCTATCCCGGTTTCCGATTTGCCCATGACCTGTCCCCTTATCTCTCCGGTTTAGGCCGCGTCGGGCGCACGATGATGCGAGACGGCATCGATCAGGTTTTCCTCCGTCATGTCGGCCCCTTTGAACTCCGCCACAACAGCACCCTCGGACATGGTCAGGACACGGTGGCTGACACCCAGCACTTCAGGCATTTCCGAGGAGATCACGATGACGGCAAGCCCCTGTTCCGCCAGCTCAGCGATCAGTTCGTGGATTGCCGATTTGGACCCCACATCAATGCCCCGTGTCGGCTCATCAAGGATGATCAGCTTTGGATTGGCGCAAAGCCATTTCGCCAACACGAATTTCTGCTGATTCCCGCCAGACAGTTGCGACATTGCCTGATCCGGGCCCGTCGTCTTGATCGCGAGCGCCGATTGGTATTTCTCGTAAGTGACCAATTCCTTAGATCTGTTCATTACCGCCATGCCGGAGAAGAGTTTCAGATGTGGCAACGAGGTGTTTTCCCGCCCTCCCATCATCAGCACCAAACCCTGCTCTTTGCGGCTTTCGGGCACCAGGGCCATTCCCATGTCGATGGCCTGACGCGGGGTGGGTAGATCGATCGGCGCACCTTTCCAGTGAACCTGGCCAGCGTCAGCACGACGCACACCAAAGATGGTTTCAACCACTTCCGAGCGTCCGGCACCAACAAGACCATAGAGCCCCAGAACTTCGCCTTCGCGGACCGAGAATGAAACATCGCTGAAATGGCCGCTCTTACTGAGGCCATCGACACGTAGCACTTCTGTACCAAATTCTTCCTTTGCCTTGACGAAATAGGTATCAAGCGTCCGCCCAATCATCATGCGTGTGACCTGGTTCAGATCCGTGTCCTGGGTCTCAAGCGTGCCTTGCACCCGCCCGTCGCGCAGCACGGTGACCCTGTCCGTGATGTCAAAAATCTCGTCCATCTTGTGCGAGATATAGACAATCCCTACGCCCTGCGCTTTCAGGCCGCGAATGGTATGAAATAACTGATCTTTCTCAGTATCCGTCAACGACGCGGTCGGTTCATCAAAGATCACGACATTTGCGCTGAAGGCCTCGGCGCGCGCGATCTCAACCATTTGTTGCATCGCAACCGATAACGTCCCGACGCGCACATCTGGCCCGAATCCGCAACCCAATGCATCGAGAGCGCTGGCCGCATTGCGGCGCAGCTCGCGTTTCTTCAGCACACCAAACCGGTTGGTGGGCCATGCGCCAAGATAGATATTCTCCGCAACAGACAGTTCCGGCGAAAGAGACAGTTCCTGATGAATTAGGAGGATCCCCTTCTGTCTGGCGTCCAGCGGCCCTGCCACCTGCATCGGTTCCCCCTGATAGATGATCTCGCCGCCGTCAGGCTGGTGCAGCCCGGCGAGAACCTTCATCAGGGTCGATTTCCCGGCGCCGTTTTCTCCGACCAAGGCGTGCACTTCTCCCGGGCGGATGTCAAAGCTGACCTCATCCAGCGCCTTGACCCCGGGAAAGGTCTTGGTGATCTCACTGACCTTCAAAATTGCGGCAGTCATTGTCCGTCTCCCCCATGGTTCAGCAATTTGTCCAACACCAGAGCCAGAACAAGCACCGCGCCCATCACCATCAGTTCAACATAGTTGGGTGTGTTGAGCAGCCGCAGACCGTTGCGAAGAACGGCCAATGTAAGCACGCCACCAATGGTCATCCACATGCTGCCAAACCCGCCTTGCAGGCGTATGCCGCCCAGGACTACCGCGATGATTGTCCAAAGCTCCCAAACCTTGCCGGCATTGGGTTCGGCTGTGCCAAGCCGCATCGACAGGAGGATGCCGCAGACAGCCGCAAGCGTGCCACATATGGTGAAATTGATGATCTTGTGCCGCTTGACATTGATGCCTGCGTCATGCGCGGCCTCGATGTTATCGCCCACCGCATAGGTTTCGCGCCCGTGCCGTGTGCTTGATAGAACCCATTGGAAAAACAGCGCCGTCGCAAAAAAGATGATCGCTGTCAACGAGATCGGACCAATGTAGATTTCAGGTATCTCGGTGTAGCTGAAATCCTGCACCATCAGAGCATTTTCACCGGTGTAGACAAACACGAGCCCGCGAATGCCGATAAGTCCGCCGAGTGTCACAACAAAGGAGTGCATCCCCGACAGAGCGACCAGCGTCCCATTAACAAACCCAAGCGCGGCCCCGGACAACAGTCCAAGACAGATAGCGGGCCAAACGCCCATATGATCCTGCAGCCCGATGGCCAATGCCGATGCAAGTGCGAGAATTGCCCCTACGGACAGGTCAATTTCGCCATCGATCATGACCATGGTCATGCCAATGGCAAGTATGCCGATAAATGCTCCCTGCGTCAGGATATTGCCGATATTGTTGACGGTCAGAAAATAAGGACTGGCCAGCGAAAACACGGTCACTGTCAGCGCAAGAAACACCCAGATGTGGTTTCTCAGAAGCCAGGTCAACACGGTGTTCATCGGCCCCGTCGTAGGTACATCCGTTACGTGGCTCATGCGAAAATCCTCCCGCGTTTTGCGCCAAGGTCGATCCAGACCGCAATGATGATGACTGCCCAGGTCACGAGCCACTGCACGTAGTAGGCAAACCCAAGCAGTAGCAGGCCATTCTGGATAAAACCAAGCATGGAGATGCCAATGACCGTCCGCCAGATACTGCCTGAGCCACCCAGAAGCGAGGTGCCGCCAAGGATCACACCGGCCAGAACCGTCAACTCATAACCTTGCCCGATCGTGTTTTGCGCCCCCATCACACGGCTGCCCATGATGATGGCCGCAACCCCGGTGGTGAGGCCGGAGAGGACATAGGCCGCAAACACCGTCCAACGGGCATTCACGCCTGAAAAGACACTTGCAGTTTCATTCCCGCCGACAGCGTAAACGCGGCGTCCGAAAGTTGTGTATTGCAGCACCAGGCCGGCAATGATCGCGCCCAGAATGAAAAGGAACACTGGCACGGGAACACCCAGAAAATCACCGCGCCCGAAAACGGCGAACCATGTGTTCTGTGCGTCGTTGACATTGACGTTGGACCCACCTGAGTAAAACAGCACAAGTCCTTGTAAAAATGACAGCATTGCCAGTGTTACAATCAGCGCATTCAATCCGATAAAGCCCACAAGAAAGCCATTGAATGCGCCGACAAGCACGCCTGCACCTATGGTCATGACGATCGCCGGAAAGGGCCCCACGATGTTGTGCTGATCCACCACAATCACGGTCAGAAGGGTCAGAAGCGACCCCACCGACAGGTCCAGACGCCCCGTCAACACAACGAATGTCACACCGAGCGCCATCATGCCTGTGATTGAAACCTGCCGCAGGACATCAAGTATGTTGCCCGGCGTTAGAAACGCCTCTGCATTGACGGCAACCATTGCCAGAAAAATCAGAAAGGCCAAGACTAAACCGTGGCGCCGCAATATGCTGTTAATCGATTTCCGCATGTTGAAGTGTTCTCCCTGAACCGACGATAGCAATCCGCTTTGCACGTGATACGGCAGATAAATCCAAAATGAATCTTTCTGCGTTTCTTGCGGGGCGCGTGCTTCCCAGTACACCGCGAGCGCTGCAAATCGAAAAATCAGATTTGGACATTTCAGCGATTGAGCACTGGCGTCATCTGCAGAACACTTTGGAACAAGCACCCCGCAATGCTGCTAACGGGTGTCGCGCAATGGATTAATGGCAGCGTTCAGAGGAGGAAATCATGAAGAATATGACCAAAGCACTCGGTCTCGCGACCGCCGTGGCGTTTGCCGCAGGCGCGGCGATGGCACAGGATGCGCCGGATTGGCTTGGCGGAGAATTGAAAAAACCGTTGTCGGAAACCCGCATAGGCATCACCGTGCTTTATCCAGGCTCAAACGCCTACCAGGCGAAATACGCCGAAACGGCCGAAGCCTATACCAAAGAGCTGGGCATCCAGGCGACTGTCATGGATCCGCAGGGCGATCCGGCGGTTCAATTCGACCAGATTCAGGACATGGCATCCCAGAATATGGACGCGCTTGTCGTTTGGCCGACATCACAAAACGCTCTGATCCCTGCCATTCGCAGCGCGTCGCGCAGCGGCATCCCGGTGATCACGTCAAACTCGCCAATCGGTGAAGCTGGTCGTCGCTACATTGTCGGCCACACAGGCCCGGATGATTGTGCGCAGGCGGAACAATCCGCCGAAATGCTGGCAGACTCGCTTGGTGGCGAAGGCGATATCGTGGTCGTCGAGGGTACGCCGGGTTATTCGGTTTCGATCCTGCGCAAAAATTGCTTCCTCGACAAAATGGCCGACGACTATCCCAACATCAATATTCTGGCCAGCCAGACGGCCGAGTGGAACCGTGAGAAAGCACAGACTGTGATGGAAACTTTTCTGACCCAGTACGGCGATCAGATTGACGGCGTATATGCGTTTGATGATGGCATGGGGCTTGGCGTTATCAGTGCGCTGCAAGGGGCCGGCAAAGCGCCTGGCGATGTCAAGGTTGTGACATGTAACCAGTTCGGCGAAGGCTGGGATGCGATGAAGTCCGGCTGGCATTCCGGATCGAACAAGCAAAGCCCCGTCGATGACGCCATTCTTGCGATCCAGACCGCTATCAAGGTCGCCAACGGGATCGACGTGCCGATCCTGCAGGGCATTGAAACGCCAAAAGTCCTGCCTGAAAACGTGGACGAATTCGAGCGCCCTTCCTGGTAAGGCCAGTCTCGTGACAACCAAGGCCGCGTTCTCGGACGCGGCCTTTTTCGTTCAGTAGTGACCCTTGTTGCGCATAATTGCATCGATCTGGTTCTGAGATCTGCTCAGCGCCTCTTTCACCGACTGCCCGCCCTGAAGCATCAAGTGGATTTCGTCTCCCAGAACACTCAGAAGATTACTGAACTCCGGGATCGGAGGCCGCGGCCAGGTTTGCAGTTCGCCGCGGCGCTCCATGGCGTCCATCTCGCTAATCAATGACGAACTGGCCTGAACTTCGGGGTCGGCACTGGTTGAAAACCGCGGGCTGGTGAGATTGCCGTGGAGCACATACCATTTGAGCATCTCCGGACGGGTCAGATATTCCATCATCTTCCAGGATGCCTTCTTGCGCGTGATGTCCAGCCCTGCTGGCACCGCCAGAGAAAAGCCTCCGATCGGTGACACGGTGCGTGCGCCCGGCCCGTGCGGATGGGGCGCGAATTTAACATTGCCGTGGGCTGGTGACGTCGGGTCCAGCTCAAAGGCAGCAGCGCGGATACTCCAGCCGTAGGTCATTGCCGCTTCGCCCTTCGAGAAGATGCTGATCCGCTTGTCCCAATTGCATTTGAGGCTTTCCTTGTGCGCGAACCCGCCAAGCTCCAGCAAGAATTCAGCCGTTTCATGTGCCGCATCACTGTCCAGCCGAGGACGGTAGTTTTCTTTCTCGATCATAGAAACATTGAAGTCGTCACCCAACGGGTCGAGATTGATGATCGGCTGACCAAAATCCGCCAACGTCTGAATGAAGCTATGGGCCACGGGAGTGCCGCGCCCGAAGTTCATTACTATGCCCGACATGCTGAAGCTGGAGCGATGCAATACGCGCGCCGCAAGCAAAAGCTCATCTGTTGTTGTCGGTATGGCCAATCCGGCCTCTGCAAACAGGTCGGACCGGCAGAACAACAGTTCCGCAGTGGGCTGGATGGGCAGACCATACTGGCTGTTGTTCCAAGATGAGCCCTTGTACGCCGCGTTGTGAAAATCCGATGGGTTATAGCGTTCTTCCCCCATGATCTCGTCCAGGGGGTCGATTACACCTTCGGTGGCCAGCTGCCCGATCCAGGGCAAATCGACAGCCATCAGGTCATATTTCGAGACCGGTTGCTGCGCGTTCGACATAATTTCCCCGTGCAGTTCATCCAGGGGCAGATTGACGATTTCAATATTGGCACCACAGAGTTCGTCCAGATTGGATGAAAACTCGCCCAGTGTTTTGAAGGTCGGATCAACGGGGCTGAGAATTCGAAACGTTCGATCAACGCCTATACCGGTACGCATCGCATTGGGATAGGGTAGCGTTTTGGAGGCCATGTAGTAGCCCCCGAAATAGAAATCGCCCATTTCACCATCACCGGTTGTAAAGCCGAAAGTATTGCCAACCATCGCTTTCAATTGCATCGCGAAGCTTTCGAATTCGGCAATCAGTGCGCGCGTCGGGTGCAAGGAAAAGGATTTTCCTGTGCGGGATTTAGGGCGCTTGAGCAACAGCCCTTCTTCTATGAGTTCTGAAATACGCCGCATTGCAGTGCCGTAGGGGACGTCCGCCGCCATTGCCGCAGAGGTCACAGTCAAAAGGTGACCCTCCAGATGGCGGCGCATCGCATAAGACACAATGTTCCAGCGGGGATCCACCGTTGCAAGGCTTGTGCGCTTTTCGGACAGTTCGCGGTTCGAATCCACAAAGGTCAGAATTCTCAGCAACTCCTCACGCGTCATAGATCTCCCCTTTCGCCCGAAACATACGGTTCGGGTATGTTTTCAGTTCTGAATGAGAGCGCCAGTGGCAATTTCATCCAAAACTGACATTTTGCGTGTTCAGCAATGCGCGCGCCGGGTGCACCATTGAGCAGGCAAGACACATCGGTGGAGGCAGACATGACGCATGCAGAATACGACTACATCGTCATTGGCGCTGGTTCCGCAGGGTGTGCTGTCGCTGGACGGCTGGGTGAAGCAGGCCATTCCGTTCTGTTGCTGGAGGCAGGCGGAAAAGACCGCAATCCCTTCATCCATATTCCGCTAGGCTATTCGATGCTTTACGCCAATCCATCGGTGAACTGGTGCTATGAAAGCGCGCCTGAACCGCATTTGAACAATCGCCGACTTTTCCAGCCAAGGGGCAAGGTCTTGGGCGGCACTGGCGCGATCAACGGTATGATCTACATGCGCGGCCAGCCTCAGGACTTTGATGGCTGGGAACAGGATGGTTGCACCGGATGGGGGTGGGACGGCGTATTGCCGTTTTTCAAGTCCTGCGAAGATCAGGAGCGTGGCGCGGATGAATTTCACGGCACAGGGGGGCCGGTTTCCGTTTCCGACATTCGTACCGAACATGAACTGGGTGAGGCATTCCACGCTGCATCCGAGGCACTTGGCGTGCCTAAGAATGACGATTTCAACGGCGCGCAGCAGGAAGGCACTGGGTACGTGCAGACGACCACGAAAAACGGCATGCGTTGGAGTACCGCAGCGGGCTATCTGAAGGGCAAAGCGAAAGAAAATATCGACCTGAAACTCAACGCAATGGTGGAATCGATTACGCTGGAGGGCCGCCGTGCCACGGGCGTGAATTGGACTGACAGGCGCGGAAACCAACAAGCCCAGGCGCGCCGCGAGATCATCCTGAGCGGCGGTACATTCAACTCGCCACAGCTGTTGCAGTTGTCCGGCATTGGCCCTGCCCCCCTATTGCGGGAACACGGGATCGACGTGAAACACCAAATGTCCGGTGTCGGCGAAAACCTGCAAGATCATTTTGGCATTGGCGCCGAATACCGTTCAACCGTGCGTTCGACAGTCAACGATCTATACAACAACAAGCTCAAAGGCGGGCTGCAGCTTTTGCGCCACCTGATATTTCGCACCGGACCATTTGCGGACAACGGCAATTATTCCAACACCTTCATCTGCTCAGGCCCTGAAATTAACCGCCCCGATATGATGGTCACTTTCATGGCATGGTGCACCGATGAGCAGTTAAAGCCGCATCCCTTCCCCGGCTTCACCATATTAGCAGAACACATGCGCCCGTCCTCCCGCGGGCATGTCAGGATCTCCGGTGCGTCTGCGCAGGACAAGCCGGAGATCCAGTTCAACTTTTTCGCGGACGAGGCCGATCAGCGCGCCGCAATCGCCGGCCTGAAATTCGGGCGCAAAATCGCCGAAACGGCCCCAATGTCAGATTGCGTGGAATGCGAACTGTCCCCCGGCCAAGATGTGCAATCGGATGCTGACCTGCTGGAATATTGCCGAACAAATGGCTTGTCGCTGTTGCACCCGGTTGGCACCTGCAAAATGGGCACAGGCACCGAGGCCGTGGTTGATCCACGCCTGCGTGTCCACGGGATCGACGGGCTGCGCGTCGCTGATGCCTCGATCATGCCGCGCATCGTGACAGGCAATACCAATGCAGCTTCAATCATGATCGGCGAAAAGGCAGCAGCGATGATCCTTGAAGATGCGCGGGGGAATGCATGATGAAAACCCTGGGATTGGCACTGATGGGAACGGGTCGAATGGCCCACGTTTACGGCCCGAAGATCAACGCACACCCCGGGTTGCGGCTGGAGGTGGTGTTCAATCCGCGTATCGCATCAGCCCAAAAGGCGGTGGAGCTCTACGGCGGACGTGCGATGGATGACCTTGTGGCCGTATTGGCTGATCCTGCGGTCGATGCCGTCGTTATTGCAACGCCAACTAACACGCATGTCGACTATATCGAGGCGGCCGCAAATGCCGGTAAACCGATCTATTGCGAAAAGCCTCTGGATCAGTCGCTTGATCGTGTGGACCGCGCCATGGCTGCACTCGATGCGAATCCCGTGCCCTTCATGCTCGGCTTCAACCGAAGGTTTGACCCGGACAACAATGCGCTGCGCGAAGCCGTCAGGAATGGCGAGATTGGGCGGCTGAACATGCTGATGAGCTGGTCCAGAGAACCCAGCCCGCCACCCATTGAATATGTCCGGGCCTCTGGCGGCTATTTCGTTGACGCCACGATCCACGATATCGACCTGTTATGCTGGATCGCCGGGGAACGCCCAATAGAAGTGCAGGCTTTGGGGTCCTGCATGTTCGACGACCAGATCGGTGCCGAAGGTGATTTCGATATGACCATGACGACGTTGAAAATGCCATCTGGCGCACTTGTTCACATCAACAACTCCCGCTCATGTGCCTATGGGTTTGATCAACGACTGGAAGCGTTCGGTGATGGGGGCATGGTGCAAACACTGAACAAGCGTTACGACAACTTGGTGCGTTGGGACAATCGCCGCACGGTTGCGCGCGAACCGCTCAAACACTTTTTCCTCGAACGCTATGACCGTTCTTTTTTCAGAGCTCTGGACGAATTCCACAACGCAGTCACAACAAACCGCACGCCATCGGCCACAGCCCAGGACGGTCGCGCAGCATTGGCGATCTCTCTGGCATGCAAAGAGTCTGCTTTGTCTGGACGCGTTGTCAGACTGAACTAAGAAAAATATTCGGGCTAAAAAACCTAACTCCAAAACCCCATTGCTGTGCTCAAGCTTCGAGTTTCGCATAGGCCCGCTGCCATCAAACTACCTGCCGACCTTTCGGCGGAGCAATTTTTCCACCTTGGCGCCACCGCGGCGAATTTGAGCTTCGTCCCGCGAACTGTGAGTTTTCACCTTGATCCTTACTACACTCGGAACGAATGGCGGGTTTTCCCGCCGCGCAGCAGCAACGAGTTTTACGCTCGCGCAGCATTTTCTACGCTGCGTGCGCCCGCAGCTAACAAATCGAATTCACAGATCGGGCTCTGAGCTGCCATTCGCCGCGCTTTGCGCCAATGAACCCAATGCGGACGAAGCAGTCACAGACTGGCCGACTCAAGGCTAAGGGCGCGCTTCATGCGGGCCGCGCCCCCTTCGAACCAGCCGTGAAGATAATCCATCGCTTCAGCGCGTATCGCCTCTGCGTTGGATTGAGCCATGTCCTGTCCTTCTCAGAATTTCACAAAAGCTCTGACAGCATTTGGGCTGCGCGTTTTGCACCACCGGCGGCGACTGGATGCGGCACACGTGGGG
>NZ_FXXQ01000053.1 GCF_900184815.1 Boseongicola aestuarii | reverse complement strand
TTGCATTCGGATTTGCTTTGACATTTCTCAATCCCGAGGGGCAGACATCCGGCAGACTTGCCCTTGCGCATCGCGGAGCGCGTAAAAGGGTACGATCGCGTGGATGAAAAACCTGATCCCGATCCCAGGCGTCAGCCTTCGCTGGGACTTGTGATTCTTATTGCAGCTTTCCTGATGGTGTTCGTGATACCACCATTGCTTCAGGGTGCCATCACATCCAGCCAAACGGTGTCTTATTCCGAAATCAAGCGGCAAATCGCGGATGGTCGGGTCGAAAGCGTCGTACTGACGCAAACGGATCTGACCGCGCATCCCCATAGCGGCGATGTCCTTTTGAAGGCTACTGTCCCGGTGCAAGACGATCCTGAACTGCTGCCGCTGCTGGATGCAAATGATGTTGAGGTTTACGCAAGAACTTCCAGCGACGGTTCGATCATCGGGGCGCTTCTGCCGTGGATCTTCCTGGCTGCCCTTTATTTCTTTCTGACACGACGGATTTCGGCCGGCGCGGGCCTGCCGGGTCAAGGGCTGGGCAATCTGATGGCCGGACGGTTTTCCAAACCTGCCAGTCAGGGACGCAAGGTGACCTTTGCGGACGTGGCAGGCCAGGAAAGCGCCAAGCGCGAGGTCGCCGAACTGGTCGATTTCCTGCGCGATCCGGAAAGATTTTCGCGTGTCGGAGCCGAAGTGCCGCATGGTGTGTTGCTGATGGGGCCACCGGGCACCGGCAAGACGCTGTTGGCGCGTGCGCTTGCAGGTGAGGCGGACGTTCCGTTTTTTTCCACGACCGGCTCGGAGTTCATCGAGGTCTTCGTGGGGGTCGGTGCCGGCCGGGTGCGTAAGATGTTCGAGGCGGCACGCAGCCAGGCCCCCGCGATCATCTTCATTGATGAGCTGGACAGCATTGGGCGAACCCGCGGGACTGGACTGGGTGGCGGACATGATGAGCGCGAACAGACGCTCAATCAAATCCTCGCCGAAATGGATGGCTTTTCAGGCAAGCACGCCGTCGTCGTCCTGGCTGCCACGAACCGTCCGGATGTTCTGGACCCTGCGTTGCTGCGTCCGGGTCGTTTTGACCGGCACGTGACTTTGGCGTTGCCCGACAAGAAGGCGCGGCGCGCGATCCTTGATATTCATGCTCGGGGACTACCACTTGATAGCACCATCAATCTTGATCAGGTCGCCGCTGGCACGCCGGGATTTTCGGGGGCTGACCTTAAGAACCTACTCAATGAAGCGGCCATTTCTGCGGCCCGCAAGAGCAACGCGTCAATCAGTTTGTCCGACACCGAGGAAGCCCGCGACAAGATCATGATGGGCACGGTGCGCACGCTAGCCATCCAGCCCGACGAACGACGCCGACTGGCCGTGCACGAGGCCGGGCATACCGCCGTCGCGTTCCATACTGCCGAGGCCGATCCGGTTTACAAGGTCACGATCATTCCGCGCGGGCGCGCGCTTGGCGGAACGCACGCTTTGCCCGAGAACGATCGACATGTCTTACCCGAAGACTACCTTCGATCCCAGTTAAGCATACTCCTCGCCGGGCGGGCTGCAGAGAAGCATTTCCTGGGCACCGTCAGCTCTGGCGCAGAGGATGATATTCAACGTGCCACCGATCTTGCGCGCTCGATGGTCGCGCGTTGGGGGATGGACCCCGAGATCGGCCCGATTGACTTGCGCAACTCCGAGGAAAGCCCGTTTCTTGGGCGCAAGATCGCGCAGCCAGTGGCCTTTGCCGACGATACCGCTGGTCA
>NZ_FXXQ01000010.1 GCF_900184815.1 Boseongicola aestuarii | reverse complement strand
TCCCGTCAGCTTCAGCTCAATCTCACGCAGCAGCTTCAATACATCTTCGTCCGAATGCCGTTTCCGTGCCATTCCATATTCCCCTCTCAAGACCAATGTAGTGGCCCAGTTTTAGGGGGGAAGGACACTCAGGCCGACTATTTCGCCTACTCTGGCACCAGTTTCTCCTAAGATCGGCAAAACTAGCCCTGTGTCGGAGCCTTTGGTAAAAGCATGGCGGTACAGATCGACCAACTGTGTTTCAGAAAAAACTCCACGCTTGGATATGTCCTGTCCTTCGCCAGGTATGGTAAGTCTCGAGAAGGGGTTTCTCTGTGTTGCTCCGATTTCGAGCAGTCCAAACTCAACAACAGCATGAAGAGACTGAACGCGCCTCCGGACTGTTGCAGTCTTGTTGCCTTTCTCCAGAGAGGCTTGGATGAAGCTTCGGGCATCCCTTCGGGTGTAGAGTGAAATTTCTTTATTCCCTGAAACATTGACCATTAATTCAACGGCAAGCCGAACTGGCCGCTCGTGAATACTCCTGGTCTCTAAGTAGGTCTCCATACAGGAGATGAGATCCTGGACTTTTGGGCGGGCACTTTCCAACAGTACGCCAATGTCTACCGGATGCACATTTGGAGCGCTCCAAATCTCGTCCAGCTTCTTAGTCAGAAGTAGACTCGCTTCCTGCGCTTCCTCCCAATTACGGCTTAGTCTAAGTTTAACAACGTCTTTACCAAAGCCAGCAGCTTTGCGTTTCGGCACTCTACGGTTGTAGTAATAAGTGTTCCCACGAAGGATCGTGTGTAACGGCTTGTGTCCCATTTACTGTCCTCATCAAAAGATAATCCATTGACGACAAACATTTTTATTTGGGAGAATGGTGCGGTCGAGAAGACTCGAACTTCCACGGGTGTTACCCCACAGCGACCTCAACGCTGCGCGTCTACCAATTCCGCCACGACCGCACAGTCTTGACTTGGTGAGCGGCCTCATAGCGCGCCCCAAACACGATGTGAAGAGGAAAAATCCCACCAAAGCGCAAGCACGGTCCGAACCGCCACCCTCTTGCATCGCGCCCGCCCATGCGCCAAGTCAAACCCATGCCAGAATGGATCACATCCACCGGCCTCACGGCCTACGACGACGCCGTCGCCCAGATGGAAGCCCGCGCCGCCGCGATCCGTGCCGGCACGGCCCCCGAGGCAATCTGGCTGGTCGAGCACCCGCCCCTCTACACCGCAGGTACCTCCGCCAAACCCGAAGACCTGACCGACCCCGACCGCTTCCCCGTCCACCAATCCAAACGCGGCGGGCAGTACACTTACCACGGCCCCGGACAACGCGTGGCTTACGTCATGCTCGACGTCGCCGAGCGCGGCCATGATGTGCGCAAATTCGTCCACGACCTTGAAACCTGGATCATTGCCGCGCTCGATCAGTTCAACGTGAAAGGCGAAATCCGCGAAGGTCGCGTCGGCGTCTGGGTCACCCGCCCCGACCTGCCCCCGAACGCCGATGGCAGCCCCCGCGAAGACAAGATCGCCGCGCTCGGCATCCGCATCCGCAAATGGGTCAGCTTCCACGGGCTTTCGATCAACGTCGAACCCGACCTTGAACACTTCACGGGCATCGTCCCCTGTGGCATAACCGAACACGGCGTCACGTCTCTTGTCGATCTCGGTCTGCCCGTCACGATGGAGGACGTCGACGTCGCACTGAAAACAACCTTCACGAATGTGTTCAAGGCATGAGCATCGGCCTCGACCTCTACCTCGCCCGCGAAACAACCTTGTAGCCCCCCAAAGCCGGCCCCATCGCCCAGTTCGCTGCCGATCCCCCGGCGCGCGTCGAACACGAAGACATCCCCGACACATATCACCCCCTCATCGGCAAACGCCGCCGCTGGCTCATACGCCTCTATATCGAAGGCACGCCCGGCCCTCAGGCCCTTGCCGAATTCGACGCTTGGCTTACCGACACCATCGCCGAAACCAAGGGCATCCTAATTGACGAACAATCCGGCACCTATCTCACCGCGACCAAAACCGGCCCCCTGCCCGACACTGTGACCGACGTCGAAACAGGCGGCGAACTCAGTTTCTACCTCTCCGACGCCAACTGGTTCTACGAAATCGGCTTTGCGATCATGCTCGACACCATTCAGCGCGTCCTCCCCGCAGCAATGCCCCAGCGCTACGGCCAGTATGAGCCGATGCAAGGCATAGTCGAAGACGGTGACAGCACTGCGCTTGTGCAGGACTTCAAAGCGGACCCCGACATCTTCATGCGCGCCAAAACGCCGTTTTCATGGATATTCATGAGCGTGCCTTGCGACGTGGTGGTCGCCAAATGGCATCCGAACCACTTCCTCAAACAAAACTTTCTCGCCACACGCGTCGAGTTTCAACTCCGCCCCAAAGCGTTCGAGACCCCGGCCCTTCTGGACCTGATGAAAGCGCTCTCCAAGGACCTTGGCGTCTTCTATTCCGAACTTCGCCGCGAAGAATGCCCCGTCAAGGGCTGGTTCTGGCGCGGCATACCCACCGGGACGCCCAGCGCCATCTGCATCGGCGCGCCCTACCTCGACCACTGGCCAGAAGCGTGCGCCCGCGGCGTCGAACTGGCCAAGGACCTCGTCTTCCTCGCACCGACCCGCGTCGATCCACGACTCCCCGAAACACCAACCGAACTGATCGACCCCGAATATGAAAGCGGACCGTCCGTTCAGGACCGCAAGAAATACGCTCCTGTCTTTCCTTTCGACATTCCCGCCGCCTGACGCGTCAAAACTCGCGCGGATACATCGACATCATCGCCTGCATCCCGTGCTCGCTTTGAACGGCGCTGGCGTTTTCGCACATCATCCGGTTCAGAAAGTCCCGCCGTGCACAAACCGCGTCGCGGTCCTCATCGCTCATGGTCTCGACCTTCGCCACCGGGCGACGACGGGAAAAAACGCCGGAAAAGGAAAAGAGTGCTGGAAAGTCGGGGGCCATTGCCATGATGAAAAGTCCTTGTGCGGTGATCAGCTAAATCCACGTTAGGACGGTGCGCAAACCACTGGTATCCGCTGCATCGTTGTGCTGTTCTACAAAAATGAATAACCGATTTACCAACTGGTCAGACATCCGCGTTTTTCTCGCCGTCCTGCGCACGGGCTCGACGCTTGCCGCCTCGAAAACCCTCGGCATGGCGCAACCTACCGTCGCCCGGCGCATCGAGGCGCTGGAACACACGCTTGGCCTTATGCTTTTCGACCGCGACACGCGCGGCTTCAAAGCAACCGAAGCCGCGCTTGCCCTGAAAACCGACGCCGAAGCGATGGAAATGAACGCAAGCTCCGTCGCCATCACCGCAAAAACCTTCAAATCCACGGCGAGTAAAGCCATCCGCGTCACCGGCGTGCCCGAGGTCCTGTCCGAGAATTTCGCAGTCATCCTGTCTGACTTCACCGATCAGCATCCCGAAATCACCTTCGACTTCCTCGCCACCCCGGAAACCCTTGATCTGGCCAATGACGAAGCCGACGTCGCGATCCGCTACGTGAATGAGGTAACGGACCCCAGTCTCATCTGCCGCAAGATGTTCTCGCAACCCATGGCGCTCTATGCTTCCCAGGCCTATGTGAAAAAATATGGCCTCCCTGCGTCACAAGATGACTTCTCGGACCACAAGTTCGTCGTGATGAGCGGCGGGATGCGCAAGTTTCGCGACTGGATCACAGGACGCATTACGCCGGATCAGATTGTCATGGAATGCGACAGCTACAATAGCGTCGTTGCCGCCATTCTCAGCGGGTTTGGCATTGGCCTGCTCAGTACAGGTCTTGCCCTGGACAAACCGTCACTCACCCGTGTGGTGGAACCTATAGAAGACTTTACAGTAAACACTTGGCTCATCACCTCACCTCAGGCCCACAAACACCCGAGGTGCGCACCTTCACCAAGTTCTTCGCCCCGCGCTACACCGCCATGCTGAAAAAGCAGCGCGAAGAACGCGAAGCCGCAAGCGCCGCCCGCAAAGCTCAAGCCTGATACGGCAGCGCCGCCATCGACATCAGCATTCTGACCAGAGCCACTTGCGAATTCACCCCCGTCTTTGTGTAAATCCGCCCCAGATGTGTGCGCGCCGTGTTCACCGAAATGCCCAAAGCTTCTGCCGCTTCCGTCAACCTCATCCCGGTCGACACCTGATGCGCCAGCCGCTTTTGCGCCTGCGACAGCCCGAAAATCTCGGCCGCAGTCTCAATCCGCCCGCCAATCAGCGCATCATCCCCGAACGACACATTGATCATCCCGTCCAGAACGAACACCGTGCAATGCGAAATCCCGTCCCGGTCGCCCAAAATGTACGGGTAATGGAACTGGTTGTTCCCGCCCGCCGAAAACCCGCTGTCCCAGACGTGCCGCATACCGGCGGCCCGCGCGATCGTGGCCTGCAACTCCCGGTCCCACTTCGGCGATTGCGCCCGCAACCTGCCCGCAGACACCGTCAAGCCGTCAAAGCTCTCCAACCGCGCCAGCGTCTTGTCCGACGCCCAGATAACCTGCCCATCACCGTCGACCTGCACAAGCGGTGGTCCGTCGCGCGGCTCACGCAGCACGGCAACGCTGGAATAGACAATGAGCCACCTGCCCTCGATCCGCTCAATGATACGCGTCTCGAACACCTCCGCCGAGCGATACCGCCTGCTGCGTTCGGGCCCCGCCCGCGTGTTGAACGTCGTCCATGCCATGTCCCCAGAAACCGAAATCTCAAAGTCATACTTTTCATAGCTGCCTTCGAAGACGCGGGGATTGTCCTGCATAAGCTGCCGCATCGACGCCGCCATATCAGCCCAGCCCCGGCTGATCACCACACCGCGTCCCTTTGTGACATAGACGTCATGCGTGCGCGGCGCGTGCAGAAAACACGCCGCCCAACGCTCAAAGTCCTTGGCAAAGAACGCTGCTGTTTCCTCGTGAACAACCGCGCGGATCTGATCGGCATCCTGCGTGGCGGACATAGCTGTTTGCGTCATGATGTCTCCGCTTTGTCCCAAGTCTATTCAGCCGGTACCGTCCCGGCAATCAAAGCGCGCGCGCCGCGCCTGCGCTTCCAAAACCCAAGACCCGCCCCCCGGCGGACCAAGGCCCGCATGCGCCAGACCGCGTCCCAGTCGTCGCTTTGGTAAAACCCATCAATCTCCTGCGGTGTTGCGCGTCGGTGCAGCGCCTGTTTCGACCCGACTCGGGCCATAAAGTGGATGGGGTCCATATCACCTCTCCTTGATGTCTGACCCTTAGATACCCACAGCCAGCCCCCCCCCGACTGTCATGCGATCGGACCACAACTGGGGGAAAATCGCGGCAAACCCGACACCTCCTGCTCTGCCTTTCCCCCCTGAGGCAAAATATCCCGCCATAAAGGTCACTTCCGTCATTGCCCCACACCGCCCGTCCCTTTAGAAACGGTTGAAAGCGCGGGGAGGAATCCCCGTTGAATTGGGAATCTAGGAGGCAATTCATGGCCGACGCTACAGCGCACGGGCACGAGGGACACGACGACCGGAGTTTCTTCACTCGCTGGTTCATGTCCACAAACCACAAAGACATTGGTATTCTGTATCTGTTCACTTCGGGCTTTGTCGGTTTCATCGCCGTCGCCTTCACCGTGTACATGCGGATGGAGCTGAAAGACCCCGGCGTTCAGTACATGTGCCTCGAAGGCGCCCGGATGTTCGCCGACAGCGCGGCAACCTGTACGCCAAACGGCCATCTCTGGAACGTGCTGATCACGGGCCACGGCATCCTGATGATGTTCTTCGTCGTTATTCCGGCGCTCTTCGGCGGCTTTGGCAACTATTTCATGCCCTTGCACATCGGTGCACCGGACATGGCCTTCCCGCGGATGAACAATCTGTCCTACTGGCTCTACGTCGCCGGCACGTCGCTAGCCATCGCCTCTGTCGTCTCTCCGGGCGGCAACGGGCAACTGGGTTCGGGCGTCGGCTGGGTGCTTTACCCACCGCTTTCGACGACTGAAGGCGGCTGGTCTATGGACCTCGCGATCTTCGCGGTGCACCTCTCGGGCGCGTCCTCGATCCTCGGCGCTATCAACATGATCACGACTTTCCTGAACATGCGTGCCCCCGGCATGACACTGTTCAAAGTGCCGCTGTTTGCATGGTCGATCTTCGTCACAGCATGGCTCATCCTCTTGGCCCTTCCGGTCCTCGCAGGCGCCATCACGATGCTTCTGACAGACCGCAACTTCGGCACAACGTTCTTTGATCCGGCAGGCGGCGGGGACCCGATCCTCTACCAGCACATCCTGTGGTTCTTCGGACACCCCGAGGTGTACATCATCATCCTGCCCGGCTTCGGCCTCATTAGCCACGTTATCGCGACCTTCTCGCGCAAACCAATCTTCGGCTACATGCCAATGGTTTGGGCAATGATCGCCATTGGCGCGCTCGGCTTCGTCGTCTGGGCCCACCACATGTACACCGTGGGAATGTCCCTGACCCAGCAGACTTATTTCATGCTGGCCACCATGGTCATCGCGGTCCCAACGGGCGTTAAGATCTTCTCATGGATTGCCACAATGTGGGGCGGTTCGGTAGAGTTCAAGACACCGATGCTCTACGCATTCGGCTTCCTCTTCCTCTTCACGCTTGGCGGCGTAACAGGCATCGTCCTGTCACAGGCCGCTGTGGACCGCGTCTACCACGACACCTACTACGTGGTCGCGCACTTCCACTATGTGATGAGCCTCGGCGCCGTCTTCTGTATCTTTGCCGGCGTCTATTACTGGATCGGCAAGATGTCCGGACGTCAGTACCCTGAACGTTGGGGTCAGGTGCAGTTCTGGATGTTCTTCATTGGTGCAAACCTGACGTTCTTCCCGCAGCACTTCCTCGGACGTCAAGGCATGCCACGTCGCTACATCGACTATCCGGAAGCCTTCGCCTACTGGAATGAAGTCTCCTCATGGGGCGCGTTCCTGGCCTTTGCATCCTTCCTCTTGTTTATCGGCATCGTGTACTACACGCTGCGCCATGGCGCGAAGATCACCGAAGACAACTACTGGAACGAGCATGCAGACACTCTCGAGTGGACCCTGCCCTGCCCGCCACCAGAGCACACCTTCGAAACTCTTCCGACACGCGACATGTGGGACTGGCAAGACGGCAACCACCCGCGTGCCGAACGGCTGGAAAAGAAGATCGTCGAGTAACTGATCTTAAAGCAGAGATCGAAAGGGCCTCGGCACATGCCGAGGCCCTTTTTCGTTCCCGCGTACGGCGAGTGCGGTTGCTTCCAAATCAAGGAAGGGTCGCACCATGAAAACGGTTCCCCTCGAAGGAGGCCTTCACCAGACCTTCCCAATTTGCAATACCGGCGACCGGATTTCGGCATGAAATACGGCCCGCCCCCAAACCATCCACCGGAACAGAAGCCCCAATCCAACGACGGGTCAAACGCAGCAACTCTAGCGATTGCCGCTTCGAGATTCCGCCAAAAGATATTGCTTTGTGAAGTCAGCGAACGGGAGCAATACCGCCGTCATCAATCCGGGGGGGGGGACAAAAATGAGAATCGCAGTCTGTACTATTGCCGTGACGTTTGCCGGGACATTGGCTCTGGCCGAACCATCAATCGAGAGAGGTCAATATCTGGTCGAAGGCCCTGCGGGCTGTGGGAACTGCCACACTCCTTTCGGAGCCCAAGGACCGGACATGACAAAGAACCTGGCGGGGTGCCTTGTGGAAGAAACACCTGCTTTCACCGCCATTGCGCCCAATCTCACACTCGGCGGACGCGTGTCGGAGTGGAGCGATGCCGAATTAGCGCGTGCCATCCGCGAGGGGATCACGCCGGGCGGCACACGGGTCATAGGACCGCCGATGCCGATTGCGCTTTACAGTCAGCTTTCGGACGATGATGTGATGTCAATTGTGGCCTACCTGCGCAGTATTCCTGCCGTGGAAAACGACGCAGGCCAGAGCGTCTACAATATTCCGCTCCCGCCTGCGTATGGTCCGCCCATCGATACAGTGGCCCACTGCGTGGAATGCCATAGCCCAATGGGACCGATGGGGCCGGATAGGATCAACCAGCTTGGTGCCGGCGGATTTGAGTTCCACGGACCCTGGGGCACCTCGGTATCGGCAAACCTTACACCTCATCCCGAAGACGGCATTTCGAAATGGACCGACGAGGAATTGGTCCAGATGATTTCAACCGGCGTCCGCCCCGACGGATCGGCGATGATGCCGCCAATGGGATACGCATACTACAGCAGCATGACGCCTGCCGATCTTGACGCCATCATCCTCTATCTGCGTCAGTTACCGCCGCTGGCAGACCCCTGCTGAGCCGCAAAGCGGGATTTCGACGACTGTCACGCGCCAAACAGCTCAAGGCGATGAAACATGTGTCGGCCTTCTTGGGACCAGCCTACGCCAACACCAAAGGGCCCCATCGCCGGGGCCCTTCTACCCTCTCCAACCTTACCCCGCAGAAAGATAGGGTATCGCCCCCGCAATATCCGTGTCGTCAATCACCCGAAACGTGCTGACACTCCCGGCCTGCCGGGCTTTGTCGTAAGGGGCATATGCGGGATCAGCCGCGAAGCCGTCCAGCGCCCCGCGCGTCGGAAACTCTAGGATTGCGATCAGGGTGCTGTCTGTCGCCGCCCCTTCCAGCGTGTCGATATGGCCGCTGCGCGACAGATATTTGCCGCCGTGCTGTTCCACCAGTTTATGCACGTTGGTCGCATAATCCGGTACCCAGCTGTCGTCGGTCACTTTGATGTCGGCGATCAGATATACACTCATTGTCGTCTCCCTTTGCTAAATCTGCCCCACCAGAAAGGGGCTCCTTTCAAATACCAACAGGGCCGTACACCCATCCAGTTCCCCATCTGAACCACCGGATTCAGTTTCTGAACTAGGCAGCGATCGCGGGGGCTTCTACGATTGCCGACAGGCCAACAAAGGAGCCGCCACAATGACCCAAGCCGGATACAAACAATTCTGCCCCGTCGCGATGGCCTCGGAAGTGCTCTGCACCCGCTGGACAATGGTTCTGATGCGCGAACTGGTCGCCGGAACCACCCGGTTCAACGACCTGCGGCGCGGCGTGCCCAAGATGTCGCCCGCGCTTCTGTCCACCCGCCTGAAGGAACTCGAAAGCGCCGGCGTGATCGAACGCCTTCCCTCCCGAGCGGAAAAAGGCGTCTTCGAATACCACCTGACACCTGCGGGCAAAGACCTGCGCCCCGTCATCGAAGCCATCGGCAATTGGGGTCAGAAATGGGTCGAATCCACACTTTCCCTCAGGAATCTCGACCCTTCCCTGCTGATGTGGGACATGCGGCGCAACCTCGACCCCTCGCCTCTGCCGCCCCTGCGCACTGCGGTTCAGTTTCTATACTCGGATTTACCCTCGACCAAGAACTGCTGGTGGCTGGTGATCGAACCCGACGGAGAGGTCGACCTTTGCTGGTCCGATCCCGGATTCGAGATCAATCTCTACGTCACAACGGACCTACGCACGATGACGGCCATATGGATGGGCCTCGCCACATTGGAAAGCGAACGCGACAAGATCGAACTGATCGGAGACCGCAAGATCGCCGCGACCATGCAGGTCTGGCTCGGCCTCAGCCCTTTCGCCAAACAAAAGAAACTCGCCAGCTAGCAACGCTTTTCAAGCCGCGCTACCCTCGGGACATCGTCCACGATACCCCGAGACGAGGCCCGACCATGCTCCACGACACCTACTACGTCGTCGCCCACAGCCACTATCTACTGTCACTGGCCATCGTAATCGCGCTCTTTGCGACCGCTTGGTTTGCCATCCTCCGCCTCTCCCGACGGTTCAGCCGCAAACACGCCATCCTCGCCGCCTCAGCTTTCGCGCTCGGCACGCTCCTGACCCTCGCGCCATTGCTGGCGATCCTCTACGCTGACCCGGTGCATACGGATTTCACCCTGTTCAACCGCGCCAATCAGGTTGCAACGCTCGGCAGCGTCATCCTTTTGGTGACGCTCACCACAACCGCCGTTATCCTTGCCGAAACCGTCATCGCGGCCCTCAAACGCCGATAAAGAAAGCCGAAAGCTCCATGCCCCCTAAAACACGCCGCCTTGGCCAAACCGATCTCACCGTCACCACCCTCGGCATCGGCACCGCGCCACTTGGCGGCAACTTCGCCGAGATCACCAACACCGAAGCCCTCGCGATCATCAATCTGGCCTTAGACGCTGGCGTTACATTCATCGACACCGCGCCCTTCTACGGCTTCGGCCGCTCTGAGCGCGCCACTGGAGACGCCATCCGTTGCCGCGACTACTCACTCTCGACCAAAGTGGGTCGCCTCCTCGCCCCCGGCGCCCTCGCCAACCCCTTCGCAGACGCCGGCATGATCGACCCCCTGCCGTTCCACCCAGTCTACGACTACTCCTACGACGCCGTCATGCGCTCGTTCGAGGACAGCCAGCAACGCCTCGGCCTCAAGCGTATCGACATCCTGCTCGCCCACGACATTGGCGACATGCAACACGGACGCGAAGAAAACGCCCGCCACATGAAAGACCTGGAAAGCGGCTACCGCGCCATGGACGACCTGCGCCGCAACGGTCACGTCAAGGCCATCGGCATCGGCGTCAACGAAGTCAAAGCCTGCCTCGACGTCATGGAAACAGGCGACTGGGATACCTTCCTCCTCGCAGGCCGCTACACGCTCCTCGAACAAACCCCGCTCGACGACCTCCTTCCCGCTTGCCAGGCCAAAGGCATCAGCCTCATCATCGGAGGTCCCTTCAACTCCGGCATCCTCGTGGGCCGCGACACCTGGAACTATGCCAAAGCCCCCGCCGACGTCCTCGCCAAAGCCGCCAGGATCGAAACCATCTGCCGCGACCACAACACACCCATGCCCGCCGCTGCCCTCGCCTTTCCTCTGGGACACGACCGCGTCGCCAGCGTTATCCCCGGCACCCGAAGTACATCCGAAATGCAAGACATCCTGACCTGGGCCGCGCACCCGATCCCCGACACCCTCTGGAGCGACCTCAAATCCGCGGGCCTCCTCCACCCCGACACCCCAACCCCGGAGCAAAACCCGCTGCTGTAAAGAAGCCCTAACTCACCCGAGGGTTGAATCTTTACAAAAATTCAACTAATTACCTGCTAACAAGCAAGAAAAACAATGAACAGGTATCCCATGCGCGCTGTCTTCGATGGCTTTTGGTCAGGTTATGTACAACCCTTACTGCAACGCCCTGTGCGTGTGCAGATGGCTGCGCTGTGCTATCGAACCATGGATGCCAAAAAGCAAATCCTGCTGATCACCAGCCGCGATACAGGCCGCTGGATCATCCCCAAGGGCTGGCCGATCTCCGGCAAAACGTCGTGCGAAACAGCCTTGCAAGAAGCCTGGGAAGAAGCAGGCGTCAAAAGCGGCAGCTCCGAAACAGAAGCCATCGGCAGCTATACGTACGAAAAACGCTTCGACAACGGCCTTAGCGCAACGGTAGAAACCACCGTCTACCCGGTTGCCGTTGAAACGCTCTCCGACAGCTTCCCCGAAGCCGACGAACGCAACCGTAAATGGGTTAGCCCGAAAGAGGCCGCCAACCTCGTCGCCGAGCCTGAGCTGAAGAAACTCCTCGAAGACTTCGACTGACCGCAACCCGCGCGCACCTCGCAATTGAGGTCGCCCGCAATCCCTGCTACCCCCAAAAAAAACATGCGGGGGGACAATGGCCAGCAACGATTTCGAGTATCGACACCTCGAGACACTCGACCGCGACCTCGGTCGCTATTCCAGCCTCGAACGCGCGACTGCCTACGTCGCACGGCCCCTGATCGGCCCCGGCATCTCACTGATCTTCATTGTGCTGGCCAGCCTCATGGCACTGGTGTTTTTCGGCCAGTCTACCAACGTCTTCATTGTCGTGATCGCAGCAGGCTTCGGCGCATATATGGCGCTGAACATCGGCGCCAATGACGTGGCCAACAACATGGGGCCCGCCGTGGGTGCCAACGCACTCACCATGGGCGGGGCCATCGCCATCGCCGCCATCTTTGAAACCGCTGGCGCCCTTCTGGCAGGCGGAGACGTGGTCTCGACGATCGCCAAAGGCATTATCGCGCCCGAAAGCATGGTAAGCGCGAATGTGTTCATCTGGGCCATGCTCGCCGCCCTCCTCGCCGCCGCCCTCTGGGTGAACCTCGCCACATGGGTCGGCGCACCCGTCTCAACAACCCATTCCGTCGTCGGAGGCGTCATGGGGGCGGGCATCGCCGCTGCAGGTTTCGCGGCGGTGAACTGGCCCACGATGAGCGCCATCGCCGCAAGCTGGGTCATCTCCCCCGTTCTCGGCGGCGTTATCGCAGCGGCTTTCCTGTGGTTCATCAAGGCGCAGATCATCTACCAGACCGACAAGATAGCCGCCGCCCGAAAATGGGTGCCGGTCCTGGTCGGCATCATGGCAGGGGCGTTTGCGGCTTACCTCGCCCTCAAGGGTCTGAAAAAAATCATCAAGATCGACATGCAAACCGCCCTCCTCATCGGCGCGGTCGCAGGCGGCCTGATCTGGCTCACCATGATCCCGGTGATCAAACGACAATCCGAAGGCCTCGAAAACCGCAACAAATCCCTCAAGGTCCTGTTCGGCATTCCACTCGTCGTCTCCGCCGCCCTCCTCAGCTTCGCCCATGGCGCAAACGACGTTGCCAACGCCGTCGGCCCGCTCGCTGCCATCGTGCAGGCGTCACAGTCAGGCAACTTCACCGACGCCGTTTCCATCCCGCTCTGGGTCATGGTCATCGGCGCGCTCGGAATCTCTTTCGGCCTCTTCCTCTTTGGCCCGAAACTCATCCGCATGGTCGGCAGCCAGATCACGAAACTGAATCCGATGCGCGCCTACTGCGTGGCCCTGTCGGCTGCCATCACCGTCATCGTCGCAAGCTGGCTCGGCCTGCCCGTCAGCTCGACCCACATCGCGGTCGGCGGCGTCTTCGGTGTGGGTTTCTTTCGCGAATGGGACACAAGTCGGCGCATGCGCCGCGCCAGCCTCAACATCCCCGATCTGCCCAACCAGCCCAGCGAAGAACGCCGCCGCCGCAAACTCGTGCGCCGCTCACACTTCCTCACGATCATCGCGGCCTGGGTCATCACCGTCCCAGCCGCCGCAATCCTGTCGGCTGTGCTCTTCTTCATCATCCGCACCGTCGCCGGCTAAAGCAAAGACCCCGCCTTCTCCTGTTGAAAAATATCCCCGCCGGAGGCACAGGCGGGGGCTTGCCCCGCCCAAACATCGCGTGCGCCGAAAGGCGTACATTTTTCCAGACCTACCCCTTTTCCACCCCCCGAACCGCCCTAACATCTCCTTCATGCCGTACCAATGGAGCGAAACCCCCGAGGCCCGTGCCCTCACCCTGTGGCCACACCAGTCGCTGACACCGCGTGGCTTTGCTTGGTTCATCGGTGTGACCGCCGCTATGCTGACCTTGCCGCTCGTTGCCCTCCTCGGTTCACCGGTGGTCTGGTTCCTGTTGTTCTTTTTTCTGATCGCTCTCGCTTCCGTCTGGCGCGCAATCACCGCCAACCAACGCGACCGCTCGCGCCACGAAGAGCTCACACTCACCGAAGACGAGGTCCGCCTCGACCATATACCCCACGCCGGACCGGTGCTGACATGGGCTGCAAATCCACATTGGGTGACGGTAAACCTCCGCGACGACGGCCCGGTCGAAAAATACCTGACACTGCGCGGCAACAACCGCGAGGTCGAGATCGGCCGCTTCCTCAGCCCCGAAGAACGCGCAACGCTTTTCGACGAGCTATCTCAAGCCCTTAGAGCCTGACTTTCATCCAAATCCGCGAAATCCTACCAGTTCACCAACCCGCCGCACGGTCGCACCGACGCAATACCGACGTGACACCGACGTCATACCGACGCGGCACTCCTCGCCAGATTTCCTTTGTGTTCAATCACATACAAAAAAGGCGCCGAAATCGCTCCGACGCCCCTTCCTTCGTTTTTTCAAAGCCCCAAACCGCTCACCGAAGGCTCAGGACAAACGCTCCTTGACCAGCGGCCCGACCTTGCCGAAATCCATTTGCCCGGTATAGCGCCCCTTGAGTTCGCCCATTACCTTGCCCATGTCGCGGATCGAAGAAGCGCCTGTTTTTTCAATGGCTTCGTCCACGGCAGTTGCCGTTTCTTCCTCATCGAGCTGACGCGGAAGAAACATCTTGATGACCTCAATCTCTTCCAGCTCCTTCTCGGCCAGCTCCAACCGCCCGCCTTCTTCATAGGCGCGTGCGCTTTCCTGACGCTGCTTGACCATTTTTCCAAGGATAACAAGGATTTCGTCATCCCCGACACCCAGGTCGTCCTCGCTCCCCGATCGCAGTGCAATGTCGCGATCCTTGATCGCCGCATTAATCAGACGCAGCGTCGACAAGCGCACCGCATCCTTTTCCTTCATCGCCTCTTTCAGCGATTGAGTGATCTTGTCTCGCAAACCCATAATCTGCTCATCCCCATGTTCAGAGCGGCAGAGAATATAGGAACCGCTTCGGCGCGGCAACAGCCTGCTTTCCAGCTAAACCTCTGAAAAACAGGCAAAACTGAAAAAAGCCGTTCTCTTGACCCTCCCACGGGGAGCGCGTAAACCTTCGGTCGTTTACCAGCCCCGAGGAGCCTTCCCATGACAGATGCCGCGCCCAGACCGACCGCCTGTCTCGCCCTTGCGGATGGCACGATTTTCTACGGAAAAGGCTTCGGAGCCACCGGTACATGCGTCGCCGAACTGTGCTTCAACACTGCCATGACCGGCTATCAGGAAATCATGACCGACCCTTCCTACGCAGGTCAGATCGTCACTTTCACTTTCCCTCACATCGGCAACACCGGCATCAACCCCGAAGACGACGAAACCGCCGATCCGGTCGCCGACGGCCTCGTGGTAAAATGGGACCCGACCGAACCCTCCAACTGGCGCGCGACGGCTGAACTGACTGATTGGCTTGAACGGCGTGGACGCGTCGGCATCGGCGGCGTCGACACCCGCCGGCTCACACGCGCCATTCGCCAGCAAGGCGCCCCACACGTCGCCCTCGCGCATGATCCAGACGGCAACTTCGACCTTGAAGCCCTGATCAAATCCGCCCGTGATTTCAACGGCCTCGAGGGTCTCGACCTCGCAAAGGACGTCACCTGTGCCCAGTCCTACCGCTGGGACGAAATGCGGTGGGCTTGGCCGGAAGGCTACAAGCCACAAACCGATGCGAAGTTCAAAGTCGTCGCCATCGACTACGGCGCAAAACGCAACATTCTGCGCTGCCTCGCCTCGGCTGGTTGCGACGTCCCCGTCCTGCCCGCGACCGCCACAACCGAAGATGTGTTGGCCCTTGATCCCGACGGCGTGTTCCTCTCGAACGGACCTGGAGATCCGGCCGCCACCGGCGTTTATGCAGTCCCGATGATCAAAGGCGTGCTCGACCAGACCGATCTTCCGGTCTTCGGAATCTGCCTCGGGCATCAGATGCTTGCGCTCGCGCTTGGCGCCACGACGATCAAGATGAACCACGGTCACCACGGCGCGAACCATCCGGTCAAGGACCTCGACACCGGGAAAGTCGAAATTACCTCAATGAATCATGGCTTTACTGTCGACAGCCAGACCCTCCCCGAGGGCGTCGTGGAAACCCATGTCTCGTTGTTTGATGGCTCGAACTGCGGGATCCGCATGGCCGATCGCCCGGTCTATTCGGTGCAATACCACCCCGAGGCCAGCCCCGGCCCAATGGACAGCTACTACCTGTTCGAGCGTTTCGCCGCCGCGATGGACGCCCGCGCGCGCGAAAACGCCTGAGGATTAACCGCGATTTAACCGATATGACACTAATGTGGCGTTCATGTTGGTTAGTGCTGCCCTTTTATCCGTGCATTCATGCCCGTGACGTTCCGGTCGCTGCGAAAACAAGCGGTTGAGGAACCGAAGCTGGATTCGAAACCCTCGAAAGACGGCCCTCTCCGTCTTGAAAGCATCCAGGCGGACGCGCGGTTTCTGGACGATATCACGCCCGAGTTCGCAATTCGCAATGAAATCCTACCCCTCCGTCGCATGGGCGTGGTCACACTTGTCGCCGCAGTGGACTACGAACGCTTTCAGACCACGCGCGCAACGCTAGAATCGCGGCTTGGCCCCGTTGCACATCTTCCCGCCTCGCGCGACGTCATTCGCGCCGCAATAACTGCCGCTGCCGGCCCCACATTGGCCCACAAGGCGTTGCGACACACATCTTTGCGGGAAAGCTGCCGCGCATGGTCCGGCCCGCGCTCGGCCGGCCGTCTTGGTGGTCTGGCAATTTTGCTTCTGGTGATGGGGTACTTAAATACCTCATTTCTCATTTGGACCGTCACGATCTGGGCAACGCTCACTCTGGTCGCCGTCACCGGCCTGCGCACCGCCGGTGCAATTGCCCAATTGCGCGCCTCGCGCACTCTCGGCGAAACTTGGCACTCCGCCCGCCCAGTCGCGCTTGCCAGGCACACCTACCCGAGCATTTCCGTGCTTGTGCCCCTGTTCAACGAACATGACATCGCGCCCCGCCTCGTCGCGCGGCTAAGCCGCCTCGAATATCCCCAGGACAAGCTGGAAGTCCTTCTTATTCTTGAACATTCCGACAGCGTAACCGCCAACGCGCTGGCCCAATCCGAGCTGCCGGACTGGATGCGCATTATCACCGTGCCCCCCGGTTCGCCGCAAACAAAGCCCCGCGCACTGAACTATGCGCTGGACTTTGCAAACGGAGAGATCATCGGCATCTACGATGCCGAGGACGCCCCCGCGCCCGACCAACTGCGCACCGTTGCCGATACCTTTGCCAAAGCCCCACCGAATGTCGCCTGCTTGCAAGGGGTCCTCGACTTCTACAACGCGCACAACACTTGGCTGACACGATGCTTTGCAATCGACTACGCCACCTGGTTCCGACTTGTGCTGCCCGGCTTGGTCCGGTTGGGGTTCGCCATCCCGCTCGGAGGAACCACGGTGTTCTTCCGCCGCCGAATCCTGGAAAAAATCGGCCGCTGGGACGCCCATAATGTCACCGAAGACGCCGATCTCGGTCTCAGACTGGCACGTCGCGGCTATCGCACCGAATTCATATCCTCGGTCACCTTCGAAGAAGCGATCGCCACTGTCCCCGCTTGGATCCGCCAGAGGTCGCGCTGGATCAAAGGCTATGCCGTCTCATGGGCAGTCCACATGCGCGCACCGAAACGGCTCCTCAACGAGCTGGGGCTCCGTAAATTCCTGGGCTTCCAGATCCTTTTTCTCGGTACGCTCTCACAGTTCGTCCTCGCGCCATACCTCTGGTCATTCTGGCTTGTTCTGGTCGGCTTGCCCCACCCACTGGGCCAGATCGCTCCGTGGGGAGTCGTCGTCGCCTTCGCTGTGGCGTTCCTGCTGTGCGAAATCGCAACCATCATCGCGCTGGCGCTCTCCGTCGCCACCCCGCGCCACCGCGATCTGATATGGTGGGTGCCCCTTATGCACCTCTACTTCCCGCTTTCGGCCTTCGCCTGCTGGAAGGCGATCGCGGAACTCACCACGCGACCGTTCTACTGGGATAAGACCGCGCATGGCGGCCCAACTAGTCGTCCTAAGCGCCGCTGGCGTCGGCGGCAGCTTCAGCATCACGTCTAAGCCGCGCTTCGTAAGCCCTTGAAATATGTCCCTTTAATTCCATTTGAGCGGCTTCCGCATCGCCTCGGGATATGGCGTCCACAACGGCGGCATGTTCCTCCAAAGCGCGCTCGCTGCGTCCTTCGGCAGCCAGCGACGTCGTCGTCATGAGCGCCATTGAGCGGTAAACAAGATCCAGTTGCTGCACCAGATACCTATTGTGCGATGCAAGATGGACTTGCCGGTGGAAACGGCGATTGGTCCGGCTTAATGCCGACGGATCACCAATGCGACCCTTATCTTTCTCGACAAACTCGCGCAGCAACCGCACCTCTTCCTCGGTCGCATGACGCGCCGCAAGCCGCGCTGCCAGACCTTCAAGTTCAGATCGCACGACATAAAGCTCGGCCATCTGGTTGTGATCCAGCGATGCCACAATCAAGGACCGCCCGTCGCGCGCCAAAAGCGATTGCGTTTCAAGCCGTTGCAAGGCTTCGCGAATAGGCGTGCGAGACACGCCGAACCGCTCTGCCAGTTCGCTTTCAACCAGCCGGTCTCCCGGGCGATATGTCCCCAGATCAATGGCCTGAAGGATCAACTGATAGGCGTCCTTTTGCCCCGCGCGTGCATCGGCCATATCCGCCGTTCCTCTTCTTTCACATACTTTTCTGACCCTATGACCCCGTACCCCTGCAAATCAAGCGCTCTTCATTGCCAAGTCGTCCTTGCTTGGATATGCCGCATCCATGCTTGCATCCGATTTTTCACATGTCACGACATGGGTCTTCGACCTCGACAACACCCTCTATCCGCCCGAGGCGCGGCTGTTCGATCAGATTGAGGTCAAGATGACGACTTGGGTCGCCGAAACGCTGAAAGTAACCCGAGCAGAGGCCGATCATCTGCGCAAGCACTACTGGCAGAAGTACGGCACGACTCTTGCCGGGCTAATGGCGGAGCATGGTGCAGATCCAGAGCCTTACCTCATTGAGGTGCATGAAATATCGATCGATCATCTGGAGGTGGATGCGCATCTGGCTAGCATGATCCGCGCTCTGCCAGGAAGACGGATCGTCTATACAAACGGCTCGGAACCTTATGCACGCCGCGTCCTCGCAGCGCGGGGCCTCGAAGGCCTTTTTGATGCGGTCTACGGTGTCGAACACGCCGAGTTTCGCCCCAAACCCGAGCGCCAAGCCTTTGAATCCGTGTTCAAAAAAGACGGAGTTCGCCCGGAAGCAGCGGCCATGTTCGAAGACGAGCCACGCAATCTCGCCGCGCCGCACGAAATGGGAATGCGCACCGTTCACGTCGCACCCATCGCCATTCCTGCTCCCCACATCCACCACCACACGCGCGATTTGGCGGGCTTCCTGTCGCAGGTCCTGCGTTAGCCCTTTTCGTGCGCGCGCCAGCCTCCTAGGTTAGACGTATGAACAGATCCGACGTCGACATATTCATCTCAGGTGGCGGCATCGCCGGCCTCACGGCAGCAGCCGCTTTCGCCCATCAGGGTTTGTCGGTCATTATCGCGGATCCAAGCATACCGCCCGAAACCATTGGCGCCGATGGCTCTGACTTGCGTTCGACTGCATTCTTGGCGCCCGCCCGCCAACTGCTTGAAGGCATTGGTCTTTGGGCCGCGGTTGCCGACTATGCTGAACCTCTGAACACCCTCCGCGTGATCGATTGCCATGGCAAGCCTCCCGAGCCCAGAACGGACCGCGCCTTTCAGTCGACCGACCTTGGCGCCCCAAGCTTTGGATGGAACCTGCCGAACTGGCTGACACGAAAGGTCTTGACCGAAACGCTGTCGAGTTCGGCGACAGTGGACCTTCGCCTTGGCGTCGGTTTTGCCCGGCTGGTCACACGCGAGCGAGAAGCCATCGTCACGCTGACATCTGGTGACCAGGTGCGCGCGCGTCTTGCAATTGCAGCCGACGGACGTGCATCGCCGCTTCGGGCTGCGGCCGGTATTGGATGCAAAACAACGCGTTACGGTCAAAAAGCACTTGCTTTCATCGTTGCTCATGACCTGGCACACGACAACGTTTCCACCGAGCTCTATTTGTCCGGCGGGGCCTTCACGACAGTTCCTTTGCCCGATCACAAGGGTCAGCATTGCTCAGCGATCGTCTGGATGAACGACGGAGCGGAGGCCGTCCGCCTTAGCGCATTGAGTGACGACGCCTTTTCGGCAGCCGCAACGACACGGTCCTGCCAAGTGCTTGGAAACATGACGCTTCTTTCGCCCAGAAACGTCTGGCCCATCGTGACACAGGAAGCTGAGGTTTTAACTTCAGAACGTGTCGCACTCATGGCCGAAGCGGCCCACGTTCTTCCACCGATTGGCGCGCAGGGCCTCAACACGTCATTGCGCGATGTCTCGATCCTTGCCGCGCTCGCTGCCTCGGATAAGGCCGCGTTAGGCACCAGAGATTTCCTTGCCGCTTACGAAAAAGCAAGGGGACGCGACATTCGCCTTCGCGCGCAATTCATTGATCTTTATAATCGAATTTGCCGATCTGATTTACCGCCGCTTCAGGACCTTCGCAGCGCAGGTCTAAAGCTGGTGCATGATGTGGCACCACTGAGGCGCAAAATCATGACCGCGGGTATGGGCCGTTAAGCGAGGTCGTGACCAAGCGGTCCCGGAAGCCGCTCTTCACTCAAAAGAACGTTAGACTCGATGTCTCCAACGCCTTGAATGGTCATGATGCGACGGCGCAAAACACGTTCGAAGTCACCAAGATCCCGAGCAACGACCCGCAGTCGGTAGTCATAAAGCCCAAGAACGTGGTGAACCGATTGCACCTCGGGTATTGCAGAAATTGCGCGTTCGAAATCAGAAATGCTGGTCCGCCCTTTGGCAGCCAATTTGATCCCCAAGAAGACGGTCACACCAAAGCCGACGCGCTCGAGGTCCAGCGCAATTCGATATCCGCCCAGAACGCCTGCATCCGTCAAACGCTTGATCCGCCGCCAGCACGCCGGCTGGCTCAGCCCCACCTTTCGACCAATTTGCCCCGCAGACAGGGTCGCGTCGGCCTGCAAGGCGGCAAGGATTGCACGGTCAGTGGCGTCGGTGTCGATCATAGCGGCAGGCTCGGGTCTGTCTTGACCGTGGCGACTGTCATCAGCGCCTCAAGATCGGCGATGTGGGGCAAGGTGAGAATACGCTCGCGATAAATCGATTGGTAATGCGCCATATCACGCGCAATCACGACGATGCGCACGTCGACGCGACCGAGAAAGGTTTGGATTTCAGTAACTTCAGGGACTTTTCTGGCGGCTTCAATAAACTGATCAAACGCGCGTGGGTCGCTTTTTTCCAAGGTGATCCGCAAGCTGACTTCGACTTCATACCCGAGCGCCGGCCAATCCACGCGCGCGTGACGCCCTTTGATGACGCCTGTGTCTGTCAACTTTTCGAGGCGTCTCCAATATGACGCCTGCGTCATGCCCGCGCGTTCCGCCAGTTTTGCTGTCGCCGCGCCCGGATCGGCCAGAAGCTGGCGCAGGACACGACGATCTAGATCATCTAGCATGAATTAATCCAATTATCTTAATTCAACGAATAGTTTTTATCCAGTATTAGGGATTAGATGCAATATTGAAATGTATATTGGATGCAAACGTCTATATTTCCCAGCAGATCAATTCACACTCCAGTTAGACGAGGAACGGACCATGCGCGTATATTATGACCGCGATTGCGATATCAATCTCATCAAAGACAAGAAAGTAGCCATCCTTGGCTATGGTTCCCAAGGCCACGCCCATGCGCTGAACCTGCGTGACAGCGGCGCGAAAAACCTGGTCGTTGCCCTTCGCGAGGGCAGCCCCAGCGCGAAAAAAGCGGAAGGCGAAGGCCTCAAGGTGATGGGCATCGCCGAGGCGGCGGCATGGTGCGATCTGATGATGTTCACGATGCCCGACGAGCTTCAGGCGGAAACCTACAAGAAATACGTTCATGACAATCTAAAAGAGGGCGCGGCGATTGCCTTTGCCCACGGCCTGAACGTTCACTTCGGTTTGATCGAGCCAAAAGCCGGCGTAGACGTGATCATGATGGCGCCAAAGGGTCCCGGTCACACTGTTCGTGGCGAGTATGTCAAGGGCGGCGGTGTGCCTTGCCTTGTTGCCGTTGATCAGGACGCGTCAGGCAAGGCGCTTGAGATCGGCCTCTCCTATTGCTCGGCCATTGGTGGCGGGCGCTCGGGCGTTATCGAGACGAACTTCAAGGAAGAGTGCGAAACCGACCTCTTTGGCGAGCAGGCTGTTCTTTGCGGCGGCTTGGTTGAATTGATCCGCATGGGCTTCGAAACACTGGTCGAAGCAGGCTACGCGCCCGAAATGGCCTATTTCGAGTGTTTGCACGAAGTGAAGCTGATCGTCGACCTAATCTACGAAGGCGGCATCGCGAACATGAACTACTCGATCTCGAACACTGCCGAGTACGGCGAGTACGTCTCTGGTCCGCGCATCCTGCCTTACGACGAAACCAAGGCGCGGATGAAAGAGGTACTGACCGACATTCAAACCGGTCGCTTTGTGCGTGATTTCATGGCGGAAAACATGGTTGGTCAGCCGATGTTCAAGTCTACACGCCGCATCAACGACGCCCACCAGATCGAAGAAGTCGGTGCGAAGCTGCGCGGCATGATGCCATGGATTTCCGACGGCAAGATGGTGGACAAAGCCCGCAACTAAGGCCACACCACACTTTCAAGGCCCCGGCGTTGTCCGGGGCCTTTTTCGTTTCAGGACCTGCCGATGCAACCCGACATCACGGCGAAAAGCTGGATCATGGTCGCGACCCTTGGACTAGTCTGGGGGGCGTCGTTTCTGTTTATCGAACTGGCGCTGGTCGGGATCGGTCCGTTCTGGTTGGCGGCGTCGCGGATACTGTTTGCAGGGCTTCTGACCGCCGCGATCTGGCAGCTCCGCGGCGGGCGGCTTTACGAGACAACGGCGAGCGCGCATTGGGCGCCTTTGTTGACGGTCGGTGTGCTGAGTTCCGCCCTGCCCTTCATGGCAATCTCTTGGGGGCAGCAATTCGTGACGTCAGGCTTTGCCGGCGTATCCATGGCGGCTGTGGCACTGATCGTGTTGCCGCTCGCACATTTTTTTGTGCCGGGTGAGCGGCTGACACTGCGCAAGACGCTGGGATTTCTAATCGGCTTTGTTGGGGTCGCCGTGTTGATCGGGCCTGAAGCCTTTCAATCAACAGGCGTGGACGGTGAGTTGCTGGGCCGGTTTGCATGCGTGCTTGGGGCGTCATGTTATGCGGTCTCTTCGGTGGTCATGCGTCGGCTCCCCCCAGTGGACCCAATAGGCTTGTCGGCAGTGACGCTGATGATAGGTGCTGTGCCAGTAACGGTTCTGGCCTTGATTATCGAGGGCCTGCCACCGGTCCCAAGCCGGGAAGTCATCGCCGTGATCCTGATACTGGGTCTTGTTCAGACGGCCGCGGCGAACCTGCTTCGTGTCATGGTAATCCGAAGCGCGGGACCGGTTTTCATGTCTCTCACGAACTATCAGGTACCACTCTGGTCGGTCTTGTTGGGCGTCTTGCTGCTCGGTGAAGCCGTCGAGCCGTCGCTGTTTGTGGCTATGGTCTTGATCCTTGCGGGCGTCTTTCTCAGCCAGTGGGGCGCGTTGAAACGCCTGTTTGCGCGCTAACCGGCGACGCTGGCAACCTCATCGACGATCGCGTCCACCAGACGAAGCAATTCGCCTTGGTCTTCACACTCGGCCATGACACGGATCAGGGGTTCGGTCCCGGATTTTCGGATCAGGACGCGGCCCTTGCCTGATAGCGTAGCTTCTGCGCTGGCGATGGCATCTTTGACGCGAGGATCGGACAGCGGGTCATTCCCCTCTTCGAAGCGCACGTTTTTCAAAAGCTGCGGAACTGGCTCGAAGGCCTGACGCAGAGCGCTCGCCGGTTGACCGGTACGCTTCAACTCAGCGAGGAACTGCAAGCCCGCCTGAAGACCGTCACCCGTCGTGGCAAAGTCGGTCATGACGATGTGGCCGGATTGCTCGCCGCCGAGGTTAAAGCCGCCTGCCCTCATCGCTTCAACGACATAGCGGTCACCGACGGACGTTCGATGCAAAGATACACCTTTAGTGCTGAGGTAACGTTCAAGCCCAAGGTTCGACATGACCGTGGCGACCAGCGTGTCATTCGCAAGGCGTCCTTCGGCTGACCAACGTGCAGCGAACAGGGCCATTATCTGATCGCCATCCGCGATGTGGCCGTTCTCGTCGATGATCATCACGCGGTCCGCATCACCATCAAGGCAGATGCCAACATGCGCGCCATGCGCGACAACAGTTTCAGCCGCGAGGCTGGTACTCGTCGAACCGCAGCCATCGTTGATGTTCTTGCCGTTCGGGGAAACACCGATCGGAATAACCTCGGCGCCAAGCTCCCAAAGGACCGCGGGCGCGGCTTTGTAGGCCGCTCCGTTCGCGCAGTCGACAACAACCTTGAGGCCGTCGAGCGTAAGGTCATGCGGAAATGTAGATTTGACGCGTTCGACATAGCGGTAAAGACCGTCGTCGATGCGCTTGGCGCGTCCGATGTTTTCGGCAGCGGCGGGAGCATTTTCGCTTGAGATGGCAGCCTCTATTTCGGCTTCTGCCTCGTCGTTCAGCTTGAAGCCATCGGGACCGAAGAACTTGATACCGTTGTCGTGGTGGGGGTTGTGGCTAGCGGAAATCATCACGCCCACATCGGCGCGCATCGAACGCACCATCATGCCGACTGCGGGCGTTGGCACGGGTCCAAGTAGCAGCACGTTCATGCCCGTCGAAGTGAACCCGGCGGTCAAGGCGTTCTCGAACATATATCCGGAAAGCCGCGTATCCTTGCCAATGACGACACGATGCGCCGGCGAACCATCGCGACGGAAATACCGGCCTGCCGCTGCGCCAATCCTGAGCGCAAGTTCTGCGGTCATCGGATAGGTGTTGGCAAGGCCGCGCACACCATCGGTGCCAAATAGCTTTCGGGTCATGTGACTGTCTCGTTTCTTATGCCTCACGCATGAGTAACACGTCGGTGCGTGCTCTGCACAGAGGGCAGCGCGTGCCTTTCAGCAAAGCGGCGCCTAGATTTGTGACAGTGTGAAACAGAAGGTCTAGTTCTGCGCGACGCGGCTCGGTTCGCGATAGAAGTGATGGTAGCCGATTGTCGTCGTGCGCGGAAATACACGGGCCCAACGCGGGTTCACGGATTTGGTGTGATAATGCGTCGCCCCGTCTGTCAATTCGCGCTCGGCGCCGTCGAGCATGAAGCGCGCAATCTTGCCGAGTTTCTTGTAGGCGTTCATTTCCGTGATCGTTTCAGGCTGTCCGTCACAGGTATAGGTGAACTGGCAGCGATAGCGCTCACCGGTGCCTTGGTTCACAACGTCACACACGGAGCCAGGATAACGCTTGTCGTCGACACGGTTCAGGATTACCTCGGCCACGCCCAAAATGCCTTTGAGTGACTCTCCGCGGGCCTCGAAGTAGAGCGCTTCGGTCAGACAGGACCATTGCTCACCGCCGCTTGCCGGGGGCATGGCCGCCAATTTCGTGGAAGTGAGATCATCAACGCTTTCAAGCACGGGGCCACCCTGATCGCTTGGCATCCGCGTCAGCCGTGCCATGTCGCGCGCGCCAAAGGCGGCAAGAGCATTGGTTTCGGCGCCGAACAGGCTGCCCAATCTTTGATTCAAAGATACGGTCGGATTGTTCGATGTGCCCATCGTCACATCGGCCACCGCAGGTACACACAGGGTCGAAGCAGCGATAAATGCCGCGACCCATTTCATGGGTTTTAACATCTTGGAGCCCCCTCCAGAACTTGTGGTTGACCGGTATTGGCCGCCTTCATTTAGCGGGGCGCATACCCAAAGGACGCCCAAACGTCCACCCTAGGCCTGTGCGACAGAGTGTTCCGCAAGGGGAAATGAACGCGAAAAGCAGGCTCTTGACGCATTGCTACATTTTTAGGCAATTGATTTCTATGGTCTTTTGGGCCGCGGACCGTCTGTTAACGCTATATGTGCGGCAGCTAGTCGCGCGACGGGCACACGGAAGGGTGAACAGCTTACATAGTCGAAACCGGCGTCGCGGCAAAAGGAAATCGAATCAGGGTCACCCCCGTGTTCACCGCAAATCGACAGTGTTATTTCGGGCTTGCCCTTGCGTCCCCGCTCGGCCCCGAGCGTCAGTAACTCGCCAACGCCTTCAACGTCCAGCCTGTGGAATGGGTCTTCGGGGAAGACGCCTTGATTGACGTATGCGCCCATAAAGCGTCCCGCGTCATCGCGGCTGAGACCATAGGCCATCTGTGTCAGATCGTTGGTGCCGAAGCTGAGGAACGCGCAATGAGGGGCGATCTCTTCGGCGCGCAAGGCGGCGCGCGGAGTTTCGACCATGACGCCGAGGCGGTAGTTGAATTCGGCGCCTGTTTCCGCCCGCACCGCCTCTGCAACGGCCTTGATCCGCTCGCTAACCAGCTCGACCTCACGGCGGGCCGACACAAGCGGAATCATGATTTCAGGGATGATGCTTTCACCGTCTTTGCTGGCAGCAATAGCCGCAAGGAAAATCGCACGGGCCTGTGCCTCGTAGATCTCAGGCATCGTCACACCAAGACGCACACCGCGCAACCCAAGCATCGGGTTGAATTCACTCAAGGCTTCCACACGGCGCGTCACTTTTGACAAGGACAGATCGAGCGCATCGGCAAGATCACGCAAGGCGTCGCGTCCCGAAGGCAGGAATTCATGAAGCGGCGGATCGAGGAGACGGATGCATACCGGCAACCCTGACATGATTTTGAAAAGATCTGTCAGATCAGACACTTGCATTGGTACTAACCGCTCAAGCGCGGCTTTGCGGCCCTCGGTGTTTTCGGCAAAGATCATCTCGCGCATGACGATCATGCGGTCGCCTTCAAAGAACATGTGCTCGGTGCGGCAAAGCCCGATGCCTTCCGCATCAAAAGCGCGTGCAACCTTGGCTTCGGCAGGCGTGTCGGCGTTGGCGCGCACGGCAATGTCGCGTACCTGGTCGGCCCATCCAAGCAGCGTACGGAACGCGTCGTCAAGCGCGGGCTCAAGCAAGGGAACGTCACCGCCCAGGATTTGACCCGTGGTTCCGTCGATCGTGACGATGTCTCCGGCTTTCAACGTCCGTCCATCAGGCAAAGTTATTAAATTATCTTTTCGATTCAATATGATATCGGACACACCGACAACGCCGGGAAGCCCAAGACCCCGCGCGATCACTGCTGCGTGGCTGGTCATGCCGCCGCGTTCGGTCAAAACACCCTGCGCGGCATGCATGCCGCGAATGTCTTCCGGGGAGGTTTCGCGACGCACCAGAATACAAGGCTCGCCGCGCGCCGCGCTGGCCTGGGCGTCGGCGGAATTGAACACAAGGCGACCGGTCGCAGCCCCCGGACTGGCCGCGACGCCGCGCGCCAGAACATCGCGCGGTGCCGCCGCATCCACCTGACGGTGCAGCATTTCCGACAAGGCGCGTGGTTGGACGCGCAAAATCGCGTCTTCGCGCGAAATGATCCCGTCTTCCGCCAGAGAAACGGCAATCCGCATATTGGCGCGTTCCGATCGGGCAATCCGAACCGCGTCCAGAACGCTGAGATTTCCACCGTCCAGCGTGAATTCAATCTGCATTTCTTCGCGCAGTTGTTCCCGACACACCCTTCCATACCCCAAAAGTGTTTCGAAAACCTGAGGGCATAGCTCTTCAAGTGAAATACCGCGGTGGTCGCGCGTCAGGTATAGCGCGCCTTCCGCATTCAGCGCATCGCGGCCTTGGCTTTGGCTGAGGTAGCGCCCGGTGATTTGGGGCATTCCGGTGGTCGGTTCGGCGAACTGTATGACGCCCGAGCCGGATTCGGGCGGGCCAAGGCCAGGGGCCATCGCTTGCACCACAAGTCCAAGTCCCGCATCCGCCGGCGCGCCCCGTGCCTGCCGCAGCAAACGCGCGGTCGTGCCCTCCCAGGCGCGCGCCATGGAACGCAGCACGCCCGTAAGTTGATACGCTGGGCCTTGAGGGAAGGTTTCGTCTGTCTCTTCCTCGTAGGTATCGAGCATTGCGTGCAGCGTTTCTGCCGAGATTTCGTCTTCAATTACAAAGAGATCAGGATCGAGGTGGGCGACATGAACCGAATAGGTCGTAATGAAACGCGCATAGAGCTTGTTGGCTGCTTCATGCCCCAGAAGGTTGGCATATTCTGCATGGCGGGCACTGTTCATGCCGATGTTCAGGATCGCACCGGGGCCGCCCCAGTCGGGGTCTTCGGATGAAGGCCGCACCGACACGAGGGGGGCTTCTCCGAAGTGGTCGAGAATGGCTTGCGTGTCGATCTCTTCGCCAGACGCGATATGGCGCACGGTTGTGAATGGCAAGGCGACGGTTTGCGGAACCGGTAAATCGAGGCGGATCAGGCGTTGCAAACACTTGGCGCGGCCGCCATGCGTGTGCGTGGCGACGTTTGCCGTTGGGTCGACGACAATAAATTCAGATATTTCAACGAGTTTCTGCACCGCGGCGATTCCTTCCGACACAGCATACGCACATGCAGAGTCCGATCAAGGACTGTCAGAAAAGATTGACACTAAGTCGCGGGATGCGTGTCTACGCGGTCGCATCGCAAAGCGGGTTTTGGGGCCCGAAATGGTGGAAACTGACGCATCGGTGCCACGTCGGTATGACGTCGGTTTTACGTCGGTGCGCCCGTTCTTTGCGTTTACCCCGGCTTAACCTCTGCCCCGCTCGGGTCAGGAGGCTTCGATGCGCGTCAGGTCCACGACGGCCAGGCAGGCGGCACTGATACGGTGAAGCAGGTTCAGACGGTTCCGGCGCAGGATCGCGCTTTCCGCGTTGACCTGAACCGCTTCGAAGAAGGCGTCGATGGGCGCGCGCAGACCGGCAAGTGCGGACATCGCGGCGGCGAAGTCTTCGGCCTCCATTGCGGGCGTGATGGCGGCTTCGGCAGAGTCGAGGGCGGCGAACAGGGCCGTTTCTTCGGGCGTTTCGGCCAGTTTGGTGTCGGGACCAAAGGAGTATTCGACGCCGTCTTTTTCCTCGGCCTGACGGAGGATGTTGTGGGCGCGTTTGAAGCCCTGGATGAGGTTTGTGCCGTCGTCGGTGGCGAGGAAGGACTGAAGCGCGGTAGCGCGGTTGACGAGGAGCGTGAGGTCGTCGGCTCCTGGCATGGCGAGGGCGGCGTCGATCACATCGTGACGGATGTCGCGGTCGCGCAGGTAGACTTTGAGGCGGTCGTGGAGGAATGCGAGGAGGTTGGCAAACGTTTCGTCAATGCGGGCGAGCAGCTCATAGTAGAGATCAAATGTATCCGAACTATCGCCTGTTGAGCTCGCAAATGCAGCTCTTGCAGCTGCGGATGTGTCATGAAGAGAAACGGCGACGGAAAAATCGAGGCGTTCACCAACAAACTTGTGAAATTCCAGGTCTGTGCCCCGCAAGTTAGACCGTTCTAAGAGTAGATCGTAAGTCGTCTTTCTAAACACACGCCCAACTTGAATTCTGGTATTATTCTCCAACACTAACCGAATAACGCCCAAAGCCGCCCTTCTCAGCGCAAACGGGTCTTTACTCCCCGTCGGCTTCTCATCAATCGCCCAGAAGCCCGTGAGCGTGTCGATCTTATCTGCAAGCGCCACGGCCACCGACACCGGATGCGTCGGCACATCGTCAGACGGGCCAAGCGGCTGGTAGTGTTCTTCGCAGGCCTCTGGCACGCCGTCGTTGTGACCGGCGGCTTGGGCGTAGTATTTGCCCATGGTGCCCTGAAGTTCCGGGAATTCGTAGACCATTTCGGACGCAAGGTCGGCTTTCACTAGGCGTGCGGCTTCTTCGGCGAGGTCGGGTTTTGCGCCGACGATTGGGGCAATCTCGCGGGCGAGGACAGCGATGCGGTCAACCTTTTCGGCGACGGTACCGAGCTTGTTGTGGAAGGTGACCTGAGACAACGGCTCACCTAGACCAGTCATGCCGATTTGCGCGACCTTTCGCAGATCGTTCTCCCAGAAGAACTTCGCATCTGCCAGACGGGCGGACAGAACTTTTTTATTGCCCGCAATAATCGTCGCGCCGTGGTCGTCGGTTTCGACGTTGGAGACGGTGATGAAATGCGTGATGCGGCCCGACTTGTCCCTCACCGAAAAGAACTTCTGATGTTCTTTCATTGAGGTTTGCAAAACCTCGGGCGGCAGGTCGAGGAAGTCCTCGGCGATTGCCCCCATGAGGACGACGGGCCATTCGACGAGGCCGGCGACTTCGGCCAACAAGCCCTTGTCTTCAACGACCTCCAGACCGTTGGCAAAGGCCGCCTGTGTCGCGTCGTGCCAGATGGTCTCCATACGTTGTTCAGCGGACAGGATAACGTGCGCTCGTTTCAGCTTTGCGGCGTAATCCTCGAAACTCGCGACGGAAAACCGAACCGGGCTGAGGAAGCGGTGGCCGGAGGTCATGTCGGACGATGTGATGCCGTCAATGTTGAGATCGACAATGTCGGTTTCGCCGTTTTCACTCAGTATGCAGACGATGGAATGCAAGGGGCGTACCCAGCGCATCGACCCTGCCCCCCAGCGCATGGACTTGGGCCAGGGGAAGTTACGAACGGTTTTTTCCAGCGTTTCGGCGATGATCTCGGATGCGGTGCGACCCGGCTTTTCGATCTTGGCAAACCAGACCTGACCCTTTTTGTCGTCTCGTGCTTCAAGTTGCTCTTTGGTCAGACCAGTTGAGCGCAGGAAGCCTTCAAGCGCTTTTTCAGGCGCATCGGTGCGCGGGCCTTTGCGTTCTTCATGAACGGTAGGGCTTTCGGCCAGAAGTCCTTCGACGCTGAGCACGAGGCGGCGCGGCGTGGCGAAGGCGCCGGCGCTTTCATAGGTCAGGCCCGCTTCGACAAGGGCGTCCGTCATCAGCCGTTTCAGATCGTCGGCGGCGCGCGACTGCATCTTGGCAGGGATTTCTTCGGAAAAGAGCTCGATCAGGAGATCAGGCATTTACTCGGTCCTCTCGGGGGGCGTGGGACAGCCTTCGGGGGGCGCGTTGCCGTCGAAGACTTCCTCGCCGCATTCGTTGATCTGGTGCCAGACAAAGCCACGGCCGTCTTCATGGATCGCGACGATGCGGTCGATTCCGTATGTCACGTTTTCAGTGCCCATGAAGGCGAATGCGGTGCCTGTATCGAGGGCTTCGGCGATGGCGTCGGCGTCAAAGCAGTCGAACCAGCCCGGTGCGTTCAGGGGCGTTGGTGTGTCGTAGAGTTCGTAGGTTTCGGTCATCATCGCAAGCGATTGCGGTGTCGTGAAACAGGCGCGATAGCGGATGGGCGAGCTGTCGGCGTCGATGGCCTGAAAGTCGGAGAAGAGGATTGATTCGGGCGCGTCTGTGGTGACGCTGGTTATCTGGACCATGTCGTCGGACGTGGCTTCGATGGTTTCATAAAACCCGTATTCCTGCAGGTAATATACGCCGGCTCCGCCGAAGACGCCGGTTGCGATGAGGATAATGCCGATCACTTTGCCGTTCATGCCTTTTGCTGCCTGTTGATGCGCATCAGGCGGCCCCTGCGGCGTCGGTTTGCACGAAGGCGTCGGCGCAGGCTTTAGCGAGTGTGCGGACGCGACCGATATAGGCCTGGCGTTCGGTGACCGAGATCACGCCGCGTGCGTCGAGGAGGTTGAAGAGATGGCTGGCCTTGATGCATTGGTCATAGGCCGGGTGGGCCATGATAATTTTATGGCCGGATTTCGGGTCTGTGGCGTCCTGTTCAAGGATGCGGTTGCATTCAGCTTCGGCGTCTTTGAAGTGTTGCAGCAGCGTGTCGGTGTCGGCCACGTCGAAGTTCCAGCGCGAGTATTCCTGTTCGGTCTGTTTGAACACGTCGCCGTATTTCAGCGGGAACGTCGCGTCTGGCGCGTTGAAGGGCATCTCCATAACGTGATCGACGCCAAGCACATACATTGCGAGGCGTTCGAGGCCATAGGTCAGTTCGCCCGAGACCGGGTGGCAGTCGTGGCCTCCGACCTGTTGGAAGTAGGTGAATTGCGAAACTTCCATGCCGTCGCACCAGACTTCCCAGCCAAGGCCCCATGCGCCAAGCGTCGGGCTTTCCCAGTCGTCTTCGACGAAGCGGATGTCGTGGGCGGCCATGTCGATGCCGATGGCCTCAAGGCTGCCAAGATAGAGGTCCTGAAGGTCGGGCGGTGATGGTTTGATGATGACCTGAAACTGGTAGTAGTGCTGCAGGCGGTTCGGGTTTTCGCCGTAGCGCCCATCGGTGGGGCGGCGTGAGGGTTGTACGTAGGCTGCGGCCCAGGGTTTGTTGCCGAGCGCGCGCAGGGTGGTGGCCGGATGGAACGTCCCTGCCCCGACTTCCATGTCGTAGGGTTGCAGGATCGCGCAGCCGTTTGCCGCCCAGTAAGACTGAAGGCGCAGGATAATCTCCTGAAAGGACGTCGGGGTGTCGGCGGCGGCCATGGGGCGTGTCTCCGGGGCGTGAAAATCGCGTTCTCAATAGGCAACAGGCGACAGGTGGTCAATGAAGCCCGTGTCGCTTTTGACGTGCATGTCCCTGTGGCCTAGGTAAATACGTTGAAACGATGCGAACACGCCAGATGCGAACAGGTGAAATATGACGATTGTGATGCGGTTTATTGCGGCGACGGCCATGGTGCTTTGGGCTGGCGTTGTGCTGGCTCAGGGCAGCGCCTGGGTGCAGATTGAGGCACGCCCGACGGCGGGTGCGGCACAGGAGCGGGCCGAGTTCTACGCCGGCAGTCTGCCGGATGTGCAGGGCTATCGGTTGGCATCGGGGTGGTACGCGATTGCGCTGGGGCCCTATAGCGAAGTCGAGGCCGCCAGCGTTCTCAGTCAGTTACGGGCTTCGGGTCGTATTCCGCGCGACAGTTTTCTGGCCAATGGCGCCAATTTCCGCGGCCAGTTTTTTGCGGGTGAACCCGGCGCGGCCCCTGTTGAGACCGTTGCAGCGCCACTGGTCGCGGGCGAGGAGACCGAAGCTGACGCCCGCAGAGGTGAGCGGCTTTTGACGCGCGAAGAACGTGCGGAAGTTCAGATCGCCTTGCGATGGGAAGGTGTCTATACGGCGGGGATCGACGCGGATTTCGGTCCCGGCACGCGGCGTGCGATGGCCGCATGGCAGCAACAAAACGGTTTCGAAGCCACGGGCGTAATGACCACCAAGCAGCGTCAGGACATGATCGCGGCGTATCGGGCGGCGGTTGCGGCCCTTGATATGACTACCACTATCGAGCCGACGGCGGGCATTCAGATCGATCTGCCGCTTGGTCTGGTCGCATTTGACCGTTTTGAGCCGCCGTTCGCGCATTATCGTTCGACCACATCGGACGATGTTCAGGTTCTGTTGATTTCTCAAACGGGCGATCTTGCGACGCTGGCGTCGCTCTATGAGGTGATGCAGACACTTGAGATCGTGCCCCTGAACGGAGCGCGGGATTTGCGGCGCAATGACTTCACTCTGACTGGCGCCAACGACAAGATCATTTCGCATTCGTATGCGCGGCTCGATGGCGGGACGATCAAGGGGTATTCGCTGATCTGGCCAGCAAGCGATGCCAAGCGCCAGCGATTGGCGCTTCAGGCGATGCAAGAGAGCTTTTTGCCGACCGAAGGCGTGCTGCCCGATGACGCCGGCGCGGGTGTACAGGATATCGATCTGCTTGCCGGACTGGCAATCCGCCGCCCCGAGCGCGCGCGATCCGGGTTTTACGTGGATGCAACAGGCACAGTTCTTACGACGGCCTCGGCTGTAACCCAGTGTTCCCGAGTGACGGTTGGTGAAGATATCGACATGTCCGTGGGAGCGGTGGATGCCGCTCTTGGCGTTGCCTATCTGACGCCGCAACGCACGATTGCACCCCTTGCCGCAGCACAATTTGTGGGGCAAGAGCCTCGGCTGCAATCTGATATCGCTGTCGCAGGTTTCAGCTTTGGTGGCATTCTGACGGCACCTTCGCTGACTTATGGCACCTTCTCGGACGTGAAGGGGCTTGATGGCGATATTCGGGTTCAGCGCCTTGACGTGGACAGCCAGCCGAGCGACGCGGGCGGGCCGGTGTTCGAAGCGTCAGGCGCGGTCATGGGCATGTTGCTGGAGGCCGAAGACAGCGCGCGGCAGTTACCGGGCAGCGTGGCATTTGCCCTGGATTCCAGTGTTCTGGCCGAGTTCCTGGCAGCCAATGGCGTTGCGACACCGGCCAGCGTCTTCGATGGTGTGATGGCACCCGAAGATCTGACGCTCTTGGCGGCGGATATGACCGTGTTAGTTAGCTGCTGGAACTGATCTCGGGCGTTGCTACGATCACTGTTGGGCGGCCTGCGTTCAGGGCCTCCAGCGTGGCCTCGCAAAGCGCCTTGGTGGTTGTCGGCGCGGCGTAAGCGCACCGGTACGCCGTTGCGAGGTTTTCCCAGTCCGGGTTGAGCGCGTGGACGGCGTTCGGGGCAATCTGAGCTTCGACCATGTTGTCGCGGATTTCTCCCAAGGCTTGGTTGTCCCAGATGAGAATGGGAAGACTCAGGCCCAATTCTGCTGCAGTTCCAAGCTCTTGCATGGTGTATTGAAAGCCATAGTCGCCCGCGATGGCGAGGGTTGCACCGCCGGTAACAGCGCATCCGATGGCGGCAGGAAGCGCGTAGCCCAAAGTTCCAAAACCGACCGGGTGGTGCCAAAGACCGGCGGCTTGCATGTCCCATATTTCCTTTGCGGCATAGGCGAATTGGGTCATGTCCGAATAGATGCGCAGATTCTGCGGAAGGGCCGCGCGCAGGGCATCGCTTGCTGGCACGATGCCGGGCCGCGCAGTTGCGACGTCGCGGCTCCAGCGGGTGCGTGTGTCCGCAAGGGCCTTCGCATCCCATCCGCCTGCGTTCTCGTTTTGGCTCAGTTCGGCATTCAGACCACGTAAGAAGAGGTCGGCGTCCGCGCGGATCGCAAGGTCCTGACCAGTGCATTGGCCAAGCATTTCGGGATCGATATCAACGCGCACTATGGCGGCCTTTGCACCGCGGTTTGCCCGCCAACGGTCGGTTGGAGCCAGTTCGGTTCCCACGGCGACGATCAAGTCCGCCTCGCCAATGAGGGATTCCGCTCCGCTGTGCGCGAGGTGTGCGCCGAGAAAGCGCGGTGTGTCCGCACGGACGATGCCGCGGCCGGCATAGGTGACAAAGCTGGCGGCCTTGGTGCGGGCCAGAACGTCGGTGATTTGCTTTTGCGGGATGCGTTTCGCGCCGCCACCAAAGATGAAGAGCGGCTTTCGTGCGGTCTTCAGGTGGGCGGTGACCCGTGTCAGGTCGCTGGGGTTTGGGGCCAGTTTGCCGCCGATGTGGTGGCTGCGGGGCGCAGGTGGCGGCGGCGCGAGTGCGCCCATAACGCTGACCGGTATCTGGATGTGTTTTGGGCGTTGGCGGATCGTTTCGAACTCGGCAAAGGCGCGGTCAATGAGCGTATAGGCGGCCTCGGGGGATTGCGCTGTTTCGGACCAGTCGCACACGGTGCGGGCCGCGCCTTCCTGATCGCGCATCTGATGAAGTTGGCCGCGTTTGGCTGCGGTCTCATCAAGCACGGTCGAGATCACCAGCATCGGCACACTGTCGGAATAGGCCTGCCCCATCGGGGTCATGATATTGGTCAGTCCGGGGCCGGAGATCACGAAACACACGCCCGGCTTGTTTGTCGCGCGAGCGTATCCGTCGGCCATGAAGCCTGCGCCTTGCTCGTGGCGAGCGAGGACGTGGCGGATACCAGCGTCGTCGATGCCGCGGTAAAGCTCGATATTGTGCACACCGGGGATGCCGAAGATCGTGTCGACTCCACGCGCCGCGAGCATGGCGGCGATTTCAACTCCAAGGGGACGCATCAGGTTCTCCAGAAACGCGACGTGAAAAGGACCATGACCACCATCAGTTCAAGGCGGCCGACCAGCATTCCGACGATCAGCAGCCATTTCGCAAGATCGTTCAACGGTGCGAATGTGCCGGCCGGTCCGATAATGTCGCCAAGACCGGGACCGATATTGGCGATAGCCGCAGCGGCTCCGCTGATCGAGGTCATGAAGTCGAGACCGGTCATCGACAGGAGCACTGACAGCACACCGAGGCTGACGATGAAAAGCGTCAGGAAGGCCATGACGGAGGAAATCACGTCCTCGGTTATCGTGCGCCCGTCGTATTTCGGTTGGAACACCCCGTGGGGCGAGTGGATGCGACGAATTTGGTTCGAAATCGCGGCCATCAGGATTTGGTAGCGGAAGATCTTGATTGAACAGCAGGTCGACCCAGCGCAACCGCCGATGAGGCCGATGAAGAAAAACATTGCAATCGGGAAAGCCCCCCAAAGCTGGTAGTCGGTGCTGGCGTATCCTGTGCCGGTGATGATCGAGGTGATGTTGAACATCGCCTCGCGGATCGATGTGCCGAATGGCGCGTCCCAAGCGACCAGAAGATAGCCCGTGATTGACGTGACCAGAACCACGAGCACCAGCAGGAAAGCCCGCACCTGGCTATCTACGAAAAGCGGGTGTGACGCGCCGGCGAGGAGTTGCACGTAGCGCACGAAGGGCAAACTTGCGAGGACCATGAACAGGGTTGCGACGTATTCGGGCGCGCCGCTGAAAGCGCCGAATGAGGCGTCATGGGTCGAAAAACCCCCGGTCGCGACGGTTGTCAGGGCGTGATTGAGCGCGTCGAAGAATGGCATCCCGACGCCGAAGTAGGAAAACGCGCAGGCCGCCGTTAGGGTCACGTAGACAATCGAAATACGAGAGGCGATCTCAGCGGCGCGGGGCAGGACTTTGCCAGCCGTATCAAAGGCTTCCGAGCGGAAGATTTGCATACCACCCACCCGCAGTTCGGGCAGGAAGACCATGGCGACAACGATGATGCCGATACCCCCGAACCATTGCAGCATCGAACGCCACAAGAGAAGTCCCGCAGGCAGTTGATCCAGGCCCGTGAAAACCGTGGAACCGGTTGTGGTGAGGCCAGACATGGCCTCGAAAAAGGCGTCCGTCACTGTGGCGTTGGTTGCCCCTTGATGAAACGGGATGGCTGCGAAGATCGGCAGGGCCACCCAGACGGCAGTGGTCAGGATGAATGTCTGCTGGATTGTAAGGCGCTGGCCGACGCCGTTGGCGCAAGCCAGAGCCATCAGGCCCCCCGTCAGGATCGTCAGGATCGCGCTTTCCACGAACACGGCTGCATGCCCATTGCCGGCCCATATATCGACCGCCAGCGGCACGGCCATCGTGGCGCCCAGACTGGCCACAAGAAGGCCGATTACATAGCCCACTGGGCGAAGGTCGATCATGGGTCCGAGCCTTGTCGCGTCATGTGGGCCAAGTCAACTCTGGGCAGGCTGATCGTAGATGTGCGCACGTTCGTCATCGCTCATGTGTTGAACCTCTGTCACGGGCGTGCCGTCTGGCGCGCGGAAGGGGGATTTCCATGGACCGAGCGTGACAAAGGACGCCGCCGCACGCAACGCCATGCCCGTCATCACGCGGTTCATATTGCCCATGTCTCCTTTAATGCGCGGGGTCGCATGTTTCCGGTGCGCGTGGGCAAGGATTGGACCGATGGTCGTCGCATCCGGAAAACCTGCGGCTATGACACTGATATAAGGAATGAAACGCGAAGACAGCGTGGTGGCAATCGGTGTGTTGCAGCATCTGGCAAACCACCGCAGCCGGTCGCGTCCAGTGATATTGAGGCAAGCCAGGTGCTCTTTGCCCGAGACGAAGTCGAAACGTTCTGGCAGCGTTTGCACGACCTCTGTTCCGCCGGCGGGCGTAAGTATGTTCGCATGGTCGAGGTATCGGGCGAAGGCGCGGCAGTCCCTGCAATAGCAGACCACCCGCGCGGCGCTCGACAGGTTGAAGTTGATCACGACCTTGCCGCAATCACACGTCCAGCTTTGTGCCTTTGCCATTGTCGTGCCCCTCTCGTCGCAACTTTAGGCTGGACGAGAGGCAAACGAAAGCATCAACCGGTGTGGAACAGGGTTTCGAAGAAGCGTGGATCGAGACTGGTTGCCTCAAAGGTCTCGCCTTCGGTCAGGATTGACACGGCATCGTGGCTGTGAAGGCTTTCCTGATGGCTGGCCACCACGCGGAAGTCACCGATCCGCGCATCCGACTGAAGCTGCTCGGCAAAAAGTCGGGCGGCGTCTTCAACGAAGATCGGGTTCGCTGCATTCAATTCTGCAAAGGCCTGTTCGTCTTCGCGTTTCACCATAACTTGCGTTTCGGTCGGCACGGCGATCCGGCAGAGGCCGACGATGTCTTCGAACCAAAGCGTGTCTGCGCTTGGGTCGATCACCACCGAGAGACGCGCGACGGATCGTTGTGAATGTGGTGTCGCAAGCTGACCACGCGTGCGACGCGCGTGTTCGGAAAGTTCGAGCGAGCACGGGCAGGTCGACGAGTAGACATAGTCGAGATGCAGTACGCGGGTGCGCACTCCGGCCTTGTCCACAACTTCCAGCGCGAGGTCGTAATACTGCCATCCGGAAAGTCCTGAGCGCAGGCTTTCGATCTTCATCGGATAGGACAGGCGCATCTGGATACGGGCGTCGAAGCTTTCGAGATCGGTCTTGTAGTCATCGAGCGCGGCTTCGATCACTTCAAAGCTGAATTCCTCTTCGGCATGGGTGTAAAAGCTGCGCATAATGCGGCTCATGTTGATGCCTTTCTTATCGGCATCGAGGCTGACGGTGCCCGTCACCGAGGTTTCCAGCGTGCGCGGCGCCCCCGTGGTCGATCGGAATTGAACCGGCAGGCGGAAGTTCGAGATCCCGACGTGTTGGATCGCGCGATGCGCGCCTTTAATCAACGATTCCGGGCCGTTTTGCAGGTCGGGAAGACTCGCTTTGTAGGCCGTGTCGACATTGAAGTCCTCTGCGTATTCTCTTGTAAAAAAGGGATAATCTTCCGGAGCCGACGGCATCAGGCGCGCAATGGCAGGATCAAGCGTGTCGATTTCAGCAGTATCGGCCTCGCGCGCCCATTTGCGCAAGAGGGCCAAAGCTTCCTTCGCCTCATCCCGGGTTGGTTCGCGGTCAAAATCTGTGGAATGGACGTTCATGGCACTCTCTCCTTCAGGGGAACCGACTACATGGGGCCTTGTGCCCCGAGTTTCAGCCTGTTCACGTTCCTTTTACGCAGCGAGAGCGGAATTGGTTCATCCGTAGCGGCTAAAAAACCTGCGCAAGATGTCTGGCGGGGTCGAAACATCCGCCTCATAGACAGCCTGCGTCAGGCTGTCAGCCGCCTCTGGCGGGAAGTAGCCGCGGTGCTTATAGACGCGGATGCGTTCGGCAAAGACGTCGCCGTCGGCTTCGGGGTGAAACTGCGTGGCATAGACGTTTTCGCCGTGTCGGATCATCTGAAACGGGCAAGGCTCCGAGGACATGAGGTGCACGGTGCCCGGGGGTAAAGCCTGGACCGCTTCCTTGTGGCCGACCAGCACGTTGAAACCGCGCGGCAGGCCCTGCAGCAGCGGGTCGCGCGCGCCATCTTCGGTCACCTCGCACGCTACAGGTCCCACAGGTTCGCCGTATCGTGCCTTGGAAACCTCGCCGCCAAGATGGTAGGCCAGAATGCCGATGCCATAGCAACAGCCCATGAATGGAATGTCGCGCGCGGTGATTTCAGGCATCAAAGTCAACATGGCCGCTTCGGCGCGCGCTTCGTCGACGGATTTCTCCTCGGGCGCATCACTGACGCAACCAGGACCACCGCCGACGACCACGCCTGCGAAGTCATCAAGCGACAGACCTTCGGGCAAGCCGTCCCGTTCAAGTCGCACCCGAACCGCACGTCTGCTATCAAGCCCGCCCTTTTTCAGGATCGCCCGATATTCCCCATCGGCGGCCTCATCTTCTGGTCGGAGTTGCAATATCAAGAACGGCTTCATGTCGCACACATTCTATTCACCTTTTTAAAAATACCACGGGGGAGGCCGACAGGCCGGGGGCAGAGCCCCCACCGCGACGCGCATCAGCGCGGCGCAACACAGCCTTGCCTTCAAACAGCATCCAAAGCCTGCCGCAGATCGGCAACCAGATCATCAGCGTCTTCGATCCCGACACTCAGCCGGACCAGCCCCGGCGTGATGCCCAGTTCAAGACGCTGCTCTTCGCTGAGCCGCTGATGGGTCGTCGTCGCCGGGTGCGTGATGATCGACTTCGCGTCCCCCAGATTGTTCGAGATGGTCACGATCTCAAGCGCATTCAGCATTTTGAACGCAGCCGCCTGCCCACCCTTTACCTCAATCGCAACGACAGTCCCGCCGCGTTCAAGCTGCGCTTTGGCAATATCGTGCTGCGGGTGATCGGGCAGATCAGGGTAGATCACACGCGACAGCCGCGCGTCGCCTGAAAGCGCCTGCGCCACCTTCAGCGCTCCGTCGGCTTGCGCGCGCACGCGCAGGTCCAGCGTTTCCATGCCCTTCAACAAGACCCAGGCCGTGAAGGGGCTCATCGCGCCGCCGGTGTGCTTGAGGTAGGGTTCGACGGTCTTGCGGATGAAGTCCTTGGTGCCAAGGATCACGCCGCCCAGAACACGCCCCTGCCCGTCGATATGTTTGGTCGCGGAATAGACCACCACATCGGCCCCGAGCGAGAGTGCACGGCTGAAGACGGGCGTTGAAAAAACGTTGTCGACCACGACAAGCGCGCCCTGAGCATGGGCGATTTCCGCGACGGATTTGAGGTCGATGACCTCAAGCGTTGGGTTCGACATGCTTTCAAGGAATACCGCCTTGGTGTCGGGACGCACCGCGGCGCGCCATGCGTCCAGATCGGTACCGTCCACGAAGGTCACTTCGACGCCGTAGCGGGTCAGGATGTCTTCTAGGATGTAGAGGCAAGAGCCGAAAAGCGCGCGCGCCGACACCACATGGTCGCCGGCTTTCAGCATGGACGTCAAAGCGCCATTCACGGCCGCCATGCCGCTGGCAGTGGCAAAGGCGTCTTCCGAGCCTTCCAGCGCCGCAATACGTTCTTCGAACATGGCGACGGTTGGGTTGCCGTAGCGGGCGTAGATGAATTCATCCTCGCCCAGCTTTTCGAACCGCTGCGCCGCCTGTTCGGCGCTGTCGTAGACGAAACCTTGCGTCAGATAGATTGCCTCTGACACTTCGCCGTACTGGCTGCGCCGAGTTCCGGAATGCACAAGCTTTGTGCGGGTGTTCCAATCCTTTGACATGGGGACGCCTCCTTTCCAAATAAAAAGCCCCCACCGCGGAGCGCCGGGGGCGTGGGTCACGTCCCTGACCTCTTTAGCGGAATGTTTAACGTGGCCCGCAATCCGGTGAACAAATCGCCACGGTAGACTTTGGCTACTCTGCCGATGGGCGGGCGTCAAGATTTGAACTTGCCGGGCGCGTGCCTTGTCATTAAGCGAAAGGACCCCAATTCGCAGGGGAGCGTGCAAGGAAATGATATGACCCAACCGATCGATCTTTACTACTGGCCCACCCCGAATGGCTGGAAAATCACCATTGCTCTTGAGGAAATGGGACTGCCCTACACAGTGCATTTGGTGGATATCGGAAAGGGTGATCAGTTCGCGCCGGAATTTCTGCGAATTGCTCCGAACAACAGGATACCCGCGATCATTGACCCGGAAGGCCCCGACAGCGCGCCGGTTTCAATCTTCGAGAGCGGTGCGATCCTGCAATATCTTGCGCGCAAGACCGACATGTATTGCGGCGACACCGAACGAGAGCGCATCGCAGTGGATCAGTGGTTGATGTGGCAGATGGGTGGCGTGGGTCCGATGGCCGGGCAGAACCATCACTTTATCAAATACGCGCCCGGTCTGGAGACGCCTCAGGTGCTGCCTTATGCGCAGGACCGGTATCGCAACGAAACCTCGCGACTTTACCGGGTGCTGGATACGCAGTTGGCCCGAAATGAATATGTTGCCGGAGATTTTTACTCGATCGCCGATATGGCGATCTGGCCATGGGCGCAGAACTGGAAGGGTCAGGAACAAACGATTGAAGACAAACCGCATTTCGCGCGTTGGCTGGATACGGTCGGGGCACGTGGGGCAGTTCGCAAAGGGCGCGCTGTCGGGCAGGAACTGCGGGATCGCAAGCAAACGGCCGAAGAAAAAGCCGAGGCCAATCGCATCATGTTCGGCCAAACAGGCTGACGCTCAGAATTCCTTAACGCGTCGGCCTTATGCCAGCGCAGATGAAGGCGTTCCGACAAACCAACGACGACTACCGTCCGACACGTCGCAAGGTCTGCGTGACCGTGCGGCTTTTCGTCGATGGCGAGGACGTGGCGGCCACTCTGTTGTATATCTCGCGCGACGGCGCAAAGCTTAAGGTGCCTTACGCGGTACTGCCGGGAAGTGCTGTCGCGTTACATCTCCATGGGGCGAACGTCCCTGCCCTCGTTCAATGGTCGCACGATCAAAGAGTGGGGTTGCGGTTTCTTGACCGGTTGGAACGTGATGTGCTGGTTGCATTGGAAGGGCGCGACGATACCGATGACGTCTTTGGCTAGGTGGTCTTGTCGCTGTCGTCTTCGATGATGTGGCTTTGAAGGCTCATGATCTGCGTCCAAAGGAAGATGAACATCAGGATCGGGAATCCGAACGTTTCAATTTTTACCCATGCATCGGTCGACATGGTCCTCCAGATGACCTCGTTTGCGATGGCCAGTCCGGCGAAAAACAGCGCCAGTCGCGTTGTCAGCTTCATCCAGCCTTCGTCGCTCATCGGCAGGAACTCGGACATCACCCAGGCGAGGTATGATCGCCGCTGCAAAAGGCCGATTCCGAGGATGGCGGCAAAGAGACCGTAGACCAGCGTGGTTTTCATCTTGAAGAAGCGTTCGTCGTTGAACCAGACCGTGAGGCCTCCGAAGAGGATCACCATGACAGCCGTGAACACCTGCATCCGGCTGAGTTTTCCGGTGAGTTTCCAAAGGATTGCGATGCTGACCAGCAGGATTGGCACGAAGACACCGGCAGCGACGATGAAACCATCGTAGTCCGTGCCGCCAAGCGTGTAGGTCTGGTCGCGCATTTTAAGATAGGCGACGAAGAACAGCAGAGGCGGCCCAAGTTCGAGGACCTGCTTGACGACGGGGTTCAACTTTTTTTCTTCCATGGCGCTCACTTAACCTTGGCGGTGCGGCCCTGCAATGACGCCGGTTGAATTATTCATCCCCCAAGCTCTACCACGACGGCTCCCAATGCGATGAGGGCCATCAGGGACAAACGGCGCGGGCCGACTTTCTCGCCCCAGAAAAGGTAGGCAATGAGTGCGGCGAAGACGACGGACGTTTCCCGCAGAACGGCAGCTTCGCCAACCTTGTCGAGGCGCGTCGCGAGCATGATGCCACCGAAAGAGAATATCGCGACGATGGCGCCCGTGATGCCAAGTCTGAGCAGCGGCGTGAAGGGACGTGGCAGGCGGCCCTTCCGGTAGGCGAGGTAAGCGAGCGGGAAAGCGATGCCGTCGATGAGAAAGAACCAGGCGACAAACGTGAATGGGTCTGCTGTCGCCCGTATCACGAAGGCGTCCCAAGTCGTATAAAGCGCAACAAAGCCACCAGTCAGTACCGCAAGGCCAAGTGCCATCGGCAGTCGGGCACGGTCGGTCGTAGTGTGGCGCAAGTTATAGACCGCAAGGCCGAGGATGCCGGTGGCGAGCATGGCGACACCAAGCCATTGAACACGCGCGAAGCTTTCGTTGAAGAGAATGCCCGCGCCGATGACCGTGAACACGGGCCCGATACCCCGCACGACAGGGTAGACGACCGTATAGGCGCCGACAGAATAGGCCGATGCCTGGGCCAGTTTGTAGCCAATATGGATGATCCAAACGACCGCGAACAGTGGCCAGACCTCGGGTTCCGGCCAAGGCACCATGAAGAGCGCGAAGGGCAGCGCCATCAGGGCGTAGCAGCCATCGATGGCGGCCCGCGTGGTGTAAGGATCGTAACGACCTTTTTGCAGGGCTCCGAAAAGTGCGTGTAGAATGGCGGCCATCAACGCGAGGGCAAGCGCCATCTGTTTCCCGGCGTCGGTGCCTTCAAGAGAGATGAGCCACGCGCTCAAGGCAGGGTTCGCGCCATGCCATGCAGCGATTTAAAGCCGAATTTGGCATAGAGGTTTTCCGCACCGGGGCCCGCGATCAGGCTGATGTAGAGGTCCTTCGGCAGAGTTTCGCGGGCTTGAAGCAGAAGCTGCTCCATCACGCGCGCACCGAGGCCCTGACGTTGGAAGTCAGGGTGAATGGCAACGTCCGTTACCTGCGCAAAACAGCCACCATCACCGATGATGCGAGCCATACCTATCAAGCGACCTTCATGACGCAGCCAGACTGCCGTCAGTGTGTTGGCCAATCCAATACGCGCGTTTTCATCGGGAAAGGCACCCAATCCTGACGCATCGCGCAGGGCACAATATTCGCGCACCGTAGCGGCATCAGTGGAAAAGCTGAGCATGTTTCAGGCTGTTTCTTGGGGCGGTGTTCATTCGTCAAGACCCGTCAGGGCGGCGGCGAATTCGCGGGGGTCAAACGGGGCGAGGTCGTCGATTTGCTCGCCCACGCCGATGGCGTGAATGGGCAGGCCGAAGCGGTCGGCGAGTGCCACCAACACGCCGCCTTTTGCGGTGCCGTCGAGCTTGGTCATGACAAGGCCCGACACATCCGCGATTTTCTGGAAAATCTCGACTTGGTTCAGGGCGTTCTGACCCGTTGTTGCGTCCAGCACCAGCAATGTGTTGTGTGGTGCATCGGGGTCTTTTTTTCGGATCACGCGGACAATTTTTGCCAGTTCTTCCATGAGATCCTGGCGGTTCTGCAAGCGACCCGCCGTGTCGATCATAAGAAGGTCCGCTCCGTCGGCTTCGGCTTTGGTCATCGCCTCGAAGGCGAGGCTTGCCGGATCGGAGCCTTCGGGGGCGGTCATGACGGGCACGCCAGCCCGGTCGCCCCAGACCTGCAACTGTTCGACTGCAGCGGCGCGGAAGGTATCGCCCGCCGCGATCACGACAGTTTTGCCCGCGGCGCGGAATTGCGAGGCCAGTTTGCCGATCGTCGTGGTCTTGCCGGAGCCGTTGACGCCGACCACAAGCACGACTTGCGGGCGTTTCTGGTAGATCGGCATTGGCTTGGCGACCGGCTCCATGATGCGCGCGATTTCAGTCGCCATGACGTCTTTTAGCTCATCGGTCGAGAATTTCCTGCCAAGGCGGCCCTCGGCCATATTGGCGGCCACGCGCATCGAAGTTTCAACGCCCATGTCGGCGGAGATAAGCAAGTCCTCGATCTGTTCCAGCATGTCGTCGTCCAGCGTGCGACGAATGACGGTTTTTTGCTCGGGGCGCGAGAATAGGCGGTTTAGCAACCCGGGCTTGGCGGGCTCCGGGGCTGGTTGCGACGTCGGAGCCACTTCACGAATTCGCTCTGGCTCTGGCTCTGGCTCTGGCTCTGGCTCTGGCTCTGGCTCTGGCTCTGGCTCTGGCTCTGGCTCTGGCTCTGGCTCTGGAAGGGTCGCCTCAACTGGCTTTGAGTCAAGTGACGGTGCGGGATCGGCGATCGGCACGGGTGTCTCGATAGTGGCCTCTTCTTCAACGCCACCGTCTTCGACGATGGCATTGAGTCCCCCGTCGATCTTCGAAGACGACTTGAACAGCCGATCCTTTAATTTCTTAAAAAACGCCATGAAGCCTCCGCGCCACGTTTCCTCTCACCTAAGCGGTTGCGCGGAGAAGGAAAAGCCTTTGCGACCTCAGATTTCGTCCGGGAAGTGTTTGATTGTCAGACGGATCGGATTCGGGGCTGCCTGCCCCAGGCCGCAGATGGATGCATCGGCCATGGCCTGACAGAGGTCCTCGAGCAGTGGCTGGTCCCATGTGTCGGCCTGCATCAGCTTCACGGCCTTTTCGCATCCCACGCGACACGGGGTGCATTGGCCGCAGCTTTCGTCTTCGAAAAAGCGCAGCATGTTGAGCGCGGCGGCTTTGGCGCTGTCTTTATCGGACAGAACAATGACGGCGGCTGAGCCGATGAAGCTGCCAAGAGGTTGGAGCGTGTCGAAGTCAAGCGGCACGTCGTTGATGGACGCAGGCAAGAGGCCGGAGGACGGGCCGCCGGGTTGGTAGGCTTTGAAGGTGTGGCCGGGGGTCATCCCGCCAGCGGCTTCGATGATGTCGGTGATCGTCGAGCCAGCGGGGAGAAGGTGGACGCCGGGGTTTTGGACGCGCCCGGAGACGGAATAGGAGCGCAGGCCCTTGCGGCCGTTTTTCTCGACGCTGGAGAGAACTTCCGGGCCTTCGCGGCAGATGCGGGCGACCCAGTGGAGGGTTTCGACATTGTGGACCAGTGTCGGGCGACCGAAAAGGCCGACCTGTGCGACGAAAGGCGGGCGGTGGCGCGGCAGGCCGCGTTTGCCTTCGATGCTTTCGATCATCGCGCTTTCTTCACCGCAGATGTAGGCACCCGCGCCGCGGCGGACCTCGATATAGCCTGGGGCTGCGATGCCTGAGGCCTCAAGCGCTGCGATTTCTTTTGCGAGGATGTGAAGGACGGCGGGGTATTCGTCGCGCATGTAGATGTAGACGCGGGTCGCCTCGACGGCGGCGGCCGCGATGAGCATGCCTTCGAGGAAGAGGTGCGGCGTGCGTTCAAGGTAGTAGCGATCCTTGAATGTTCCGGGTTCGCCCTCGTCGCCATTAACCGCCATGAGGCGCGGGCCGTCGTAGGAGCGCACAAAGCCCCATTTGCGGCCAGACGGGAAGCCAGCGCCGCCGAGGCCGCGGAGGCCGGAGGCAAGAACGGTTTCTTCAACGGCGTCCCAATCCCCTGCCGCGCGGTGTTTGGCGAGGGCTTCGTAGCCACCGGCGGCGCGGTAGGCGTCGAAGGTTTCATAGGCAGGAATTTCGGCGTGGATGTCGCCCTCTTTCGCGGCGGCGAGCACGCTTTCGGGGGTGGCGTGGTCGATGTGCTTATGGCCGAGTTCAACGACGGGCGCTGTATCGCAGCGGCCCATGCAGGGCGCGCGCAGGATGCGGATCTTGGTTGGGTCAGCGCCGGTTTCGAGCGCGGATCTCAGCGCCTGCGCGCCAGCCAGTTCGCAGGAAAGCGAGTCGCAGACGCGGACTGTGAGCGCAGGAGGAGGTGTTTCGCCTTCTTTCACAACGTCGAAGTGCGCATAGAAGGTTGCGACCTCGTAAACCTCGGCTTGGGATAAGCGCAGTTCTTCGGCCAGCGCGCGCATGTGGGCGGCGGAGAGGTGGCCGTAGGAGTCCTGGATGAGGTGCAGGAATTCTATTAGCAGATCGCGATTGCGGGGGGCGTCGCCAAGCAGAGCCAGGACATCGGCGTGCGCGCCATCGTCAAGCTGGCGTCCTTTGGGCGTGTGACGACCTTTGCCGCGGCCTGATTTCCAAACGCCTTTTTTGCTTTCGTCCAACGACATGCCGGTTCCTCGGTTCTTCCCGTTTCGCAGTCACCCTAGACTGTCGGCGGGGGCTTGAGCGACGAAAAGCGACGTCTTGGCGCTGTTTTCGCATCTTGGATTGGCAACGCGTGACGCGGATGCGAAACATGGGGGCATGAGAGTATTGATTTTCCTGTTGTGCGCCCTGCCGGGCATGGGGTTTGCCGCTGATCGCCCGGTCTCACCGTTGGAATTCGAATCCATCGTGACGGGCAAGACGCTGTCGTATTCGACGCGCGGGATGGAATACGGAGCTGAGGAGTATTTCAACGGGCGGCGGGTGCGGTGGTCGTATCTGGACGGCGAATGCGAGGAAGGCGAATGGTATCCGTCGGGCGAGCAGGTTTGTTTTGTTTATGATGAACTTCCATCGCCTCAGTGCTGGCAGTTCTACATGCGAGACGGTCGGCTTTTGGCGCGGTTTGAGAACAACCCGGAAGCGACCGAACTTTATGAACTGGATCGACGAGATGAGCCGTTGATGTGTCTGGGACCGAAGATCGGGGTTTAGAACAGGCTACCTTGATCGGGCTTTTTCTTTCGTGATTTTGGCTTCGGTGCTGCGCCGTCCGGGGTGACGCTGACGCGGCCGTCTTTGAATTGAATTTCGAGCGACGCGGCGGATTTGGCGGCTTCGGCTCCGGTGACGATTGTTTCGCCTGCCCGCACAACCGAGTAGCCACGTTTCAGCGTTTCTTCGTAGCCGATAGAGCGTCGGAGGCGGTCGAGGGCGTCGATTTTTTCAGCGGCGCGCGCGAGGCGTATCGTGAAAGCAGCATCAAGTTTCGGCGCCAGAGCGTTGAAATCCTTGTATTGCCTTTCAAGCTTTTGGGTAATCGGCGCAGATCGAAGATGTAGTGCATTCAGGCGGTCGCGGCGGCGGTCAACGCCTCGGGTCAAGGCGGGACCAAGGCGGCGGGACCATTCATTCAGGCGCGTTTCTTCGGTCTTGATGCGCGTCCGCAAGGTGGCGGGACGCAGGGCGCGGGCAAACTCCGAAAGTTTGGCTGCGCGGCGTTCAACGGTTTGGCGAAGCACGCGGGGCAAGGCGTCGTCTGCGCGATCTAGCCGTTGCCGGGGTTCGTTCAGCAGGGCGTCGGCGCGGGGCAGGACACGGATCAGGTCTCGGAGTTTTTCTTTGCGGCGGCTGACAGAATTGCCGATGGCGCGGGAGATGCGCGCTTCTTGGGCGTCCGTCCATGCCATGAGATCGAGCCTGACAGGGACTGCCAGTTCAGCGGCGGCCGTCGGAGTCGGAGCGCGTTTGTCGGAGGTGAAATCTATGAGGGTGATATCGGTTTCGTGGCCGACAGCCGAGATCAGGGGGATATCGCTTTCGGCAGCGGCGCGGGCGACGATTTCCTCGTTGAACCCCCAAAGGTCTTCAATGGAGCCACCGCCCCGTGCGACGATCAGCAAATCGGGGCGTGGGAGCGCGCCGCCGGGGGTAAGTGCGTTAAAACCCCGGATCGCATTCGCGACCTGTGGGGCGCAGGCTTCGCCTTGAACGGCGACGGGCCAGATCAGTACTTTGCGGGGGAAGCGGTCGCGCAGGCGATGGAGGATGTCACGAATGACGGCCCCTTGGGGTGAGGTCACAACGCCAATGATTTCAGGTAGATAGGGAAGCGGCTTCTTGCGTGCCTCTTCGAACAGACCTTCCGCGGCCAGCTTTTTCTTGCGCTTTTCCAGCATCGCCATCAAGGCGCCCTCGCCCGCGACGGCGACGCGCACGGCGTTCAGCGCGAACTTTGAGGAAAAGCCGGAAGCGGTCATTTTGCCCTCCGCGATGACTTCCATGCCTTCCTCGGGCATGGTGCCCAGCCCCGAGACCTGCCCTTTCCATGTCATGCAGGACAGGACGGACTTGTCGTCCTTGAGATCGAAATAAAGGTGGCCTGAGCGCGCCAAGGTGACCCGGCCCACTTCGCCGCGCACGCGGACATATGACAATTCGCCTTCGATCAGACGGCGCACCGTACCGGCGATTTCCGAGACCGAAAATTCGGGGGCGTTGTCGCCGGGGGTGTCTTCGAAAAGGTCCATGGGGCCTCTGGCTTGTGCTTGCACTTCCAGGACCCTAGAACGCCTGAGAGGCGAGGTGAAGCGGAACATAGCGATGAATATTCTCATTCTTGGCGGCGGCGGACGTGAACATGCTCTGGCGTGGGCGGCGCTTCAAAACCCGAAGTGCGATGTGTTGATCGTGGCGCCAGGCAACGCAGGGATCGCCGAGATTGCGACCTGCGCGGATTTGGACATCAATGACGGCGCCGAAGTTGTGGCCTTTGCGGAAGAACACAGCATCGATTTCGTGATCATCGGGCCGGAGGCGCCTTTAGCGGCCGGGGTTTCGGATGATCTGCGCGCTGCCGGTTTTTTGGTGTTCGGGCCAAGTCAGGCGGCGGCGGAACTTGAGGCTTCGAAAGGATTTACCAAGGAGGTTTGCGATGCGGCGGGCGCTCCAACGGCGGCTTGGGCGCGGTTCGACGATGCGGAGGGTGCGAAGACCTATGTCCGTGCACAGGGTGCTCCGATTGTCGTGAAGGCAGATGGCCTGGCGGCGGGAAAAGGCGTCGTGGTCGCGATGACCGAGGCGGAGGCACTGGACGCGATTGACGACATGTTCGGCGGGGCTTTTGGCGCGGCGGGCGCGGAGGTCGTGATCGAAGAGTTCATGGACGGCGAGGAAGCGTCGTTCTTTGTGCTGTGTGATGGACTGGACGCTTTGCCGATTGGAACGGCACAGGATCACAAGCGTGTTGGCGAGGGCGATACGGGGCCGAACACCGGTGGCATGGGGGCATATTCGCCGGCGCCGGTGCTGTCCGATGAGGTGGCGCAGCGAACGATGGACGAGATCGTGCGGCCGACATTGGCGGAAATGGTGCGGCGCGGGACACCCTATCAGGGGGTTCTTTATGTCGGGTTGATGATTAAGGACGGCGCGCCCCGGCTGGTAGAATACAATGTGCGGTTTGGCGATCCGGAGTGTCAGATCTTGATGATGCGACTGGGCGCTCAGGCGTTTGATCTGATTCATGCCTGCGCCGAAGGGCGGTTGGCGCAGGCGCGTGTCACCTGGGCGGACGATCACGCGATGACCGTGGTGATGGCCGCGAATGGGTATCCCGGCGCCTATGAAAAAGGCAGCAAGATCAGTGGGCTGGACCGGATTGGGGAAGATAGTTTTCACATGGTCTTTCACGCAGGAACCAAGCGGGATGGCGACCGGGTGGTCGCAAGTGGCGGTCGGGTGTTGAATGTCACAGCGCGGGCTGCGACGTTGGAGGCTGCGCGCGAGGCGGCTTACCGGAACGTGGATTCTATAGACTGGCCGGATGGATTTTGTCGCCGTGACATCGGCTGGCGCGTGCTATCATAAGCCGCTCGGGCCTCAGGGGGAGGAAACCATGACAGCGGCATTGACGCGCAACGACTTCGGCATTGAAACGGCCATCGGCATTTTGAAACAGCAGTTTGGCGAGCGACTGCAAACGGGACTGTCCGTGCGCGAACAACATGGTCATACGACCACATGGATCGAAAACCAGCCCCCCGATGCTGTGGTGTTCGCGCGCTCCCGCGACGAGGTCGCGGCGATCGTGAACGTATGCGCGACACATAAAGTCCCGATCATTGCCTTCGGGACCGGCACTTCGCTGGAAGGTCACGTCAATGCCGCTGCTGGCGGCATTTGCATCGATGTAAGTCAGATGGACAAGATCGTTGCGGTCCATACCGAGGATCTCGATTGCGTCGTGCAACCCGGCGTCACGCGAAAGCAACTGAATGAATACCTGCGGGATCAGGGGCTGTTTTTTCCGATTGATCCAGGCGCGAATGCGTCACTTGGAGGAATGGCCGCGACGCGGGCCAGCGGTACGAATGCGGTGCGTTATGGCACGATGAAGGACTGTATTCTGTCACTGGAAGCCGTGCTGCCGAGTGGTCAGGTGATCCGCACAGGGCAGCGGGCGCGAAAGTCGTCGGCGGGTTATGATCTGACCCGATTGCTGATCGGGTCGGAAGGTACGCTTGGGATCATCACAGAAATGACGATCCGCCTGCATGGCATCCCCGAAGCGATGTCGTCGGCGACCTGTTCTTTCCCAAGCGTCGAGGCAGCTTGCAATGCGGTGATCGCAACGATTCAGATGGGAGTGCCAGTGGCACGGATCGAGCTGCTGGACGCGCTTCAGGTCAAGGCGTGCAATGCTTATTCAAAACTGAACCTGCCCGAGACGCCGTTGCTCTTGCTGGAGTTTCACGGCTCGGACGCTGGCGTTGCGGAGCAGGCAAAAACTTTCGGCGAGATCGCGCGGGATGTGGGCGGAACGGGTTTTGCCTGGACCACATCGCCCGAAGAACGCACGAAGCTTTGGCAGGCACGCCACGATGTGTATTGGGCCGCCCTTGCCTATCGGCCGGGTGCGGAGGTCGTGGCAACGGACGTTTGCGTCCCCATTTCGCGGCTTGCAGAATGCGTGACGAAGGCGCAGGCGAAAACCGACGAGTTGGGATTGGTCGCTCCGATTGTCGGGCATGTGGGCGACGGGAATTTTCACACCAGTCTGTTGGTAATGAAGGATGATCCGGACGAGATGGCGCGGGGGCGCGCCTATGTCAGTTGGCTGAACCAGACGGCTATCGCGATGGAAGGCACCTGCACTGGCGAGCATGGCATCGGTCAGGGAAAACGCGCCTATCTTGAAGCCGAGCTTGGCGCTTCGACCGACGTGATGCGGGCGATCAAAGTTGCGATTGATCCGGATAACATCATGAATCCCGGCAAGATCTTCTGAAGACTGCTGCGAATGCGAGAGAGTGACCAAGAGCGGTTTGCAGTGGTTGAGTGACCACGCGGCGCACTACCTGCGTTGCTGTTTCAGAGCGAGAGCTTCGTATCCCGGTAGCACACGATCCGAACGCGCGCGCAGCATTGCGCTGATCCGGGGCGTCGTTCCGGTTTCAGCGCGCGACCGTGTGTGCAGGACGGGCGTGTTGTTCGACTTGCCGCTCATGCTTTCGCGCAAGACGACGTAAACCCCTGCCAGAACGATAACGCCCGCTCCGATCCAGGTGAATCGATCGGGGAATTCGTTGAAAAATGCGGCTCCGAAAACGGCGGCCCAGATGATCTGGCTGTACTGCATAGGCGCAACGATCGCGGCGTCGCCCGAACGGTAGGCCAGAATGGTGCACAGCGCGCCGATGAACCCGAAAACCGCGACAATCGCCAGCAGGCCAAGGTGTTCAATCGGCATGGGTACGTAAACAAAGGGCAAGATCATGCCCATGATCGCCACATTGGCCAACATGGGATAAAGCATCATCACAGCGCTGCGTTCTTCGGCTCCGATTTTACGCGCAATGACGGAGGAAAGCGCGCTGCCAGCCGCCGCCGTCAAGCCTGCGACATGACCCAGCGTGAAGGCTTCCGCACCGGGTCTGAGGACGATCAGCACGCCCAGAAGACCGATTGCGACCGCCGCCCAGCGGTGCGTGCCGACTTTCTCGCCCAGCATCGGGATCGACAATATGGTGATCAGGAGCGGGGCCGCGAAGATGAAGGCATAGACCTGCGCCAGAGGCAGAACGGAAAAGGCATAGAAGGCCGAAACGCCGGTGATCAGAGCGGCTGCGGTGCGCGCAAGAACCCACCAGGGATGCACTGGACGCAGGGTGCCGGGGGTCTTGTCGGATATCAGCATCAGCGTCGCGACTGGAAAACCGAGCAACGCCGAAAAGAAGAGGATTTGAAACGGTGCGTAGCTGCCGCCCAGCACTTTGATCACGACGTCATGGGTCGAGAACACGGCAAAACCGGTCAGCGCGAAGGCCACGCCCCTGAGATTTGACTTTTCAACCATGGCTTCGATCCTGCGGCAGGTATGCAAGACCTCGCGTTAAGGGGATGTTACGTCAAGTCGCCAATTGCAGATGGCAGCTATGACGCGGGCACAAGGCCCGCGTTGCCTGATATTATAGCGATGCGTCGAGTTTGGCGATGATCGCGGCACCCATCTCGCTGGTGGAGACAGGTGCGCGGCCTTCTTCGCCGATAAGGTCGGCAGTGCGCAGCCCGTCTGCCAGCACGGCTTCGACGGCCTGTTCGAGACGTGTCGCCTCGTCGCCCTTGTCAAAGCTGTAGCGCAGGGCCATCGCAAAGCTGAGGATACAGGCGATCGGGTTGGCTTTGCCCTGCCCCGTGATATCGGGTGCTGAGCCATGCACGGGCTCGTAGAGCGCCTTGGGACGCCCGTTGGCCGTTGGTGCGCCAAGCGAAGCGGATGGCAGCATGCCAAGCGATCCTGTGAGCATCGCGGCCAGATCGGACAGAAGGTCGCCAAAGAGGTTGTCGGTGACGATGACGTCGAACTGCTTGGGCCAGCGGGTCAGCTGCATCGCGCCTGCGTCGGCATACATGTGGCTGAGTTCCACGTCCGGGTATTCTGCGGCATGGATTTCGGTGACGACATCGCGCCACAGGACGCCCGATTCCATCACGTTTGCCTTTTCCATCGAGCAGACTTTGTTGTTGCGCTTGCGGGCCAGTTCAAAAGCGGAACGCGCGACGCGGGCGATCTCGCTTTCGGTGTACCGCTGGGTGTTGATGCCGACGCGCTCGTTGCCCTCTTTGTGGATGCCGCGCGGCTCGCCGAAGTAGACGCCCGAGGTCAGTTCGCGCACGATCATGATGTCGAGGCCGCCAACGACATCCGCCTTCAGGGACGAGAAATCTGCAAGTGCATCAAAGCATTGGGCGGGGCGAAGGTTAGCGTAGAGGTCCATTTCCTTGCGCAGGCGCAGAAGTCCGCGCTCGGGTTTGAGCGAGAAGTCGAGGTTGTCATAGGCCGGGCCACCCACAGCGCCGAGGAGCACGGCATCGGCAGCTTGCGCCTTGGCCATGGTTTCATCCGTGAGGGGTGTTCCGTGCGCGTCGTAGGCGCAACCGCCGACCAGATCCTCGCTGACATCGAAAGTCAGATCGCGTTTGGCGCCATACCAGTCGATGACTTTGCGCACTTCGGCCATCACTTCGGGGCCAATGCCGTCACCGGCAAGAATGAGGAGGGAAGGATTGGTCATTTTGATCTCCGACGTCAGGGTTTGAGGGGGCGTACTCCTGCCCTGCCGGAGCGTCAAGAAGCCTGTGGTATTTACAGCGGAAAGCGAAGGTTTTCAGCAGTCTGAGATGCAGACATCCAGCCAGACGAGGCGGTGTCGCGACGCGGTCGCGACATCCTGCCCGAGCGGGTCGGTCATGTCAGCGGGCCAGAGAAACTGACTGTCGATAACCCGCAGGTGGCGCGATGGCAGCGCAAGGGTGACACGCAGGTTGCCGGGGCGACCTGGGGCGTCTGGCCAGTCGACGGTATCGGTCGCGGCGGGGCCTTGTGGGTCAGGTTCGTGCCGCCATCCGTGGCGGCGGCGACGATCGCGCCCGGACTTTCTGGTGCTGGATCGAGAAGCATCAGGTGAGACATGAGGGCTTGGAGCGCAGCGGGACGACCGTCGCCGTCGATGGGATCGAGATTTGAGATGCCCGCCACGATAAAGGGAGCGTCGGGGAGTGTGCCAAGACTGCCGTCCAGCACTTTGAGCCAAAGCGCGGCCTCGTCGTGATTGCGCCGTCCGTTCAGGTCTTCGGGGCCGTCGAAAACCGGGGGTGTGGCGTGCCAGACAAGGAGGTTAAGTATCTGATTTTCTGCTACTTTCAGAGGCACAATCCAATATCCCGTGGTTGAAATGCGTTGTTGTGGGGCTGCCGCTTCGGGGGCGATCTGACCCTGAAGATCCTGCCACAGCATCGATGAGAAATCCTGGACGGCGGAGTTTTCAATCGGCCATTTCGACAGGATGGCAAGTCCGCCGTCGCCTGCAAACCGACCGTAGCCCTGGGCATCTTCAGGTTCTCCGAAACGACCATCGCGGTCGAGGTCATGGCCGGTCTGTACCCCACGGTTCGGGGCGAGAGCAAAGCGATGAGGATAGATTTCGAGGAGGTCGGCAAAGGCGTTCAGCGCCGCGAGGTTCGCGTCATAGTCGAAATCGGCAAGCACAATTGCATCCGCCCCCGCGCTTTTCACGACACGCAGGCTGGACCGAATCTGCGGATCATCGCCTTTTTCGATATCGCGCAACAAAAGTCCGGGACCGTCGCCGGACAGTTCGGTGTGATATACTGCAATTCTTAATGTTTCGGAAATCGCCGGTCCGCACAAAAGTCAAACCGCAAAGCAGAGGCTTAGGCGGGCAGCAATCCGTTGCCGGCTTCGTCGTCGATTTTGGTCTGGCGCCGCTTTTCGGTGATCATGCCCGCAATCCGTCCCATCGCGATACCGCGCATGAAAAGAGAAGCCGGTAAGAATGCCCATGCCGCCACCGTCCAGATTAACGTATGCGGGTTTTCAAGCGAGACAGAGCCAAACAGAGCCGTTGCCGATTTGATCACCGCTGGCGTCAGGAATGGCAGCAAAAACCCTAAGGCAATGTTAAAGCGCGCATCTCTTTCAAGGCGCTCGACCACGTCTCCGCCGGCCGTGGGGTCAAATGTCGGGAGGTTGACCCAGACGTTGAACGAGCCGTTTTTCAATGGCCAACGCCGCACACGTTGCAAAATGATGAAGATCGCAAGGGTGACTAGCGAGATCAGGTAACTGATACCGGCCGAATTGCGCACAAGTGCAATATGGTCGACCGATGTATCAGGCGGCAGCATCAAAACAACGAGGCGCACAGGAGAATATGGGAAGTCGATGACATCGCCGATGGATGCTCCGACGCCAGAAACGAAGGTGGTCAAACCCGACGGCTCAACCTGTCCGCGGGTCAAAAGTGCAAGTAAAACAACGGTCAAGAAGAGAGACATGAAGCGGATGCGGTTAAAGGGCGGTGCGTCGCGAAACTCAATGAGCCCCGGATAGGATGACGCATATTCGAAGAACGTAAGCCCTGCGCCAAAGATCGCCACAAGCATAACCATCTGTGCCGTATCGCTGGTCATGCCAGGCAACAACAGCGACGGCGTGGCCAAAAGAACCACGACCAGTAATGCACGGACGATTGCCCCTGTCAGCCGGATTATCACCGGAACTGCCCCTTATTCAGGCCTGATCCAACACTTAGGATCGGCTTTTTATTCTTTGTGTTCCGCCAATTATGACGGACTGCCTCAATTTTGCCCAATTTTTGCCTTCTTTCCCCAGATACGGCAACAACCCGTTAACCCTGATGGGAGTCTGAGGCATTTTCGTGGTGTGAATGGTGCGAGATTGCATCATTTTGGCATGAAAAAAGGGCCGCCCCGAAGGACGGCCCCATATTTTGTGGTTGATTTTGGCTTAGACCCAAGGACGCTCGGAAGAGGCCTTGGCTTCAAATGCGTCAATCGCGCTGGCAGCGGCTTCAATTGTGAGCCCGATATCGTCCAGACCATTCAAAAGACAGTGCTTGCGGAATGGATCAACATCGAAGGCGATCTCGCCACCATCGGGTCCTTTGATCGTCTGGCTTTCAAGATCGACGGTCAGCGTGGCATTGGCCCCGCGGGACGCATCATCCATCAGTTTGTCGACGTCTTCCTTGGGCAACACGATCGGCAGGATGCCGTTCTTGAAGCAGTTGTTGTAGAAGATGTCCGCAAAAGACGTTGAAATCACACAGCGAATTCCAAAGTCCAAGAGCGCCCAAGGGGCGTGCTCGCGGCTGGAACCGCAGCCGAAGTTATCGCCGGCGACAAGGATTTCCGCCTTGCGATAGGCCGGTTGATTAAGAACGAAATCTTCGATCTCGCTGCCTTCCCGATCAAAGCGCATCTCGTCGAAAAGGTTCGCGCCAAGGCCGGTGCGTTTGATTGTCTTCAGAAACTGCTTGGGGATGATCATATCGGTGTCGATATTCACCAGCGGCATTGGTGCTGCGATCCCGGTGAGGTTGGTAAATTTTTCCATTGTCTCGTCTCCTGACCTCAGTTGACCGGCATGTCGGTGCAACGTCGGTATTGCGTCGGTATTGCGTCGGTGCGACCGTGCGGGGGCTTAACCTCCTGTTCACGGTCGCCCGGCGTCACATCAGATCGCGCACATCGGTGAGCTTGCCGGTGATTGCGGCAGCGGCGGCCATGCCGGGTGACATGAGGTGCGTGCGGCCCTTGAAGCCCTGACGCCCTTCGAAGTTGCGGTTCGAAGTGGACGCACAGCGCTCCTCGGGAGCAAGCTGATCGGGGTTCATCGCAAGGCACATGGAGCATCCCGCAAGGCGCCACTCAAAGCCGGCCTCCTTGAAGATATCCGCCAGCCCCTCTTCCTCGGCTTGCGCGCGCACAAGACCTGAACCGGGAACGACCATCGCGCGCTTCACGGCAATCTTCTTGCCTTTGACGACTTCAGCCGCGGCACGCAGGTCTTCGATGCGACCATTGGTGCAAGAGCCGATGAAGACCGTGTCGATCTCGATGTCCGAGAGCTTCTGCCCGGGCGTCAGCCCCATATAATCGAGCGAGCGCTGCGCGGCGCCGACCTTGCCGCCTTTAAAACTGTCAGCCGACGGGACGACCCCGGTGATCGGCAGCACATCCTCAGGCGAGGTGCCCCATGTGACGACGGGGGCGATGTCTTCGCCTTTGATCGTAACAACCATGTCCCAATGCGCATCGTCATCAGAGAAGAGCGTCTTCCAATAGGCCAGCGCCGCCTCCCACTGAGCACCTTTCGGAGCATGTGGGCGGCCTTTCACGTAGTCGAACGTCTTCTCGTCCGGCGCAATGAGGCCCGCACGCGCGCCCCCTTCGATGGCCATGTTGCAGACCGTCATGCGGCCTTCCATCGACAGATCACGGATCGCTTCGCCGCAGTACTCGATGACGTAACCGGTTCCGCCGGCGGTGCCGGTCTTGCCGATGACCGAAAGCGTGATGTCTTTGGCGGTCACACCGGGGCGCAGTTTGCCGGTGATCTCGACCTTCATGTTCTTCGATTTCTTCTGGATCAACGTCTGCGTGGCCAGGACGTGCTCAACTTCGGATGTCCCGATGCCATGCGCCAGTGCACCGAACGCGCCATGGGTCGCCGTGTGGCTGTCGCCGCACACCACTGTCATGCCCGGCAGCGTCCAGCCCTGCTCGGGGCCAACGATGTGGACGATGCCCTGACGGATGTCGGACACCGGGTAATAGTGGATACCGAAGTCCTTGGCGTTCTTGTCCAAGGCTGCCACCTGAATGCGGCTGTCTTCCGGCATCTGGTCGGGATTATTTCGCCCCGCCGTCGTCGGCACATTGTGATCCGGAACCGCGATGGTCTTGTCCGGCGCGCGCACCGCGCGGCCTGCCATGCGCAGACCTTCAAAGGCCTGAGGCGACGTCACCTCGTGGACAAGGTGGCGGTCGATATACAGACGGCAGGTGCCGTCGTCGGCTTCGTGAGCGACATGGTCGTCCCATATCTTGTCATAGAGAGTGCGTGGGTTTGTCATTTGAAAAGTCCCTGAAATACATGAAAAGATGCGCGATACCGCGCCGAGCGGGCGTGGCTCAGGACAGGCGGGCCAGCACGGTCAGCGTCGCACCAAAGAACCGCTCTCTAAGGCGCGCGCGATCATCCATGTCAAAAATTCGCTTCATGAGCCTGTGAATACCGGGCTTCCACAGCCGGGGCAAGCGTCCACCATGCCCCTTCTTGTGTTCAAAAATATCCCGGGGGGTCCGGGGGGCAGCGCCCCCCGGCGGATCGCATCCCTGAAGGATGCGAAAAGCGTCAATACTCGCCCGACGCCATCTCTTCAGCTTCGATGCTCTCGAACAGCGCCTTGAAGTTCCCCTCTCCGAACCCGTCGTCGCCTTTTCTCTGTATGAACTCGAAGAAAATCGGCCCGATCACGGTCTTGGAAAAGATCTGCAACAAGATCTTCGTCTCGCCTCCGTCAACCACCCCTTCTCCGTCAATCAGGATGCCATGTCGTTTCATCTTTTCCAGCGGTTCGTCATGCCCCGGGATGCGCTTCAGACTGAGCTCGTAATACGAGCCCGGCGGCGGCGGCATGAAACGGATGCCGCGTGCATGGATCGCGTCCGTCGCCTCGTAGATGTCGCGCGCACCTACAGCGATATGCTGGATGCCTTCGCCGTTGTACTTCTTGAGGTAATTCACGATCTGCCCGGTCTCGCCGCGGTCTTCATTGATCGGAATGCGGATGCGGCCACAGGGCGAGGTCAAGGCACGGCTCAGCAAGCCGGTGAACCTTCCTTCAATATCGAAAAAGCGAATTTCACGAAAATTAAACAGATCTCCGTAAAAACGGAACCAGACGTCCATGTTTCCCTTGAATACATTGTGCGTGAGGTGGTCGAGATAATGAAATCCAACGCCGGCGGGATGGGCGTTGGTGATCCAGTTGAACTCGGCATTGTAAGGCGAGGTGTCGTAGTATTGGTCGATGAAATAGATCAGGCTTCCGCCAATGCCGATGATGGCGGGCACGTCCAGCGCCTTGCCGGGGCCGGTGTATTCCTTCGCACCTTTTGCCACTGCGTGTTTCAGAGCGTGATCCGCATCCACGACCCGCCAGCCCATCGACGGCGCACAGGGGCCGTGTTCTTCGATGAACCGCGCGGCATGTGTGTCGGGTTCGGCATTGATCAGATAGGTGATGTCGCCCTGCTGCCAGACCTCAATCGCTTTCGTGGCATGGGTTGCGACATGCGTGTACCCCATCTGGTCAAAGAGGTCGCGCAGGGCTTGCGGGTCGGGGTGGGCGAATTCGACGAATTCAAAACCGTCCGTCCCAGCCGGGTTCTCGGCTGTGATCTTGGCGCGGGGTGCATCGTGCGGGAACGGACCCATAAGGGCCTCCTATCTGTTCGCTTCGCCTCAAAAGTAAGCCAATTCATGCGCGAATTTTGCGCAAACTGGCGATCTTCTGTTGTTTATTTGCGAACTATTTGCGTCCTAAATGCATTTCCTGCAATATCACCGCATGACCAAGCTTGATGACATAGACCTGCGGTTGCTGACTGCGCTGCAAGAGGACGCCCATGCAACGGCGGATGCTCTTGGCACGGCGCTTGGGCTTTCGGCCAGTCAGATCGGACGGCGGCGGCAGCGGCTTGAGGTGGCGGGACTCATCGAAGGATACGTTGCCAAGCTTGACCCTGCCGCCCTTGGTCTGAGCGTGCAGGCCTTTGTGACCGTGCAGATGGCGACACATGCGCCCGACAAGGTGAAAACCTTCACAAGGATCGTGAAATTGCGTCCCGAGATCACCTCGGCGTGGACAATGACCGGTGATGCCGACTATCTGTTGCGTGTATATTGCATGGACCTCGCCGGTCTTAACGAATTGATTCATCAGGTTCTTCTGCCGCATCCGGCTGTAGCCCGCGTTCAAAGCCAGATCGTGATGGATCAGATGAAAACAGACGGCCCCCTGCCGATTTGAAGGAGACACATGGAAGGCTTTTTGTTTCAGGCGGTGATCTATTTGCTGGCAGCCGTTATCGCGGTGCCTTTGGCGGTGCGTCTCGGGCTTGGCTCGGTGCTTGGCTATCTCTTGGCCGGTATCGTGATCGGACCCATTCTGGGGCTGGTCGCCGATACCAAGGATCTGCAGCATTTCGCCGAGTTCGGTGTTGTTCTGATGCTGTTTCTCATCGGATTGGAGCTTAGTCCGCGCACTCTTTGGGACATGCGTCACAGGCTGGTCGGGCTTGGGGGCTTGCAGATTGTCGTCACGCTTGGCGCGGTGGCTTTCGGATGCGCTTATGTCTTTGGTCTGCCCTGGCAGGCGGCGGTCGCGGTGGGCATGATCATGTCGCTGTCGTCGACCGCGATCGTGTTGCAGACGCTGAGCGAAAAACAACTGATGCAGACTGGCGGCGGACGGGGTTCGTTTTCGGTTCTGCTCAGTCAGGACATCGCCGTCATCCCGATGCTGGCGTTCTTGCCGCTGCTGGCCATTGGCGGCATGACGAGTTTCGGGCCCGACGGTTCCATCACGCGCGCCGGAACCGAGGTCCAAGACGCGGATCACGGGGAAAGCCATGGTGCCGAATTTGCGGTGAACTTCCTTGCCGAACTGCCCGCGTGGGGCGTGACCTTGGTCACTGTGGCAGCAATTGCCGGGGTGATCTTGTTTGGTGTTTTTGCGACGCGGCCCCTGTTCAAATTCGTGCATTTCGCACGCCTGCGCGAGCTTTACACAGCCTTCGCTTTGCTGATCGTCGCGGGCATTGCGTTCCTGATGATCCTTGTGGGCTTGTCCCCGGCACTGGGGACCTTCCTTGCTGGCGTGGTTCTTGCGAACTCGGAGTTCCGGCACGAACTGGAAAGCGACATTGCACCGTTCAAGGGCCTGTTGCTAGGGCTGTTTTTCATTACGGTGGGTGCGGGTATCAACTTTGCGGTCTTCTTCCGCGATCCGTTCGAATTGCTTGGATTCACGCTGTTGATGATGGGTGGCAAGGGTCTGGTTCTTTACCTACTGGCTTTGATTTTCCGCATGAAGGGCCGCGACAAGTGGTTGTTCACCTTGGGTCTGGCGCAGGCTGGCGAGTTTGGGTTCGTTCTGATCTCGTTCTCGCTTCAGCAGAATGTATTCGGCGCAGCCCTTGGTGAAAGGCTGCTTTTGGTTGTCGCGCTTTCGATGTTGCTGACGCCATTGTTCTTCATCGCCTATGAGCAACTTTCCAAGCGCATGTCGGGGGATCATTCCGACACACCGCACGAAGATGAGATCGATGAGAAGCAGAAGATCATCATCGTCGGAATCGGGCGTTTTGGGCAGGTCGTGAACCGGCTTTTGATGCTGGCGGGGTTTCGGGCGGTGGTTCTGGACCACAATCTGGAGGCCATCAGCACCATGCGCCGTTTCGGGATCAAAGGCTTTTTCGGGGATCCGACAAGGCCTGATCTGTTGCATGCCGCCGGGCTGGAGGAAGCGAAGGTTCTGGTCGTGGCGATGGACGACAAGGAGGCGGCGGTGCGGCTGGTCAAATATGCGCGCTCGAAGCGGCCGGATCTGCATATCGTGGCGCGGGCGCATGACCGGGTACATACCTATCAGCTTTATCAGGCGGGCGCGGATGACATTGTGCGCGAGATGTTTGATTCGTCCTTGCGCGCCGGGCGGTATGTGCTTGAGAACATGGGGCTGACCGATATCGAAGCGTCCCGGATCGAGCATTTCTTTTACCGCAAGGATCGCGAGGGTTTGCGTGAGCTGGCGGGTCTTTGGAGAGCGGACACGCCGGTTGAGAAAAACGCAGAATACATCAAGCATGCGCGGGCTTTGAATGCCGAACTTGAGACGGCGCTGGTGTCACATCTGGACGAACATTCAATCTCGGATCTGGACATCGACGAGGTGACGCGGCGCTTGCCTCCGATCGCGTCGGACATGGCGGGATATGGAGACGATGAACCGGCGCGGGTCGACCGGCCCGGAGGGGCGCCTTAGGTCACCGCGCGCCGTCTTGGCCCGGCCACTGCGGTGATTGCAAGGATCACGCCGGATACGGTGGCGATCATTCCGGCCGCGCTGACAGCGTCTGTGCCGCCGATCCAAAGGGGTCCATAGCCTGCCAGAACAAAGCCGACAATCGCCGATGCCAGCGCGAAGCCAACGGACCAGGCTATCTGCGCGCCGAGGCGGTTGGTCATGAGGTGCGCCGCTGCCGGTGGGCAGATGAACATCGCGATGACGATGATCGAGCCGACCGCGTCAAAGGCGGCGACGGCGGCCAGCGCCGAAGCGATCACAAGGCCGAGCGAAATGACCGTGACGGGCAGACCGAGGGTGGCCGCGAAGCCTTCGTCGAAGGTCGAGATCGCCAGAGGGCGCCAGAAGACGGCCAGAAGCGTGATGATTATCACGACCACTGCGGCGATGCGGAACAGTTCGGGTGGCAGGCCTTTCAGGGCGTCGATCTCGAGCAGGGACCCCCACCCCGTGGCGTCGAGCCAGATCAGGCTTTCGAGGTTGCCATAGAGCGCGTGTTCCACATCGAGGTGGACGCCGGAGGTATCGGAGAGTTCAAGCAGCAGAACGCCTCCCGCAAACATGGCGGTGAACACGACACCCATCGCGGCACCCGCTTCGATACGCCCGAAGCAACGGATGCCTTCGATCATCGCGACAGCTGTGACAGCGGCGACAGCGGCGCCCAGCATCATCGCGGTGGCGCTGATGGCTCCGGTGAGGAGGAACGCGACGACGATACCAGGCAGGACGACGTGGCTTATGGCGTCGCCGATCAGGGCCTGGCGGCGCAGGATCAGGAAGTTACCCGGCAGAGCGCAGGCGACGGCGGCGAGACAGCCGATGATCAGTGGCGTAAGGCTGAGAGGGACGAATTCCGAGCCGCTCATGGGGTCACCCCGCGCGGGCCACCGATGCGGGTGTCCAGTTCGGCGATCTGGTCGGGCGTCAGGACGTCTTCGATTTGCGTGAGACCGTCGTAGCGGGCGGCGGCCATTTCAAGCGCCGGGTCCGAGCGCGCGGTTTCCCAGCGTTTTTCGTCCCGCAGAACGCGGGATGCGCGGGCGACACCGTCTGGGGTCGGCACTCCGTCGGCGCGTGCAAGGCCTTCGGCGCGCAGAAGGCGGATGGTCATGGGTTCGTAGATCGGCTGGCCCTGGGCGAGCGAAACGAGGCCCTGGCGGATGTGCACACCACGTTGGAAATTGCGGTGGTGGATGGCGCTGATAAGCAGACCTCGGGCCGGAGCGAAGAGCATCGATGCGGTGAAGATCGCAAAGGCGGTCAGGACGATGATCGGGCCGGTTGGAAGGTTTGGTGCGACGGCTGACGCCGAAGCGCCGATCCATGCGGACAGGCCTCCGAGACCGCCTGCGATGACGACGACACGGTCGGCGCGGTCGCTCCAGAAACGGGCGGCGACGGGCGGAATGATCAGGAGGGCGACGATCAGGATGAGGCCGACGATCTTCAGGCCGATGACGGTGACGCCCATAACGAGCCCCATCATAATGAGGTCGGTACGATCAAGGTTGATGCCGCTTGAGCGCGCGAATTCGGGGTCGAAGCTGGCCATCATCATCGGGCGGCGGAAGATCGCAACAAGGATCAGGGCGAGCGCGCCACCGCCCGCGATAAGGAGTGCGTCGGCGTAGAGCATCCCCGCGGTGGAGCCGAGGAGGAAGCCTTCGAGGCCTGCCTGACGGCCCGAGGACATGGTTTGTATGACAGTCAGGAGGACGATGCCGAAGCCGAAGAACACTGAGAGCACAGCGCCGATGGCGGCGTCTTCGGTGAGGCGCGTGCGCGACGAGAGCCACTGGACGGCGAAAAGGCCTAGGGCGGCACTGATGGCGGAGCCAAGGAGGAGGCCGGGGAGGTTTCGCCCGTCAAAGCCAAGCGTGACCATGACGATGAAGGCAAGTGCAACGCCCGGAAGGGTGGCGTGGCTGATCGCGTCGGAAACAAGTGCGCGTTTGCGAAAGAACAGGAAGCTGCCCGTGACGCCTGCCGCAATCCCGAGAAGCGTCGCACCAAAGGTCACGAGCGTGGCATTGTAGCCAAGCTGGAAGAACAACGCTTCGAGGAACATGGGGTTAGCCTGCGACCGCGGCGGGGTCGATCCGCGCTGTGGCGAGGCGACCACCGTAGGCCGCACCGAGGTTTTCGTCGGTGAAGGTTGTCGCGACGGGGCCTTCAGCGATTTTGCGGACGTTCAGGAGCAGAACGTTGTCGAAGTAGTCGGGCACCGTGGACAAGTCGTGGTGAACTGCGACCACCGTGCGGCCTTCGGCGCGCAGGGATTTCAGGACAGCGATGATCGCCTTTTCGGTGGCCGCATCGACGCCTGCAAAAGGTTCGTCGAGAAGGTAGAGGTCAGCGTCTTGAGCCAAAGCACGCGCGAGGAAGACGCGTTGTTGCTGGCCGCCGGAAAGCTGCCCGATCTGGCGGGAGGCGAAGTCGGTCATTCCGACGCGTTCGAGGCAGGCCATGGCGTGTTTGCGGTCGGCACCCGAGAGGCGGCCCAGAAGGCCGGTTTTGCGGAAGAGACCCATGAGAACCACGTCAATCACGCGGACAGGGAAATCCCAGTCTACGCTTGCGCGCTGTGGCACATAGGCGATCCGGTGCATTTCGTCGGCAACCGGACGGCCAAGGTGTGTGACCTGACCGGAAAGCGGTTTGATGATACCAAGAGCCGCTTTCAACATGGTGGATTTACCAGCGCCGTTGGGACCGACGATGGCCGTCAGCTTGCCGGGTTCGATTGTGGCGTCTACCGAGAAAACGGCAGGTTTCTGGTCATATGAAACCGTCAATCCACGGATCGCAAAAGGGCTTTGGCGCAAGGATTGCGCTTCGGCCCGGACGTTCTCTGCATTTGCGAGCTGTAACATCTGTGTTCCCTAGCTTCCTGCGCTCAAGCGGCCATTCAGGCCGCGCACAGGGGCATTGCCGCCCAGTGCGTTGGTAATTGTTGTGGCGTTGTGGTCGATCATGCCGACATAGGTGCCTTCGTAGGTGCCGGGCTGGCCCATCGCGTCGGAGAACAACTCGCCACCGATCTTGAGGGTATGGCCTTGGGCGGCAGCGCCTTCAATCAGAGCGCGGATCGAGCGATCGGAGACGGAGCTTTCGACGAAGACCGCGCCAATCCTGCGCGTGACGATCATATCGACAAGCTCGCTGATGCGGTTCACGCCCGCTTCGCTTTCAGTCGAGATGCCCTGAATGCCTGTCACCTCGAAGCCGTAGGCACGTCCGAAGTAGTTGAAGGCGTCATGGGCGGTGATGAGAACGCGGGCATCGGGCGGGATGCTTTCCAGTGAAGTTTCCGTATAGGCCGCAAGCCCGGTCAACTCAGCGATGTACGCATCAGCGTTTGTCGTGAAGGTCGCAGCCTTGTCCGGCGCGGCTTCGATCATCGCATCGCGCACGGCGGCGACGGCGTATTTCCAAAGGCTTGGATCCATCCAGACGTGCGGATCAAAACGGTCGGCGTAGTCATCGTGGCTGACGAGGTTATCGGCAGGCACCGCCGTTGCGACTGAACGGACGGGAGTTTTGCGACCCAGATCGGCAAGGAAATCTTCCATCTGCGCTTCGAGATAGAGGCCGTTCCAAAGCACGAGATCAGCCCGCGCCATAGCAAGGATATCGGTGCGGGTCTGGCGGTACGCATGCGGATCGACACCCGGCCCCATCAGGGCTTTGACGTGGACCAGATCACCGCCCACGCGGGTCGCCGTGTCGGCGATCATGCCCGTGGTTGCCACAACATTCAGCGTCGCGGACTGCGCAAACGCCTGCAGTGGCAGGCTTGCGGCGACAAAAACGCCTCCGATTGCTGTCATGAACTGTCGTCTTTGCACGTGTCGTCCTCGTATTCAGGTTTTGAAAATGAGAATAATTCGCAGTCACATATACTAAATGAGAACAATTCGCAAGAAGTCAAGGATCCGGGCAAAAGATATTCTTGCAGGACGTGTCGCAGATGACCTCTTGAGTGGCGGGCGTGGGCTTGACTCTGAAGGGCTGAAGCCGTCATGCAGAGTGTTGATAGCTTCGGTTCCGGCGGGTGACTGCCGGGCAAAAGGGAACGCGGTGCGGGCTTTGGCCTTATTCCGTGACTGCCCCCGCAACTGTAAGCGGCGAGCGACGGCTGAGCGCGCCACTGGACGTAACGTCTGGGAAGGCAGGCCCGAGCTACGACCCGCGAAGTCAGGAGACCTGCCGAGGCGTTCACCCAGTTCGGGGCGCGGGGCGCGTGTACGGACTACGGTTTCTCCGGCGTGGTGGCATGAGTTCGCCGTCCGGGGTGTGTTTGCATTTCGGACATTTGGAAGAGACGTGGCGACCCGGCACAGGGTCGTTTTGGGGGTCGGCCTTGGCTGTGGCAGACGAAACAACCGGCCGTTCAGGGGCCTCGCGGAATGCGGGGGGCTTTATTGTGGTGTCGGGCCTTTGCGCTCTGGTGGTTTTTGCGTTCGCGATATCGCTGATCACCGGGCCTTCGGGGATGACTGCATCACGGGCTTTGTCGGCGCTGTTTTTCGACAGTGCAGGTCCTGAGACCGTCGTGATGCGCGAGATTCGCCTGCCCCGCGCGGTACTGGGGGCATTTGTCGGGGCGGCTTTGGGGCTTTCAGGGGCCGCGATGCAGGGATTGCTGCGCAATCCGCTGGCCGAGCCGGGGTTGATCGGCGTTTCGGCGACGGCGGCATTGGGAGCGGTGATTGCATTGCAAACCGGATTGGCGGCGGCGTTTGCTTTGGCGTTGCCTTTGTTTGCTTTGGTGGGTGCCGGTATCGCGGTTGGTTTGCTGCTGTTGTTGGCGGGGCCTCGGGGGACGTCATTGGTGTTGATCCTCGCGGGGATTGCAATTTCGGCTTTGGCGGCGGCAGGAACGTCGTTGGTTTTGAATTTGTCGCCAAACCCCTTCGCGGCGAGCGAGATCGTGTTCTGGCTGATGGGGTCTCTGGCGGATCGAAGCTGGACGCATGTCTGGTTGGCGGCTCCGCTGATCGCATTGGGTGGCGGGGTATTGTTTTTGACCGGACGCGGTTTGGACGCCCTGACCTTGGGCGAGGACGCCGCGGAGGCCTTGGGGGTTCGTATTGCGCGCCTTCGGTTGATGGTCGTTGCGGGAACGGCATTGGCGGTGGGGGCCGCGACGGCTGTGACGGGTGCGATCGGGTTCGTCGGTTTGGTCGTGCCGCATATCCTGCGCCCTCTGACGGGCGGGCTGCCGTCGCGTTTGCTGCCTGCTTCGGCCTTGGGCGGCGCCGCGATGGTTCTGTTGGCGGATAGTGCAGCCCAGGGATTGCTGCCGGACCGGGACCTGAAGCTTGGCGTTTTGACAGCGTTCATCGGCGCGCCGGTGTTTTTGCACTTGATATTCCGCACGCGGAGGGCTGGGGTATGAGCCTTTTGACGCTGGAGGGTTTGACGGTGCTGCGGGGCGGGAGTCTGGTGGTAGACGGCGTATCTTTAGAGATTGGCCCGAGCGAGGTCGTTGGGCTGATCGGGCCAAATGGAGCGGGCAAGACGACACTTATGCGGGGCGCTCTGGGGCTTTTGACGGCGTCGGGGATGTCGTCTCTGACCGCCCTGCCCGCGCGTGACCGCGCAAAGGCGGCGGCTTGGTTGCCGCAAGCGCGCGAGATTGCATGGCCTGTCACCGTCGAAACTTTGGTCGGACTTGGGCGGTCACCTTATCTGGCAGGCGGTCGGAAGTTGTCGGAGGCGGATCATGCTGCGGTCGCGCGGGCGTTGGCGCAGATGGGGTTGACGGACTTCGCGCAGCGCGATGCGACGGCATTGTCGGGCGGTGAGCAGGCGCGTGTTCTGATTGCGCGGGTCCTGGCGCAGGAAACGCCTTTGATTGTGGCGGATGAGCCTGTCGCTGGTCTCGATCCGGCTCATCAGTTCAGCCTGATGCAGGTCTTTCTGACCTTGGCATCGCAGGGCAAGTCGGTGCTGGTATCGATGCATGATCTGGGATTGGCGGCGCGGCATTGCTCGCGGTTGGTGATGATCCATCGCGGCCGGTTGGTGGCGGATGGTGCGCCTCGTGAGGTGCTGCGCGAGGATTTGCTGCGGGACGTGTTTCAGGTCTCTGGACGTTGGGATGGCGACGCGTTCCACGTGACCAATGCCTTGGAGGGCGCGGCATGATGGGGCCGCAGCGCATCGTTTGTCTGACCGAGGAGACGGTTGAGACGCTTTATCTTCTGGGCGCTGAAGATCGCATTGTCGGGGTGACCGGCTATGCCGTACGACCCGCCCGCGTGCGGCGCGAGAAGCCTCGGGTCGGGGCGTTCACCTCGGCAGATGTGCCGAAAATCCTGGCGCTGGAACCGGATTTGGTGCTGACCTTTTCAGATTTGCAGGCCGACATTGCTGCGGACCTGATCCGGGCGGGCGTGGCGGTGCATGCGTTCAACCAACGCTCGGTCCCGGGCATTTTCGAGATGATCTCGATGCTGGGGGCATTGGTTGGCCGGGGGCCTGAAGCCCAGGCTTTGAATGATGAATTGCGCACAAATATTGATGGGGTCCGGCGCGCTGCCGAGGGGCGACTGCGGCCTCGGGTCTACTTTGAGGAATGGGATGAGCCGCCGATTGCTGGGATCGCCTGGGCGTCGGAGTTGATCGAGATTGCGGGCGGAGTGGATGTGTTTGCGGATCGGGCGACCTCGCAAGGGGCGAAGGGGCGGATCCTTGATGGGACGCAGGTGATCGCGGCGCGTCCCGATCTGATTATCGCCAGTTGGTGCGGCAAGAAGGTGCGCCCCGAGAAGATCGCCGCACGCCCCGGTTGGGCGGATATTCCGGCTGTTGCACGGGGTCGGATTGTTGAGGTGAAGTCGCCTCTGGTGCTGGCGCCTGGGCCTGCGGCTTTGAGTGACGGTTTGGCAGCGATTGCGGTGGCTATCCGGGAAACTGCGGACGCGATGGAGGCCGTGGCATGATGGGGCGGCTGGATTTCCTTGTGGCGTTCGGACTGGCGGCGGGCGTGCATGTGGCGGGCTTTGGGTATTTCGCGGCAACGGGTGGATTTGAAGGTACTGGCGCTGAGGGGCGCGCCGCGCTGAGCTTGCAGGCGGCATCACCCGGCGTTGCCGATCTGGTTGCAGAGTGGGAGGCCGTGCCGGAGGTGTCACAGGTCAGCCAGTCGCCTGAGGCACCGGTTTCCGAGCCAGCGTTTACCAAGGTGAATGTCTGGTCGGATTCGCCCGTCGATGTCTCGGTTTCAAAGCTGGGAGAGGGTCCGCAGATTTTGACGGCGCCGGTGGTTTCCGCCGCACGTAGTCCGGTGTTGGCTGCGGTTCAGGTCCCTGCCCCGCGCGAACCGGATGCGGGGCGTGACATTGAAATTGCGCGGGTGATTGCTCCGGCGATGCCAGAGGCACCGCCATCTGCCCCCGCATTTGAAGCGCCGGAGGAGGCTGTGACCGCAGCCCTGACAACGCCACGCCCGATCGCCCGGCCCGTTCGTCGCGAAACGGCACCGACGGCCGCGATTGTGGCGCGGGGCACTGGGGGCGGGGTCAGCGCGGGAAACCTTGGTGCCACACAAGTTGTGGCGACGCTTTCTCCGGCGGCGTGGCAGGCGGCGCAGGCCGCCTGGGCGAGCAAGATCCAGAGTCGGATTGCGCGGCATCAGAGTTATCCGCGCGGCGCGCGTGGCGAGGGCCGCGTGCGTTTGCAGATGGATATTCTGGCGGATGGGCGCTTGGGCGGCGTGCGCATCGATCGCTCAAGCGGTGTTGCGGCGTTTGACACGGCGGCCCTACGCGCGGCGGAGGCCGCAGCACCCTTCCCACCTGCTCCGGACGGGTTGCAACGTGCGCGATATGCTTTCGCGCAATGGGTGAATTTCTCGCGCTAGCGGCGTGCGGGGCGTGGGCCGACAAGATACCACGCCACAAAGCCAAGGACCGGGATCAGCAGAACCACCGCCCAGAGCGCCAGTCGGGAAAGTCCGGGGCGCGTGTCGTAAACGCCCATGAAGACCCAGATGTTGACCGCCCAGGCAAACAGCAGAGCGACCCCGAGATATTGCTCCATGTCAGCGGTCCTTTGCGTTTGGCGTGAAAAGCGTTTCGCCGGCGATTTCATAGGTACCGATAAGGGCTTGGCCTTTTGGAGAGACCAACCAGTCCTCAAGCGCGCGCGCGCCGCTGTGGTTTACATGGCCGTGGCGCGCGGGGTTTATGGGCAGATAGGCGTATTGGTTCTGAAGCGCGTCGTCTCCGGAGAACTGGATTGCGAGACCGTCCTTGTTGCCGAAATTCAGCCAGCTTGCGCGATCACTGAGCGTGTAGGCCTGCATCGCGACGGCGGTATTGAGCGTAGCACCCATGCCGGAACCGAGAGCGCGGTACCATGACTGCATGGGGGTGATATTGGCTTGTTCCCAGAGGGCCAGCTCGCGTTTGTGGGTGCCGCTGTCGTCACCGCGACTGGCGAATAGCGCTTGGGCTTCGGCGATGCTTGAGAGGGCCTCGGCGGCGGTGGAGGCGGATTTGACATGGGCCGGATCGTCGGTCGGCCCAAGAATGACGAAGTCGTTGAACATGATCTCGCGCCGGTGTGTGGCGTAGCCCTGAGCGACGAATGCCTCTTCGGCGGCGCGGGCGTGGACGAGGATGGCATCGACATCTCCAGCTTCGCCCAGGCGGATCGCCTGTCCTGTGCCGACCACCAGAAGCTGGACGTCCAGGCCGGTGTCGGCGGCGATTTCGGGCAACAGGACGTCACTGAGGCCGGAGTTCTGAAACGACGTCGTGACTGCGAGCCGCAGGGGCTCGGCCTGTGCCGTAAGGGCGATGCAACAGGCCGTGAGCACGGCGATCAAGCGAGCGATCATTCGACGATGTCTCCTTTCAGAAAGGCCTGGGCCGCGGCAGTCTCGGGGACAGCAGAGAAGTCGGCAGCAGCCGCGGATTCGACGTTTTTTCCGTTTAACAGAAAGTTGGCATGGGCGGCAATCAGGCGGGCCCGCCCAAGATCATGGGTGGCCATGACAAGTTTTGTGTCTTGGGTCCGGGGCGATTGGAGGGTTTCGCCTGCCACGGAATGAATGGGCCGAAAGGCTATTGCGACGTCAAGTCCGGCGCGCTTTTTCGAAACGCCATGCGCGTTTGTGTTCATCAAGCGATTTTCGGAAATCGCCAAGGTCTTCATAGACCCCCGCCAGAGCGAGCGCGAAATCGCGGCTCCAGAGATCGTAGCCCATTTCCTTGGCGATCTGTGCGCCGAACCGATTGAGGTCACGGGCGCGTTCAAGGTCGTGTCGCGCGTGTTCAAGCGCGGCGTGGCGTTGAATGATTTGGCACTGGGCTCGAAAATCGCGATCTTCGATTGCAATACCGAGGCCGTCCGTGAAGGCGTTTTCGGCTGCCGTGAAGTCACCAAGCGCCATCTGACAGGCCCCGAGCACTTCTTGTGCATAGGGCAAAACCACGCGATTGGCGTGTTTATGGCATAGCTCAAGCGAAGTTTTCGCGTGTTGCAATCCCTTTTCGACCACGTCGTCGCGCATCATGCCGCGGGCGATATTATGTTCGACTCGCGCCAGTTCCTGACCAGTGGCAAGGTCGCGGGCGAGGCCAAGAGTAAGACCGGACCGCGCACTGTCGCCCTTGTATCGCTGAATTGTCGCTCTGGTCGTCAGAAGGTCGATGTAGGCTTCGATGTGCTCATCGGGATTGACCAGCCCAAGACCACGTTTAACGGCGCTTGCGGCAAGATCGAGGCGATTGCGAGAGTAATGGAGGACGCCGAGGATCGAGTAGCCATGAGCACGTGACTCGGGGTGATGGATTTCGCTCAGGCAGTTTTCACAATCGAGGCAATAAGCCATCGAGGCATCGATTTCGCCGCGCCATTTCGCCTGCCATGCCAGAGTGAGATATGCAAACCCCCGCGGGACTTTCATGGTTTCGCCGGGGGCTTCGCAGGCCGTCCTGAGCGCCGCTTTGGCATAGGCTTCGCTTTTTTCGCGCGAGGACCAGCGACAGCGCCACGCGACGCGATTCAATAGGGCCGGATCCCCTTGAGGTAACACATCCGATGCCAGGGCCGGCATGGTCAATGGGCCGCTCGCACGGGTGGAATATCACACATAGATCGCAAAGGACTTCTCAAAAAAGGTATAAGAATCGGAATGTTTTAGCCGGATTGCACTGACACACCAAATACAAAATCGGAACGCGCCCTTTGGTTTTCATTTAATATGCATTGTCCGGAAAGCGTCGCAACAAGCGGTGCCGTGCCGCAAACGGGCGCGATTGACGGCGGCTGCTGGGACAATCGTGCAGGAAACGCTCATTTTGGGGATTATGTGAATGAAGGTCGGGTTTATTGGTTTGGGAAACGTGGGCGGCAAGCTTGCGGGAAGTCTGTTGCGCAACGGGTTCGATTTGACGGTGCGCGATCTGGACCCGACGCTGGCGGAGCCGTTCCTGGCAAAGGGTGCACATTGGGCCGAAAGTGCCGCTGAATTGACCAAAGCCGTGGACCTGGTGGTGACCTGTCTGCCCTCGCCCGCCGCTTGTTCGGCCGTGATGGAAGGCGATAAGGGGATCCTTGAAGCGATGGTTCCCGGCAAGATCTGGGCCGAGATGTCGACCACCGATGCGGATGAAATGGCGCGGCTTGCCAAACTGGTTCAGGCCAAGGGCGCGGCGGCAATCGAGTGTCCTGTGTCGGGGGGCTGTCATCGCGCGGCCACGGGGAATATCTCGATCTTCGCAGGCTGCGATCGCGAGACGTTCGAACGGATGCTGCCGATCCTGACCACACTGGGGCGACGGGTCTTGCACACGGGGCCTATCGGGTCCGCCTCGACGTTGAAGGTGATGACGAACTATCTGGCCACCGCGAACCTTTTGACGGTTTGCGAGGCAATGGTGACGATGAAGGCGGCGGGTTTGGACCTTGCGACGACTTATGAGGCGATCCGTATCTCGTCCGGCACGTCCTTCGTGCATGAGACGGAAAGTCAGGTGATCCTGAATGGCTCGCGGACGATCGATTTCACGATGGACCTGGTGCTGAAGGACATCGGTTTGTTCCAGAAAATTGCCGAAGAAGAAGGCGTGCCTTTGGAAATTTCACCCCTGCTGATCGAGATATTCAAAGACGGTCAGGCACGCTATGGCGCGCGGGCGCAATCGGACGACATTATCCGCAGGCTGGAAGAAGCGACGGGACTGGATATCACGGCACCGGGCTTTCCCGCCGAGATGGTGGATGATGAGCCGGAAGAACCCGGCTATGAGGTAGTTGTGAAACGCGCTTGATTGTCGGGTTTCATTGACGATAGCCCAAGGGCATGGCCGGTCTGATCCTTTTCAACAAACCTTTTGGGGTTCTTTCGCAATTCACGGATGCCAAGTTCCCGACCGAGCGCGCGACCCTGTCAGGTTTTGGGCTGCCTCCCGGTGTCTATGCGGCGGGGCGGCTGGATCGCGACAGCGAGGGGCTTCTGGTCTTGACCGATGATGGTCGGTTGCAGGCGCGGATTTCCAGTCCCAAGGCCAAAACGGAGAAGGTGTATCTTGTGCAGGTCGAAGGCGATCCTGGTGAAGCTGACCTCGAGCCGTTGCGAAAAGGTGTTGTGCTGAAGGACGGGAGGACGCGGCCTGCGAAAGTGCGATTGATCGACCCGCCCCGTCTGTGGGAGCGTGATCCCCCTGTTCGCTTTCGCAAGTCCATTCCAGACACCTGGCTGGAAGTTGCTATTTCCGAGGGTCGCAACCGACAAGTAAGACGAATGACGGCACATATCGGTTTTCCGACGTTGCGCCTGGTGCGCTGGCGCGTGGGCGCGTGTTCGGTTGATGGGCTGGCACCGGGGGAATGGCGCGCCGCTTAGACAGACATCAGGAGTCGCAGGATGACCAACTGATCGTAGCTCTGGCGCTTGCATCGAACACAGCATTCCTGGTTTCGTCGCCCATTTGAACCGAGACCGCCGCTCCCGCGATTTCACTTCCCGAGACGGTGATCTCTCGCCCGCCCAAAGTATCATCGACATCAATGGTGAAAGCAAAAGAAGCGCCCGAAGGCAGCGAAGCAAGGTCAATGGCAACCCTTTGTTCTCCATCCAGAACAGTTGAAGTGCGCACCAGAAGCTCAATACCTTCAACCACCTCAAGCGGCTGGAAAACCTCGACGCCCGCGCCGCCATCTGAAACATCGAACACCAACTTCCCGGTCGATCCCACAAGGTCAAGATCGATCGCAACTGGCCCCTGGGCGCACAGATCTTCACTTGCGGAAAAGGTGAACCGGTCCTTTGGTGCGCCTTCGATGAAACGGACCTCCAGATCAGCGAAAGCAGGTGTCCCCGACAGCAAAAGAGACACCACCGCTATTTTCGACATCATTATCCTGATCCTTTTTACCTCCCGTCGGACCTGTAGCCCAATCCATCTGGGTCAACCGCGAGATTGCATTTCTTCTTGGAAAAATATCCCCGCCGGAGGCAAAAAGGGCCGCTGCGTCAGCAGCGGCCCCCTCGCGACGCGCGGCAGCGCGGCGCAATCTCAGTCGATTTTCGGCAAGAGCATATCGAGCGATGCTTTCGCGTCCCCATAGAACATGCGCGTGTTCTCTTTGAAGAACAGCGGGTTCTCGATACCCGAGTAGCCCGTGCCCTGCCCGCGCTTCGAGACGAAGACCTGCTTGGCTTTCCAGCATTCCAGTACCGGCATACCGGCGATGGGGCTGTTGGGGTCGTCCTGCGCTGCGGGGTTCACGATGTCGTTCGAGCCGATGACAATGGCGACGTCCGTATTGGGGAAGTCGTCATTGATCTCATCCATTTCAAGCACGATGTCGTAAGGCACCTTCGCCTCGGCCAGAAGCACGTTCATGTGGCCCGGCAAGCGGCCTGCGACCGGGTGGATCGCGAAGCGCACGTTCTTGCCTTGCGCGCGCAGTTTTCGCGTCAACTCAGCAACGGCCGTCTGTGCCTGTGCTACCGCCATGCCATAGCCGGGGATGATTACGATGCTGTCGGCGTCGTTCAGAGCGGTCGCGACGCCGTCGGCGTCGATCGCGATCTGTTCGCCTTCGACTGCCATTTGAGGGCCAGAGCTGCCTCCAAAGCCGCCGAGGATCACCGAGACGAACGAGCGGTTCATGGCTTTGCACATGATGTAGCTGAGGATCGCACCGGACGAGCCGACCAGTGCACCGACCACGATCAGAAGATCATTGCCCAGCGAGAAGCCAATCGCCGCTGCCGCCCACCCGGAATAGCTGTTCAACATAGAAACGACGACGGGCATATCCGCACCGCCGATGCCCATGATCAGGTGATATCCGATGAACAGCGCCAGAAGCGTCAGAAGGACAAGCGTCCAGCTGCCTGCACCGCCAAGGTACATGAACAGCAGGATAACCGAACCCGCTGCCGCTGCCGCGTTCAGAAGGTGACCGCCGGGAAGTTGTTTGGCGGAGGTGTCGATCTTGAATGGCAGAAGGCTGGAGTTGCCGGAAAGCTTGCCATAGGCGATGACGGAGCCGGTGAAAGTGACCGCACCAATCCAGATGCCAAGGGCAAGCTCGACGCGCAGGATAGTGATCTCAACACCTGACTTTTTGGCGACAAGTTGGCCGAAGGCAGAAAGGCCGTCGGTGATTTCTTTTGGCAGGCCGATTGCTGTATAGCCATCCGGGCCGACAGCGCCAAGAACGCCGCCGTTTTCAGCATAAAGCGCTGTGGCTGCGTTGATCATGATATCGGCGTTGAAGCCTACAAAGACCGCCGCGAGGCCGACAAGCGAGTGCATGATTGCGACAAGCTCCGGCATTTGGGTCATTTCGACCTTGGTGGCCAGTTGGTAGCCGACAACGCCTCCGAGTGCGATCAGGATGATCGACAACCACCAAAGACCGGCACCAGGACCGATGAGCGTGGCCAGAACCGCAATCGCCATACCGACGATACCGTACCAGACTGCACGTTTCGCGCTTTCCTGCCCCGAAAGACCACCAAGCGAGAAGATGAAGAGAACTGCTGCGACAACGTAGGCCGCTGTTGTGAAACCGAAATCCATTATCCCGCCCCCTTACGACTTTTGGAACATGGCGAGCATGCGCCGTGTGACGAGGAAACCGCCGAAGATGTTTACTGCGGCCATGAGGACCGCGAGCATCGACAGGATCGTGATGATCGTCGAGGACGACCCGATCTGGATCAGCGCGCCGAGGATGATGATCGACGAGATCGCGTTCGTGACCGCCATAAGAGGTGTATGCAGCGAATGCGCGACGTTCCAGATGACGTTGAAGCCGACGAACACGCTGAGCACGAACACGATGAAGTGCTGCATGAAGCTGGCGGGAGCCACCAGGCCAACCGCGAGGATCAGCGCACCACCGATGGCCAGCGCGGTGATCTGCGTCTTGGTCTCTTTCTTGAAGGCGGCAGCTTCTGCGGCCTTCTTCTCTTCGGGCGTCAGTTCTTTTGGTTTGTCTTTCTTGGGCTGCGCCGCGATCGCCTTGGTTTTTGGCGGTGGGGGTGGCCAGGTGATCTCGCCTTTATGGGTGATCGTGGCACCCCGGATCACGTCGTCTTCCATGTTGTGCACAACCTGCCCGTCTTTTTCGGGCGTCAGGTCCGTCATCATGTGGCGGATGTTGTTCGAGTACAGCAGCGAAGACTGTGCGGCCATGCGGCTCGGGAAATCTGTGTAGCCGACGATAGTCACGTCATTCTTCGTGACGATCTTTTCGTCTTTGACCGTCAGTTCGCAGTTACCGCCACGTTCGGCAGCAAGGTCGACGATCACCGAACCGGGCTTCATCATCTCGACCATGTCCTTGGTCCACAGGATAGGTGCGTCGCGGTTCGGGATCAGGGCCGTCGTGATGACGATGTCAACGTCGGGGGCCAGTTCGCGGAACTTTTTCAGCTGCGCTTCGGCAAATTCAGGCGAGGATACAGCGGCGTAGCCACCCGTTGCAGAGCCGTCCTGCGCCTCTTCTTCGAAGTCGAGGTAGACGAATTCAGCTCCCATCGACTCGATCTGTTCCGCCACTTCAGGACGGACGTCGAAGGCCAGTGTGATCGCACCAAGCGAGGTCGAGGTGCCGATTGCGGCGAGGCCTGCGACACCAGCACCGACGACCAGAACCTTGGCGGGAGGCACCTTGCCAGCGGCTGTCACCTGACCGGTGAAGAAGCGGCCGAAGTTGTTTCCGGCTTCTATAACAGCGCGGTAGCCGGCGATGTTCGCCATGGAAGACAGAGCATCCATCTTTTGAGCGCGGCTGATACGCGGGACCATGTCCATTGCAATGACGCTTGCGCCCTGCTCTTTCGCTGTCTCCATCAGCGTCTCGTTCGAGGCCGGATAGAAGAAGGAAATCAGAGTTTGGTTGGCCGAAAGCTTTTTGGCTTCGGCGTCGGTGGGCGGGCGGACCTTGGCGACGATATCGGCGTCTTTCCAAAGCGCGGCCCCAGAGACGACCGAAACACCGGCCTTTTTGTAAGCGGCGTCAGAAAAACCAGCGGCTTCGCCAGCGCCTTTCTGGATCAAACATTCATAGCCGAGCTTTTGCAGGTCCTTGGCACTTGCTGGCGTCATCGCCACCCGTGCTTCTCCGCTTGCGCTTTCTTTCGGCGCTCCGATCTTCATGGACTATCCCCCGAATGGTATTGTTGTTGGCAGACATGGGTCGAATACGGGCGATGTCTAATGGTCTGGAACGGGTTTCTCAATGCCTTAACGTCCTGAGCGCCCTTAGATTTCATATCCAGCGCCGTGTCTGTGCGCGATAGGCGTCGTATTCGCCTGCGAAGGCCGCCTGCAGGCGCGCTTCTTCGTCCGCGATAAAACGTCGAAAAAGCAGCCAGCCGAGGACCGGTACCAGAACAAGGCCGAAAAATTTGCCCCAGATCAAAGAAAAGCCCGCGAGGATCAACAAGTCTGCCAGGTAGATCGGATTGCGCGAGAGGCGGAATATGCCGGTAGTGATGAGGGCCGAAGGGGCCTCACGCGGAATAACTGTTGTGCGTGCGCGCATGAACTCGAAGAGCGACGCGGCGATCAGAAGCGCAGCGGCGCCCAGAGCGATGCGTCCAGGCAGGGTTGCAGGACCCCATGGCGCGGTAATGGGCATGAGCCAGGTTAAGCCCAGGGCAGCGATGGTCCAGACGGGCGGAAGATCAATCCATTTCATCATGACGTCCAGCCTAGCGGTGCGGCCCTTGCGGCGCTATGGGCTTTTGTCATGACAGATTTTGAAAAAACCCGCCGCTTCTTCAATCTGCCCGAGGGCATGATCTATCTTGATGGAAATTCGCTTGGTCCCTTGCCAAGGTCCGTACCGGCCCGCGTCGAGGCTATGATACGCGACGAATGGGGCGAGATGCTGATCACCGGTTGGAACAAGGCGGGATGGATGGCCATGCCGCGCCGGGTCGGTGACCGCATTGGACGGTTAATCGGTGCGCCCGCTGGCAGCGTCGTCATGGGCGATACGCTGTCTATCAAGGTCTATCAGGCGCTGGCATCAGCATTGGATTTGCGCCCTGAGCGTCGTGTTATATTGAGCGATTCCGGTAACTTCCCGAGTGATCTTTACATGGCCGAAGGGCTGTTGAAGTCACTTGATCGCGGACATGAACTGAAGGTCGTCGCACCCGAGGACGTCGCCGACCATATCGATGAGAGCGTTGCCTGCCTGATGTTGACCGAGGTCGATTATCGAACCGGGCGGCGTCATGACATGCCTGCTTTGACGCGCCGGGCGCATGACGCCGGAGCCTTGGCAATCTGGGATCTGGCACATTCGGCGGGAGCCTTTCCTGTGGACGTCAGGAACGGCAAGGCGGACTTCGCCGTGGGATGCACGTACAAGTATCTGAACTCCGGCCCCGGTGGTCCGGCCTTCATCTATGTCGCGCCCGAGATCACCGAGGATGTGCGCCCCGCTTTGTCGGGATGGCTTGGACATGAAGCTCCGTTCGCGTTTGATCTGGATTACCGCGCAGGTCAGGGTATTGACCGGATGCGCGTCGGCACACCGGCGATGTTGCAAATGGCGGCTTTGGACGCAGCTCTTGATGTCTGGGACGACGTCGACATGGACCAGCTGCGCGCGCGCTCGATCGAATTGATCGACCTCTTTATTGCTGAAGTCGAGGCGCGCTGCAGCGATGTGACGCTTGCATCTCCTCGGGACGGCACCAAGCGCGGTTCGCAAGTCGGATTTCGCCACCCTGAAGGCTATGCCGTAATGCAGGCCCTGATCTCGCGCGGCGTGATTGGTGATTTCCGCGCACCAGACATCATGCGTTTCGGCGTGACGCCTCTTTACATCGGCGAAGCCGAAATAATCGGCGCCGCCAAACATCTCGAAGACATCCTGAACTCCAACGAATGGGACACGCCGGCCTATCGGGCCCGTGCTGCGGTGACATAATGCGCAAATGGGAACCAACTGACGCCGAGGCGAGCTACGCGGTCTATTTCGAAGCTGTCCATCAAGGCGCAATTGATCTCTATGACGCCGCTCAGCGCCATGCATGGGTTCCCTCTCCGATCGTTCAGGAATGGTGGCTGCCGCGATTATCGGCCGCCCGCGCGTGGGTGACCTCGGATGAGCACGGTCTGACCGGTTTCATCAGTCTGAGAGAAGATGGATATCTCGATATGTTTTTTGTCAGTTCCCGAGCACGCGGTGATGGCACGGCCTTACAGCTTTACGACAAACTGTTGGAACAGGCGCGCGCAAGCGAGTTCGTCCGCCTTACAACGCACGCCAGCCACTATCTGCGACCTTTCCTCGAAAAGCGCGGTTGGCACGTCATGGCCCGTGACGTCGTCACGCGGCTGAATGTCGAACTGGAGCGCTTCGAGATGGAATTGCCTCAGACCGGGAGCCAGGTGTCGTAATCGCTGACCAGAAGGTGGGTCGGTGCCACGTCCTCATCGATTTCGGCAAAGCGGCCAATCGGTTCACGGAAGATATTGTCGGTGATATCGTCGTTCACGGTTGAGACCTCACCGATCAAGACGTCCCCCCCTTCGCCCCAGAATGCGTGCCAGTCACCTGGCATCAACGTTATGCTTTCGCCAGGGGCAAACTTCAGCTTTTCACCCGGCGCGTAAGCGCGCTCGATTCCGTCGCAAAGCACGACACCACCGCGATCTGACGCGCAGTTCCCATCATCATCCGAGCCAAAGAGTTCGATCACCATCGTAGCCCCGCCCCGGTTGATGATATCCTCGGACTTGATCACATGGGTGTGCATCGGGCTGATCTGGTCTTGCCGCGAAATCAGCAGTTTCTCCGCATAGACCATGCCGCGACCGCGCTGCAGATCGGCGAGTGAGCCATTCCTGAGGGTGAACAGGAACAGGCCCAGCGCATCGAAATCGCCCTGACCATAGTCGGTTATATCCCAGCCCATACGCGCCTCGACAATGCGTCGGGCGTCGGTTCGGGCGCGGAATTCGTCCGGCGTCCAATAGGCAAAAGGCGGCAAGGTAAAGCCATGGTGGCGGATCAAGTCGTCCGCCGCAGCCATGATTTCGTTGATCGTCGAGCGTTTCATGCGCGCCGCACTCCCTGTAGGTTGTCCGACGACCTAACTGGCAGCAGACCGGGCGCGCGTCCAGTCCTTCAAGGTTTTGTCCAGTCTGTCCCAGTCGGTATATTCGCGATCCTCGCCCGCGGGGGCCGATGGGTCTCTCTTGGACTCCATCCACCTCATCGCCCAATAGCGAAAGAAGTCGTATTCCGTGAACTTGAACGCGCCTGCGACGTGTTCGACCTTGTCGGGAGTCCAGCCCGTGTCGTTTTTCAAGTCGTCGACATAGCATCGCAAGGCGCTCCATTCGGTCGCGTCGTCGCCCGCCGCCCCGAGCGAGACAGACAGGAACATCGACGCCACTTGGTTCAGCGCATTGGCGTGATCTTTCGCATAGGCGACAATTTCCGACTGATATTTCCCGGCATGCACCGAGGCCGCCAGAATGACCGCGTCAAACTCGCTCAGGCGAAGGTCTCCGGCATCGGTGGCATTTCGCAGAGTGACGCCGTGCCCCTCCCCTTGCAAAAAGTCTTCGGCGTGATGCGCAATCTTGCGCGTCTGGCCTTCGGTCGAGGCATAAATGATCGCGGTTTTCATCGGGGTACCTTCGTTTTGACAAAGCATACCTACCCGAGAAGCTCCCGCACGATTTGATGGGCCTCAATCAAAGAGAACTTGGAGATCAGGCGATTTTCAGATCACCCGAGCGCTTGCCATTCTTCCAATCGGCAATGGCCTTGCCGAACGCTTCGAAAAGCGGTCGCGAAACCGGATCCTCTGCCGCCTTGTATTCGGGATGCCACTGAACCCCCAAGGTGAAACCCGGTGCGCCGTTCACATAGATCGCCTCGGGCGTGCCGTCATCGGCCCAACCATCAATGACGATCCGTGCCCCCGTGTCCTTGATCCCCTGCCCGTGCAGCGTGTTGGTCCGCACGACTTCGGCGCCCATCAGACGATGAAACACACCATCCCGCGTGAACGTCACGTTCTGGCGGATCTCGAATTTCTCCTCGATGGTACCGTCGGGCGGCATCCGGTGGTTCACCCTGCCCGGCAGGTCGCGGATTTCAGTGTAAAGCGAACCGCCCATCGCAACATTCAACTCCTGAAAGCCGCGACAGATCGACAGGATCGGCTGGCCGCGTGCAACACAGGCCCGGATCAACGGAATGGTCACGCCATCTCGCGCCGGATCAAACACACCATGCGCCTCGGTGGGTTCTTCATTGTAATGAACGGGGTGTACGTTTGCCCGGGCTCCGGTGAAGACGAAACCGTCACAGGCCGCCATCAAATCGTCCACATCAACCAGAGCAGGGTCTGCCGGCACGATCAGGGGCAGCGCGCCACAGACCTCAGCCACAGCCTGACTGTTCATCCGCCCCCCGGTATGGGCCGGATATTCATCGTTGATCAAAAAAGCATTGCCAATGATGCCGACAACTGGACGCAAAGAAATTTCCTTCCTCGTTGGCAACCTCCTAAGGCAAATGCCAACACTTGATAACTGCACTTAGCGCACAGGTTCACTCGCCCAACGTGCAAATTCGCGCAATGGCATCCAACACGCGCGCGGCTGTACCCTTCTCTTGTTGGAAAATATCCTCAAGGAGTCCGGGGGCAGAATGGCCCCGGCGGATCGGCGCGCAAGGCGCGTCGATCTTAAAGAGATGCTTTCAACTCAAGGCGGCGGCGGTGGAGGATCGGTTCGGTATATCCCGATGGCTGCACACGGCCTTCGAACACCAGATCACAGGCAGCTTTAAAGGCAATCCCTTCAAAGCCCGGCGCCATCGGAGCATATGACGGATCGCCCGCGTTCTGACCGTCGACGACCACCGCCATGCGCTCCATGATCGCGCGCACCTCGTTCCGGTCCACGACGCCGTGATGCAGCCAGTTCGCGATATGCTGCGCGGAGATGCGGCAAGTTGCGCGGTCTTCCATCAAACCAACATTGTTGATGTCCGGCACTTTCGAACATCCGACGCCTTGATCAATCCAGCGCACGACGTATCCCAATATGCCTTGCGCGTTATTTTCGACCTCGCGGGTGATCTGGCGCTTGTCCCACATACGGAACGCAGCCAGCGGAATATCAAGCACCTGGTCCACATGTGCGCGCGATCCGCCTGCTTTCAATTTGGCCTGCACCGCAAAAACGTCGACCTTGTGATAGTGCAGAGCGTGCAGCGTCGCCGCCGTCGGAGACGGAACCCAGGCGCAGTTTGCCCCGGCTTGCGGATGTTCGATCTTGGCTTGCAGCATCGCCGCCATCTGGTCCGGCATCGCCCACATGCCTTTGCCGATCTGCGCTTTGCCCGAAAGACCGCAGGCCAGCCCGATATCGACATTGCGGTTCTCATAGGCCGAAATCCAGGCTTTGCGCTTGATCCAGTCCTTGCGACTGAATGGCCCCGCTTCCATGGAAGTGTGAATTTCGTCTCCCGTGCGGTCGAGGAAACCAGTATTGATGAATGCGACGCGTGATTTCGCGGCACGAATGCATTCCTTGAGGTTGACCGTCGTGCGGCGCTCTTCGTCCATGATCCCTAGCTTAACGGTGTCGCGTGCCAGCCCCAGCGTTCGCTCAACGTGCGTAAAGGTGTCGTCTGCAAAGGCCACCTCGTCCGGCCCGTGCATTTTGGGCTTTACCACATAGACCGACCCCATGACCGAATTGCCGCTATCGCGCGCCAGATCATGTTTGGCGATCAGCGTCGTAATCATCGCGTCCATCAGGCCTTCGAAAATCTCGTTGCCGTCGCGGTCCAGTATGGCCGGGTTGGTCATCAGGTGACCGACGTTGCGCACCAGCATCAGCGCGCGGCCCTTGACCGTCACCTCGCTTCCGTCCGGCGCGGTGAAGACCTTGTCGGGGTTCAGGGCGCGCGTCACGATTTTGCCGCCCTTTTCGAAGGTGTCGGTCAGATCTCCCTTCATCAGGCCCAGCCAGTTGCGATAGGCCACCACTTTGTCTTCGGCATCGACACAGGCGACACTGTCTTCGCAATCAAGGATCGCGCTGACCGCTGCCTCCAGCCGCACATCCGCCAGCCCCGCCTGATCTCGGCTGCCGATCGGGTGGGTGCGGTCAAAAACCAGCTCTACATGAAGCCCGTGGTTGCGCAACAAAACCGCTTCGGGCGCTTTCGGGTGGCCCTTGAAGCCGATGAATTTGGACGGATCGACGAGTGGCTGGTCGTCGATCAGAAGTGCGCCGTTGTGGACATGATAGCGACGCGCGTCGGCGTGGCTCAGGCCTTCGATCGCGAAGGCTTCGTCAAGAAAGACCCGCGATTTGGCAACGACACGCGCGCCCCGCCCCTTGTTGTACGGCCCGGAGGGCGGTGCGCCATCTGTGGCGTCGGTCCCGTAATAGGCATCATAAAGGCTGCCCCAACGCGCATTTGCCGCGTTCAGCGCGTAACGTGCATTGGTGATCGGCACGACCAGTTGCGGCCCCGGAATGCTGGCGATTTCCGGATCCGTGTTGGAGGTGGTGATTTCGAAGTCATCGCCTTCGGGGACGAGATATCCGATGTCTTTCAGAAAAGCCGTGTAGGCCGTGTGATTGTGGGGCTGATTACGGTGGCGTATATGCCAGTCATCGATCTGGGATTGGATTGTCTGTCGGATTTCGAGAAGTTCGCGGTTCCTTGCACCAAAGTCATGCGCGAGAGTGCTGAGACCCGACCAGAACGCATCGGCAGTGACGTCGCTTCCGGCAAGCGCTTCGGTTTCGATGAACTCTGCAAGCAGGCGATCAACCTGTAGCCCGGCGCGATCCACACGATCTGACATGACGATGCCTCTCTGTTTGAAGTGTCCGGAGAGGATTAAAAGACCGCGCGGCCCGAGGCAAGGCGCTGTATACTCAAGTATTCCGTTCCCGCCGACAGCGTTCGGAGCAATATTTGACCTCGCCCCAGACTTTGGCCCATTTCTTGCGCCACGAAAACGTGCGGCCACAGGTCACACAGGTCTTGGAGGGCAGCGTCGCTTTGGTGTATTTCGCCATTTCTCTTGCCAATCCTGCCAAGCTGCGGCACCCCACAGCCATGTCCGAGACTTTTACACATAGGCGCACTTCGCGAAATGCCACCAGCTATCTGATGGTTACCTTTGCGATTGTTGGTCTGCTGGTGCTGATGTTCGGACTTCAAGCGCATCCGTTTGTCGTCGCCTTGTTTGCCGTGCTGATTGCTCCGGCGATCTGGTCGATCATCGCCAACACGGAAGCCCGCCTCAGCATCGATGAGAACTCGGTTTCCTGGCAGGTTGGCGCGCGTGGGGACCGTGTGGACCTTGATGAAATCGATTATGTCCGCGCCCGCACCGCGCTGGATTTGTCGCAAAGGGTCGCGATTTTCCGTAACTCCGGGCCAAAGCTGCATGTTCCGGGACCCTGCCTGCCGTCAGGGCGGCAACTGGACGAGGCACTGGAAGCACGCGGTGTAAAGGTGAAGCGGCTGTTTTAAGCCGACCCGGCAGGTCTTTGGCGCAAGATCATGCCGAACCACTTGCGCTATCTCAAAAACGCGCAACGAAACCATTATATTCTTGTTATCGGACCGTCACAAAGTGGGTGTTTTGTGCGCGTATGGAAGAACGAATTGACCCTTTGATCGAAGAGCGCGCGCCCTGGTTGTTTCGCCAGGACGCCGTGTCGCGTAATCTGCGCGATGTGTTCAATGCGATGCTTGGGTATCAGCGTACGGTGGACCTCGGGAGGCTGTATCAGACCTGGACCACTGACCGCATCATGCACCATATCGCAGGGCTGCTTGTGCGCGATCTGACGGTCATGGGATTGGAGAATATTCCGCGACAAGGGGCGGCGCTGATCGTTGCCAACCATCCGACGGGCATCGCGGACGGCATTATGTTGCATCATCTGCTTTGGCCGCTGCGCCCCGATCTGTTCATTTACGCCAATTCGGACATTCTGCGCATCCTGCCTCAGTTCGAGAGCCTAATCGCACCGGTCGAATGGCGCGCGGAAAAACGCAGCCATGCCAAGACCCGAGAAACCATGGCCTACACGAAATCGGCGATTGAAGCGGGGCGGCTTGGGGTGATTTTCCCGTCCGGGCGTCTGGCCAAGCGGAAAGGGCTGCGCCTGCACGAACGCGACTGGATGAGCTCGGCGGCGATGATTGCGCGCAAATACGATCTGCCGGTGATCCCCATTCATATTCGTGCGCGAAACTCGGTCTTGTTCTATCTTTTCGACGCGATCCATCCGACTTTGCGCGACATCACTTTGTTTCATGAGACCTTGAACAAGGATCGCCAGCCATATCGCATAACAATCGGCGAGCCGATTTCTGCTTTTGCTCTTCCCTCCAACTCGCAGGATGCGATTGAATTGTTGCGCAGAGCGACGCTTTCGCTTGGCGGACGCCATGCGCCGACGTTTTCGCTGCTTCAAAACACCCGTATTCCCAGTTGGGCACGGTGAAATCGCCGGTTTGGGCGAAAATCGCCTTAAAGCTGCCCGATTCCCGCGATTGAGTGCAATGGTTGCGGCGGAGAAAAGACACACATGCCCCTCGAAACAACCCCCTACCTGGCTGGCCTGACAGATACTCTGTCAGGTCCGGTGGGGATTGCGTTTTCACTGACTTTGCTGGGCGCGCTGACCATGGGCAGTCTGCGCAGCTTCAAGCGCGCCGCCATGGCGGAACGTGCGAAGCCGACCTCGACTTCCGATCTGGCGCGGGAGTTGCTTATTCCCGTGGCGCGAAACGATCCCGATCTGGTCGCACATGCTGCTGTTGCGAACCGTGTGTCGGACTTGTTTGCCCGCTGCGAATGGGCGCAGTTGTCGCGCGAGATCTCGATATGGGAACGGCGACTGGATGCGACCCCCGGTGGCACCCGTCACCACGATATCGCGATCGAAACCTGTCTCATGCCACTTCAGGCCTGTCTGGACGACGCTTCTCGAAACTCTCTGGATGATCTGAGCGACGCCAACGACCTGATTGCTGACTATGTGGCGCGTCACAACGAAGCCCCGGAAGACCCTGTTCATGCGGTTCTGGCGGCTTGCGCCCATATGCTTGTCGCTGACAATTGTCGTGCCGAATTCTGGCCAGAAAGAGAGAAATCGCGGGCGTGGCGTCATATGGCGCAACATTACCTGAGGGCCGAAGTGATCCTGTCGCGATTTGACCCTGTGGCGCATATGTCCCCTCTGCTGGCCAGCGCGTACTATGAACTTGCTCTCGGGATGCCGGATGGTGCTGCGCGTCTGAAACATGCATTTGAAGACTGGATCGACCTCGATCCATCGAACCCGGCGATCTATGCCGTGCATATACCGCAGCTTTTCAAAGACGGGCCCGTGAGCCTTTCGACATTCAAAGCCGAGGTTGCCAAAGCAGAGGCGCGCACGGCCGAAACGCTCGGAAAAGGCGGTTATGCTCTTTGTGCCTTGCCTGCACTCGCCGATTGTCCGGAATTGCGTGACCATGTCGATGCTGCGAGACTTGCAGCAGGATTGACGGACCTTGCGCGGCTGTCTGGCACGCAGGCGGATGTGAACTGGGCTGCGGCGACCTTGCTGAAGGAAGGCACGCTGGTCACCGGCGACCGGCGCGATGTATACCGCGACGCCTTCGATACGCTGGTGCGGCGACATCTCGGGGTCATTTATCCGCGTCTGTGGCATATTCCTCTGGACCAGATACGCGCCAATCTGGCGGATACTTTCGAGCGCACCGGCGCGCCGAAGATCACTGAAAATCCTGATTTCCCAGTTTATTCCGCCAAAGCGGCCTGAGTCTCCGGTCGTTTCTTCGGGCGTACCTCGCCAAGCGCGCGGCAATAGGTCTGTTTGCGGGTATAGCGCTGCATATCACGGCGCTTCCAATCATTTCGAATCGGCCCGCAATCAGCTGCAACCCCGCGCCAACGGGTGTTTTTCACCGAGATTGCCCCGTCTCGCGGCACGGTGGTGGCCATGATCCGGATTGCGCAATTGAGATTGGCGCTGGCGCGTTTCAGCCCTTCGCCGGTTTGAACGCGGCAATCGCGGAATTCCGCCGTCGGAGGAAAAATCTGCATGAGGCCGAACCAACGCCCGTTGCCGCCTACGGCGTTCGGGTTCCAGGTGCTTTCGTAGCGCGAGAGCGTCGACAGGAGTGCGGCCCAAAAAGCCGCACGGTTTTCAGCCGTTTGATCGGGATAAGCGGGACACCACTCGGCGATGTCACGGGGCACGACCTCCAGCAAAGGCGCGCCATGGGATGCGACCGCTGCCAGGGCGATGCGGGTCCAAAGCGCGCCGTTGCGGCGGTTCTCCCAGCTTGTCCGCGGCAAGTGGTTGTCGCGGGATGCTGGGGCGACCGCAAGGGCTTGGGGCGCTGCGTGGGTTTGGGAGATCAAAGGCCCTTCCTGCGCGAAAGCACCTGATCCTAGCCCCATAAGCACCAGAAATATCGCGGTTTTTCCGATCACTGGCAATAGGGAAGCTTTCGCGTATATGCCTTGATCCCGGAGCGTTTGCGTTCCTGGTGGAAAGGTCCCCAATCGGCGGCGATCCCGCGCATCCCTTGCGATATCACATCGTCGCGCGGAACCGTTTCGGCCATGATCCGAATCCCGCACGAGACATTCAACGCCCCGTCTTTCAGCTCGTTTGCGTCCGAGGCCACACATCCATACCCCTGCGCCGTGGCAGGCGCGATCTGCAGCAAGCCATGCCAGCGCCCGTCTCCGCCCGATACATCGGGTCGCCATGTGCTTTCATAGTAGGAAAGCGACGCGATGAGGTTCAGCCAGAACGCCTTGCGCTGACGCTCGGAAGCTTCGGGGTAACCGGGGCAGTATTGGTCAATGTCGGCGGGCACCATTTCGACGAGTGGCGCGCCATGGCTGTCCAGCGCGGCCATCGCCGCTTTGGTCCAGCGCGCACTTCGTTCTTCCGTGTCCCAGCGGACTTTGACAGGCACCTGAACTGAAACGGTGGTCTCGGGTTCGGGGGTTCGGGAACACGCGAACGCAAGCGCGGCGATCACGCCAAGTCCGACAATACCAAGTCGCGCCATTTGCATCATTACTCCAGACGCCCCCACCGCGGCATTTGGACACGAAATCGTTGTCTCTGCCAAGTCCGCGAGCACACAGGAGGGGACCAGATCGGCAGACAAGCGCCGACGATCTGCCCCCTTGCCGCCCTGCGCTGCCTCGCCTAAAACCGCAGCGTTCCAACCAACGGTGCCTGACATGCTTGATCTGACCTATGAACCTCCGAAACCCAAAGTGATTTCCGGCGCTACCGGCGACTGGGAATTGGTGATCGGACTTGAGGTCCATGCGCAGGTCTCGTCACGTTCCAAGCTGTTTTCGGGGGCGTCGACGAAGTTCGGATCGGAACCGAACTCGAACGTGGCCTTCGTGGACGCCGCGATGCCGGGCATGTTGCCGGTCATCAACGAGTTTTGCGTCGAGCAGGCCGTGCGCACCGGACTGGGGCTGAAGGCAGAGATCAATCTGGTCTCGGCGTTCGATCGCAAGAACTATTTCTATCCCGATTTGCCGCAGGGCTATCAGATCAGCCAGCTTTATCACCCGATCGTCGGCGAAGGTGAAATTTTGGTCGATATGGGTCCGGGCATTGCGCGTCTGGTGCGGGTTGAGCGCATTCACCTCGAGCAGGACGCGGGCAAGTCAATCCACGATATGGACCCCCATATGTCTTTTGTGGACCTGAACCGGACCGGCGTCGCACTGATGGAGATCGTAAGCCGCCCTGACATTCGCGGTCCCGAAGAGGCCGCCGCTTATGTGGTGAAGTTGCGTCAGATCCTGCGCTATCTCGGCACCTGTGACGGCAATATGCAAAACGGCAGCATGCGCGCGGACGTGAACGTTTCGGTCTGTCGTCCGGGCGATTACGAGAAGTATCAGGAAACACAAGACTTTTCACATCTCGGAACGCGGTGCGAGATCAAGAACATGAACTCGATGCGGTTCATTCAGCAGGCGATCGACGTGGAAGCCAGGCGCCAGATTGCGCTGCTGGAGGACGGCAAGGAGGTCGTTCAGGAAACACGGCTCTACGATCCCGACAAGGGAGAAACACGGTCGATGCGTTCGAAGGAAGAAGCGCATGACTATCGCTACTTCCCTTGCCCCGATCTGTTGCCGCTGGAGATCGAGCAGGCCTGGGTGGATGACATCAAGGCGTCGTTGCCCGAGTTGCCGGATGCAAAGCGTGTGCGGTTCGTGACGGATTATGGAATGACGGAATATGACGCGTCCGTTCTGACGGCGGATGTTGAAAACGCGGCGTTTTTTGAGGACGTGGCGACCGGGCGTGATGGAAAGCTGGCGGCGAACTGGGTGATCAACGAATTGTTCGGACGTTTGAAGAAGGAAGATCGCGAGATTGCGGACAGCCCTGTTTCCGCGGCTCAGCTTGGTGGGATCGTCGAGTTGATTTCCAAGGGTGACATCTCTGGCAAGATCGCCAAGGACCTGTTCGAAATCGTCTGGACCGAGGGCGGCGACCCGGCAACGCTGGTCGAAGAGCGCGGCATGAAACAGGTGACTGACACCGGCGCAATTGAAACCGAGGTGGAACGCATCATTGCGGAGAACCCGGCGCAGGTTGAAAAGGCCAAGGTGAACCCGAAACTGGCGGGCTGGTTTGTCGGTCAGGTGATGAAAGCCACTGGCGGCAAGGCCAACCCACAGGCGGTGAACGAAATCGTCGCCGCAAAGCTTGGTCTTTGAGGTCGCAGCGTTAAAGTTGCCATAAGGGGCCGATCTCGGGCAGGATCGGGCTTACGACATGACAAAGGAGCGACCTCGTGGTCAGGTTTGAATACAAGGCAGTCCCCGCGCCGATGCGCGGGACCAAGGCCAGAGGCGTGAAAACAACGGAAGATCGCTTTGCATTGGCGATAACCGAAACGCTGAACGAGTACGCCGGAAACGGCTGGGAGTTCGTCCGGGTCGAAACCTTGCCTTGCGAATCCCGCAGGGGATTGACCGGCACTCAGGTCACAGACCAGTCGGTCATCGTGTTCCGGCGCATCAAACAAACGGCTACAGCGACCGAGACCAAAGAAGCATCCTTGCCGCCGCTGACACTGGCACCCGAACCGAGGCCCGCACGCGTGGATCCACCGATCAGCCGCATTCCCGGCAGCGCCGAGCCCAACTCCTAAACCGAAATCTTCAGTTCCAACGCGTGGATGCGTGCGACGAGATCCGCACCGAGCGCGTTATGCACAGCCCTGTGCCGTGCTATTCTGTTCATCGGTTCAAAACTGGGTGACTGGATGGTCACCTGAAAGTGGCTTTCGCCGCCTTCCTGAAATCCCGCATGGCCGCGGTGGCTTTCACTGTCATCCACGATCTCGAGCGTCGTCGGTCGGAAAGCGGCCTCAAGCCGTGTCCGAATTTCTTCAGTGACTGACATTTTTTTGCGCCCTACCCCTTCAATCTTCACAGCGAGACTGTAAACTCATGCGTCCGAGTCGGAAAGGTGCAAGGCCCATGAGTGAAGACCCCTTTGGTTTCAATCTGAGTGTTTCTGCGGATAAGAAGAAACGGTCGCGGACGCGGCGCGGCATGTCGGGGGCTTTTGAGACCTCAACGCGTGTTTGCGAACATTCGGGCTGCGAAGAGGTCGGGCAATATCGTGCGCCGAAATCACCGGACGATCTCGATGAGTTCTTCTGGTTCTGCAAGGATCATGTGCGGGAGTACAATCTGAAATGGAACTTCTTTAACGGCTCGACCGAGGAAGAGTTCGCCGAGCAGGTCGACAAGGACCGCGTGTGGGGCCGTGCGACCAAGCCTTTTTCGAAACCGGGCGAAGAGCAGCGTGCATGGGCACGATTGGGCGTCGACGATCCGCATCAAATTTTAGGGGAAAACGCGACGCGCAATCACGGCAAGGGCACGGGGGGTTCGCGCAAACTGCCCCCCACCGAGCGGCGTGCGCTGGACATTCTGGATGCGCGAGATCATTGGTCTAAGCCTGAAATTCGCAAGTCATACAAAGCACTTATCAAGGTTTTGCACCCCGACATGAACGGTGGCGACCGCAGCCATGAGGACCAGTTGTCCGAAGTGGTCTGGGCTTGGGATCAGATCAAGGAAAGCCGGAATTTCCAGTCTTAGGCTGATCCGGCGAAAGGCTGCGATAATTCACGATCCAGTAAGGCATTCACGCTAGAACTCCTCTCCATCTAACGGAGAGGTCGACATGAACAACTGGACGATTCGTAAGCAGATTACTGCTCTTAGTGGCATATCGGTGGGCTTCCTGCTGCTTGTTGCGGCAGCTTCATTTGCGGCTGCAGTGTTGCTCAATATGTCGTTCAAGCAGTTCAATGGCGCAACGCAAAGGACGGAACGTCTCAACCTCATTCTGGAAGATTTGTTGGAGGCCAACACTGCCGCCGTTGCTTTTGAGTATTCCGCCGACCCGAGATTTGCGACGGCATTCCGAAGCGAAGTCGCCGAGATCCTTGAGGTTTCCAGTATTGGCGACACCGTCAGGAACTCGACCGACGAATTTGCGGCACTTATGGTTCAGATCCACGACCGGACCGAACAATACATATCTCAGTTTGAGGCCTTGGAAGGCGTTGTCGCGAACAAATCAAGACTGGTGGAAGAGCTCAGTCAGTCAGGGGTTGCCGTTAATGAGGCGCTCGCCGAGATCGGCACGCGCGCCAGCATTGACGGCCAACCGGCCGGGGTGAAACAGGTCACAAGCGCGATGCAGGCGTTCTCCCTTTCCCGCCTCTATCTTGAGCGGTATATCAGAACAGGCGCGCAATCCGACCTGACGACATTCGAAGACAGGCGTGCCGAGGCGGAAACAGCGTTCGGACGCGCCGTAAGACTGCTTGGTGGTGACAGGTTTCAGCCATTGGTTGACGCGGCACAAACGGAGTTAACCGCGTATTTTGAGTTAAAGTCCCGACTTTTCGAGGACCTGGCGCGGCGTGACCAGACCAGTTCGGACTTGCTGTTTTCATCGGGTGCTATGGGCATCCTTGTGGAAGATGCCACGGATGCGGCCTCCATTTTTCAGGCAGAAATCTGGGCTGTGGCAAGAAAGCATTCGGGCCTGCTTGCGGCCTTCAAGGCCGTCGTGGTCTTCGCTGCACTGACTATTCTGTTTATGGCAGCGCGTCGCATCTCGACGCGCATACGTCAGGACATTGAGCGGACATTGAGTGACATGAACACGCTCGCCTCCGGAACGTTGGACTTTAAGATCGCCGGAACCGATCTGGCGACGGAAATCGGGGATATGGCGCGTGGCCTTGAAGTATTCAGAACGAACGCCGCTGAAGCCCGCAAGCTTCAGGAACAACTGCGACTTAAAGAAAAAGAAGAGGTTCGCATGCGGGCCTTGCAGACTAAAAAGGATCAGGCGGCGGATGCTGAAAGACAGGCAGCAATGGCGCGCGAACGCGAGGCCATCATTCGTGATCTCTCCTCTGGTCTTGGCGGCGTCGTGACCGCCGCCGCGAACGGTGATTTCTCGCAGCGCATTGATCGACGTTTCGGACAGGCTGATCTTGACGAGATTGTCATGTCAGTGAACGCGCTTGTGGAGAGCGTCGAGGACAGTATCAAAGAAACCGCACGGGTTTTGGGCAGCATGGCGGATGGCGACCTGACAATAAGGATGCAGGGAAGCCATCGCGGATTGTTTCACAATCTTCAAAAGGCGATTGACGAAACGGCTTTGACACTGGGCGAGGTCATTCGCGAAATCTCGCATCAGTGTGACGATATCGGCAAAAGCTCTTTGCAGATGGAGAGCCAGGCCAACGATCTGTCTTCACGAGCGGAAACCCAAGCTGCAGCCTTGGAAGAAACCAGCGCGGCAATGAAGGAGTTGTCGAATTCGGTGCAGTCCGGGGCCGCGGCGGCTCGCAAGTCCTCGACAATCGCGAAGACCGCGAAGCAGCATGTGAGCGAAGCAGGCGAGGTCGTGGGCGCTTCAATATCCGCCATGACGGATATCAAAGGCGCGTCCGAAAAGATCAAGGACATCGTGGCTGTGATGGACAGTATCGCCTATCAAACCAATCTGTTGGCTCTGAACGCTTCGGTTGAAGCGGCGCGCGCAGGCGAAGCAGGCAAGGGGTTCGCTGTCGTCGCAACCGAGGTTCGCGCGCTTGCGCAACGCTCAGGCGACGCATCGCGAGATATCAAGGCGCTGATCGAGGAAACCGTATCGCAGGTCGAGCGCGGCGTCGGCCTTGTTGAGCGCACAGGGAGCACGCTCAAGGACGTCGTTGAGGGTGTTGAATCCATGTCTGCAACGATGGACGGACTTACCGTTCGCGCGCAGGATCAGGCGTCCGGCGTGAGTGAGGTGACAAGCGCAGTCCTTCAAATGGACAGCATCACTCAGAAAAATGCCGCACTTGCGGACGATAGCCGAGAAACCGCCCGCAATCTCAGCGGCAAGATGGATATCATGCAAGCCCTCATAGGTCGGTTCAGAGTCGATCACAGCGCAACGCACATGTCCCAAATCGCTGCAGAATAAGCATCATATTCAGAACCAATATCCAAAGCACTACACCGGTTCATTTTCGCTGAACCAGACCAGGGCAACGGACACCGGGGGATTTCGTCGTTTGGAAACCGCTACCTGCCGTCGAGCTGGAACGGGCAACCTTCCTTTTATTGATCTAATCAGCAGTCCAACGGCAAGTCACACTTGGCAATCAAATAGGAATCCTGACCGCTCAACCCCTTGCAAAATCGCTGGTATTCAGGCACGTCGAAACAGACCAGCGTAGAGCTTTTGTTTAGATATTAGGGACCGGTAATGGATTATACGCGGATAGACACCGATGCGAAACCGTCCGAAGAGATCAACGTTCGCGAGGTCTTCGGTATAGATAGCGATATGAAAGTACGCGGTTTTTATGAATCGAACGAACGCGTACCCGAAATCGATCCAACCTATAAATTCGACCCTGACACAACTCTCGCAATCTTGGCAGGCTTTCAATACAATCGCAGAGTTCTAATCCAAGGCTACCACGGAACTGGTAAATCAACACACATTGAGCAAGTCGCAGCGCGTCTGAACTGGCCTTGCGTGCGCGTGAACCTTGACAGCCACATCAGCCGGATCGACCTTATCGGCAAAGACCAGATCAAAGTCGACAAAGGCATCCAATATACCGAATTTCAGGAAGGTATTCTTCCTTGGGCGCTGCGCAATCCGACGGCGATCGTCTTTGATGAATACGATGCCGGACGGGCAGATGTGATGTTCGTGATCCAGCGCGTGCTTGAGATCGACGGCAAACTGACGCTTTTGGACCAGAACGAAGTGATTGATCCGCATCCCTATTTCAGGCTTTTCGCGACAGCCAACACAATCGGACTTGGCGACACAACGGGTCTTTATCACGGCACGCAGCAGATCAACCAAGCTCAAATGGACCGCTGGACGCTTGTCGCGACACTTAACTACCTGAGCCACGACGCCGAGGCGGCGATCGTCTTGTCGAAAGCCCCGCATTATAACACCGAGCGTGGACGCAAGATCATCAGTCAGATGGTAAATGTCGCCGATCTTACCCGGACGGCCTTCATGAATGGTGACCTTTCCACGGTGATGAGCCCCCGAAGTGTAATCGCCTGGGCCCAGAATGCAGAGATTCTGCGCTCGGTTGGCTATGCATTCCGTCTGACGTTCCTTAACAAGTGCGATGAACTTGAACGGCAAACAGTCGCGGAGTTCTATCAGCGTTGCTTCGATGAGGAACTTCCGGAGAGTGCCGCAAGCGTCGCGGTGTGATGCGCGCGCGTCCTGCTACTTTTGACACGTCCCTGAAGCGGAAGCGCACCGTCGCTTTAGCGCCTGTCGGTGGATTACCATGAAAAGTAACGAAAATCCCGCGGATCCGTTCAAGAAAGCACTCGCCGAGGCTACCAAGGTCTTGGCGAACGACCCCGAATTGGGGGTCAGCTTTACCGTAGATCCGCCCGGGATGAACCAGGAAGGCGTTCGGCTGCCACAGGTGACGCGTCGCATGACTCGCGAGGAGGTCCTTCTGGCCCGCGGCACGGCGGACGGTTACGCGCTGCGCCGGCGTTACCACAATGCGGCGACCCACATGAAATTTGCGCCCGAAGGGGACATGGCCCGCGACATCTATGAAGCCATGGAGGTCGCGCGTTGCGAGGCAGTCGGTGCCCATGACATGCCCGGAACGGCCGGAAATATCGACGCCCGGATCGCGCATGAGGCACAAAGGCGTGGCTATGCGCAAATCCGCGAATCCTCTGAGGCGCCGCTTGCCGTTGCTGCCGGATATCTGGTGCGACACCTGGCAACCGGACGGCCGCTTCCCGAGGGTGCCGACAATGTCTTGGACTTGTGGCGCGGTTTTATTGAGGAACAGGCTGGCGGCACACTGGAGGACCTCGGCGACGTTTTGAAAGATCAGTCCGAGTTTGCGCGCTTTACGCGCAAGGTCATCAGTGACCTAGGGTATGGCGACCAGTTGGGCGATGATCCGGACCTAGATGATCCTGAGCAGGACGATCAGTCGGAAGAAAGCGCCGAAGACGACGAAAACCCCGATGCGCAGGGAGAAGATCAGGGCAGCGAGGAAGATGCCTCGGAGGCGTCGCCGGAGCAAAGTCAGGATGCCGAGCAGGACCCAAGTCAGGCCCAGATCTCGATGGACGATATGTCGGACATGGAGACGGGCGAAGAGGCCAAGATGCCCGACGGCGAGTCCGAAATGGAGCCCCCACCGGTTGCCCCCATCAGCGACGCAGACCCGAATTATAGAGTGTTTTCAACTGATTTCGACGAAGAGATCAAGGCCGAAGACCTTGCCGAGCCCGCCGAACTTGAGCGTTTGCGTGCCTACCTGGACCAGCAGCTTGACCCATTGAAAGGGGCTGTCGGGCGGTTGGCCAACAAGTTGCAACGCCGCTTGATGGCGCAACAGAACCGTAGTTGGCAGTTCGATCTTGATGAAGGCATTCTGGATGCGGCGCGCCTTGCCCGGATAATTGCGAACCCGACGATTCCGCTGGCGTACAAGCAGGAAACGGACGTGGAGTTTCGCGACACGGTCGTTACGCTCTTGCTGGATAATTCCGGCTCGATGCGGGGGCGGCCGATTTCCATTGCAGCGATCTGCGCCGATGTGATGGCGCGGACGCTGGAGCGATGCAACGTCAAGGTCGAGATCCTCGGCTTTACGACGCGCGCCTGGAAGGGCGGACAATCGCGCGAAAAGTGGCTTCAGGAAGGACGTCCACAACTGCCGGGCCGTCTGAACGACCTGCGCCATATCGTCTACAAAAGCGCGGATGCGCCGTGGCGTCGGTCACGAACGAACCTTGGCCTCATGATGAAAGAGGGCCTGTTGAAGGAAAACATCGACGGTGAGGCGCTTGAATGGGCGTTCCGTCGGCTTGCGGGTCGGCGCGAGGCGCGCAAGATCTTGATGGTGATCTCTGACGGTGCGCCGGTGGATGATTCCACGCTTTCCGTGAACCCGGCGAACTTTCTCGAAAAGCATCTTCGCGACGTCATCAATATGATCGAAAAACGCAAGGCGGTTGAACTTTTGGCGATCGGCATCGGCCATGATGTGACGCGGTATTATTCGCGCGCGGTGACCATTACGGACGTCGAGCAACTTGCCGGCGCGATGACCGAGCAACTTGCCGCGCTGTTTGATAACAATCCACGCTCGCGCGCCCGGATGCAGGCCGTCAAAAAGGGCTAATCATGTTCCAGTCGTTCGAGGCAAAATCGTCCCCCGATCAGGGGCCTCCCCGTTTGAAAGCGCTGCGCGCACAGATGGCAAAGTCTGATGTCGACGCCTTTGTAGTGCCGCGGGCCGATGCGCATCAGGGGGAATACGTCGCCCCATGCGACGAGAGGCTGGCATGGCTGACGGGCTTTACCGGCTCGGCAGGATTTGCGGCGATAACGCAGGACTTGGCGGGTGTTTTCATCGATGGCCGCTATCGGGTGCAGGTCAAATCTCAGGTCGCGGACGAATTCACACCGGTCCACTGGCCCGAAATCAAGCTAGGGCCATGGCTGGTCAAGTATCTGAAAAAGGGAAATAAAGTCGGTATTGATCCGTGGTTGCATACGGTAACGGAGGTGCGTGGATTGCGCGCGGCATTGGAAAGTGCCGGTGTTTCGCTTGTTATGACGCCAAACCTTGTCGACGCGGTTTGGGACAATCGACCGGACCGGCCGAAAGCGCCGCTTTTGGTCCATTCCGTTGAAGTCGCCGGGGAAGGCAGCGCAGACAAGCGCGCGCGTCTTGCGAGCGATCTGAAGGACCAAGGCAGTGACGCTGTTGTTTTGACCCTGCCGGATTCCATTTGCTGGCTCTTGAACATCCGCGGCAGCGACATTCCCCGCAATCCGTTGGCGCAAGGATTTGCGGTGTTGCATGGCTCTGGCAAGGTCGCCTTTTTCACGAACGCCACAGCGGACGAGGCCGTGAACGCGCATTTGGGCAGCAACGTCTCGCTTCATCCCTACGACGGTTTGGCGGCTTATCTTGAAACACTGTCCGGCACGGTTCAGATCGATCCCGGGTCTGCGCCGGAAGCCGTTCACGCCGTATTGGTGGCCGTGGACGGTATCGAGATCGTCGAGGGTGATGATCCGTGTGTTTTGCCAAAAGCGCGCAAGACACAGGCCGAGATTGCCGCTACGCGGGGCGCGCATCTGCGCGATGGGGCCGCGATGGTCGAATTTCTGTCGTGGTTCGACGAACACGCCCCAAGCGGCGCGCTGACCGAAATTGACGCGGCCAAGTCCCTTGAAGGGTTTCGTCGGGCGACCAATACGCTGCATGATATTTCCTTTGATACCATCTCGGGAGCCGGGCCGAATGCGGCGATGTGCCATTACCGGGTGACCGAGGACACAAACCGCGCCATTCTGCCCGGAGAGCTCTATCTGGTTGATTCCGGTGGACAATACAGAGACGGAACAACCGATATCACACGCACGATCATCGTGGGAAACCCCACCGATGAGCACCGCGCGTGTTTTACACGGGTTCTGCAAGGCATGATCGCGATCTCTTGTGCGCGATTCCCACGCGGTTTGGCAGGGCGCGACCTGGATGCGCTTGCGCGGGCGCCGCTCTGGCGTGCGGGCCTAGATTATGACCACGGCACCGGGCATGGTGTCGGCGTTTTCCTGAGCGTTCACGAAGGACCACAACGCCTTTCGCGGATTTCCGAGGTTCCTCTGCAACCCGGCATGATCCTGTCGAACGAGCCCGGTTATTACCGCGAGGGTGCATTCGGTATTCGCATTGAAAACCTGATTGTGGTGCGGCAGGCTGAAACGCTCGGCGACGGTCGGGACCAACTCGATTTCGAAACCCTGACCTTTGCGCCGATCGATTTGCGTCTGGTAGATGTGGAGTTACTGAGCAAATTCGAGCGTGACTGGCTGAACGATTATCACCTGCAGGTCCGCGAAAAACTTCAATCGCGCGTCTCGAAAAGCGCAAAAGACTGGCTGAACGCGGCCACCCGCCCTATCTGACACGTCTGAACCCGTGCAAACGTCTCGCGCCCTGCGCGACGCGCACGCAAAAGGAGCCGCATCATGGCCAAACATATTACAATATCGAAGGCGGACGGCACTTGGGTTGTTCGCGCGGGCGGTGCTGTTCTTGCCGAAAGTCAGAATGCACTTGAATTGACAGAAGACGGCTATGGCCCAGTGATCTACTTCCCTCGGGACGACATTGCGATGGATTTTCTGGATGTCTCAGAGCGGACATCGCATTGTCCGCACAGGGGCGACGCCAGTTATTTTTCGATTATTACAAAGAGCACGACTATTCAGGACGCGGCCTGGAGCTATGAGAACCCGAACGAAGGCATGCGCGAGATCGCAGGTCATCTGGCGTTTAATGGGGGCGATCAGGTGGCGGTCGAACAGGTCTGAGCGACCGTCAACTGTGCTCTTCTGCTGCGGTTGCCGCAAGCGCACGATTGTAAGCGCGTAAAGCATCAACCTGGAACAAGGCGCCGTGAATTTTCGGAGCCTCGCCTTCTTCTCCCAGCGTGACGACGGCCAGAAACTGACGGTTCGTCGCTTCGAACACAGGCATCGCGGCTTCAAGCGTGTCGTTGCGCCCGATCGTGTGCCCTCCTTCGATTGCCTCCCAGATTGCGTCATCCGGCGCTGCGCGGGGATCATCGGGCTTGCGCATCACATTGGCCACACGGAATATGGACAACAGATAGGCCTGCGGTCCTGCGGCTAGGTGAATGTTGCGCCGTTCCAGTTGGGACAGAAAGAACGAGCGGTCTACCAGCCGGGACGCCAATGCCGTCGACATGGAAACCGCGACCATCACGGCAAGGCCCGTCTGCCAGTCTCCGGTCAGTTCGAAAACAATCAGCGTGGTCGAGATCGGTGCACCGAGAACCGCCGCTGCAACCGCTCCCATACCGGCCAAAGCATAGAGCGTTTCGGAGCCGGACACGTTCGGCGCGATGGATGTCGCGACCAGCCCGAACGCCAGCCCCAGCAAAGCCCCTACCATGAGCGATGGAGAAAACACTCCGCCCCCCATGCGGCCCGCCATGGTGATGGCAACGGCGACGACCTTCAACACGCAGAACACGACGACTTCGTGGAGCATCAGCGAACCGGTCAGAGCCGCCGATGTGGTCTCGTAGCCAACGCCGATGATGTGGGGGTAAAAGATCGCAAGCGCCCCAAGAAGGGCACCGGCCACCGCCGGACGCAGGAACCGGGGCAAGCGGACCTTGTGCTGGAAGAAAGTGCCAAAGTCGTCAGCCCAAAAGATCGCCCGCATCATCAGGACAGCGACCAATCCGGACAATAGCCCGAGGATCAAAAAGGCGGGAAGCTCGACATAAAACGCCAGAACGCTTGCCTGACCCAGCGAGAATTCGGTGATATCACCAAAGGTCAGGCGATTGATAACCGTCCCCGCCACCGACGCGATGACAATCGGGGCGAAGGCGTGGACGGCGAAATGCCTCAGTATGACCTCAAGCGCAAAAAGCGCCCCCGCGATCGGCGCATTGAACGACGCCGAAACAGCCGCGGCAACCGCGCATCCCAAGAGGTCACGCCCGGTGATGCCATCTGCCGCCATACGGTTGGAAACCCAGGTCGAAATCACGGCCGCCAGATGCACCACAGGCCCCTCTCGACCGGTTGAGCCCCCGGTACCAAGCGTAATAAGAGACGCTGCCGCAGACGCGAAGCCTTCTTTCATCTCAACGCGACCATCCTTGATTGCGGCCCCTTCGATAACTTCCGCTACCGAGCGCACCTTGCCGTCGGACGTGAACCGGTTAAGGATCAACCCCACCGTCAGCCCGCCAAAGATCGGAATGATGAAGATCACATACCAGGGTAGCGTTTCGGCAAACGAGTGGATCAGACGAACGTCATCCGTTCCGTAAAGCGTCTGTTGCAGCAGGGTAATGCCGGTTCGAAACAGAACTGCGGCAAAGCCCGCAGCGATCCCGATCAGAAGCGCGATGAACCAGAATTGAATACCGCTCGGCCCTTTGGTGCGCAGGACGTGCCAGCCTGTTTTGCAAGCGCCAAGGGCCGCGTGCATTTGGGTACTGGCAATCGACTTGCGAGGGGCGTCCATGCGCAAAGGTCCACCCCGGACACTTTCGGACCGAAAGACGTCCTGTCCGGGAGACGCCCAACGCACCGCGCTGTTTCTTTCTGGCGCGGTATCTCTTGGTAGGCGCTTGATGGCAAAGGGGAAAGGGCGAACTCACGCTCTGCGATGCAATGTAGCGAACTGTGATCGAATGGGCCGACCGCCCAGTTGCGAAATGACGCAGGCGTCACGGTGACGTGACAGTGCTGACACAGCCCTTGCCTTGCCGCGCATCGGCGCACAGGTTGTGAGACCAGACCAGCAGGGAGACGGCCCGATGAGCATGGAACGCTTTACATTCGAAGGACACGCAGGCGATGCGCTTGCCGCACGACTTGATCTGCCGGACGGCCCTCATCTTGCGACGGCGCTCTTTGCCCATTGCTTTACTTGCGGCAAGGACATCACCGCAGCACGCCGCATATCATCGCGACTTGCCTCGATGGGGATTGCCGTCCTGAGGTTCGATTTCACCGGGCTCGGACACTCTAAAGGCGAGTTCGCCAATACAACTTTTTCGTCCAACGCTCAGGACCTGGTCCGTGCTACCGAAGCGCTGGATGAACGCGGTATGGCGCCTTCCCTGCTGATCGGCCATTCGCTCGGGGGCGCCGCTGTGCTTAAGGCGGCTGCCAATATCCCATCAGTCAAAGCGGTAACGACCATTGGCGCGCCATTTGATCCCGGCCATGTAACACACAACTTCGGCGATGCTTTGGACACGATCAGAACACAAGGCAAAGCGCAGGTTTCTCTCGCCGGTCGGCCCTTCACTATCGGGAAAGACTTCCTCGATGACGTTGATGCCGAAACGCTTGCGCCTGCAATCGGTAGACTCGGCAAGGCGCTTCTGGTCATGCATGCACCCCGAGACGAAACGGTCGGCATAGAGAATGCGACGAACATCTTCACCGCCGCACGTCATCCCAAGAGCTTCGTAACGCTGGACGACGCCGACCACCTCATCACGCACGCCGCCGATGCCGAATACGCCGCCGAAGTCATCGCGGCATGGAGCGCGCGCTACCTCGATCTGAAACAACCCGCCCCTCCGCCCGGCGCACCAGAAGGCATCGTGCGTGTGGCCGAAGTGGACGAAACTGGCTTTCTGCAAGACGTCAACGCAGGCCCTCAACACCATACACTTGCAGACGAGCCAGAGGCCTACGGGGGCACCAACAAGGGCATGACACCCTACGGGTTTCTGTCCGCGGGATTGGGCGCTTGCACATCGATGACGATCCGCATGTACGCGCGGCGCAAAGGCTGGCCGCTCAGCCACGTCTCGGTCGATGTGTCTCACGACAAAGTCCACGGTCAAGACGCCGCCACGGGTGAAGATACAAAAATCGACGGCTTTCGCCGAGTAATCAATCTCGAAGGCAAACTCGACGCCGATCAGCGCCAACGGCTTCTGGAAATTGCGGACAAATGCCCGGTCCACCGCACTCTGGAACGAGGCGCGACTGTTGAAACTATCTTGGCGGACGACTGACCGGCGGCTTCATCCTTTCAAAAATACCACGGGGGACGCGCGAATGCGCGGGGGGCAGAGCCCCCTCTCCGCATGGAATTTGCACTGCGCGAAAAAATTTGACCAAATGGTCAATCTTGATTAATCGCTCAGACCATGCGACGCTTTTCGCACCCTAATCAGCCGGGCCACCGCCATGACCGCCAAGACCACTTCCGCCGTCGAAACTTCGCTTGCGCATTTGCCGCAAGTCCACGAGCCGCGCAATCCCGGCACCGCTCTTGATCTCGATCGCATCGCCTCGCTGCAGGCGAATACCTCCGCTATCGAACGCCGTGCGGCGACCCTCCCGGGGCGTCGCAGCGTGAAGAAGGAATATCAAGCCGCCTGGCTCTTGCGGGCAATAACTCTGATCGACCTCACCACGCTTTCCGGCGACGACACCGAAGGTCGCGTCAGCCGTCTTTGTGCCAAGGCCGCGCACCCTGTGCGGGACGACATTCTCAAGGCACTCGGCATGGATCCGATTACCACCGGAGCAGTCTGCGTCTACCATGAAATGATTCCGACGGCAGTCGCCGCGTTGCAGGGCACCGGCATCCCGGTCGCTGCTGTGTCTACCGGATTTCCTGCGGGCCTGTCCCCTTTCCATCTGCGCCTCGCCGAAATCGAAGAAAGCGTCAAAATCGGCGCGAAAGAAATCGACATCGTGATCTCGCGCCGCCATGTCCTGACCCAGAACTGGCAAGCGCTGTATGACGAAATGAAAGCTTTCCGCGCTGCGTGCGGCGAAGCCCATATCAAAGCAATTCTCGCGACGGGCGAACTTGGCACCCTGAGAAACGTTGCGCGGGCCAGCTGGGTCTGCATGATGGCCGGGGCGGATTTCATCAAGACTTCCACCGGAAAGGAAAGCGTAAATGCGACGCTGCCGGTCAGTCTCACGATGATCCGCGCCATTCGCGCCTATCACGAGTCCACGGGTTATCGTGTCGGATACAAGCCCGCCGGCGGCATTTCCAAAGCCAAAGACGCTGTCACGTATCTCACTTTGATCAAGGACGAACTTGGTGATCGCTGGCTCCGACCTGACCTCTTCCGTTTTGGTGCCTCCAGCCTTCTAGGCGATATCGAGCGCCAGCTTGAGCATCACGTCACGGGCCGGTACTCGGCCGCAAATCGTCATCCGATTGGATAAGTCAATGCTGGACCTCCGCCCAAGTTGTGAATGCTGCGACCGGGCCCTCCCACCCGAGAGCCCCGACGCCATGATCTGTTCTTTCGAATGCACCTTTTGCCGCGATTGCGTGACCGACAAGCTCAAGGGCATTTGCCCGAACTGCGGCGGCAACTTCGTGCCCCGCCCCATAAGACCAAGCAACAAACTGACGCGCTTTCCCGCCTCGACGAAACGTGTTTTCAAACCCGAAGGATGTGACGCATGAACGTCCGCGAGATCTTCGAAACCATGGACTATGGACCGGCGCCAGAGGATGCTGCCCAAGCGATGGCATGGCTTGATGCGCACAAGCGCACATTTGGCCACTTCATTGATGGCAAATGGACAAAGCCAGCGCGTTCGTTCCCGTCAAAGAACCCCGCCACTGGTGAAATACTCGCCAAAGTCAGTCAGGCCAACGCCAGCGACATAGACAAGGCGGTCGCTGCCGCGCGCAAGGCACACAAGGCATGGGCCAAAGACGCAAAGACGCGCGCGCGCGTTCTCTATGCGCTGGCACGACTAATACAAAAGCAATCTCGGCTTTTTGCGACGCTCGAAACACTCGACAATGGAAAGCCGATCCGAGAAAGCCGCGACATCGACATCCCTCTGGTCGCACGTCACTTTTATTATCACGCCGGGATGGCGCAGTTGATGGACGCCGAATTGCCCGACCGCGAAGCCCTTGGCGTTTGCGGGCAAATCATCCCGTGGAACTTTCCGCTCTTGATGCTGGCATGGAAAATCGCTCCGGCCCTTGCGATGGGCAACACGGTGGTTTTGAAACCGGCGGAATACACATCTTTGACCGCGCTTTTGTTTGCGGATCTGTCGCGTGAAGCTGGCGTTCCGCCGGGTGTCCTGAACATCGTGACCGGCGACGGCTCAAGTGGCGAAGCGATCGTCAAACATAGCGATATCGACAAGATCGCCTTTACCGGATCGACCTCTGTCGGGCGGAAAATCCGTTCCGAAACAGCAGGGTCTGGCAAGAAGCTTACGTTGGAACTGGGCGGGAAATCCCCCTACATTGTCTTTGATGACGCCGATATCGACAGCGCCATTGAAGGTCTGGTGGATGCGATATGGTTCAATCAGGGACAGGTCTGTTGCGCAGGCTCCCGATTGCTGGTGCAGGAAGGCATTTCTGACGGTTTTTATACCGCTCTTAAGGCCCGAATGGACAAGCTGCGGGTCGGTGATCCTTTGGATAAATGCATTGATGTCGGTGCGGTGGTCGATCCGGTGCAACTGGAGACTATCACCAAACTGGTCTCGGAAAGTGCCGGCGATATTTATCACGCAGCCTGCGAAATGCCCGAGAAAGGATGCTATTATCCGCCCACCCTGATCACCGGACTTTCGACTGCGGACAATCTGATGCAAGAAGAGGTCTTCGGTCCTGTTCTGGTCGCGACGACATTTCGAACTCCCGGTGAAGCCGTCGAACTGGCCAACAATACGCGATACGGTTTGGCGGCGACGGTTTGGACCGAGAATGTCAATCTCGCGCTCGATATCGCTCCTAAGCTGACTGCTGGTGTAGTTTGGGTGAACGCGACGAATCTGTTCGATGCGGCCGCGGGCTTTGGGGGCGTCCGTGAAAGCGGATTTGGTCGCGAAGGCGGCTGGGAAGGTTTGGCCGCCTATACCAAATCAAAGGGCAAGGCGGCGAAACTGGTGCAGATTGCACCCGTGGCGGCACCTGAAAAGGCGGACGTCGAAAGCCTCGACCGCACCGCGAAGCTCTATATTGGCGGCAATCAAGCGCGCCCGGATGGGGGATACTCGCAGGCCGTCTGGTCTCCAAAGGGCCGACTTCTGGGACACGCGGGACTTGCCAATCGCAAGGACCTGCGTAACGCAGTAGAAGCCATGAATGGCGCACAAGGCTGGGGCAGGACAACCGGGCACCTGCGGGCGCAGGTGCTTTATTATCTGGGTGAGAACCTTTCCGCACGTTCAGACGAATTTGCGCGCCGTATCAATCACATGACTGGCAAGCGAGGTGGCGCGGCCGAAGTGGACGCCAGCATTGATCGACTGTTCACATGGGCGGCCTGGGCGGACAAATATGACGGGGCCGCTAAAGGTGTGCCGCTGCGCGGGATCGCGCTTGCAATGAATGAACCCGTGGGCAAGATCGTCGCCTTCGCGTCCGATGACGCGCCGCTTTTGGGCCTTGTCTCAGTGATTGCGCCGGCCATGGCGATGGGCAACCGGATCACCCTGATTGCAAGTGAGCCCTACCCGCTTGCCGCTACCGACTTCTATCAGGTGCTGGACACATCTGACGTTCCCGGCGGCGTGATAAACATCCTGACCGGCAGCCACACCGAACTTGCGCCGCAGGCAGGCGGTCACATGGACGTGGATGCCGTCTGGACCTTCTCAGGCAGAGATCTTTCGACTGTCATCGAGCGCGAGGCCGCAGGAAACGTCAAGCGGACATGGGTGAACAATGGCAAGGGGCACGACTGGTCAAAAGTCGACGCCGCGACGTTCCTAGCAGCCGCGACCGAGGTCAAAACAGTTTGGGTCCCTTACGGCGAGTAGGCCCGCAAACTTGGAGGCCCGCAATCAAGAAACCCCCGGTGCGGCGCACCGGGGGTTTCGCTTTGTCAGCCGATGGCTGTCGGACTTAGTTCAGCTCTTGTGCCGCGACGGCTTTCGTATCGAAGGTCTCGCCTTTTGCGATCTCAATACGGCGAGGCTTCAGGCTTTCGGGCACTTCCCGCACAAGGTCGATGTGCAACATACCATCAACATGACTTGCGCCGGTCACGCGCACGTGGTCGGCAAGCGCGAAGCGACGCTCGAACGCGCGCGTGGCAATACCTCGGTGTAGATAGGTACGCTCTTCGTCGTCTTTTGCCTTGTCGGCGGTGACAATCAGCGCATTTTCGCGCAATTCGACATTGAGGTCTGCGTCGCTGAAACCGGCCACGGCAATAGAAATACGCCAGCCGTCTTCGCCGGTTTTTTCGATGTTGTAAGGTGGATAGGACGTGGCGTTCGACGTGTCTGTCAGAGCGCGGTCCATTAGGTCGGCGATCTGGTCAAAACCAACGGTCGCACGATAAAGCGGTGCAAGATCAAAAGTTCGCATGAGGGATCCTCCTTTGAGCGATTCCAATGTTTGAGCCTCCCCGACACCGGGCAAGGCATATGTAGCAATCAGAGCCATTTGGCCTCCGACGGTTTTTAGGTAGGCATGTGAATTCGCCGCTTCAAGACCCTTCGCCTGCTTTCACAGCGCGTTCAAGCGGGGGCAGTCTGATCGCGACGTTTGTAGCAAGACCGATCGGTTGCTGACCGAGGCTGGACCGGCTTGTCAAAACGGCCACAAGTTCAAGCCCTGATTGGGTTTTTCTGAACAATGGCGCGCCGCTTTCACCCCCACCAACTGCACAGGCAACCGAAACCAGACCCGGCGTTCCGTCAACCACCAGGCAGCCCCTTTGGCGCGGCGGAGTGGGGTTTGCGCCCCTCCAACTGACGAGAAAAAGTGTTTCGCCAACACGGGCTTCTTCGCCGACAACCATCGGAACACCAATGGTTCGCGGCACGTCCCGGTCCAGCGTGAAGATCGCAATGTCGAACCTCAGCTTTTGCAAATCCCGTGCGAAGGGCTGGTTGAAAAGCGGGTGCATGGCGCTGTCGATGATGCTGAAAGTCGGGCCACCCACTGGCTTGCCGGGTCGAAACAAGACCTGCGCGTCCGAGGAACCCTCGGCGTTGCGCAAGGCCCCAACGCAATGGGCCGCAGTCAGCACGTAGCGCGGCGAAATGAGCGCGCCTGTGCAGGTCTGATCCGTCGAGGTGTTTTCAAGCCGACCGACTGCCGAAACGTCCGCCAATGCTGACGTGGCCGCGCCAAGCGCAAGAAGTGTCAGAACAGAGTGAAGCAATCGCATGACGCCAAGGTGGTCGTCGTACCTTCTGTGGTCAAGTCGTCACGGCCTTACGAATTTTGCACCGCCTTCGCCGCCAGAAAGCGCCAGCCCGTTGTTTCCGCCGACCGAAAGGCGGCGCGGCTCGGTTGCGCCGGAATTCATGACAGCGTCCCCCGAAGCCAGCATCCCCATCAAGTCGTCTAATGGCTTGGTCAAATTCGTCCCCAGCGAGACCTTGCGTCCCTGCACCATCGCTTTTGCGGAAACCACTGAAACGATTTGCGGTTCGCCGTCGATGTCAGCGAAAATCGGAGCGCCGCTTGAGCCGAAATCAACGTCGCAGGACAGGACCAGAGCCCCGCTGCGGCGCGCCAGAACGTGGCAGACCTCTTGCAGGGACAGGCTGTCTTGGCGGTCATGCGCATAGGACACGACCCCGACCGAAGCGCCCTTGCGCGGGCGATCGGCTGTCTTGAAGGGCTGAATGTGGGCGAGGCGAATTTCGCTTTCCAGTTCAAGAAGCGCCAGATCATTTGCGACACTGAGCGGACCTTCCGGACCAGCGTATTCGTACTCGGGATGCACAACCGCGCGACGCACCTTGCGGGATGCCGAGGCCCGGCCATTGCGCCAGCCCGCCAGAAACGTCACATCGCGGACATTCACATCGCGTCCCGTTCTTTGATCAATAAGGCAATGCCCGGCGGTCAGCACCAGTCGCGGCGCGATCAGCGCCCCGGTGCACATCCCGCCAAAGCCGATGTTGAGCCGACCGACACCTTCCCAGCCGCGTGCTTCGTAGGATGTCATCAGCGCCGTCATTTCGGAAGCGGCTTCATAGTCCTGCGCGACGACGGCTGAGGGCATCAACAAGGCAACGGCCGCAATCAAAGCGTTCACAGACATTCGCATACCGTTTCTCCTCGTCCAACTTACGACGTAGTCCGAGGTTTGGACAAGAATATGACGGTGATTTGTTATCGGAGGTTTGGCACTTGGGGTGCATCGCTCGCGCCGCGCGCGAAAGCAGGCGGTTTGGGACCACCCGTCGCCCAGTCCAGAAGTTCGACCGTATGCACGATCGGCACATCCGTTCCCGAACCGATCTGCATCATGCAGCCGATGTTTCCGGCGGCAATCACCTCAGGCGATTTCTCCTCCAGCGTTTTGACTTTGCGCGCTTTCAGTTCTTTCGAGATCTCGGGCTGCATCAGGTTGTAAGTGCCTGCTGAGCCACAACAAAGATGCGCATCACGGGGTTCGACCACTTCGTAGCCAACTTTTTTCAACAAGTCCTTGGGATAGGTCTTGATCTGCTGACCGTGCTGCAACGAGCACGCCGCGTGATAGGCAACGCGCAATTTTGTGGCGACGCCTTCGGGCAGGTCCAGCTTCATCAGAACTTCCGAAACATCCATCGCCAGTTCGCTTACGCGTGCAGCGTCTTCGGCCAAGGGATCGTTGCGGAACATATGGCCATAATCCTTAACCGTCGTGCCGCAACCTGAGGTATTGATCACAATCGCATCGAGCCTCCCGGCGCGATCTTCAGCCATCCAGGCCGTGATATTCTTGGCGGCCGCATCATGGCTTTCGGCTTCCTTGCCCATGTGATGCACAAGCGCTCCGCAGCAGCCCATCCCCTCGGCGACGACAATTTCACAACCAAAGCGGCGCAAAAGCCGGATTGTCGCGTCATTGATATCCGTGTTGAGCGCGCGCTGCGCACAACCGGTCATCAGCGCCACCCGCATCTTTCTTTCACCCTTTGGTTCAAAGGTTTGCGGATCATCATTGCGACTGACTGGCGGTATGGTCTTCGGGGCCATCTCCAGCATCGCCTTTAGACGCGGATCCGGCATGAATCGCGCAAACGGTCGGCCCATTTTCGCGCCCAGAAGGGCGACGCGAAAGCGCATGGGATAGGGAAGGATCTGCGCAAGCGTCCAGCGCAGGACACGTTCGAACACTGGCCGCTTATAGGTCTTTTCGATATGAGCGCGCGCGTGATCGACAAGATGCATATAATGCACCCCGGACGGACAGGTCGTCATACAGGCAAGACAGGACAGGCAACGGTCGATATGTTTGACGGTTTTCGCATCCGCAGGCCGGTCGTGTTCCAACATGTCCTTGATCAGATAAATTCGGCCGCGCGGACTGTCGAGTTCATCGCCAAGCACCTGATAGGTCGGGCATGTCGCCGTGCAAAATCCGCAGTGCACGCACGAGCGCAATATCTCATTCGAGCGTTTGATCGCGGGAATTTTCAACTGTTCTTCAGTAAATGTCGTCTGCATGTCAGGCGCTCCCGGCGAAAAATGAGATATTGGCAACTGAGGCCGCAAGGGCGGCGATAATCGCCACCGACATGCGGCCCCAAACGGTCGCATCCGGCCAGACACGCAAGTATGGCAACAAGATCAGCGCCCCGGCGGCCGCGCCGAGAAGGGCCGGCAAAGCGAAGGTGGCAAGACTTGGCGCTGACCCTGGCAATATCAAGAGCAAGCCGAACCCGCCGGACGCAACCGCCCCCGCAAGTCGCCAGTCAGTCAGCAGATACCCAACGACCAGCGCACCGAAAGCCGGAAGCGCGATGAAGGCAAACGTGGCGCTCTCCATCAGCCCATGACTCCGGGATTCAATATTCCGCGCGGGTCGAATTGCGTACGCAGTCCGTTGGCGAGTGCCGCCAAGGGGGCCGCTTCGGGCTGGAATACAGGCACACGCACTTTCAGGGCGTCGGGTGCCTTCAGCAATGTCGCGTGGCCGCCGATGGTCTTCATATGATCCTGCAAATGAGTGTGAAGCAGAGCGCCAGCCGCAACCGGATCCTGCGCGATCTTGCCAAGCTCTGCGTCGTCGCAGCCTATCCAGACCAGACCACCACCCCAGTCCAGCAAGGCATCACATGGAAATTTCGGCCAAATGCCGTCTTCCAGCATTGCAGGAACATCGCTGGCCTTGATCGCCAGACGCCAGACGCATGTCTTTGAGGCAAACGCTTCCACGTCCCGCACTGCGCGCCAGTCGTCTTCACCGCCAAGTGCAAAGTCAGCCGTACCGAACTGCGCCAAAGTCTTTTTCAATTGTTCACCGCGATAGCTGACCGAGCTTTCAAAGCCCTCAAGCCGCAACCGGACAATCGACTCGGCATCCCCCTTGGCCGGCGTCATTGCCGCCCCCGTGACCTCGTAAGGCGAGCCCAAAGCCGCCGACATCGCCGCAATACCGTCCGCAAGAGGCAACCCAGTCAGCGTAAGAACACCGGTTGCATCCGGCTTGGGCAACAGCTTGAAACTGACCTCGCTCAGAACACCAAGTGTGCCATATGACCCAGACATCAGTTTCACCAGATCATATCCGGTGACATTCTTCATCACGCGCCCACCGTTCTTCAGTACTTCACCGCGACCGTCCACAAACCGCACGCCGATCAAGGAGTCCCGGCATCCACCCGCCCGCAAGCGCCGCGGCCCCGAAACGTTCGCTCCCACCACGCCACCAATCGTCGGCTCCCCCGAGGTGCCGAGCAAAACGCGATGGTCCATGGGCTCGAAAGGCAACATCTGGCCCTCGGACTGAAGGGCTGCGTCAATCTCCGACATCGGCGTCCCGGCGCCCGCCACGATCGTCAATGCGCCCGGCTCATAAAGCGAAATACCCGAAACCCGCGCTAACGAAAAAACCTCACCGCTGGCTGGGGCCATACCGCGCGTCCCCCCTCCCCGGATCGAAAGTGGTCCCGCAGCATCACGCACCGCCTGCGCTATCTCTTGCTCTGTCGTCGGCTCAATCACGCGGCCCGTCCTTCTTTTTGGTCTCAATATTCTCGGGGGTTTGGGGGCAGACAGCCCCCAACCAATGCATCAGGCAGCAGCGTCGGCCTGCATGCGTCGGCTCGCGCTGCTTTCCAGCGGAAAGACCTTGGCCGGGTTCAAAAGCCAAGCCGGATCAAAGACGTCCTTGACCCGCATCTGTATCTCAAGATCTCCGGGTGCGAATTGCACATTCATCAGATCGCGCTTTTCGATCCCTACGCCATGCTCACCCGTCAGACATCCGCCGACTTCTACACAGAGCTTCAGGATCTCGGCACCCATCTCTTCGGAGGTTTCAAGATCGCCGGGTTTGTTGGCATCAAAAAGGATCAACGGGTGCATGTTGCCGTCGCCCGCGTGGAACACATTGCCCACTTCCAGACCGAACTCCTCGGACAACTCGCCAATGCGCCGCAGCACATAAGGCAGCGAAGACACTGGAATTGTTCCATCCAGACACATGTAGTCGTTGATCTGCCCCATCGCACCAAAGGCCGATTTTCGGCCAAGCCAGATGCGTCCGGCTTCTTCGGCATCCTTGGCTTCGCGCAACTCAACCGGATCATGTTTTGCTGCGATCTGCTTGATCAATCCAAGCTGTTCATCGATCTCGGCGGGCGACCCTTCGACCTCGACGATCAACAGAGCTTCGCAATCGGGATAGCCGGCCTTGGCGTAGCTTTCGACAACTTCGATGACCTTGCGGTCCATGTATTCGATGGCAACAGGCAATACGCCCGCCTTGATGATGTCACTGACGCATGCTCCGGCAATCTCGGCACTTTTGTAGCCGATCAGCACCGGGCGGGCGCCTTCGGGTTTGGGCAGGATGCGCAACGTGGCCTCGGTCACGACGCCAAGCTGGCCTTCCGACCCGCAAATCAGCCCCAACCAGTCATAACCGGCACTGTCCATATGCGCGCCGCCAATTTCGATGACGGTCCCATCCATGGTAACCATGGTTACACCCAACAAATTATTGGTCGTCACGCCGTATTTAAGACAATGCGCACCACCGGAGTTCATCGCGATATTGCCAGCGATCGCGCAGGCCAGCTGCGAGGACGGATCAGGCGCATAAAAGAATCCGTCGCTTTCCACGGCGCCGGTCACACTGAGGTTCGTGCGTCCGGTTTGCACTTTGATAAAGCGGTTGTCGTAATCCGTTTCGATCACGTCATTCAGGCGGGCCACACCGAGGATCACCGAATCTGCTGTTGGCAAAGCACCGCCCGCTAGTGACGTGCCCGACCCGCGTGGAACAACCGGGACACCTTCCTGGTGGCATATTTTCAGAACCGCCGAGACCTCCTCCGTCGAAGATGGCAGCACCGCGCACAGGGGCGGGCATTTATAGGCAGTCAAGGCGTCACACTCGTAGACGCGGGTCTGCATCTCGTCATCGATCACCGCGTCATGAGGCAGGACTTCGCGCAAACGCTGAACAAGCCGCGATTTCAGTGCGAGAATACGCGGATTCGGTGTTGGCATTTCCATCGCAAACCTCCCTGCGAGACAATTGGTAATATTTTATAACCAATTTATCAGAATGCGCAAGCATTTGTGATTGGCCGGCTTGCGTGCTTGCTTACACTATAGAGAGATGAAGACCTTAGTCACAAACTCTCTTGCAGTATTTAGCGTCATGCTTTTCGGCGTCATCTCATCCGCGGCTGCGGACGATGCTGTTGTCGAAGCCGTCGAGGCTAGAAAAAGCGGATCAGAATGGACTTTTTCGGTAACGCTTCGACATGGCGATACCGGCTGGGACGATTATGCGGACGGGTGGCGCGTCGTGACTGATGACGGGACAGAGCTTGGAGCACGCACGCTTTTCCATCCGCATGTCAACGAGCAGCCGTTCACCCGTTCGCTGTCGGGCGTGGCCATCCCCCACGGAACACCCAGTGTTTTTATTGAAGCCCGCACCAATATCGGTAGATGGGGCGACGTCCGGTTTGAAGTCAGCCTGGCGGACTAGCGATCAGATACAACGACCGCCATCGACTTCCATACAGACGCCGGTAACCATGCTGGCCTCGTCCGAGCAAAGATAGCAAGCGGCGTTGCCCATATCCTCGGGCGTCGAAAACCGGCCCAGCGGGATCGTCGCAAGGAACTTTGCGCGCACGTCGGGCGTGTCTTCTCCCATGAACATCTTCAAAAGGGGTGTTTCCCCTGCGACCGGGTTGATCGCGTTGACCCGCACGCCATGCGGTGCAAGTTCTATCGCCATGCCCTTGGTCGCGGTCGTCATCCAGCCCTTTGAGGCGTTATACCACGACAGCCGCGGGCGCGGGCTGACGGCAGCCGTTGAGGCCACGTTCAGGATCGCGCCAGCTTTCTGTGCTTTCAGAAGCGGCACGACGTGCCGTGCAGTGAGGTAAACCGATTTCGCATTCACCGCGAGCACCCGGTCGAAATCCTCTTCGCTGATGTCCTCCATCGGCGCGGGCATATGGGTCGTGCCTGCATTGTTCACCAGAATATCGATCCGCCCGAAGGCTTTGAGAGCCGCTGCGGTCATAGCGGCGACATCCTCGTTCTTCGCGACGTTGGTTTGTATTGCCGCGACGCTTTCGCCCAGTTCAGCAGCCAGAGCTTCGCCACCCTCAAGGTTCATATCCGCGATCAGCACACGCGCGCCCTCGGCCACAAACTTGCGCGCAATGCCTGCGCCAAAGCCCGAGGCCCCACCCGTTACAATTGCAGTCTTGCCATTCAGTCGCATTTCATTCCCCTAGCCGTGGCGCGCAGCGACGGTCTTCAAGACCGAAAACCCATAAAGCGCCTCAAATCCCTTTTCCCGCCCGTGCCCGGACAATCCCGTGCCACCGAAAGGCAACTCAACACCGCCCCCCGCCCCGTAGTTGTTCAGGAAAACCTGACCGGCACGCAGTTTCTTTGCCAAGCGCATCTGCCGCGCTCCGTCGCGCGTCCAGACGGATGCCACCAGCCCATAGTCCGTACCGTTTGCGATCTCGACTGCCTGTTCGTCATCCGCAAAAGGAATGATCACCTGCACGGGGCCAAAGACTTCGTCCTGCGCCAGAGTATGATCAGGCGCCACACCCGCAAAGAGCGCCGGAGCAACATAAGCGCCACCGGGTGGTGCGTTGTCGACAATGGTTCCGGTCCCGACTCGTTCGAGGTCGCCAGCCTTTTCGATGAACCCTTCTACGATCGCCTTTTGGCGTGCTGACACCAACGGGCCAACATCAAGGTCCTCCATGGCGGGTCCGGCTACCAGACCCGAATACCGTTCGGCCATTTTCTCGACGACCTCGTCGTAACGGGAATGGTGCACCAGAATCCGCGAAGAAGCCGAGCAGGTCTGACCGGCGTTCTGAATGCCGGCGTTCACCAGGAACGGTAAAGCTGCGTCGATGTCGGCGTCTTCAAAGAAGAGCTGAGGTGACTTGCCGCCAAGCTCAAGCGTCACTGGCACAACGTTTTGCGCAGCTGCCGCCTGCACCAGACGCCCGACTCCAACGGATCCTGTAAAAGAAAGGTGCCGCACGTCCGGATGTGCGGTCAGCGCAGCGCCAGCCTCGGCCCCAAGACCCGGCACGACGTTCAGCGCGCCATCGGGCAGCCCGGCGCGACGCGCCAGTTCCGCAAATGCAAGCGCCGTGAGACAGGCCTCTTCGGCGGGTTTCAGGACGGCAGCATTTCCGGTAGCAAGTGCCGCTCCGACCGAACGACCGATGATCTGCATCGGATAGTTCCACGGTACGATATGGCCAGTCACGCCGTGCGGCTCGCGCAGGGTATAAACGGTGTATCCATCCAGATAAGGGATAGTCGCGCCGTGCAGTTTGTCGGCCGCGCCGGCGTAGAACTCCATATAGCGGGCCAGCGCCAGAACATCCGCGCGCGCTTGCGTCAATGGTTTGCCAACATCAAGTGCTTCAAGTTCGGCAAGGTGCTCGGTGTTCTCAAGCACCAACTGACCGATCCGCGACAGAACCCGGCCACGCTCGGCCGCAGTTGCCTGCCCCCACTCTCCCGCGAGCGCGTGTTCTGCGCTTGCGACCGCTGCGGCGATGTCCTCGGAACCACCGCGCGCAATTTCACACAGAATTGCGCCATCGGACGGGTTCACAAGTTGAAGCGTTTCCCGTGATAGAGGCGGCCGCCACGTCCCGGCAATAAGGCATCTGGCCGGATCAAGATCGAGCGGTCTCAAACCCATGTGCGTTCCCCTTCGACGACAGTGTTACTTGTTGTCTAGACGGAGTGGGCACAGCATTGAAGCCGCAATACGCAAGCACTTGCGCCTAAGGTCTTGCAATGCACGTTTTAGGATTGAAGCCGCTTGTGGCCATGTGGGGCGCGCAAAGTGAATTTGCGCCCAGCGCCGCTTGAATGGCTCAGCCACTGCAGGACCGGGCAAGAGCGGCGCTGGGGAAACTAATTGTTTCTGATTGAATGTATTTTTTCACAAAAATGCCAGTTTCCGGTCTATTGGCCGTCAGCATTGACGTATTTTCTGAAACCTGACCGGAGCGAGGTCATCCCTGGCGGGAACAAACTACTTACTCAAACACACCCCTACCCGGGCAGGCGTGAACATTCTCATACAATGTTCTCGCCTGCATCCGTTCGGGTACTCGACTTACCGTCATACTCTTTACGCACACAAAAAACAAAACTCATTACGCAACCGAACACAACAACACGTGCTCGATGAATAGGAATTTGCCTGAAGTTGCGATTCCAAACAATTCCTTAAATTTTTAACTTGATGGGAGAATTATTCATCCAAGGTTGGGTGATTAATCATACATCGCGCATAGGACGACGTGCGACCTCTGGGCAGGCCGATCAAGAGCGCACCAGCGTTGAGCAGACAGACCCCGGAAAGGGAATTCAGGCGGCGGCGGTGGAAGCCAGTTCGATGGCGCGCGTCAGAGCAGCTTCGGCACACGGCATGACGACATCCGAAGCGCAGACCTGTCTGCGTCCCGGCCCTACTTGGAAAAGCCCTGAATAATAGACCCCGCCGCCAACCATCGTGGCGCATGGAACCCAACGTCCGCCCGGTCCTTCGACGATCTTGCCCAGACAAACGTTCACGGAACCAGGTGGTGGGCTGGACATGGTAAAGGAGGTGTTGAAAATTCCGTCGAGACTCATGGGCGATCCTTTCACGCCCCTTGTCTTCCAAAGCAATCTGTCGAAATCATGTCGGCGATTGGAAATCGTTCTTCGTCACAGACCAATAGCCAAACGCCATCTTGCAAATGACAGAACGTGCTCAGAACTTTTATTACTTTAAAACAAGGTATTGAAAGAATTTTGCCCCATGCACACGACAAAGGTCGAAATCCTCGGAATTGCTACAATTCTGCCTTCTTATCCCCGACCTCAAATGCGACAAACTTGATCTAACGGTCCGAGACTTATCCTACACGCAGCGATCCAATACGTTCAGGAGTCGATTTGTACGAAACGAAGAGTACCAGTGGCGTCACAGTCGCCATGTTGCGCGCCTTTGTGTGCATGAGTCGCAACCTGAACTTGTCCAAGACCTGTCAGGAGCTTGGGGCGACGCGTCAAACTGTGCGACGTCACCTCACGGATCTGGAACGCATCAAAGGTGAGCCGCTTTTCGAAGTGACTGACAGGCAATACCAGTTGACGCCCTTCGGACATTCCTCGCTCGATGGCGCCAAGTCACTCCTGCTGCACCTTGATACCTGGTCTGGTCAGTCATCTTTGAAGAAGAACTTCTCGGACGGTCTGGAATCCAGTTGCTACACCGATGCCGAAGGGCGTGAGTTTTTCTCGCAGCAGCATCCGGTTTCCAAAGTGGCCCTGAACGGTCTGCCGCTTCTCAAGAAGGCTTTCGTGGCCTGGGGTAACGCCGAGACGTGCATCGAGCATGAAGCTATGGAGGCCATCCGCCCCTATTCGGTGATTTATCGCAAAGGGCCTGCTGGTTGGGTCTTTGTAGATATCGGTATGGAATCGGCCTACGCGAAGTGGTTCGGCTGGGCCTGGTCGCGCAGCGCGATCGGCAAGCTGATGAATGAAGACAACGTCGGTGACGAATTCAACGAATTCATCTCTGGCGCCTACTCGCGGATTTATGACGAGGGCGGCGTACGGCTGGACCATTTGTTTGCTTACCTGCCAAAAGATGGCGGCGATCCTGTGCCGGTCACTTTCCAGCGGATGCTGCTCGGATGCGTGTTTCCCGATGGGACTCCCGGCCTCAGCGTTCTGGCGGTTATCACCAATCAGGTCGAGATCAATGCTCTGGATGAGCACCACCAAACCGACATCCCCGACGACCTCATTATGGATTGCCCGCCCGGCCTCGCGGCCTGAGTGACGATATGGTCACATGCAGACTGTGAACTGCTCCTAAATCTAGGAAATTGCGGCAGGAATCCTACTCAAATGTGTCTTTTTCATGGTAGCGTTCCCCTGCGGTTGCATATGACCGTGAGTGGGGTGCGGAAAGTCAGTGCGAAATCTCGTAGACACGGTCATGACTGCGTCGGGCATCATCCGAGAGCTCGACGACGCCGGTATGCGCGTCGTTATCGGCGATGATTTCTCGGAATACAGGGTCTATCGAAACGCACAGACGGATCGAAACCCGATGTATCCTATGTTTGATGTGGCCTGCTCTTATATCGACAATACGAACGGCTTTTGGATTTGCGGCTTCAACCACAAAGATGAATTGATCCATACGCAGGCGGTTCGCATGCTTGATCTCACCGGAATCTCTCTTGCGCAGCACCTGAATGTGCATCGCCACAAGTATATCACCCCATATTCGACGCCTGATCTGGACCTCACGTTCTACCAAGGCCCGGAAGCCCTCAGGTCGATCACCGGAAAGGTCTGTTACCACGGTGAGTTCTGGCTGCCCGCCCGCGGACTTGGCGGCCCTCGCAGTCAGGGAGTGACACCGCTTTTGTCGCGTATTCTGTTTGAAGTCATGTGCAGCAAATGGAACCCGAATTACGTGTTTGCATTCGTTCCGAAACAACTCGCCGAAAAGGGTGCGCATCTTCGCTACGGCTATCGCCATTGCGAGCCCGGGCGCTGGATCGGACCGGATCAACAAGTCACCGAGGAAGACTATTTTATCTGGATGAGTGCCAATGATATGTCCAATGCGCTGTCTTTGGCACCACAGTCGCTGAAATCCAAAGCTCAGGTCGCTTCTATCAGGACACAATTGACATCAATCGCTTCTAAGGGTTGATGTGTCTGCAGTCGACCTGCCCGAAAATCACAAAGTCAAAAAAATCCTTTCGTATGACAGACATTGAAACAGCAGGCGCCATGTCTGTATCAAACCGCCGAGTGATAGTCGGAGCGATCGCTGCTAGTATCGCGTTCGTTATGGAACTAACGCTGGTTCCGCTGCTCTTGCCGGCCATTCAAGATCATTTCGACCTTTCCATCGGACAGCTTGCCTGGGTGTTCAATTCATACGGAGTTTCGGTCGCCATTGGCGTGCTGGTGGGCGGGCTGCTGGGTGACCTGTTCAAGGCGACTCGGGTTTTCGCAGCAGGTGTCGTGTGTTTTGCAAGTGGGGCGGCAATCGTCGCTTTTGCCGGAAACTTTGAAAGCCTGATAGCCGGGCGCGTCCTCCAAGGCTTTGGGGGCGGTGTCTTTTCTCCTTTGATCCCGTTGCTGCTGACTCGTTCTTCCCCGCTCAGACCCGGAAAGGTGCTGATCGTCTGGGGCAGCGTCGCGGGTTACGTGGCCGCCTTTGCACCTTTCATTTACGGAAGCACACTTGCAAACAATGGCTGGAGCTATGCCTTCATCATCTTCGCGGTCGTCTCGCTGGTTGCTCTTTGCATCGTCTGGTGGTCACGATCGGATCACGAGCCGCATTCGGCAGACAGATCCATAGCGAACTACGCGCAATTGCTACACTCCAAGCGGCTGTGGATCATGCTGACCTATGTCCTTTGCACATACGGCGCGATTACCTACTACTTGTTCCGACTGCCGCTCTGGCTGGCGGACAACGCCTTTCCGGTTGTCAGTGTGGGCGTGATTCTGTCGTCGATGTGGTTAAGCTTTTCGGTCGTCAGCACGCTGCTTCGCAACTGGGTGGATCAACCACACGTGCACATCATCCTGTTGGTCGCACCTCTATTCATCGCGTCGGGATATCCGCTGGCCTATCTCTGCCCGGATTTCATTTGCGTGCTGTTTTCGGCAATCCTTGTGGGCTGTGGCCTGGCCTGCAGCAACGCACCATCGACGCAAATGATCCTGGAGTTCGCTCCCCGAGGCATGGGAGCTGCATCGGCAAGTCTGGACATTACATTCGCCAGACTGGGGGGCGTCGTGACCGTCGCTTTCCTCGCCCAGTCCATGTTCAGCTATGCGATATTTGCCGTTGCGGGGATGTCTGTGGTCGCGTTCATCTGCGCACTGACCGCGGCGCGGAAGTACCGGTGACTCAGATTACGCTGTCTTTGAGAAATCGCGGCGCATCGGAATAACGTTATCTTTCGCGACGTCTTCCAGCCAAACTTCATATACGGTTTTGCCAGGACGTGCGTCCCGAATATTCGACACCAAAGAATACAGAAGCGAAAAGACCAACGCTCCAAAAACCATTCCAACACCAAAAGTCATGACTACACTCTTACTTGTTACACAGGTGCGCCACGTGGCGCGCGTTTATTTGCTTCAGATCGAATGGACGCGGACATCCCCACCAAAATGCCCGCATCCGAATTCGTTCTAGCCCTCGATACACTTCAACACTCGTTACACACTCGGGTACTCAGTCACTCGTCACACTATCGAACTAACACAACACCGTTCGATGAAGCCAATTTGCCCGAGAGAGCGATTCTTCTCAATTCCTTAAAATTTTAACTTGATAGGAGGATTCTCTATACATCGTTGTATGATTTATCATCCATAGAAACAGGGGGACGAGCTGCCCTTTTCGATAAGTAGCCAATGATGACTATGCGAAGTCCTGCAAAACCATGAAAAACCGACCCCACCGCAGCATGGTCGCCGCCTGGGACCAGGCGTGTTTTCAGATCGTTTCCAGACATAGAGAAAGGGTTGCTGGTAGCGGAGGAGGGACTTGAACCCCCGACACGCGGATTATGATTCCGCTGCTCTAACCACCTGAGCTACTCCGCCAGAAGCGAGGCGGTTGGTAGAACCTGACGGCAAGGGCGTCAAGTGCCCATTGTCGCCTTTCTTCGCCTACGCTGTTTTAGTTCCGGTGAGCTATTCGCCATACTTCGGAAATCACAAGAATCTTGGCGGTATTCGAAGGTCTCGTGGCAATCGTCAGAATGGGTTCAGAGCCATTTTTTGCTTCGCCTCCAGCGAAAGCCCGCTTTGCGGGACGCCCTGCCCTTTGATGCCGATTGGCACAGCTTGCTTCGCCTGTGGATACGTCCGTGCTCCGACCTCTCGGAAGATCAGGCAAGCGTTGTTTGGCGGGAACACTGCATGACTGAGATGATGGTCTAGCATCGCTTTGACTTCCATTGCTTCTCTGGGTCCGCTAAGAATTGCTTCAAATCGGTTGCTCCGGTCGAAGGGACTAATATTGGTTCCTCATTTACGTTGCTCCAACGCATATGAGAAATCACAATAATCGTAGCAATGGCCGCCCGCCTTCGCTGAATGCTCCCGGCTCGCTATCAGGCGGGGCGATTTTGTTCGGCTGGCTGAATGCTCTTTCGAGCCTTATGCCTCATTCGTTCGCCCAGCATCAGCATCGCGGGTGTGACCACCAACGTCAGAATGGTGGCAATTACCAAACCTCCTGCAATCGCAGACGATAATTCTGTCCACCACTGCGTTGAAGGCGCTCCATAGACGACCTCGCGGGTAAAGAAGTTCAGGTTTACGCCGATGACCATAGGCATTAGCCCCAGTGCGGTGGTAACCGACGTCAGGATCACAGGACGCAAACGCTGTGCACCTGTTCGTAGTGCTGCTTCCAATGGAGATTGACCGGAACGTTTCAGATCGTTGTAGGTGTCGATCAGAACGATGTTGTTGTTCACCACGATGCCTGCAAGAGCGATCACGCCGATCCCTCCCATCACAATGCCGAATGGGCGGCCCGTGACGAGCAACCCGAGCAAGACACCCGCAATCGAGAAAATGATGGCGCTCATCACGACCAAGGCCTGAAAGAAGCTGTTGAACTGCAAAACCAGAATGACAAACATCAGAAAAACGGCAGTGATGAAGGCCCCAACAAGAAAGACCATACTTTCCTGCTGGTCTTCGGCTTCTCCGGCAAAGCTAAACTCAACGCCGCTCGGCAATTCAGCGCCATTCAGAGCGACAGTGAGTGCGATAACCTGATCGTTCACCAACACCCCCGGCGCCACGTTCGCCTCGATTGTGTTGACACGTTTTTCGTCGATGCGGCGGATAACGCCTGTGCGCTCGCTGGGTGCGAAGGTCACGAAATTGGCGATGGGCACCAGTCCTTCTGACGTCGGAACGCGCAGACTGCCAAGTTCAGCAAGCGACCGTTCCTCGCGCGGAAACCGCACGCGGATGTCTTGCGAGCCATCGACGTCATCGGGGCGATAGTCCGCCACGGTGATGCCTTGCGTCAAAAGCTGAACTGCTTGACCCAGAAGGCTGACATCTGCCCCGAAGCGTGCGGCCTCGGCGCGGTCGACGAGGATCGAAACCTCGACACCGGGAACGGGCCGTGTGTCGGTCACATCGGTAAAACCCCCGATGCGGTCCATGATTTCGCGCACCATGAGAACCGCCTCTGTCTGGGCGTCCGGGTTGCGCGCGGTAATCTGGAGGTTCACTGGCTTTCCGGCGGAAGGTCCGCCGCTTTCCGTCTGCACCTGAACGTCGACCCCTGCTATGTCCGCAACGCTTTGGCGGATGTCGACGCCGATCTCAGCTGCCGTGCGACGGGTGTCCCAAGGGGTCAACTCCAACTGCAGCGTTCCGATGGTTTCTTCGTCGCCCTGCCCTGCAGAAAGCATGGAGCGCGCATAGATGCTGGCGATTTCCTCGTAGGGCAGCAGTCGTTCCTCGACCGCTCGCACCAGGGCGTCGCGCTCGAAAATCGAAAGGTTGTCACGCGCCCGCACCTGAACCTGCATGAAGTCCGGCTCGACCGAGGGGAAGAAAGCCACACCCTTTCCGAACTGACCATAAAGACCGAAGCCTCCCAAGAGCAGAGCGAACGCAAGCAACAACGTGGTGGCAGGCCGCAGGATAGCCCATTCCAGCACGCCCACATATGCGCCCGTAAAGCCTGTCATATCCCGCGGATCGCCGACCTCAGCCGCATGAAGTGCGGCCTTTGCCTTGGCCGATTGCGGTTGGCGCTTGCCGATCAGCCCCCCTACGACTGGGATAAAAATCAACGCCATGAAAAGGGATGCGAAAAGGGTCAAAATCACGGTGATCGGCAGGAATTTCATGAACTCTCCAACCATGCCGGACCAGAACAGAAGTGGGAAAAACACACTGAGCGTGGTCGCGGTGGAGGCAATGATTGGCCATGACATACGTTTGGCGGCGAAGGCATATGCCTCGCGCGCGGGCGCTCCTTCCTGCAATTTCCGATCTGCAAGCTCGGTCGTCACAATGGCCCCGTCCACGAGCATTCCAACGACCAGAATGAGTGAGAACAGTACCACGATGTTCATCGTGTATCCCATGGACCACAGCGCAATGACGCCCGCCAGAAACGCGCCAGGAATTGCCAGACCAACCAGAATGGCGGACCGAAGACCAAGCGCGAGAACGATCACCACCATCACGAGGATCACGGCGGCGATAACGTTGGCTTCCAGATCGCTGAGGAGATCCTTGACCTGTTTGGACTGATCCTGAAGATAAGTGATTTCGATGGTATCGGGCCAGTCGGCCCTGATCTCTTCGATCAGAACTTTCACTTCGGCAACGGTCTCGATGATGTTCGCGCCTGAACGCTTGGTCACTTCCAGCGCGAGCGCAGGTTGACCGTTGATGCGCGCGAATGAATTCGGGTCCTCAAACGTGCGGCGTACCGTTGCAGCGTCACCGAACGTCACCACCGCATTGCCACGCACCTTGACCGGCATCGCCAGCACGTCCTGAAGATCCTCGATCAGACCCGGTACTTTCAAAACGATGCGTCCGGCTTCGGTCTCGATGGCACCTGCGGCAATCAGCCTGTTGTTGCGCTGTATCTGCCCTATCAGTTCATCAAATGACAGATTGTAAGTCTGGAACACGGTCGGGTCGATCAGAACCTCAAGAAACTCGAAACGCTGACCGCCGATATCAACCTCAAGCACACCAGGCAGGCCTTCGACTTCTTCCTGAAGCCTGTCCGCCAGATTGTTCAAAGTGCGTTCCGGCACAGGGCCGGACAAGATCGCGGTAATGATCGGGAACAACGCGGTGTTGATCTCGGTTATCGTAATGTCTCTTGCGTCGTCGGGCAGATCGCTTTGCGCGCGGTCAGCGGCTTCCCGGACTTTATCGAGGGCTTCGTCGTTGTCGCCGCCGGGTGCGAACTCAAGCTGGATGCTTGCGAACCCCTCGGAGGCATCGGACTTCATGCTGTCCAAACCGGCGATTGAGGCAAACTCGGTTTCCATTGGTTCGAGAAGCAACCGCTCGGCGTCAGTGGGGCTGATACCGTCGAGGCCCGTCGAAACGTAAAACAGCGGTAGCGGCACCTCTGGGTTGGCTTCCTTGGGGATCGAGACATAGGCATAAGCACCCACGGTCAGCACCATGACGAGCGCCATGACGACGACCCGTGAGCGCGAAAATGCGGCGTCGATAATACTGTTCATCGGTTCAGCTCCCCGGCGCTGGGAGCGACGGTCTCGCCTTCGTTCACGAACCCCTGCCCCACGGTGATGATGTCGACCCTATCCGGAAGGCCTGTCACCCAGATGCCATCGATTTGTGCCTTGACGACCTCGATTGGGAAAAAGACCACGACATCATCGTCGTTCACGGTCTTGATCCCAAGGGTGCCTTCCGTGTTCAGTGAAACAATCGACGGTGTCAGGAAATGTGCCACCGCTTCGCCGGTCGGAATGATCACCTCGGCTGAAATTCCCGCTGGGATTGCGCCGTCGTCGTTGGCAACTTCGATCTCGGCCAGAAAAGTGCGCGTTTCAGAGGCTGCCGACGTGCCGACGAAGGTCACTGTCCCGGCGCGCTCTTCGCCAGTGATGAAACGGACCGTTGCCGGCTGCCCGACGCCAAGCAGGGTAAGCGATTGCTGTGGCACCTGAATCGCGACCGTTAGCGGCGTAATGTCCACCAGCCGTCCAACGTCAGTGCCTGCGGACACGAACTCACCTTCATCAAGATCAAGAGCCTCTATGCGTCCGGCAAAAGGCGCAGTAATGGTCAGCGCGTCCGCATCCTGCTCAACCTCGGTCACCTCTGCCTGAGCCGCGGCGAGGGCTGCCCTTGCTTGAGACACACGGTCGGCTGTCGCGACGCCGCGTTCCAGAAGTTGCTCGGCATTGTCGAACTCGCGCTGAGCGCGTGACAGCTCCTGTGCGGCGCGGTTCGCGTCTGCGGTGTTATTGGCGGGGTCAAATCGGGCAATGATCTGACCGGCATCCACGTCCTGGCCCTTTGCAACCATGACCTCGGCGATGTCCCCTGAAATCTCGGCCCGAAGGGCGGTGTCCCGATCAGGAAGTGCCTGACCTTCCGCCTGATAGAACTGCGCGACGGTCTCGGCGGACGAGGTCTTGACGGCCACCGCAACGGGTTGAGGCTCTTGCCGCCGGATTACTTGAGGTTCCTCGGCAAAGGGAATGACAAATCCACTGCCCATCCAGCCCACGATGAGGATAACGAGAACACCGGCGATCCATGTCGAGCGCGACGCACCTTTGTCGGATGTGAAGGTCAGTTTCTGCGGCGCCTCAGGCGCCTCGGACGGGAAATGCGCTTTGGTCGATGTATCTTCAGTTGTCATTTCTTGCGTCCTTCTGGGGCCGACTCTGGCTTGTCCCGTTTTGCGTGTTTTGTTTTTGCGAGCTCATCCAAAGCCACGCCAATTGCAGCATCCGTCGAGACATAAAAATCGACGTATTCCTGTAATCTTTCGATAGCGCCAGCGCCTTTCGGCAGCGCGTCGATTGTTTGGGCTATCTCGTCACGCGTGGCACGCGTGCGTTTTTGAATGCCCTCCAGCATTGTCATGTAGGGATTAGAGGCAAGCTGAAAGTAATCCTGGCGTTCACCTGGCCTGGTCATTCTTTTCACCAGCCCGCGCTCTTCCAGAATACGGATACTTGTGCTGATGCTGGCGCGACTGACCTGCAATCGCTTTGCAAGATCACCAAAGGATACCATGTCGCCGTCAAATATCAGCATCCCGAAGACGCGTCCCGCTATGCGCGGCAGGCCTTCGGCCTGAGTGATCAGGCCGGTTTTCTCGATAAAATCAGATCTTATCGCGTTGATCACTGCATCTTCAGGCATGATGGCTCCTGTTTCTACGACCATGCGCTACAGCCAGCCATCGAGAACAGTCAAGTCCGTTCAGTTATGACTGAACATAACGTCGCGTCATGGCTCTGAGCGGTTTTGTTCCGCGCGGCAAATTCAAGGCCAAACGACAACGGCCACGCGTTTGGCGTGGCCGTCGGCATCGAACACTGTCCGACAACCTACTCGGTTTTCTGAAGTGTCAGAGCGTGTCAGCGCGACCGCGAACAGACACCGGCATCATCACAGAAGACACCGGCAAGTCCGCCGACAATCGCACCGCGGTCCGCATTGCCATCCAACGCTTTCGCAGCGCCATAGCCAACAGCGGCCCCGACGATTCCGCGCTCCATGTCGCTGTCTATGAAGTTGGCGGGACCGCAACCCGAAAGCAGCGCGACGAGGGCGACAAGGGATAGAGTAGATTTCATTCTCAGTCTCCAGAGTGATCGGCAAATCGCCGGCATGAACGCGCAAAATCTTGTCGGTTGGGGGGATGATCCGAACGTATTCGCTCAATGGAATCAGCCTGCTCGCCTTTTGTCTTGCGACATTCGATCTGTGCGCAGGTATGCCGTTGCTATCCAATATCGAACGGGCGAAATCGGGCCTTTGATGCGGGTCTACAGGGCGCTATCCGATAGCAACCCCTCGGATCTGAACCCCGACGTGCATCCTGCGGCTTTTCGCTGCGGTGAGACCGGTCAGGTGCTTTGTGGCACAGGAGGATCTGTGTCGACCATCGCGCACGCCTGCACTGAATGCGTTCCCGTCGCCATTTTGAACGACCGGCAAGTTGCGGAAAGCATTGCGGAACCGGCGGATCTCTCCGGGTATACCCGCGCAAAGCAGGAGCTTGTCGCGCCTCCTTTCGCACCGGCGCATGAGCAGGTGGCCACAAGTTGTCCAAAGATCATCGAGATCACAATGGAAACGACTGAACGCCTGATGCTCGTCTACGAAGACGCGGGGGCCTCGGTCTGGGCTCTGACCTGTTGCGGCTCTGTTCCCGGTCCGCCAATCATTTGCCACCAGGACGACATGACCGAACTGACACGGCGCAGTCCCATCGACAGAATGATGGAACACAACATCGACTTTCACGCCTCGACTGGCGCGCTCGCGGGCGAACATGCCCTGACGGCGTCGGTCGGCGAGACCGTCCCAATGATCCACAATCAGGCAGCCCGGGATTCGCGCCCTCACCTGATCGGAAGGCATGGGAACTATGTCAGGGAAAATTTGTTCACTGAACCGCGCTTGCAGGACATGGCAAGGTGGTTTGTCCGCGGCGGTTCTGCGGTTGCGGCCATGTATACCTTCGAGCAGCCCGGCGTTTAAGCCGACGTCAACCACAACCTCATCGAGGGCGTGTTGCTGAGGGTCACCGCGCACTTCGTCGTCAATGAAATCTGGGACAACGCGCTGATGGAACAAATGGGCAGCCCGCGTTCCTTTGAAGCCTAAACTGACGGGAAGAATCTGATGTCCGTCGCCCCGCGCCACGTGAAGTCATCTGAAGAAACCACGCGGTTTTTGGTGCTTGGCGTCGTGGTGGCGACCATCGCCATCGGGTGCGCGTTGACGATACGTAGCCCCGATCTTTCGGTTCTGCCGGTACGGCAGACCGCGAGATCATGCTCCCGAACGGTGCCCCGATCTATGCGCAGCGCTATGAGGTGACGATCCGGGAATGGACCACATGTGTCGCGCAGAAAGGCTGCACGCTTGCGCTTGGCCCGCGACCAGATCAAGATCCTGCAACGACACCGGCAACCGGCTTCCATTATCATCTCGACGTCCAGGAATAGGTCGCTTGGAAAAACACCAGGACCGACCACGGCTTTCGCCTGCCAACGACCGTGGAATGGCGATACATCGCTGCGCGTGTCGTGCCCGAGAAACCCGATCGACTGTTCACCACTCCATCGCTGACCTGGGCGTTTGCCAATCTGGTCGAAGGGATCGCGCCACGGGCGCAGAAACCGCAAGCGGCTTCGCGGTGTCAGAGGACGCGCGCCAGAAACGCGCAGGTTCTCTCTTGTTTTGGGTCCGAAAACAACTGCGCGGGAGGGCCCTCTTCGAGGATAACGCCCTTGTCGAGAAAGCAGACCTTATCCGCCAACTCGCGCGCAAATCCCATTTCGTGAGTCGCCAGAACCATCGTCATGCCCGCTTCCCGCAGCCTGCGCAGGACGTCCAGCACTTCGCCGACCAGTTCCGGGTCCAAGGCACTGGTGATTTCATCGAACAGCATGATTTCCGGCTTCATCGCCAAGGCACGCACGATCGCAACGCGTTGCTGTTGCCCGCCCGAAAGCTGATCCGGATAGTGATCCATCCGATCCGCCAGACCAAAGCGTGTGAACAGCTCGGTTACCTCGGGCAAAAGGTCATCGCGGGTGCGGTTGTGAACACGGCGCGGGGCAAGCATGACGTTTTCCACAGCCGTCATATGCGGAAACAGATTGAAGCTTTGAAAGACGATGCCAATGCGCTGACGCACCGGTTGCGGGTCGAGACCCGGCTCGGCGATATCCACCCCATCAAGCAGGATCACCCCATCATCGACGGGCTCGAGGAGGTTCATACATCTTAACAGGGTCGACTTGCCGGAACCGGACGCGCCAATCAGGCAGACCATTTCGCCTTCATTTATCTTCAGATCGATCCCGCGGCACACGACGTTTTCGCCAAACCGCTTGGTGACTCCCTGCAATTCCAGCTTGGTCATCAGCTTCGCGCCCGCGCCTGTTTGTTCATCAGGTAATCCGCATATCGCGTCGCCGGGATGGTCACCGCCAGGAAGATCAGCGCCGCCCCGACATAGGGCGTGAAGTTGGCCAGAAGGGACTTGTAGACACCCGCCTGTCGGAAAATCTCGACCGGTCCGATAAAACTCAGAAGGGCGACGTCTTTTTGTAACGCTATGAAAAGGTTCATGTTTGCGGGAACGACCCTTCGGATCGCCTGAGGCAAGACGACAAACCGCATGGTGTCCGAATGACTGAGGCCAAGCGACGCCGCCGCGGCCCGCTGGCTTTGGTGAATGCTTTCAATGCCTGACCTGAGCACCTCGGCCACATAAGCCGCATAAGTTAGAACCAGCGCAACGGTGCCCCAGATATAAGGCGAATTCCAAGGCCGTGGCAGACCAAGGCCCGGAATACCAAAGCCGATCAGATAGATGACCAGAATGACCGGCACACCGCGGAAAATATCGGTGTAGAGAATGCCAAAAAGTCGCAGAGGATAAAGGGCCGGTGACTGCGCATCGCGGCAAAGAGCGATCAACAAGCCAAGCAAGAAGATCAGTGGCGCCGACCAGGCGAAGATCGCCACATCCAGCAGAAACGCCTCCAAAAGCCCGGGAAATGTGCGGGCGAACACGTCGGCATTGAAGAAACTCTTCTTCACGCCTTCCCAACCCGGAGCAAGCGGAATGAGGATAAACAATGCAAGCAGGACCGCGCCAGTCGACGTCGCCGCAACGCGCATCGAGCGGCGCCGGATACGGGCTTCATAGACCTGTCGGCGGGTGAGGCCCGGCGGTGTTGCCGCCGGGCCTTCAAGATCGGTTTGGGTCATTTACTCGATGACCGGAACACCCGTGGCTTCGGCAAGCCATTCGGCCTCGATGGCCGCCAGCGTGCCGTCTTCCGTCAACTCGGCGATGGCCGCGTCGACACATTCCTTCAAGGGGTTGCCCTCTTCCATCAGCAGTCCGAACTGATCGGGGTTTTCGCTGCGTTCCGGTGGAAACTGACCAAGCACGACACCGTCGTCCATCAAGACCGCCGCCGTGAACAAAGCCGTCGGCAGGTCCATGAGGGCCGCGTCGATCTGGTTGGCTTTCATCGCCTCGACCACGTCCGCGTTATCACCGTATAGCAAAGGCTCGGCGTCGGGCTGAACGACCTCGGCAAGCATCGGCACGGCTGTCGTGGACGCGTGCGCACCCCACAAGAGACCCTTGAGCGAGGCAAGGGTCGCCTCGGCTCCGTTTTCGACGACCGGCTGACGTGTGATAACCGCCATCGCGGCCGAGTAATACGGCAATGAAAAGTCAACGATTTCTTCGCGTTCTTCGGTGATCGAGAACTGCTGGAGGTTGAAATCGAAGTCCTTTGCGCCTGGCTGGATTGCCTGATCAAACGACGAGCGGACCCATGTGACATTTGCGTCTTCAAAGCCCATCCGGTTGGCTACGGCATAGGCCACGGCTGCTTCGAAACCCGCTTTTGACTCGGGCGCATCATCCATAACCCATGGATAATAGGCCGGGTTTCCAGTTGCGATCGTCAGTATTCCATCGTTCAGCGTCTTTCCGGCGGCACAGTGACCACCCGCCAGCGCAAGACCGGCAGTCAGCACCAGGGCAACCGCGCTTGTCGCCGTTCGTGTGAGTGTCCGTTTCATTTTGTTCTCCCCAGGATTTTGTCTGAAGCAGAGCATGGCAAGCCCACCGAAATTGTCCAGTCCCGCGCGATGATCTTTCGCGAAATTCGGCTTGGGTCGGGTTAGATCACTCGCGGGCGCGCAAAACCTGAGCGGGCCGTGCCGCCAAAGGCCCCCACGCGAAAGCGAGCCCGGCAAAAAGCGTCGCAAACACACCGCCGGACACGATCAGGGCCGCGGACACCGGCTCGAAGAAATAGTCGGTGTCCATGACGAAGGTCATGACCGCCCATCCCGCCAGACCGCCAGCCACGATGGCAACCGCGCCCGCTGCCACACCCAAAATCGCCGAGCGTAGCGCAAAACTGGTCAATATTGTCCGCCGCGACGCGCCCAGCGTCTTCAGTATTGCGGCCTCGTAGGTGCGTGCGCGAACGCCCGCGGCGGCGGCTCCGATCAAGACGACGCCTCCTGTAACGAGTGTCGCAAGCGCGCCATATGTGATCGCCGCCGCGATCCCTGCAAGCACGTCGCTGACACGTTCGATCGCATCCTTGACGCGGATTGCGGTGATATTGGGATAGGTGTTGGAAACATCGCGCAGAATGGCCCCTTCGGCCTCGGCATCCGCGTAAACGGTCGCGATGTGGCTATGCGGGGCGGCCTGCAAAGCTGAGGGGTTCATCGACATGATGAAGCCGATGCCTGCCGTCGAAAAATCGACCTCACGCAGACTGGTGACCTCGGCGGTGATGTCGCGCCCGAGGATATTCACCGTAATGTTGTCGCCAAGGGACAGGCCCATTTCAAGTGCCTCCTCGGTGGCAAAACTGACCTGAGGCGGGCCGGAATAATCGGCGGGCCACCACGCGCCGTGGGTGACAACGGCATCGTCCGGGGCATTGGCAGAATATGTGACGCCGCGATCCCCTTGAAGCACCCAGTGGTCTCCGGCGACCTCGGCGGCAGGACGACCGTTGATCTTGGTGATGATGCCGCGCAACATCGGCGCGCTTTGGACATCTGACACAGCCGGGTTCGCGGCAAGGGATGCGCGGAATGTTTCAAGCTGGTTCGGCTGGATATCGACCATGAAAAACGAGGGTGCGATGTCGGGCAAATCGCGCTCGATTGCGCCGCGCAAGTTCGAGTCGATCTGACCGACGGCTGCCAGGACAGTCAGTCCAAGGCCAAGGGAAAGCACCACCGAAACGGCTTCACCCCCCGGACCGCCAACCGATCCAAGAGCCAACCGCGCAGCACTTTTTCCCCGGATGGCACGAAGGCGCGCGATCCGTTTCGCAAGCATCCGAACAGCCCAAGCGGCCGCGACCAGCACGATAAAGGCCGCCGCCATGCCTGCAGCCGACCAGACCGTCAGGCTGACCAACCCGGAGAAACCGGCGGCGAGAGCGACCAGCGCCGCAAACAGTGCTAGCGTCACTACAATCCAGCGCGCTCGCGGCCATCCCTGCCCGGCCGTTCCGACATCGCGAAACAGCGTTGCGGCGCGCACGTCTTCGGTTTGGGCCAACGGCCAAATGGTAAATATCAGTGCGGCCAAGACGCCATAAAGTGCGGCTTCGAGCAGCGGCATCGGATAGAGCGTGACCGCCGCCGGCACCGGCAGTCTGGCTTCGATCAGCGGTGCGAAGGCGATGGGCACAATCGCACCTAGGATCAGCCCCAAGCCGACACCCGCCAAGGTAAGCACCCCTATCTGTATGAAGTAGCTTAAGAAAATCGTTCGGCTTTCGGCACCGAGCGTTTTTAGCGTGGCGATGACTTCAGTCTTTTCGCCCAGATAGGCCCGCACGGCGGAAGACACGCCCACACCGCCGACCGCAAGTCCCGCAAGGCCGACCAGCACCAGAAACGATCCCAGTCGATCCACAAATTCGGCCACGCCGGGCGCACCGTTGCGTTTGTCGCGCCAGCGCGCTCCGGTGATTTCGGTCTCGGCCGCTTCGCGCAATGCATCCAGATCGGTATTCTCGGCAAGGCGCAGTTTGTATTCCGTCTCGAACAGGGTTCCGGGCTGGATCAAACCGCTGTTTTCCAGCGAGGTGGTGCGCACCATCGTGCGGGGCCCCAGAGCAAAACCGGCCGCAGCGGAATCGGGTTCAGCGATCAAAGCAGCCGTGAGCGTGAATTCCTGTTCGCCCAGACGGAAAGCCTCGCCGACCTCAATCCCAAGTCGCGCGATCAAGACGGGGTCCATCACGGCGCCCGGGCGCCCGTCGCGGTCGGCAAGAGCATCGGGCAACGTTATGGCCGGATCCAGGCTGACCGCGCCATAAAGCGGGTAGACATTGTCGATGCCTTTGACCTGCGTCAGACCACGTTCGGCGGTCTCGCCTGTTCCGAACACCGCAAGCGAGCGGAAATCGACCTGTTCCGAGACGGCTTCTGCGCGCGCGTCGATCCACGCGCGTTCCTCGGGTTCGGCAAACCGATAGGTCAGCTGTAGCGCCGCATCGCCACCCAGAATGATCGCGCCTTCCCGGTCCAGACCGCCGCGAATGCTCTCGCGGACACTGCCGATGGCGGCAATCGCGCCAACCCCCAACGCAAGACAGGCAAGAAACACGCGAAATCCCTTGAGGCCCCCGCTCAATTCGCGACGTGCAATCCGGCTTGCGATCGCAAGACTCATTCCGCGGCCCTTTCAAAGCTGTCGGCCAGCACCTTGCCATCCTGTAGCCGCACCACTCGGTCGCAGCGTTCAGCAAGTTCAGGCGCGTGCGTCACTAGCACAAGGGTTGATCCATGTCGGTCACGCAGTCCGAACAGGATATCCATGATCGCCTGCCCTGTGACACCATCGAGGTTGCCTGTCGGCTCGTCCGCCAAAAGGATGTCCGGACGGGGCGCGGCGGCGCGTGCCAGAGCGACCCGCTGCTGCTCGCCGCCCGACATCTGTGCGGGATAGTGGTTAACGCGGTCGCCAAGCCCCACAGCCTGAAGTTCGGCTTCTGCGCGCTCAAAGGCGTCCTTTGCGCCAGCAAGTTCCAGCGGAGTCGCCACATTTTCCAATGCAGTCATTGTCGCAATGAGGTGGAAAGATTGGAAAACCACGCCCATATGGTTTCTGCGGAAACGGGCTAAAGCGTCCTCGCCCAGTGTCGTCAGATCGTGGCCAAGTGCCATGACAGACCCGGACGAAGCGCGTTCAAGCCCGCCCATCAGCATGAGGAGCGACGACTTGCCCGAACCCGAAGGCCCAACCAAACCAACCGTTTCGCCACGCGCGATGTCCAGCGTGATACCTTTCAGGATGTCGACACGTCCGGCGTTGCCGTCCAGCGATAAAGTGGCGTCGTTCAGGGAAAGGATCGCGTCCGTCATACAAAAGGCTCCGATGCAAAGGGCTTGGTTGCCATATGGGGTGATACGCACGGTTCGCAACGCCGGATTGATCGTGGCGGCCTCTGTTGGTGTCGCATTTGCCAATCCCGTGACCATTGCGGCTCTGGGAGACAGCCTCACGCAGGGGTTTGGTCTGGTCCCCGAGGATGGCTTCGTTGCGCAACTGGAGGCATGGTTAACCGAGCAAGGTGCCGAGGTAACACTGATTAACGCGGGCGTTTCGGGTGACACGACGGCAGGTGGCCTGTCGCGTATCGAGTGGACTTTGACGCCTGACGTGGACGCAATCATCGTGGCGCTTGGCGGCAACGATTTGCTGCGCGGTATGGATCCGGCGGCAAGCCGAGCGAACCTGGAAGGTATTTTGCAGATCGCCACCGAACGCGATCTGAACGTACTTTTGGTCGGCATGGAGGCGCCTTCGAACTACGGCGCGGACTACAAGTCAGCCTTTGATGCGATGTATCCCGAATTGGCCCGGCAGTATGGCGTTGATTTTCATCCAAATTTTCTAGGCGCTCTGACGTCGCGTGACGACCGCGCCGCCACTTTGACGGAATTCATGCAAGGCGATCGCATCCATCCGAATGCGGCGGGAGTGGCGCTGATCGTCCGGGATATCGGCCCGGCCGTGCTGGAATTGATAGACGAAGGTGCAAATTAACTCCTGCCCCTTGCAAAGCGACCATTGCACGGGTGAACTGCGCGCAGCAACGTAAGGGAGCGCGGGAATGGGCATTTCGGTCGATCTGAATTCGGACATGGGCGAGGGCTTTGGCAGCTGGTCCATGGGAGATGATGCCGCTTTGCTTCAAATTGTCACTTCGGCAAATGTGGCCTGCGGGTTTCATGCAGGCGACGCCGACGCGATGGCCACAACCATGAGTTTGGCGGTCAATAACGGAGTGGGGATCGGGGCGCATCCGGGCTTTGACGACCTTCGCGGCTTTGGGCGGTTTCGGATGGAAGTTCCGCACAAGACACTGGCAAACCAGATAAAATATCAGGTTGGTGCAGCGGAAGCGATGGCGCGCGCGGCTGGCGGCTCGGTGCGACATCTGAAACTGCACGGGGCGTTAGCGAACATGGCATCGACCGACGCCAACCTTGCACGAACATGCTATGAGGCCGCTCTGGAGGTTGCGCCCGCGATCATCATCATGGGTCTGGCTGCGACGGCCATGGAAGAGGTCGCCCGCCAGTTGGGCTGCCGTTGGGCAGGTGAGATTTTCGCGGACCGGGCCTATAACGCGGACGGAACCTTGGTGGACCGGCGTCTGCCGGGTGCGATGATCCACGATGCCGGTGAAGCAGCCAAGCGAATGGTCGCCATGGTGAAGGCCGGTGCGATTCTCACGGCTGACGGTGGGGAATTGACGACCCGGATCGACACGATTTGCGTGCATGGTGACAGCGCGGAGGCGGTGGAGATCGCGCGCAGCGTGCGTGCAGGTCTGGAGTCGGCGGGAATCACGGTTCGGGCGTTTTCAGGCGACCCGCTTTAACGAAGGTTAAGCGGCCTGTTTGATATTCCGCGTATCGAGACGCTTGATCATGTCGCGGATTTCAGGGGATTGCACACCAGTGAATTGGGCAAAGTCCAGGTCGTCTTCAAGTTTTTCAAGCTCTGCGGGGCTAAGGGATTTCAACGCGTCAAGCAGTTTACCCGCGTCCAACGGTCCACAGTTCAGCTTATCGCAGATATCGGTCTGGAAATCGTCCTGCATGTCTAACATAAGACACTCCACTCATACTTGGTTACCGTTTACGAGGTTAACCTTAACAGAAGTGTCCGGGTTCATCAATGTTTGCGGGGACGTCTTCGGGCAAAGTGCCATGAAATACAATGTTTCCAATTTTGCTACGTGAAATGAAGAACTTCAGGAGATTTGGGCCGAATGCGCCTCAATTTGGCCCGGAATGTCGGACATCTTGATCCTGTAACGAGTCGACGACAAAAAAGAGTAAATAAAGTACATGAAAATTCGCGATACGATCGTTTGCGCTTCGCGCACAGACATCAAGAACTACTTTTACTTTATTGTTTCGACAGGATTATTTCAGACCTACAGAGGCTGGGTCTCGATGGGGCGCGCAAATCCGCTTCTGAAAGTCGCCAAGCGTAAGGAAGCGACGACTCGCGCAGAGATTGCCGATATTTTCAAGTTGAGCCGCCTCGGTTAATCGAGCCGGTCCATGTGAAAAAGGCCGCCCGGGTTGGGGCGGCCTTTTCGGTTTCAGTCGTTAGAACCGGGATCAGACGTCGTCTTCCAGAGCCTCGACGGCTTTTTGAAGATCGTCTTTCGAAATCTCTTTCTCGGTCGTCTTCACTTGCTCGAACATGTGATCGACAACTTTGTCTTCAAAGAGAGGTGCCTGGATTTGCTGGCGCATCTGCGGGTTTTGCTGAACGAATTCAAAAAACTGACGCTCTTGACCGGGATACTGACGCGCCTGGTTCATGACCGCCTGGGTCATCTCTGCGTCCGACACTTCGACCTCGGCCTTTTGACCAACTTCGGCCAGCAACAGACCAAGACGCACGCGGCGTTCGGCGAGTTTCTTGTGCTCGTCGGTCGGCTCTATCGTGTCGTGATCGTGTCCTTGGACGTCGGGATTTTCCTCGTGCCAAAGCGTATGCGCGATCTGACCGGCTTCGGCTTCGACCAGCGACGGCGGCAGCTCGAAGCTGACCGCTTTGTCCAGCGCATCGAGTAGGCCGCGCTTCATGACTGAACGGGACGCACCTGCATATTCGGCCTCAAGCCGTTCAGTGATCTGCGCTTTCAGCGCTTCGAGATCTTCGGCGCCGAACTTTTTGGCCAGCTCGTCGTCGATCTCGGCGGCTTTCGGCTCTTTCACGGCCTTTACGGTCACGTCGAACACAGCCGCTTTGCCTGCAAGGCCGGCGTTGCCGTATTCCTCGGGGAAGGTCACTTCGACGGCTTTTTCATCGCCGGCCTTGACGCCGACAAGCTGCTCTTCGAAGCCAGGAATGAATTGACCCGACCCTAGCACGAGCGGGAAGTCCTCCGCCGCGCCGCCTTCAAAGGCTTCGCCATCGACCTTGCCCAAAAAGTCGATCACGACCTGATCGCCGTCTTTGGCTTTGGACGTCTTCTTGCGGTCCACGAAGTTTTGCGCGTTCTCAGCAAGCGAAGCGAGCGCCTCGTCGATTGCCGCGGTTTCAGCTTTCACGACGAGCTTTTCCAGCTTGATCTTGCTGTAATCCACATCGGGAATCGCAGGAAGAGCTTCGTAGGTCATCGCGACTTCGACATCGTCGCCTTCTTTCCACGCTTCGTTGGTCATCTTCACGTCGGGCTGCATCGCGGGACGGTCGCCGCTTTCTTCGAAGTGCTTGGACATCGCGCCATCGACGCTTTCCTGCATGGCTTCGCCCAAAACGCGTGGACCATACTGTTTTTTCAGCAGCGCCATAGGCACTTTGCCTTTGCGGAAGCCCTTCATTTCAATGCCGGGAGCAGCTTCGGCCAGCTTTTCGTTGACCTTGGCGTCAAGTTCGGCGGCTGTGATGGTGATGCTGTAGCCGCGCTTCAGCCCTTCATTCTGGGTCTCGGTGACCTGCATATCATACCTCTATCATGGCCCAACCGGCGACGTCCGGGGAGGCGTAAAATCAGCGGTCCTTCTAGGCAAGAGGGCGTAAGGTTGCAAGCCGAAAGGCGGCGCGTGATGCGAGGAGGTTTCCGTGGCGTTTTACCCGTCAGGCAAAGCCCGCCCGGCACTGGGCGGGCTTTGCCTTTGGCTGGTGCGCGCCGGCTGCCTTGGGTGCGTGTGATGGCCCCGGCTATGCACCTGATAAATGCACGCTAATGGACGTTCGAAGGTGTTGCGCGATGGGCCCAGTCACCGAACGCCGGCTTTTTCGCCTGTGCATTCTCGACGACGTCCAAAGGGCAGGTTCCCGTTGGCGCACTACAGCAACATAGTCGGAAAAGGTTAACAGTTGTTTGCCGCTATTGTCCGCCACCGGGTCTAGATCTCCTCGTAGAGCTGAACGACCAAATTTGCTTCCACCAGAACACCGTCGATATTGCCTGCGATCACGGAGAGATCTTCCAGCGAAACCGCATCACCATCGGCGACGGCCTGCAAGGTTGGGGCGATGGCTTGCCAAAGCGCATTCACCGAATCCAGTCCCCAAAAGATTTCCTCACTCGGGGCGGCGATGATGCCTGCGTTGGAATTGCCAACCTGCAGGGCCTGAAGCGAGGTATTGAAAAGCGCAATCGTTCCGCCCAGCGCCGCGCGATCTTCGTCCGGGCGCACCCCGAGATAGATCATGCAAATTTCCTTTGCAGCCTTTTGCGTCAGCATCCGCTGGCGGCCGGCAATATTGATGGCCGACTTTAGGTCCGGGTGGACGAGGCCTTCGCCAAGATGCGTTTCGAACTGACCGACCGCGCGGTTCATTTCCTGCAGGAGAGGGACATTTCGGGCGTGCAGCGCCAACAGGTTTTCGTCACTCAGCGGAGCCTGAAGGCCCGCGTTGACCACGGGGCGCATTTCGCGCCAAAGCACGCCGACCTGATAGAGGGCCGACAGAATTTCAGGCGTCCTCTCGGGGCGCATACCAAGTTCGGCATCCCCGGTTTGCAACGCCCCCAGAACATGTTCGAAGTCCCCCACAGCCGCCGCAGCCTGCGCGCGGGCGGCGGCCACCTCGACCCCGGCCTGGGCAAAGCAGAGCGCTTTGGACATGCGTTGCGACAGCATGCGCTGACGACCGGAAAGGTTGATCTTGCGTTTGGCGTCATCGCGCGCCGATATTTCCATGGCCTGCGCTGGCGTCTCGGGCATGGACGTCAGCAAGAGAGCAACAGCAATAAGTGTAATGATTTTAGGCATGGTTTCGCTCCGCTCCAAGGTGGCTTTGTCACGACATGACGGCTTCAAGTTAAGGATTAGCGAACCGATCCTTAGAATTTGAGCGATCTCGGAGAGCGGCGGAGCGCGCTTTGTGTCTTGAAGGCCAAGGTAGCGAGAGTGGGCGCTCATCGTTTCTTTGAAACGACCGACGCCCGCGTGTCGTTGTCGCTGCGCGAAACGACGGTGGTGGTGCGGGTGAAGGGATTCGAACCCCCACGCCTCGCGGCGCCAGAACCTAAATCTGGTGCGTCTACCAGTTCCGCCACACCCGCATCCGAGGGCTCTCTAACAAAGCATTGCAGGACTGGCGAGAGGGAAAATCGCCCTTCCCCCCTCGCGCTCGGGCCGAGATGTTCCTATAAGGCTGCGATCTTAGCTGGAGCCTGCCCATGTCTGCCGACCTTTCCCCCATCGACATCGCAAAATTCGCCGCCGCCAAGCGGGCCAGCGGCTTCGTGGAAGACGGAATGCGCGTGGGTCTTGGGACCGGATCGACCGCCGCCTGGCTGGTGAAATGTCTGGGCGAGCGGGTGCAGGACGAAGGTCTGGAAATCACGGCCGTGGCGACATCCAGTCAGACGGCAAAGCAGGCGCAAGAGGTCGGCATCAAGGTGTCGTCGCTCAACGACGTGAAATGGCTGGATCTGACGATTGATGGTGCGGACGAATATGACGACGAGCTGAACCTGATTAAGGGCGGCGGCGGAGCGTTGCTGCAGGAGAAAATCGTGGCGACGGCGTCGGATCGCATGATTGTGATCGCGGATTCGACAAAGAAGGTCGCCACGTTGGGGGCATTCCCCCTGCCCGTCGAGGTTCTGGCTTTCGGGATGCCGACAACACAGCTTTTGCTGGAAGAAATGTTGAACGGTTTGGACGTCATGGGCAACAAGGCCACGCCGCGGATGGCGGGCGATGCGCTGTTCGTCACCGACGAGGGCAATCACATTCTGGATTTGCATCTGGGGCGGATCGGGAACGCGCGGCAACTTGCGCTTATCCTTAACCAAGTGCCGGGTGTCGTGGAAAACGGTTTGTTCATTGATATTTGCGATGTGATCGTCACCGGTTACGGCGACGGCACGGTCGAAACCCGCGACATCAACTCAGGCGAAACCGATACGGCTCAGTTTCTGCCCGAACCTGTCGAGAATGTCTTTCGGGACGCAGGAGTTTGAACGCGATGAGTTATGACGTGGATCTGTTTGTCATCGGTGGCGGTTCAGGGGGTGTGCGCGCGGCGCGCACGGCGGCGGCGACCGGGGCCAAAGTGGCTCTGGCGGAAGACAGCCGGATGGGTGGCACCTGCGTCATCCGGGGCTGCGTGCCGAAGAAGCTGATGGTCTTTGCCAGTGAGTTCCGCGAGGCCGCGCATCTGGCACAGCAATATGGCTGGAGCGCTTCGGCCGGTGAGTTCAACTGGGAGACGTTTCGCGGAAAGCTGAACAACGAACTGGACCGTCTGGAGCAGGTTTATCGCAATTTGTTGAACGGCTCGGATGTGGCGATCCATGACGCGCGTGCCACGATGACGGATGCGCATACGGTGTCCCTGTCGAACGGCGAGACGGTGACGGCAGAGACCATCCTTGTGGCAACTGGTGGACGTCCGGTGCGGCCCGATCAGACAAATGCGCATTTGGGGATGGTGTCGGACGATATTTTCAACATGGAAACGCTGCCGAAGTCGATTTTGATTGTTGGCGGCGGGTATATCGCAAGCGAGTTTGCCTGCATTCTGAACGGCCTTGGCGTGGAAGTGACGCAGTATTACCGCGGCGCCCAGATTTTGCGCGGCTTTGATGACGAAGCGCGCGGGCTGGTGGCGGATATGATGCAGGAAAAGGGCATTGATCTGCATCTGGGCACAAACATCGTCGAGATGCGTGCGGAGGCTGATATGGACGAAGATATGCGCGCTCCGATGGGCGCGCCTGTGCCGGAAGCCGGACCTGAGGCGGTTGGCAAGCCCGTCTGGGTCAAGGCGACGAACGGCGACGCGCGCGTCTTTGATGCGGTGATGTTTGCCACGGGGCGCGCGCCGAATTCGCATGGGCTTGGGCTTGAGGACATTGGCGTCAAGATTAACCGGCGCGGTGCGATCGAGGTGGACGACTATTCCAAGACGGCTGTCGATAATATCTATGCTATCGGTGATGTGACCGACCGTATTCAACTGACCCCCGTAGCGATCCGCGAGGGCATGGCCTTCACCGAAACCGTCTATAAGAACAACCCGACCAAGCCAGATCACGCGCTTGTCGCTTCGGCCGTTTTCACCCAGCCGGAACTGGGCACAGTGGGCCTGACAGAAGAACAGGCGCGCGAAATCGAGCCGATTGATGTATACTGCACGTCGTTCCGCCCGATGCGCACGGCCTTTGCGGAAAGACCCGACCGGGTTTTGATGAAACTGGTCGTCTCGAAAGAGACCCGTGTCGTGCTGGGTTGTCAGATCGTCGCAGAAGGCGCAGGCGAGTTGATCCAGATGGTGGGCATCGCGATCAAGGCGGGCCTCACAAAAGAAGACTTCGACCGGACCTGTGCGGTCCATCCGACCATGTCGGAAGAACTTGTAACGATGCAAAACCCTGTCAGAAGTGCTTGAAAACGGCGGCTCAAAGCTACAACTAGCCAAGCAAGCGGTAAAAACGGAAAAAACAAGGAAATGACCTTTCATGGCCAATAACAGTGGCGGACCTTGGGGCGGCGGCTCCGGCGGAGGAGGATCGAACGGCGGCGGAGACGACGACGATCGTCGCCCCGGACGACGACCCGGACAGCAGGACGGGCCGCAGATCCCGGAAATCGAAGAGATTATGAAAAAAGGCCAGGAGCAACTGCGCGTCCTCATGGGCGGTCGCGGTGGCCCAAAAGGCCCGAACGGCGGCGGCGGTGGGGGCGATGGCCCAAAACTGACACGCGGCACAATCGGGCTGGGTCTTGTGGCCGTGGTCGCGCTTTGGGCGTTTCAGTCGTTCTATACGGTGCGTCCGGAAGAACAGTCGGTGGAATTGTTCCTTGGTGAATTCAGCGCGATCGGCAATCCGGGTCTGAACTTTGCGCCCTGGCCTCTGGTCACGGCGGAAGTCATCCCCGTCACACGAGAGCAATCCGAAGACATCGGCACGGGTCGCTCGGGTTCATCCGGTGGTGATGGCCTGATGCTGACCACGGACGAGAACATTATCGACATCGACTTCCAGGTAGTCTGGAACATCAATGATCCGGCGAAGTTCCTGTTCAACCTGCGTGATCCGCAACAGACGGTCCGTTCGGTGTCTGAATCGGCGATGCGCGAGATCGTGGCGGGCAGCGAGCTTGCGCCGATCCTGAACCGTGATCGTGGACAGGTCGAACAGGATGCCTTCACGCTGATCCAGACAACGCTCGACAACTACGATGCGGGTATCAACATCATCCGTGTGAACCTCGACAAGGCTGACCCGCCACGCGAGGTTATTGACAGCTTCCGTGAAGTTCAGGCGGCCGAACAGGAACGCGACCGGCTTGAGCGTCAGGCGGATGCCTATGCCAACACGGTTGTGGCAGGTGCGCGTGGTGAAGCGGCTCAGGTTCTCGAAGAATCCGAAGCCTACCGCGCACGCGTCGTGAACGAAGCACAGGGTGAGGCAAGCCGCTTTACGGCTGTTTTGCGGGAATACCAGCAAGCACCCGAAGTGACGCGTCGTCGTCTTTACATCGAAACCCTCGAGAAGGTTCTTGGCGATATCGACAAGATCATCCTCGACGAAAACTCCGGCGGTGTCGGCGGCCAGGGCGTTGTACCCTACCTGCCGCTGAACGAATTGCGCCGCGGTAGCACGACGGGAGGCAACTGATATGCGAGCTGGAACCATTATCCTGATAGCAGGCGTGGCAGGTGTGATCGCACTTCTGTCGTCGGTTTTCATCGTGGACGAACGCGAAAAGGCGCTTGTCCTTCAGTTCGGCCAAATTCGCGACGTGAAAGAAGAGCCGGGACTGGCATTCAAGATCCCGTTCATTCAGGAAGTCGTGCGCTACGACGACCGTATTCTGTCGCTGGACACACCACCGATCGAAATCACGCCTTCGGATGACCGTCGTCTGGTTGTTGATGCGTTTGCCCGTTACCGGATCTCTGATGTGATCCAGTTCCGGCAGGCGGTCGGTGTCGGTGGTCTGCGGGCCGCTGAGGACCGTCTGGCCTCGATCCTGCAAACCCAAATCCGGGCCGTTCTTGGTTCGGAAGGTGTGACATCGAACACGATCCTGTCGTCAGACCGCGCAAATCTGATGGTGCGTATTCGTGACCTTGCTCAACTTCGTGCAGCCGCGCTTGGCCTTGATGTGGTCGACGTGCGTTTAAAGCAAACCAACCTGCCAGAGCAGAACTTGGATGCGACATTTGCCCGGATGCGCGCCGAGCGGGAACGTGAAGCTGCGGACGAGGTCGCACGTGGTGAAGAAGCCGCGACGCGGGTGCGTGCGCAAGCGGATCGTACGGTTGTCGAGCTTGTCTCGGAAGCCAACCGGGAAAGCCAGATTGTCCGAGGTGAAGCAGACGCCGAACGCAACGCAATCTTCGCACAAGCTTATGGCGCGGACCGCGAATTCTTCCGGTTCTACAGATCGCTGGCAGCTTATGAGTCCGCCTTGCAGGGTTCGAATTCGACCATGGTAATCTCACCTGACAGCGAGTTCTTCGAATTCCTCAAGTCAGACGGTGGCGTCGGAAACTGATGAGCACGATCCTGCTGGGTCTTGGCCTGGTTCTTGTGTTTGAGGGGCTGGTGTTCGCACTGGCCCCTTCGCGTCTGGAAGAGCTGATCAAGATCATCGCCGACACACCGATCGAAACCCGGCGGGCCTATGGGCTGGCGGCGATTGCCATCGGTGTAATGCTGGTCTGGGGCGCCGGCGCGCTTTAGTCCTGCGGCTGGGACGATATCGCGGCTTTCGGGATGGCGTCGCCTACGCTGTATTTGTCCAGAAGCCGTGACGCCCGGAGTTCCGCTTTGCGGATCCGCAAAGCGGTGTTGTAGGCCTCCTGAAGCGTCGGAGACGAGGCGCCGATCTCATCGGCAATCCGCTTTTCGATCGTTTCGTCGCCGGTCTTGTTGAACAGTTCAAGCGCGCGCCTGGCCAATCCGTCTGCGATTTCTTCCACCTTAGACATGACCCTGCTCCTAGCGTTTTTGTTGCTTCACGCCTTCTATAGATGCCCCTTGGCGGCGTGGCGAGAGTGTATGAGACGAAAACGGATCGTCGAATGCCGCTGCCAAGGCTACGCCGTTCTGAAATTTCGTGGCATACCCACGATGTCAGGAGAAATGCCGATGTTTTTGTCTGTTTTCGACATGTTCAAAGTGGGGATTGGCCCGTCATCATCTCACACCATGGGCCCGATGGTGGCGGCGGCGCGGTTTCTGGACCGGTTGCGCGCATCGCCCTTCACCGCGCAGGGACTGCGCGCGTCCTTGCATGGTTCGCTGGCCTTTACAGGCGTTGGACATGCCACGGATCGCGCCGTTATTCTGGGCCTTGCCGGCTTTTTGCCCGACACATACGACGCCGAGGCTGCCGAGAGCGCTATGGCGGATATCCGGGCGCAAAAGGTTGTTTCGCCCGAGGGATTGTCGACGCTTCGCTTTGATCCGAGCGCGGACCTCTTGTTCGATTATGGCGCACCCTTGGCGGGACATGCGAACGGGCTGATCCTGATGGCGACGGACGCGCAGGGCGACGTGATCCTGAAAGAGACGTATTATTCCGTTGGCGGAGGCTTTGTTCTGACCGAAGCCGAACTGGCAAGAGGCAAGGATACCGATGACGGCGCGCCTGTGCCCTACCCGTTCAAATCCGCGACCGAGATGCTGGAGATGTGCGCGCGAACCGGCTTGAGCGTGGCGGAACTGAAACGCGCCAATGAGCTTTCACGCATGGATGCGGCCACTTTGGACGCGGGCATGCTGCGCATCTGGAATGTCATGAAGGCCTGCATGGACCGCGGCCTTGAACAGGACGGCATCCTTCCGGGTGGATTGAAGGTGAAACGGCGCGCAGCCCCGATCCGTCGCGCGCTGGAAGCGGAACGCGGGCGCAATCTGACCGCGCCTCATGTGATAAACGACTGGATCAGCACCTATGCAATGGCGGTGAACGAGGAAAACGCCGCCGGCGGACAGGTCGTCACCGCGCCGACGAACGGCGCTGCGGGCGTGATCCCCGCCACGATACGTTATTGGCTGGATCACGTGCCGGGCGCGCGCGAGGCGGACGTGGGAACCTTCCTTTTGACGGCGGCGGCGATTGGCGGACTGGTGAAGTTCAACGCCTCGATCTCGGGTGCGGAATGCGGATGTCAGGCCGAGGTTGGCTCGGCTTCGGCCATGGCGGCGGCTGGCCTGGCGGCGGTGCTGGGCGGCAGTCCGGAACACGTTGAGAACGCGGCAGAAATCGCCTTGGAGCACCATCTGGGCATGACCTGCGACCCCGTGAGAGGACTGGTTCAGGTGCCGTGTATCGAGCGCAACGGACTAGGTGCAATAAAGGCGATTTCGGCGGCGTCACTGGCGCTGCGGGGTGACGGGACGCATTTCGTGCCGCTTGATTCCGCAATCGAGACGATGCGGCAGACCGGACAGGATATGAGCGAAAAGTACAAGGAAACCGCCCTTGGAGGGCTGGCCGTTAATGTACCGAACTGCTGAAAAACGGAAAAGACGGGCGCGTGGGCGTTTTTTCAGCCCTCTTCTTTATCTTCGGCTTTTAACTATCTGATTTATATATTTTTTTTAACAAAACGGCAACGTCGGTATGACGTCGGTATCGCGTCGGTGCACCCGTTCGCAGGCGTAGGACTTTGTTAACCAATTCCGGGCGGGAGTCTGGCCGCAAATGTTGAAGAAGTGATGAAGCCTGCGCGCTTAAAAGGCGTCCGGTTTGGCTTCGCGCGCCATATGATCGAGCACGGCGTTCACGAATTTCGGCTCGCGGCCTTCCGGGAAGAAGGCTTTGGCCACGTCGACGTATTCCGAGATGACGACCTTGGGCGGCGCCTCGCCTTCGACCAGTTCGGCGCCTGCCGCGCGAAAGAGCGCGCGCAAAGTCGGGTCGATCCGGTTGATCGGCCATTTCGCCACAAGACCCCGGTCGGTCATCTTGTCGATCCTGGCCTGAAAATTCACCGCATCTTCGATCACACGTTCGAAGAGGGTCACGTCGCCTTCCGCCAGTTCGATGCCGTCGTATTCGGCGCCGAAACGATGAGTTTCGAACTCCTCACGGATTGCCTCGACGGTCTGGCCAGAGGCTTCCATTTGGAACAACGCCTGCACCGCATAGAGCCGGGCGGCGGACTTCATTTGCCGTTTGGTGGGTGTCATGCGGTGGTCGGTCCTTCGCTGTCACCGGCCAACTGAATGTCCTGGGTGAAGCCAACGCCCTTTTTCGCGCCGCCAAAACGACGCGCCAGAGCGATCAGGTGAAGTGCTGCGACGGCCGCGCCGCCGGCTGTGTCCAGACGGTCGGCATCGGCGCGTTCTTCCGCCTGTTCCATGTTCTCGACCGTGATGATGCCGTTGCCGGCCGCAACACCCTGAAGCCCGAGGAGCATCAGGCCGCGCGCGCTCTCGTTCACCACGACGTCGTAATGGCTGGTCCGCCCCCGGATCACGCAACCCAGCGCAACATAACCGTCAAAGTTCGACATGCGGTGCGCAAGGGCGACGGCGGCGGGGATTTCAAGCGAGCCCGGCACTTCGATTGTCTCGTGCTGAACACCCGCGCGATCAAGAACCCCACGCGCAGAGGCAAGCTGTGCATTCGAGATTTTCGTGTAATACGGCGCGATGACGATCGCGACTTTCACCGGATCACTGAAGGTCGGCAGACCCAGATCGTTGTCCGAGTGTCCGGCCATCAACCAATCTCCGAGATTTTGCGCGTGCCAATAATTTCAAGACCATAGGCATCCAGACCGACGACTTTCGGCTTGGGTGAATTGGTCAACAGGATCAGCTGTCCAAGGTCGAGCGAGGACAGGATTTGTGCACCCAGACCATATTGACGCAAGGTCTGCGGCGACACGCTGTCCTCGGTCACAAGTTTCATGGTGGTATCGCGCAACAGCACGAGAACGCCCCGGCCTTCGCCCGCGATCAGCTTCATCGCGTCACCGAATTCGCCAGCCCGCCCTTTGGGTCCAAGGCCGATGACATCCAGCACCGGATCCAGCGCATGCATCCGCACCAGAACCGGCTCGGGGCCGGAAATATCGCCTTTTATCAGGACGATATGCTCGTCTCCATGCGCCGTGTCGGTGTAGACGCGCATCTTCCATTCGCCGCCGAATTCAGATGTGACGGTTTCTTCACGCGTGATGGCGACAAGGTTGTCGTGGCGGCGGCGATAGGCGATCAGATCGCTGATCGTGCCGATCTTGAGGTTGTGCTTTTGCGCAAATGCGACGAGGTCCGGCAAGCGGCTCATGGTGCCGTCCTCGTTCATGATTTCGCAAATGACGCCGGACGGATTGAGGCCTGCAAGCCGCGCCACATCGACGGCGGCTTCGGTGTGGCCTGCGCGGACCAGAACGCCACCATCACGCGCGCGCAACGGGAAGATGTGACCGGGTGAGGCGATGTCCTGACTGGTCTTGGACGCGTCGATGGCTACCGCGACAGTGCGGGCGCGGTCATGCGCAGAAATGCCCGTCGTGACGCCTTCGCGTGCTTCGATCGACACGGTGAACGCGGTTTCGTGGCGCGACGAATTGTGCGACGCCATCAGCGGCAGACCAAGCGCGTCGCAGCGTTCACCCGGCAAGGTAAGACAGATTAACCCGCGTCCGTAGGTCGCCATGAAGTTGATGGCTTCGGGCGTGGCCATTTGTGCGGGGATCACAAGGTCGCCCTCGTTTTCGCGGTCTTCGTGGTCCACAAGAATGAACATGCGGCCGTTGCGCGCGTCTTCGAGGATTTCCTCGACGGACGACACGGCATCGCGCCAGTTTTCTTCGATAGGTCCAGCGGTTTCAAAGGTCATGAGCAAGGTCCGGGTCAACTTGCGCCTGCGCATAGCGGAACGCGCACGCGAAGGCCAGAGGTAAGCGTTTTTGATCCGGGTTCAGGACGTGGCGGAAAAGTAGGTATCCGCGTGGAGGGATCCGGCCAGACGCCCGGCTTCGGACCATTCGCGTTCTAAAGCGGTTTCGCCGATGACAATCACGCCGTCACCGGGAATGGTGCCCTTCAGGTCGAGAACGCGGGCGCGTGTTTCGGCCCAGGTCTGTGACAGGCCCGGGGCGCGCCCAGCCCGGTGGAGGCAGGCGTTAATCTTGGTTACCGTGGCCGGATCGTGTGGAGGGTGAACAAGAGCGAGAGATGTTACATCTATGATTTTGCAAATTTTTTCGTGGCGATGCTGGTCGATTTCAGCAGTTTCGCGTGCGAGGCGAAGCGCATTGGATGAAAATATCAACGCGATGATATCGCGGCCAGTCGCAGCGCGGATGCCGGCATAGGATTTATAGTCGATGCCCAGTTCCCGTGCGCGGCGGACGCGACGACGCGCGACTTCGATCGGCAGGGTGGGCATCAGATCCGAGCGGGCACGGGTCCAGGCATAACGCCGCCACGCGCGTCCCTTTTCCATTGTCGGCCCCTTATTGTGACCAGGCCCGCTCATAGTGTTTCGGCCAACCGCGCCACGTACCGCGCCAGAGTGTCGATTTCGAGGTTCACGGCGTCGCCCACGGCAACCCGCCCCCATGTTGTGACCGCCTTGGTATGGGGGATGAAATTGATCCCGAACGAGGTGCCTTCGACCTCGTTCACGGTCAGCGATGTGCCATTGAGCGTGACCGAACCTTTCGGCGCAATGAAGCGCGCGAGTTCAGGCGGGGCAGTCAGGGTCACGCGGGTGCTGTCGCCCTCGTCGTTAACCTTGGTTACCATCGCAAGCCCATCGACGTGGCCCGAGACGATGTGACCGCCCAGTTCGTCCCCGACTTTCAGCGCACGCTCAAGGTTAACGCGACGTCCGACAGCCCATGTATCAAGATTGGTTTTCGACACGCTTTCGGCCGAGATCTGAACGTCGAACCAGTTCATCGGCTTGGCTCCAAGGGCAATCACGGTCAGACAAACCCCGTCGCACGCGATGGACGCGCCGATGTCGATCGTGTCGATATCGTAATGCGTGCCGATACGCGCGTTGAGGTCGCCTTCCTGACGAAGCGACAGGATTTCTCCCATGTCGGTGACAATGCCGGTGAACATGATCTTTGATCCTTGCGTTTGACGTCTTGGGGTAAACCGCCTGCCGTCGTCTCGCAAGTGCATGGGTGCGTGACAGAGCGCTTTTGGGCGGATATTCAACAGGCTATGTCCCAGACGCTGCCCCGACACTTTTTGTTTTTGCAAGGTCCGCACGGGCCTTTTTTCCGCGCGTTGGCGCGCGAGATGCAGGGTTTGGGGGCGCGGATTTCCCGAATTGGACTGAACGGCGGCGACGCCTTGGGCTGGGCCGGATTGCCGGGATATCGCGCGTTTCAGGGTCGCCGCGAAGGCTGGCGGGATTGCCTTGAGGCCGCCCTTGACGAGGGTGTGACCGACCTTGTTTGCTATGGAGCATCGCGTCCGTTTCATGCAGAGGCGCGCGCCTTGGCCCAACGCCGCGGTGTGACGGTGCACGCATTCGAGGAAGGCTATCTGCGGCCCTATTGGATCACCTACGAGCGCGACGGCACGAACGCCGAGTCCGCTTTGAACGCGTTAACGATTGTGAATATGCGCGACGCTCTGGCGGCAGGGGGATCAACCCCGCGCCCGGCCCCGGACGCCTGGGGCGATATGCGTCAGCATATTTTCTGGGGGGCCGTTTATCATGCCGCCTTGGTCGCCGGGCGGCGCAGCTATCCGCTTTATACCTCGCACCGCACACCCGAGCCGATGGGCGAGTTCGGGATTTATCTAAAGCATTTGCTGACTATGCCAGTCCGGCGACTTCAGAGGCGGCTGGCCACCGGGCGTATCCGGCGCGCGACCTTTCCCTATCACGTCGCATTGTGTCAGCTCTCCCATGACGCGAATTTCCGGGACAATTCCAGCTTCAGGACACAAGCCGAATTTCTGGAATTGGTCTTTGCCGGATTTGCCGCAGGAGCGCCGCGCCATCACCATCTGGTCGTGAAAGCCCATCCGCTTGAGGACGGTCGCGAGGGATTGCCCGACCTTGTGAGGCGGCTGAGCGAACAATACGCGTTGAGCGGGCGCACACATTTGTTAACCGGTGGCAAACTGGCGCAGCTTTTGGATCGCGCAGAAAGTGCTGTGACCGTGAATTCGACCGCCGCCGAACAGGTGCTCTGGCGTGGGCTGCCCCTAAAGGTTCTGGGAAAGGCCACCTATAACCGGGCGGAATTCGTTTCAGATCAGCCCCTTGCTGCGTTTTTCGCCAAGCCCGACAGACCGGATCGCGAGGCCTATGCGATTTACCGTCAGTTCCTTTTGGCCACCTCGCAAATACCCGGCGGATTTTACGCAAACGCCTCACGAAAGAAGCTCTTGCCGCGCTTGCCCGATCTGATGCTTGCCCCCGAAGGCCCTTACATGCGGCTTGCAATCCCTGCTGCGTCCACCCGGCAACACATTCGCCTCGTCACATAAACGCCCGTGATTATGCTGGAATTTCCAAAAACCGCTGACTAGAGTTCTTACAAAATAGCCGAGGCAGGCAAAAAATAAGGTCGAGGAGACCGAGCAGTGAGAGCTAAGAGCAAACGCCGGGCGCGTTTCGTTGCCCTTTGTGTCGCAACCACGCTGGTGGCTGGTTGTGCGCTTCCAAGATCAGGCCCAACCAAGAACGAGATCTTCTCGGGCGCCGTGCAGCGTCAGGGTGATTCCTTTGTTGTGACGGTGGACGATCAGGTCACAGCAGCAACCGCATTCGTGCCCGCGCTTGGGTTTGCCGAAGGTTTGACCAGCGCGGCCGCTTTGGGCTCGGACATCATTCGGCCGGGCGACACGCTGGGTCTGACAATCTGGGAAAATGTCGAAGATGGCCTGTTGGCAAGTGCTTCGGCCGGTGGTTCCGCGCTTGAGGAAATTCAGGTCGACGGTGCAGGCATGATCTTTGTGCCCTACGCTGGCCGCATCCGCGCGGCGGGCAATTCGACCGAAGCCGTGCGCCGCATCATTACCGAAAAACTGGAAGCCCAGACCCCCGATCCGCAGGTCGTGATCCGCCGGATGGCCGGCGACGGTGCGACGGTTTCGCTGATCGGCGGCGTCGGCGCGCAGGGCGTTTATGCAATTGAACGGCCAAACCGCACGCTAACCGCAATGCTGGCGACGGCCGGCGGGATCACCCTGCCCCCCGAAATCACACAGATCACGTTGATTCGCGGGGCGCACAAAGGCACGATCTGGTTGCAGGATCTGTACTCCGAACCACAACTGGACGTTGCCTTGCGGGGCGGCGACCGAATTCTGGTCGAAGAAGACACGCGCTTTTTCACCGCCCTTGGGGCTACCGGAGCGCAACAAAAAGTGCCGTTTGATACGCAGAGCATCTCCGCGATCGAAGCACTGGCGCGCGTCGGCGGCCTGTCGACCGGTATTGCCGATCCGACGGGTATCTTCATTTTCCGTAACGAACCGCAGGACATCGCCAGTGCCGTATTGGGCCGAGACGATCTGATCGGGCCGCAGCGGATGATCTATGTGCTTGATTTGACAAGTCCAAACGGTGTCTTCATCGCGCGGGATTTCGCAATCCGTGACGCCGATACGGTCTATGTCACCGAAGCGCCTTACACGCAGTTCAGCAAGGTCTTGTCGGCGGTACTTGGACCGTTGCAGACGGCCTCGTCCATCGACCAACTGATCGAGTGACCGACAAAAAGGGCCGTCTTTGCGTCTATAATGGCGGACTTTTGATGCGTGGCGCTGAGCGACGCATCCTTGAGTTGGCTGGTTGGGATGTGGGCACGGGCGTACCGGAAGACGGAGATCACGTCGGCATCTGGGGAAGGTCGCCAACCGCATGGCGGGGCGAAGCCGTGGCAGAATGGCGCGACGCCCCGGTGGTGACGGTGGAGGATGCGTTTCTGCGTTCGGTCTTGCCGGGTCGATTGCGCTCCGAGGTTCCGGTCGGGCTTTCGATTGATACGACGGGCGTGCATTTCGACGCATCCGAACCTTCGGATCTTGAGACGCTTTTGCGCACCGCCCCTTTGGATGACACGCAGCTCTTGAACCGGGCGCGGGCGGCTATTTCGCAGATAAAGTATTGGCATTTGGGGAAATATTCGGGTTCGGACCCTGCTCTTTGCGTTCCTGATCCGGGTTATGTGGTGGTGATCGATCAAACCGAAGGCGACGCGGCCTTGCAGGGTGCCGGTCGCGATGCCTTTGCCGAAATGCTGATGGCTGCGGCGGACGAACACCCCGCCTCGGACATCTTGATCAAGACGCATCCTGAAACGATCGCGGGCAAAAGAGCAGGTCATTTCACAGACGATGTGGGGCTGGACCGAGCCCGTATTCTGACCGAGCCAGTCAGCCCCTGGACCCTGTTCGAGGGCGCGGTCGGGGTCTATACGCATTCCTCGACGCTGGGGTTCGAGGCGATCTTTGCCGGGCACAAGCCGCGGGTTTTCGGACAACCGTTCTATGCGGGTTGGGGGCGGACTTTGGACGAAGTTCCAAGCGCGCGGCGCGGACGCGAATTGACGCGCGCGCAGTTGTTTGCTGCGGCAATGATCCTTTATCCGACCTGGTATGACCCCAAATCCGACCGCCTTTGCGAAATCGAGGACGTCATCGCAATTCTGGCCGCGCGCGCCCGTGCATGGCGGGAAGATCGTCATGGATATGTCGGTCTGGGGATGCGGCGCTGGAAACGGCCGTTTTTCAAACGGGCCTTCGGATCGGTCCTGCCAATGACCTTCGCAAACTCCCCTCAGGCGGCGGTGCGCAAGGCTAAGAAAACCAACCGAAAGGTCATTGCCTGGGGAACGTCGCAGGCGCCCGAAGGCGCGCTTCGAGTCGAGGACGGGTTCCTCAGATCGCGCGGTTTGGGTGCTGATCTTGTCGCGCCGCTTTCTTTGTCCGTGGATCGGCAGGGCAACTATTTCGATCCGTCGCATCGCACGGATCTGGACGATTTAATTGCTGGTTCCGTTGATCTTCCGGTTGCAGAGATCGAACGCGCAGAACGCCATTTGGCTCGCATTCGGGACACGGGCTTGACCAAATACAACATGGACGAGGAAGCTGTCCAAATGGTCGAAGGATCGAGAAATGTGCTGGTGATCGGCCAGGTCGAGGACGATGCGTCGGTGCTTCGCGGTGCCGGAACGGCGCGCACGAACCTTGAACTGCTACGCGCCGCGCGCGCCGCACGTCCGAACGCGCGAATTCTCTGGAAGCCGCATCCGGATGTGGAGGCAGGTTTACGAAAAGGCGCCATTTCGAAGGAAGATCTTAACGGTTTGGCGGATGTCGCCCTGGACAAGATCGGCGCGCTTGCGGCGATTGATCTGGCGGACGAACTTTGGACGATCACCTCGACGATGGGCTTCGAGGCTCTGATCCGAGGCACTGCTGTCACCTGCACAGGTATGCCGTTCTACGCTGGTTGGGGTCTCACGCAGGATTTGACGTCGCCGCCCGAGCACCGCGGTCCGGGGCCCGGTATTGTTGGTTTGGCGCATGCCGCATTGATCGGATACCCACGCTATTTCGACCCCCAAACCGGCGAGCCGATGTCACCTGAACAGGCGGTCGACTATCTGGTGCGCATGAAAGATCAACCGGTGCAAACCACGCGGCTTTCTCTTTTGCAGCGGTTGATGAAACGGACCGTGGGCCTGCGACCCTAAGCGCGATGCCAGTGCTGCATGACGTCAGCGCCTACGCGATTTACGCCGACTAGCTCGAAGGCGGGCGCTTCTGACAAGGCAGAAATCCCAAGCGGTCCGACACCCGGCTGGCCTTCGGCTCCGATCAGCTTTCCGGCTGTAAAAACAATAAGTTCATCGACAAGGTCGGCCGTCAGAAGCGACGCTGCAAGCATACCCCCCCCCTCGCAGAAGACGCGCGTAAGCCCTTGCGTCCCGAGCGCCTCCAGCGTTGCGTGCGGCGACAAATGCGTCCCGCTCGAGGCCACCGGAATTAGCTTTGCACCGGCGTTTTCCCAGCGTTCCGCATCGGGCGATAACCGCGCCTCGTCATCACAGACGATCCATACCGGCGTCTGCTTTGCGGTCGCAAACAACTGACTGTCCTGGGGCAAGCGCAGGTGTCTGGACGCAACGACCCGCACCGGTTGGTGGGGCAGGCCGAGATCGCGAATTCTGAGATCGGGATTGTCGGTACGAACCGTACCCGCACCGACCATCACCGCATCATGCGACGCCCGCAGGCCATGCACCGCGCGCCGCGCTTCTGGACTGGTGATCCACTTGCTTTCCCCCGACGCAGTTGCGATTCGACCGTCCAGAGTCATCGCGAGCTTCAAAGTTAACGTCGGTCGATTATGGTTAACGCGCGAGAAGAAACCCCGTTGCAGGTTTCTGGCCTCGACTGACAAACACCCCATCGCGACCGTGACTCCTGCTTCCCTCAACATCGCAACACCACGACCGGAAACGCGTGGGTCGGCGTCTTCGCATGCGATCACGACGCGATGAATACCGTTTTCAATCAGTGCCTTGGCGCAGGGCGGCGTCTGTCCTTGATGAGCGCAGGGCTCCAGCGTGACATAAGCCGTTGCTCCTTTTGCAAGGCGCCCTGCCTGCGCCAGTGCCAAGGTTTCCGCATGCGGGCGTCCTCCGTCTGCCGTGCGCCCACGACCGACGATGCGGCCTTCGTTAACGATAACGCAGCCTACAGCCGGATTGGGCCAAACGCGCCCCAAACCGCGCGCGGCAAGGGACAGCGCGTGGCGCATGTGGTTTGTATCGGCGTCGGTCACTCGTCTTTCGACGGAGGACGCAGTTCGCTTACGAATTTATCGAAGTCGTCTGCAGCCTGGAAGTTCTTGTAAACACTGGCAAAACGCACGTATGCGACCGTATCGATACGCGCAAGCGACTCCATGACGATCTCGCCGATGGTGGCGGATGGGATGTCCGTCTCGCCCATGCTTTCCAAGCGCCGCACGATACCCGAGATCATCTGGTCCATGCGTTCCGGCTCGACAGGGCGCTTTTGAAGCGCAATTCGGATCGAACGTTCCAGCTTGTCGCGATCGAAATCCTCGCGTTTACCATTGGATTTTATCACGACCAGATCGCGGAGCTGAACCCGCTCGTAGGTTGTAAAACGGCCACCGCAGGCCGGGCAAAAACGCCGACGCCGAATGGCGACATGGTCTTCCGCTGGCCGCGAGTCCTTTACCTGGGTGTCGATATTTCCGCAAAACGGGCAGCGCATCCGCTACTTCTCCCTGCCATCTGTGGGGGTCATCCCCCTGTTTTCCACAGGGACTATAGGGGAGCGCCCTGATTTTGGGTAGGTCCGAATTGAAGCTACCAAATAGGCGAAGGACAATGCGTTGCGCGATTGCACCGCCACTGATGGGAACACCTGATCGCGCGCGGTCGAAGCGTTCGCGTTCATCTTGATTAACGCAATCCAAGCGCGCCTTTACGCTTGCATCATCATGACAGCGACTTGCCTTTGATGCGCGCGCCGTCGATGTTCGAAAAGGTAAATGCCTTGCCAGGTTCCAAGCGCAATCCGGCCCGAAATGACTGGAATCGTCAACGAAACCGGAAGCATTGCCGCCTTGATATGCGCCGGCATATCGTCCGGGCCTTCGTAGGTGTGCGTCAGATACGCCATCGCCGGATCATCCGACGGCGGCACGAGACGCTGAAAAAACTCATTTAGATCAGTGCATACATCCGGATCCGCATTCTCTTGGATCAAAAGCGAACACGACGTGTGTCTGACGAATACGGTCAGCGTGCCATGGCCGGTGGCGAAAGGTTCAAGTCGGTCGGTGAACTCGTAAAGTCCGGGGCCACGGGTCTGGATGTCTATCAGATGGCTCATGACGCAAGCTCGAAATACTGGGTTCCGGTATCATTCAACATGGTTTGAGACAGAACCCGGAAGCCACGGTCGGTGAAAATAGACAGGGGGTCGGAGCCGCTCTGATCAGTGAAAACCGGTAGTCCGTTAACGAAGGTTACCGGCTCAATCGTCAGGTGAACACGATGGATGGCGTTATGCTTGAGAAACCAGTCGTGAACGCGGGTGCCCCCCAGAATCAAACCGTTTTGCAGAGGCCGCAAGTGCTTGACCTGCTGGGCAAGATCATCGGGCGTTAAGGCCGTGGGATCACGCCAAAGCTGGGTTGGCCTTTGCCATCCATTTGTTCTTGAGGAAAAAATAATGCGCCTTCTTGTGGGCTTGTCCGCTGCAAGATGCGTGTTGCGTCCCATGATGGCCCAATCCGCGGCTTCGACATCGCGAAAGAAAAGCGCCTGCTCTTCGGGGCTTGCCCAAGTCTGGGGAGCATCGTCCGTGGCGCGGGCAATCAGACCGTTTCGCGAGGTCGCAACAGTGAGTGTGAAATGGGCGCCTGACTGATCCATTCACCTTTATTAGCGGCGATCAGCGCGCTGCGGAATGGTTAATACCAGAGGTAAAGTCAGGATCAGGCGGCGATTTGCGAGGTGTAGGCGTCAGCCAGCGTGACCACACGACCAGCATTGCCCGCTGCGCTGTTGGCGGAGCGAAATCGAGTTTCGAGGTCCGCGATTTCCTTACGGAAAAGCGCCCATTCTTCGCCCTTGCGCGGCAGGTTCTGCAACTCTGGCGAATGCCCCTTGGAGGCAAGCGACCTGGCCTCAATCACAAGGTCCGCAATCCTGCCCGCACCAAGCATCTGTGCGGTTTTGGCAAACCGTTCAAACGCCTCGGCTGGCTGCTTTGCAAGGTAGCGTGGTAGATGGCCGCTGCAGAAAATCCGTTCGATTTCAACGGCATCACGCGCAATGCATTCATTGGGGTTGGGGCTGTAAAGCGGGTTCGCCTCAACCTTCTTGCGCGCACCCATCCAGGTGTTCGACAAGCGCACCACAGCTTCATCGGGGTCAATGTTGGCAGCCACAGCGGCAAGATTCGAAGTGTCGACGTAGGGCGGTATTTCGACCGACGCGGCGAAACTGACACCGGGGTCCTGCCCTGCGGATTTCTGCGCGCGCGCTTTGCGTGACATGCGGCGCAGGACAAGAAGGACAGCTGCCAGCATCGCCAACGCGATCAGGATGTTCGGCCCGTTTTCACCCATGCCACCCGTCAAGGCAGCAATCGGAGCGAGTTCATTGCCCTGAAGCGTGATCGTTTCGACGGCGTTTACCAGGCCAGAAACCTGACCTTCGGGCGGGATGATATGATGGACCTTGATCATTCTACCGGGTTAACGGCCGGTTGGGGCGGGAGTGTGCCGGGAAATTGGCTTTTTGGGGTCAGTAGCCGGTGACCAGCCCGCGCAGAAACGGCAAGAAAACTGCGGCAATCACGCCGACGATGGCCCCGATCAACAGCCGCGGGATAAATCCGCCAAGGCGCGGTGCGACGACACTGAGAACGCCGCAGACCGTCGCATAAAAGGCAAGTGAAATGGGTTCCATGGGCATAGATTAACAGGTTTTCCGCCACGCCCTAAACGTAGAATTAACCAAGCCGGCGATGGTTGAAGTAATGGCGCACGCAGTCCTGAACGCGACGAAAGCGGTCTGCGCCAAGCTGTTTACCGCCGTACCAGCGCGTCACGACAATGACATGGTTTTCAAGCCCTTCACGTTCGAGCATGCGCAGGATCACCATGCCCGCCCCTGATTCCCGATCATCGCTTTTGAGCGGTGTGCCATCAACGATCGCAGCCCAGCTATTATGCGTGGCTTTTGCGAATTTCTTGTTGCTACAGAGGGACTTGATAGCGGCCTGTATGTCGTCGGCCGACATCACAGGTCCACCCGAAACCGCGTATTTTGAGCCGCGGTCCGTCAGAACACTGTCGAAGGTTTCCACCCGTTAACCTTGGTTAAAGAGCCGGTCACCCTGCTGGTCGATCAGTGTCTTCGCCTTCTCGAAAGCGGCCTCGGCGGCGGCTTCAGGCGTCATCAAGGTGTCAGCGCGAATGAGATGATGGGACTTCATCTCGCCGTTCACCTCTTTGGTAATGATCGCCGAGATACGGTGCTGACCGTCGGCGGGCATCGGTTCAGGGGTGATGGTGAAGTCCTTGTAGGTTTCGGGCTTTTGGGCGGGCTTCGAAGAGGCGCCGCCGCCGAAGAGTTTTTTGAGGAGGGACATGGGGATGCTCTCTTTCCTGTTTGGAGTCACGCCGCGCGGGACCAACGGAGACGATGCCGGATTTGCCTGTCTCCCCACGCAATCGGGTCGGTGCTCAACTCAAGCTCATTTCCGGCAAAGCGCATGTAACGCTCTTGGCGGCTTGGTGCCCAGTTCGGGAACGAGCTTATTGCGACCTGATGGATGACCTGATCGCCTTCGATATGCCAACGCCCGGAGTATGACAGGCTCGATTTTGCCGAACGCACGTATTCTTCAGGCCGCCCGTCCATTGTGTCCGCCAGATCGTGGTTAACGCGGCTGGCTTCCATCAGATGAACATGCACGAAGCCTTCATCAGTGTAGCAAATCACGCCTTTGGCATCTTGGCCCATTGGGTGCGTGACGGTGCCGCTGTCATCTTCCGCCGTCCACTCCAAAAGGGCCCATGTGCCAATCAGCGCCTTCAACCTACTGATCCAGGAACGACCGCAGCTTCCTGCTTCGGCTTGGATGCTTGAGCTTCCGCAATGCCTTGGCCTCGATTTGACGGATACGTTCGCGTGTGACGCTGAACTGTTGGCCGACTTCCTCAAGCGTGTGGTCGGTGTTCATGCCGATGCCGAAGCGCATGCGCAGAACGCGTTCTTCGCGCGGAGTGAGCGAGGCGAGAACCCGCGTCGTGGTTTCCTTCAGGTTTTCCTGAATGGCGGAATCCAGCGGCAGAACGGCGTTCTTGTCTTCGATGAAATCGCCAAGCTGGCTGTCTTCCTCGTCGCCGATTGGCGTTTCGAGTGAGATCGGCTCCTTGGCGATTTTCATCACCTTGCGGACCTTCTCGAGAGGCATTTGCAGCTTTTCGGCCAGTTCTTCCGGGGTCGGCTCGCGGCCGATCTCGTGAAGCATTTGACGACCTGTGCGCACCAGCTTGTTGATCGTTTCGATCATGTGGACCGGAATGCGGATGGTGCGAGCCTGGTCGGCGATCGAGCGGGTGATCGCCTGACGGATCCACCATGTCGCGTAGGTCGAGAATTTATAGCCGCGCCGGTATTCGAATTTGTCGACGGCCTTCATCAGGCCGATGTTGCCTTCCTGAATGAGATCAAGAAATTGCAGGCCACGGTTCGTGTATTTCTTCGCGATGGAGATCACGAGGCGCAGGTTCGCTTCGACCATTTCCTTCTTGGCCTGACGCGCTTCTTTTTCGCCCTTCTGAACCTGCTGCACGATCCGGCGGAATTCCGGGATATCAACACCGACGTACTGGCCAACCTGCGCCATCTCGGCGCGCAGCTCTTCGATCTTTGGTGTAGAACGCTCAAGCAAAGTGACCCATCCGCGACCGGATTTTTCGCCCATTTCCTCAAGCCAGTTGGGATCAAGTTCGCGACCGCGATAGGCGTCGATGAATTCACGTCTGTTGATGCGTGCCTGGTCGGCAAGTTTCACCATATTCGAGTCGATCGACATGATGCGGCGGTTGATGCCGTATAGCTGGTCAATCAGAGCTTCGATGCGGTTGTTGTGCAGATGAAGTTCATTCACCAGAAGCACGATTTCTGAACGCAGTTTCTGATAGGCATTCTCGGACTTGTCCGAAAAGCTGTCGTCCTCGTTGAGCGTCGCGGACATGCGCAGGTCCTGCATTTCCGACAGCTCGTTGTAGTCGTGGGCGATGACCTCGAGTGTTTCAAGAACGCGGGGTTTCAGCGCGGCTTCCATGGCGGCAAGCGACATGTTGGCGGCTTCGTCTTCGTCCTCGTCATCGTCGTCGTCGGTCTGGATCGGATTGCCGTCTGCATCGACTTCCTGATCGGCGGAGGATTTCTTGTCCGCCGATGGCGCAGCGGTGGCATCGACCACCGGGGCGCTGCCGTCTTCATCGCCCAGCGTGTTGCCGAAAGTGGTTTCGAGGTCGATCACGTCGCGCAGCAGAATGTCTTCGCTCAGAAGTTCGTCGCGCCAGATGGTGATGGCCTGAAAGGTCAGCGGGCTTTCGCAAAGCCCGGCAATCATCGTGTTGCGGCCAGCTTCGATGCGCTTGGCGATGGCGATCTCGCCCTCACGGGAGAGCAGTTCAACCGAGCCCATTTCGCGCAAATACATGCGGACCGGATCATCGGTACGGTCGAGCTTTTCAGTCTCGGTGGTCGAGACCGCGACTTCGCGAGAGCTGGACGCAGCGACAACATCAGTTGTGCCTTTGTCGTCGTCTTCGGCTTCTTCATCTTCGATGATGTTGATGCCCATCTCGGACAGCATCGACATCACGTCTTCGATCTGTTCGGACGATACCTGATCCGGCGGCAGAACCTTGTTCAGCTCATCGTAGGTGATGTAGCCCTTCTCGCGCGCGTCGCCGATCATCTTCTTGACGGCAGCCTGGCTCATGTCGAGTCCGCCTTCGGCGTCCTGATCGTCGTTCTTGCGGTCGTCGTTGTCTTTGGCAGCCATCCGGCACTCCCAAGAAAATCGTGTGATTCGGGCCTGAGCGAATCATCTATTGCGAATCAGAGAATCACAACCCGTGGCCCTGTTTTTTATGTCGACACGCGCAGAAATGCTACGGCCTGTCGCGGCGACCTTTCGAGAAATCTATCTGGTCCAAAAGTGAGCTCAACTTCTGTTTTTCATCCCGCTTTACCCGGGCCCCGTTGGGCCCAAGGTCATATTCTGCGCGATCATCCGAACCGGACTTCTCGCTTTTGTTGCGGGCCTCTGCAGCCTGGCGCAGGCGAGTCGTCAACACCTCGTCAGCCGCACCGGAAAAGTCCTCAAGGGCGTCGTCCAACTCGCGTATGGCCCCGCGACGGGCGGCCAGTTTCGCAAGTTCTTCCGCCACCGACATTTCGGCGATGTCCTGTCCCGCCCCGGATCGTACGCCGGGCGCAATCTGGACATGGCGCGCTTGGGTCAGTTTTTCAAGAGCATCGGCGCCGCAAATCCGAGTTAATTCATCGGGCTTGGCACCCCCGGTCTGCAATAGCGCCGAACGCACGGCATCGTGTTCGGGGCGGGTTGTGTTCATGCGTTCCAGATCGGCCATGAAGCGGTCGACCAGCGCCGGGTGGCGCACCAATGTGGCAAGGATCACGGCCTCACGGAGATGGTCTTCGAAGGCGGTTCCGGCAGCGGCAAGCGCGCTGGATTTCGTCTCGGGCATCGGGATCGGAATGGGCTTGCCGAAACTTCGGCCAAAGCCCCCACGCTGGAATTTCCGGGCCTTGCCGCCCTGCCCTTCGGGCGCTCCGTCGAACAGGATGCGGCGCAGGCGGTTGATCTCGTCGCCGTAGTGGCGGCGAAGGGATTGGTCGCGCACGTGGCGGATCGCCTCGCTCAGGGTGACGTCCAGCGCCGCTTTGCGCTCGGGGCTGTCGAATGTCTTGCCCTCGGTTTCGCGCCGCCACAAAAGCTGCACCATCGGGATCGCTTGATCCAGCAGGCGGCGCATGGCCCCTGCCCCTTCGCTGCGCAATAGGTCGTCCGGGTCGAGCCCCTCGGGCATGAGGCAAAACCGCAGGGACTTGCCCGCCTCGATCAGAGGCAGCGCCAGATCGACAACACGCATCGCCGCGCGCAAACCCGCCGTATCGCCGTCCAGCGCGATGATCGGCTCGTCCGAGATGCGCCACAAAAGCTGCAACTGGGCTTCGGTCACCGCGGTGCCAAGCGGAGCGACCGTCGAGGTAAATCCGGCTTCCGAAAGCGCGATGACGTCCATGTAGCCTTCTGCGACGATCAAGGGCTGACCCTTGCCTGCGGCTTCACGTGCGGGACCGTGGTTGTAGAGGCTGCGGCCCTTGTCGAACAATTCGGTCTCTGGCGAGTTCAGGTATTTGGCGTTGTCATTTGGGTCCATCGCGCGCCCGCCAAAGGCAATCGCGCGTCCGCGCGGATCGCGGATCGGGAACATGATGCGGTTGCGAAACGTGTCATAGGGGCGTTTGCCCTGATTGGAGGGCTTGGCGAGGCCGGCGGCGAGGATCAGGTCCTCGGCCACGCCTTTGCCTGTCAGATGGTCCCAGAGTGCCTGCCAACCGTCCGGTGCAAAGCCGATGTTCCAGCGTTCCAGAGCGGCGTCGCCGAGGCCGCGTTTCGTCAGATAATCGCGCGCGGGTGCTGCGGCGTTGGTTTTGAGGTTCAGGCGGAAGAACTGCACCGCCTGCTCCATGACGTCGGCCAATTGCGAGCGGCGGTCGGCTTTTTCCTGTGCCTTCGGATCGCGCGCGGGCATCTGCATCCCGGCTTCGCGGGCAATGATTTCAACGGCTTCGATGAAGGAGACGTTTTCTGTTTCCTGCACGAAGCTGACCACATCGCCCTTGGCGTGGCAGCCAAAGCAATAGTAGAAGCCCTTTTTGTCATCCACATGAAAAGACGCGGTTTTTTCCTGATGAAAGGGGCACGGCGCCCACATGTCACCTTTGCCCTGATTGGACTTTCGCGTGTCCCACATGACTTTGCGGCCCGCGACCTGAGACATCGAGGCGCGGGTCTTCAGTTCGTCAAGGAAACCGGGGGGCAGACTCATGGCTCTAATATTGTGCCTTGCGCGGGCGAAGTCCACAGACGAAAACGGGCGCCCCTCGGGGCGCCCGCTTCTATTGCTGTCCCGCCGCCATAGCCAGCCATACGCACGCGCCCGGTGGTGGTGAAGTGGTCTTCGGAGTCTGCCTGGCAGGTGCCGAAGTCAGAGTTCGATGTGCCGTCGATCTCGCCGCCTGCAATGACCGAAGCTCCTTCGAATCCACTGGCTTGTGCGGCGAACTTCACGTTACTGGTGGCAACGATCTGCCCTCCGCGGAGCGACATCTTCGCGGCTGTTGTCATTCCGCCGAAGGCGATGATTGCGCACCGCCGACACTTTATCTGTAATTTAGGGTCGGAAGTAGCGAGGGTTTTCGTTGGTCATACCCGTTAGTTCAAAAGCGAATGGCGCCAGCTCGAAAGCAAACGCCCTTCTCGCCCCGTGTCCCCACTGGGTTTTATCCCGCCAGACGCGGCGGAGGGCTAGTCGTTGGAAAGAAGTTATGAAGGACAACGCCAGGGCAGCCTTCGAAGCTCGAGTTTGAAGTTCCGTTGATTTCGCCACCCGCAATCACTGAGGCACCGACGAAACCATCGGCCTGCGCGGCGAAGTTCACGTCACCTGCTGCGATGATCTGACCACCCAGAAGCTGCATCGTCGCCGCCGACTTCATGCCGCCGTAGGTGATAAGGGCGGCACCGCCCGATTCACCACAGACCTCCATATTCCCTAGATCAAGCCCTTGTGGTGATGTGATCGAGTTGTCGTCCGTGCTTCGCGTGATGAACGTCGCGTTTCTCATTTCCGAACCATTTGCAAAGTCGAGATCGCAATCGGTGATGAGGACGACGTTTTCAAAGACCTCTGCCGGGATACTCAGACCGGTTCCGGTGCAATTGACTTCGTTGATCGCGTTGGGACGGAGGCAGTCCACCGAAAACACCTTGCAATTCGTGGGAGTGTTAGGGTCGCTGTTGTTGCCGTTGCCGCCGCCACTGGATCCGCTTAGAACGTCAACTGTATAGACATTTTTGTCTGTGATATAATCACGTGTATGCGGGTTCTTGGTTGGACTTAGGACCCCGGCAACGACCTCTGTAATAAAGGCATCAACGTCGAAATGGTACTCTCCGACGCCCCGCTGTGCCTCCCAGAGGCCCTCATTTTGTTCATAACCGTTTGCAGGAATGATCAGGTCGTCTGCAGTCAGATCATGTTCCATAATCTCTGCCACCGAAACTATGACGGGATAATGCTTTCCGTCCACCCCCACGGCGGGTTCTAGCTCGAAGGTATTCCCATTGTTAATTTCGACGTGGCTGTTTGAGTGAACGCAGAATCCTTCGGTGAAGGTATTGTTAGCCTGCAAATCCACGCGTCCCTCAGCATAGAAACCCGCGCCAACGCACGGTACATCCCCATTAATGAAAACCGCCTGCGAACGAACGTCAAATTCGTTGAAACCAACGAGGCGGAGCAAGAAACTACTTACAGGGTTCGCATTTTCGGCCAGGCGGTCGGAGGTCACCATAACAGCCTCGTCCAGGTTATCTTGAATGATAAACTTCTTGCTGGCTTGCCAGTACACGCCGAAATGCACGTTTTCTTCCCGAAGCACATCGCCGTAACGACCCGTTGGCATGTTTGCCTGCGCGTATTCCAACGCCTTTTCCTTGGCTTCGGCAACCGTGCTTCCGTTTTTTAAGGATACCATAGCAGCATGCGCAGCTACATCGGAAGCCGTCTGCAATTGATTTCGAGCAGATATTAGACTCGCCATATCAATCGCGATGCCGCCAAAAATTGCCAGCGTCATCAAGAAGTATAGATTAAGGACCGACATTGCCCCTTCTTCATCGCGGCAGTGTCCACGGAAAAAAGTCCTTGCTCGATTGACTCCAATTTGCATTTTCAGAACTCCTTACGTTGCTGGGCGAAGACCCGGACATTGAGATCCGCGAACTGAGAAACGAAATTTAGCGGGCCGCCAAAATCACTCGCAGGAACAATGACTGAAGTTGTGATCAGATTGTCGTTAATCGCTACGTTAACGGTTGCATTTTTTGTCGTGCCAGAGAGCTCCGCTTTAATCAGCGCGACGGTTTCGCCCTCTGTTAGAACATCTCCCACCGAGTATGCACGCGTGCCGGTTTGAGCGGCGGCAAATGCCACAGACTGCCCAAAGAATATTAACGCGACCTGCCCCGCAGCCATCAATGCAATAACAAAAAAGGGAAGCCAAAGCGCTGCCTCGACTGTCGCGTTTCCGGACTCGCCTCCGACAAACCTGCGAGCCCGTCTCAGAGCTGCTTCACCAAGAAATGAGAACGCTTTTTTCATATTAGACATCCCTCATGTGAACCGAAGAGACCGTGACATCGAGGTTCATGATCGTAGAGATTGTTCCGATGATTGCGAGGTCGTTTGACGGCAGCACGACCACGGTAGATATTGACTCGCTGTCGAAAACCGTTGTGACTTTTGCGTTCGGGCTAAAGCTCTGAACGCGGGCTAGGATTGCGGCCTGCGTCGCGTCAGCATCGGCAAAAGTTCCAAGAGAGGCTTGTCGATTTCCATCGTAAGCCATTCGTATTGCCTTCGCCTGGCCATGGAAAATATTTGAAACGTCCACAATGAACGCGAAAAAAATGAGATATATGGGCACCCACAACACCGCCTCCACGGTAATGGTGCCATCGTTTTCACGAAGGAACCGGGCCGGGATCAGCCTGCTGAAAGCCTTGAAGACACTCATACCTAAGACACTCCTTGCTGGGTGATCCGGGGGGGCAGGATTCACTTTTCCAGACATTCACTTAACACCAGAAAAACGGCGAAAATGAGGATGCTCTGCGCAATTCGGTCTTTGAATTGGCATCAGTGTTCGTAGGATTTGATGATTGTTTCTCGCACCGGAAGCAATCGCCAAAAAATCCGGCGATTGCTGCTTTTTGAGCCTAAAGGCCTTTGGCGCGGTAACTGGCTGAGACGCGCTGAATCGCAACGACATAGGCCGCCGTGCGCAGGTCCGAAATCTCGGGATGATCATGCCATGTTTCGCGCATCGCCTGATAGGCCCCGCGCATCGTGTCATCCAGTCCCGAGCGCACCAGTTCCAACTCGCCCGCGCCGCGCAGGTACTTGTCCTTGAAGCCCTTGGACAACTGCCAACCGACGCCGGTATCTTTTGACAAACGCTCCAGCTCGTCCACCAGAAGCTGGTGGCGCGATTCCTCCTGGCGGCGCTGCATACGGCCAAAGCGGATGTGACTGAGATTCTTGACCCACTCGAAGTAGGACACCGTCACACCGCCCGCGTTGGCATACATGTCCGGGATCATCACACAGCCCTTTTTGCGCAGGACTTCATCCGCACCCGCCGTGATCGGACCGTTCGCGGCTTCGATGATCAACGGGGCCTTGATGTCCTCGGCGTTCGACAGGTTGATTACGCCTTCCAGAGCCGCCGGGATCAGGATGTCGCAGTCGTTTTCCAGCACAAGCGTGCCGTCTTCGACATAGGTTCCGTCAGGAAAGCCCTTTACGCCGCCATGACTGCGGATCCAGTGGCTGACCGCTTCCACGTCAAGCCCGTCTTCGTCGACCAGAGCGCCGTCGCGTTCGATGATCCCGGTGATCCTACAGCCGTCCTCTTCTGACAGGAACTTTGCAGCGTGATACCCAACGTTGCCAAGGCCTTGCACAATCACGCGCTTTCCGTCGAGCGTGCCCGACAAGCCGGTCTTCGCGATATCCTCGGGATGCCGGAAAAATTCCTGAAGCGCATACTGCACCCCGCGTCCCGTGGCTTCGACACGGCCCTGGATACCACCTGCGTGGGGCGGTTTACCGGTGACACAAGCCTTCGAGTTGATGTCCGTCGTGTTCATCCGCGCGAACTGGTCGGCAATCCACGACATTTCCCGCTCGCCAGTCCCCATGTCGGGCGCGGGCACGTTCTGCGACGGATGGATCAGGTCGCGCTTGATCAGCTCATAGGCAAAACGGCGCGTGATCCGCTCCAGCTCGTCTTCTTCGTATTCACGCGGATCAATGCAAAGACCGCCCTTGGACCCCCCGAAAGGGGTTTCGACCAGCGCACACTTGTAGGTCATTAGCGCCGCAAGCGCCTCGACCTCATCCTGATTTACGCCGAGCGAAAAGCGGATACCGCCTTTCACGGGTTCCATGTGTTCCGAGTGTACCGAACGATACCCGGTAAAAGTCTGAATGCGACCCCGCAGCTTGACCCCGAAGCGCACCGTATAGGTCGAGTTGCAGACGCGGATCTTTTCCTCAAGCCCCGGCGGCAAGTCCATCAGCGCGGCGGCGCGGTTGAACATAAGATCAACGCTTTCGCGGAAGCTGGGTTCGTTGCTGGTACGTGCGGACATATGCGTCCCTCCCTATCGCAATGATTTCGCGGTCTTTCGCCGCTGCGTGGGAACAAGCCTATCGGAACGTGCACGGATTGCCAGACAAACCCTGCCTGAAATCTAGGCGCCTCGTCTTAGTCGTCGTCGTAGGACGGCAACATATTAAGGCTGGCAGCCGTCAGAATCTCGGCCATTGCCTTGGCCTGCCCGCCTGACACCACGCCGCCGATCCCGACGTATGTGCCTCGCGCCCACCAAAGGCCGGGTGCCCAGCCGGGTTCGGTCGGCGTCTTGAGGCGCACAAGGAACCCCTGCGACGGTTTGAAGGCAAAGGCCCCGCGTTCGACCTTGTCGACGTTGTCGACCCGCGTCAGCACCCGGCCCGAGCGTGTGCGCAGGACCTCGCGGGTCAGCACGATCTCGTCGGCTGTGGAACGGCGCATCACATCTGCGCCCCAAAGAGCCGCCACCCCGAAGACAATGAAGCCGATCCGCCAGCCAAACGACGGAGAATTCGCGATCCCGAGCCACAAGAGCAACACACCCAGCGCGAAGAAAACAATAATCCCCATCCATCGCCGCCCGGCCGAGGCCGGCAAAACGGACAGGATGTCTTCGGTCTTTTGATCGTCGCTTGCAGTCTCGTTCACGGTGACACGGTCCTTCGCACAAGTTCGCGGTAAATCGTCTGAATGCGGTCGCGGCTGAGGCGTCCGCCGTCGCGATACCACACGTGAATGCCGGCCAACATCGCAATCAGCGCCATTGTCGTGATGCGGGCGTCATCGATCTTGAACGCGCCGGTGCCTGAGCCGTTTTCAAGGATGGATTGAAGCTGGTTTTCATACCGGCGGCGCAGGGCCTCGATTGCGGCGAAATTCCCCGGCGAGAGATTGCGCAACTCCATATAGGCCAAAAACACAGCATCGGGGCGATCAATATGAAAGTCGATGTGAAAGGCGACAAAGGCCTGAAGGTGATCCTGTGGCGTGCTGCCTTTGTCCACGGCCTCCCAAGCCGCCAGCAGCGCGGTCATGTGCTCCTGCATCAGGTCAAACAGCAGCGTCTGCTTGTCCGGCGTGTAGAGATAAAGCGCCCCCGCCCCGACACCGACTTCGGCCGCGATCTGTCGCATCGAAACTGCTGCGTAACCCGAGCGCGCGAACAGGCGCAGAGCCGCCGCGCGGATCGCGGGACCGGTGATATCAGCGTGTGAACCTGCCTTTCGAGCCATGCGGTCCTTTGTATCTGAACAAGCGTTCATTTCAATTGACGATTGCAGCCTCTTGCAGCGCCCCATGACTGGGGTCACATTGGCGCCATGCGATTGGTGTCCCTCTCTATCTTAGGCGTTACGCTTGCTCTGGCGGGCTGCATCGACTGGCCGGACGTGCCCGAGCCCGAAGGCAGCGTCACCTCTGACGCCTGGCCACGGCTTCAACCGATTTCTGACCTCGGCGCGGCACCGACCGGCGTGGACACGGATCTGGCAGCTTTCCGGACAATCGAGCAACGCGCCGCAAGTCTGCGCCTGCGCGCCGCTTTATTACGCAGCCCGTTGACCGGTCAGGACAGTTTCGACCGCCTGCGCGACAGACTTTCGCAGTAATCCGGCGCGCACGCGCTCGGGGCGTTGCCCAAGCCCGCGCGACACGCTAACACGCATCGTCGCCAAAAGGAGCCGCACGCCATGACTAAGCCTCTTCGCCTTGGAATCGCCGGACTGGGAACGGTCGGCGCAGGCGTCGTGAAAATCGTCCAGACCCACGCCGATCTTCTGGCCTCGCGCACAGGTCGTCGGGTGACGATTTCGGCCGTGTCGGCGCGCAGCAAATCGCGCGACCGCGGTGTCGATCTTTCGGCCTATGCCTGGGAGGACGATCCGGTTGCCCTTGCCAAGCGCGACGACGTGGATGTGTTTGTCGAGCTGATGGGCGGCGAAGACGGCCCGGCGAAAGCGGCCACCGAAGCCGCGATTGCAGCCGGAAAGGATGTAGTGACGGCCAACAAGGCGATGCTGGCGATCCACGGACAGGCTCTGGCCGAAACCGCCGAGGCGAAAGGCGCCTGTTTGCGCTTTGAAGCGGCCGTCGCCGGTGGCATCCCTGCGATCAAGGCGCTGACCGAAAGTCTTGCCGGCAACGAGATCACCCGGGTGATGGGCGTGATGAACGGCACCTGCAACTATATTCTGACCCGAATGCAGGATGCTGGGCTCGATTATCAGACCGTGTTCGCCGAGGCCGAGGCGCTGGGCTATCTCGAAGCCGATCCGACGCTTGATGTGGGCGGGATCGACGCCGGGCACAAGCTCGCGCTTCTGGCTTCGATCGCCTATGGAACGCAGGTCAATTTCGCCGCGATGTCCATTGAGGGCATCGAGCGCATCACCATCGAGGATATCGAGCAGGCCGCCGATATGGGCTATCGGATCAAGCTTCTGGGTGTTGCGCAGATGACGGGACGTGGGCTTGAAACGCGCATGTCGCCCTGCCTTGTGCCTGCGACCTCGCCGCTTGGACAGCTTGAGAACGCCACCAACATGATCGTGCTGGAAGGCGACAGCGTCGGCCAGATCGTGCTGCGCGGTGCGGGCGCGGGCGAAGGCCCGACGGCCAGCGCGGTGCTTTCCGATGTGCTTGATCTTGCGCGCGGAACGCGTGTGTCGACATTCGGACGGCCCGCTGGCGATCTTGTCGCAGCACGCGCGGCCGTTTCGACTGCCCCTGCTCCGTTCTATATCCGCTTTGCGCTGGTCGACAAACCGGGTGCTCTGGCCAAGATCGCAACCGTTCTGGGAGATGCGGGCATTTCCATCGACCGGATGCGCCAGTACGGCCACGAAGACACCACCGCGCCCGTGCTGATCGTGACACACAAGACCACGCGGTCAACGCTGGACGAAGCCCTGTCGGCAATGGACAGCACCGGTGTTCTGGCTGGCGCGCCTGTGGCCATCCGCATCGAAGAAGTCTGACGGCCCGCGTTAACCCAATGTCAAACTACTCGCGCCTAGACTGTACGGTCAAAGGTGGAAAGGCATGGGATACAGAGCCAGACGGGAAATCAGCGGCGTTTGTGTACGCGTCATAATGGATCCCTTCGAAGGGCAAGTGACGGTGCGCAACGCGTCAAAACAGGGCGCGATGCTTGAGCAGTGTTTCGACGCAGAAATCGGCGATGCACTGATCCTTCAACTGCGCGACAGACGCTTTGCGGCCAGAATCGCCTGGACAAATGGCACTGCCACGGGGGTAGCCTTTGACAGTGCCTTGCGTCCCGCAGAGCTTGCGCTGTTCACCGGTCGTGCCGGCCATGCGCACTCGGTCGCGCACGCACGCGTTGGTTTCGCGGGCTACGTGGCGCTCAGAAAATGAAGCGCCATACCCCCGAACTCATCAATTCCATCAAAAACAGCACAAGGCTGACCCCACGCAGCCAGAGCGCCTTCGTGCGCGACCAGATTATCACCAGAGCGCCCGCTGACATCGACAGGGCGATCGGGCTGACCACACTCGCATAGGCCGCGTTGTCCCAGTAACTGAACGGGCTTTCGAACACCCAGTTGGTCAGGGGCCAGAAATGCTGGCGGGCGTCATGGGTGTGCAGTGGGAAATCCAACGCCAGATGCAGCATCGCCGCGCCGCAAAAGGCCGTGAACACCGCCGATCGTCGCCAGATGGAAAAGCCAAGCGCAAGCCCCCAAAGGATAAAACTGTTGTCGACGGCAAAGACCGCTTGCCAGGCATCCGAATAGTAAAGCTCGCGGAAAACGGTTTCGGCGGGGATGCCCATCCCCCAGATCGACACCGCGACCATCAGGTAAAGCGAAATGTCCGGTGCGAAGGCCCCCAGAAGTGCTGCCGAAAAGGTGCCTCGTCTGTCGGGTCTACCAAATGCCGCCGCGCCAAGCAAAAGATGGGCTGGCGTGTTCAAGGCCCGGCGCTACTCGACTTCGCGTACGGTCAGGGCGCGCTGGATTTCCTGCCGCACCAGTTTGCGGACATTGCGCGTGATCCGCTCGCCCAGATCGCCCTGAAGTTCTTCGCGGATCAGGGATGAAATCATCGGGCGGATGTCAGCGATATCAATCTGGCCGGGACTTGCTACTGGTTCGCTCGGCGCTTCTTTGGCGCCACTGTCGGATCCATCGTCAGCGCCAACCGCGCTGGCCAGCGCCTGTTCGAACGCTTCGTCACCCGTCAGCGCATCCTCGGCCATGCCGACGATCGCCGATGACACCGCTTCGGTCAGGGCCGTTTCGACCTCGGCCTGCAGCGCTTCCACGGAGTCTTCTGCAGGTGCCTCTGCAGCAGGCTGGGCCACAGTTTTTTCAACTAAAACAATAGGTTCCGCCGGCTTGTTGATACCCTTTGCATCGCGCTTGTCATCGTCTCTGGAGGGTTCGCTCAGCCGCAAAGGCGAAAGCGCCGGCGGGCGCGTGACCGCACGGCTGGGCCGGAACACGATATGATCGGGGCGATGCTGCTCGAGATCCTCGCTGCCATCCGGCTCCCAATCGTCAGAGCTTTCGGCAACGGCGGCTTCCAGTTCGGCGATACGGTCTTCCAGGGATTTCCGGCGCGAATTATGCCCGGACATCGGCGGTTCGATGCGCTGTGATTCCGTCAGGACAAGGGCCGGAGGCGCTTTTGGCACCTCGGCGCGCGGCATCCGCGGAAGCTCATCCGAGACCAGCCGTCGCACTGACGACAGCATATCTTCCACATTCTGACCTGTGCCCGTCTTTGACATTTTTTACCGACTCTTTCGCCCCCCGCCATCGTAACGACCGGGGCGCGGGCGCACAAGCTTGCGACGTTATTCTTTCCCGAGCGAGCGCATCACCCGGTCCAGCGCTTCGCCCTGCTTGCTGACCTGCCCGCGCGGCGCATCCGACACCGAATTGTAATAGGCGGCAGGGTCGTAAATCGGCACGTTCAGGCGCAGGTTTTCGGCCGTCATCAGACCTGTCGCATCCAGCACCTGATAGGCCGCGACTATCCTGTCCACCTGAGCCGAGACAAGATTGGTGCGGGCATCCAGCACCTCTTGTTCCTGATCCAGCACATCCAGCGTGGTCCGCGCGCCAAGTTGCAATTCCTCACGCGTGCCGCGCAAGGCAAGCTCAGCCGCCTGCACCTGTTGCGCCGATGCGTCGATGCTGGCAATCGCCACCGCAAGGTTCGCATAGGCGTTACCGACTTCCTGGTCGACGCGCAGTCCGGTCGTGTAAAGCTGCGATCTGGCCTGATCGCGCTGCGCCTGCGCCTGGCGAAGTCGCGACGAAATCGCGCCGCCCTGATAGAGTGTGCCGCGCAAAGCCAGACCGACGCTTGCGCTGTCGTTGCCGTCGTCATCCACCGAAATGTCGCCACTGGCGTTCAGCGTTGGACGCATTGCCCGCGACGCGATCTCGACGGCAAGTTCGGCCGCTTTCACTTGGTGCTGCACCTGCTTGACCAGCGGGTTTTCCTGACGCGCAATCGCACGTGCTTCGGCTTCCGACCCCGGAATCGACGGCATGACATCGGCGGGTGCCAAAACGCCCGGATAATCGCCGACCACGGTGCGGTATTGCTCTTGCGCGCGCGCCAAACCGCCGCGTTCGGCGGCAAGCGCGCTGCGTGCGGCGGCAAGGCTCGCCTCGGACAGGGAAACGTCGGTGCGCGTGACCTCGCCGACCTCGAAACGATCACGCGTGGCGCGCAATTGCTCGGTCAGAAGGCGCACGTTGTTCTCGCGCAATTCCACGAACACCATCGAGCGGCGGACCGCCTGATAGGCATTCACCGCGTTGAAAAGCGCCGTGTTCTCGGCATCGATCAATGCCGAGCGTGTCGCAAGCACGGCTTCTTTCGCGATATCGACTGACAGTTGAGAGCGCCCGAAATCGTAAAGCAACATGTCTGCCGACAATCCGATCGACGCGCTCGAGCCCGAGCCTTGCGCGTTATCCGCATAGCCCGCCGTCGCCAGATACCCCAGCACTGGTCGCAGAGCCGCGACCGCCTGAGCGACGTCTTCATCAGCCGCGCGCAATACCGCGCGGTTTTGATCGATCAAGCCGGAGTTGCGGTATGTCGACACCAAAGCGTCCGAGAGGGTTTCCGCCTGCGCCGAGGCCACCATCGTTGCGCTGACGGCGAGAATTGCGAGGCTTCGAAGTATGCGAGGTTTCAAAAGAATCTCTTTCAAATCTGAGTGTTAAAGCGCAAAATCCACGCTTTTGCGGAACGCCGACAACACGGGGGCGTCGGCGTTGAAAGCATATCGCCACGACATGACGCCGTCCGATTTGAGCCCGACGCGCACCGTTCCAAGCCGTCCGTCCTCGAAAATGGCCGCAATGCGCCCACCGTCCTTCAATTGATCCGTTAGGGTCTCGGGAATGGTCTCGACGCCCCCCTGAACAAGGATGACATCGTAGGGACCGTGCTGCGCCGCGCCAGCGTCAAGAGCCCCTTCCACCACTGCGACGTTGTCCGCGCCAATGCTGGAAAGCGCGTTCTCGGCTTCTGCGCAGAGGTCAGAGTTGTCATCAAGTGCAATCACAGCTTCCGCCAGATGTGCTGCAACGGCCGAAGAATACCCCATCCCGCATGCCACATCGAGCACCAGATCCATGGGCTGTATGTTCACGACTTCGAGGATCTTGGCAAAGGTGCGCGGATCCAAAAGCGTGCGCCCCGGCGCGATGGCAAGGTTTTCGCCGGCATAGGCTGCCTCTTGCAGCGCGGACGGGACAAAAACCTCACGCGGGATGGTCAGCATGGCGTCGATGATCGGGAACTTGGTGACATCAGACGGCCGGACCTGCGTGTCGACCATGATTGTGCGGCGTCTTGCGAATTCGCTCATCAACTAAACTCTTTCGTTCAGAACAGTCATTCATCTTGAACCATAACACGGACTTTGCTGCAAGCGCACATGCAATCGAACATGCTTGCGCGGAGATCACGCATGCGCTGAGAGCGCATTGCTTGGACGAGGTGGCGGAATGGTTGCGCAGCGGATTGCAGACCCGGAGTATTTCCCCGTGAATTCAGCGCATACTGCCGATTTGATTATCATGAAAAAGAAGAGGAACCTGCGGCGAGGCTGGGAACTCCTGAGCCCAGAAAATTCGGGCTTTCTACGACACCCAAAAATCTAGAGAAATTGCCGTTACACGTTATCGGGCATTTGCGTCTAAAGTAGAGAAATATAGACGCCTCACGAAAACACACTTTTTCATTTATAGTCAAACAGTTAGATCAACACCACCGCCCAAAAACAACCTATACGTGAATTTGGGTTCGTTCTGCAAGATCACGCCTTTGATACCTTGAGCCATTCGGTAGAGACTCGATTTCGGTGGCCTTCCGCGCGCTTACGGTACCCCCGAAACTTAAGCATCCGCCGGCTGAGCTCTGCGCGCCTGTTTGGGTTGGCGCTTTTGAAAATCTTGAGAGACCTGACAAAGAATTCCCGTTCAGATTTTTCCATGTCGGAACGAGAATAATTCTTGATCAGCAAATCCAGAACATCGTCATCTTCCATTTTATCCGATTCAGGAACCATGGCCAGCTCAAGAAGGGATCGCCGCCCTCGTTGAAGCGCAATGCTGACCATTTTCTCCAGGTGAGCTTGTTCGGCATCACGCGTCCGCTCCAGGTGCGCCTCCGCTTCGGCGAGGGCAAGCGCTGCTCGGGCCTCTTCAGAGCTGAAGGCGTCTTGGAGTTCTGCTGTCGGGTCGTTCATGATGGTGCGGTACCAGCGCTGGACATGCGCCGCATCCGGCGGCTGCGTCAAACCGTGTGCGCGGGCATTCTGCGCAGATCGGCGCTTGCCGTGTTTGCTCTTGGGGCCCGTGCTTTTTGCCGCATTCTTCTTATTGGCGGCCCTTTGAAGCTCAGTCGCCATTGTCATCGACGATCTCGGCATCGGGGATGTCCCGGGAACGCCGCGCTTTCAGCCGCTCAAGATCATCGAGCAATCGACGCCGGCGCGGTTCGATGTCCGCCAGATGACGCTCGATATGGCTGAGCGTTCCAAGTTCTTTTGCATAGGCACACGCCACGATCTCATCGAGATTGGTCCCGGCTGCCTCAAGCGCCTTCACGGCTGTCTTTTGCTTAGCGCCATCCGGCCCGAAAAGCGTGGCCGCCGTCGCGATCGACTCCTCTGAAGGCCTCGAGCCGAATGTATTGACCGAACTCTCGATCGCCTTTGCGCAGCGGTCTCGGCCCTTTGCCGTGACTAGATCGGCTCTTAAATTACGATATCGGAAAGCTTCCCACTCAACATCGATGAGGTTTTCGGCCATTTGCTCTTCATAAAACGTCGAGGGCGACAGTTCGCTAAGCAATGCCAGACGAAACGCCTCAAAGGCGCCACGATCTTCTCCTGGAAACAACTTCCGTGAGGGCGTGGCATCGATCAGATCAGATTGAGATGACTGAGGTGGAATATCCTTCATGGCAACTACCCTTTGTGTCCCCCGACTCAGCGCACACAATTTATAGTGCAGCTAAGCCGCAAGAGTCAAAGTGTTCATCAAATGTTCGCACATAGCGATATTTGATGTCGAGCGCGCCATCACCTCGACCTGTGGCCAAGCGCCAAGCTTGATTACTGCAAACGTCGTCAATGAAACCGCGCGCATATCTTGGCCGCTGGCTCGAAAAAAGGAGGGCAGTGCCCGATTCAGGTTTCTGTGCTTGGCAGGCTAGAGACCACGCGCAGACTTCCTAAGGCCTCGACAAGCGAGACACTTTTCGACTAAATTACCCCGGTTGCAGTTAAGCAACCGGGGCGGAAAATGATATAACACTCTCTCGTTAACCACTCACGGATACTCAAGGAGAGAAACCACTTTCCGCCCTACTGCTAAAGTTGTCAACATGATAATTTTCCGGCGTGCATTAGATTGAATTACTTATTTTGGATTATGAGATTTATGACAAATAAAACACAAAAGAGTCTGTCTGCGCTCTTTGAAATGCGCAGCATGATGCTGAAGATGGAGCAAGATGTTGGGCTCGGCGGGTTGAGCGAAATAGAAAAGGATGTCTTTCTGGCAGCACATGCTTTGTCTGAAATACAAGGAGAGGCGGTTACCTCTGATGAAATCCGAACGCATGTATTGATTGCTGGGATGGCGCAAGCATCCTATCACAGGGCGTTGCGGTCCTTGGTTTCTTTGGGCTTTCTTGAAAAAGCGGACGGCTACAAGGCAAGGCACTATGTGGTGCGCAGCGACGTTGTTCACTAGCCAATAGGTTTTTCACCTGTTGAGATTTACGGGTTCGCCCGTCTACATTGCAAGGCTGACACATTCGTGAACACCTCCACACTTTCAATGACTGGGCATCTTACGTGACCTTTCTCATTATCGTCCTCGCTTACGTTCTATGTCACGGAATGACGGCTCTGCTTATCACACCAGCGCAAAGTCTCGTTTTGCCAGAAATCACGGTGTTCGCCAGTCTGGTCTATCTTCCCCACGGTGTCAGGGTTCTCGCAACATGGGCATATGGCTGGAAGGCGGTACCTGCTCTGATCCTGGGCGTGAGCCTGTCCGCCTGGCTGTTTAGCCCGTCTGAAGATTTAAGTTTCCTTGAGCCAGCTCTGATAGAAGGCATCCTTGTTGGGTCAGCCTCTGCATTTATCGCCTTCGAGATTGCGCGGCTTGCCGGTTTCGATTTCTATTTCGGCGGCTCAAGAAAGCTCCAGTGGAAAGGGATGATCGCGGTGGGTGCCCTGTCGTCTCTTCTCAACTCTTTTGGCCAAACGCTTGTTTTTTCTGGACTGATTGAGTTGGACAAGGTCATCGGGGTTTGGGCTATTTATGCCATCGGGGACCTGATTGGTCTCGTCGTTTGCATGATCGTCCTGATGTTCGTCTTTCGATGGAGCCGCGTATTCGAGGGCCAGAAAAGCTGACGTCGCTAAAGGTGTCAGGTCTTATTCCCAGTGTCGATGTGTCAAATTCGTGTTGGTGGTATTTGTCTGCTGATCAATCGCGACAAATGAAGGCGCTCAACAGTCAAAGCGTTCAAGATTTGGACAGCCGTTTGTGCCGCCAAAAACCGAAATCGATGCGCCGTCACCTCGGCAATTGAGACCTCTGCTACAAAGGCGTATGCGCTTTCGCAACTATTGCCCTGTTCGGACTAAGGTCGGTAGAAAACCCCTTCAGCACAGAGCATCTTTGACACATGAGACCCTTGCTAGATACAGCCTCCAGACTGCTTCGCACACTCTCAGTCCAGTTTTTTCTCGTGGGCGGAGCGGTGATAGCGATGGCTGCTTTTGCTGTTGGAAGCTGGGTCGCCGACCACATCGAACAAGGCGTGGTGCAAAACTCCGGAACGGCCGCTGCACTTTATATTGAGAGCGTGCTTCCAAACCAAAGCCGCGGAGAGTCCGACGATGCAATTATATCGGACAGTTCCCGTCTCGCGCTCCGCCGAGTTTTCCAGGAAGGCATTCTGCGCGAACGGGTCGTTACGTATATTATCTGGAGTTCGAGCGGCGAAATTCTGGACTCTTTCCGCCCCGAAGAGCGCGGATTGGTGTATGAGCCATCTCCTGCGCTTTTGAAGGCCTTGTCGGGCGACGTCGCTGCAGAGTTTCAGACATTGCAGGCACAGGCAGGGCATCCGGAGGCTGTCTTAGGCGTGCCTCTCTTGGAGGTTTACGTTCCCATCCGAGATACAAATACAGGGGCGGTCTTGTTCGTCGTGGAGTTTTATCAACGCGCCGAGGACCTTGCAGAGGCCTTGACTGCAGCGCGGCGTGATAGCTGGAAGTTTGTCTCAAGAATTTTTGCATTCAGTGGCGCCCTTCTCTTTATCATCGTCCATGCAGGCAGTCGCCTGATTGAGCGGCAGCGCGAACAACTTCGGCTGCAACTTGAAGAAAGCCGCCAGCTTTCAAAAAGCAACGAAGTGCTGCGCAAACATGTCTCACAGGCCGCTCAGCGCTCGACGGCCCAGTCAGAAAAGATCATGCAACGCATTGGACAGGACCTGCATGACGGCGTGGCACAGCATCTTTCGCTTGCAAGTTTGCGGCTTGAGGCTGCGGGCTTCCAGTCTTCCAAAGATGCCGAAACTGTACGGGAGTCTTTGGCAAATGCGATGGCCGAACTGCGTGCCATATCACGAGGTTTGTCGCTTCCAGACCTTGCCAAACTCGATCTCAAGGAGTGCGCCGCTCAGGCGGTAAAAGACCACAATAAAAGCTTTGGATCAAACGCCGAGCTCATAGAAAATCCGGGCATAGATATCGACACGTCGTTTGCAACAAGGCTCTGCGTATACAGGTTCTTGCAGGAGTCACTCTCAAACGCCAGCAGACATGCCGAGGCGACCGAGATCGCGGCTAAGCTGGCTGTGAACAGTGACTGGATAACCGTCCTTGTGACAGACAATGGGAAAGGTTTCGAACAAGGCGCAGTTGCCGGTGTGCGCGATGACGGAGGACAGGGACTTGTTGGCCTTTCTGATCGCGCAGCAACCCTTGGTGGCAAGGTTGAAATCACGTCGCAGCCTGGCAAAGGAACCACGGTTCGATTGCTGCTGCCAATCCTGGAGGACGGGCAATGACGCTTCGCATTTTGGTCGCAGATGATCATCCAATTTACCGGGATGGCGTTGTCACCAGCCTCGAAGAAACCGGAGAATTCCGTGTCGTCGCGACGGCCAGTTCGGCGCAGGAAGCGATACGCTTGGCCGAGCAAAAGCATCCCGATATTGCTCTGCTCGATTTGTCGATGCCGGGGGGTGGGCTTTCGGCCGTGAGTGCAATCGTTGCTGCAAATAGCGCCAAGCACGTCGCCATGCTTACGGTCTCGGAAGAAGACGAAAATGTTGCGAATGCGCTGAAGCTGGGCGCGGTTGCCTATATTCTCAAAGGGGTGTCGGCGCGCGAATTACGCAGCATTCTTAAAGGCGTGACCCGCGGCGAGGCGCATGTGTCACCCGCGCTTGCCGCAAAAGTTCTGACGATAATGTCGAAATCCGACACCAACACGTCGACGTCACCGCTTCAGTCTTTGACCAAGCGGGAGGAGGACATCCTGAAGCTGGTTGCCAAGGGCCAGAGCAACAAGGAAGTGGCAAACGCACTCGATATTCAGGAAAAAACGGTTAAACACTACATGACCATTATCATGGGCAAACTTGACGCAAGAAACCGCGTTGAAGCCGCCCTGATCGCGCACGAGGCCTGGGGGCGCGTTGAATAGGCTTGGCGGCCTGTCTCCACGGAAGCACTGGCCGACAAAAACCCCGTCTCAGGCATCGCCGAATTAGGCTTTTCGTCCTTTTCTGGTCTTACGAAACGTCGCATTGAACGCGACTGTGACCCGCTCATCTGGCGTTTCATTCGGATGTACCCAGTGCACCAGATAGGAGGGAAAGAGGATGAGCTCGCCTGGCTCCGGCCGAAAAGCCTTTTTCGCGCTAAAGGGGGGGGCCTGAAGCCTGCGCCAATTGGGCAAGTCGGAGCGCGGATCGAGAAATTCGATCTTTCCCGATGATCCGGTTTCGACCTCCGGTTGCGCAACGTAATAAACACCAGACCAATGCGCGCCCGGATGCGTATGGGGGGCATTGTAGCCCCCCGGTACGTTGGCATTCATCCAGGCAAACAGCTTGAGATCAAACGCGGACATATCCGCCTTCGCCCCGATGGTCTCGGTGGCGCTCAAAACAGTCTGTGTCGCGTGGGATTTCAGTTCTTGGATGCACGGCGCTTCATTTTCAAACAAGTTGCCGGCGGAATGCCATCCGCCTCGATTTGATTTTGAAACACCTTCGGTTTGCGCACGTAGACGGCCACCCTCGGCCAAAAGCTCTTTGTTGAGCCTATGCGCTCCCTCGACCTTGAAGCGGAGGAGCGGCGTGGCGAAGAGCTTTTGATATTTGGTTTGTGTGACAGCTTCCACAGAAGCGTTCCTTGTCTTTTTTAAGCCGGGTTAGGTTGATGGGCAGCCGTACACCCGTACGGCTGCCCAGCATGGCGGTGTTCAGGCGCCGCGCAACGCGCTTGGATCAGTCGTCAGCTTCGTCGCTAGACTCGTCATCACTGTCGTCATCTTCGTCGCTAGACTCGTCGTCATCTTCATCATCGTCTTCGTCGCTGGACTCGTCGTCATCTTCGTCGTCTTCGTCATCATCGTCTTCGTCATCTTTAGATATCTTGATCTCTGCAACGGTAACCGCGCCGTCTCCATCACGGTCATTGCGCACCAGTATGGAGTTCGCCCCAGCGTTCCCGAAAGCCTCTTTCAGTTCTTCAAGGGAGAGCTCGCCGTTCCCATCAGTGTCGACGTCAGCAAAGCTCCGGGCCTGAGCGAAAGCAGGCATTGCGACCACGGCGCAAATCGATGTGGTGAGAAGGAGTTGGGAAAGTTTCATGTACGGTCTCCAGTATAGGCCCAAAATTGGGCGGTACGTTTCCAATGTGTGCAATTCAATCGCCACATGCATCGGCATATGGTCCTACTGGTACCGCAAAACGTCGTAGTGGCACTCAGACCTTAGTCTGGTGAATCGAATTATTTTATGACCTCCGGGGGCAATGCTGACATATCGAATCCCGCCGCCCACGCCTTTATCGTGTTGCCAAGGCAGACTGTGCTGTGTCTTTCTCCGCCCCATCAGGCCCACAGATATTGTTCACAAGAACTCTCTATTGCCTTCCGCAAACCATTATACCGCACTCTCTCCCAACCAAAGTCGACGAGAGCCTCGGTCATCCTCTTTCATACACTTAAGAAAGAGTGCCTCGATCAGACACGCGAAGGGTTCACATCTTCCGTCGGTGCGCCACAAAATTTCCATAATCGGGTCATACTATCTCCCATTTTGTGCTGTTAAATGACAACTGTCGGCGGATGTATCCCGCCAGTTTTAACCAGTAACACCAAGTAGGTGAATTATGAGTACGAGTAAGCTTCTCGGCGCGGTCTGCGCCGGCGCCCTCCTGCTGACTGCAGGTTGCGCACCTAACACCCAGACAGTCCATTTTTCAGCGGGCGGCGAAGCCGTCACCACCGCAGAGCGCTTCCCGCTCGCGGTTCTTGACGAACGCGTTGGGCCGGTTCTGGCTGTCACCTTCGCCTTTGATCGCGACACGCTCGACCAGAACGCCCAGGCTCTCCTGAATGCCCAGGTTGCCTGGATGGCGGAGCGCCCAGAGCTTCAGTTCTCGGTCACGGGACATGCCGACAAGGTCGGCAACCCCGATTACAACCTGGATCTGGGGCAACGCCGCGCAAAGCGCGTTCTCGAGTACCTGGTCGCGGCCGGAATCGAGCGCGACAGGCTCGAAGCGCTGGTCTCCCAAGGCGAAGACGACCCTCTTATCGAAACCGAAAACCCGGAGCGCCTGAACCGCAGGGTGACCATCGAGGTTGCCGGTCTCGTCAAGGAAGTCGCCACGCTCGATGAGGGTCCCTGGTGGCGGCGTCACCCGCGCCCGTATCGTCCAAACCTGAGCGATGGGTCCAAGGACCGGCAATTCTTCTGGTCATCTTCGGACACGGTGCCCTCTGGCACGTCAACGACCTCGAACGAGTCCACCGGCGTCCCTATCGTTGAAGATGGCGAACCTCCTCAAACGATCGTCACCGTGTCCAGCAGAACTGTCGAAAGCACGAGCCCAAGCTCAAATCCCCCTGGCACAAAAGTATCCACCCCTTCTGGATCGGGCTCTGAGAGTAAGAACACGCGTTCGACCCCCGTGGATACACCGACGAACCCGAAGAACGACCCGACGCCTGGCAAGAGCGACAGCGCTTCAAGGCCGAACACTCCGTCGCAGGCATCCTCGACCCCGAGCAGCGATCACATGGACGCTGGACGCGGTAATGGTCCTGACGGGGGCGATCCTGGCAAGTCGTACGATCGCAACCAGGGCGGTGACGAGGATTAACCGCGCGCAAGCCCGGTTTCCTCATCCACTCTTCAATGACCTTTCGACTCGGAGTCCCTAAAATGACAAAGCAGAATTCCATTACCGCTCAAAGCCCATCCCACAAATGCAAATGCTTCCTTGCCGAAGAGTCAGGTGCCGTCACCGTCGATTGGATATTTCTGACCGCAATCTGCGTGGCCCTGGCCATCGTGGTCATGACATCCATTGGCGCTGGAACTGTTGGTGCGGCGGCGTCGATTGAGAGCAGTCTCGAAGAGAGCGCTGGAATACTCTGTGAAGGAGGCGTCTGCGACTAAGAGATGCGTCCAAGACAGAGTTTAGTTAGCGAGTACAAAGGTAAAGCATATGTGCACATTTAAGTACTGCAGGGAAACGGGAAAGTGCTTCCTGGAGAGTTCCTCCCCCTGCCCAGAACATAACGACGCGGTAGGCCCGAAGAAGACCATTCGGAAAAACAAGGACAGAATGCGCCCCTCGAGACTGCGCTACGATGGCTTTCTCGATCTCGAGTTTGTCGACGCGCTACAGGAGGATACCGCCTCCGGACGTTGGTTTGCGCGTAAATAGGCAGGCAGTTGCCCGAGGCGTTCACAATTGGCCGAGGGATTCCACGAAATCACACCGGCCCCGCCATAATCCGGCCGAACTTGTCTGCAAATCTGGCAGAGTTGTATAAGTACCCAGTTGTAAAGAGTATCAAATGTCCAAATATGTTCAGCGCAAGTTTGCGCAAAAATCCTCCTTTTATCGCTATCTCTACTTCCTTGTGTCGGGGCTCCGGTTTCGGAGCTTTGCCGCGTGGAAGCAGGAGGGTGAACCCAATCCATTTGTCCGCCCTTGCTATGATGCGCGCGTCACTTCGCGATCAGAACTCGTGTCCCTCTTTCGTTCGCGACTGACCTCTCACGTCTCCGCCTGACGCGCTCAACTTGGCAAGTTTTTTCTGGGCCGCCCCTCGGGGCGGCTCAATTCTTTATTGATATCAATATATTGCAGATCCTGAACTCCCGATTCCGGGGGGTCGAGGAAGCGATCTTCACGTGCTGCTCGCCTGAACGAGATACCCCGGAGCTACGGCTATCGGGCTGGGTCATAGAAGCGATCTGTCGCCTAATTTGGAGATGGATGGATCCGAATACCGGGGGCATCGTCCGGGGAGCCAATGAATTCGATACCGGCGGCTTCTAAGGCGCGCTGGATTTTCCTCAGGTTTCCCATTCTGGTTGCGGGAACACCAACCGAAGTCTCATAGCGAACGATTGTTGCCGTCCCTACCCCACACTGTTCCGCAAGGTCACCAACCGACCAATTCAATGCGCCTCTCGCTGCGCGAATTTGATATCCGGTGACCTCTATGTCTTGCATTGTGATAAAATTTTTATCATAATTGATCTGTGGATGACCTCATAAAAATTACATGTTGGCGCGCAGAAATCCAACGCCTTGAGGGCGCGTATGCCCCGTCTACCATTCGGTCTTACTATGCAGACGTGCAGGTCTTTGTCGACTGGTGTGAGAGTTCGGATAACGTGCCCTTCCCGGCGTCTGTCAGAACCGTTTGCAGCTTCTTGGAAGCGCAAGGCGAGCTCAGGGCACCCTCCACGGTGCGACGTCGCCTCTATGCCATCCGAAAGCTCCATCGGCTCTTAGGGCTTCCGGACCCGACCTATGACGAGGACATCAACCTTTCCTTGCGGCGGGTTCGTCGCAAGCATGCCGTTCGTCCAAAGCAAGCCAAGGGTCTGACGCGGGACTATCTCGAGAGGTTCATTGCCAGCGAACCCGATACGCCCTGGGGTCTGCGCAACCGCGCGATGCTGGCCCTCGGCTACGAACTCCTGGCCCGGCGGTCAGAACTTGTTGCCCTAAAAACAGATGATCTGGAAGATCGCGAGGATGGAACGCTTCGCGTACTCATCCGGCGCAGCAAGTCCGATCCCTTCGGAGAAGGACGTCTCGCCTTCACATCCCTCCGGACCGCGGGTCTCATTCAGGATTGGCTTGCATGGCGCGGGCCGCATATCCCCTGGCTCTTCTGTCCGATCTATCAGAACAAGGCCCTGAACCGCAGCCTTGAGACAACGATCGTCAAGCGTCTCGTAAAAACTGCGGCGCGACGCGTCGGTCTGCCCCCTGGGGAGATTGATGCCTTCAGCGGCCATTCCATGCGCGTTGGTGCCGCTCAGGATCTCCTCTGCGCCGGCTATGATACGGCAGCGATTATGCGGGCCGGGGGATGGAAATCGGTGAATATTCTTGCACGGTATTTGGAGAAGGCCGAGCAAAATGTCTGGGCCTGAGGATGCATCGGAACAATGCTTCACGCTATATAGCCAGAGAGGCCACGCCCGCTTAGTTGCTCTTAAGAGCGGACTGTGGCCTTGCCAGGCTATCGGGATCAGCCATTCTTGAGCTTGGAAGGGCCGTCCCAATTGTCTGTCTTTGATTAGGGACCAAGACACTCTCTTAAGGCGGACCCTGAGTCCATTGAACGGTACAGACATCCTAGTTGTGAATTGCTTGATCCCTGTCGACTTAAACAATGCCGGAAATGTGGGAGCTTCGAACTGCGTATCTCCTCACAGTCACAAGTTTCACGCACCCGTCACTAAAGCAAGATGTTGCTCTCGCGAGATAATTTACGTCCGTCGAAGCAACAGTCGGCGCTTTTCGTCAATCCATGCGCCCAAGAGGCCCTGGCGCATAGATACTTAAAGAAAATACGTTCGAATATCAGGTTAACAGACTGTACAAAGTCGGGGGTGAACGCACGCTCCTTCGTCGCGATGCACGCTTCAACCGATTATCGCACAGTTTCAGATCAAGCACTTTTCGAATGGTGTGGCCTTCACTGCTCTCGAAAACTTCGCTCAAATGACGCCGTGAGCGGATCAAGCAAATAGTGAATGACGGATCGTTCGCCATCCAAGATCATAACTTCGGTAGGCATGCCGGGGATTAACTTCACATCCGTTGCCTTCTTAAGGTCGGCCGGGTTAACTTCGACCTTCGCGAGATAGTATGGCTCACCTGTTCGGTCCTCTTCGAGGCGGTCAGCCGAAATCGAGAGAAGGGTGCCACTGATGAGTGGCAGATTTCTTTGTTTGTAAGCCGAAAGTATAATTCGCGCTTCCATACCCGGTCGCACGCGATCTATGTCAATCGGCTTCACCCTGGCATCAACGATGAGTTGAGCATCGAGCGGTACAAGTTCCATTATTGAGGCACCTGGACGCACCACGCCCCCAACCGTCGCAACTTGTAGATCAATTACTGTTCCTGCGTTTGGCGCCCTAATTATAGTTCGCTTTAAAACGTCGCTCCTCGATTCCAACTGAGATCGTAGCTCGGAAATCTCATTGTCAATTTCGGGAATTTTGTTATGAGCGTCTTCAATACGTCCTTCTCGAAGATTAAGAAGTTCTATCTCGGCGGTCGCAATTGCCTCTCGGTTCTCTGCAATCTTTGCAGAGTTGATCGCACGCTTCGCAATCAACTCGGTGCGTTCCTTTTGTAGCGAAAAGAGAATTGAGGCTTGAGTTAACCCCTTTTCTAAGAGAGTTTGATAATTCTCAATCTCAACTTCTAGAATTGCCAGCTGTTCATCCTGAGCTGCAATGACTTCCTCAAGTCCTGCCGTATGCTCGTTGATCTGAGATATTCTTTGCCGATAAATTTTTTCCCTACCTTTGTGCGCTAATTCCTGACTTTCAAGTAATTCGTTCTGTGCTTCGATTATAGTTTCGACAGTTTCTCCACCGAAGCGTTTCAACTCGTCAGGAAAAGAAATGCGCTCCTTATTCGTACGCTGAGCTTCTAGTCGGGCACGCGACGCCAGTAGAAACATCATGCGCTCCCGCAACGCGCTATATTCGGTTCGCGCGCGAACATCTTCCAGAGTTACGAGTGGATCTCCCGCCGCGACAGTTTCGCCTTCACGGACATGGATTGATTGGATAATGCCTCCCTCAAGGTGACTGATCGTTTTTCGACTGCCGTCAGGACTTACAACGCCAAAAGCAATCGACGCACTTGCAATCGGCGCGAATAACGACCAACTAGCCAACGAAATAATAAGTGCACATACGGTGACATAGCCGAAGAAGCGTGGCCGCCGAATTGCTCGCGTCAGTTCGACACCTACTGGCGCTTTTCGAAAAAACAAAGCGCGGAGAGTAACAAGAGTGGCAACTGTCAAGAAGAGATAGAGAAAAACCCATGCGTATTCGACAGCAAATTGGCTTGCCTCTCTTGCTAGAGATTCCAGCCATCCGATCGTTGCTGACCAAAGAGCCGTTCCTGATGTCTTCCACCAATCCATCATGTACTGAATTTCCTCATTTGGTTTTCGACCCGAGTGTGATTTTTTGACGTGGAATTGCGGTTTGGGGTGATGTCTTTTTTGCGCTCGTAACTGGCTTCAGCACTTCGTCGCGGTCCCCAAAACTCCCTATTGTTCCGTCGCGTAATGCGAGAACTTTGCTTGCACCCTTTAATACCTCCGCACGATGGGAAACGATCACGGTCGTAGTACCGTTTTCAGTTAATGCGGAGAGCGTGGACAGAAGCGCCGCATCTCCCGCACTGTCGAGGTTTGAGTTTGGCTCATCGAGGACGACAAACGAAGGCATGCCATAAACCGCCCTCGCGAGGCCAATCCGTTGCCGTTGACCCAGCGAAAGTCGATCACCCGCGAAACCTACTTGCGTCTCGTATCCGTCGGGTTGCTTAAGGATCATCTCGTGAACACCTGCCAGGCGCGCGGCTCCAATTATCGCTTCGCTGTCAGCATCTCCAAAGCGCGCGATGTTCTCCGCTATTGTTCCTGGAAACAACTCGACCGTTTGAGGCAAGTAACCGATGTAGGGTCCCAAGCGATCCGGGTCCCATGTGAATACATCGGCTCCGTCAAGCCGAACTTGACCTCCGCTGGGCTTCCACATGCCGACCAACATGCGGCACAACGTTGATTTCCCTGCACCGGAAGGACCGATCACCGCACAACATGTACCAGGCCTTTCCAAGCTGAAATCAATGCTGTGCAAGATCGGCTTCGAAGTGCCGGGGGCGATGAAGTTGATGTTTTCAACTGACAAAATTCCCTTCGGTCGGGGCAGTTGCAGCCGATCCGGTGTCTTCGCAACCTCTTCGAAGAGGGCCTTAAGTTTTTTCTTTGCCGACCGCGCCAATACAAACCGGTTCCAGCTGCTGGTCAATCGATCAATTGGGGCGAGGGCGCGGCCTGTAATGATTGACGCCGCAATCATCGCCCCGGCGGTGATCTCTGCTCCAAGAACAAGATATGCGCCCATTCCAAGAACAGCAATCTGCAGGCCCATACGAAGAGACCTGGTTAAACTCAAAATGGTAGTTGTTTTCTCACCCAGTTCTTGTTGTTCGGCATGGGCCCTGTTTTGCTGCTCCCTCCAGCGGGAGAAGATGGCAGGTGCCATTCCAAGAGTTGAAATTGTTTCGCCGGCGTCCACAAGCCGCACAGCGGTTTCATTGGCAGCATGGACAGCCCCGGCCGCTTCACGCTGTCGAGCGCGTGTAAGAACATCATTAAGGAGAGTGGCCGCAAATAAGGTGATGGCTCCGAGCGTGGCAATCAAGCCGAGGATCGGATGTAAAAGCCAAATGAAGGCAAGGAATATCACACTCCACGGTGCGTCAAGGAATGAAAGCGCCGCGTCACTCCGAAAATAATTGCGCAAGTCCGCCACATCCCGCACGCTCGCCGGTGGCACTTTACCTTCTCGATTGAGATCCATTGCGCCGCGGAGTGTCGGCGCATTCAATTCGCTTTCAATGTAGCTTGCGGTTCGCGACAGGATCAGGCGGCGAGCCTGTTCGAGCAAGCCGTAGGCTACCACCGCAATCAGTGCGATTACTGTCAGCCAAGCAAGCGTTGCCAATGAGCCGCTGGACAAGACCCGGTCGTACACCTGAAGCATGTAGATTGCAGTAACAAGAAGAAGCATGTTCACTAGGCAACTGAAAATAAATAGTGCGGCTCTCTGCTGAGATATAGATTCCATAACTCCCGTCAGAAGGTTTTTTTTAAGCCTCGTCATGCCGTTTGTTCCTGTCTACTTACCGCCTTATTGGGGTACCGGCCGCGAGGGTTTCGCGGCCGGTAACTGTATCATCAGACGTCAGGGTTTAGATCGAAGACACCGTCGTCGAACTTGCCGGTTCCATCGACCAGGACCTGGAAGGTCTCGGCAGCTGTGTCGCCATCGAAGTCAGTAATCTCGACCGTGTAGTCGAACAGCTGATCCGGGGTCTCGTCGACTTGCAGCAGATTGAAGCCGCCGAGGTCGTACTTGCCGACAACGTTGGACACCAGCGCCATGTCGTGGGGAACGTCAGTGGTAAACTCAACAGTGACGTTAGCACCGAGATTGCCCACATCAACAGATTCACCTCCGTTGTTCCAGGTCACGCCCATAATATCCCCGTCACCAATGTCCACCGTGTAAAGAGGTGTCACGGTTGAGGGGTCGGCCGCTGCGTCCAGATCCGCCGTGTTGTAGACCGAGATCGACGTGATCTTGGGCTGCTGAATGCCCGGTGCAACACCGTCGGTATCCGTCAGGTACGTGTCCGGATTCTCTACAAACAGGCGCGCTTCCGCATCCGTGTCGATCCGTGTCAGATCACCGCCATCATCCGCGAAGTCGTCGAAATCAACATCGAAGGCCTGGATATTGATGGTCGCTGGGCTGTTCCCCTGGATCTGCACGATCTCGACCTGCGCCGTCTTTATGGGCTCTGTACCGCCAAACTCGACCGTATCGGCATCGTCGGCGTTGTTCTGGTCCAGACCTGCGCCGGCAACCATTGCCGGATTGGTATCACTGACATAGACGAAGTAATGCCCCTCTCCCGGATCGAACATCTGGTTCGTATTACCAATCGTGACCGGACCACCACCTTTTGATGTATTGGTGGTCTGGCTGGTGTTGGTGAACGTGCCATCGGCAGGATCAAGAACGGTCCCTTCAGGGATCAGCAACAACCCACCAATCGTTGGATCTGACAGGTCATTGGCAATCGTCCCATGCAGGTTTTGGCCAGATGGCAAGTCCTCGAAGTCGAACTCCGTAAATGCTGGCGGCGCCCCCTGGTAGACATTGAAGGTATAGTCACCGCTGCCCCCCTGGTCGCCCAACACGACATCGAAGAACCTTTCGCTGGCCTCCCAAGTGTTATCCACAGTGCCGCCACCGAAGCCATCCACGAAGTATGTGATCGTCGTCCCGTCTGCCGAAACTTCGGCTTCGAGTCCTTCTATCGATGTCGACGTGATCGTGTCATTGGCATCGAAGAAGCCATCACCGTTGGAATCGACGGGGAAGGAGAACGTGTAGGTCTTGGTCCCCGCCGAGTTCTCATCATTGCTGTCGTTGGCATCAGCGCCAACCGAACCGTTCAGGTCCACGTTGTCGATGCTCAGGCCCGCGATGAAGTCGACGACCCCCGGATCGGACACTGGTCCGCTGATCTCTGGCGTATCGTCGATATCTTTGGCGTTTAGGAAGCCCGGGTTCAACGGCAAGATATCGCCATCTCCATCGGTGATCTCGAGTATCGGCGTGAAGTCGATCGTCGAGATGGACCCACCGCCGGCCAATTGCAGGAGCTCGTTTTCAGTGCCCCCGCCGCCTTCGATGACGTGATCAAGCTCGCCATGTATGGTCACGACAGCGTTCGCCGTTGAGTCACCATTGTCGGTCAGTGCCAACTCGATGATCAACTCCCGGGTTGTATCGATATTGGTGTAGCCGCGCACGTATTCCGTTGCGCCGCCGGTCACAGCTTCCCAATGCACTTCCAGGCCCTGCGAGAGCAAGGTTGGCAACACCGTATCCGGATCCGTTTCTCCATCGATGGCAAACGAGACCGGAAGGTCAACGCCGGAGAAGATCTGCGTAGAATTGAGCGTGACTGAGACCGAGTCCTCGTTGCCGGTTCCCAAACCAAAACCGTCCGCCGCGTCATTGTCGTTGCCGTTGATCGCGCTGATGTCGTCCTCTTCGAGAACAAGCGTGGCCGAGCCCGCCTCTGCAGGTCCATCATCCTCGATATTGATCAGCGCGCCCAGTTCGGCCGTATCGCTGTCAACATCGAGATCGCCATCGCGAACTGTTACCAGAAGCAGGACTTTGTCGGGATCGATGCTCTCGGCCTCGGCGCCTTCCTCGAAGGGGTCGAGAGGGTTGTCATGCTTGACCGCACGGAACTGAATCACCCGGACGTCATCCGGATCGTTCGTAACAATGATCCGTAAGGCGACGGTGTCGTCTTCACCGTCCGCCACTTCATCCGTATCGACCCGACCTTCGATCGTGTAATCGTCGACTTGATACAGATTAATACTCCGATCGGTGAAGGTATCGATCAGACCGGATGCCGTACCATCATCGACATCCAACAACAGCGAGTAAGTCACAGCATCGTCGTCCGGAATCAGTCCCGTATCGTCGCTGTCATCAGCGTCCTTAGGGCCATCTTTGCCGAAGACCGATGTATCGTTGTAGAGACTTGCAATCGAGGTGGTGACATCTGCAAGGACACCGCCCGGACCGTCATCATCACCGTCACCGTCCGTCTCATCTAGGACAATCAGCGAGCCATTGTCTGCAAGTGCTGCCGTCGGCCCATCGTCCTCGAACTGGAAGGCCTGGGCGATATGGGCCACGGCACTGTCCGTGTCCCCGTCGCCATCCTCGATGGTCGCCGTCAGCGTGATCAGGTTTGCCGCAGTCATCTCTGCTGCAGAC
>NZ_FXXQ01000057.1 GCF_900184815.1 Boseongicola aestuarii | reverse complement strand
GCTGGACTGGCTGACACGCCGAAAACTTCTGGGATATGCCCCGGTCTCAATGTGACCGCGACGGCCCCTGAAGCAGGTCTCTTTGATCTGATTTGCAGGACAGCGACCGACCACGTCGCTCGGCTAAGTGCCTGCGGAATTTTTCCGACACGCCCAATTAGCGTGACTGCTGTGCCAGCGATTGAGGGGCTGCCTGCGAACTGTGTTGGCGCCTTCCATTGTGAGAGAGACGAGGTAATGATCGTCTTGCCCGAAACGCTTGCGGCCCGTGAAGTCCCCGGCTTCATCTACAAAGGCCTTAGGCCCGAGGAAGCCTTCGTTTCGATCCTCAGGCACGAAATGACCCACGCCCTCCTTGAACATATGACAGAAGACAGCCCGATTAGCGCGGCGGCTCATGAATACCTTGCCTTTGCGTTTCAAATTGAGGCGATGACCAATGACGAGCGGGCCGCCTTTTTGGAAACGAATGGAACGAGGCCCGCGAAATCGCTCGACACGTTTAACATGGTCATCTACCGCTTTGTTCCGGGTCGCTTCGCCAGCGCGGTCTGGCTCCACTATAGCGCGCCCGAGAACGGTTGCAGGTTCGCCCGAGATGTTATTGAGGGCCGCGTCATCCTAGGTACGCCTCTCCACTTCCCCTAAAACGCTCTCAATTTTGGGCACGCATATTTTTGAAAAGCGGCGACACGCCGATCGGGCAAAGATAAGGAAAAGCGCTCCCATTAATCGCCCGACGCGGGAAATCAATGAATAGGCTACACCAATTACCTGGTAACGCCATACCAAGCATTGGCCACCACCTGGGAGCGAAGACCCTTACTAATTCTGGATGCTAGCCAGATATTCGGTCAGAGCGAGAACCCGAAATCGAACGAACACTTCCGCTTCTTCTGCTCGGAAGTCCGGATTTGCGTTTTCTCCACCTCTGAGCGCGTAGCGCTGTCCCCAAACAGGCATTTCGCGTGATCCATGGGGTCCGGAGGTCATCGTCCCGTCAATTGTGGAGTACACTTTCGTAACCGGAAAAACGCCGCCGTTACTTTCTGATAAGGTTGTTAGATCGGGCATGGAGCCCATCAGGTAGCCGACCATCGGTCCTCCACCAGTTCCGTCTGCACCATGGCATGCAGCGCAGCTGTTCATGTATTCTGCCTCACCTACCGACTGAGCAAAAGATACGGCTGGAGCGAATGCCAGAATGGCTGTTGCCACAAAATACTTGAGCCTCATGAGATATCCTCCATTAGCGTGAAAATACCTCAACCAGTAGTGTAAGAAGTTCTATGCGTACGTGATATTTATCAACAATCAATTATTCTGGTGAGCGGCACGCCCATTGA